>OZ244154.1:0-1685000 GCA_965216335.1 Aestuariivirgaceae bacterium | reverse complement strand
ATCAGTAAGAGCCCGCAAGGGTGATTACGTACCTTTTGTATAATGGGTCAGCGACTTAGTCTGGCATGCAAGCTTAAACCGTTAGGTGTAGGCGTAGCGAAAGCGAGTCTTAATAGGGCGAATGAGTATGTCGGATTAGACCCGAAACCAGTCGATCTAGCCATGGCCAGGCTGAAGGTGCGGTAACACGCACTGGAGGGCCGAACCCACCGATGTTGAAAAATCGGGGGATGAGCTGTGGCTAGGGGTGAAAGGCCAATCAAGGCTGGAGATAGCTGGTTCTCCGCGAAAGCTATTTAGGTAGCGCGTTTGACGAATACTCCAGGGGGTAGAGCACTGGATGGGCTAGGGGGTCACACCGACTTACCAAACCTAACCAAACTCCGAATACCTGGAAGTACTATCAGGCAGACACACGGCGGGTGCTAAGGTCCGTCGTGGAAAGGGAAACAGCCCTAACCGCCAGTTAAGGTCCCCAAGTCATGGCTAAGTGGGAAAGGAAGTGAGGATCCCAAAACAACCAGGAAGTTGGCTTAGAAGCAGCCATCTTTTAAAGAAAGCGTAACAGCTCACTGGTCTAAATAAGGGTCTTTGCGCCGAAAATGTATCGGGGCTAAAGCCATGCACCGAAGCTGCGGGTGTGTACTTGTACACGCGGTAGCGGAGCGTTCTGTACATCAGCGAAGGGAGACCCGTGAGGGCTCCTGGAGATATCAGAAGTGCGAATGCTGACATGAGTAACGATAAAGAGTGTGAGAGACACTCTCGCCGAAAGTCCAAGGGTTCCTGCGTAAAGCTAATCTGCGCAGGGTTAGCCGGCCCCTAAGGCGAGGCCGAAAGGCGTAGTCGATGGGAACCACGTTAATATTCGTGGGCCAGTGGGTAGTGACGAATGCTGTGAGTTGTTTCACCTTATTGGATTGGTGGAGCAGCGAAGGCGTTCCAGGAAATAGCTCCCACATCAGACCGTACCCGAAACCAACACAGGTGGACAGGTAGAGAATACCAAGGCGCTTGAGAGAACTGCGTTGAAGGAACTCGGCAATATACTCCCGTAAGTTCGCGAGAAGGGAGACCCCTTATTGGGCAACCAGTAGGGGGTGGCACAGACCAGGGGGTGGCGACTGTTTACTAAAAACATAGGGCTCTGCGAAGCCGCAAGGCGACGTATAGGGTCTGACGCCTGCCCGGTGCTGGAAGGTTAAAGGGAGGAGTGCAAGCTCCGAACTGAAGCCCCAGTAAACGGCGGCCGTAACTATAACGGTCCTAAGGTAGCGAAATTCCTTGTCGGGTAAGTTCCGACCTGCACGAATGGCGTAACGACTTCCCCACTGTCTCCAACGCAGACTCAGTGAAATTGAACCCCCCGTGAAGATGCGGGGTTCCTGCGGTCAGACGGAAAGACCCCGTGCACCTTTACTACAACTTCACACTGGCATTCGTGTCGGCATGTGCAGGATAGGTGGTAGGCTTTGAAGCCAGGGCGCCAGCCTTGGTGGAGCCAAAAGATGAGATACCACCCTTATCTACATGGATGTCTAACCGCGGTCCGTCATCCGGATCCGGGACAGTGTGTGGTGGGTAGTTTGACTGGGGCGGTCGCCTCCCAAAGAGTAACGGAGGCGCGCGATGGTGGGCTCAGGCTGGTCGGAAATCAGCCGCTGAGTGCAATGGCATAAGCCCGCCTGACTGCGAGACATACATGTCGAGCAGAGACGAAAGTCGGTCATAGTGATCCGGTGGTCCCACGTGTGGAGGGCCATCGCTCAACGGATAAAAGGTACGCCGGGGATAACAGGCTGATGACGCCCAAGAGTCCATATCGACGGCGTTGTTTGGCACCTCGATGTCGGCTCATCGCATCCTGGGGCTGGAGCAGGTCCCAAGGGTTTGGCTGTTCGCCAATTAAAGCGGTACGTGAGCTGGGTTTAGAACGTCGTGAGACAGTTCGGTCCCTATCTGCCGTGGGTGTAGGAGAATTGAGAGGATCTGCCCTTAGTACGAGAGGACCGGGGTGGACGTATCTCTGGTGGACCTGTTGTCGTGCCAACGGCACAGCAGGGTAGCTATATACGGAACGGATAACCGCTGAAGGCATCTAAGCGGGAAACCAGCCTCAAAACCAGTTCTCCCTTGAGAGTCGTGGAAGACCACCACGTTGATAGGCCGGGTGTGGAAGCGCAGCAATGTGTGAAGCTTACCGGTACTAATAGCTCGATCGGCTTGATTGTTCTCATTAATCAATGCTCATTCCTGGATTCAGAAGACTGAAGACAGAAGACTGAGGAAAGACCCAGAAATACTGTGAGGCCTTTGCCAGGGGTGGCGCTTTTCCGTCCTCTGTCTTTCCGTCCTCCGACATCCGTTTCGCCGGCCTGGTGGCTATGGCGAGGTGTCTGAACCCGATCCCATCCCGAACTCGGTCGTTAAACGCCTCAGCGCCGATGGTACTATGTCTTAAGACCTGGGAGAGTAGGTCGTTGCCAGGCCTGCAAAACGGATGCGAAATGTGCAAAGCCCTTCATTCATGACCCTGAACGATGAAACCCCGCTGGTGCAAACCGGCGGGGTTATTTGTGTGTGATGGCAGGGCCGCTGCAATGACTCATTTGCTGGCGGAGGACCATTGTCAAATCAGCGAGGTACAGCAGTTTGAAACTCAAAATCCAATACCGCTGATAACGTAGAGAGTCTTTCGCACATTTGCCTGATGCGGTGGTTCCTTTCACACTGAGTGAGAGGAGCGAGACGATGAGTGATGATACGGAGACCAAGGCGATGGGTCAGGTGATCCAGATCGACGAGGCGCGGATACGCGATCACCTTGGCGAGATGGTGCGCGGCACGGTTGAAGAAGCCTTGAATGCGATGCTGGATGCCGAGGCCGACCGGTTGTGCGGGGCTGGCCGGTATGAGCGCAGTGAGGCTCGGACCGACACACGCGCTGGCAGCTACGACCGGTCGCTTCACACCAAGGCCGGCGCGGTCAAGCTGAAGGTGCCGAAGCTGCGGCGACAAACATTCGAGACGGCGATCATAGAACGCTACCAGCGCCGCGAGAGCAGCGTCGAGGAAGCTTTGATCGAGATGTATCTGGCGGGTGTTTCGGTGCGCCGGGTCGAAGACATCACCGAGGCGCTGTGGGGCACGCGGGTGAGCCCGTCGACGGTGTCGAACCTCAACAAGAAGATCTATGCCAAGATCGAGGAATGGCGCCACAAGCCGATTGAGGGCTCACATCCGTATGTCTTTCTCGATGGTATCGTGATGAAGCGCTCATGGGCCGGTGAGGTGCGCAACGTCTCGCTGCTGGTGGCGATTGGCGTGACCTCGGATGGCTATCGCGAGGTTCTGGGCATCTGCGAGGGGGCCAAGGAGGACAAGTCCGGATGGTCGTCGTTCCTGCGCCATCTGGTGGACCGGGGCCTGAATGGTGTGGAGCTGGTGGTATCAGACGCCTGTCGTGGCCTGGTGGAGAGCGTTGCCGACTATCTGCCCGAGACCCGGTGGCAGCGCTGCATGGTGCATTTCTATCGCAATGTCTTCAGTCATGTGCCGGCAGGCAAGATGCGCCAGGTGAGCCACATGCTGAAGGCCATCCATGCCCAGGAGAACCGGCAGGCGGCCACCGACAAGGCCGAAGCGGTCGCGGCCGAGCTGCGCCGCCAGCGCATGGGCAAGGCGGCAGAGCTGGTTGAGGACAAGATTGGCGAGACGCTGACCTTCTATGCGTTCCCGGACAGTCACTGGATCAAGTTGCGCACCAACAATCCGCTGGAGCGGCTGATGCGCGAGATCAGACGGCGAACCAGGGTGGTCGGGGCTTTCCCGGACGGACAATCCTGTCTCAACCTGGCTGCAGCCAGGTTGAGACACATTGCTGGAACCCAGTGGTCAACGAGGCGCTACATGAACATGGACCCGCTGACTGCAATGAAAAACCAACCCCAAGGAACCGCCGTCGCATGACAAAAAGTGCGAAAGACTCTGGACACTACCTTGCGGCAGGAGGCCGCAGGTGGGCAATTTGTGACTTTTCCCACAGTCTCATTTGGTGAGGTGTGCCTTGATCTACCTTGAATAGCAACTGGGCTGGGGTACATCATGGACAAGACACTGAACCGCTGGGTCCATATCGGCGACCGGGATGCCGGGCCGTGTGATACCTGTTCGATTCCTGAAATGATTGAGACCTTGAGCATAATTGCCGGCTGTTTGCGTCATGATGCGTGTCTGGACGATCTTGCCGCGCCGGTGCAGTCGATTTGCGACGAATTGCGCGAGCGCCGCAGGATAGCTATTGCAGTCGCCGAGGAACTCGATGCTGAGCGTTGCTCGCTGAAGCACTGATATTGGCCACTACTGTCCGGCTTTGCGTCCTGATGATTGTGAAAGGTCTTTCAAAAACAAGCGCCTAGAGCACTTTCCGATCAAATGGAATCGCTTGACCGGGTTTCCGCGTCTGCTGGCTAGGCATGCTACGCGCCATGGCCTGGTTGGCCATAAGCGGAGCATAACGCAGTCCAGCGGGCGCGGAAATCCGGCCTTCGGTGGGCCAAATTCGCCCATCTGGTGCGTTGCAGCGCTTGCCCGATGCACCGCATCGCGCCCGCGCACCGCGCCTGCCATATGAACGAATTTGGCTCCATCAAGTGATCCCATATGATCGGAAAGTGCTTGTCTTATGATTTTGCCATCGTTCAGTGCAAGAAGGAACCGCTGCTGGCGAGACGACACTCGCCGGGCAGCGGCAGGGGACGGATCGCGAATGTGCTGGCCGTTTGACGGGCCGGGCTAGGGTCTGTGGGGAATCAGGATTCCCAAATCAGTTGATTTGTGATTCAGACTTCCTTTTGAGGAGGTTTTGATGATCCGGACAGTATTGACTGACACTCAATGGGCCAAGATCGAGCCGCACTGCTTGGGCAAGAAGTCTGACCCTGGGCGCAGCGGGACCAACAACCGTCTTTTTCTCGAAGCGGTGCTGTGGAAGGCGCGTACAAGCAGCCCGTGGCGTGACTTGCCAGAAGCCTTTGGTAACTGGAGTACGGTATTTCGCCGGTTTCGCGACTGGTCTGCAGCCGGCGTCTTTGAACGCATATTCGAGGCGGTCTCAGACGACCCCGACATGGAATATGTCATGATCGATGCAACGATAGTCCCGGTTCATCGTCATGGACATGGCGCTAAAGGGGGACTCAAAGCCAGGCGATAGGCAAATCGAAAGGTGGCTGGACGACAAAGATCCTCGCCTTGACAGATGCTTTGGGTAATCTCGTGCGCTTCGGTCTGCTGCCAGGAAACCGATATGATACCATCGGTGTTGCACCGCTCATTCACGGCCTTAACTTTGATGCTGTGTTGGCAGACAAGGCCTTCGACAGCAATTGGATCATTGAAGAGCTGGATGAGCGCGGAGCGGTGATCTGCATCTCGCAACGGCCGCAGCGAAAGCACCCATTGCAGATCGATCTGGAAATCTACAAGTGGCGCCACCTGATCGAAAACTTCTTCTGCAAACTCAAGGAATTCAAGGGCATCGCTATGAGGTCTGAAAAAACGGACACACACTACACATCGATGATCTATGCCTGTGCTGCCGTCATAAACTCAAGATGAATCCCCACAAGCCCTAGAGTGTGATCACCCCTGTCTTTTCCCTGCGGCCTGAACGGATACCCGGGACTTGCGGCCCGGATGACAAGCATAGGACACGGAAAAGATGACCCATACTATCATCGGTATCGATATCTCGAAAGACCATCTCGACGTTCACCGCCTGCCTGATGGGACCAGCATCAGGTTCGCCAACTCGAAACAGGGCCACAGGTCACTGATCGAATGGATGCGGGCCGGTAAGGTCGAACGCGTTGTGTTTGAACCGACAGGTGCTTATCACCGTAATCTGGAGCGTTGCCTGGTTGAGGCCGGCATCAGCCATGCCAAGGTCAACCCCCGTCGAGCCCGCCGGTTCGCCGAGGCCGCCGGCACCCTGGTCAAGACCGACAAGGTCGACGCTATGATGCTGGCCCGGTTCGGGGCCGTGCTCGAGCCGCAGGCAACCGTGACCCGCAGCCAGACCATTGAAGCTCTCGGCGAACTGGTTGCGGCCCGGCGTGCCCTGGTCAAGGACAGGACCGCAGCCAAGAACCGCCGCCACAATCTCTCATCAGCCTTGCTCAAAACACAGGCAAGACGGCGCCTGAAACAGATCGAGGCCGACATCAAGGCCATCGATGGCGAATGCCGCAGGCGCGTCGAAGCAGATCAGGCTCTGCAGGCCCGGCTTGCCATCCTGTTGTCCATTCCCGGCATCGGTGAAGTCACCGCCATGACCATGCTGGCTGAAATGCCGGAGCTTGGAACCATGCACAAACGACAGGCCGCCTCACTGGCAGGCCTGGCACCCGTCACACGTCAGTCGGGCAAATGGTGCGGCAACAGCTTCATCCAGGGCGGCAGACAACATGTCCGCCAGGCGCTCTACATGCCGGCATTGGTCGCCGTGCGCTTCAATCATCAACTCAAAACCAAATACCAGGCTCTCATCGACGCCGGAAAACCCTGCAAAGTCGCAATCACCGCAATCATGCGAAAGCTCATCACAATCGCCAACGCCCTAATCCGCGACAACCGAAATTGGACCGAAGCCAACTCTTGACCAACACGGATACTCTAGGCAGCTCTTTACAGTTGCCGGTCATGTAGCTGAGGACATTCGATTTTCCCCTCCCCCAGAATGGGGGAGGGTTTGGGTGGGGATTGATGGCCGTACAACACACTGATTTCATTGTGTTTTGCACGGCCATCAACCCCCACCCCGACCCCCGTTCAAGCCGGGGGCAGGCTCTTTCCCCTTTCTGGGGGAAGGAGCAAACATCGTTTAGAGCGGACAGCAGTGGATACCGGCGGTGTATGCGTGTGACTTTTCTGACTGTTGTACCGCGCTGATATGACAACGGTTTTCCATCAACATGTGAGTCGGGTTTCGAGACCGTGCGTATCAGGCTCAATGGACCGTGTGGCGCGGGGCATCGCGACATCCGCAGACCTCAGCGGGGTGTCTTTTTCAGTGGATTTTGCGGTTTGAACTTGTCGGCGCGCTTCCTGGCGCGCTGGCGGTCGGTATCTTCCAGTCCGGCAACGAAATCGTCGAGCCAGACATCGCTGCGGCCGGCGGCGGTGGCGAGGAAGTGCCACTTGGCGGCTTCGACCTTGTTGAGCGGCACGCCGCGGCCGGTGGCGTAGGCGCGCGCAGCGCGGTTTTGAGCGATGGCGTTGCCGGCATTGGCGGCAAAGACGATCCATTGGGCGCCGATGGTCTCGTCCTTTTGAACACCGTCGCCGCGAAAAACCAGTACGCCATAGTCGAGTGCCGCATTGGGCAGGCCCTGCAGAGCGGCCTTCTTGAACCATTCGCTGGCGGTGGTGAGGTTCTTCTCCACGCCCTGACCGTCGAGATAGAGCAGGCCCATGCTGTACTGGGCATCGGCGAGGCCGGCATCGGCGGCGGTCCTGAACCACTTCAGCGCCTTCGGCCAATCTGGCTCGGCACCGGAGAAGCCGGAATAGATCAGGCCAAGGGTGTGCTGTGCCGGAAGATGACCGGCGCTGGCGGCCTTCTCGGTCCAGGCGCGGGCGCGGTCGAGGTCGCGGGCGCCGGTACGGCCTTCCAGGTAGATGAGCCCGAGGGCGAACATGGCGCCGAAATGGTTCTGGCTGGCAGCGGCGCCGTACCACGAAACGGCCTGGGACATATCGGCGGTGACGCCGCGGCCGGTCTCGTAAAGACTGGCGAGCATGGCCTGGGCCTCGGCATTGCCCTGTTCGGCGAGCGGCCGGGCGACCTGATAGGCGTCTTCGTATTTCTTGTCCTGATAGAGGGCCACGGCCTCTTCGAAGTTGATGGCGTCTGCCGGTGTGACCGTGAGAAACAGAGCAGCGGCGATGGCGATGATGCGGTTCATCCGGTGGCCTCGGCGATTGCGCGATTGGCCTCGGTGACAACCTGGGTGGCGTGTTCGGGCGACTGCCACATGGCATCCGACGGGCGAATGAAATCAGCACCCTGATGGGCCAGCCGCGTGATGTCATCCAGTGCCGACGCGCCAGCGGCGATGCAGGGCACCTCCATCACGTCGGCCCACCAGGCGATCAGAGATTCGCCGCCGTTCAGCTGGGCGTTCGGATCGAGCATCACGTAGTCGGCACCGGCTTCGGCAAGCTCCATGGCGGCATGGCGGTCGCCGCCGCAGTCAGCGCCGACGATCCCGCTGTCGCCGATACGGGCGCGGGCCGTGGCATAGTCCTGTCGGCTGGCGGCGACCTGCACGCCGTCCGCGTCCAGCTCGCGGGCCAGCGCGGCATCGCCGCCGATCAGCACGGCAACGTCCTGGGCATGGGCAATGGGCATCAGTTCTCGTACCTGGTCCGGGTCGGCGTCCACCAGCAGGCTCGCCGCATCGCCGGCCGCAAGGGCAGCCGACAGGCAGGCGGCCAGCCGCGCCGGTTCGGGCCCGAACGGTGCAACGAGAAAAAGACGGCAGTTGGGCGACGGCATCACGAATCACCGCAGTATGCAGAATTGATCCGATTATCCATAGCCCGCCGCAGCGGCAATGCCAACGCGCCTTGCCGCTTGTTAGAGTCCGTTTTGAAACTGCTGTCCCGTCCCGCTCCCCCGTCCGAACCACCCGATCAGGATACCCTCGTGGGTGGTTCGGGCGGGGGAGCGGGACGGGACAGCCCTCAAAGTCCCCAACCTGGGGACTTTTCAAACGGACACTTAGGCGGCCTTCTTTTCTTCCGCCTTGGACCACTTGCCCTTCGATGCCAGGCCGTTCATGCGGGCGCGGTGGGCAAAGGCCTTCTGGCCCTTGTCGAGATTGCCGGGCTTGCCGCTCCACGACTTGAGCGCGGCGGCCTGCAGGGCGCGGCCGTAGGAGAAGGTCAGGTTCCACGGCAACGGGCCGGAGGCATTCATCAGCGACAGATGCTCGGTGGCCTCGATATCGCTCTGGCCGCCGGACAAAAAGGCAATGCCGGGGACGGAGGCGGGAACCGTGGCCTTGAGACAGCGGATGGTCTTTTCGGCGACCTCGGCCGGCTTGGCCTGCTTCTTGGCGTTCTTGCCGGCGATGACCATGTTGGGCTTCAGCACCATGCCTTCCAGCATGACGCGGGCCTCGAACAGTTCACTGAATACGGTGTTGAGCACCCATTCGGTGACTTCGTAGCAGCGGTCGGCATCGTGGGCGGCAACGGGGCCGTCCATCAGAACTTCCGGCTCGACGATCGGCACGATCTTGCTTTCCTGACACAAGGCGGCGTAGCGGGCGAGCGCGTGGGCATTGGCCTTGACGCAGCCCCAGGTCGGCAGGCCGTCGGCAATGTCGATGACGGCGCGCCATTTGGCGAAGCGGGCGCCGAGCTTGTAGTACTCCTGCAGGCGTTCGCGCAGGCCGTCGAGGCCTTCGGTGACCTTCTCGCCCGGATGGCCGGCAAGTTCCTTGGCGCCGGCATCGACCTTGATGCCAGGGATCGAGCCGGCGGCGGTGATCAGGTCGACCAGCGGCTTGCCGTTCGATGCCTTCTGGCGGATTGTCTCGTCGAACAGGATGACGCCGGAAATGTTGCGGCGCATGGCGGCGCGCGATGCAAACAGCATCTGGCGATAGTCGCGCCGGTTGTCCTCGGTCGATTCGGTGTTGATGGTGTCGAAGCGCTTCTTGATGGTGCCGCTCGATTCATCAGCCGCCAGAATGCCCTTGCCCTTGGCCACCATGGCCTGGGCGATGTCTTCAATTCTCTCGCTCATCGTCTTACCCCTGCTTTTGTCTCAGACTTCCAATACCTTTACGCCCGGAAGGGCCTTGCCTTCCAGCCATTCGAGAAACGCGCCGCCAGCTGTCGAAACATAGGTGAAATCGCCCGCTGCGCCGGCATGGTTGAGCGCCGCTACGGTGTCGCCGCCACCGGCGATGGAGACCAGCTTGCCGGTCTTCGACAAGGCCGCAGCGTGGCGGGCGGTTGCAACGGTGCCGTGATCGAACGGGGCGATTTCGAAGGCCCCGAACGGGCCGTTCCAGACCAATGTTGCGGCCGCGTCGAAGGCCGCTTTTGCGGCGGCAATCGAGTCCGGTCCTACGTCCAGCATCATCTCGTCAGCGGCGATATCGGTGACCGGACAGGTGCGGTTGTCAGCTCCGGCGGCAAATTCCCTGGCGACGACCGCATCGGTGGGCAGCACGAGTGTGCAGCTGTTGCCTTCAGCGGTGGCGAGGATTTCGCGGGCGGTGGCGAGCATGTCGTGTTCGCATAGGGACTTGCCGACGTCGATGCCTTGCGCGGCCAGGAAGGTGTTGGCCATGCCGCCGCCGATGATCAGGGTGTCGGCGATGCCGGTGAGGTTGCCGAGCAGTTCCAGCTTGGTGGAGACCTTGGCGCCGCCGACGACGGCGACCAGCGGACGCTTGGGTGAGCCGAGTGCTGCTTCCAGCGCCTCCAATTCGGCCTGCATGGCGCGGCCGGCGGCGGACGGCAGCAGGCGGGCGATGGCTTCTGTCGAGGCGTGGGCGCGATGGGCGGCGGAAAACGCGTCGTTCACGTAAACGTCACCAAGCGCGGCCAGGTGCCTGGCAAAGTCCGGGTCGTTCTTCTCTTCGCCGGGGTGGTAGCGGGTATTCTCCACCAGTGCGATGTCACCGGGCTGGAGGCTGGCGAGGGCATCGGCTGCGCTGTCGTCTGTCCAGCCGGTGGCGACGAAGCGGACCTCGCGGCCGACGGCGGCGCCGAGCGGGCCGGCAACGGGCGCCAGTGACATCTCCGGGACCGGCTTGCCTTTGGGGCGGCCGAAGTGGGCCAGAACGATTACCGCGCCGCCACGGTCCGCCAGTTCGCGCAGGGTCGGTGCGACGCGGTCGATGCGGGTGGTGTCGCGGACCACACCGTCTTCGATGGGAACGTTGAGGTCGACGCGGATCAGGACGCGTTTGCCGGAAACGTCAATGTCGTCGAGACTGCGGAACTTGGCCATGAGTGTGTGGCGTCGATTACTTCAGTTTTTCTAGCTCGGCGGTCGCGGCTGCGGCGGTGGCGCTCGCGGTGATGCCGAAATGGTGGTAGAGATCCCTGGCCGGCGCCGAGGCGCCGAACCCGGTCATGCCGATGAAAATGCCGTCGGTGCCGATGAAGCGGTCCCAGCCCTGGCGCAGGCCGGCCTCGATGGCGACGCGCACCGGCTCGTCGCCGAGCACCATGGCGCGGTAGTCCTCGTCCTGCTGCTCGAACAGTTCCATGCAGGGAACCGAAACGATGCGGGCGTTGTGACCGTCTTCCTCGAGCCTCTTTCTGGCCTTCAGCGCGGTCTTGACTTCCGAGCCCGAGGCAAAGATGACGATCTTCGTCGGCGCATCGCCATTGCCGTCGGCGAGTTCGTAGGCACCGCGGGCGCACAGGTTTTCGCGCACCCCGGCTCTGCGGGCCGGTTTCAGCTTCTGGCGGGTCAATGCAAGTATGCTGGGGGTCGATTTCGCCTCGAGCGCCAGTTGCCAGCACTCGGCGGTTTCCATGGCATCAGCCGGGCGCAGCACATTGAGATTGGGGATGACGCGCAGGGCGGCCAGATGCTCGACCGGCTGGTGGGTCGGACCGTCTTCGCCAAGGCCGATCGAGTCATGGGTCATGACGTAGATCACCCGCTGCTGCATCAGCGCCGACAGGCGGATCGACGGGCGGCAATAATCGGTGAACACCATGAAGGTGCCGGAATAGGGGATGATGCCGCCGTGCAGGGCCAGGCCGTTCATGGCGGCGGCCATGGCGTGTTCGCGGATGCCGTAGTGGACGAAGCGGCCGGCCGGATTGTCGGCGTCGAACACGGACAAGTCGCCGGATCTGGTGTTGTTGGAGCCGGTGAGATCGGCCGAGCCGCCGATGGTTTCCGGCACCACGGCATTGATGACATCAAGTGTGTTCTGGGAGGCGTTGCGGGTGGCGAGCGCCGGCGGGTCTTCCTTGAGCGCGGCCTTGTAGTCCTTGATGGCGCCGGGCAGCTTGTCGGGCAGGTCGCCGGCCATGCGGCGCTCGAACTCGACGCGCAGGCCGGTTTCAGCGGCCTCGAGGCGGGTGTTCCAGGCGCTGCGCTGCTTGCAGCCGCGCAGACCCGCCAGGCGCCAGCAGTCGCGAATGTCCGACGGGATTTCAAACGGCTCGAGGTCCCAGCCGAGTTCCTTGCGGGCCGCCTTGATTTCGGCCTCGCCAAGAGGAGCGCCATGAACGCCGGACGTTCCCTGCTTGGCCGGTGAGCCGTAGCCGATCACCGTCTTGCAGGCGATCATGCTCGGGCGGTCGGTGGCGCGGGCCGCCTCGATGGCATCGGCGATGGCCTGCGGATCGTGGCCGTCGCAGGCCGAGACATCCCAGCCGCTGGCGGCAAACCGGGCCTGCTGATCGGTCGAGTCGGTCAGCGACACCGGGCCGTCGATGGAGATGCCATTGTCGTCGAACAGCACGATCAGCTTGGACAGCTTCAGGTGGCCGGCCAGGGAGATCGCTTCCTGGGAGATGCCTTCCATCAGACAGCCGTCGCCGGCGAGGACGTAGGTGTAGTGGTCGACCAGGCCGTCACCGAAGACCGCGGCAAGGTGGCGCTCGGCCATGGCCATGCCGACGGCATTGCCGATGCCCTGGCCGAGCGGGCCGGTGGTGGTTTCGATGCCGGCGGCGTGGCCGTATTCAGGGTGGCCGGCGGTCTTCGAGCCGAGCTGGCGGAAGTTCTTCAACTCGTCGATGGTCATGTCCTCGTAGCCGAGCAGATGCAGCAGCGAATACAGCAGCATCGAGCCGTGGCCGGCCGACAGGACGAAGCGGTCGCGGTCCGGCCAGTCGGGATGACGCGGGTCGCATTTGAAGAAGCGGGAGAACAGTACGGTGACGATGTCGGCGGCACCCATGGGCAGGCCCGGATGGCCGGAATTGGCCTTCTGGACGGCGTCCATCGACAAGGCGCGGATGGCGTTTGCCATGCGCTTGTGTTTGTCGAGATCGATGCTTGAGTTCGCTTCGGTGTCCGCACGCATTGCGGCGGCTGCAGTTTTCGCAGGGGTCATAAAAATATCCGCCCGGGACTTTAGCAATTGCCTGGCGATGGCTCCCGCCACCATCGCGTCAAATCCGCGGCCAGACATACCACCCCGCCGCGTGCTGTCAATGGTGCTGTGGTCGTAATCGACGCTTCCCGGGCCATATCGCCGTTTGATGCCGGTTGTGGATCATCGTCAGACACTGCTTGCACTTGCAGCGATACGTGCATCATATATAAGCGTTTTGGGGGCGCTCGGTTGCCGGAAACGGATTCGCCGGCCAGCTAGGGGGAAAGGTAATGGCTGACACGCCTAAACTGGACCATGCGCTTGACAGGTTCGATTCTGCCGTGAGCGCCATCGAGGCGGCAATGATGCGGGCGCGCGATGCCGGCAGCAAGGACCACGCTCTGGCGGGCGAGGCGCAGGCGCTGCGCGAGGACCGGGCGCGGCTGGCCGGAGAGCTTGACGAGGTGCGGGCCAATGCGGAGCGCTTGCGCGAAAGCAATCAGGCGGCCGGCGACAAGGTCACCAGCGCCATGGCGCGGATCACGTCCGTTTTGGGTGAAGAGGAATAGCCGGGCGCCGGCGTTTCGTTTGAGGAGTTGTTGAGACATGGGCCAAGTCGTCGTCACCGTAAACGGCCATCCCTATACAATGCAGTGCAACGACGGCGAGGAAGACCACCTCACCGAGCTGGCGCAGCTGCTGGACACCGAGGTCAAGCAAATCCGCGGCACGGTCGGCCAGGTCGGCGATATCCGGCTGTTGCTGATGGCCGGACTGATCATTGCCGACCGGCTGTCGGAATCGCTCAAGCGCATCGAGGACCTGCAGGAACAGATTCGCGGCATCAAGGAGACCCGCACCGCGGCCCCTGCAGCTGCCGGTGCGCCTGTCGAGACCGGAAACGGGATTGAGGAAAAGGTGGCGGAAAGAATTGCTGCGGCAGCCGAGCGTCTTGAGCGTTTGGCCGGCAGCGTGCCGGCGGCGGCCGGTGAGGCGCCCCAAAGCTGAGGCAGCGGTCGCGAGCAGCGGTCGGGCCTGGACCGGTTGTTGTGGAGAACTCCCATGCAGACCCAACAGCTACGCGACGAGATGACTGGATGGCGGCGCGACTTTCACACCCATCCGGAATTGGGTTTTGATGAGCAACGGACCTCGGACCGGGTGGCGGAGCTGCTGACGGAGTTCGGTGTCGAAGTGCACCGCGGTGTCGGTCAGACCGGCGTGGTGGGGGTGCTGCAGCGCGGCAACGGTACGCGCAGCATCGGCATCCGGGCCGATATGGATGCGCTGCCGATCCACGAAGCGAACGGGTTTGCCCACAAGTCGGCAGCCGACGGGGTGATGCACGCCTGCGGGCATGACGGGCACACCGCGATGCTGCTGGGCGCGGCCAAGCATCTGGCCGGGCAGGGCCGGTTCAACGGCCGGGTGGTGTTCATTTTCCAGCCGGCGGAAGAGCATGGGCAGGGTGCCCAGGCGATGCTCGGAGACGGGCTGTTCGAGCGCTTCCATGTCGATGAGGTCTACGGGCTGCACAACATGCCCGGTATGGAGATCGGCAGTTTCGCCATGCGCACCGGGGCGATCATGGCCAGCGAGGCGCTGTTCGAGATCGGGATCGAGGCGCGCGGCGGCCATGCCGCAATGCCGCATACCGGGGTCGATGCCATCGTGGTCGGCGCCGAGATGGTGTCTTCGCTGCAGACCATAGTGTCACGCAAGCTCAATCCGGGCTTGAACGGTGTCGTCTCGGTGACCGAGTTCGTGACCGACGGGCAGCGCAACGTGTTGCCGGGGCGCGCGACGCTGAAGGGCGATGCCCGGGCGCTCAACCGCGAAGTCAATCGGGAGATCGAGCGCAGGATGCGCCAGATCGTGGCCGGCATTGCCCAGGCGCATGATGTCGAGGCGAGCGTGTCCTACGAGACGGTGTTCGAGGTGACGATCAATGCGGCTGAGCAGACCGGGCACGCGGCTCAGGCTGCCGGTGCGCTGGTGGGCGCCGGCAATGTCGATACCGACTGCGCGCCCGTGCTCGGTTCGGAGGATTTCGCCCACATGAGCCTGGCGCGGCCGGGGTGTTTCGTGTTCATGGGCAATGGCTGTGAGGGGGCCAACGCCCAGCCGCTGCATTCGGCAGACTATGACTTCAACGACGAGGCGCTGGTGCCGGGGTCGTCGTTCTGGGTGACGCTGGCCGAGCAGCGCCTAGACGGAGCATCGCAGTGATGCACGCCGCGCGCATGCAGGCGCTGCGCGACCGGCTCGGCGCGGCGGGGTTCGAGGCGGCGCTGATCACCGATGATGACAGCGTTTATTACCTGACCGGGTACTACGACTATCTGCACATGGATTTCGGCCGGCCGACCATTCTGGTTGTGCCGTGCGATGGCCGCAGCCTGCTGATCACGCCGAGCATGGAGCTGGACATGGCCGAGGCGGCGGCCCGGGTGGACCGGATCGCGGCGTGGAACGACGGGCTCGGCAACGAGTGGCGCGAGGAGCTGCCGGGGGCGGTGGCCGGCGGTGGCCGGATCGCCATCGAACCGGATCAGATGCCGCCGGTGGTACGCAACTATCTCGGCGGTCTGGTCGGGGACGACCGGCTCGGGGACGTGGCCGGAATCCTGGCCGACATGCGGATGATCAAGTCGGCCGAGGAGCTGCAATTGGCGCGGCATGCCGGCGAAGTGGCCATGGCGATGATGCAGGCCGGCCGGGAGGCGATCGGCGATGGTGTGCCGGAATACGAGGTGGCACTGGCGACGTCGCGGGCCGGCACGATGAAGGCGGCGGCGCTGCTGGCGGCCCATTACGACGATAGCTGCATGTCGCCCAACACCCATTTCCTGCAGATCATGGCGTCGGGTGCCGAGATCACCAAGCCGCACCACCGGGCCTCGACGCGGGTCATGCGGCGCGGCGAGCCGGTGTTCCTGTGCTTTTGCGGCATGACCAACTTCCACCGGTTCAAACTGGGGTTTGACCGCACGTTCTGGATCGGCGAGATCGCCGACCCGAAACAAGCCGAGGTCTACGAGGTGGCGCTGGCCAGCCAGAAGGCGGCGCTAGCGGCACTCCAGCCCGGCGTGAGCGCCGAGAGCGTGCATGCGGCCTATGCCGAAGTGATCCAGGGGGCCGGCTACGACTATCCGTTCCGGTGCGGACGGGCGACCGGTTACAGCTATCTGGAAAAGCCGCAGCTTGTGTTCGGCGACAAGACGGTGCTGCAGCCGGGCATGGTGCTGGCGGTGGACGGCTCTGTCAGCATCGCCAAGTCGTTCCGCGCCCAGGTCGGCGACAGTTTCATTGTCACCGAAGACGGGTATGAGCAGATCACCAGCCACCCCAATGCGCTTGAAGAGATGATTGTCTGATTGAGCCCTAGAAGGAGTGCAGTATGTTCCAGTCTGGCAATACGGTGAAATCGCAACAGCGCACTCCGGAACTCGATGCCGGAAAGCATCACCGGGCCAAACTGGGGTTCATCCTGATGTCCACCGATCTGGCGGCGGAGGATGACTTCTTCGCCATGGCGCCCGAGGGCGTCGCGGTGCACATCACCCGTCTCAAGACCGACGACTACACGACCAATGAGACGCTGGCCCGCCATATCGATCACATGGCCGATGCCGCTTCGCGCCTGCAGCCGGACACCCGGCCGGATGTGGTCAGCTACAGCTGCACCAGCGGCTCGATCGTGATCGGCGAAGACCGGATCAAGCAGGAGATCCGCAAAGGTGCGCCGTGGGCCGAGCCGATGTGCCTGGTAACGGGGGTTGTCGACGCGCTGCGGGCGGTCGGGGCGAGGAAGATCGTCGTCGGCACGCCGTATCTCGATGAGATCAACACGGCGGAGGCGGAGTTTCTGGTGGCCAAGGGTTTCGAGGTGCTCGACATACAGGGGCTCAACCTCAATACCGGTCTGGAGTTTGGCCGCGTGACGCCGGCCTACTGGAAGGCCTTTGCGCTGGAGATCGACCGTCCCGAGGCGGATGCGATCTTCCTGTCATGCGGCGGCATCCGGGCGCTGGAGGTGGCGGCGGAGATCGAGCAGGCGGCGGGCAAGCCGGTGATCACCAGCAACCAGGCCCAGTTCTGGAGCTGTCTGCGCCGGGCCGGGATAGAGGACCGGCTTGAAGGCTTCGGGCAAATCTTTTCCAAGCCGGGGTCGGCGATCGTGCGGTGAGCGCCGTGGCCGGGCGCCGGCCGGCCTCTCAAAACCGTTGGATTTTGCACCGCATTAGGCCTAATGATAACAGTTGGCAGGCTGCGCGGTGCGTGTGGAGACTATTCCTGGGGCCTATGTCGATTCTTATGGGAGCTGTCCCTGACCTTGGCCGTGGCCTCGGGCATACGGCGCCCACCTACGTTACGTAGGGACCCGGAATCGAAACCTCCCACGGCCGTCGCGGCTTTGCCATGACATGGCGGCGGTTTGCAGAATCGGGATTGCGGGAAACAAAGTATGACATCTTCTGGATCAGCGGACGAGCTGTCGTGGATGAAGGCATCGCAGCGCGCGTCGTCGACCAAGGCGCGCGAGGCCGTGCATGAGAACGCCATGACGGCGGCGCCGGACCAGATCATCAAGCTGGCGCTGGAGAATATCGATTGGCCGGCGGGTGCGATGGTGTCCGGCTTCTGGCCGTATCGCACCGAGATCAACGTCATGCCGCTGCTTGAGACCCTGGCGGGCAAGGGGATGACGATCTGCCTGCCGGTGGTGGCGCAAATGGCCGCGCCGCTGGAGTTCCGCAAGTGGCAGCCGGGTGATCCGACCGAGGCTGGCAAGTGGGACATTCCGGTGCCGTGCGCGGGCAGCGAACTGGTTGTTCCCAGCATCATGCTGGTGCCGATGCTGGCTTTTGACCGGCGGGGCTACCGGCTGGGTTACGGCGGCGGCTTTTATGACCGTACGCTGGAGCAGCTGCGGGCCGGCCCGGGCGTTACGGCGATCGGCGTGGCCTATCACGGCCAGGAGGTCGGCGCGGTGGTGCGCGGGGTCGACGACCAGGTGCTGGACGCCATCCTGACCGAACTGGAGTACATCGTGCCGGGCAAGGCCTGAGCGCCATGCGCCTGTTGTTCTTCGGCGACATTGTCGGGCGTGCCGGGCGCCAGTTTTTCCTGGAGCAGGTGGGCGATATCCGGGCCCGGCTCCGGGCGGATTTCGTGGTGGTGAACGGTGAGAACGCGGCCGGCGGGTTCGGTATCACCGAAGTGATCTTCAATGAACTGATCGATGCCGGGGCCGATGTGGTGACGCTCGGCAATCATGCCTGGGACCAGCGCGAGGCGCTGGTGTTCATCGAGCGGGCACCCAATCTGTTGCGCCCGATCAATTTTCCGCCCGGGACGCCGGGCGCCGGGGCCGGGGTGTTCACCGCCGGCAATGGCGCCATGGTGCTGGTGATGAACGTCATGGGTCGGGTGATGATGGAGCCCCTCGACGATCCGTTTGCGGCGGTGGAACGCGAGCTGTCGGCCTGCGGGCTGCGGGCCGAGTGCGATGCGGCGATCATCGACATGCATGCCGAGGCAACCTCTGAGAAAATGGCGATGGGGCATTTCGCCGATGGCCGGGCAAGCCTGGTGGTGGGAACGCACACGCATGTGCCGACGGCGGATCACATGATCCTCGACGGCGGCACCGCCTACATGAGCGATGTCGGCATGTGCGGCGATTACGACACGGTGATCGGCATGAACAAGGAAGAACCGCTGAACCGGTTCACCCGCAAGATCCCGACGGCGCGGTTTTCGCCGGGCAGCGGGCCGGCGGCGCTGAGCGCGGTGCTGGTTGAAACGGACGATGCGACCGGACTGGCAACGGCCGTGGCGCCATTGCGTCTCGGCGCGCGCCTGGCGCCGGCGTGGCCTGAATTCTAGGAGTCTGAGTTTCCAGCAGGCGCTACGATGCCAGCGGTGCTGCTATCGTGGTCTGTTCGGCCTGTGTGTCCTGCCCATCGGCCACGGCCGTTTCGGACGCCAGGATGTCCATGGTGTTGAGGGCGTGGGTCCAGCTGCGCTCGGCCAGTTCGGTATCGCCCGCCTGTTCGGCCTTTTGAGCAATGACCATGCAGGTGGCGGCCTTCTGGGCCTTCTCGAGCAGCCGTGTAACCTCGGTCAGCGCGCCGGCGGCATCCTTGTCGGCGGCGATCTGCAGGACCTTCGACAATGCGGCACCACCGGCGCTGATCGCCAGCCCGTGCGCGGCGGCGGCATACTGATCCATCGGCTTTGCTGAGCTGGTCATGATGTGCCCTTCTACTCGTGTACCTCTGCACCGCCGAGTTTGGGCGCGAAGGTTTAACGGGCCGTTAAGGAGTTCGGTTAACGGGGGTCCCGGCGCGCATGGACTGGACTTTGCCCCTCGTGGCACGATAGAAGGCGGCGTTACCCGTTTCGTTACTTTTGCCGGGATGTGAGCGATGGCCGGACATTCACAATTCAAGAACATCATGCACCGCAAGGGGCGCCAGGACGCGGTGCGCTCGAAGCTGTTTTCCAAGCTGTCGAAGGAGATCACGGTGGCCGCAAAGGTCGGCGGACCGGATGTCGATTCCAATCCGCGCCTGCGCCTGGCGGTGCAGAACGCCAAGTCGCAGTCGATGCCGAAGGACAACATCCAGCGGGCGATCAACAAGTCGCAGGGCGGCGATGAGGCGGACTACGAGGAAATCCGCTACGAGGGCTATGGGCCCGGCGGCGTGGCGGTGATCGTCGAGGCGCTGACCGACAACCGCAACCGCACCGCCTCGACGGTGCGCTCGACGTTTTCGAAGTACGGCGGCAACCTGGGGGAGACGGGTTCGGTGTCGTTCATGTTCGACCGGGTCGGCGAGGTGACCTACAAGCCCGATGCCGGCGATGCCGACACGGTGCTGATGGCGGCAATCGAGGCCGGTGCCGATGATGTCCAGTCCGACGACAACGGCCACATCATCACCTGTGCTTTCGAAGCGCTCGGCGAGGTCTCCTCGGCGCTGGAGGCCGAGCTCGGCGAACCGGACAGCGTCAACGCGGTGTGGAAACCGCAGACCTCGACCGAGGTCGACGAGGAAAAAGCCGGCACCCTGATGAAATTGGTCGGCGCGCTGGACGATGACGACGACATCCAGAACGTCTATTCCAACTTCGACATCTCCGAAGAGGTCATGGCCAAGCTGACGGCGGCTTGAGGACGTGTGAGATTGAGACAATCGTTTAGACAATCGTCTATACGTTTATTGATTGTTAGAAGAAAAGGTCCTATATTCCCTGTACCTCAAGCGCCAAACTACGTTAATTTGGTGCGGCGGGTTACAACAAGGCCCCTGCGGGGGCCTTTACTTTTGGGGCTGACCGGATGAAACGTGTCGCCGTTTTTGTCGATGCCGGGTATTTGTTCGCTCAAGGCTCGACCGCGCTGACCGGCTCCAAAAAGCCGAGGACAACTCTCAAGCTTGATTGCAAGTCGGTTCGCGACACGCTGATCGAATTCGCACTGGCAAAGACTGATGAATGCGAGTTGCTCCGCATCTACTGGTATGACGGCGCACTGGCATCTTCAGGCCTGACGCTTGAGCAGGAAGCCCTGGCGGAGCTGGATGATATCAAGCTTCGGCTGGGACTTATCAACAGCCAGGGGCAACAAAAGGGTGTCGACTCCCTGATCGTTACTGACATGGTAGAGCTGGCGCGCAATTCGGCGATCAGCGATGCCGTTTTGCTGTCGGGAGATGAAGATGTGCGCGTCGGGTTGCACATTGCACAAAGTCTTGGCGTGCGGGTACATCTGCTAGGGATATCGCCCGCAAGGGGCTCCCAATCGAAACAGCTGATTTTCGAGGCGGATACGAGGTCTGAACTGAGCGCGAGCGGGGTACAGCAGTTCTTGACATATAAGGAACCGGCCACTGTGCGGCCGGAGCAGGGTGTTACCAAGGCGGCAAGTGAGCAAGAATTGGAACAAGCGGCGAGACTGTTTGCTGACGAGCTGGATCCAGGTGCGGTTCAGGGTCTCATTGCTCACTGGACGCAAAGACCAGATGTGCCGCCAGAGTTCGATGGTAAATTATTGGCACGATGCAGACAGGCCATCGGTCGGGATTTGGGCAATGCAGAAAAGAGGATGCTGCGCCTCAAATTCCGAGGTTTCGTTTCCAGCCTGGACAAGACAACCT
Organism: Aestuariivirgaceae bacterium; assembly: GCA_965216335.1. Lineage (GTDB taxonomy): Bacteria > Pseudomonadota > Alphaproteobacteria > Rhizobiales > Aestuariivirgaceae > JAHEJE01. The sequence goes on along the minus strand of OZ244154.1, from coordinate 1,663,741 downwards.
AAGCCATGACGCACACGATTCGCATCATCGGCATTGACCCCGGCCTGCGCAGGACCGGGTGGGGTGTCGTTGCGGCGGACGGGTCGCGGCTGTCTTATGTGGCGGACGGGACGCTGACGTCGCAGGCCAAGGCGCCGCTGGCGGAGCGGTTGTTGCAGTTGCATGAGCAGTTGCGCGAGGTGCTCAGCACCTGGCAGCCGGATGAGGCGGCGGTGGAGGAGACGTTTGTCAACAAGGATGCACGGGCGACGCTGAAGCTGGGACATGCGCGCGGGATCGCCATGCTGGTGCCGGCGGCGGCGGGGCTGGCGGTGGCGGAGTATGCGCCGAACATGGTGAAGAAGACGGTGGTCGGCGCCGGGCATGCCCACAAGGACCAGATCGGCGCGATGATCCGCATTCTGCTGCCGGCCTGCCGGCCGCACAGCGCCGACAGCGCGGATGCCCTGGCGATTGCCATCTGCCATGCCCAGCACAGGAAGAGTCAGACACTGGCGCGGCAGCTCAGGGTGGCCGGGGCATGATCGGTAAGCTCAAGGGTGTCATCGATTCATACGGCGACGACTGGGTGATCATCGATGTCGGCGGGGTCGGCTATCATGTGTTCTGCTCGGCCAAGACCCATGCCGCGCTGCCGCCGGCGGGCGAGGCGGGGCAGTTGTTCACCGAGATGCTGGTAAGTGAGAATTCCATCCGTCTGGTCGGTTTTGCCACGTCGGGCGAGCGTGACTGGTTCAAGCTGTTGGAAAGCGTGCAGGGGGTCGGCACCAAGGTGGCGCTGGCGATCCTGTCGGTGCTGACAACGGCGGAACTGACCAACGCCATCGCGCTCGGCGACAAGGCGATGGTCGGGCGGGCCAACGGCGTCGGGCCGAAACTGGCCCAGCGCATCGTCACCGAGCTGAAGGACAAGGCGCCGAAGCTCGGGGGCGCCGACCCGGCGCTGGCAACGTTGCAGGCCGATCTCGATGCGCCGCGCCCGACCGCGGCGGCCGATGCGGTCTCGGCGCTGGTCAACCTCGGCTACAACCAGACCCAGGCCGGCGCGGCGGTGACGGCGGCGATGCGCGAAGCGGGCGAGGATGCCGGCGCGGAGACGCTGATCCGTCTGGCGCTGAAGGAATTGGCGCGGTGAAATCCTTGAATTTTCCATTTGGTAATGCGATATGTAGTATGTAAGGAAAGGCTTGCAATGCAATGTCATATGTATCGACCATTACCGCCAAGGGGCAGACGACCGTGCCCAAGGAAATACGGGAAAAGCTGAAGCTCAAGCCGGGCGACCGGATTGAGTTTGCAATTGATGGTGACCATGTCGAGATTAGACGGAGGAACCGCAGGCTTGTCGATTGTGCCGGCATGCTGCCTGGTTTGCCAGGCAAGACCGTCACCATAGAGGAGATGGATGAGGCTATCGCCGAAGCTGTGCTCGAGCGCTACGACAGGTCTAGAAGCTCTAGATGATTGCCGTAGACAGCAACGTCCTTGTGCGGCTGTTTGTGAATGACGATCAACGGCAGCATGACTTGGTGGTACAGTTCTTTGATGGGCGCAACGAGGAGTCGCCGGCGTATATCAGCACTGTTGTGCTGGTAGAATTCATCTGGGTCCTACAACGATCCTACAAACATAGTCGCGACCAGGTTCTTTCAGCGATTTCGTGGATTGTGGAAAGTAGGGATGCAGTGCTTGAACAACACGACGATGTCGCTCATGCACTTTCACAGGCACGGGACACGCCACGAGCCGGCATTACAGACCTGCTGATTGCCCGTTGTGCCGTCACTGCCGGATGTGAAAAGGTCGTAACATTCGACAAAGCTGCAGCGAAGGCTGTCGAAACAATGGACCTGCTGAAATGAACGACCGTCTGATAGACCGCGACCGGCGCCCGGAGGACGAGTTCGACCGGCACTTTCGGCCGCAGGTGCTGGAGGAATTCATCGGCCAGGCGCGGGCCAAGGCGAATTTGCGGGTATTCATCGAGGCGGCGCGCGGGCGCGGCGAGGCGCTCGACCATGTGTTGTTCGCCGGGCCGCCGGGACTGGGCAAGACGACGCTGGCGCAGATCATGGCGCGCGAGCTGGGGGTGAATTTTCGGGCAACCTCCGGACCGGTGATCGCCAAGGCGGGAGATCTGGCGGCACTCTTGACCAACCTGGAAGAGTGCGATGTGCTGTTCATCGACGAGATCCACCGGCTCAACCCGGCGGTGGAAGAAGTGCTCTATCCGGCGATGGAGGATTTTCAGCTCGACCTGATCATCGGTGAAGGGCCGGCGGCGCGCTCGGTCAGGATCGACCTGGCGAAGTTCACCCTGGTCGGGGCGACGACGCGCACCGGGCTCTTGACGACGCCGCTGCGCGACCGGTTCGGCATTCCGGTCAGGCTGGAGTTCTATGATGAGGACGAGTTGCTGCAGATCGTCGAGCGCGGCGGCCGGGTGCTCGACATGCCGATGAGCGAGGACGGGGCACGCGAGATTGCGCGCAGGGCGCGCGGTACCCCGCGCATTGCCGGGCGATTGTTGCGCCGTGTCCGCGACTTCGCCACCGTCGGCGGGGCCGGCGAGGTGACGAAAGAGGTGGCCGACAAGGCGCTGAAGAACCTCGATGTCGACAACCGTGGGCTGGATGGGCAGGACCATCGCTATCTTTCCTGTATCGCTGTCAATTTCGGCGGCGGGCCGGTGGGGGTCGAAACCATCGCGGCCTCTCTTTCGGAAGAGCGCGACGCAATCGAGGAGATCATCGAGCCGTATCTGATCCAGCAGGGCTTTGTGAACCGCACCCCGCGCGGCCGCATGCTGACGCCGCACGCCTTCAAACACCTCGGCCTGGCGGCGCCGCAGAACCTAGCGACGCGGCAGGAGGAACTGTTTCGGGAAGGCGGCGATGAGTGATCGCTTTAGATCAACCGGTTGACATTTGTACGATAAATCGTACAGTCATGGTCTATGGACATCGTTTCGTTCAGACACAGGGCCTTGCGCAGGTTGTTCGAAACGGACGACACGAGAGGTTTGCCGCAGGACCGGGTCAGGAAACTCAGGCAAATCCTCATCGCAATCGTCAGCGCGGAGACCCTTGAGGAATTGGACACCTTGCCGGGCTGGCGATTGCATCAGTTGACCGGCACAAGAAGGGGAACCTGGTCGATCAGCGTGAGCGGCAATTGGCGGCTGACGTTTTCCTGTGCTGAAGGCCAAGTGCGCGATGTGAACCTGGAGGATTATCATTGATGACCGAGACGCCGATCAAGATGGGCATGATGCCGCCGCCGCCGGGTGAATTCATTCGCGAGCAGGTGTTGGAGCCGCTGGACCTTAGCATTTCCAAGGCAGCGCAAATCCTGAAGGTCAGACGGCCGACGCTGTCTGATATCGTCAATGGCAAAGTGCGCCTCAACGCTGATGTCGCATTGCGGCTGGAAAAGGCGTTTGGCGTTTCGATGGGACTGCTGTTGCGGATGCAGGCGACATATGAGGTTGCGCAGGCGCGAAACCGTGCATCAGAGATCGACGTCGAGCCGTATCGGCGTTCTGAGGCTTCGTAACGCCAGATGACAACGCGGAAAGATGACGGTGGACGGACCGAGGCCGGCTGGCCGGACTTGGCAGGGCGGATCGCGGGCCGGGTGCATGTTCTGCCGGTGCGGGTTTATTATGAGGACACGGACTTTTCCGGCTTCGTCTACCATGCCAACTATCTGAAGTTCTGCGAGCGGGCGCGGTCGGATTGTTTGCGCACGGCCGGCATTCATCATCACGAACTGCATTGGCATGAGACCGGTGGGCGGATGGGCTTCGTGGTGCGGCGCATGGTGTGTGACTTCCTCAAGCCGGCGCGGATCGATGATGTGGTCGAGGTCGAAACGCGGATGCTGGACGTGAAAGGGGCGCGGTTCGAGCTTGATCAGCGGGTGTCGTGCAACGGCGAATTGCTGTTTCAGGCGGCCGTGACGGCGGCGCTGGTGGACGGCAACGGTCGGCCGAAGCGGCTGCCGCAGGAAATGCGTGAGGCGTTGGCGGGGCTGCTTGAAGCCGAAGAATCATGATCCGCCGGTACGGCGTGGTAACCGAACATTAACCATGATGCGGCTTGGGTAGGAGCGGGGCATTGGGTGGCGGAGCTGCCCGGTTTCCCGTTGGATAGGAAAATACGTGGCATTAGCGCGCGGGACCGGCGCTTCACGTTGAAATGACGGCAAGAGGCCGCAGTTTCGACACAGTTGATTTGCTTTGTTGCCGCCCGCGCATCAAACACTGAACACAGGCGCCGACTAGAGCACGTTTCTATACAGCGTCTGGCCGGCAGGCGGGAATCAAGAGGCTTTCATGAACGTCATCATTGCGCAGGCGGAACTCGGCGAACACGGGTTCTCACTGTTTTCGATGTTCTGGCAGGCGACCATTGTGGTCAAGCTGGTGATGCTCGGGTTGCTGCTGGCCTCGGTCATTTGCTGGGGCATCGTGTTTGAAAAATTCTTCCTGCTGGCGCGGTTCCGCCGGGCGACCGACACGTTTGAGCAGTTGTTCTGGTCGGGACAGTCGCTGGAGGATCTGTATCTGTCGCTGGGACCGAAAAAGAACCAGTCGATGGCGGCATTGTTCATTGCGGCAATGCGTGAGTGGAAACGGTCACAGGATTCGGCGTTGCGGGCCGGCTTCATCGGTGTGCAGATGCGCATTGAAAAGGTCATGGATGTGCAGCTGCAGCGCGAAATGAGCCGCCTGGAAACCCGGTTGTCCATTCTTGCGACGGTCGGTTCGACGGCGCCGTTCATCGGGCTGTTCGGCACCGTGTGGGGCATCATGAATTCGTTCCGGGCGATCTCGGTGTCCAAGAGCACCAACCTGGCCGTCGTGGCGCCGGGACTTGCGGAGGCGCTTTTTGCCACGGCGCTGGGGCTGATCGCGGCGATCCCGGCGGTTATCTTCTACAACAAGTTCTCCAGCGACATCGGCAAGATCACCGCCCGTCTGGAGAACTTCAATGACGAGTTTGCGGCGATCATCTCGCGCCAGCTCGATGAACGCGTCTAGGGTGTAGCCCCTAACTACTGGAGGTTTCCCGATGGGTTCGACCCTTTCAGCCGGTCCAAGGTCCACGCGGCGGCGCGGACGCCGGCGGCATTCGTCGTTCCAGCCGATGACCGAAATCAACGTGACGCCGTTCGTCGATGTGTTCCTGGTGCTGCTGATCGTGTTCATGGTGGCCGCCCCGCTGCTGACGGTCGGGGTGCCGATCGAATTGCCCGAGACCAAAGCCAATCCGCTGCAGGGGGACGACGAACCGCTGACCGTGTCGGTCACCGACGACGGCAAGATTTTTCTGCAGGAAACGGAGATTGCTCTCGACACACTGGCGCCGAAATTGGTTGCGATAGCTAAAAACGGCTATGATGAGCGCATTTTCGTACGCGGCGACAAGAACGTCGACTATGGAAATGTGATGAAGGTGATGGGCGTGCTCAACAAGGCCGGGTTCAAGCGTATCGGCCTGGTGACGGAAACCGAGCAAACGGACGGGTCTTAGACAACGATAGACATGCGATTTTCCTTACCGATATCGTTTGCCGTGCACGTGAGCATCCTGGTGTTCGCGGCCGGGGTGCTGTCGTCGCCGGATGCCTACCAGGTGGAGGATCAGGAATCGATCCCGGTCGAGATCGTCGATATTGAGGACTTCACCAAGCGCCAGGCGCAAAAGCCCGATATCCCTGAGCCCAAGCCGGAAGAAAAGCCCGGCATCGAGGTGAAGAAGGAACCGGAGATCACCAAGATCGAGCCCAAGCCGGCAGAGGAAATCAAGCAGGCGGCAAAGGAACCAACGCCGGCACCGCAGCCTGAGCCCGAACCGGCGCCGGCACCTGAACCGGAGCAGGCCGAACCGGAGCCGCCGCAGCCCGATCCGGTCGAGGAACTGATCAAGCAGACCGAGCAGGCCGAGCCTGAACCGGCGGAAAAGACCGCCGAGGCGGTGCCGGTGCCCAAGCCACGGGTCAAGCCCAAGCCGCCGGCGCCGAAGGTGGTTGAGAAGAAGAAAAAGAAGAAGCCGGCGTTCGATACCAACGACGTCGCGGCGCTGCTGAACAAGATCGACGATGAACGGGCCGCACCGCCCGACCCGGATGAAGCCGGAACGCCGGCGCTCGGCGATATCGCTTCGCTGCTCGGCAGTGACGATGGCATTTCGGCCACGGAACTCGATTGGCTGCGCCAGCAGATCGGCCGGTGCTGGAACATTCCCGCCGGCGTGCGCGAGGCACACAACCTGATCGTGCGGGTGCAGATCCAGATGGACCCGTCCGGCAACGTGCTCGGCCAGCCGGTGGTGCTGAACAATTCATCGCATCCGGCGTTCGGCGCAGCGGCGCGCTCGTCGGTGGCCGCCGTCATGGGCTGCCAGCCCTACGACCGGCTGCCGGTCGAGAAGTACGCCTCCTGGAAAAACATCATCATCAACTTCGATCCCAGCAAGATGCTGGCGATCAACTGACACCGATGCAGGAAACGGGTTTGCAAATGCGGTTCGTTGGGCCAATATGGCGGGGTTTCGGGGGGAGTTTCCAATGATCTCAAGGTTGTTGACCGCGGTGCTGCTCGGGTTCGCGGTGGTTCTGTCGACGCTTGGCACGGTACCGCCGGCCCATGCGGTGCTGGAAGTCGACGTCACCAAGGGCAAGGTCGAGCCGCTGCCGATCGCGCTGCCGGATTTTCTCGGCGCGAGCCCGGCCGAGCAGAAGTACGGCACCGACATCGTGACGGTGATCGGCAACAACCTGGAACGCTCCGGACTGTTCCGCCCCCTGCCGCAGGCCTCGTTCATCGAACAGATCACCGATTTCGGCCAGCGGCCGAGGTTCGGCGACTGGCGCACCATCCAGGCCCAGGCGCTGGTTACCGGGCGGATGATCACCCAGGAGGACGGCCGCCTGCGGGCCGAGTTCCGCTTGTGGGACATTTTCGGTGAGCAACAGATCCTCGGGCTGCAGTTCGTCACCCGGCCGAAGAACTGGCGGCGCATCGGCCACCTGATCTCCGATGCGATCTACAAGGCGGTGACCGGCGAGGAGGGCTATTTCGACACCCGCATCGTGTTCATCGAGGAGAGCGGGCCGAAGGATGCACGCAAGAAGCGGCTGTCGATCATGGATCAGGACGGCTTCAACGTGCGCCGGCTGACCAGCGGCAACGATCTGGTGCTGACGCCGCGGTTCTCGCCGACCTCGCAGGAAATCACCTACATGTCGTTCGCCGGCAACCGGCCGCGGGTCTATCTCTACAATATCGAGACCGGCCAGCGCGAAATCGTCGGCGAGTTTCCGAACATGAGCTTTAGCCCGCGCTTTTCGCCCGATGGCCAGAAGGTCATCATGAGCCTGCAGCAGGGCGGCAATTCGAACATATTCGTGCTCGACCTGCGTTCGCGCCAGACGCGCCAGCTGACCAACACGCCGGCCATCGACACCGCGCCGTCCTATTCGCCGGACGGGCAGCGGATCGTGTTCGAATCGGACCGTGACGGCACCCAGCAGATCTACGTGATGAACGCCGACGGTTCCGGCCAGCAGCGGATCAGCTTCGGCAAGGGGCGCTATTCGACGCCCGTGTGGTCGCCACGCGGCGACAACATCGCCTTTACCAAGCTGGGCGGCGGCCGGTTTGCCATCGGCGTGATGCGTCCGGACGGGTCTGGTGAGAGAATATTAACCGAAGGTTTCCACAATGAAGGCCCGACTTGGGCACCAAATGGCCGTGTTATTATGTTTTTCCGGGAAACATCCGGGGCAAACGGTGGACCACAGCTTTATTCGGTGGATTTGACGGGATACAATGAACGCAGGGTTCAAACGCCCGGATTCGCATCCGACCCGGCCTGGTCACCGCTGCTGAAATAATCGATAACAGGGGCAATTTGCGCCATTTTGGCGCACCGAGTTGAAGGCGGCGCACACGTCGCCAGATGAGTGCCGCGCGGTACCGGCGGGTCAGGGGACCCCGAGGGCCGTCAGGATTACGGTGACCGGCCAGACCGGCATTGGAAAATAGGAGTGGGATTACATGCTGCGTTCTTTCGCCAGCTTCAAGATTGCAGCCGCACTTGCCGGGGTTCTGGTGCTTGCGGGCTGTTCAAAGAGCAACAAGCCGGAACTGGTGGGCGATGCCGCGCAGCAGACCGCCGTGCCGGGATCGGAGCGCGACTTCGTGGTCAATGTCGGCGACCGCATCCAGTTCCTGGTCGACCAGTCGACGCTGACGCCGCAGGCCCAGGACATTCTGCGCCGCCAGGCGGCCTGGCTGCGCCAGTACGCCCAGGTCACCGTGCAGGTCGAAGGCCATGCCGACGAGCGTGGCACGCGCGAGTACAACATCGCCCTGTCGGCCCGGCGCGCCACGGCTACGCGCGAGTTCCTGATCGCCCAGGGCGTGCAGCCCTCGCGGATCTCGACCATCGCCTACGGCAAGGAGCGCCCGGTGGCGCTGTGCGATGCCGAGCAGTGCTGGCAGCAGAACCGCCGTGCCGTGACCGTCGTCACCGGCGGCGCCGTGTCCGGTTAGAGCCGGTGGTGCCGGGCGGCACGGGGCGTTCGGTTTGCTGACGGGTGCACCGGGCTGGACCGACGACGGTTATCCTCTGGCGTGGTGCTTTTGTTGTTTCCGGACTTGAACCAAAGCAAATCATAGAGAATGACAGGCTGCTCCAATGCTCCTTCCCCCAGAAAGGGGGAAGGTTGGGATGGGGGTTGATGGCGGTGCGATAGAGCGGCGGCATCAGTGCAGCGCACCGCCATCAATCCCCACCCTAACCCTCCCCTTTTCTAGGGGAGGGACGATCGTTTGTGTCGACCGCGCCGGAGGCGTGTTGGCAGCCGGGGCGGTTCGGTGTAGAACAGCGGTCAAAATTTGACCGTGTTGCCGGTGCATGACGTCAGGCGACACATTGACCGACGGGCGAAGTTGCAATGAACACTATCAAGACAGCGTTGATGGCGGTAGCCATCGTGACCGCTATGGTGCTTGGGGCCGGGGCGCCGGCCTGGTCGCAGAGCGCGGAGTGGAATTCGCTGTTCGAGCGGATCGTCCGGCTGGAGCACGAGGTGCGGGCCATGAAGGGGTCCGGCGGCGGTGCGGGCGGCGGCGATGCCGGCTACCGGCTGTCGTCCATCGAAGAGCAGTTGCGCAACCTGGCCGGCCAGCTCAGCGCCATGAGCCGGCAGATGCAGAAGATGCAGGGCCAGATCGAGGAGCTCAAGCGGCAGCGCTCGGGCAGCCTGAAGCGCCAGCAAAAGACCCAGACGGCGCAACAAATCACCCAGCCGGATCCAAGCGCCGATCTGTACTCATCGGGCGACGATCTCGACCTGACGGTGCTGCCGGAAGCCTCCGAGCCGCTGCAGAGCGAATTCGTGCCGGACGTATCGGCCCCGGGCAGTTATGGCGACATCACCGGTCAGCAGGTGCTGGGGCAACTGGTGATCAATGACGACGGCACGTTCACGGCCCAGCCGTCGCCGGAGGACGATCCCAATTCGCTGTTGCCGGGCTCGGTCGAGACGGCTTCGCTGGGCGATGTCGACGGCGGTGCCGGCGGGGCCGGACCGGATGCGCTGTTTCAGCGGTCCTACGACAATCTGCTCAAGCGCCGGTTCGGCCTGGCCGAGGCCGGGTTCAGGACCTTCCTTGCCCAGAACAAGCGCCACCGCAAGGCCGGGCAGGCGCAGTACTGGCTCGGCGAAAGCTACTACGCCCAGGGCCGCTACAAGCAGGCCGCGCAGAGTTTCCTGAGCGGCTACAAAGGCTATCCCAAGGGCAGCAAGGCGCCGGATTCTCTGTTGAAGCTCGGCATGTCGCTCGGCAAGCTCGGCCAGCGCAAGCAGGCGTGCGGTGCCTATGCCGAAGTGCAGCGCGCCTATCCCAAGGCGGCGGCCCGCAAGCTGGCGGCCCGGGAAGCACAGCGTGGCGGGTGCTGAGACAGGCGCACCGACACCGCTGGACGCCGGCGGACGCGAAATGCTGTTCGCTCCTCTGCTGAAGTACGACCGCCTTGCTCTTGCCGTGTCGGGCGGGTCGGATTCCATTGCACTGATGTGGCTGGTCCACTGCTGGCGGCAGGAAACCGCGCCGCCGGTCCGGTTCGAAGTGCTGACGGTCGATCACGGCCTGCGCGAGGGATCGGCCGGTGAGGCGGCCCAGGTGGCGGCGTGGGCCGAGGCGGCAGGGTTTGACCATCAGGTGCTGGCCTGGCAGGGCGGCAAGCCGGCAAGTGGCGTGCAGGACGCGGCGCGCAAAGCGCGATACGACCTGATGGCTAAATGGTGCCGGGCGCATGATGCCCGGGCCATCGTCACGGGTCATACGCTCGACGATCAGGCCGAGACACTGATCATGCGGCTGGCCCGCGGCAGCGGTGTCGACGGGCTGGCTGCCATGGCACCGGCAGCCAGGTCGCCATGGCCGGTGTTGCGCCCGCTGCTCGGTGTGCGCCGGCAGGCCTTGCGCGACTGGCTGGCCGGCAGCGGCCGGGTGTGGATCGACGACCCGAGCAACGACGATCCCGGCTTTGAACGGGTGCGGGTGCGCCGTCTGCTCGACCGGATGGCCGAAGACGGCATTGGTGCAGAGGCGATTGCCCTGTCGGCCGGGCGTTTGCACAGGGCGCGCGACGCGCTGGAGCACGTTACGGATGATGTGTGGGCGGCCGCGGCCGGTTCGGACGACAGCGGAAAACTGCTGCTCGACCGGCAACTGCTGGCCGCGGCGCCGCTGGAGATCCGGCTCAGGGTCCTCCAGCGTGCCCTGACCCGGGTCGGCGGGCAGGCCCATGGCCAGATGGCGGCGCTGGAGCGTCTGGAACGTGGCCTGCTGCAGGAAACCGGCGGCGGGGCGCGCACCCTCGGCGGCTGCCGGGTGTCGTTGCGCAAGCGTCACATTGTTGTGGCCCGGGAGACCGGGCGTACCCGTAGGGGATGACGCGACAGCAAACTTTGTTTAGGACATTTGTTTAGCAAGACAGCAAGCTTGGCAATCATTGTCCGGCTTCTTATGTTACAGCTAACCGTTTGATTGGATCGCGCCCGGCCATGGTGGCCCGTTTGCGGCGTTGAGGTCCGGAGGGACAACGTGAACAATTTTCGTAACTTTGCCGTTTGGATCATCATCGCCATCCTGCTGTTTGCCCTGGTCAACCTGTTTCAGGGCTCGAACCGGCAGACCAGATCGGAGCCGATGAGTTACTCGGAGTTTCTGCAGCACATCGACCGTGGCGAGGTGCGCAATGTGGTTATTGCCGGCGATGCGATCACCGGAAAACTCAACTCCGGCAAGGCGTTCGAGACCTATGCGCCGCCGGAAGATGCCGAGTTGGTCAAGCGGCTGAACGAAAAGGGCGTGAACATTGAAGCCCGCCCGCCGGCCGAAGACAGCCTGCTGTCGGGCATCCTGCTGTCGTGGTTCCCGATCCTGCTGATGATCGGTGTCTGGTTCTTCTTCATGCGCCAGATGCAGGCCGGATCCGGCAAGGCGATGGGTTTTGGCAAATCCAAGGCCAAACTGCTGACCGAGCGCCATGGCCGGGTGACCTTCGATGACGTTGCGGGTGTCAACGAAGCCAAGGAAGAGCTGGAAGAGGTTGTTGAGTTCCTCAAGGACCCGCAGAAGTTCCAGCGCCTGGGCGGCAAGATTCCCAAGGGCGCGCTGCTGGTCGGCCCGCCCGGCACCGGCAAGACCTTGCTGGCGCGCGCCATTGCCGGTGAAGCGAACGTACCGTTCTTCACCATTTCCGGTTCCGACTTCGTTGAAATGTTCGTCGGCGTCGGCGCCAGCCGGGTGCGCGACATGTTCGAACAGGCCAAGAAGAATGCACCGTGCATCATCTTCATCGACGAAATCGATGCAGTCGGCCGGCACCGCGGCGCCGGTCTCGGCGGCGGCAATGACGAGCGCGAACAGACGCTCAACCAGCTGCTGGTCGAGATGGACGGCTTTGAGGCCAACGAAGGCGTGATCCTGATCGCCGCCACCAACCGGCCCGACGTGCTCGACCCGGCGCTGCTGCGCCCGGGGCGCTTCGACCGGCAGATCGTCGTGCCGAATCCGGATGTCTCGGGCCGCGAGAAGATCCTTCAGGTGCACATGCGCAACGTGCCGCTGGCGCCGGACGTCGACGCCAAGATCATCGCCCGTGGCACGCCGGGCTTTTCCGGCGCCGACCTGGCCAACCTGGTGAACGAAGCGGCGCTGCTGGCAGCGCGCCGGTCGCGCCGGCTGGTCACTCAGCAGGATTTCGAGGATGCCAAGGACAAGGTGCTGATGGGTGCCGAACGCCGGTCGATGGCGATGTCGGAGGAAGAAAAGAAACTCACCGCCTATCACGAGGGCGGCCACGCGATTGTGGCGCTGAACGTGCCGGAGGCCGATCCGGTGCACAAGGCGACGATCATCCCGCGCGGCCGGGCGCTCGGCATGGTCATGCAGTTGCCGGAGGGCGACCGCTACTCGATGAAGTACAAGCAGATGACCTCGCGGCTGGCGATCATGATGGGTGGCCGGGTGGCCGAAGAGCTGATTTTCGGGCCGGACAATGTGACCTCCGGCGCCCAGTCGGACATCGACCAGGCGACCAAACTGGCGCGCGCCATGGTGACCCGCTGGGGCTATTCCAAGGAACTCGGCCTGGTGGCCTATGGCGACAACCAGGAAGAGGTTTTCCTCGGCCATTCGGTGGCGCGCCAGCAGAACGTTTCGGAAGAGACCGCGCAGATCATCGATGAAGAGATCAGGCGTCTGGTGCATGAGGGCTATGACACGGCCAAGACGATTCTGTCGAAAAAAGCCGACGATCTCGAAGCGCTGGCCCAGGGGCTGCTCGAGTACGAGACCCTGTCGGGCGATGAGATCGACGAGCTTCTGAAGGGCAATCCGCCCGACCGGTCGGACAACGACAACAAGCCGTCGCAGAAGGCATCGCCCTCGGTGCCGGTCACCAAGACCCCGAAGGGCGAAGGCGACGAGGGCAGCGGCGAGATGGAGCCGCAGCCGCAATAGTCCCAACTTTGCCGAGCGAGGCCGGAGTGCGCAGCGATGAGTGACGGCAAGCCATATCTGCGTCCGGCCGGGCTGCTGTGGGGGCGTGATGCCGAAGAGGCTGCAGGCAGCGGGCTGGCCGGCTGGCTGGCCGGCGGGCCGGCGGCGTTTACCCATATCTGCATGTCATTCCGTCATGAGGCGCTGGTGTCGCGGCGCTGGCACGACTATCGCGATCTGGCCCAGTCCGGCGATGCGGAAATCCGGCAACGCCTGGAACTGATCGAAGCGCCGCGTCCGGCGGTGGCCGGGCTGGACCTGACCGGGCCGACAATCATGGGGATCGTCAACGTTACGCCGGATTCCTTTTCTGACGGTGGGCAGGCCGAAACGGCTGAGGCAGCGATTGCCCAGGGCCGGGCATTGACCGAGGCCGGGGCCGGCATTCTCGACATTGGCGGAGAATCGACAAGGCCCGGCTCCGACCCGGTCAGCGTCGAGGAAGAACTGAACCGGGTGATGCCGGTGATCGAGGCGCTGTGCGGGGATGGTCATGTGGTGTCTGTCGATACCCGCAAACCGCAGGTGATGCGGGCCGCGGCGCAGGCCGGGGCAGCGGTGATCAACGATGTGTCGGCGCTGACCTTCGATGCGGACAGTCCGGCCGCGGCGACTGAAAGCGGCTGTGCGGTGATCCTCATGCATGCCCAGGGCGATCCCAAGACGATGCAGAACAAACCGTCCTACGAGGATGTGGCGCTTGATGTGTTCGATGCCCTGGAAGACTGGCTTGCAAGGCATGAGGCGCGCGGTCTGCAGCGCGGCAGGCTGCTCGTCGACCCGGGCATCGGCTTCGGCAAGACGTTCCGGCACAATCTTGAGCTGATCCAGCAACTGAGCCTGTTCCATGGACTCGGTGTGCCGCTGGTGTTCGGCGCCTCGCGCAAGGCGTTCATCGGGGCGTTGACCGGCGAGAAGGCCGCAGGCAGGCGGGTCTGCGGATCAATCGGCGTGGTGCTCAACGCGGCCATGCAGGGCGCGCAGATCATCAGGGTGCATGACGTCAGTGAAACGGTTCAGGCCCTGAGCGTCTGGCAAGCCGGCGCCGATCCGGCAGGTGCCGCAATTTAAGCAAATTCTCACGCTTTCACTGTATGGTGGATGCCGGCCGGGGGGTAAGTTTTAAAAGATGACGCGCAAATACTTTGGAACCGATGGAATTCGCGGGCAGGCCAATTCGAGCCCGATGAACGCCGAAACGGCGTTGCGCGTCGGCATGGCGGCGGGCAGCCTGTATACGCGCGGCGGCCACCGCCACCGGGCGGTGATCGGCAAGGACACGCGGCTGTCGGGCTACATGATCGAACAGGCGCTGACCGCCGGCTTTTTGTCGGTCGGCATCGATGTTTTCCTGTTCGGGCCGGTGCCGACACCGGCGGTGGCGATGCTGACCCGCTCGATGCGGGCCGATCTGGGTGTGATGATTTCCGCCTCGCACAATCCGTTCCACGACAACGGCATAAAGCTGTTCGGGCCGGACGGCTACAAGCTGTCCGACGACCAGGAAAAGCGCATCGAAAGGCTGATCGACGGCGACACCGCCAAGCTGCTCGCCAAGCCGGACAAGCTCGGCCGGGCCAAGCGGATCGAGGATGCCCAGGCGCGCTACATCGAGTTCGCCAAGCGCACGTTGCCGAAGTCGCTGGCGCTGGATGGCCTGCGCGTGGTGGTCGACTGCGCCAACGGGGCGGCCTACCGGGTGGCGCCGACCGCACTGTGGGAACTGGGTGCGGAAGTGTTTTCGATCGGCGTCGAGCCGGACGGGTTCAACATCAACGAAAAATGCGGGTCGACGGCGCCGGACAGGCTGGCCGACAAGGTGCGCGAATTGCGGGCCGATATCGGCATTGCGCTGGACGGCGATGCCGACCGGGTGATCATTGTCGATGAACATGGCCAGGTGGTCGACGGCGACCAGCTGATGGCGCTGATTGCCACGAGCTGGAAGCGGCGCGGTATGTTGAACGGCGATGCCCTGGTCTCCACGGTGATGTCGAACCTGGGGCTGGAGCGGCGTCTGGCCGAAGACGGTATTGCGCTGCACCGGACCAAGGTCGGCGACCGCTATGTGGTCGAACACATGCGGGCCAATGGTTTCAACATTGGCGGTGAACAGTCCGGTCACATCGTGCTGTCTGATTTTTCGACGACCGGCGACGGCCTGATTGCCGCCCTGCAGGTGCTGGCCGAGGTTGTCGAGAGCGGCCGCCCGGTGAGCGAAGCCTGCCGGCAGTTCGAGCCTGTGCCGCAGGTGCTGAAGAACGTGCGCTACGGTTCCGGCAAGCCGCTTGAGCGCAAGGATGTGCAAAGTGCGATCGCCGATGCCGAGGCTGAGCTGGGCAACGCCGGCCGATTGGTCATTCGCCCATCGGGCACCGAACCGCTGATCCGCGTCATGGCCGAGGGCGACGATGCCGAACTCGTCGAACGCATTGTCGATGGCCTCATTGCCGTCGTCGGACAAAAGGCCGCCTGATACCTGCGGTATTTGCGTTTGTTTTTCTGACTTTTGTACCGTGCTGAGGTGACTACGGTCTTCCTTCAAGGGAAGAGCCGGCTGGCATCACGTGTCCACATTCGAAACATCTGGGCAGGCTGAAAAACCGTTTGTTAGCCTTAAGGGCTTCTTAATCGGTTTGGTTAATTATGGGCGCTGAGAGGGTCGTCTTGCCCCAATTTGCAGCGCGGCAGTTGCGCTCTTGGGTCGTGGGTGAAGGGGGTCCGGGTTGTGTTTGTCGACCGTGGGAGCCGGTGCTTCCAACAGGTCTTTTAGGAGTTGCGTTCGCCATGTTGCGTCAGTCCTTGAATGCGTTTGTTTGTGCAGCAGCACTGGGCCTTGCCGCGCCCGCCTTTGCGGCAGATTCCCTTCCTCCACCTCCCGCGCCGCCCATGCCGTCGATGAACAGCGGCAGCGGTTCGTCGCTCGGTAACTGTCTTTATGTGCGGGTGGATGCCGGCGGTGCATTCCATGAGGACCCGAGCGTTTCGTCAGACGCCGTTGGCGCCGGCGGCGGCTTCGGCGGCGGCAGCGGAACAGAAGCCGGCGGCGTGAGCATCGAGGAGAACGTTTTCTTTGAAGGCGGCATCGGCTGCCAGCTCACCGAACACATGCGGGTTGAGATCACCGGCGGTGCCCGTCTGCGCCAGGATTTGCGGGATTCCTTTGACACCCTGGATGCCGAACTGCATACCTTCACCGGTTTTGCCAACGTCTACTATGACATCACCAACTATGCCGGTTGGACGCCCTATCTGGGCGGTGGCATCGGCGTGGCTTATCACGACCTCATCCACATCAACGCACCGACCGACGCGGCGCCGGGCGACGAGTTCGATTTCGCCTGGAACGTTCAGGCCGGCCTGTCATATGACTTCTCGGAGAACTCCAAGCTGGATATCGGTTACCGGCTGGTCGACCTGGGTCAGGCGGTTTCGGGCGGTGTCGTGCCGTTCAAAGTCACGGATCTTGTGACCCACGAATTCCGCGTTGGCGTGCGGTTTCATTTCGGCGGCTGGTAAGCCTTAAACCAGTAACTCGGTGATACGCACCACCTGAGGGAACCTGCCGAGGCTCACGGCAGGTTCTCTTTTTCGCGTCTTGTACCGGTATGGTTTACCGGTCGGTCAAACCCTGTGCCGCTGTGGCACAGATCGGCGTGACATTTTTGCTGCATCGCAGCGCCTCCAAACTTATGCCGTAATCGGGTCAGCAATCTGCCACCGGGCAGGATTACATCACACCTGGACGCAGGGCCGGTCAGCCTTGTTTCGGTGGGAAACAGGCCGGTGCTGGGGAAAGTGAGTTTGGAGGTTTGTTATGCATAAGCTGAAGATGATTCTTGCTGCAAGCGTGTGTCTTGCGGGACTGGCGGCGACCGCGCAGGCGGCCGATTTCGAGCCGGTACCGGAGCAGTTTGAAGCCGCAGCACCCGGGGCATGGTATTTGCGAGCCGATGTCGGCTGGTCGTTCCTGGAATGGAGTGGTGGTGCGGATGACGACGACATCACATTCGGCGGCGGTGTCGGGTACCGCTATAATGAAAACTGGCGCGCCGATGTGCGGGTCGACTTCTCCGGTGAATACGATATAGGCGGTGGAACCGACCTCGGGTTCGGTACCGCCCTGGTGAACGGTTATTTCGATCTGCCGATCTCGTCGCACATTGCGCCGTATCTCGGCGCCGGTGTCGGCTACGGCTGGACCTACAGGAGCCCCGGACCGGACGATGACGGTTTTGCCTATGCGCTGATGGCCGGTGTCGGCTTCGAAATGACCCAGCAGATCACACTGGATGTCGGCTACCGGTACCGTCAGGTGCTGATACCGGGTGCCGATGTGAAGGATCATTCTCTGCTTGCCGGTGTCCGCTTCGAGTTCTGATGCCGGCGGCATCGGGGTCAGCTCTGCTGACCGATGCGTCGTGTGGAGATGTCAACGGTTTCCGTTTGCCGGGGAGGCGTACGGAGATGCCCGGTCTTGAGTTTCTCGAACCAGGGCAATGCGAAAGGCAGGCTGAAAGGCCTGCCTTTTCATTTGTGCGCTTGCGCGGGGCGATGTCTATGAACGACAATGCGGAAGGTCGGAAACGGGGACTTGAGGGCGGTTGATGGAAAAGAACGACACAAGGTACGCACAGCCGGCGGACGGGCTGCCGGGCCAGCATGAACTGCTGACCGGGCGGGCGGTGTTCACCGAGAGCTATGCGGTCGTCCCGCGCGGCGTGATGCGCGAAATCGTCACCAGTGCACTGCCGTTCTGGGACGGGATGCGGATGTGGGTGCTGGCGCGGCCCTTGTCGGGCTTTGCCGAAACGTTCTCGCAGTACATCGTCGAACTTGCGCCGGGCGGCGGGTCACAGACACCGGAAACCGATCCGCGCGCCGAAGCGGTGCTGTTCTGCGTTGCCGGTACGCTCGGCGTGACTCTGGACGGGCAGGACCACGAATTGACGCCGGGCGGCTATGCCTACCTGCCGCCGGGCAGCAACTGGCAGATGCGCAACGGCAGCGGCGAAGCCGTCCGGTTTCACTGGATCCGCAAGGCGTATGACAGTGTGCCGGGGCTTGAAGCACCACCGGCGTTCTTCACCAACGAGGCGGAAGTCGCCGCCGTCGCCATGCCGGATACCGATGGTGCGTGGTCGACGAAGCGCTTCGTCGATGTCGCGGACATGCGCCATGACATGCATGTGACGATTGTCGAACTGGCGCCCGGAGCCGCCATCCCGTTTGCCGAGACCCACGTCATGGAGCACGGCCTGTATGTGCTCGAGGGCAAGGCGGTGTACCGGCTCAACCGGGACTGGGTCGAGGTGGCGGCCGGCGACTACATGTGGCTGCGGGCGTTCTGTCCACAGGCCTGCTATGCCGGCGGGCCGGGGCCGTTCCGCTATCTGTTGTACAAGGATGTCAACCGGCACATGAAATTGGAGCGGTGACCGCGCGCCGATGCCGGCAAGCGTTGCCAGTTCAACATGCCACACCGGCCGGTATGCCGAATGCCAATGCCGCAGGCATAAAAGAAAACGGGGAAACCGGCGCCCCCCACAGGCAATCCAGGCCTCCCCGTTTCGATTTAGGCTGAGTACGCAATACCCTGATCTCAGCGCTGACCCATATCTCGCAAGGGCCGTGCCAACCCGGCCCGGTACCATATGTTGTGAAATGTGGCCGTTTTCGCCCAAATCTGGGGCCGATGCGTAAAATGCAACGAAATTCGTTTGCAATTTGCAAAGGTTAGCTTTGCATTACGCAATTCGCCGCAATTTTAACAATGCCGGCGGCATGGGCGTGAGTCTTGCCGACGGGTGTACCGGGGGCGGGGGCAACGGTTTTCCTCTAGCTCCTTGCCAGGGGGCCTGATGCGTCAAAGGGCAACCGTTGTCGTATCAACAGGTTACACCCGTCAGCAAAGCTCCCGCCGATGCCGCAGGCATCAGGCGGCGCGGGTCTTGGTCTTGGGGCGGGCCGATTGCAGCCAATGGTCGAGGAAGCTGTCGAGCCAGGCATCGACGGCCGGGTCGTGGAGCAGGCGGTCGCTGAAATGGGTTTCGCGCGGGCGCACGTTGGGCAGCACGAAGCGATGGGCGGCGCGCACGGTCCAGCGGTGCATCATGGCCAGTGTGACTTCCGGGTGGAACTGGATCGCATAGGCGGTGCCGCCGTAGCGGTAGGCCTGGTTTTCGAACGAGCCGGAGCCGGTGGCCAGGCTTTCGGCGCCCCGGGGAATGTCGAAGCCGTCGCGGTGCCATTGATAGACCTGTTCGGGCCACGGCCCGTAGGCTGCGCCGGCCTCGGTCGCATGAATGGGATAGTAGCCGATCTCGGCGTGCTCTTGCGGGTGCTGGTAGACGTGGGCACCGAGGTGCCGGGCCAGCAGCTGGGCGCCCAGGCAGATGCCGAGGAACGGCACCTGTTCCTTCAGCGGCACCTCCAGCCAGTCGATCTCGCGGCGGATGAACTCCAGCTCGTCGTCATCGTTGGCACTCATCGGGCCGCCGAACACGATTGCGCCGCCATAGCCTTCAAGCGTGGCGGGCAGGGGGTCGCCGAGGCTCGGGCGGCGGATGTCTAGTGTGCAGCCGCGCGCTTCCAGCTTCAGCCCGACGCGGCCCGGCGTCGACTGCTCCTGATGCACGACTATGAGAATGTTCTTGCCCACAATGCCTTCGATATCACACACCGGCGGGAATTGGCTACATGGCCGACAGGCCGCCATCGAGTTTGAGTTCTGAACCGGTCATGAAGCTGCTTTCGTCGCTGGCCAGGTAAACCGCGGCATGGGCAACGTCGGCGACGGTGCCGATGCGGCCGAGGGGAACCAGGCGGGCGAGTTTTTCGCGTATCTCGGCGGGGTCGCCGGTGGGAATGGCGGCATCGACCATGGGTGTGTCGATGAAGGCCGGGTGAATGGAATTGCAGCGCACGCCATAGGCCTTGCGGGCGGCGTGCAGGGCGATCGATTTGGTCATCAGGTGCACGCCGGCCTTGGCGGCGTTGTAGGCGGTGTAGTTGTGGCCGGCGACCATCGAGGCGATGGACGAGATGTTGACGATCGAGGCCGGAGCATGGCGCGCCAGTGCCGGCAATGCCGCCTTGCAGCCGAGGAATACCGACTTCAAGTCGACCTCCATGGTGCGGTCCCAGTCGGCCTCGCTGAGATCCTCGACGGTGCCGGTGATCAGGATGCCGGCATTGTTGACCAGAACATTGAGGCCGCCGAGCGCGGCTTCGCTGACCTGAACCGCAGCCTGCCAGGCCGTAATGTCCGTCACATCGAGTGCTATGGCAACGGCGCCGTTGCCGAACGGTTCGGCCGCGGCACGGGCTCCGTCGAGATCGATGTCGCTGAAGGCGACCCGGGCGCCCTCGCGGATCATCATCTCGCCGATGGCATAGCCGATGCCGGAGGCGGCACCGGTCACCAGGCAGGTCTTTCCAGAAAGGCGGCCGGTCATGATTTCGGCTTGGCGGATTTCGGCTGCTGCAGATAGGCGATGACCGGCAGCAGCAAGCTGCGCGGCACCATGCGCGTCAGCGGCGCGGAAATCTTGTTCATGGTGCCGGGAATGATGACCCGTTCGCTGCGGGTGAAGCCTTCCCAGCCGGCTGTCGCTACCTCCCGGGCGGACATCTTCGGCAGCCACTTGGCAACCCGGCTTTCTTCCATACCGGCACGGGCCTGGAAACGGGTTTCCACGACACCCGGGCACAGGGCGCTGACGGTGACGCCGGTCGCGCGCAATTCGGTGTGCAGCGCCTCGCTGAACGCCACCAGGTAGTTCTTCGTGGCATAGTAGGTGGCCATGTTGGGCCCGGGCATGAAGCCGGCCAGTGAGGCGACATTGAGCACGCCGCCGCGGCCGCGCCTGATCATGTCCGGCAGGAATCTCAGCGTCAGGTCGGTGGCGCAGCGGACGTTCAGGTCGACCATGTTGACCTGGTCGGCGCGGCCGATTTCGGCGGCCGGGCCCATCTTGCCGAAGCCGGCGTTGTTGATCACCACGTCCGGTGAGAATTTCCTGGCGGCCATCTCGCGGGCGATGATCTCACCGGCGTCATGGCGCGACAGATCGGCCTCGACAACCGTTACGTCGGCCATGTAGGTGGCTGTCGCCAGCGCTGCCACGCGGTTCAGCTGATCGGCGTTGCGCGCGACGATCATCAGCGTGTAGCCCTGTTCGGCGAGCAGACTGACGAAGGCCTCGCCAATGCCGCCCGATGCGCCGGTTACCAGGGCGGATTTGCCGCCGTCAGTTTGAAGTTCCATCGTGCCTCGGTGACAGAATTTATCCTGCAATCCGCGCCATCGTTAGCACACCGCAACACCATCAACCAGACATGTGGTTCGCGATGCGGGTCGTCATGCCGTGGCGCGTATGGTGCCGGGCTCGAATACGGCGCTGCGCGTGAAACGCAGCTTGATGGCGGTTCCCGAGCCGAGCGCGGAACTGATCTCGAACTTCCCGCCGAGCAGCCGGGTGAACTTTTCCGCCAGAGGCAGTCCCAGCCCCACACCGTAAGGGTCGTGAGCATCAATGCTGTGCAGGCGGCCAAACGGGACCATCGCCAGGGCCAAATCGTCCTCGGACATGCCGATGCCGCTGTCGCGAATGTCGATGCGCAAATCGCCGAAACCGTCCACCAAGGCGGCGATTTCGATCTTGCCGCCGTTGCCGGTGAACCTGACCGCATTGGAGATGAGGTGTCCGATCACGCGGGCGAAATGATCGCTGTCGCTCTGCAGGTGCGGCAGGTCCGGTGCGATCTCGACCGACAGGTCCAGGTGCTTGGCGGCAAGCTGGCCGTCGAACACCTTCACCAGATCGTCGATGGTGTTCCTGAGGCTGAATTCACGATGGGCCAGCGGCATGGTGCCTGCTTCCAGCTGGCCCAGCTCGCCGATCCACATCATGATGCGCGACAGGCGCCGGCAGCTGTTGGAAATGTCGGTGGCGGCAGTGGCTGCCTCGCCGTCGGCATCCTGGCCCCTGGCCCGTGCGATGACGCCGGACAGGCCTACGACGGTGTTGAACTGTTCGCCAAGTTCTCCGGACAATCGGGTCAGGAACTCGGTCTTGGAGCGGCTGGCCAATTCGGCCCGGTCGCGGGCGGCGGCCAGTTCGTCGAGCATCCGGCTGCGTTCGCTTTGCAGCCGGGTTTTCTCGGCGACGCGGCCGATGACGCCGATCAGCTGGTCGGGTTCGTAGGGTTTGGTCAGGTAGTCGTAAATGCCCTGCCGCAGGGCGCGGATGACGGTGGCGCTGTCGGATTCGCCGGTCAGGATCACCGCAATGATGTCCGGGAATGACTTGCGCAACTCCTCGACGACATCCAGGCCCCATTCCTCGCCGAGCCGCAAGTCGACCAATGCAGCATCGGGGTTCATCATGACGGCGGAGCGCTGGGCGTTCTTGCCGTCAAGGGCTATGCCAACCGTGTGGCCTTCGCCTTCCAGCAGTTCCTTCAAACCCTCGGCGGCCTCGGCATCGTCGTCGACGACCAGGATGCGCAGTCTATCCGGGGTGGAATTCGTCATGTTTACTGCGGTGTCAGGCTGAGGGTTGGCCATTTCAACGTCGCAAATCTCGATTCACCACCAGTCTACGGCGGTTGGCTTAACGAAGGCTTGCGGAAATCGGTGAAATGCCGGGTTTATGATCGCCTGGAAACACCGGCCGTGAACCTGTCGAAGGCTTCGAGCGCTACAGACTTTTCGGCCGGCGTCATGAAGGAGCCTGTGTAGGCATTGCGGCCGAGCTGGATGATTTCGCCGAGATCGAGCGACAAGGCTGTCTGCACGGCGAGATAGTTCTCGGTGATGTAGCCGCCGAAGTAGGACGGGTCGTCGGAATTGACGGTGGCGCAGATGCCGGCCTGAAGCATCCGGCGCAGGGGATGCCGGGTCAGGTCGTCGACGACCTTCAGGCGCAGATTGGACAAGGGGCAGACGGTCATCGCCATGCCGCTCGCGGCGATGCGGGCGGTCAGTGCCGGGTCTTCCAGCGCCCGGTTGCCATGGTCGATGCGCTCGATGTGCAGCACATCCAGGGCGTCGCTGACATAGGTGGGCGGGCCTTCCTCGCCGGCGTGGGCGACGGGTGTGAAGCCGTTTTCTCGGGCCTCGGCAAAGACCCGGGCGAATTTCTGCGGCGGATGGCCCTGTTCGGAACTGTCCAGGCCGACGCCGAAGATGTCGTCCTTACAGCGGCAGGCATGGGTGAGCGTATCGAAGGCGGCCTCCTCGGGCAGGTGGCGCAGGAAGCACATGATCAATTTGGAGGTGATGCCGAGTTCCTTGCGGCCCTGCTCCAGGGCGCGGGTGATGCCGGACAGCACCGTGTCGAAGCTGACGCCGCGCTCGGTGTGGCCCTGCGGATCGAAGAAGATCTCGATGTGGGTGACGTTCTGGCTCTTGACCCGTTCCAGATAGGCCCAGGTGAGATCGAAGAAATCCTGCTCGGTGATCAGCACCGACATGCCGAGGTAATAGACCTGGAGAAAATCTTCCAGACAGGAGAAGTCGTACGCCGCGCGAATGTCGTTAAGCGTGTCATAGGGCAGGTGGACGTCATTGCGCCGGGCCAGTTCCATCATCAGCTCCGGCTCAAGCGTGCCTTCGATATGAAGGTGCAGTTCCGCCTTGGGCATCCGGCGGATGAAGTCTTGAACATCGATCATGAGCTTAGACCCTATGGTCGGAATGCGAATCGGGCAAGCTGTCTGAACCATTGCAGTATCACGCGGACTTGACTTACCATGCGAAAGAATTGTGCAAGAGTCCGGTTTGACAACAGTTGACGGATCTCACGATGGATGTCGTTCAGCAGACTGCGTATGAGACGGTTGGGCGGGCCTGCGGGTTCGCCGGCTTCGCGATCCTGTGCGTGATGGTCGGGTTCAGTTTCGATCCGCTGCTGGCGGCGAAGACCGGCGGGGTGCTGATGCTGACCATGACGCTGGTGCTGGGCTACCGGGCGAAGTGTGCGCCGGCTCGGCCCTACAAGGACACCGAAACGTGGCTGCTGATCAAGGACACCGACCACTGTCCGCCGGCGGCAACGGCGCAGCAGGTCATCGGCACCGCACTGCGCGAAGCCTATGTCTGGTTTGGGCGGTATTCGGCACTGATTACTGTCGTGTTGTGGATCACCGTCATCGTACTTGCGGTCGTGAAGGTCGTCTTCGTGTAGAACAGGACCGCTCAGTCCTCATTGCGGTTCTCGTTGGCGTGGCGAGCCATGTCGGCATCTTCGAAGTCGGGCGGCTCGACGGCCGGCACGGCATACTGGCCGCCCAGCCAGCGGTGCAGGTCGATGTCGGCGCAACGTGCCGAGCAGAACGGGTGATACTTGTGCTGCGAGGGTTTCTGGCAGAGCGGGCACGGGCGCTTGGGGCGCAGGCGCACCAGTTCGGCGGACGGTTTTTCTGGTTTGTCGGAACTCGAGGTCAAGTCTGGCTACTCCGGACGGGCGTTCATCCAGGAAAAATAGACCGGGTATCCGGCGCCCTGCAACATGGTGACGGTTTCATAGAGCGGCAGGCCAACGACGGCGGAGTAGGAACCGTTCAGGTGGCGCACGAAGGCCGCGGCGCGGCCCTGGATGGCATAGGCGCCGGCCTTGCCGCGCCATTCCTCGGACACGAGATAGCTGTCGATGTCCTCGCGCGACAGGCGCTTGAAGCGCACCTTGGTTTCGCAGACCCGCGTCTTTGCGGAGCCTGATGGTGAAATCAGGCAGAGGCTGGTGAACACCTTATGCGAGCGGCCCGACAACAGGCGCAGCGAACTCGTCGCCTCGTCGACCGAGCCCGGCTTGCCCAGCACCCGGCGCCCAACCGCGACGACGGTGTCGGCGGCCAGGATGTAAGTCGGTGCCGCCAACGCCTTCACCCGCGGCGCCGCCTGCGCGGCCTCGGCCTTTTCCTTGGCCAGCCGCAATGAAAAGGCGCGCGGCGTTTCGCGGCGGTCCTGCTCTTCCTTGAGATCGACCGGGTTGAGCAGGTCAGGCGTCAGGCCGGCCTGCTCAAGCAACGCCAGGCGGCGGGGGGAAGCGCTGGCCAGAACGAGTTGGACCCTTGCATCTGACATGAGAGATTTCCGGATTTCGGCACCGAATCAGGTGGCAATCGGTGATTTGTAGCCTGATCCTTTTGCCAGATCATCAGGGCTGCGTCCAACCGCAAACGCCGGGTGGTGCGTCGCTATGTGATCCTGGCCGTGCGCAGCGGCGCTTTGAGAATGCCGCGCGACGATGATAAGAGTAGGATGAGCGCAATCCACAGCATCCAGGCGCCCACTCTGACAGGAGACCAAACGTCATGTTTTTCCTTCGCAAATGCACGCGGATCATTGTCGCGCTGGCGGTCCTGGTGACCGGCGCGGCGGTCGCGAACGCCGAGACCGTCAAGGTCGGCGACATGAACAGCTACAAGCGGCTGCCGGCCTTCACCGAGCCGTACAAGAAGGGACTTGATCTGGCTGTTGAGCACATCAATGCAGCAGGCGGAGTGCTCGGCGGCAAGACGCTGGAGATCGTGTCGCGCGACGATCAGGGCAAGCCGGCGGAAGCCGTCAAGATCGCCGAGGAGATGTTCAGCCGCGACGGCGTGGTGATGATCTCCGGCAACCTGTTCTCGCATGTCGGTCTGGCGCTGGCGTCTTATGCGGGCCAGAAGAAGAAGCTCTATCTGGCCTCCGAACCGCTGGCGGATGCTTTGGTGTGGGAGAAGGGAAACCGCTACACGTTCCGGCTGCGGCCGTCGACCTACATGCAGGCGGCGATGCTGGCCAAGCGAGCAGCGGCCAACGGCGCCAAGCGCTGGGCGACCATCGCCCCCAACTATGCCTACGGCAAGGATGCCGTGGCGGCGTTCAAGAAGGCACTGAAGGCGCTCAATCCGGACGTTGAGTTCGTCGCCGAACAATGGCCGGCGCTGTTCAAGATCGATGCCGCCGCCGAGGTGCAGGCGCTGCAGGCGGCCAATGCCGAGGCGATCTACAATGTGACCTTCGGTCCCGACCTGGCGAAGTTCGTGCGCGAAGGCTCCACGCGCGGGCTGTTCGAGGGCAAGCTGGTGTTGGGCCTGCTGACCGGCGAACCGGAGTACATCGACGGGCTGAAGGATGAAGCGCCGCAAGGGTGGGTGGTCACCGGCTATCCCTGGTACGATATCGACACCGAGCCGCACAATGCCTTCGTCAAGGCCTATCAGGCGCGGTTCAACGACTATCCCCGCAACGGCTCGCTGGTCGGTTACAACACCGGTCTGTCGATTGCCGCCGTGCTCAATGCCGCCGGCTCGACCGACACGGAAAAGCTGGTCGAGGCGTTCAAGGGTCTCGAACTCGATACACCGGTCGGCAAGATCACCTACCGGGCGATCGATCATCAGTCGACCATGGGTGCCTTCGTCGGTACCACCACGGTGCGGGATGGCAAGGGTGTCATGATCGACTGGTCCTATGAGGACGGTGCCAACTATCTGCCTGGCGACGATGAGGTCAAGGCCATGCGGCCGCAGGAATAGCTTTACTCAGCGAAGTTTGTGTCGGGAATGGCGGGGTAGGGGCTGGCGATGTCGCTCATCGTTGCGCAATTGCTGGCTGGGCTTGCCAATGCCTCGGCGCTGTTCCTGGCGGCGTCCGGTCTGTCGCTGATCTTCGGCGTGACCCGGATCGTCAATTTCGCCCAGGGCTCGTTCTACATGCTGGGGGCCTATTTCGGGTACACCGCGGTCAATGCCCTGAGCGGGCCGCTCGGGTTCTGGGCGGCGATGCTGGTTGCCGGGCTGGCTGTCGGAGCTGCCGGGGTGCTCGTCGAACTGGTGATCCTGCGGCGCGTGTACCGGGCGCCGGAACTGTTTCAACTGGTCGCAACGTTCGGGGTCATTCTGGTCATTCAGGACCTGGTGCTGGTCGCCTGGGGGCCGGAGGATTTGCTGGGGCCGCGCGCGCCGGGGCTGAAGGGCGTTGTGCGCATTCTCGGCGAACCGGTGCCGCAATACGACCTGGCGCTGATTGCGATCACGCCCTTTGTGCTGTTTGCCCTGTGGTTCCTGATGCGGCGAACCCGGTTCGGGGTGTTGGTCAGGGCGGCAACCCAGGACCGCGAGATGGTCGGGGCGCTGGGTGTCAATCAGGCCTGGCTGTTCACCGGTGTGTTCTTTCTCGGCGCGGCGCTGACCGGTCTGGGCGGCGCCTTGCAGCTTCCCAAGGGCGGGGCCGACCTGCTGATGGATTTCAACATTCTGGCGGCGATCTTCGTGGTCGTGGTGGTCGGCGGCATGGGGTCGATCACCGGCGCGTTTGCGGCGGCGGTGATCATCTCGGTGCTCAACGTGTTCGGTGTGCGCTTCGTGCCGCAAAGCACCCTGGTGCTGATGTTCATTGTCATGGCGGTGGTGTTGATGGTGCGGCCGTTCGGGTTGTTCGGGCGCGAGGAAACGGCGGGAGAGCACGGTCAGCAGGGCGAGCCGGAACAGCCGCTCAGGCCGATGAGCAGTGCTGCAAAGATCATGACCGCGATGCTGGTTGCCGGCTTGCTGGCCGTTCCGGCGTTTGCCGGGAACTTCTGGCTGGTGCTGCTGATCGACGTGTTCATCGTCTGCCTGTTTGCCGTCAGCCTGCATTTCATGTTGTCGATCGGCGGGCTGGTGTCCTTCGGTCATGCGGCCTTTTTCGGCGGTGGGGCCTATGCGGCAGCGCTGATGGTGCACTGCGCCGATGCGCCGATGGAGCTGGCCGTCCTGCTGGCGCCGCTTGCCGCCGGCCTGCTGGCGCTGGCGATCGGCTGGTTCTGCATCCGGCTGAGCGGGGTTTACTTCGCCATGCTCACCCTTGCGTTTGCGCAACTCGTCTGGTCGGTGGCGCTGCAGTGGAGCGAGGTGACCGGCGGGGATGACGGTATCGTCGGCATCTGGCCATCGGGATGGGCCTCCGATCCGCCGGCGTACTACTATCTGACCCTCGTTGTCGCCGGTGCCGGCATAGCCTTTCTGCGCCATGCGGCGTATTCGCCGTTCGGCTTCACCTTGCGCGCGACCCGCGACAGCGCCCGGCGGGCCGAGGCAACCGGCATCAACATCAAGCAGGTGCAGTGGGCGGCGATGGGCCTGTCGGGGGCGCTGGCCGGGCTGGCCGGCGGGCTGTTCGTGTTCTCCAAGGGCAGTGTGTTTCCGACCGAACTGGAGATCGCTAAATCGTTCGATGCTTTGATCATGGTGTTTCTGGGCGGGGTGAAGACCCTGACCGGTCCGATTGCCGGCGCCAGCGCCTTGACCATCGTGCAGGATTATCTGTCGCGTTTCGAGTATTGGCGGCTGGCGCTGGGTCTGGTGATCATCGTGGTGGTGATCGCAGCGCCGGACGGTCTGGTGGGGCTCGCCAACCGGCTTTCGGCCCGGCTGGGATTGCGGCGGGCCGCGGAGGCGGAACGATGACGGCCATTCTGGAAGCGGTGCAATTGCGCAAGGCGTTCGGTGCGCTGGAAGCCGTCAAGCAGGTATCGTTTGAGGTCGGCGCCGGCGAGATGCTGGCGTTGATCGGGCCGAACGGTGCCGGCAAGTCGACCTGCTTCAATCTGCTCATGGGGCAGTTGAAGCCGGACACCGGCGCTGTCCGGCTGCAGGGAGAAGACATCACCGGGCTTTCACCGCGCAAGGTCTGGCGCCGCGGGGTTGGCAGGACGTTTCAGATCACCCAGACGTATGCCTCCATGACCGTGCTGGAGAATGTCCAGATGGCGCTCATGTCGCATCACCGACGCTGTTTGTCGCTGTTCGGGTCGGCGAGGGCGCTGTTTCGCTGCGAGGCGCTGGCGTTGCTGGAAGATGTCGGCATGTCCGATCAGGCCGGGCGGCCGGCGGCCGTTCTGGCCTATGGCGATGTAAAGCGGCTTGAGCTGGCGATCGCCCTGGCCAATGCGCCAAAGCTGTTGCTGATGGACGAGCCGACCGCCGGCATGGCGCCGGGCGCGCGGGCAAAGCTCATGGAGCTGATTTCCGGCATCGTGGACGAGCGCGCGATATCGGTGCTGTTCACCGAACACGACATGGACATGGTGTTCGGTCACGCCCACCGGGTGATCGTCATGAACCGCGGTGAGCTGATCGCCAGCGGCTCCGTGGCCGAGGTCCGTGGCGATCCGCAGGTGCGCGAGGTCTATCTGGGCAGCGGGGCTGGCGGGGATGCTTGAGCTTTCCGGCATCGACAGTTTCTACGGCAAGGCGCACATTCTGCACGAGCTGAGCTTTGGCGTGGCCAGGGGTGAAGTGGTTGCGCTGCTCGGCCGCAATGGAGCCGGCAAGACGACGGCGATCAAGTCGGTGATGCAGATGGTCGTGCCGCGCACAGGCCGGGTGATGTTTGATGGCCGCGACGTGACCGGCCTGGCGCCCTACAAGGTGGCGCGGCTGGGCATTGGCTACGTGCCGGAGGAGCGGCGCATTTTTTCCGATCTCAGCGTTCTGGAGAACCTTGAGGTCGGGCGGCAGCCGGCCCGCGACGGGGCTTATGTCTGGCGGCGCGAAGAACTGTTCGAGCTGTTTCCCAATCTTGCCGAGCGCCGCCACAATCGCGGCCGGCAACTGTCCGGCGGCGAACAGCAGATGCTGTCGATCGCCCGCACCCTGATGGGCAATCCGACGCTGCTGCTGCTGGATGAACCGTCCGAGGGCATTGCCCCGGTCATCGTGGAACAGATGGCGCATACGATCAGGCGGATCAAGCAGGAGGGCGTCGCGGTGGTGTTGTGTGAACAGAACCTGACCTTCGCGCGCCAGGTGACCGACCGTGCCGTGGTGCTGGAAAGCGGGGTCAAGCGGTTCGACGGCGGGCTGGCCGAACTGGATCGCGACGATGCGCTCAAGCAGGACTATCTGTCGGTATGACAGCGATTTGCCGCAACTTAACCTTCTTGTGCTTGAACTTTGGCGAGTCGACGTGATAATAAGGCCCATGTGAGTGTGGGCGATCCTTGAAAATGGCGTTTTTTCAAACGCTTAAGGAAATTCAGGCTGCTGTAGCTCAGTGGTAGAGCACTCCCTTGGTAAGGGAGAGGCCGACAGTTCAATCCTGTCCAGCAGCACCACTTCCCACTCCCGGGGCCGGTTTTCACGCCGGCCGGCACAATGCGCGGGGTCCTGCCGGCAGATGAATCGGCTTACCGACCAGCTTGGCGCCATGCTCCAGGAGCGGCGCACGCCAATCGTTGAATTCAACCGGATCAGCTTTGTCATCGGCATCATGATGCTGTTGCTGACGGTGTTCATGTTTCCGCCGGCGGTGAGCGATGTCATCGCCAACAACCCGGACTGGAAGGTGTTTGCCGGTTCGGCCTTCGTGACCGGGTTTTTCGGATCGATGCTGGTGCTGGTCAGCCGCGGCAGCTGGTCGAATGAGGTCAGCTTGCGCGAAGGCTTTGTGCTCACGGTCATGAGCTGGTTCGTGCTGGCGAGCGTGGCGGCGGTGCCGTTCGTGTTTCTGGGCGGCGGCCTGAGCCTGGTCGATGCCTGGTTCGAGGCAGTTTCGGGGCTGACGACAACCGGGTCCACCGTCATGACCGGGCTGGACGAGCTGCCGCCGGGCATTCTGTTGTGGCGCTCGATCATCCAGTGGATCGGCGGTATCGGCATCGTCGTCATGGCGCTGATCATGCTGCCGTTCCTGAAGGTCGGTGGCATGCAGCTGTTCCAGACCGAGAGCTCGGACCGGTCCGACAAGTTCATGCCGCGGGCGCGCGAGGTGATGGGGCTGATCATGCTCACCTACATGCTGCTGACCGTGGCCTGTGCGGTGAGTTACCGGCTGGCCGGGATGACCACGTTCGATGCCATGAACCATGCCATGACGACCGTGGCGACCAGCGGGTATTCCACCCACGATGCCTCGTTCGGTTTCTTCAAGGAGCCGGCGATCCATTGGGTGGCGTTCTTCTTCATGCTGGCATCCAGCCTGCCGCTGGTGCTGTACATCAAGTTCGTACGCACCCGCTCGCTGCGCGTCTGGGATGACCAGCAGGTGCGCGGTTTCCTCAAGACGGTGGTGCTGGTGATTGCCGGCCTGACCCTGTGGCTGGCAGCGCGGCCGGAGGTCAGCCTGTTCGAGGCGCTGCGCACGGTGTGCTTCAACGCCATGTCGATCATTTCGACAACCGGTTATGCCGCCGGCGACTATACGGCTTGGGGCACGGGTGCGGTCGGGGCGTTCTTCGCGCTGATGTTCCTTGGCGGCTGCACCGGTTCGACAACCGGCGGCATGAAGGCCTTCCGGCTGCAGGTCATGCTGATGGTTGCGCAAGGTTACATCCGCAAGCTGATGAGTCCGAACCGGGTGGTCGTCGCCACCTTCAACGAAAAGCGCATAACTGAGGATATCGCGACATCGGTGCTGGCCTATGTCACCGTCATGTTCGTCTCGGTGATGATCTTCACCGTCTCGCTGTCGTTCTTCGGCCTCGATTTCATCACCAGCCTTTCCGGCGCCCTGACGTCGCTGGCCAATGTCGGCCCGGCGCTCGGTCCGACCATCGGCCCGGCGGGCAACTTCTCGACCCTGCCGGACGGGGCGAAAATCCTGCTGATCTTCGGCATGCTGCTCGGCCGGCTGGAATTTTTCACCGTCCTGGTGGTTCTAAGCCGCGACTTCTGGCGTTAGAGCCTTTTGTGGCAATTCCGAGCCATTTGACCGGCTTTTCGCGTTTGCTGGCCAGGCAGGCGGCGCGCCGTGGTCTGGTTGACCACAAGTGCCGCCTAACGCTGTCCAGCGAGCGCGAAAAGCAGGCCTTCGGTGGGATAAATTCGCCCATCCGGTGCGCCATGCCGCTTGCCCGATACACCGCATCGCGCAGCGCGCCATGGCTTGCCGGACTGAACGAATTTGACCCATCAAATGGCTCGGTATTGCCACAAAAGGCTCTAGTCGCGGCGCGACTGGCGTGAGCTCCGCTGACGTTTGTTCCGTGTGGCGGAGGCAACGGGCGTCCTCTTGCAGGTTGGCTGATGGCCAGCCCATGCTCAGTCCGGCGGTATCGCCGGCATGCCCGAGCCGTCGGCCCGTGTGCCTCGGTTGCGCTCGCGCCAAAGGGCGGGGTCTTCGAACCAGCCCTGCCAGATGCCGCGCCGGGCGGCCTGGGCGCGGCGCTCGGCGGGCAGGTAGGCCGGCGTGTGTTTCGACAAAGCGACGGCCCAGCCGTCCTCGACCATGGCTTCGTTGATGTCGCGGTCGCCGGCGGTGCACACGGCGATGGTGCGGTCGTAGCGGTCGGCGTCGACGGCGTGCATTTGACCGGTTCACCGGACACCAGCCGGCGCAGGTGGCGGGCGGCCATCTTTCCGCACGGGTAGTCCTTGCCTTTGCCGTCGATGCAGGTCTGTCGGTACTCGGGCGCATCGATGCCCTGCAGGCGGATTTCCTCGACGCCATCGCGCAGGGAATCGCCGTCGATCACATGCGGTGCGCCCAACTGGGTTGCCGGGGTGAGCAAGCGGATGACCAGGACGGTTCCGCCGATCAGCACGACCAGGCCAACGCCATCGGCAATTCTGCGCCAGACCGTTTTGCCCCCGCGCGCCATGTTCAGTCCGGCTGATCGCCAGTGCCGCTCCAGCGCTGCGCCGCGGCATCGTCGCTTTCGCGGGCATCGACCCAGACTTCACCTCCGGTTCCGGCCTCAAGCTTCCAGAACGGCGCCTTGGTCTTCAGCCAGTCCATCAGGAACTGGCAGGCCTCGAAAGCGGCTTCGCGGTGTGCCGAAGTGGTGATGACCAGCACGATGTCGTCGCCCGGTTCGAGGCGGCCATGGCGGTGGACGATCAGGCTCGACTTGAGCGGCCAGCGCTCCAGGGCCTGGCGCTCGATGTCCTCAAGGGCGCGCTCGGTCATGCCGGGGTAGTGTTCCAGCGTCATGGCGGAAATCCTGTCGTCGCCGGACAGTTCGCGCACCGTGCCGACAAAAACCGCCGTGGCGCCGATGCCGGTATCGCCCTGTTTGAGCGCGGCGATCTCGGCACCGGTGTCGAATGGAGCTGTCTGAACCCTGATCATTGCCTGGTGCGTTCTATCCGGGCTGCTCGGTTTACTGTGCCGGGGCAGGGGCGGGTTGCTGTTTCTTGCCGCCGCCGAGCAGGTTGTTCAGAAGGTTCGCACCGCCTTGCTCGAGGCCGCGGCTGGCGTCTTCACCAAGCAGTGCGCCGGCCTCCTCGCCCAGCACCTTGCCGGCCTTCTCCGTAACTTCCTTCTGGACCTTCTTCAGCGCCTTCTTCTTGAGTTTCCGGACTTTCTTTTTCGCCTTCTTCTGGAGTTTTTCCGCCTTGGCTTCGAGGTCCTTGCCGGTGAGTTCCGTGCCCAGCCTGGCGAGAGCCTTGAAGGCAGCTTCCGGGTTTTGCAGGATGCCTTCGATGTCGGGATAGATCTTCGGGTTCGACCACGGGCCCTTGATGATGATCGGCACGGCAATGCCGGTCAGGTCTTCCTTGCCGCCCTGGCCCTTGAGGGAGGCGACCAGCTTGGGGGTCGTCTTGTAGTCGAGGCGCTGGCGCAACAGGTCGACCTCGCCGAGGCCGGTGACGCGGACGAGCGGGCCGATGAGCTTCAGGTCGTTGTTCTGGGCAATGCCGTCCTTGATGTCGAACGTGGCCTCGAACAGCGAGAAATCGGTCTTCTGGTTTTCCTGGGTGTCCCAGCCGCCGAGGATGGTCTTCTGCACGTTACGGATCATCTGGGCGATGTTCAGGCCGCGCAGGGCGCCGTTGTTGAACTGCAGCTTGGAGGTGCCACGCATGGTGGAGACGAGTTCGCGCTGCGACTTGCCGGTGGCGGCGATCGACAGGCGTATGCCGCTGACACCCTCGATGCGCTGGATGCCGGCGAAATCGGTCAGCAGCCGGTAACCGTCCAGGCTGTTGGCGCTCAGCGCACCCTGCAATGTCGGCTTGGCGCGGGTGCCGTCGAGCACCAGCTTGCCCTCGGCTTTACCGTCATAGAAGGTCATCTTTTTCAGGTCGGCTTTGAGGACGCCGTTGGCAAGGTTCGCCACGACGTTGGTCTTGCCGATGTTGACATCTCCATAGCGGATGCTGGCGGCAGCCAGGTTGAGCTTGGCGTTCAGCGCCTTCAGGCCGGACAGGTCGATCGGCTTGTCGCTCCAGCCTGCCGTCACGGCGCGTTCGCCGGTGCCGGACCGGGCAGGAGGGGCATAGAAATTGGCATCGATCCGGTCGACGCCGAGGTTTGCGGTGATGGTGGGCCGGGCGCCGGCGAGGGTGGCGCTGACATTGCCCTGGGCGTTCATGCCGTCGAGACCGAAACGGGCCTTGTTCAGGCGGATCTTGTTGCCGCTCATGTCGAGCGCGCCCTTGGCGTAGAAAGCGCCGAGGCCCTTGCCCGGCGCCAGCGGCCTGCCGGCCCACTTGGCGAGATCGCGCAGCGAAGAGGACTTCATGTCGGTGTTGCCGGCCAGACTGATGCCGTTGGTCATGGCGGCGCGGCCGTTGAACGTCAGGCTGAGGAGCCGGGCCTCAAGGGCGAGATCGACCGGCGAGCCGCCGGCGGGCAGGCGCTGCGGCGCCTTGATGAAAGCGTTCAGTTTGACCTTTTCGCCCTTCCAGACCAGCGAACCCTTGATGGTGAGCGGGCTGTCGAGGTCCGGCAGCGACACGGTCACGTTGACGTCCTTGGCGGAGAACACCGACCCGGTGCGCTCGTCGAGATAGCGGATGCGGCCGCCGGTGATCTGCAGCGGGGCGATGGAAATGCTGTCGACGACCTGGTCGACATCGAGGTCGCCGGCACCGGTGCCGGCGGAAGACCCGGACCGCTTGGCGGCGGCAAACGTCCAGTTGGCGTTGCCCTTGCCGTCGACGATGAGCGACAGGTCGGGGCGCACCAGGGTCAACTCCTTGATCTCGACCTTGCGCGACAGGAGCGGCATGACGGCGACGCGGGCCTTCAGGCGCTGCATCTTGGCGAGTTGACCGGTGTACATGCCCGGCGGGTTGGACAGGCTGGCGCCTTCAACCTCCACGGAGAACTCGGGCCAGAAGGTGAAACGGGGCGACTGCGAAAGGGTAAGAGTGCGGCCGGTTGCATCCCTGACCGCCGTTTGCAGCTGTTCGGTGACGAACTTGGCGTCGAGCAGGAAGGGTACGGCGGCGACGCCCGCGCCAAGCAACACGAAGATGAACGAAAAGAAGATCAGAACCCGTTTCACGGCACATTTCCCGCTTCTGTTGGCAACCGGCGTGATTCGCTGGCGGCAGTTCTAACATACACTGTTCGGCACCGTTCAAGGGTGCTATCAGATCGGGCCAGAGCAACAATCCGCACCTGATACAGGAGTGCCGTGACAATGACTGGCAAGCCGCTTTGGAGCCCGAGCCGCGAGCGCATTTCAAACACCAACCTGACCGGCTTTGTGGAGTTCCTGGCCAAACTGGGCATTGGTCTGGACGGCTATGATGCGCTGCATGCCTTTTCGGTTTCGGATCCGGCCCGGTTCTGGGAACTATACTGGGAATTTGCCGGTATCAAGGCGGCGGCGCGCGGTGAGCGGGTGGTGGTCGACGGCGGCAAGATGCCGGGCGCGCGGTTCTTTCCCGATGCCCGGTTGAACTTTGCCGAAAACCTGCTGGCGCGCGATGACGATGCCCCGGCGATGATCTTTCGCGGTGAGGACAAGGTGCGCACCGAAGTGAGCTGGCGGGCGCTGAACGAACAGGTGTCGCGGTTGCAGCAGGGTTTCAGGGCACTGGGGCTCGCGGCCAGCGACAGGGTTTGCGCCGTGATGCCGAACATGCCGGAAACCATCGCCTGCTTTGCCGCCGTCGCTTCGCTGGGCGGTGTCTGGTCATCCTGTTCGCCTGACTTCGGCGAGCGCGGCATCGTCGACAGGTTCGGCCAGATCGAACCGCGGGTGCTGATCGTCTGCGACGGGTATCACTACAACGGCAAGACGTTCGATATCACCGCCAAGATCGCCGCGGTTCTGGAGCAGTTGCCGAGCGTCGAGAAGGTGATTGTTGTCGATTACGCTGGGAATGGTGAGGTGTCGGCGGCGGCATTGCGCGGCGGGCAGACGCTGGCGGACTTCATAGCGCCGTACGATGCCGGGCTGGTCGAGTTCACCGCCCTGCCGTTCGATCATCCGCTGTACATCCTGTTTTCGTCCGGCACCACAGGAGTGCCGAAGTGCATCGTGCACCGGGCCGGCGGCGTGCTGCTGAAGCATCGTTGCGAGCAGCAGTTGCAGGTCGGCGTGAAGCCGCAGGACCGGCTGTTCTACTTCACCACCTGCGGCTGGATGATGTGGAACTGGCTGGTCACCGGGCTGGCCAGCGGCGCCACGCTGCTTCTCTATGACGGCTCGCCGTTCTACCCGAACGAACGGGCGATGTTCGACCTGGCGGCCGAGGAGGGCATGACGATCTTCGGCACCTCGGCGAAGTACATCGATGCGGTCAAGAAAACCGGCTGGCAACCGCGCGAAACCCATGACCTGTCGCGGGTGCACACCATGCTGTCGACCGGCTCGCCGCTGTCGGTGGAGAGCTTCGAGTTCGTCTACTCGGGTGTGAAACCGGACATCCATCTGGCGTCGATGTCCGGCGGCACCGATCTGTGCGGCTGTTTCGTGGCCGGAAATCCGCTCGGGCCGGTGTGGTCCGGCGAGATTCAGGCGCCGTGCCTTGGCGTGGCCATGGATGTCTATGACGACGACGGCAAGCCGATGCCGTCGGGCAAGGGCGAGCTTGTGTGCAAGAACCCGTTCCCGTCGATGCCGCTCGGCTTCTGGAACGACGCCAGCGGCGAGAAGTACCACGACGCCTATTTCTCGCGGTTCGAGAACACCTGGTGCCAGGGCGACTTTGCCGAGTGGACCGAGCATGGCGGCATGATCATCCATGGCCGCTCGGATGCAACGCTCAACCCCGGCGGGGTGCGGATCGGTACTGCGGAGATCTATGCCCAGGTCGAGCAAATCCCTGAGGTGCTGGAGTCTTTGGCCATCGGTCAGGACTGGGATGGCGATGCACGGGTGGTGCTGTTCGTGCGGCTGGCCGACGGCGCGGTGCTCGACGAGGCCTTGGAAAAGAAGATCCGCACCCAGGTGCGCAACGGCGCCTCGCCGCGCCATGTGCCGGCCCGCATTGTCGCGGTGGCCGATATTCCGCGCACCAAGTCCGGCAAGATCGTCGAGCTTGCGGTGCGTGAGGTGGTGCACGGCCGGCCGGTGAAAAACGTCGAAGCGCTGGCTAACCCGGAAGCGTTGGCGTTGTTTGCGGATCTGCCGCAGCTGCAGGCCTGAGAAGGTCCGAACGCTTTTTGCCGCGCATGGTACGAGACAGGATGATCACCGGGATGATGCCGGAGGCAACGATGGTGAGGGCGGCGAGCGCACTCTCCTCAAGCTGATCGAGCGAGGCCAGCGTATAGACCAGCGTCGACAGGGTATCGAAGTTGAACGGCCTGAGGATCAGGGTGGCCGGCAGTTCCTTCATGCAGTCGACGAACACCAGCAGGGCGGCGGACACCATGGCCGGGCGGATCAGCGGCAGGTGCACCTCCTTGAGGGCGCCGAGCGGCGTGCGCCCGAGGGTGCGCGCGGCGGCGGCCAAGGACGGTGTGACGCGCTGCAGGCCGGTTTCCATGTTGCCATGCGAGATCGCCAGGAAACGCACCGAATAAGCCAGCGTCAGCGCGCAGATGCTGCCGGTGAGGATCAGGCCGGGGGAGGCGCCGAGCAGGCCTTGCAATGCCTTGGACACCGCATTGTCAAACATGGCGAAGGGGACCAGCAGGCCAATGCCGAGGATGGTCCCGGGGATGGCATATCCCAGACTGGCGAGGCGGGTGGCCAGACGGATCGGGCGGGCGGAGTGCAGGCGGTTGGCATAGGCCAGGAACAGGCCGAGCGAAACCGCCAGCACCGAGGCCAGGGCGGCAAGCGTGATGGTGTTGAGGACGGCACCGGCGAACTGCGGCGTTGCGGCCTCATCGAAATGGGTGACGGCGAACTTCAGCAACACACCGCAGGGGATCAGGAATCCGAAGATGATCGGCAGGGCGCAGAACACAAACGCCAGCCAGCGCATCAGGCCGCGCAGCTTGCGGCGTTTGATCGGGTAGTCATGGGCCGAGGTGTGGTGAAAGGCCTGCTGGTTGCGGCTGGCACGTTCGACCCACAGGATGGCGAACACCAGGGCGAACATGACCAGAGAGATCTGGGCCGCGCCGGCCAGGCTGCCGCGGCCGAGCCAGGTGGTGTAGATGCCGAGCGTCAGGGTCTGGACGCCGAAATGCTCAACCGCGCCGATGTCGTTGAGGCTTTCCATCATGGCCAGTGACACGCCGACGACGATGGCCGGGCGGGCCAGCGGCAGAGCAACGGTCAGGAACACCTGCCACGGTGTGCGGCCAAGGGTGCGGGCCACCTCCATGTGGGCAACGGACTGCTTCATGAAACTGGCCCGGGCGGTGATGAACACATACGGGTAGAGCACCAGCGCCATGATCGCGATGGCGCCGTACAGCGAGCGGACCTCGGGGAACCAGTAGTCGGCCTTGGACGCCCAGCCCATGGCGCTGCGCAACGCTGCCTGGACCGGGCCGGAGTACTCGAGCAGATCGACGTAGGTGTAGGCGATGATGTAGGTCGGCATGGCCAGCGGCAGCAGCAGCAGCCACTGAAACACCTTGCGCAAGGGGAACGAATGCATGGTGACCAGCCAGGCGGTCAGGGTGCCGATCGCAAAGGTGATGAGGCCGATGCCGCACAGCAGGACGAAGGTCTGCAGCAGATAGTTCGGCAGCACGGTGACGAACAGATGCGGCCAGATGCCGGCACCCGGCGCCAGGGCGAGCACGGCGATGCTGGCAACCGGCAGCAGCAGCAGCGTGCAGATGATCCAGCTGCCGATCGCCCACCCGGCCGGGGCATCGGAGCGGCCCACGCTCAGGCGTTTCGGCGACAGGTATGAGACTGGCGATGACATGGAAGGGCAGGTGCCACTGGGCAGTTTCTAATCAGCCAGCACACGTGTAGTCGGGAAGGTGATTTCGATCAAGGTGCCCTTGCTGCGCTCGCTGGTGATGGCGAAGCGGGCACGGTTGGCCTCGGTCAAGGCGCGGCTCAACGGCAGGCCCAGGCCGGTGCCCGGCCGTTCGGCGCGGCCTTCGGATGCAACGCGTGAGAACGGTTCCAGTGCCTTGGACAGCTCGCTCTCGTTCATGCCGATGCCGGTGTCCTTGACCTTCAGGACGAAGTCGCCGTTGTCACTCAATCCGGCCGATACCACGACCTGGCCGCCGGGATCGGTGAACTTGATGGCGTTGGACAACAGGTTCAGCAGGATCTGCTTCATCGAGCGGGCATCGGCCACGACGTTGGGCAGGCCGTTCGACAGGTTCTGGCGGATGATCACCCGGGCGGCGGTTGCCTGATCCTGCAGCAGCCGCACGCATTCCGCCGTCGTCGCGGCCAGATCGACGCTGGTGAAGGTCAACTCGAACTTGCCGGCCTCGATCTTCGACAGATCGAGAAGGTCGTTGATCAGCGAAAGCAGGTGGGTGCCGGAATTGTGGATGTCGTTGGCGTAGGCGACGTATTTGGGGTTGTCGATGGCGCCGAACCGTTCGGACCGCATGACATCGGAAAAGCCGAGGATGGCGTTCAGCGGCGTGCGCAACTCATGGCTGATACGGGCCAGAAACTGCGACTTCTGGGCGCTGGCGGCCTCGGCGTCCTTGATCGATTGGCGAAGCTCGGCCTCGGTCTTCTTCCACTGGGTGATGTCGCGCAGCACGGCGCAGTAGCTGGAGTGGGTGGCCTGGTGCAGGCGGGTGATGGTCATGAACAGGGAGATTTCTCCGCCCTGGGAGACGATGCCGGTGATCTCCCGGCCATCGTTGAAAACCGATGCCAGGCCGCCGTCGTCAAGGGCGGCGAGGTAGTCGTTCAGGACGCGGGCGCTGTCGTCGGTGAGCAGGCTGGTGAACGGTTGTCCGGCAACCTCGGCCAGGCGGTAGCCGAACAGCGCTTCGGCGCCGGCACTCAGGTTCACGATTTCGCCCGACTTGTTCATGGTCACCAGACCGTCGGCGGCAATGTCCATGATGGCGCGCAGTTCGGCATCGGCGGTGTCGCCAAGCTGGGGCAGGCCATGCGTGGACCGAACGGGTTCAGGTTCGGCAGGCGGCGCTGTGCGGTGCGGAACCTCCGGCGCTTCATCGGGCTGCTCGGTGACGAAGGGCTTTGCCAGATCGCGTGATGTCTGTTCCGGTGCCTGCGGGGCGGGATCAATGGGGCGCACCACGGTGCCGTGTTTTACGATGGGTTCGTTGTCCGGCTCATCCAACTCGTCCGGGGCGCTGCCGGCGAAGCCCTCGGCCACCTGCAGCTTGGATTGCCACATGACGTCGCCCGGCCAGGGGAACTTTCTGGTGCGGACGTCGAAGGCGGCCGTGTTGTTTTGGCCGGTGGTGACGGTCACGCGGTACTCCGGCTGGTTCCTTTCGGCAAGCTGCGAGTTCAGGCCGGACCGGCCCGCCAGGTCACCCAGACTGGTAAAATCCAGAAGTTCGAGGGCAGCCGGGTTGGCATAGTACACAGCGCCGTAGCGATGCAGTACGACGGCCTGGTCCGAGTGGTCGAGCAACCGGGAAATGACGGAGGGCAGTTCGGGTGGCGGCGCGGCGGGCGGAGCCGGCGGTTGTTCCTCGATCGCAGCGGCTGCCTGTCCGGCCTTGCTGATGGCGTCGGCAATCCCGGACAGGTTCGGTTCGGGACTGGTGCTATCATCGTCAGCCGGAGTGTCTTCCTCCACCAGCGGTTCGGCGGCGGCGAGATGCGTTTCGTCGGTGACCTGGCTTGCCGCTTGTTCGGTGACGGGCGTGTCCTCGACGCCTGGCAGGTCAGCGGCGGGGGCGGGTTGCGATGTGTCTGCAATCTGGCTTGACGGTGCTTCTTGCGCAGGCTCATCGACCGGCGGGGCGCGTTCGCTCCGGGCGGGTGGTGACGAGGCCGCGGACTTGCTGGTCTTGGGGGCCTCGGTGGCCAGCAGACTGCGCTCCAGGGCACGGCGCTCGGTGATGTCTTCCAGCATGATCAGAACATGCTGGTCGTCGGCATCGTCGAGGGCTTCGAGACGGCGCGAGGTCACGCGGACTTCCCGTTCGCCGTGGAGCGTCTCAAGTGTGCGTATGGTGGTTATGGTGCCGGATGCGATGGTGTGATCGAGCAGATTACGGGCCTGTTCGGCGTCCTGAAGCAAATCGGCAAGCGATGCCAGGCGCGCGGCCTCGAACATGGCGGCTGCAGCCTGGTTGCTGAAAACCGTGGCGCCCTCGTCGGTCACCACGACGATGGCAATCGGCATGGCTTCCAACACACCGGTCATCAGTGAGCCACCGGCCGGGCCGACGCCTGTCTTGTCGGCGAGCATCAACAGCCCGTCACGGCCATCGGGCAGGGCGTGGATCTGGCAATCGAACGCGGTGGCGAAATCACCGGTGGCCGCCGGTATGGTGAGTTCCTCGCGGTGTGGCGTGCCGCGCTGCAGTTCGCCACACAATTCAGCAATGCGGGCAACATCGCGGTTGCGCAGGTCGAAGGAGAGGTCGATCAGGTCAAACAGCGTCTCGCCGCCAAAAACCGCAATGCCAGCGGCGTTGGCCCACACCAGGCGGGCACGCGCGCCGTCCCAGAGCCATGCCGGGCGGGGCGATGATTGCAGATCGTCTAGAGTCATTCCTGCGGCTACTTCCAACGCAACTCCTCCCCCGTGCCTGGTTTCGGAACGGGATCTACTCCAGTTGACGGTCGCCGCGCGAAACGCGCAGGCCGTCTGCCGCACTGATTAATTGAAAACTTAGCTCAAATTGATCCGGCCCGTCCATTCCTTATTAACGGTTGATTAATCATATGACCGGGAATGGTAAACGGAATTTGTGCAGCGCAGAAATTTTTTATTGCATTGCACAATAAGAATGCCTATGTAGTGAGTCAGCGAAACAAG
Source organism: Aestuariivirgaceae bacterium (assembly GCA_965216335.1). Taxonomy (GTDB): domain Bacteria; phylum Pseudomonadota; class Alphaproteobacteria; order Rhizobiales; family Aestuariivirgaceae; genus JAHEJE01. The sequence goes on along the minus strand of OZ244154.1, from coordinate 1,621,644 downwards.
CTGCAACGACGGAGATGACCATGAGCAAGCCACGCACTACGAAGACCAGCAAGTCCGCCAGCGACTTCACAGATTTCCCCGAGACCGCCAAGGCGATGGCTGAGCAGACCGTCGACCAGGCACAGGCGGCTGCCGAAAAGGCCGGCGAGATTGCCCACGGCCAGGTGCAGGTTTTCGATGCCAGCGCCAATGCATTCAAGAACAACGCTGCGGAAATCCAGCTCAAGGCCATCGAGTTCGCTCAGGCAAACCTCAACTCGGTGTTTACCTTCAGCCGCACGCTGCTCTCTGCGGACAAGCCGGAAACCGCCTTTGAGGCGAGCGGCAGCTTCGCTTCTGAGTTGGCTCAGACCATGTTCCGCCAGGCCGGCGAGCTGAACGAGCTGACCATGAAGCTGGCGCAGGAGACCGCGAAGCCGGTACAGGAAAGCGCTGCGAAGTCACTGGAAGCCGCGAGCAAGGAGTTTGCCGCGTAACTGGACGTTTCAGTTGCTGAAAATTTTGGGGCTCGCGCTTTGCGGGCCCTTTTCATGTGCTGCGACCATTTGCGTCCAAGCATGCCGGCAGGATAGTCTGTACTTGAAATGCGAAGTCGCCCGGCATAATTTGCCGGACCTGCAGTGCCGCCTTAGCTCAGTTGGTTAGAGCGCTGGATTGTGGATCCAGAGGTCCCCTGTTCAAGCCAGGGAGGCGGTACCATTCTTCTGAAAAATGCTCTAGCGGCCGAGGCGCCAGATGTTGTGGCCGTACGGGGTGCACTTGACCTGTGCGAACCGGCCGGTGGCGCGGGCCAGGCGGGCAATGCGGTGCTCGACCTCCTGCAGGGACAGGTCGGGAAACTGTTTCGACTGGTGCCAGGGGGCATACATGTCGTTGGGCAGCCAGGAGCGGGCGGTCTTTTCCAGCTTGCGGGCCGTGGCGTCCAGATAACCGGCCAGCCGCTTGTGCGGTCTGGGGACCGATGCCTTACGCCAATCTGCGCTACGCTCGGCGATATGGTCGACGATAACGTCGCTGGCCAGCCGGTCCGGTTCGAAGCGGATGAACTGATCGAGGATGCGGCGGTGTTCCGGCGAGGGTTCCCCGGTCCTGGTGCCGTCGATGTGGGCGCTGATTTCGGCGACCAGTTCCTCGAAAGACGACACGCTGATGCTGAGCGAGTTCGGCATGTGGCGGTCGAACTTTTCTGACCTGATCGGCTGATAGGCGATCACGCCGCGGTCCAGCAGGGTGGCCTCGATGGCGGTGGTGCAGCCATTGTGGACCAGAACGTCGCTGGCAATCAGCCAGGGTGCGACGTTGCCCTCGAAGACCACATGCAGGTTGTCGTGGCGTCTGGCCAAGGCGCGCCAGGTCTCGATGTTTTCAGCCGGGTGCGGCCGCATGACGATGCTGCGGTCCGGAAAGGCGCCGGCCAGGTCGTCGACCATCTGCTTGAACAGCAGGTAGAGTTCCATGCGGAACTCCAGCGTTTCGCGCCACTTGGTTTCTTCCGGCGTTTCGTCCTCAGGGGCTGCGGTGACCTCGTCCTTCTTGCGCGGAATGACCGAGTTCTGGTGACCGAAGCTGGAGTTCACAAGAATGAACTCACCGAAGCGGTCATGCAGCTGCGCCACGTCCTCGTCGAAGAAGCCGCGCAACTCGCGGCGCAGGATGTCGATGCGCGGGTTGCCGGTCTGGGTGAGCGGTGTGCCGTTGTAGTAGGGGCAGTCGCGGATCAGCTTTTCGTAGTCCGGCCCCCAGGCGAGCACCTCCTTGAGCAGCGCCAGCGACTCTGCCGACATGCGGCGCTCGTAATAGAGGTCGGGCGGATAGTGAACCAGGCCTTCCTCGTCCCAGGCAATCGCCGTGTGCCCCAGGTTTTCCAGAATGGTCATGAAACGCGCCTTGCGCGAGGCAAAGCCCTTGGCGATAAAGACGCCGCGCGGAAAGCGGGTGATGTCTGCGCGGATGGCGTTCTGAAAGCCGATGTAGGCCTCGCCGCCCCGTTCGGCCATGACGCAGGCCAACAGCAGCTTGGCGTCAAACTCGCGGACCTGCGTCTCAACAGGCAGGATCAGTGGCAGCATTGAATAGGGCGTCCATCGATTGCGCGCCCGGGCTGTTGGTTTCGCGGGCTGGCAGTGCCTTAGCCGAAGGCCTGTCGATATGCAAGATTGCCGTGGATGGTCGCAGCCGGCACCGGCATTGCGGCCATTCGGCTGCTGACGCTGAGAGGCGAGTGTGTTAAGTGGCGCCATTCATGCCCATTGCAACTGAAAGCTGTTTGATGCCCCGTAAAGTCTGCGTCGTCATTACCGCCCGCCCGTCCTACTCGCGGATCAGGACCGCGCTGGAAGCTATTCGCGCGCACCCCGATCTCGAATTGCAGCTGGTGGTCGCCGCCTCGGCGTTGCTCGAGCGCTATGGCGATGCCGCCCAGGTGATGGAGCGCGAGGGCTTTGCCATCGACCGCAAGGTCTACATGATCCTGGAAGGCGAAAACCTCGTTACCTCCGCCAAGTCGGCCGGACTGGGGCTGGCGGAGCTGGCGACGGTGTTCGACAATCTCAAGCCCGATATGGTGATCACCGTGGCCGACCGGTTCGAGACCATGGCAACGGCGGTGGCGGCGTCCTACATGAACATACCGCTGGTGCACGTGCAGGGCGGCGAGGTGACCGGCTCGATCGATGAGAAAGTGCGCCACGCGGTGACCAAGCTGGCCGACATCCATCTGGTGTCGTGCGAGCAGGCGGTGGAGCGGGTGACGCGGATGGGCGAGCGGCCGGAGCAGATTTACCTGACCGGGTGTCCGTCGATCGACCTTGCCCGCCAGGCGCGCGACGCCGAGCCGCGCGACCCGCACGACACGCTGTCCAGCTATGGCGGCGTGGGTGCAGATATCGACATATCGAACGGTTATATCGTCGTCATGCAGCACCCAGTCACGACCGAGCACCAGGAAGCCTATGAACATGCCCGAGAGACCCTGGCGGCGGTGCGCGACGGAGGGTGGCCGACCTTGTGGTTCTGGCCCAATGTCGATGCCGGCTCGGACGGCACGTCGAAGGCGATCCGCAGTTTCCGCGAGCGGTTCGAATTGCCGAACGTGCATTTCTACCGCAACCTGCAGCCGCTCGACTTCCTGTCCATCCTGATCAACTCGCGCGGCATCGTCGGCAACTCGTCGGTGGCGATCCGCGAATGCGCCTATCTCGGCGTGCCGGCGATCAATATCGGCAGCCGCCAGCAGGGCCGCGACCGGGGGGCCAACGTGACCGACATCGCGCACGACCGGGCCGTTATCGGTGCGGCCATCGCCAAGATGTTCGATGGCGGCAAGGCGCCGAGCGACGAGATTTACGGCGACGGCACTGCCGGCCGGCAGATTGCCGATGTGCTGGCCCGGGCGCCGCTGACCATTGAGAAGATGCTGACATACTGATAGGGCAGGGAGCATGTTGAAGGGCCAGACGCTGACGGCGATCGTGCCGGCGCGTGGCGGATCCAAGGGTCTGCCGGGCAAGAACATGCTCGAGTTTGGCGGCGAACCGCTGGTGACCCGGGCGGCCCGTCTGGCGCGCGAGTGTGCGCTGGTGGACCGTACGATCGTTTCAAGCGACGACCCCAACATTCTCGCCGCCGGTCGGGATGTTGCCGGTGTCGAACCCGTCATCAGGTCGCCGGCGCTTGCCGGCGATGAGGCACGCACGGTCGACGTCGTGCGCCATCTGGCCGACGATGCGGGCGTGGATGACGGGTTCGTGCTGCTGCTGCAGCCGACATCGCCGATGCGCCGGCAGGCCGATCTGTCCGCGCTGCTGGAGCGGTTCGAGGCGACGGATGCGCCGGCCATGGTGAGTGTGTATGCGGTCGATGAGCCGCGCCCTGAAAAGCTTCAGCGCATCCAGGACGGTCGCCTCGTTCCCTATCTCGATGAGGTGTTCGAAGGCCCGCGCCAGGCTTTGCCGCAGCCCTTTGCTCTGAACGGGGCCTTCTACCTGATCGCGTTGGAGGTGCTGCTTGAAACCGGATCGTTCCTGCCGCAAGGAACCTTGCCCTTCGAGATGGCTCCGGAGCACAGCGTCAACATCGACTCACCGCTCGACTGGCAAATCCTGCAGGCGATGATCGCGGCCGGGCATTGGACGCCCGAATAGGGTCCTGACCCCAAGAGCCTGACCGAAAAGTCTCAATCGATATCTTCCAGCCTGATCTTTGTATCCCGGGCAATATCGGTGCGCAGTGTCCTGCCGATCACCTCGTCCAGCCGGGTGGCTTCGAGGCCGCCGCCCGGTTTCTTCAGCGCCAGGTCGGCTTCGCTCAGCACCGTGCCGGCGGCAAGGTTCCGGGCGGCGACAATGCTCTTGGTGAAGACGCCACGCAGTTTTTGCAGGTCGTCGGGGATGGTCGATTTGTCCACCGGGTTGTGCTGCATGGTGTTGATGAAGCGGACACCCTCGACCAGATCGCCAAGTTGCGCGGAGGTGAGGGAAGACTTCGTATCGGGTCCGAACATCTCGGGGCTCAAGGTGACATGCACCTCGATCAGGCTGGCACCGAGCGTCGCGGCGGCCAGGCCGGGATAGATTTTCGCCGAATGATCGGACAGGCCGACGGCGGCGTCGGGGTAGCGCTCGCGGAGTTCGCCGAGGACGTTCAGACCGACTTTTTCCGGCGGGCAGGGGTAGGCGGTGGCGCATTGGAACACGGCGTAGGGAACCTTGTGCGGCGCGATCCAGGAAACGGCGCGGTCGATGTCGGCAAAGTCGCTCAAGCCGGATGACAGCATGACCGGTTTTCCCGTTGCCGCCATGCGCTCGATCATCGGGCGGTTGGTGACCTCACCGGACGCAACCTTCCAGGCCCGCATGCCGAGCCGTTCGAGCAGGTCGACCGCCGCCATCGAGAAGGGCGAGGACAGGAAGATCAGCCCGGTCTCTTCGGCGTGCGTCTTCAGGCTGCTCCATTGCTCTTGGGTAAATTCCATACGCCGCCAGTAGTCGTAGCGGCTTTCGTCCTGCAGCGAGAACTTGACCCGCCAGGGCTCGTCGCGGGTGCTCTCCTCACTGGCGATGTGGGTCTGGAACTTGATCGCATCGGCGCCGGTTGCCGCGACTGCATCGATGAAGGCATGCGCCATGCCAAGGCTGCCGTCATGGGCTTGTGCGACTTCGGCGATAACCGCCGTCGATTCCGGCGAAACAGGGGAGGGGGATTTGAGCCAGTTTGTCATTTTTTGAGCCAGTTTGTCGTTTTTCACGCCAATATGTCCTCGATTTGCCCCTGAAACGGCTGAGTGAACGGCAATTTTCTTGCGCTTTTCGTCTCTGGCACCATGTCAGCCGTGGAACTGATGCCATAAGGAATTGATTTTCACCATCTGGAATCGTAAGGTCGCGGTCAGGGCGGGGGTAATTTCCGTTCTGACAATAATATCTAGCTCAAGAGTGTAAGGGAGAGTCTTGACAATGAAAAAGCTTCTTATCGCCGGTTTTGCTGCTGGCGCATTCATGGCCGCAGGTACTGTGGCAAATGCCGCGGACCAGCAGTTCGTGTCGATCGGCACCGGCGGTGTGACGGGCGTTTACTATCCGACGGGCGGCGCGATCTGTCGTCTTGTCAACAAGGGACGCAAGGAACACGGCATCCGCTGCTCGGCTGAATCGACCGGCGGTTCGATCTACAACATCAACACCATCCGCGCCGGCGAGTTGCAGTTCGGTGTGGCCCAGTCCGACTGGCAGTACCATGCCTACAACGGCACCTCGAAGTTCGAGGACAAGGGCAAGTTCGAAAAGCTGCGTGCGGTATTCTCGGTGCATCCGGAGCCGGTAACGGTCATTGCTCGTGACGATTCCGGCATCAACAACATCACCGATGCCAAGGGCAAGCGCCTGAATATCGGCAACCCCGGTTCCGGTACGCTGGGTACCTGGGAAGTGATGGAAGCAGCTCTCGGCTGGAAGCGTGAAGACCTGGCGCTGGCCGCCGGTATGAAGTCGGCCGAGACCGGTGCGGCAATGTGCGACGGCAAGATCGATGCCTATTTCTGGCTGGTTGGCCATCCGTCAGCCCTGACCCAAGAATCCCTGGCGTCGTGCGCATCGCACCTGGTGAACGTGACCGGTGAAGCCATCGACAAGCTGATCGCCGACCGGCCGTACTACCGGACCGCAACCATTCCGGCCGGCATGTACAACAACAAGGAAGACATCAAGACGTTCGGTGTCGGTGCAACCTTCGTGACCAGCGCGGATGTGCCCAACGATGTCGTCTATGAAGTCGTCAAGGCTGTGTTCGAGAACCTCGACCAGTTCAAGAAGCTGCATCCGGCATTCGCGAACCTGAAGGCGGAAGAAATGATCAAGGATGGTCTTTCTGCGCCGATCCATGATGGTGCTGCGAAGTACTACAAGGAAAAAGGCTGGATGTAATCCGGCGTGTGTGAGCGGGAAGGCGATTGTGCCTTCCCGTTTTCCCCGGCGGTGTGTTGCGTTCCAAAAAAGATACATAGGGCCTCAGCGGGCCTGGCCGAATGGGGGATGGTTCTTGTGGACCGGGCTGAACGCCCGGCGCGAAGGGGAGGTCGCGAACCATGGCTGCAGAAACTGAAATGTCGAAGGCCGATGAACTTGTTGCACAAGTCGAGACCGGCGGGCGGAACCTGACAGGTTCGACAAAAAATCTCATACCGCTGCTTTGTTTTGTCTGGGCATGCTACCAGCTCTACATCTCGTCGCCGTTGCCGAGCGAGCTTACGGTTTCCACCGGCATCCAGTTTTTCCAGTTCATCGGCAACCTGTCGATTTCGCGCAAGATCCATCTGGTGTTCGCGCTGGTGCTCGCCTGCCTGGCGTTTCCCCTGTACAAAGGGGCGCCGACCAACAAAATTCCGTTTTATGACTGGCTGCTGATCGGTCTCGGCGCTGCCGCCATCCTCTACATGGTGGTGATGGACGCCAACATCGCCAACCGCGCCGGCGACTTCGCCCATCCCAACATTGGCCTCGACATGACCGTTGCCGTCGTCGGCATGGTCTGCCTGGCGATCGGTGTTTACCGCTCGCTCGGTCTGCCGCTGGTCGTCGTTGCAGCCATCCTCATGGGGTATGCCTATATCGGCGGTGGCAACTGGGGCGGGGCCTCGTTCGTGAAAGGCACCTGGCATTTCTGGATGCAGGAAGAAGGTGTGTTCGGCAAGCCGCTGTCGGTGTCGGCGCAGATGATCTTCCTGTTCGTGCTGTTCGGCTCTATCCTCGAAAAGGCCGGCGCGGGCGGCTACTTCATCAAGATCGCGTTTGCCCTACTCGGCTCGTTCCGCGGCGGTCCGGCCAAGGCGGCGGTCATTGCCTCGGCGCTGAGCGGACTGTACTCCGGTTCGTCGATCGCCAACACGGTGACCACCGGTACCTTCACCATTCCGCTGATGAAGCGCACGGGCTTTGCGCCGGAAAAGGCCGGCGCGGTCGAGGTAGCCTCATCGACCAACGGCCAGCTGACGCCGCCGGTCATGGGCGCTGCCGCGTTCCTGATCGCCGAATTCACCGGTGTCGAATACACCACCCTGCTCAAGCACGCGCTGATCCCGGCGCTGGTGTCCTACATCGCGCTGATCTACATCGTGCATCTGGAAGCCTGCAAGCTGAACCTACAGGGTATTCCGAAGCCCAAGGACACGATCGTGCGCTCGCTGGCCCAGAAGCTGATCGGTTTCCTGACCGGCTTCCTGCTCGTGGCCTTCCTGTTCATCGCGGTCTACTACACCCTCGGTTTTATCAAGGAAGCCTATCCGGGTATCTCGCTGTGGGCCGTTATCGCCATTTCCGGCATCGCCTATCTGGTGCTGGCATGGTTTGCGTCCAAGCGCCCGGATCTGGAAGCCGATGATCCGGATGCGCCTATGGAGGTTCTGCCCAAGGCCGCCGACACCGCCTGGACCGGTTTGTACTTCCTGCTGCCGATCATCATCCTGCTGTGGTGCATTCTGCCGACGCCGGACCGGCTGTCGCCGTCGACGGCGGCGTTCTTTGCCTGCCTGGCGATGAGCTTCATCGCGCTTACCCAGCACATCGTCAAGGCGATGTTCCGGGGCAACCTGGATTTGTCACGGCATTTCCGCCTCGGTCTGATCGAGTGGTACGAAGGCATGGTGGCCGGTGCGCGCAACATGATCTCCATCGGTATCGCCACGGCGGCGGCCGGCGTCATCGTCGGCGCGATCTCGCTGACCGGTGCGCATTCCATGGTCGGCGAACTGGTCGAATTCCTGTCCGGCGGCGTCCTGATCATCATGCTGCTGCTGGTGGCGGTGATGAGCCTGATCCTCGGAATGGGCCTGCCGACCACGGCCAACTATCTGGTGGTGTCGTCGCTGATGGCGCCGGTGATCGTGGCGCTCGGCGCCAAGTCCGGGCTGATCGTGCCGCTGGTCGCGGTCCATCTGTTCGTGTTCTACTTCGGCATCCTTGCCGACGACACGCCACCGGTGGGCCTTGCCGCCTATGCGGCAGCGGCGATCTCCAAGGGCGATCCGATCAAGACCGGCGTGCAGGGCTTCATGTACGATATCCGTACTGCCCTGCTGCCGTTCCTGTTCATCTTCAACACCGAGCTGCTGCTGATCGATGTCGGTCCCGCCAAGGCGATATTCGTGTTCATCATCGCGACCATTGCGATGATGTTATTTGCCGCGGCGACACAAGGCTGGTTCTTTACCAAGAGCCGCGTGTGGGAAACGGTGGCGTTGCTGGTGATCGCCCTGACGCTGTTCCGTCCGGGCCTGATCCTCGACACCGTCTCGCCACCCTATGAAGAAAAACCGGGTGCCGAGGCCATTCAGCTGGCCGCTGCCGTGCCCGATGGCGGGACGATGCGCGTACGCGTCGTCGGACCGGATTTTGACGATCCGGAAGAGAACAACTCGACGTTTCTGGAACTGAACCTGGGCGCGGCGGGCGATGGCGAAACCCGCTTCACGCAGGCCGGCCTCAATGTGCTCGAGGACGATGGCAAGGTCACCGTCGACGGCCTGACCTGGGATTCCAAGCTCAAGCACCTTGACAAGCTGTTCACCATGGGCGATTTCGACAACCCGCTGTACATCGAGAAAGTCTTGGTCGAGCGTGACCGGATGCCCAAGGAGGTGTTCTACATCCCGGCGCTGTTGCTGCTCGGGCTGATCATCTTCCTGCAGAAGAGCCGGCACCGCAAACGTGAGGCCAACGCCGAAACAGCACCGGCATAAGATCAGGAGTTCAAAACTGTGTATAAAACCATTCTGTTGTCGATCGATCTCGGCGATCCGAGTTCGTGGGAGCGTGCGGCGCCGGTTGCGGTGGGGCTTGCGGAGAAATTCGATGCCAAGGTACATCTTCTGACGGTGATCCCCGACTTCGGAATGCCGGTGGTGGCAAACTACTTTCCGGAACGGTATGTGAAGGATGCCATGGCGTCTGCCAAAGTCGATCTGGCCAAGTTTGCCGAGGAGAATGTTCCCGCAGGATTTTTGGGGGATATCCATTGTGGTTTCGGGTCGATCTACAAGGAGATCATTTCAATGGCCGGCAAGATTGATTGCGATGCCATCGTCATGGCTTCGCATCGCCCGGAGATGTCGGACTACCTGCTTGGTCCGAATGCTGCGCGCGTGGCGCGCCATGCCAAGCAATCGGTGTTCATTGTCCGCAACTGATTTCCGCGGGTTGGTATCTGGCCTTTCGCATTTGCGACCACGTTGAAGTGCCTGCGCGGGTGAGTGTTGATGCCCGGTTGCCATGTCGCGCGTGGAGCGCCGAGCGGTGTGCGAGCCTCTCGCCAAACCGGATAAAGCTTGCTAATCAGATCGCCGGGCGGTGTGGGATGTAGCGGGAACCTGCGGCCTGCGCCGCATTCGGTTTGTCATACAGCAGGTTCGCCATGCCGTCCAACGCCATTCAATCGCCTCGCCGTTTCCTGCAATCGCTGTTCGATGCCGCGCTTGATGCGGCGCGGCCGGCCCTGTGTCTGCCGCCGCATTTGCCGCCGCCGCCGGGCGATGGCCGAACAGTCGTGATCGGTGCCGGCAAGGCGGCTGCCGCCATGGCGCAGGCGGTCGAACAGCACTGGCAGGAACCATTGGGCGGGCTGGTCGTGACCCGCGATGGGCACGGTGCGGACTGCCAGGTCATAGAGGTGATCGAGGCGGCTCACCCGGTGCCCGATGCCCGAGGCCGCGAGGCGGCCCGGCGCATCCTTGAAAGCGTTCAGGGCCTGTCAGAGGATGATCTGGTGCTGTGCCTGATTTCCGGCGGCGGGTCGGCCTTGCTGACCATGCCGGGCGAGGGGCTGGCGCTTGAGGACAAGCAGACGATCAACCGTGCCCTGCTCAAATGCGGTGCACCGATCGACGAGATGAACACAGTGCGCAAGCACCTTTCGGCGATCAAGGGCGGGCGGCTGGCGGCTGCGGCCTATCCTGCCAGGGTGCTGACCCTGGCGATTTCCGATGTGCCCGGCGATGACCCGGCCATCATCGCTTCCGGCCCGACGGTGGCGGACCCGTCAAGCACCGGCGATGCCCGCGCCATCTTGAAGCGTTACGACATCGATATCCCGCCAGGTGTCGAAACGTTTTTGGCGTCGCCGGCGGCAGAGACTCCTGATGCCGATGACCCCAGGCTGTCGAACGCGCATTTTGAAATGATCGCCACGCCGCGCATGGCACTCGATGCCGCCGAAGCGGCGTGCCGGGCGGCGGGCGTGCGACCGGTCGTTCTGGGCGACGACATTGAGGGCGAGGCGCGTGACGTCGGCCGCGAGATGGCGGCCATGGCGCTTGAGCAGGTGGGGCAGGGCCCGGTTGCGCTGCTGTCCGGCGGTGAAACCACCGTGACGGTGCGCGGCAAGGGCAGGGGTGGGCGCAACGCCGAATTCCTGCTCGCCCTGACCGTGGCTCTGGACGGGGCGCCGGGCGTTCATGCCCTGGCCTGCGATACCGATGGCATCGACGGCAGCGAGGACAATGCCGGCGCCCACAGCGGACCGGAAACGCTGGCCCGGGCCCGCGCGCTGGGCCTCGATGCACAAGCGATGCTCGACAACAACGACGGCTACGGCTTCTTTGATGCCCTCGGCGACCTCATCGTCACCGGCCCGACGCGCACCAACGTAAACGACTTCCGCGCCATCCTGATCGAATAGTACCAGCGGTACTTGCATTCGTTTTACCGACCGGTGAGCCGTGATGACGGGACAACGGTCTTCCATCAGCGCTGGAGGAAGACCGTTGTCCAATCACCACGGCACCGCCCTCGGCAAAACGAATGCAAGTACCGCAGGTACTATTGCGTGAAGGCAACTGTTGCCAGGGCGCGGGTTGCTTTTTCTTGGGGCCAGGTTCTGATCGGGCCCGGGGCGCTGTTGATGTCGGTGATGTTGGTGCCGGTACCGGCCTCGGTGAGGGTTGCCGAACCGGCGTTGGTGGTGACGGTGACCTGGCCATTGAGCAGCAGCACGCCATACTGGCCGTCGATGGGGCCGGCCCAGAAATCAGTGCCGCGCACGGCCAGTGCGCCGATCGGGGTGATGACCTGAACGGCATCCTTGTCGGGCTTGTTGATCGCACCGGAAACGAGCTTGAAGGCGCCGACGGCGAGGACCTGCAGCGCATTGCTCTGGCCGTCCTGCTGATATACGAACTGGCTCACTTTGACGGTGGCGCCTTCGCCCATGGTCAGCATGGTTCCGTCGTTGAAGGTCACTTCCAACCGGCTCTTTTCGGCGGTGGCGAGCTGGTCGTCCTTCAGGACGGGCGCGGCAACCTCAAGCGTTCGTGTTGCGGCGTTGTTGGTCGCTGTGGCGGTGCCTTCCACCTTGGAGGCGGCGCCGATGGTCTCGGCTGCGGCCGGCTTGGTTGGTGCCAGCGCCAGCATGACAAGTGCCAGGCAACTCAATACGGCTCCGGTCCGCCAGGGAACCGACCGGGCAACACGCATCATTTCTTGACCTCCAGCTTTATGGCGGTGCGGGTGATCCCGGTCCGCTTGGCGATCTTTTCCAGAGCAGCCAGGGTAACGTTCGATTTGGCCTTTTCCTTGACTTTCTTGGCTTCGACGACGATGGCGCGGGTGGCGTACTTCTCGTAGTTGCCCAGGCTGGTGAAGGCGGCAGACGCGAAGTTGTGGGCAATGGTCTCGGTCTTGCCGGCATTTGGGTTGCACATGGCGATGACGGTTTCGGTTCCCGGATCCCTCAGCCGGAACTGGAAGGGCGCATCAGCGCCGGGGAACTCGAACACCTTGCCGGCCTTCAGCGTGTTGTCCTGCTGGTACTTGTTGGGGAAAATCACCGTGCCGGTGCCCTTGCCGTCGATGTTGATCAGGGTGAGGGCGCAGTCGGTGTCGGACTGTACCTTGAAGACCGGCAGATCATCGACCTTGTAGGCAGACTTGTCGGCAAGCAAGGTCAGTTTCTTCGAACCCTCGACCTTGTTGTCGCCTGCGCCGACCTTGGCAACCGGTTGCGCGCCGGCCGCCGCGGCCACGGCTACGATCGGTTCTTCATCGGTCACCCGGGCAACGAGCGTTGCGAAAGTGCCTTCCAGGTTGTCGCGCGGCACGTAACCCTGCTGTTCGAGGCGGCGCACCAGGGTGCGGGCCTCGCCGCCGACATCGCCGGCGGCCTTCTTGAGCTGGTCCGGGGTGAGACCGAACTCTGCTGCGACCTGGCGCAGGTCGAGGTTCTTTTCATAGCGCAGCGACAGGGTGTTGATCGGTTCGATGCCGTTGAGCTTCAGGGCCGGGTCGAGGCCGGCGCGGCGCATGGCGCTCTGGAACCGGTCTGTGTCGTCGGCGAGAATCTTGTCCATCACCTCGTGTGTCGGATACAGCGCGTCGACCGCATCGCGGACGCTTTTGGGGAAGTTGCGGTCGTTGACGACATGGCCGCGGATATCGTCCTTGGCCAGGCGGATCCCCTGGTCGTGGCAGCCGAAGCAGGAAATGCCGTTGGTCACCGCGAGGTCCTTGCGGTCGACGTCGCGGACGATTTCGGTCGGCCCCTTGTCGAGGCGGGCGCCGCTGGCGGCGTTGAGGTAGTAGGCATTGAAGCCGTTGGGCAGCGAGAAGATCGTTTCGCCGCCGTCGTGCTTGAAGGGGTTGTCGCCATCGGGACCGAGCGGATGTTCGAACAGGCTCTGGTCGCCCTTGTTGCCGGCAAAATCATAGGAGGTCCAGAAATATCCGGTCGAGATGCTGTGGCGTTCGATCAGCCGGTTGTTCTGGCTGACGAAGGAGCGTTGGAAGCCGGCCCGTCTGGCGATGAAGTTCTTGATGTTGCCCGCCACGTCGACATTGAGCGACTGCGCCAGGCCCTGGAAGCTGTCCGGCAGCTCGAGCAGGTCGTGATAGAGCGGCGGGCGGCCGGCGGTGAAGGCAAGCCAGTCGCCGCGCAAGACCGGCGTTTGGGTCGACAGCCGGGTTGTGATGAACTCGTAACGGTCGTCGTCCGGCTTGCTGGCGTAAGGGTAGACGGCGGCGAGCTGCTCCCATTTCTCCGGCGTCCAGTTCAGGTCGTCCAGGTTGACGCGAATCAGCGATGGGCTGTCGCCGACCTGTGCGCCGGCCAGTTGCACCGGGTCCGAATTCCGGCTCAGGCTGTTGAGCAGTTTGATGACGCCCTGGCGGTAGATCTCCATTTCCTCCGGCTTGGCGCAGGCGTTGGCCAGGTGGGTCACGGAGACATAGCGGGTCCTTGCGACCCGGTGATCCGGCTGGCTGTCGAGGTCATCGGCGATCTGGCGGATGATGTCGGTGTTGCCGATGAACGGCACCTCGCTGCAGGCGGCATCGGCGACCTTGACCAGGCCAGTGATCCAGTCGCGGATCGCAGCCACTTCCTCCTCGGTCGGGGTCGGGGCGAAGATGTTGCTGCCGTCCTTGATGTCGTAGGGCATGTTGCCGCTGGCGATCTGCTTTACAAGTTCGGAGTTGTCGGGATTTCCCGGCACCACGAAATTGGTATCGGTTGCCATCTGCTCGAGGTTGAGCACGTTGCCGAAACCCGATGCCGGCTTGCTGCGGCCTTCCAGCTTGCCGTCCTGATGGCAGCGGGCGCAGTGCTTGTCGAGGGCGGTCAGGGCGGCCTTTTCAACGTCGTTTTTCGGTTTCGGCAGGCTGGCGAGGATAGCGGCCGCGTCCTGCGGGGCCGGGTCGGTCGGGTTGGTCTTGTCGTCCGATGCCGACTGTCCATATGCCAGTCCGGGCCAGCAAAGGGCCGCCGCAACCGCAACGTGGCGCAGATGCTTGAGGATTTTTTTGTGTCTGTTCATGAGCTTGCTCCTTACCATCTTCGTGGCTTTCGCGCGATTGCAGGCACGTACTGTAGACGAAAATTCAAATTCGGGGTAAGCTAATTTCCGTTTGGTAAACCCGCATTGGAGGCGACGTGCGTTCTTGCTGTGAAAATTTGTGGCGATTTGCCGGGCGAAGCCTGGTGGCGATCTGGCTGGTTGTCGCCGCCATATTGCTTGCCACGTCGGCCGATGCGGCCGAGCGGGTTGCCCTGGTGATCGGCAATTCCCAGTACAAGAACACCACGGCCCTTAAGAACCCGCGCAACGATGCCGAGGGTGTCGCCGATGCGCTCACCGGCATGGGTTTCCTTGTCATCAAGGGGCTCGATGTCGATCAGTTCAACTTCCGCACCCTGGTGCGGGCGTTCACGCGCGAGTTGAAGGACGCCAAGCTGGCCGTGTTCTTCTTTGCCGGGCACGGCCTGCAGGTGCACAACAAGAACTTCCTGGTGCCGACCGATGCCGCGCTCAGGGAAGAGGCGGACCTGGACTTCGAAGCGATCGACCTGAAGTTCGTCATGCAGCAGATGGAGCGCGGTGAACGCACCAACGTGGTGTTGCTGGATGCCTGCCGCGACAACCCGCTGGCGCGCAACCTGTCGCGCAACATGGGCACCCGTTCGGCAATCATCGGACGCGGACTGGCGCGGGTGGAGACCGGCGTTGGCACCTTCGTCGGTTTTGCCACACAGCCGGGAAACGTCGCGCTCGACGGCGAGTTCGACAACTCACCCTTCACCACTGCGCTGCTGAAGCACATCAAGGTGCCGGGCCTCGACATCGGCGTACTGATGCGCCGGGTGCGCGAAGACGTGATCTCGATGACCGACGGCAAACAGGTGCCCTGGTCTAATTCCTCGCTGGTCGGGGACGATGTGGTTCTCAACACCGACACCCGCAAAATCGTCGTTGAACCAAAAAAGAAGGCCGCACCGGAGACAGCGGCGGCGCAGCCTGCCGCGCCGGCCGGAAGCGATGACAAGTACAGCGCCGGGGCCGCCAACACGGCGATTGAGCTGGCGTTCTGGAATTCCGTAAAAGATTCCAAGAACCCGGTGCTGATCCGGGCTTACCTGAGCCAGTATCCCAGCGGGATCTTTGCTGATCTGGCGCGGGTGATGCTGGACGGGCTGGAAGGCGGCGCCAAGCAGGCCGAAGAAAAGCAGGAACAGCAGAAGGTTGCCTCCGTCGATGGCGGCTATACCCAGCAGCCTGAAGCCAAGCAGCCGGCTGTCGACAGGTACGCTCTGACCCGTGACCTGCAGACCGAGCTCAACCGGCTCGGCTGTTCGGTGGGCCGTGCCGACGGCATCTGGGGCAGGAAGAGCCGCAGCGCGCTGCAGCGCTATTCGAAACATGCCGGCCTGCAACTCGACCGATACGAACCGGAGCCGGGCCTGCTCGATGAACTGCGCAAGCGCCAGAGCCGGGTGTGTCCGATCGTTTGCGGGGTGCGATACCGGTTGAGCAAGGGCAAATGTATCCTGAAATCTTGCCGCAAGGGCCAGGTGTTGAACAAGCGCGGCCAGTGTATCGCCAAGACGTGGAGCAAGCCGGTGGTGCGCAAGAAGAAGCAGCGCGTGCAAAAGAAGCGCTACCGTAAGCCAAGTGCACCCGCGCCCGCACCGGCGCCCGCCCCGAGAAAGACCTTGCACGAAGAATGGCGCGATGAGCTGAAGAAATGCCCCAGGTGTGTTAACTTCTAACGCTCCCGCTGTTGGTGTAAATTCTACGTCTAACGAATCTGGAGCGTTAAATTGCAGGGCTTTGTGTTTTCAGGCGTTCTTGTTCCGGCGCTCACGCCCTTTGACGTTGACGTGCGGCCGGATGCGGCCCGGCTGACGGCGTTTTTGCGCCACTTGCTGGGCCAGGGGGCAGACGGCTTGGCGATCTTCGGCACCACAAGCGAGGGCAACTCGCTGAGCGTTGCCGAGCGCAACGGGCTGATCGACCATGTCATTGCCCACGGCATCCCGGCGGGCAAGTTGATGCCCGGCACGGGCGCCTGCGCCATACCCGACGCTGTGGAGATGACCCGCCATGCCGTAGTAGCGGGGGCCGGGGGTGTGCTGGTGCTGCCGCCGTTCTACTACAAGAACCAGGGCGACGATGGTTTCTACGCCTATTTCAGTGAGATCATTCAGCGCGTCGGCGATGAGCGGTTGAAGCTGTATCTCTACCACTTCCCACAGATGTCAGCCGCGCCGATCTCGCTCGACCTGATCGCCCGGCTGCATGGCGAATATCCGGACACCGTGGTCGGTCTGAAGGATTCCTCCGGCGACTGGGACACCACCAAACGCATGATCGCGGAGTTTCCGGACATGGCGATCTTCCCGTCCTCCGAGACCCGCCTGCTGGACGGCCTGCCGCTCGGCGCCGCCGGTTGCATCTCCGCCACGGCCAACATACAGGCCGGCGCCATCCGGCGGCTGATCGATGCCGTGGGGACGCCTGAGGCGGCAGCTCTGCATGAAGACGTCGCAGCCCTGCGCACGATCTTCGAGGGCTACCCCCTGGTCGGTGCCCTGAAAGCGACGCTGGCGCGAGATACCGGCGATGAGGCCTGGCGCGCAATGCGCCCGCCGCTCGTTCCGATCGCACCGGATCAGCAGGCCGCCCTGTTCACGTCGCTCGACAGGCTGGCTGGTCGTGAAAGGGTCGCCCTATAACGCACCAATGAAAAGGCCGCCCGGAGGCGACCTTTGTTGTTTGTCAGACTCAGTTGCTCAGCCTCAGATTGTGACTGGACCCTGTTCGCCCGTCTCGTCGTCATACAGTATGTCCACACCGCCGGACGTATCCAGCGTTGCAATGACAACCTGTTCTCCCACGTCGGCGATACCGTCGCCTCCGTCGTCACCGTCGGCGTCGAACAACAACTGATTGCCTGTAGCGGTTACGAAGTCACCGACCTCGTTTGTCGCACCGGTCCCGTCAGTCGTGTCGACTTCGAACAGATCGGTAAGGTCGACAACATCGTCACCGAACACATAGTCGGTGATGTCATCAACGGCTGAAGCATCGTCAATGACGAACACATCGTTGCCGGTACCACCGGTTAGACTATCCGCGCCGCCACCGCCGATCAGGATATCGTCATCGGCACCGCCGTTCAGCGTGTCGTTGTCAGCACCGCCGTCCAGACGGTCATTGCCATCCAGGCCGGACAGGCTGTCGGCGCCATCAAATCCAATAAGGATGTTGTCTTCGGCATTGCCGATGATTGTGTCAGCAAGGTCGGTGCCCAACGCGTTCAGTTCGCCGGCACCAAGTGTTCCGCCGCCGGCTGCCATTTGAACCGTGAAGATTGGGTCAGGCGGCAACATCGTGATATCCAGAGAACCACCGATGCTGTCACCGTCGAAGTCGGTGAGCACCAGGTCAAGGGTCAGATCAACCGGTTGACCAGGATCGACAAACGACGTTTCAAAGTCCTTCAAGGCAAACTCCGTATCGCCATCCGCACCGCCGTCGACATAGATGACCTCAAGGCTGTTGTAGCCGTCGGCGTCACCGAACAGGCGAACGATATCGTCATCCTGAAGGCCGTTGATCAGCACACTGCCGCTTGGCTCGAAGTCTACGATGTAGTCGTTGCCATTGACGTTATAGGTTCCGTCGCTGGTAATCTCGAACGGAGGGCTGCCATCGTGGATGATTTCGATCTTGGTAATGTCGTCCTGGAAGCCGTCGCCAACGTCGCTGTCTCCATCAGGGTCCTCGTAGGCGATGAACCGGGCGCTCGACTCAGAGGTTGGGCCACCACCGATTGAGAAGGTCACGCCAAATGAGAGCACATTGTAGTGACCGTCGAAAACGTGGTCCTGATTGACCGGGTTGGTGTAGTCACCCGTGCCGGGACTTGCCGGATCGCCTTCGAGATCAATTACGAAGTCAAAACGCAATCCTTCGCCGGAACCAATGGCTTGTCCGCCGCCGCCGCCGCCAGAGCCGAACTCATTAGCGTTGTTGTTGACGGTTCCGACGCCTGCTCCGACAGGGGTAATCAGCAAGTCATTGCTGTTGTCATCATTTGGCGCCAGCAGGCTTTGGTCATTCGGCACAAAGCCATTCCAATCGGCGTTGCTGCCAAAGGCATCATAACCACCATCCTGGAAGCCAATGGAGCTTTGTCCACCATCGACTGTTCCAACCATTGTCACTGTGTAGGTGTCGTTAGCTGATGCAAGGCTGCCATCCGGGTTGAGTTCGACGTGGAACACGACCCCTGGGTCGGTTGTGGCCGCTGGAACGGCCAGTCCCGTATAGGCAATCAGCGTCTGCCCACCATTTATCAGCGTGTAGAAGATCGGCTGCAGACCAGAGGTCAAACCGCTGTCCACACCCTCCAACGATGGCGCAAAGGCAATACTTGCCACCTCATCGGCACCGATGTTGTCATCGATGTTGATGTCAGTATCGAGCGCACCGGTAAATGTTTCTCCGCCGTCGTTGAGCAGATAAGCGTTTTCGGGAATAAACGCCACGGGCACATCGTTCTCGATCGCCACCGTCAGGCCTGCGTCCAGCACGATCGTGTCGCCATCGCCGTCGGATGCGGTGAAGGCATTCGCAATGTCGAGAGATTCAGTGTCGAGGTCTCCAGCGCCGGTTGGCAGGTTGTCCACCTGATCGTGCAACTGGAACCGGAACAATTGGTCGCCGTCCGAGATCACGCCGTTGCCGACCGCCTGGAGATACTCAGCACTGCCGTTGGCAACCTCTTCGATCGTGAAGACGACCCGGCCGCCGGCAACGCCCTCAACCGTACTGCCATTGACATTCCAGTTGATATCGTCGTTTTGCGAATCAAGGCCGGTATCGCCTGCCAGCGCGCCGTTCAGTCCGAACAGGCCAGGCCCGTCCGCACCGAAGGAAACCAGCGCAGCCAGCATCGCGGTGGTGATATAGGCGATGCTGGTTTGCGAAGCATTTTCCCGGTTGCCGTCTGACAAATCGCCTTTCGCAATCTCAAGCGCATCCTCGTGCACCGTCAAAACATCGGCCTGAACACCATTGTTCGACGGACCATCGTCCTCGAAGGTGAAGGCGGAGGTGATGTCGGCATCGGCGGTGGCGGTGTCGCCGTCGCCGTCCTCAACCGTCGCCGTCAGCGTGATCACCGTGCCCGACAGAACCGCCGCGCTGGCGCCGCTCTCGACCGGGTCAAGCGGATCATTGTGCTCAACCGCACGGAACTGCTCCTGGGTGATCGTGCCGGTGTCGGGATCAAGCGTGATCGTGAACACCGTGCCGCCGGTCGCCGAGGCGCCGGTGATCACTGTGCCGTCGACATTGACCGAAAGCGTCACCGCCTCGCCGGTCAGCGTGTCAACAAGACCAGAGGCCGGGCCCGAGATCGACAGCTCGTAGCTCACCGCATCGGCATCCGCCACACCGTCATCGTCATCATCCTTGCCGCCGTCGGCGCCAAACACATGGGTGAACAGCCCGGCAAACGAGGCGCTGTCCGTGGCCACATCGACACCACTGTCAAGATTGGCACCCGGGATCGTGTCCGCACTGTCATCCGTCACAAGCGTCGGAACCGTCGCCTGGGTCGGATTAATGGACGGACCATCATCCTCGAAGGTGAATGCCGCGGTGATGTCGGCATCGGCGGTGGCGGTGTCGCCGTCGCCGTCCTCAACCGTCGCCGTCAGCGTGATCACCGTGCCCGACAGAACCGCCGCGCTGGCGCCGCTCTCGACCGGGTCAAGCGGATCATTGTGCTCAACCGCACGGAACTGCTCCTGGGTGATCGTGCCGGTGTCGGGATCAAGCGTGATCGTGAACACCGTGCCGCCGGTCGCCGAGGCGCCGGTGATCACTGTGCCGTCGACATTGACCGAAAGCGTCACCGCCTCGCCGGTCAGCGTGTCAACAAGACCAGAGGCCGGGCCCGAGATCGACAGCTCGTAGCTCACCGCATCGGCATCGGCCACACCGTCATCGTCATCGTCCTTGCCGCCGTCGGCGCCAAACACATGGCTGAACAGCCCGGCAAACGAGGCGCTGTCCGTGGCCACATCGACACCACTGTCAAGATTGGCACCCGGGATCGTGTCCGCACTGTCATCCGTCACAAGCGTCGGAACCGTCGCCTGGGTCGGATTAATGGACGGACCATCATCCTCGAAGGTGAATGCCGCGGTGATGTCGGCATCGGCGGTGGCGGTGTCGCCGTCGCCGTCCTCGACCGTCGCCGTCAGCGTGATCACCGTGCCCGACAGAACCGCCGCGCTGGCGCCGCTCTCGACCGGGTCAAGCGGATCATTGTGCTCAACCGCACGGAACTGCTCCTGGGTGATCGTGCCGGTGTCGGGATCAAGCGTGATCGTGAACACCGTGCCGCCGGTCGCCGAGGCGCCGGTGATCACTGTGCCGTCGACATTGACCGAAAGCGTCACCGCCTCGCCGGTCAGCGTGTCAACAAGACCAGAGGCCGGGCCCGAGATCGACAGCTCGTAGCTCACCGCATCGGCATCCGCCACACCGTCATCGTCATCATCCTTGCCGCCGTCGGCGCCAAACACATGGGTGAACAGCCCGGCAAACGAGGCACTGTCCGTGGCCACATCGACACCACTGTCAAGATTGGCACCCGGGATCGTGTCCGCACTGTCATCCGTCACAAGCGTCGGAACCGTCGCCTGGGTCGGATTAATGGACGGACCATCGTCCTCGAAGGTGAATGCCGCGGTGATGTCGGCATCGGCGGTGGCGGTGTCGCCGTCGCCGTCCTCAACCGTCGCCGTCAGCGTGATCACCGTGCCCGACAGAACCGCCGCGCTGGCGCCGCTCTCGACCGGGTCAAGCGGATCATTGTGCTCAACCGCACGGAACTGCTCCTGGGTGATCGTGCCGGTGTCGGGATCAAGCGTGATCGTGAACACCGTGCCGCCGGTCGCCGAGGCGCCGGTGATCACTGTGCCGTCGACATTGACCGAAAGCGTCACCGCCTCGCCGGTCAGCGTGTCAACAAGACCAGAGGCCGGGCCCGAGATCGACAGCTCGTAGCTCACCGCATCGGCATCCGCCACACCGTCATCGTCATCATCCTTGCCGCCGTCGGCGCCAAACACATGGGTGAACAGCCCGGCAAACGAGGCGCTGTCCGTGGCCACATCGACACCACTGTCAAGATTGGCACCCGGGATCGTGTCCGCACTGTCATCCGTCACAAGCGTCGGAACCGTCGCCTGGGTCGGATTAATGGACGGACCATCGTCCTCGAAGGTGAATGCCGCGGTGATGTCGGCATCGGCGGTGGCGGTGTCGCCGTCGCCGTCCTCAACCGTCGCCGTCAGCGTGATCACCGTGCCCGACAGAACCGCCGCGCTGGCGCCGCTCTCGACCGGGTCAAGCGGATCATTGTGCTCAACCGCACGGAACTGCTCCTGGGTGATCGTGCCGGTGTCGGGATCAAGCGTGATCGTGAACACCGTGCCGCCGGTCGCCGAGGCGCCGGTGATCACTGTGCCGTCGACATTGACCGAAAGCGTCACCGCCTCGCCGGTCAGCGTGTCAACAAGACCAGAGGCCGGGCCCGAGATCGACAGCTCGTAGCTCACCGCATCGGCATCGGCCACACCGTCATCGTCATCGTCCTTGCCGCCGTCGGCGCCAAACACATGGCTGAACAGCCCGGCAAACGAGGCGCTGTCCGTGGCCACATCGACACCACTGTCAAGATTGGCACCCGGGATCGTGTCCGCACTGTCATCCGTCACAAGCGTCGGAACCGTCGCCTGGGTCGGATTAATGGACGGACCATCATCCTCGAAGGTGAATGCCGCGGTGATGTCGGCATCGGCGGTGGCGGTGTCGCCGTCGCCGTCCTCAACCGTCGCCGTCAGCGTGATCACCGTGCCCGACAGAACCGCCGCGCTGGCGCCGCTCTCGACCGGGTCAAGCGGATCATTGTGCTCAACCGCACGGAACTGCTCCTGGGTGATCGTGCCGGTGTCGGGATCAAGCGTGATCGTGAACACCGTGCCGCCGGTCGCCGAGGCGCCGGTGATCACTGTGCCGTCGACATTGACCGAAAGCGTCACCGCCTCGCCGGTCAGCGTGTCAACAAGACCAGAGGCCGGGCCCGAGATCGACAGCTCGTAGCTCACCGCATCGGCATCCGCCACACCGTCATCGTCATCATCCTTGCCGCCGTCGGCGCCAAACACATGGGTGAACAGCCCGGCAAACGAGGCACTGTCCGTGGCCACATCGACACCACTGTCAAGATTGGCACCCGGGATCGTGTCCGCACTGTCATCCGTCACAAGCGTCGGAACCGTCGCCTGGGTCGGATTAATGGACGGACCATCGTCCTCGAAGGTGAATGCCGCGGTGATGTCGGCATCGGCGGTGGCGGTGTCGCCGTCGCCGTCCTCAACCGTCGCCGTCAGCGTGATCACCGTGCCCGACAGAACCGCCGCGCTGGCGCCGCTCTCGACCGGGTCAAGCGGATCATTGTGCTCAACCGCACGGAACTGCTCCTGGGTGATCGTGCCGGTGTCGGGATCAAGCGTGATCGTGAACACCGTGCCGCCGGTCGCCGAGGCGCCGGTGATCACTGTGCCGTCGACATTGACCGAAAGCGTCACCGCCTCGCCGGTCAGCGTGTCAACAAGACCAGAGGCCGGGCCCGAGATCGACAGCTCGTAGCTCACCGCATCGGCATCCGCCACACCGTCATCGTCATCATCCTTGCCGCCGTCGGCGCCAAACACATGGGTGAACAGCCCGGCAAACGAGGCGCTGTCCGTGGCCACATCGACACCACTGTCAAGATTGGCACCCGGGATCGTGTCCGCACTGTCATCCGTCACAAGCGTCGGAACCGTCGCCTGGGTCGGATTAATGGACGGACCATCGTCCTCGAAGGTGAATGCCGCGGTGATGTCGGCATCGGCGGTGGCGGTGTCGCCGTCGCCGTCCTCAACCGTCGCCGTCAGCGTGATCACCGTGCCCGACAGAACCGCCGCGCTGGCGCCGCTCTCGACCGGGTCAAGCGGATCATTGTGCTCAACCGCACGGAACTGCTCCTGGGTGATCGTGCCGGTGTCGGGATCAAGCGTGATCGTGAACACCGTGCCGCCGGTCGCCGAGGCGCCGGTGATCACTGTGCCGTCGACATTGACCGAAAGCGTCACCGCCTCGCCGGTCAGCGTGTCAACAAGACCAGAGGCCGGGCCCGAGATCGACAGCTCGTAGCTCACCGCATCGGCATCGGCCACACCGTCATCGTCATCGTCCTTGCCGCCGTCGGCGCCAAACACATGGCTGAACAGCCCGGCAAACGAGGCGCTGTCCGTGGCCACATCGACACCACTGTCAAGATTGGCACCCGGGATCGTGTCCGCACTGTCATCCGTCACAAGCGTCGGAATGACGCTGCCGATGAGGCCGATCAAGGGCACGTCATCATCCACGTCGACGTCAAAGCTGGTACCGCCGGTGGAGCCGTCAGCGTCGGTGACGAGGACATCAATGGTGAAGACGACATTGTCCTCAAAGGCGGTTTCCGGGCCGTCATTATTGCCGTCGGCGTCGGTTGCCGGATGAGTGACCGCCTGCAGCCAAGTGATTTCATAGTCGGCACCGGTGTCGGTGACGTTGGAAACCTCGATGGTAAAGATTTGATTGGCCGGCACGGATGAATCGGTACCTTCGATGAAGCCGATCAGGGTGTTTGAGCCGCCGTCCCAAACCGTGACGATGTTCTGGCCGGCCAAGGTTGTCAGGCCGGTTGCGTCGCCGGCTGTCGACAGAACAACGGAATCGATGGTGTCGCCGTTCAACACATAGGTCACCGCACCGGTCGTGGGTGTACCCGGATCGTCGCCAGGAGCGCTATCGCCGAGGCCGGTGGGCAGATCGTCTTCGTCAACAGCCAGATTGGTGGCGGCAACGTCATCGATGCCACCATCTTCGACGGTGATGGAATGGCTGTCGGTGTCGGTGTCGCCGTCGGCGTCGGTGATGGTCGCGACAAAGGTAAAGGTCGGGTCGCCCCCCGAATTGTCGACATCAAAGGCCGACACGAACGTCCAGGTCGCCGTGCCGTTGGCGGCCACGCTAACGGTCAGTTCGCCGAGAATATCGCCTCCGGCGGTGGTGACGTCGGCCGAAGCCGACTGTGCCGTGCCGTCGAGGGTGAAGCTCAGCGGGGCGCTCAGCACATCGGTGCCGGCGAGCGTGATATCAAGGGTTGCATCCTGGTCGGCGCCTTCGACGAGCGGGATGCCGCCAGTCAACGTCTCGCCGTTCTCGACCAGGCTGTCCGCGGTGTCCGATGTGTCGCCACCATCGCTGGTGTCGGCGAGGATTTCGACGGTCGGTACATCGTCGATGACTTCGACATTGAGTTCCGCGCTGTCCGTGGAGCCGTCCTCGTCAGTGACGGTGACGGTGAAGTTGTCGAACACCCCACCATTCTCGCCGTTGTCGGCGATGCCGTGTGCCAGCGTATTGTCTTCAAACAGATAGCTGTAGGAGAACGTCGCGCCGACGACCACGCCGTCGACGATGGTTTCGCTAACGCCGGTGATCGTCAGCAGGCCAAGGGGGCTGTCAATCTGCGTGGTGCCGGTCAGTGCGCCACCGGAATAGACAGTGACACCGCCCACGGTTAGTTCGCCGAGGCCATCGGGGGTCGTTACCGAGAAGTCTCCGGTCTTGGTCAAGGCGGCGTTGTCCGGCGACGAGCCGTCCAGAAGGTCGTCCTCGTCGACGATCTCTTCAGCACCGTCGCCGTCAAGGCCGTTGACGGTGACCGGGTCGTCGGCGCCGTTGATGGTGATCGTCAGGGTCGTTGCTGACGTGTCGCCATCGCCATCGGTAATGGTGTAATCGAACACCTCGGTGAGTGTTTCACCCTCGGCAAGGCCCTGCACGATGCCGTTGGCGTTGTCGAGAACATAGCTGTAGGAGCCGTCTGAATTCAGTGTTAGTTCGCCGTAGGCGCCGGAAAGGGCGCTTCCGACTGTGCCCGTGCTGGCACCGAAAGACACGGCGGTGACAGTTGCGCTGTCAGCACCCTGGGTGTCGGCTTCACCGTCGGTGGCATTGGCATCGGTGCCACCAGTTCCGGTCAATACGTTACCATCCGCCGTGGTTGGGCCATCCTCGGTTACGCTGTCAACATCGGCAACAGCAGTCGGAGCGTCGTCGATGATCAGCACATCAAGGTTGCCGCCGGCGGCTTCGCCGTCCAGATCGGTAATCTCGACCGGGAATGAAACGCCGTCAGGGTCGATCAGCGTGTTGTCTTTCAGGGTGTATTCATAAGAGATGGTGCCAGCACCGGTCACCGGGTCGAACGTCAGACCGGTAACGACAAGCGTTCCGGTGGCGTCATCGGAAACCGTCTGGGGAAAGCCGCTGGTGTTTACGGCTACGCCGGCGATGGTTACGCTGTCCAGACCGTCAACCGACGTGAAGTTGATCACGCCCGCGGTCGTCTCGGAGGGGTCGGAAGCCTGCGAGCCTTCGGATTCACTGCCACGCGCCGGCAGGCCTTCCTCAAATACCACGGTGCCGTCGTCGCCGGCCAGAGGGTCGTTCGGATTCGGTTCGGGAATTTCAATGGTCGGCGGAACGCTTTCAATGTGGATCGTCAACGTCGCAGAACTCGTGTCGCCGTCGCCGTCGCGCAGCGTGTAGTTGAATACGTCGTCTTTGTCACCCGGTGTGCCGGGATTGCGGGTGTAGGTGTAGTCGCCATCGGGTTCGACGGTCAGGGTGCCATACAGACCATTGATCGTCTCGGCGGTCGAGCCAATCGTATCACCGTCGACAGGACTGGAAATGCTGACGATCTGGGGAGCGATGCCGGTGGTGGTGCCGTCGTCGGCGCCGATGTCATCGGCACCGTTGTCGCCATTGGCTTCTGCATCGGTGATCAGGTTGCCGGAGACCGGGCCGAACTGGCCGGCGCCGATCGTGTCGGTGTCGTGCTTGGCGAGGGGTATATCGTCCAGGATATCGACCTGGGTCACCGCGTTGTCGGTATTGCCGGCGGCGTCTTCGGCAATGATCGGGATGTTGATGATGCTTGCCAGGCTGTCGCCGTTCTCGCCAAACTGGTGCGGAAAGCCTTCCAGCAAGGTGATCTTGATTGCGCCGGCGCCCGTTGCATTGGGGCCGATGGCGTCGGTCAGGGAAATCTCAAGGCGGATCACGACGCCATTGCCCGGCAGTGAGCCTTCGATGATGTGGCTGCCGTTACCCGGTACGATCTTCCAGGTGAAGTTGGCGTTGGTGTCGGCACCGACAACGCGGATGCCAGACAGGTCGTTTCCGAACCGCAGGTCGGTTACCGACGTCGAGCCGGCCTTGATTGTGATGTCGACCGTGTCAATGTCGATGCCGTCATTGAGCAGCAGGTCGGGGTCGGCGACAGTGGGACGCTCGGGAATCACGCTGACAATACGCAGTGGCTCCTGTGGGTCATCTTCCTCAAGCAGGCCCTGGAATTCCTCGATGTCCTCAAAGGCACGATCAAAGGCGGTCGGCGGCAGCAGTGGCACCGGATCGAGCGGATCGCCGACATTGCCGGGGTCGGTGGCGAAGTTGCCGCCTGAACTCGGCGGCTGCTGAGGACCGGTCGGGCCGGCGGCAGGGACGGTCGTGGCGCCGGACTGGAAAGCGGTCGACAGATCGGCGGACGCGATTTCGTACTGGCCGATGACCAGGGTCGGCGGCGTGGTGAAACCGCCGATGATGTAAATCAGCGAACCGTCGGCTTCCTGGATGATAAGGTCGTTCTGGAATGGAAACAGGCCGGTGACGTCAGTGCCTTCGGGCAGCTCGACCGGTGTGCCTTCGGTGGCGGTCAGGGTCTGCTTGACGGCGGTGGTGTCGAAGGTCTCGATGCGCTCGATCGGGATGACCACCTGGTTGGGGGCATCGTCTGCGGCTTCAGCAGTCTCCTGCTTTTCCTCTTCCTTGTCCTCAGCCTTCTCGGCGTTCTCCTGCTGGTCATCGTCAGTTGTGGTCGCTTGCGCCAGCTCGATGCGGGTGTCGTCTTGTACGCTTGCCTCGGCAGTTTCTTCGCCGGCTACGATTTCCATGTCAGAACGCTCAGTCATTTCACTCTCCCTGCTGCTGTGGGTCGCAGCGCACTTGTGGTGCAAGGTTAAAACTTTGTTAAAGTGGAAAAATGCCAGACGCGACGTCAATTCGCCAGAGCAGGTGGTGGCAAGACCGGCAAAATTCTCATAATATGTTATGAGTTGTGTTAATTTGCTGGTAACCATAATGGGTATTCAGCGGACATGAGCAGGAGCCGGGGGAAATGCAGGACGACTCACAGTCTCCGCCAGACACGGGAGCCGGCAAGGGGCCGGCGGCAAGACGCGGCGGGGATGCTGCGACGCTCACCCAAACCACCATGCGGGTGCTGCAGCGAAAGGGCCGGAGGATGGCAATCCGTCTTGAAAATATCTATTGGGATCAATTGGTTGATCTTGCCGAGACGGATGGCATCTCACTCAACGAGCTGGTCTTCAAGATCGTCGGTGATCTTGACAAGTCAACCAACCGAACTTCGGCTCTGCGGGCCTTCTGCCTGCACCGGTTGCGCCAGGAAATGGCCCTGAGCGAGATGCGTTCGGGCGGGGTTGATCTCGCGGCGATCATCACGGCGTGTCCGCTGCCGGTCATGGTGCTCACCCACGAGCGCAGGATCGCGGCCTACAATCCGGCCTTCGCCACCACGATACTGGCGCCGCGGGACCGTGGTGAAGATGATGAGGGCAAGTCGTCGCTGCGGCTGATCTTTACCCAGCCGTTCAACCAGATCATCCGGCAGGTACATGACAACCCACGCAAGATCATCTCCGGACAGATCGGCTTTACGGTCGGCGAGGCCCATACCCAGCGCCGCGTCAGGTATGCGCTGGCGGATCGGTCGGCGGGTGAGGCATCGCACCTGATCGTGTTCATCGAGCCGCCGGTCGAGCGCAAGCGGCAGGTGGCCGAGAACCCGTGAGTCAGGTTACGGAGAGCAGGCGGGCGGCGGCGGCCGAGTGTTCGTTGCGCAGTTCCGTGAGGTCGATGCCGACGGGATGGGCATCGGCAACGATCCACTTGCCGGCGACCATTACCCGGTCGGCCCGGTGGGCGCCGCACAGCACCAGGGCGGCGAGCGGATCGCCGGCGCCGGAAAAGCGCAGGTCCTCAAGGTCGAACAAGGCGAGGTCCGCCTGCCTGCCGACCGCGATGGTGCCGATGTCGGACCGGCCGAGGCATTTGGCCGAGCCTTCGGTGGCCCAGCGGAGGGCATCGAGGTGGCTGACGTCCTCGGCCCCGTAGGTCAGCCGATTGATCATCAGGGCGTGGCGCACGCCCTCCATCAGGTTGGAGCTGTCGTTGGAGGCCGAACCGTCGACGCCGAGGCCGACCGGCGCGCCCCGGCGTTCCAGCTCGCAGGTGCGGCAGTGGCCCGACGCGAGCACCATGTTCGAGGTCGGGCAATGGCAGACGCCGGTGCCGTGCCGGGCCAGGCGGGTGATCTCATCGTCATTGAAATGGATGCCGTGGGCGAGCCAGGTGCGGTTGGTCAGCCAGCCGGTCTGTTCGAGATAGTCGAGCGGCCGGCAGCCGAACATCTCGTTGCAGTAGTCGTTCTCATCGAGGGTCTCGGCCAGGTGAGTGTGTAGGCGGCAGTCGTTCTTCTCCGCCAGTTCGGCGCTTGCCAGCATCAGCTCGCGGGTCACCGAAAACGGCGAGCACGGCGCCAGTGCGACCTGCAGCATGGCGCCGCCGCCGGGCTGGTGGTGCCTGGCCAGCACCCGTTCGCAGTCGTTCATGATGGTGTCGTGGTCCTGCACCACGCTGACCGGCGGCAGGCCGCCGTCGGCGACCGACAGGCTCATCGAGCCGCGGGTGATGGTCATGCGCAGCCCGAGCCGGGCGGCCTCCTCGGCCTGAATGTCCATGGCGTCGTTCAGACCCGAGGGAAACAGGTAGTGATGGTCGGACGTGGTGGTGCAGCCGGACATGGCCAGTTCGACCAGCGCCAGGTGCGATGCGATGCGCAGGTCGTCGGGCGTGATGTGCGCCCACACCGGGTAGAGCGCCTTGAGCCAGGCAAACAGCGGCTTGTTGATGGCGTCCGGGTGGGCGCGGGTCAGGGTCTGGTAGAAATGGTGGTGGGCGTTTATCAGGCCCGGCAGCACCACATGGCGGCTGGCATCGAAGCTGGCGGCAACAGCGGTCTTGGGGGCGCCTCCCGCCGGCACCAGTTCGGCGATGCGCCCGTCTGCGACGACGATGCCGTTTTCCGCGCCGTCGGCCAGGCAGGCGAGCGGGTGCTTGATCCATAGAGCGTCGGGTTTTTGTGCGGTGGAAGGCGTCATGCAGTGCCTTCCAGTTCCTCGCGCAGCATTTCAAGCTGCAGCCAGTCGTCTTCGGCAGCGGACAGGTGTTCCTGCGCCGCGCCGAGTTCTTCGCTGAGCTTTGCGAAGGCATCGGGATTATCGGCATAGAGGGCCGGATCGTTGAGGCGCGCCGTCAGCTCGCCGATCCTGTCCTGCAAGGCGGCGATCTCGCCGGGCAGCGTTTCAAGGGCGTATTTCTGCTTGTAGGACAACTTGGCCCGGGGTGCCGGCGCTGTGCTGCCTGCGGCTGGTTTGGTTTTCTTCTCTGCTGCCTGCCTTGCCGGCCTGGCCGGCGCGGAATGAGTGCTTTGGCGGATGGCGTCGCTGTAGCCGCCGGGAAACTCCTGCCACTTGCCGTTGCCCATGGCGAACAGGCTGGAGGTCACGACCCGGTCGAGGAAATCGCGGTCGTGGCTGACCAGCAGCACGGTGCCGTCATAGTCGGCCAGCATCTCCTGCAGCAGGTCGAGGGTTTCCAGGTCGAGGTCGTTGGTCGGCTCGTCGAGCACCAGCAGGTTGGCCGGGGCAGCGAGAGCCCGGGCCAGCATCAGGCGGCCGCGCTCGCCGCCGGACAGGCGCGAGATCGGCGTGCGGCGCTGGTCGGGCGAGAACAGGAAGTCCTTCATGTAGCCGACGACATGGCGCCGTTGGCCCTGCACCAGCACGGTGTCGCCGGAACCGCCGGTCAGCGCGTCCTCCAGGGTCCATTCCGGCTTGAGGCTCTCGCGGCGCTGGTCGAGCGTCACCATCTTTGCGGTTTCGGCAATGCGCACGGAGCCGCTGTCGGGCGGAAGCTGGCCGGTGAGCATCCTGATCAGGGTGGTCTTGCCGGCGCCGTTGGGGCCGATGATGCCGATGCGGTCGCCGCGCTGTATGCGCATCGACAGCGGGCTGACGACGGCATTGCCGTCGAACACCTTGGTAATGCCTTCGGCTTCGATGACCAGCTTGCCCGAGGCTTCGGCGCTTGCCGTGGCCAGCTTCGCCACGCCCTGGGCGCGCACGGCGGTGGCGCGCTTTTCGCGCATTTCATGCAGCAGGCCGAGGCGGCGCTGGTTGCGCTTGCGCCGGGCGGTCACGCCGTAGCGCAGCCAGTCCTCTTCCATGTGGATCTTGCGGTCGAGCTTGTGCAGTTCCACCTCCTCGCGCTGCAGGATGTCGTCGCGCCAGGCTTCGAAGGCGGCAAAACCCTTGTCGAGCCTGCGGGTGCGGCCGCGGTCGAGCCACACGGTCTGCGCGGTCAGGGTGTCGAGGAAGCGCCGGTCGTGACTGATGATCACCAGGGCGTTGCGGCGCGACTTCAGTTCCTGCTCAAGCCATTCGATGGCCGGCAGGTCGAGGTGGTTGGTCGGTTCGTCGAGCAGCAGGATGTCCGGGTGCGGCGCCAGGGTGCGGGCCAGGGCGGCGCGGCGGGTCTCGCCGCCGGACAGGTTGTCGAGCGGGCGTTCGGCGTCGAGGCCGAGATGCTCGACCAGATAGCGCGCCTGGTGCAGGTCGTCACCGGGCTGCAAGCCGGCTTCAACGTAGGCCAGGATGCTGGCATGGCCGGTCAGGTCCGGTTCCTGCGGCAGGTAGCGGATGGTGGCGCCGGGCTGGCGGAAAATGCTGCCGGCGTCCGGTTCGGCCAGCCCGGCGGCGATCTTGAGCAGCGTCGACTTGCCCGAACCGTTGCGGCCGACCAGGCGGATGCGCTCGCCTTTGGCCACCGACAGCTCGGCGCCATCGAGCAACGCCGTGTCGCCGAGGCGCAATGTGATGTCCTGCAAAGTCAGTAACGGGGCGGCCATGATGGTTGCGATGTACGGCACGCTGGCAGCGTTTGCAATTGCGCATCGCAGAGCGTTTGCTTGCCGGTGGGACAAAAAGGGGTGTTGCGGTCGCCGGACGAGACGCCTAAGCGGGGAGGGGTGCAAGTGGAAAGGTGGATGCGATGACGGACGTAAATCGGGTGGTGATCGTCGGGGCCGGCCAGGCCGGGTGCTGGGCCGCCAAGGGCCTGCGGCAATACGATTTTGCCGGCGAGGTGATCCTCTTGGGCGATGAGCCCTATCCGCCCTACGACCGGCCGCCATTGTCGAAGGCGGTGCTGCTGGGCGATGCCGAGCCGCGCTCGACCTGGTACCTGTCGCCGGAGGAGCTGGCCGAGATGGGCGTGGATTTCCGCCCCGGCGTGCGGGTCGAAGCGATCAGCCGGCAGGACCGGACGCTTGCCCTGGCGGGTGGCGAGAGCCTTGGCTACGACCGGCTGATCCTGGCGACCGGGGCGCGGGTGCGCGAGCTTAAGCTGCCGGGCTCGAAGGGTGCGCCGATCCTCTACCTGCGCGGGATGGACGACTGCCTGCAGCTCAAGGATACGATCAAGCCGGGCGCCAAGATCATCGTCGTCGGCGGCGGGCTGATCGGGCTGGAAGTGGCCGCGGCGGCGCGCAAGCTGGGGGCTGACGCAGCCGTCGTCGAAGTTGCCGACAGGGTGATGGCGCGGGTCGTCGGTCCGGAGATCTCGGCACACTACGAAGCCATGCACCGCGGCCACGGGGTCGATGTGTTGTGCGGCGTCATGCCGGAGCGGATCGAGCATGGCGCGGACGGCTGCCGGCTGGTGTGCGGCGACACGGTGGTCGACGGCACGGTGATCGTCGCCGGCATCGGGGTGATCCCCAACAGCGAACTTGCCGCCGATGCCGGACTTGAGACCGAGGGCGGCATCTGGGTCGACGAGTTCACCCGCACCGCCGACCCGGCGATCCACGCCGCCGGCGATGTGACCAATCACTACCATCCGGGCTTCGGCCGTCGCATGCGCATGGAGACCTGGCAGAATGCCCAGAACCAGGGCATGGCGGCCGGCAAGATAATCGCCGGGCGCGAACAGCCCTACAACGACACGCCGTGGGGCTGGTCGGACCAGTACGGCGTCAACCTGCAGATGCTCGGCCTGCCGGAGACCTTCGACGGCGCGGTGATGCGGGGCAATCCGGACGATGGCGCCTTCAGCCTGTACTATCTCAAGGACGGGCGGCTGGACGCCATGGCGGCGGTCGATGCGGTGCGCGATGTGGCGGTGTCGCGGCGGCTCTTGGCGATGAAGACCGAGCTCGATCCGGCGGCGCTGGCCGACACGTCGGTCGAGTTGAAATCGCTGATGAAACGGTAGCCGCACCGGTGTTGCCCGACCGGCTGATAAAGCTGCTTCTGGTCGCTGCCGTGGCGATCGCCGCCGGGCTCTACTGGCTGCAACAGAGCCAAGTCTACGAAAACAAGGGCCGCCTGTCGGCGCGACAACTCAGCGATGCCTCGAACACCGTCGTCCTGTCGTGGCACAGCGATATCGAGGTGCCGATGGTGCGGCGCTTCGAGGAGGCGTTCGCCGAATGGCGCAGCAAGACCGCGCGCTTCGTCGTCGACCTCAACTCACGCGGCGGGGCGCTGCTCGAGGGCCGCAAGATGATCGAGCTGATCGATCGCATGAATCGCAGCCACACGGTCGACAGCAATGTCGGCCCGGGTGCCGGATGCCTGTCGATGTGCGTGCCGATCTACCTGCAGGGCCAGACGCGCATGGCGTCGGCGTCGTCGCGCTGGATGTTCCACGAGCCGCAGTACTACGAGCTGTTCAGCGACGAAAAGGCCGACGGCAACGAGCGCGAGCGCAAGGCGCTGGCCGGGCGGTTCTTCGAGAAGTACTTCGTGAACTCCCCGATCACCCCGGCCTGGCGAGAGCAACTGAAGGCCGAATGGCAGGGCAAGGACGTCTGGCGCACCGGCCAGCAGCTTGTCGATGAGGGCTCGGGGGTGATCACACAGTTGTACTGATGTTGGCGTTGTAGCCCTCGAACTCAGTGCGAGCTACATAGCATTCCCTCCCCTAGAAAAGGGGAGGGTTAGGGTGGGGATTGATGGCGGTGCAACACTTAGATCCCATTGTAATTTGCACCGCCATCAACCCCCATCCCAACCTTCCCCCTCTCTGGGGGGAAGGGGCGAACAGCAGAACTGGACAGCAGTGGGGGAGCCCAGTCATGACGAATCAAGGGCATTGGTCGTGTGCTGTTGAAAACAGTCATTCCGATGGCTGGCACACCCGGTTCAGGTAGCGGGTGAACTGCCACAGGTTGCGTTCGATGGGGTGGTAGGTGCCTTCGGGCAACAGCGGCGAGGCGCTGCCTTTGTAGAGGGCTTCGACGAGGATCTTGTCCTCATCGTTGGCGGTGTCCATGTAGGCCGAAAGCTGTTCGAGCCAGGCGTCGTAGTCGGCCGGCGCGATGTTGCTGAGAATTTCCGGCGGTATCGCCACGCCCCAGGTGGCGTGCATTCGGCCGATGCCTTGCGGCTGCACCGAGATGTACCACAGGAAATCCGGCATCAGGGTCACCAGGTGGCAGGGAAAGACGCAGAAGTCGACCATCATCCGGCGCCATTCGCCTTCAAGCCGGTCATTGTCTGGATGTGCCGCACCGGGGCCCGTATCGCTGGGCTGGACGGCGCGGTGGTAACAATAGTGGTCGGCGTCTTCGCCGCAGATGTAGTCGGTGAGCGGTTTGGCGTGCTTGGCGAAAGTCTTCTTGTGCGCCATCGGCACATGGTAGCTCTCGATGAAGTTCTCGATCAGGTTCTTCCAGTTGGCGTCCCACACCATCGTGCGGCGCATCACGGTGCGGTAACAGGACATGTCGAACCGCCCGACGATACCGTCGCTGAGCGGCGCAAGCGCTGCCGACAGCGAGGTCGCGGGCCGGTCTGCCAGGCAGATATAGACAAAGCCCTCCCATACCTCGCAGTGCACGGGCCGCAGCCGGTGCTCACCGGCATCGAAGCCCGGCTTCATGTCCATGAACGGCGCCCGGACCAGCCGTCCGGAAAGGTCGTAGGTCCAGGCGTGATAAGGGCAGGTGAAACGTTTGGCATTGCCCCTGTCACCGGACACGACACAGGCGAAGCGATGCGCGCAGGCATTGACGAACGCGTTCAGCGCGCCATCCTCCTGACGCACAGCGACCACCGGTACACCGGCGACCTGGTGCACCAGATAATCGCCGGTTGCGGCGATCTCATCGCTGCGGCCGATGCACACCCACCCGCTGGCAAACACCGCCTGGCGTTCATGGCTCTGAAACGCCAGCGAATGGTTGACCGGCGCGGGGATGGGGCGCGCCGTCTCGAACGGCTGCGATGCCGCATCGCGCAATCGTTGCAGCACGGTTTCAAGAGGCATGTCGGCAAGCGGCGTGGCGCAGGCGTTGGTGCTCATGGTGGCAGACTAACCGGTTTTGTGCGTCTGACAAGGCGGTTGCCGACGGCCGGTTTCCGGGCCGTGATGCGGGGCAGTTAAAGTTATGAATCAGAATCAGCTGGCGCCAGGCAATGCCTTGAATTGACGAAATTATTTCGCAAACGCCGGGCCGTGCGGGCCAAGCCGCACGCCGTTGCGCAGGCGGGTGAAGGGGATGGTGTCGAGCTGGCAGGGGTTGGCGCCCGGGGCATCGGCGAACAGCACGGTCTCGGCAATCGGTTCATAGTCGGCGAGGAAGTGAACCGAACTCTTGACGACGAGAATGTTCTGAACCGCCGGGTCGATACCGATGTGGGTGAAGCAGGCCTGATCGGCATTCTGGGCACGCACCGAACCAACGACGACGCGCACGTCCGATGCCTCATCGAGGATGTGCAGAACGGCGCAGGGGCCGAGGTTGGCGGTCGAGCCGCCATACATCGGACCGGTGGCGGTGAAGATGCCGTCGGACAGCTTTTCAACGCGCACCCTGGCCGTGAAGGGCCGGCAGCCGAGTTCAGGAAAGCGGCCGCCGATGGCGACATCGATCTCGGCGCCATGCCCGGCGGCATGTGCTTGAGCGGCGGTATCGGGGTCCCACAGGATGCCGAGGGCGGCCTTGCGGGCACCGCCCGTCACAAGCGCCTCGAGCACGCCGGTGGTGTCGCCGGTGGCGCCGGCGCCGGGATTGTCCTGAGGATCGGCGATGACGACAGGTTTGCTGGTGCGGGCCGCCAGGGCCCTGGCCCGGGCGACACAATCGGCCGGCGCCACGAGCGGGTTGTGGAAGTCATCCTCGGCGGCGTTGAGGGCATCGAGCAGCCGGCCGGCTGCGCTATCGGCGTCGGGTTGTTTGTCAGCGTAGGCGATCAGGGAAACACCGCAGTGTTCGATGTCGGCCGGCGGGAAGCCGAGCGCCAGGTCACAGGAGACGGCGGCACCGGCCTCCAGCTCTTCAAGCATGGCATAAAGACGGTGGCCCGGTTCACGCATGGTCGACTGGGCCTGCAGGGGGATCAGGTAGTCGAGCTGCCTGAAGGCACGTGCAAAGGGTTCGCCCCGCGCAAGTTCGGCTGCCAGCAGCGCCTTGGCGCGGGCGCCGGTTTCGGCCATGTCGATATGCGGGTAGGTGCGGTAGATGGCCAGCGTCGAGGCGCGTTCGGCCAGTTCGGGCGTGACGTTGCCATGCAGGTCCAGGCTGACGGCGATCGGCAGGTCCGGACCGGTGACCTCGCGGATGCGGGCCAGCAGTTCGCCCTCACCGTCCTCGAAATCCTCTGTGACCATGGCGCCGTGCAGGTCGAGGTAAACGCCGTCGATGGCGCCGGCTGCGGCGACACCTTCGCAGATCATGTCGGCGATACGGTCGAAGGCTGGCTGGGCAACATAGCCGCCCGGCTCGGCGTTGGTCCACAAAACGGGCACAAGATTCCAGTCTCGTGCCGCCGATATGAACCCGCCGATGGGTATGTTCAGATCGGCGAACACATCGATGACGTCATCGCCTTTGGTCATACCGGGCCAGGAGCCGGGTGTTTCGAAGTCGGCCAGTCCGGTGGGGAGCGGCGCGAAGGTGTTGGTTTCGTGCTGAAACCCGGCGATGGCGATGCGCGGCGCGTTCACGAAGCGGACCCCGGCCGCACCTACTCGATCGTCTCGGTGCTGGTTCCGAACAGACGGTCGCGGGTGGCGTCATAGTGCCGGGTGG
The DNA here is from genome assembly GCA_965216335.1 of Aestuariivirgaceae bacterium. Taxonomy (GTDB): domain Bacteria; phylum Pseudomonadota; class Alphaproteobacteria; order Rhizobiales; family Aestuariivirgaceae; genus JAHEJE01. The sequence continues at coordinate 1,584,964 of OZ244154.1, read as the reverse complement.
GGTCGTAGACAGCTACCGGCAGGCGCAAATCGGTGGCGGTCAGCTTGCCGATAGAGCCGAGCAGCAGGTAGGCGGCAACAATGTTGTCGCGGCGCGCGCCGGCCAGAGAGACCTGGCTGTCGACCAGTTCCTGTTCGGCGTCCAGCACATCGAGCGTCGTGCGCGAACCGACCAGAGCTTCCTGACGGACACCCTCCAGGGCGAACCGGTTCGCCCTGACCTGGTCAGCGAACGAACGAATGGTCTGGCGGGTGGCGATCAGCGCATGCCAGCCGGTGACGACGCGCTCACGCACCTGGCGGCGGGCATTGAGGATCTGCAGCCGGCGCTGGCTGGCGACCTGTTTGGCCTGGCGGACCTGGGAATACTGCAGTCCCGACTGATAGAGCGGAACCGAAAGGGCGCCCAGCACCTGTGCCGCCTCGCTGGTGCGGGTGAAGGTCGAGGGGTCGTGGCGCAACTGGTACCGGGCCTGAAGCGAAAGTGTCGGCAGCAGATCGCCTTTGGCGGTCTTGATATCGTGGCGAGCGGCTTCCTCGATATGCACCGCAGAAAGGATCGTCGGGTTGGTCCGTTCGGCGATCGCGATGGCACGACTGAGTGTCTTCGGCAGGCGCCGCAGCACCTTCAGTTTCGTCAGGCGGCCGGGCTTGCGGCCGGTGAGGCGGGTGTAGATGGCCCGATTTGTCTCGAGGTTGGACCGGGCATTCGACAGGTTGGAGCGCGACAGGCTTAAGCGGGCGTTCGACTGGGACACATCGGTGCGGGTGATCTCGCCGACCTCGAAACGGGCCTTGGCGGCCTTGAGTTGCTCGACGAGGAACGAAACGTTCTTGGTGCGCAGGTGGACGATCTGCCGGTCGCGCACGACGTCGGCAAAGGCCTGAACGGTGTCGAACAGGAGTTCCTGTTCGACGGCCAGCAGGTTCTGCCGGCCGGCCCGGACGTTGGCTTCGGCCGATTTGGTCTGGTTGATGGTCCTGAAGCCCCGGAAGATCGGCTGGTTGAGTTCAATCGTGAAGCCGGCCGGATCGGTGCGCTGAGATGGCGTGGTGTTGGTGTCGTTGTGCTGCACGCCGACGTCGCCATTGGCCACGATCGTCGGGCGCCAGCCGGACAGGGCCTGGGGGACCTGCTCGTCGGTTCCGCGCTGGCGGGCACGCTCGGCGCGCAGCAGCGGATTGCCTTCGTAGGCCCATGCCAACGCCTGCGCCAGTGTTTCGGCAGAAGCCGGCCCGCTGCCTGCGAAAACAACTCCGAGGGCGAGAAAGCCAATGGCCAGCCGCTTGGCCTGGCACATCTTGTGATGTGTTAACTCGGACATGTACGCCCCACTGCCTGTTACTTTCGCCGCCACTTTTGTGGTTCTGAACTCACCCGGCATCACCATGTCTGCAACCCGAGACACAGTCTGCCCAATTGCCGCTCAACCGGTGCGCTACTGTTCACGGATATTGACGGGTTTGTCAATTAACGCGCCCGATGACCAGCGCGAAATCCTTTGCGCTGTGGCATTTTTACTGACAGGCCGCGGTGGTGAAAATGGGGCGGAACCTGGTCCTGGTTGGCACCGGTGATCCGTGGTCGCGGAGACTTGCCAGGCAAGGCGAAATATTGAATGATCCGCCGCCGCACGTACACGTACACGGACATCTGCTCCCCAACCACGTCAGGTTTTCCTCATGAGCGCTCGTTTTGTGGTCGGTATCGATACCGGCGGAACCTATACGGATGCCGCCGTGCTGAACGCCGCGGACCATGCCGTCGTGGCCAGAGCCAAGGCGCTGACAACGCGTGAGGATCTGGCGCTCGGGGTCAATGCCGCTTTGACGGCCGCGTTGCAGTCTATGCCGCAGGATGCGGTTTCGGGCGACATCGACCTGGTCTCGGTGTCGACTACGCTGGCTACAAACGCCGTTGTCGAGGGGCACGGCAGCCCGGTCGCGGTGGTGCTGATCGGCTTCGACGACACGATGGTGCGCAAGAGCGGCATCGAGGCTGCGTTTCCCGGCATTGCGGTGGTCCGGATCAGCGGCGGTCACGATCACAACGGTGCTGCGGTTGCAGCTCTGGATGTCGATGGGTTGCGGCAGTCGGTTACAGCGGTGGCACCCAAGGTCGAGGCGTTCGCGGTGGCGGGCCGGTTCGGGGTGCGCAATCCAGAGCACGAACAGGCAGCGCGCGATGCGATCATCGCGGCTGCGGGCAAGCCGGTGACCCTGTCCAGCGAATTGTCGTCAGACCTCGATGCGCCGCGCCGGGCGTTGACGGCCGTGCTGAATGCCCGGCTCATTTCCAAGATATCGATCCTCGTGGACGCGGTGCGCCAGGCCATGGCCGAAAGAGGGGTCGAGGCGCCGCTGATGGTGGTCAAGGGCGACGGCAGCCTGGCGCTGGCCGACACCGTGGCCCTGCGGCCGATCGAGACCATCCTGTCCGGGCCGGCGGCATCGCTGGTCGGTGCGGCGGCATTGTCGGGCCGCAAGGACTTCATCCTGTCGGATATGGGCGGCACGACCAGCGATCTCGGCATGTTGCGCAACGGCCGACCGGTGGTCAGTTCACTCGGCGCCGAGGTCGGCGGCTGGCGCACCATGGTCAAGGCGATGGATGTGCACACCCTGGGTTTGGGCGGCGACAGCGAAGTGGCGATCGACTATTCCGGGCGGTTGGCGGTCGGGCCGCGGCGGCTGATCCCGGTGTCGCTGCTGGCGACGCAGTTCCCGGAGGTGCCGGCGATCCTGGAAGCCGAACTGTCGGAGCCGCAGTCGAGCGCAAAGGGGCGCCTTGTGCTGCTGACCGACCGTGGTGGCGGCGCTGCCGGTCCGCCTGCCGGACTGAGCAGCCGGGAGACCGGTCTCTTGGAGCGCATCGGCCCGCGCCCGCAGGCGCTGTCGAAGGTTGCGCCCTCCAGCGGACTTGAGCGCGTCCTCGCCAAGCTGCAGCGCAAGGGCATCGTGCAGGTCGCCGGGTTCACGCCGTCCGATGCGGCGCACGTTCTGGACATGCAGGACAACTGGTCGCGCGAGGCCGCGCTGCTGGGCGCCCGGGCGATGACCCGGTTGCGCGATGAAACCGCGCCGGACGATGCCGCCGTCATGCAGTTCTGCCGGGATGTGTGGGATGAAGTCGTCACCCTGTCCGGCAAGGCGGTCATCGGCCTGGCGCTGGGCGATGCCGGCGATGCGGCTGGCGCCGGTCTGGTCGATGCGGTGTGCCGGGGTGCGGGACGGCTCGGCGGCGTACAGGTGTTGCTCACGCCGGAACTGCCGGTGGTTGCCGTCGGCGGCCCGGTGAAGGTGTACTACCCGGAGGTCGGCAGGCGGCTGGGGGCCGAGGTCGTGTTCAGCACGGATTGCGATGTCGCCAACGCAGTCGGGGCCGCCTGCGGGGTGGTCGTGCGCGCGGTCGCCATCGAGGTGGTCGGCAACGGCTCGGGCGCGTTCAAGGTGATGGGGCCCACGGGGCCGCAAACCTTCGCCAGGGCGGGCGCTGCCATCGCTGCCGCCCGCACCTTGGCCGAAGATCTGGCCCGCGACGATGCCGTTGCCATGGGTGCCCACGAGCCGGAACTGCATGTCTCGGTCGTCCGGCAATTAATGCCCGATGCCGTCGCCGAAGACGACATCCTGGCGGCGCAGGTGCGTGTCGAAGCCGTCGGGCGACCGCATCTTGCGTGACGGCGCACGTGACAGACGGCCGATTTACGCTTTGTTCACCATGATCCGAAAAACGCGCCGCCTGATGCGATTGTTGGTTCATTTACCAATCGAAACCGGCGCATTCCAAGGGTGTGTTTACGAATAACCGGTAGATTTCGACGGCAGTACGGGCGGAGTGGCGCACCTGTCGGCGAAGCAGCCGTGCAAGCTCAGCCCGCAAAGTCGAAGAGTTCCGGGCGCACGCGGCGCGTGCTGCACCGGTCAAGTGTTAGGTGGATCGACGCGTATGACATGGACAATCGCAAAGGATAGCGGAGCGGTATCTTTCACCAACTGGCTGGGAGATACGGCGCACGACGACGTTCTGGGCAAGCTTGGAACGCCGGACGGCGCATTGCCGGTTGCCGGTGGCCATACCGTCGAGGCTGACCAGGCCAAGCATCACTTTGAGATTTTCCCCGGCCAGACGAAGTTCCTGTACGACGACCTGTTCTTCCACATGCCGATGATGATCCTGGTGTTCGACGGCACCGGCAACATTGTCAGCGGCAACAAGGCGGCCCTGTCGGCGCTGGGCTACGATGAAGAGGAACTGACCGGCCGGCACTGCTTCGACATCATGGCAGAGGCCGCGCAGGAGGTTCTGCGCAACGATGTGTTTCCGCGCTTCTTCGATACCGGCTTTTTTGGCAACACCGAGCTGAGCTTCAAGACCAAGGGCGGCAAGGTGATCGAGGCGCTGGTGTCGGCGATCGGCTACAAGAATCAGGACGGACGGATTGAACGCAGCGTCGCGGTGCTCACCGACATGCGCGAACATACCCAGACCCAGATTGCGCTCAGGCAGAGCGAACAGAGGTTCCGCAATTCCTTTGAATCGGCCGCGCATGGCATGGCCATCCTGTCGGTCGACGGCCGGATTTCTGCAGTCAACGAAGCGTTTTCCGAAATGCTCGGGGTTGCCGAACTCGATCTGATGTCGCGCAGCCTGATGGATATCGTCAATGAAGACGATGTTTCCAAGGTGCAGACGCTGGTTGGCAAGATCCGCGCCCGGGATGGCCGCGGCGGACATGCCGAGATCCGTTTCAAGGGCCAGGATGACCGGTCGCTGAACGTTCTGACCAGTATTTCAGGTGTCCGCGACAGCGAGGGCAAGGTCGATCAGTTCATCGTTCAGGCGGTCGACATAAGCTCGCGGCAAAAGGCCGAGGAGCACCTGCGCCAGGCGCAGAAGATGGAAGCCGTCGGCCAGTTGACCGGCGGTATCGCGCACGACTTCAACAATCTGCTGACCGTCATTATCGGCAACCTGCAGCTTGTCGAAGGCGCGCTGGATGGTAATGACAAGGCGCTTAAGCGGGCCCGCGAGGCCATCGATGCGGCCTGCAAGGGGTCTGAGCTGACCAAGCAGCTGTTGGCGTTCGCACGCCGGCAGTCGCTCGCGCCGCAGGAGCTTGAGGTCAACGAACTTATTGAAGGCATGTCGGCGATCCTGCAGCGTTCAATTGGCGAGGATGTCTCGCTCAAGATCGACCTTATGGAGGGCGATCCGGTCGTCAAAGCCGATCCCACGCAACTTGAAACGTCGATCCTCAACCTGGCGATCAACGCCCGTGACGCGATGCGCCAGAAGGGCGGCGGCCGGCTGACCATCGAAACGTCGCTGCAGAATCTGGACCAGGACTACTGCAACGAGCACGAAGAGGTCGAGCCGGGCCAATATGTCATGATCGCGGTGTCCGATACCGGTGCCGGCATTCCCAAGCATCTGCTGCACAAGGTGTTCCAGCCGTTCTTCACCACCAAGGAAGTGGGCAAGGGCACCGGGCTCGGCCTGTCGATGGTGTTCGGCTTCATCAAGCAGTCCGGCGGTCACATGAAGGTCTATTCCGAGGAGGGCGACGGCACGTCGTTCAAGATGTACCTGCCGCTGCGCGACCTGAAGGGCAAGCTGCCCGAGCCGCAACCGGTCGAGGAAGAGCACAACGAGTACAAGGCCAAGATCCTGGTCGTTGAGGACCAGGAAAGCGTCCGCGATGTCGCCGTGGAGTTCCTGGAGAGCTTCGGTTACGAGGTGCTGCAGTCCAACAACGCCATCGATGCCCTGCAGGTGCTGCAGGATCACGACGACATCGACCTGCTGTTCACCGACGTCGTCATGCCCGGCGGCATGAACGGGTTCGACCTGTCGCAGGCGGCCGCACAGATCAGGCCGGAGCTGAAGATGATCCACGCCTCAGGTTACCCGAAAGGCGCCATGGTGCATCAGGAAGAGCCGCGGCTGCGCGACAACCTGATTTCCAAGCCGTTCCAGCGCGACGAACTGCGCCAGGTGGTCAAGGAAACCCTGGAAGGCGACGGCAAGCTCGGCAAGACGCTGGCCTGACCACATGCCCTCCCTTGAGGGGAGGGCTATCGCATATGGATTTAGAATCTGTTTTCTTGCCTTCCTCGGGCTTGACCCGAGGACCCAAAGTGAAGCGAATTCGGCGCAAGTAGCTTCCTGGATCCTCGGGTCAAGCCCACTGCTGTCCGGTTTAGCGTTGGGTGAAGGCACATTTCTTCCATTGCATCGGATAGTTGTATGCGCAGAAGAGAGCTCCGACATGATTCCGGGTTGGCTCTCGGACATTCCCTCCCCTAGAAAAGGGGAGGGTTAGGGTGGGGATTGATGGCGGTGCAAAAGATTGAAATCGTTGCCGAAGTGCACCGCCATCAACCCCCATCCCAACCTTCCCCCTTTCTGGGGGAAGGAGCAATCATCGCTTAACCGGACTGCAGTGGGTCAAGCCCGAGGAACGCAAGATTGTGCCGCCAATCGGACTTCATCACAGGCATATGCGATAGCCCTGCCACGAGCGGGACGGGAGTTTGGCGTCGCGGCTTCGCTGATCACAATTCGCATACCGACTGTATGGGCGGTTCCCTTGCTGCTTCCAGGTGAGGGAGTAGCCACCAATGATGGCGCTACGGGTGTTTTGAGTTGTTGGCGTTTGCGGGCATACTCGCCGCTGATGTGAAAACGGCGGTGAGCGGTTCGCGTGTTTGTCCATTTGCTGTTCGATGTTCTGGCCGCCGGTTGTGCGCTGGCGATGACGTTTGCTGTCTACCGCTGGCGGCTGCAGGCGGCCGGGGCCGTCATCGAGGCGCAAGGCGTACCATATGCCCTGGCGCTGATCGGCGGGGCGGTTGCGGGCGGCTATGTGTTCGGGACGCTCAATCTGTGGCTGAGCGGGGTCGGCGGCGTCGGGCGCAGCATAGTCGGGGCGCTGGCCGGAGCGATCATCGCCATTGAAGTCTTCAAATATCTGCGCGGAGTGCGCGGCTCGACCGGGTTGCTGTTCGTGCCGGCCTTTGCGACCAGTGTCAGCGTCGGGCGCATCGGGTGTTTCCTGTCCGGGCTTGAAGACCAGACGCACGGCATCGCAAGCGGCCTGCCATGGGCGCACGACTTCGGTGACGGCGTGCTGCGTCACCCGGTGCAACTCTACGAGGCCGCGGCAATGGGCACCTTCCTGCTGGCGGCCCTGGCATTGCTTGCCAATCGCAATTCATTCTTCATGCGCAACGGGTTCTATGTGATGACCGGTTGGTATGCGGGCCAGCGGTTTGTCTGGGAATTCCTCAAGCCCCATGGCGCCGTGCTCGGCCCCTTCAACATTTTCCACTTCGTTTGTGCGGGGTTAGTGGTCTACGCTGCCGCGATGATTCAAAGGAATGCGCGTGAACATACCCATCCGTAAGATCGCGCCGTATCTGTTTTACGGCCAGACCACCTCGCTGTGCGAAACGTGCCATGCGCTGGTGCCGGCCAAGATCATCATCGAGGACGATTGCGTCTACTACCTGAAGCGCTGCCGGGTGCACGGGGTGCAGAAGTCGCTGATCTCGACGGATGCCGCCTATTACAAACTGTGCCATGACTATCTGAAGCCCAGCGACCGGCCGCTGACGGCGCAGACCAACACCAACTACGGCTGCCCGTATGACTGCGGGCTGTGCCCGGATCATGAACAGCATTCCTGCCTGGCGCTGATCGACGTCAACGAGGAGTGCAACCTGACCTGTCCGGTGTGTTTTGCCGATTCCAGCCCGGCCAAGACGCGGCACCGCCCGCTGGCCGAGATCGAGCGCATGATGGATGCGCTGGTGGCGTCTGAAGGCGAGCCGGACCTGTTGCAGATCTCCGGCGGCGAGCCGACCATCCATCCGCAGATCCTCGACATCATCGCCGCCGCCAAGGCGCGCCCGATCCGCCATGTGATGATCAACACCAACGGTCTGCGCATCGCCCAGGACGAGGCCTTCGTTGCCGCCCTTGCCGAATTCAAGCCGGGCATCGAGGTCTACCTGCAGTTCGACTCCTTGCGGGTGGAGGTGCACAAGGCGCTGCGCGGGGCGGACCTCAGGCGTATTCGCCAGCAGGCGCTGGAGAACTTGGAAAAGCACGGCATTTCAACCACCCTGGTCGCCGTGATGAAGAAGGGTGCCAACGACGACGAGGCCGGCGACATCATCCGGCACGGCCTGAAATGGTCCTGCGTGCGCGGCGTCACCTTCCAGCCGATCCAGGATGCCGGGCGCAACGACGGGTTCGATGCCAAGACCGACCGCATGGTGCTGTCCGACATCCGCCGGGCGATCATCGACGGCGGCACGGCCTTCGAGGCGAGCGACATCATCCCGCTGCCGTGCAATCCGGAATCGATCGCCATCGGCTATGCGCTCAGGAAGGGCGAGCAGATCGCGCCGATCACCTCGTTCATCCCCAAGGACGTGATCGTCGCCGATGTGCCGAACGCCATCACCTTCGAGAAGTACCCCGAACTGCAGCAGCGCATTTTCGAGTTTTTCTCCTTGTCGACCGCTCCGGAGTGCACACCGGAACGCCTCGAGGCGCTGTTGTGCTGCCTGCCGGAAGTCACCATGCCGGAACAGCTCGGCTACGAACACACCTTCCGCGTCGCCATCGTCGAGTTCCTCGATGCCTACAACTTCTGCCTCGGCCGGGTGAAGCGCTCCTGCATCCACTTCCTCACCTCCGCCGGCCAGATCATTCCGTTCGACACCTACAACCTGTTCTACCGCAACGGCCGGATCGATCAGATCAGGCGGAAGATGGATGAGGCTCGGTGATGCGGATTGTCTCCTTCATCATGGCGGTGCTGTTGATCCTCACCGGTGGCGGCTGCCTGGTCACCTGGCTGTCGTCAGGACCAAGGTTGTCTATGGACGAAGGCTCGATGATCATGCTCGCTTTTGGCCTTGTGCCCTTGTTCGGCGGCGCACTGCTGTGGCGCTACGCCTGGAAGGATCGCGGTGGGGGCGGGGGATCGTGAGTACCGGCAAGCTGATCGTTGGCATCATTGCGGCGCTGGTTGCGGTGTTCGCCGGCGGCTGCGGGCTACTTGTCGTCGGTGCCGGTATCGCGGACGCGATGGCAGGGCGCCCAACCTATGGTGCTCCAGTCATCGGCTTTATCATCGGCGTCGTGCCGGGTGTCATTGCCGGGCTGATCGCTTGGCGCATCTTTCGCAAGAAGCCTGAAGCGGAATGAAGACCTTCAAGATCATACTCGGTGTGGTCCTGGTGATCGCGAGTGTGGCAGCCATCGGCGGCGGCGCCTTGCTCACCTCTGCCGGGATGATGTCAAAGATGAACGCCCAGCATGATTTCGGGATGACGACGTTCGGCGTGGCGGCGGGGGTCGTGCCGGGAATCGTTCTCGGCTGTCTGGCATGGTGGGCGTTTGCCTCGGCGAGGAGAACCCCATGAACAATCGTATGCGCATCACGTTCGGGCTGCTCGCGGTTGTTGCCGGCCTGACGGGCATGGCGGTGATCTGGGTCGGCGCGGCGCCGCAATCGTTCGCGCTGTTTGGGCTTGGATTTGCCGTGGCGGTCGGCGGGGCGGCGCTCGCGGCCCGGGCGATGAAGGCGGGCAATGTGCCGGCGGTGCCGGACGGCGGCGGCGATTCCCCGGTCAAACTCAGGCTGGGCACCGGCGGGTTGGTGTCTGCCATCATCGGCGGATTGCTGATGGCGTTTACCGGCGGATGCACGCTGCTGTCGATTGGAACCGGGTCGAGCGGTTCCGATTTCCGGATCAACGCCATCGGGGCGCTGGTGTTCGGCGGATTTCCGTTTACCATCGGACTGATCATGTGGATGCTGGCCATGGCATCGCGCAAGCCACAGGGCGGAAGCTAATAGGGCGCGCGGGAAATGTGACGCGCCCATGAAGCTGTTCAAATACATCGTGGCGATTGTTCTTGCGCTGACAGCCGTGTTCTCCGGCGGGTGCGGGGCCTTCTTTCTCTACGTCGTGGTCAACGAAACCAGTCTGTTCGGCGAGGGTGACCATGGCATGACGTTCATGGCTCTTGCCTATGGTATTGTACCGAGCATCGTGTGCGGCCTGTTGGCGTGGTGGGCGTTCAAGTCGGCAAAGGGGATGGCATGAAATACCGCATTCTGGGCATCATCGGGTTGTTGATTGCGATAAACGGTGCGATCGGCGTGATCATTCTGTGGTTCGTCTACAATGCGAATATCGCCGAGTGGTTCATGCCGTTTGCCACCAATCTCGCCCAGGCTGCCGGTGGCGGGGCGCTGGCCTGGTGGGGCTTGAAACGCTGGCACGGGCCATTGCCGCCCGGCGAGGAGGTGCTGGCTGGGGCGTCGGCTGGTGACGGCAAACCGCGCCTTGGGCCGGTCGCACTGGTGTTTGCCATCGTCGGCGGCTTGATCATGCTGTTCAGCGGCGGCTGCACGCTGATCTTCGCTGTCAGCGAGCTGCAGAGTTCGGGCGGCGACTTTCACTTCGGCGTCGACGGCATTCTGCTGTTCGGGGCCATACCGTTCGTATTCGGCCTGGTCATGTGGATTCTGGCCATGGCATCGCGCAAGCCGCGGCCAGTGCAAGGTGAAAGCGATGGCTGACTTCGACGCCGCCGCGGCGACCTATGACCGGATGCGCCATGGCATGCTCCCGGACTATGACGTGCTGTACGGCACGGCTGTCTCGCTGCTGCCGTTTGAACGGGACGCGCGGATCACCGTGCTTGACCTTGGCTGCGGCACCGGGGGCTTTGCCAGCGAGGTGGTGAACGCCTTTCCCAAGGCGCGCCTGGTGTTGAGCGATCTATCGGTTGAGATGCTTACCAAGGCGGTTGAGAAGTTCGGCACAGATGTGCGCTTTGCCTTTGTCGAGCGGATTGCCTCGATGGCGGCTATGGCGGGCCGTACGACGCTGTGGTGTCGTCGCTGATGATCCACCATCTCGACCACGCCGACAAGCAGCGGGCGTTCTCACACGTCCATGAGGCGCTGAAACCGGGCGGAGTGTTCGTCAACATCGACCAGTTCCAAGCCCGCTCTCGGCAAATCGACCAGCGTTTGTACGACCGTTGGCTGTCGGACGTCCGGGCGGTCGGCGTGCCGGAGGACGAAATCGACGCCGCACGCCAGCGCATGGAAGCCTTCGACCGCAATGCGCCGATGCAGGACCAGTTCGACTGGCTCGAAGCTGCCGGGTTCTCGGATGTCGATATCGTCTACCGCAACTATTTCTGGGCGGTGTTCCACGGCCGCAAGCCGGCGTAAGCTCTATTTCGCGCCGGCTCCCTCCAGGATCGCGATCATCTCTTTATAGCCCCGGGCCTTGGCCAGGGTGAGCGGGGTGCGGCCCCGGCCGTCGGGAATATTGACGTCGGCCCCGGCGGCCACCAGGTCGCGGACCACCTGGGTGTGGTTCTTGCCGCCATCGCCGAGCACGATGGCTTCGATCAGCGCCGTCCAGTTGAGATTGTTGACATGGTCGAGCGGCGCCTTGCCGGCAATCAGCGCCTTGACCACGCCGACATGGCCGAGGTGAGCTGAAGCGATGAGCGCGGTGCCGTCGTAGATGCTGGTGACGAGATCGGTGCGCGCGCCCAGTTCGATGAGGCGTTCGACCATGGCTGTGTTGCCATCGACACCGGCAATGGTGATCGCGTCATACTTGTCATTCTCCAGCAGGTCGCTGTCGGCACCGGCCTTTATCAGGGCCGTGACCACGTCGACATGGTTGGCAAAGGTGGCGACCATCAGCGGGGTGCGGCCATGCGGGTCGCGGGCATTGAGATCGGCCTTGCTTGCGATCAATTGTTTGACCGTGCCCAGGTCACCCGTCTGGGCAGCGGCATGCAGGCCTTCATAGGCGGCGCGCTCTGTCGCAGAAGGTGCAACCTGTGCGGCGGCGGGCGTGGTGGCAAGGCATACCAAGCCTAGCGCAAGGGCACATATCGGGCCGATACTTTGTGGCATGGGGTGTTTCCTGTCCTGCGGCGTTGCGCGCATGGCGGCTTTGAGCTAAGAGCCTGCCACGCCTTTCCCATCTTATCACAACAAGGATAGAGCCAGCGCCATGGCACGGCAATTCATCTATCACATGCACGGGCTCTCCAAGAGCTATTCCGGCGGCAAGAAGGTTCTGGAGAACATCAATCTGTCGTTCTATCCGGACGCCAAGATCGGCGTGCTCGGGCCGAACGGCGCCGGTAAATCCACCCTGCTGCGCATCATGGCCGGGCTCGATGCCGAGTTTTCCGGCGAGGCCTGGCTGGCCGAGGGGGCGACCTCCGGCTTCCTGCCGCAGGAGCCCGAACTCGATCCGTCCAAGGACGTGATGGGCAACGTCATGGAGGGCGTGGCGGAAAAGCAGGCGATCCTCGACCGCTACAACGAACTGATGATGAATTACTCCGACGAAACCGCGGAGGAGGGGGCAAAGCTGCAGGACCAGATCGACGCCATGAACCTGTGGGACCTCGATGCCCAGGTCGAGCAGGCGATGGATGCCCTGCGCTGCCCGCGCGGCGACACTCCGGTCGACAACCTGTCCGGCGGCGAACGGCGCCGTGTGGCGCTGACCCGGCTTCTCCTGCAGCAGCCCGACCTCTTACTGCTCGATGAACCGACCAACCATCTCGATGCCGAAAGCGTCCACTGGCTGGAGCATCACCTGCGCACCTATCCCGGCTCGATCCTGATCATCACCCACGACCGGTACTTCCTCGACAACGTCACCGGATGGATCCTCGAACTCGACCGGGGCAGGGGTATCCCGTACGAGGGCAACTATTCGGCCTATCTCGAACAGAAGGCCAAGCGCTTTGCCCAGGAAGCCCGCGAGGACGCCGCGCGCCAGAAGGTCATCGAGCGCGAGCGCGAGTGGATTGCCGCCAGCCCGCGCGCCCGCCAGGCCAAGTCCCAGGCTCGCGTCAGGGCCTATGACGAGCTGGTCAAGGCCAACGAGGCGCGCATGAAGTCGGCGCAGGCGCAGATCGTTATTCCGCCTGGCCAGCGGCTCGGCAACCAGGTGATCGACATCGAAAACCTCAAGAAGGCCTATGGCGACAAGCTGCTGATCGACGGGCTCACCTTCAAGCTGCCGCCCGGCGGCATCGTCGGCGTCATCGGGGCGAACGGCGCCGGCAAGACGACGCTGTTCCGCATGCTCACCGGCCAGGACCAGCCGGACGACGGCACCATCACCATCGGTGAGACGGTCGATCTCGGCTATGTCGACCAGTCGCGCGATGCGCTCGATGCGAACAAGACCGTGTGGGAGGAAATCTCCGGCGGCAACGACATCATCCACTTGGGCAAGCGCGAGATGAACTCCCGCGCCTACACCTCGGCGTTCAACTTCCGCGGCGGCGACCAGCAGCAGAAGGTCGGCTCGCTGTCCGGCGGACAGCGCAACCGCGTCCACCTCGCCAAAATGCTCAAGTCCGGCGCCAACGTGCTGTTGCTCGACGAACCGACCAACGACCTCGACACCGAAACCCTGGCCGCCCTGGAAGAGGCCCTGGAAGAATTCGCCGGCTGCGCCGTCGTCATCTCGCACGACCGCATGTTCCTAGACCGCCTCGCCACCCACATGCTGGCCTTCGAAGGCAACAGCCATGTCGAGTGGTTCGAGGGCAACTTCGAGGCTTACGAGGAAGACAAGAAACGGAGATTGGGCGAGGACGCGGTGATGCCGAAGCGGATCAAGTACAAGCAGTTTTCGCGGTGAGGGTACATCGGCGCAGTCTGTACCGACCTCGACCAATGAACTCGATGTAGCCCTTATCACGCAACACTTGGAGTTGCTGTCTTATTTTCGGCCGTATGTTGTTGTTGTCAGGATAGATTTGTTGAAGGGCCTGTTCGAAATCGTACATGTGCCCCAGAGAAAATTGCTCAGCGTTTATCGCATCTATGCACCGAATGATTTCAAGGAGCCACCCTCTCTGTTCAATTCGAGCGTCATCAAGGAACGCTGTTTGTTGCCAATCTAGGAGTGCATGTTCCTTTGGAACTGGCACCCCCTTGCGAACGATCGAAACCTTTCCGACACTTGGGATTCTTCCAATTAGGATGTTGGAACCTACCCAACCAGCCCGTCGGGCGTGTGGACCCAATGGTTTGCGCTTCTCGATTATTGATGGAACGAAAAATCGCTTAGGGATTACGCTGATATCGCGAACTGCGGCTGCTTGTTGATCATACCTCAACAAGATTAGGTTCGGTGAGGTGTCCGATTGCAGTCGTTCAATCTTGGTTGCATAGGCACCATTGGCTATCTTTTGACCGAACTCCTTTTTCTGGCTTTTCAATTCGTACTGATCATAGCACTGTGGGCAGAAGAAATCCGCAACAGGGACGTTCGCCGGAAATTGATTCAGGTTTGAATGACCGCAGTTGGGGCAGTACATGTTCTCGCCCACCCAAAATTCCGTAACGACACGTGCATTTTGGGAGTTGCTGACGAACGGCCTCTGAGGCTCCGAAAAACCAAACTTCATTGTGATTTTGAGAACAGGAAAGCAATGTTCACAACCTCTTTGGCCACCGCAAGGTGGTAGACGGTTGCGAATTTCTTGAACTTTGGACTATGTTCTGCTTCGGGTGGTGAATAATATATGTTGTATTCCGCTTCATCATTGTTTTCGATGTATGCAGATAAATTTTCAGACTCCACAGGTGAATGATCACTTGCGCCACAATGTGGGCACTCATCATCACACATACATGACCACTCGTCATGCCAAGTTTGCTCGCACTCAGAACATTCGTACTTGTTCAGGTACCAGGCCATGCTTTCATCCTACTCATTCTAGAGTACTGACATTCTTATCTTGTCGGGAAAGCGTGGGCAATTCAATAGAGTGTTTGGGGACCAGCCGGAAGGGGTTTGCAACCCCTTCCGGAATGGTTTGTTGATCGAGTCCGAGGCATATTACCTCAGATCACAGTCCTTTCCCATATCCAAGCCGCCGCCTGTTTCCGCGTGTCTGATTTCGCTCACCGCTATTCCTCAGCCCTGGCGGGCTTTGGGCCTGCGCGGGCGTGGCGCAGGAGCGCCGGCGGGTGGTCGCCCTTGCCTCAGCCTTTAAGGGCTTCGGAATTACTGAATTATGGGGAATTACGGTGGAGTTACGGTGACAGTGGCCGAATTTCCAGATCCAAGCTTCCGCCTGTTTTCGTGTGTCCTGAAGCGCGAAGCGGCCTCGAAATCCAGCCCATAGAGCAGCATCATTTTGCCAGAAGCGGTTTGGGAATTGCGGCAACGGCATGTTCATTCCAATCCGGCCCCGCAATGGGCCAGACTTCAAGGCCATGGGATTTACCGCTCCGGCCTGCGGTCAGGCTTGCAATGCAGACAGGAAGTGGCTGACTTCGGCATGGCCGCCGAAGATGGCGGGGGAGCGTTGGTGCAGTGAATCCGGTTGTACGTCGAGCACCCGGCGTTTGCCGTCGCTTGCCTGCCCGCCGGCCTGCTCGATCAGAAATGCCAGCGGATTGACCTCGTACAACAGGCGCAGTTTGCCCGGCAGGCCCTGCCGCTGCAGGACCTTGTCGCCCGGGTGCACAGCAATACCGCCTGAAATCATGATGCGGTGAACGTCGACAACGACCCCTCCGGACCAGCGCAGATAGCACTCGTGCCCGCTCCGCTGCTCAAACTCCTTGACGAACGTGCGCATGTTGTTCCGGTACGGCTCTTCCCAGTCATCCTCCCGCAGGAGGTTGACGGCGATGCGCGAGCCGCCCTCGGGGATGAACATGCGCGGATGACTCAGGACGAACTCTCCGATCAGCGGGTCGAGTGTAAATCCATTGACACAGTTGCCCGTGGTCAGGACGATCATGGTCGAGGGCCCGTAGATTGCATACCCGGCGCAGACCTGCCGGGAACCGGGCTGCATGAACTCCGCGATGCCGGGATGGCCCGTCGCGCCCTCCGGTCTCTTGAGGATGGAGAAGATGGTTCCGATGGCGGCATTCTCGGCAACGTTGGAAGAGCCGTCGACCGGATCGTAAAGCAGCAGATAGCGACCCTTGGGGTAGTGTGCCGGCAACTCGTAGACGGTGTCCATTTCTTCAGAGACCATCCCTGCAACATTGCCGCTGAACTCGGTCCGGCGCAGAAGCACGTCATTGGCCAGAATGTCGAGGGTCTTCTGAACCTCTCCCTGGACGTTCTCACTTGCGCTGACGCCAAGCAGGTCGTCGTCGGACAGGGCACCGTAGCGCATTGCTGCGGCGACCGCCTTGCATGCTGTCACGACATCGTTGATCACCGCGGTCAGATCGCCGGTCGCACCGGAAATGTGCCGTTGCTCTTCAATCAAGAACTGGGTGATTGTCGTCCCGATCATTTGGTCATTCCTGTTTCTTGCCGTTGCGGGCGAAAGCGTAAGACGCTGTCATTCAGGCGTGGATCGCGGTGCTTGTCTTGCCGGCAGCACTTGCGTCCAGCGCGTTTGAGAAAGGTAGCTGTGGCAGGCCGCCCCGCAAGCCGGCCTTCGGTGGGCCAAATTGCCCATCCGGTGCGCCATGCCGCTTGCCCGATACACCGCATCGCGCCCGCGCGACATGGCTTGCCGGGCTGAACGCATTTGACCCATCAAATGGCTCGGTATTGCCACAAAAGGCTCTAACCCGCAGGCAGCCGGCCGGCGAGCCGCATCGCGCCGCGAACCAGGAGCTTGAAATGGGCTATCGCCTCATGAGGCGTGCTGTTGTTGCTGCAGAAGATGACACTGCGATTGAACTCCTGAAACTCCTCCTTGATCGTGTTGTGCATCGGAACCGGGTCATCCAGCAGATGCCCCACACGCTTTTTCGAGCGCAGGCGTTCCAGTACCACATCTTCGTCGGCGCGAACCCAGACGACGATGAACGAACCGAAAAGCCGCTCGGCGGCTTCGTAGAGCGGCTGGCGAAGTTTGCGTGTATAGAGCACCTCATCGACGACCACGCACTCATGATCGTCTCTCAGGGCCTCGAGATCCTCGATCACGCGCTTGTAGACCTTGGCGCGGGTCTCCATGGAAAACTCTATTCCCTCCCGGTAGTTCCGTTCATAGTTTGGATCCTGGCGGTATACCTCGCCTTTGACAATGTCGGCCTCGTAGTAGTGGCAGTCGAACTCCTCGGCCAGGCACTTCGCGATGGTAGACTTGCCCGCGCCAACATCGCCGCTTACGAAAATTATCATAGTCAACTCGTCCCATTGCCATGCGCAATGCTGATTGATCCCAACATTGCGGATGTCAATTCAACACATTCAACACGGAAGAACCTGTCTGCGCTGAACATTTCGCATAGATGGCCCGTCGTGCCAAGTTGTCCGCGCGCCAGGTGCGGCTTGTCGCCGGGCTGATTGCCGGAGCGTACCGCAGCCGTAGTGCGAGACCATGCCACGGCTGCCTCACACCAATGCCAGGGCGACGACCAGCAGCATGGCCAGCGCCATGAGGATGTTGATCATCCGCTGGGTTCTGGCCGGCAGGTCGAGGCGGCGCAGGGTGGCGCCGGCCCAGGACCAGGCGACGTGGATGGGAATCCAGATGGCGTTCAGCAGCGCGAACTTGATCAGTGTTTCGGCCAGCAGGTTGTCGGCCATGAAGGCGAAGCCGGTGAACAGGGTGGTGTTGACGGCGTAGGCCTTGGGATTGATGAGTTGCAGGGTGATGCCGTTTAGGATGCCCGGCGCCTCCTCGGGGTGGATGAAGGCGATCTTCGAGCCGGCCAGGGCGATTTTTGCCGCGAGGTAGAGCAGGTAGATGGCGGAGGCGACGAGCAGCACGCCGCGCACATAGGGAACCGACAGGACGAGGGCCGCCAGGCCGGTGACAACGGCGATGCCGACGAACAAATTGCCGGCCCACAAGCCCGTCATGTAGCGCAGGCTGGCTTTCAAACCGAAGGCCGAACCGACGCCGGCGACCGACAGCACGCCGGGGCCGGGCGTGATGATCAGGAAGAAGACAGCGAGAGCGAACGACAGCATGTATGCCGGTTACACTGTCTGCCGATTCAAGCCAATCCATCAAATGGACCAACATTTACTTCCTTTGGCACAATTGGGAGACAGAAAGGCAAGACCCCGCCGGGGGGAGCGGGGTCTTGAATGTCAGCCGGTTCAGCAGAGGGGAGGGGCGATGTGGGGTTCCGGCTGTGTGACTATGGGTATAGCCCGCCCCGGCGCCGGGCGATGTGACATCCGTCACGTCGCGGCCAAACGCCGTCAAGAAATTTGTTGCTGTAACAGCGGCGTCATCCGGCGGAAAACGAACCGTCACTGCCGCAGGCATCAGGCCGGCCAGCGGGCGGCGATCTCGGCTTCGTTGTCGAGGAACCACCGGTAGGCCCTGCGCAGGCCGTCCTCCAGGCCGATACTGGCGGTCCAGCCGGAGGCGGTCAGGCGGCCGACGTCCAGCAGCTTGCGCGGCATGCCGTCGGGCTTGGTGGTGTCCTTGACCAGTCTGCCCTTAAAGCCGACCACCTTGAGAACCAGGCGGGCGGCCTCCTCTATGGTCACGTCGCTGCCGGTGCCGACATTGACGTGCTCCATGCCGGAATAATGTTTGACGAGGTGCACCAGGGCATCGGCGCAATCATCGACATACATGAACTCGCGGCGTGGCGTGCCGCTGCCCCAGATGACGAACTCGCCGGCGCCGGCCTGCCTGGCCATGTGGGCCTTGCGGATCAGGGCCGGCAGCACATGGGAGGTCTTCAGGTCGTAATTGTCATGCGGGCCGTACATGTTGGTCGGCATGGCTGAAATGAAATCGCAGCCGTGCTGGCGGCGGTAGGCCTGGCACAGCTTGATGCCGGCGATCTTGGCGACGGCGTACCATTCGTTGGTCGGCTCCAGCGGGCCGGTGAGCAGGGCATCTTCTGCCATCGGCTGAGCGGTGAGGCGCGGGTAGATGCAGCTTGAGCCGAGCAGCATCAGTTTCCCGACACCCAGGGTGTGGGCCGTGTGGATGATGTTGGCCTCGATCATCAGGTTGTCATAGAGGAAGTCGGCCGGGTAGGTGTCGTTGGCCAGAATGCCGCCGACCTTGGCGGCGGCGATCAGCACGACATCGGGCCGGGCGTCGGCCATCCAGGCCTCGACCTCGCCCTGGCGCCGCAGGTCGGCATCTGCACGCCCGCAGGTGATGACCTGGCAGTCCTCGCCGGCCAGGCGGCGCACCAGGCTCGATCCGACCATGCCCGTGTGACCGGCCACCCACACCCGCTTGCCGGCCAGGGAGAATGCCTGAGCCGCGGCGCTCATGGGCCGACCGGATGTTCGCACGCCGCCGGCATCAGCCGTGCCGGTCCTTGCGGCCGGCCTCGTGCAGGACCGCCTTGAGGTCGGCGTCGACCATGTCTTTCACCAGGTCGGCGAAGGTCGTCTTTGCCGACCAGCCGAGTTTGGCCTTGGCCTTGCTGGCGTCGCCGAGCAGCCGGTTGACCTCTGTCGGGCGGAAGTAGCGCGGATCGATCCTGACCAGCGTCTGGCCGCTTGCGGCATCGACACCGTGTTCGTTGACACCCTGACTGCGCCATTCAATCGTACGTCCGGCGCAGGCGAAGGCCCGCTCGACGAACTCGCGCACCGAATGGGTCTCTCCGGTGGCCAGAACATAATCGTCCGGCTCGGGCTGCTGCAGGATCAGCCACATGCCTTCGACATAGTCCCTGGCGTGGCCCCAGTCGCGCTTTGCGTCGAGATTGCCGAGCCACAACACGTCCTGCAGGCCGTGCTCAATGGCGGCGACCGCGCGGGTAATCTTGCGGGTCACGAAGGTTTCGCCGCGGATCGGGCTTTCATGGTTGAACAGGATGCCGTTGGAGGCGTGCATGCCATAGGCTTCACGATAGTTGACGGTGATCCAGTAGGCGTAGAGCTTGGCGGCAGCGTAGGGCGAGCGGGGCCGGAACGGCGTGGTTTCGTTCTGCGGTGTCTCGGCGCTGTTGCCGTACATCTCCGATGTCGAGGCCTGGTAGACGCGGGTGGTCCTTTCCAGTCCGAGAATGCGCAGCGCCTCAAGGATGCGCAACGCCCCCAGGGCGTCGGCGTTGGCGGTGTACTCGGGCGTCTCGAAGCTTACGTGGACATGGCTCTGGGCGGCCAGGTTGTAGATCTCATCCGGCCGTACTTCCTGAATGAGGCGGATCAGGTTCGTCGCATCGGTCAAATCGCCATAGTGCAGGAAGAACCGGACGTCCTGCTCATGCGGATCGCGGTAGAGATGATCGATGCGGTCGGTGTTGAAGGACGAGGAACGCCGCTTGACGCCATGCACCTCGTATCCCTTGGCAAGCAGGAACTCGGCCAGGTAGGCGCCGTCCTGCCCGGTCGCTCCCGTTATCAGCGCTTTCTTGTTCGGCATGCCGTTGCGTCTCGACCCTAGTTGTGTTCGCGCATAATAGACACAATCAGCGAGACCAGGGCAAACAGACCGAGGAAGACTATGGCCGCCGTGACGAGGATATACAAGCGGTCGGGATACTCTGACTTCTCGGCCAGCGATGGCTGGGAGACGATGACGAGGAATTTCAAACGGCGTGCCGCCTCTACGCGAGCCTGCTCCAGGGCGGTCAGATTGGTCTTGTAGACCTCGGTTGCAAAATCAAGCTCGACCTGGATTTCACGGAACTCAGATCCCAATTGGCTCAGGCTGGAGCCGGACGAGCCGACGAGACGTTCCTTTTCAGCGGAAATCTGCGCCGACAGAGAGGCGATCTCCAGCTGCAGGGTTGTCAGCTGCGGGGCGGTTGGAGAGAGAACCTTCAGGCGGGCGTTCAGCTCGGACCGCTTCTGCGCCAATGCTCGCTCCAGCGAGGCAATCGTCGCCATGATGGTCTCTGTGTCGCCTTCTACGGTGAGGATCTTGTTCTCGATCTGGAAGTCGATCAGTTTCTGCTTCACCTTGTTCAGGCGTTGCTGCGATTCAACGATCTGCTTGTCGAAGAACGACATCTGATCGCGCGTGACCTGTTCGTTCAGGGCATCGATGAACTGCTGGCTGCGGGCGAGAATGGTTTTCAGAAGCTGTTGGGCATATTGGGGATCAAAGGCTTGGGCGGAAAACGACAGCAGCTTCCTTTCCTGATCGAAATCGATGGCGATCATTTCCGCCATGTAGTCGTGAAATTCCTCGATCGGCGCACCGGCGTCCAATTTGGAAAAATAGTCGACGCCGTCGCGGGAATAATGCTCACGCACGCCTGACACAGCACCGATGTATTTCAGCATGTCGACGGACTCGACAAACTCCTTCAGGGTATAGGCGTCGCGGTCGGCGGCAGGGTTAGCCACACCGAGGAATGACAGATCGATGGCCGTGCCGCCTGACCTTTCCTCGGTGATGATCGCTGAGGCGACACTTTCGTAACGGTCGGTTGCAAAGAACAGCTCATACACCGTGAGCACACTCATCGGCACAATCACCAGGATCAAGAATAGCCACCTGTACATATGCTGGACTTCCAATTCTTCCTATCTGTCGGCGGCTAACGCCGGACAAGCCTTGGGGCCATCGGCGCAGGCGCATGGCCGCGCGACGTCAACGGGCGAGGCTTTGCCCCTTTGCTGTTTTTCGGCAGTGCGGCCGGCGGGCGGGTCTCCTGCGGTTGCAGTTTCTTGTTTCTTCGGCGCTGAACGGCGGCGCTGTTTGTGAGACCGTGCTGAGCGCCCGACCCCTTCGCTGCGGCGGCCTTTCTGCGGGCTGCAATCCGCTTCATCCGGTTTTCCTGTGCTTTTGCAAGCCAGCGTGCATCCTTGTCTTCCTGGGTCATCTTGCCTTGCGGTGCTTGCGATGAAGCTTCGGCGTTGCCGGCTTTGGCCTGCAAGGCCGCTTTGCGTTTCTGCTGGCGCTGCTTCTGCTTGTCCTCCAGCATGGACCGGTAGATGTCCACCGCCTCGGTCATCGAGGGATAGTAGCGCAGTTTGGCGTTGTGAAGGATCAGGGCCGCGTCGCAGTCTTTCAGCAGTTCGCCGAGATTGTGTGAAACCTTGATGAACGACGCCTTGTGACGTTTGTCGCGGAACGCCTGCTCGCTCCTGTTGCGGAAGGACTGATCGCCAACGGCTGTCAGTTCATCGATCAGGTAGCAGTCGAAATCAAAGGCCATGGCAATGGCGAACTGCAGACGGGCGCGCATACCCGAAGAGTAGGACTTCACCGGCATGTCGAAGTAGTCCCCAAGCTCGGAGAAATTCTTCACGTAGTTCAAAGCCCGCTTCGTCTCGGACCGTGATGCTCCCTGGATGCGGCAGGCGAACCGGGCATTCTCCAGGCCGGTCATGGTTCTCTGCAGGCAGGAGGCCAGGCCCATCGGCCAGGAGATTTTGCCGTTTCTGGTAATGGTGCCGCCGTTCGGGACGTCGACCCCGGCAATGAGGCGCAGCAGCGTGGATTTGCCGGCGCCGTTCATGCCCAAAACAGCAACCTTGGTCTGCTTGGGGATATGAACGCTCACATCACGCAGCACGTAGTGGCGCCCGTGCGGCGTGGTGTAGTACTTGGTGACGTTCTGCAGTTCGATCATCGCTGAATAATACTGTATCTGTTGGAGTAGTAGAGGATCAGCGAAAAGGTGAATATGCCGAATGAAAAGAACAGGATGTAGGCGAGGTCCGCCTTTGAAAAAATGTGAGTCCCGAGGAAGTGGTACCTGTAAAATTCAATGAACTGCAGAAACGGGTTCCATCTCAGGTACTCGATGATCGCCAGCGGTAGTTGGTTTGCGGCGTAGAATACGGCAGAGATGAACAGCAGCGGTCTGGAGAGAATGTTCACGAAGTTGAACACACCTTCATCGAAACTGCCGAGAACGGCAACGGTCAATCCCAGTCCAAATCCACACGCGGCTGTCACGAAGAGAATCGCGATGGCCTCAAGGGGCCGCGGAATTTCGGGATAGAAGCCAAAGAACCAGCCCAGGCATGCATAGAGCAGACCCGTCGCAATCAGTAGCAGGAGGACTTCGACGGCGAAGCTGGCAACCACAGCGTCGATCGGCTTGACCTGCTGATAGTCGAGCAGCGTCTTGTTCTTGTAGATTGCCCGCGCGACGCTCGACAGGCACTTTCTGATGAGAATGAAGGGCAGAAGTCCCGAGGAAATGAACAGCAACACGCTCACGTTGTCGATCGTTTCGCGGCCGATCAGATACCAGATCGACGACAGGACGATCATATGGGCGGCCGGCTCGAGGATTGTCCAGACAAGCCCCAGGCGGCCTTTGGTGAGTTTGAACTTCAGCTCTTTGTACATCAGGGCAAACACGACATTTGCCTGATTGCGGGCGCCGCGGGCAATGGTTTGCCCGTGCTCTTGGCTAAGCGACAGCACGTACGCGACCTCCAATTGATGTCTGCCGAAATGCCCCGGTTGCACCCTGGCGCCCGGCGCGCCGCGTGCTGTCCGCCGAAACGGCCCGCGTGCGGGGCCATCCCGGCTCCTCCAATCCGCGCTCGAGAGATATCACTCCATCGGGCTTTGAGCAAGCCATGACCGTCCGGTGCAGCGACAGATGCGTTGTCACAAAACCCGCCCGGCGACCGCATCGAGCTTGGCCAGCAGGGTTTGGTCGCGGGCTTCGGGGCTGGTGATGATGGCGTGTTCGAGGGCCTTGTCTGAGCCGATGGGGCAGGGCGGGTGCTGGGCCGGGAAGTCTTGGGCCAGGCGGGTGATCAGGCGGCGGGCGTGATCGGTGTTGGCGCGCATGACCGCAAGGATAGCGGTGATGTCGACGCTGCCGTGCTCGGCGTGCCAGCTGTCGAAGTCGGTAACCATGGCGACGGTCGAGTAGCAGATTTCGGCTTCGCGGGCGAGCTTGGCCTCGGGCATGTTGGTCATGCCGATGACATCGCAGCCCCAGGTTCGGTACATGTCGCTTTCAGCGATGGATGAGAACTGCGGGCCTTCCATGGCGAGGTAGGTGCCGCCCATGTGGTGGGCAATGCCTTCTGCCACGGCGGCGGCCTCGACACGGCCGGCGAGGCCGGGACTGACCGGCTCGGCAACCGAGACATGGGCGACGCAGCCGGCGCCGAAGAAGCTCTTTTCGCGCGCGAAGGTGCGGTCGATGAACTGGTCGACGATGACGAAGGTGCCGGGCGGTAAATGCCCGCGGAACGAACCGCAGGCCGATACTGAAACCAGGTCGGTGACGCCGGCGCGCTTCAGGCAATCGATATTGGCGCGGTAGTTGATGTCGCCGGGCGACAGGCGGTGACCGCGGCCATGGCGAGGCAGGAACACGGTCTTGGTGCCGGCGATGGTGCCGATGCGCAATTCATCGGAGGGTGCCCCCCACGGACTTTCGACAGCGCACCATTCGGCATCGTCCATGTCGATGTCGTACAGGCCGGAGCCGCCGATGATGCCGAGAACGGAGTGTGTCATGCTGGCTTTCCTCAAAAACGGACAGGCCCGGGTTGGCGTCCGGGCCTGTTTTCAACAATAGTCTTGGTACGGCAATGTCAGTGCTGGTCGCGCCAAAGGCTCTTCTTGACCAGGTACATCAGCACGGTGAACACGGCGAGATAGATCATCACCATGAAGCCGATGCGCTTGCGCTCTTCCATCTTGGGCTCCGATGCCCAGGCCATGAAGGCGGCCACGTCTCTGGCCATCTGGTCGACGCTGGCGGTGGTGCCGTCGCCGTATTCCACCGCGTCCTCGTTCAGCGGGTTGGGCATGGCCAGCCAGCCGCCGGGGAAGTAGGGGTTGTAGTGCAGGCCTTCCTTTTCCTCGCCGTGCGGCGCTTCGCCGTAGCCGGTCATCAGCGAGTAGACGTACTCAGCGCCGCCGCCGCCCTTGACCAGTTTGATGAACGGCGAGACGTACCACGGGAAGTGCCAGCCCTCGCGCGACTTGGCGACAAGCGACAGGTCGACCGGATAGGCACCGCCATTGGCGGCCTTGGCAGCCTGCTCGTTCGCGAACGGGCTCGGGAACCGGTCGGCCGGAATGCCCGGACGCTGGAACATCTCGCCTTCGTCGTTGGGGCCGTCGGTGACCTCAAAGCTGGCCGCGATGGCCTTCACCTGGTCTTCGGTGAACTCCGGGCCGCCGGGCTGGGACAGGTTGCGGAACGACACCAGCCGCATGGAGTGGCAGGCGGCGCAAACGTCCTTGTAGACCAGATAGCCGCGTTGGAGCTGGCCACGGTCGAAGCGGCCGAACGGGCCTTCAAAGGAAAAGGCGATGTCCTTTGAAAGCTTGGGTCCGTCACCGGCAGCAAACGCAACACCGGTGGTAAGCGTGGCAGCGATGGCTGCGGTGGTGAGGAACTTGATGATCTTGTTCATTGCTTTGCTCATTGCCTCACTCATTCAGCCGGCTCGGCGACGGCTTTCGCCGTGGTTGCCGCGGCATTCTTGGCCAGCACCGCATCGCTGATCGACGATGGCAGCGGCTTGGGTGTCTCGAACAATCCGAGCAGCGGCAGGAAGATCAGGAAGTGCGCGAAGTACCAGGCGGTCAAGAGGCGCGATGCAATGACCCAGCCGCCTTCGGCCGGCTGCGATCCGCACACGCCGAGGCCGAGGCACACGATGACCAGGATCCAGAACAGCTGCCGGTAGATCGGCCGGTAGGTGGCCGAACGCACCTTGGAGGTATCCAGCCAGGGCAGAATGAACAGGATCAGGATCGATGCGAACATCGCCACAACGCCGAGCAGCTTGTCGGGGACCGAGCGCAGGATGGCGTAGAACGGCAGGTAGTACCATTCCGGCACGATATGCGCCGGGGTCACCAGCGGGTTGGCCTCGACGTAGTTGATCGGATGGCCGAGATAGTCCGGTGAGAAGAACATGAAGGCGGCGAACACCAGCAGGAACACCAGGATCGCGAACAGGTCCTTCATCGTGTAGTAGGGATGGAAGGACAGGGTGTCCTGACCCGACTTCACCTCAACGCCGGTCGGATTGCCGTTGCCGGGAATGTGCAGGGCCCAGATGTGCAGGAACACAAGGCCGGCGAGCACGAACGGCAGCAGGTAGTGCAGCGAGAAGAAGCGCTGCAGCGTGGCATTGTCGACCGAGAAACCGCCCCACAGCCAGGTGACGATCGGATCGCCGAAGAACGGGATGGCGGAGAACAGGTTGGTGATCACCTTGGCGCCCCAGAAGCTCATCTGGCCCCAAGGCAGCACGTAGCCCATGAAACCGGTGGCCATCATGGCCAGGAAGATCGCCACGCCGATCATCCACAGAATCTCGCGCGGCGCCTTGTAGGAACCGTAATAGAGGCCGCGGAACATGTGGATGTAGACGGCGATGAAGAAGAACGAGGCGCCGTTGGCGTGCATCTTCTGGATGATGTTGCCATAGTTCACATCGCGGCGGATGTGCTCGACGCTGTCGAAGGCGAGGTCGACATGCGGGGTGTAGTGCATGACCAGCACGATGCCGGTGATGATCTGCACCACCAGCATCATCGCCAGGATGCCGCCGAAGGTCCACCAGTAGTTGAGGTTCTTCGGCGTCGGGAAATCCATCGCCTGGGCCTTGACCAGTGAAACGATCGGCAGGCGCGAATCCAGCCATTTCACGACCGGATTGGAGAATTCGTAGGATGAGTGTCCGCTCATTGGTGCTGGTCTCCCTTAGCCGATCTTGATTCTGGTATCGGTGAGATACGAGAATGGCGGTACCGGCAGGTTTTCCGGCGCCGGGCCGAGGCGGATGCGTCCGGCCGTGTCGTAGTGCGAACCGTGGCACGGGCAGAACCAGCCATTGTAATCGCCGGCATCGCCGATCGGCACGCACCCCAGATGGGTACACACGCCGAGCATGACGAGGAACTTCTCCTTGCCGTCGACCACACGGTTGATATCGGTGGCCTCGGCGCTGTCGGCCACGTTGGCGTTGCGGGCCTGCGGGTCGGGCAGATCGGCGATGGGAACGGCCTTGGCGTCCTCGATTTCCTTGGGGGTGCGGTGGCGGATGATCACCGGATTGCCGCGCCACTTGATGGTGATACTCTGGCCTTCCTCGATCGGACCGAGGTCGACCTCGACCGATGACAGGGCCAGGACCGATGCGTCCGGATTCATCTGGTCGATGAACGGCCAGGCCGTCATCACGGCGCCGACGCCGCCGACTGCGGCGGTGGCGATATAGAGAAAATCGCGGCGTCCGGTTTCGGTGGATTCAACTGTAGACACGATGCTTTACACCCCTCGCGCTAGCTCTTGCGCCCCTGCTGGTTGCATGCGGCCGGGCGCGGCTGACCGGCCCGGCGCTTTCCGCTGGCGTTTTTGGCACCGCGCGTGCAGAAAGTCCAGCCATGAAGTGTCGCAGTTTGATCATATTCCCGGCTTGGGGCAAGCCCGATCGGGCGGTGTTGCCCGGTAACTTGCGTTGATGGAGACGGCAAACATCGCGCTGGCGCTGTATCAGCCGGATATTCCGCAGAATACCGCGACCATTCTGCGTCTCGGGGCGTGTCTCGGCGTGCCGGTGCATATCATCGAACCGGCCGGGTTCGTGTGGTCCGAGCGGTCGCTGAGGCGGGCCGGGATGGACTATATCGATCATGTGCGAATCATCAGGCATGCCTCCTGGCGGCGTTTCCAGGCCGGCATGGAGCGGCACCGGCTGGTGCTGGCGACGACAAAGGCGGCCTGCAACTACACCAGCCTGGAGTTCGCGCACGGCGATGTCATCCTGTTCGGACGCGAAAGCGCCGGGGTGCCCGACAGCGTCCATGACGCTGCCGACTGCCGGGTCACCATTGCCATGCAACCGGGCATGCGGTCGCTCAATGTCGCGATGGCCGCGGCGATGATTACCGGCGAAGCCTTGCGCCAGTTGCGATCCGGGTGATGAGGGGCTGGGTGCGATTTCGCTTGCTCTAGGGCAGGTTTGCCATCATAACATCGGCCATGCCGGTGTGCCTCGCGGTGAGGCATGCTCCGAACTTGGCGTAAAGACGACTTGATGACTGCTGAATTCAGTCCGAACTGCTTTCCCAAACTTCGAGCGAATGGGGTAAACGCGTGCCCTCGACGACTGGCTTACTACACGCGGATTTTGGGAAAGGACTTCCTATGCGCCAGACAGGCACAGTAAAATTCTTCAACACCACCCGTGGCTTCGGCTTCATCGCTCCCGATGAAGGCGGCAAGGACGTCTTCGTCCACGTCACGGCCGTTGAGCGTTCCGGCATTCCGCCGCTCGAGGAAGGTCAGAAGATCTCCTTCGAAACCGAAGACGACCGGCGTGGCCGTGGCGTCCAGGCGGTCAATCTGGAAGTTGCCTAAGGCTTTTAGAGTCTGACACAGCCATAGCGCTGACAAACGCCGCTGGAGCAATCCGGCGGCGTTTTGTATTGGGGGCTTGACCCGGCGGCGTGCGGCAACGGGGCGGGTTTTCCGTTGGCCGGGAATAGGGGACAGTGGTGCGATGACCGATATTCATGAGCGACTGGCGCCTGAGAAGGAAGCGGCGAGAGCTTGGTTCGAGACCTTGCGTGATGATATCTGCGCACGCTTTGAGGCATTGGAAGATGCACTCGATGCGACCGAATTGGCGGAACGCCCGGCGGGACGCTTCACGCGCTCGGCCTGGCAGCGCGACAGCGGCAAGGGCGGCGGCGGGGTCATGTCGATGATGGCGGGCCGGGTATTCGAGAAGGTCGGCGTGCATTGCTCGACCGTGTTCGGCGAGTTCTCCGAGGAGTTCCGCAAACAGATCCCCGGCGCCGAGGACGATCCGCGCTTCTGGGCTTCGGGCATTTCGCTGATCGCCCATCCATGGAATCCCAACGTACCGGCGGCGCATATGAACACCCGCTTCGTCGTGACCTCAAAGAGCTGGTTCGGCGGCGGCGGCGACCTGACGCCGGTGCTCGACGACCGGCGCACGCAGGACGACCCCGACAGCACCGACTTCCATGCCGCGTTCCAGGCCGCCTGCGAGGCGCACCCGTGCGCCGACTACAAGCGCTACAAGAGCTGGTGTGACGAGTATTTCTACCTGCCGCACCGTGGCGAGATGCGCGGCATCGGCGGGATCTTCTTCGACTATCTGAACGATGGTGACTGGCCGGCCGAGTTCGCCTTCGTTCAGGACGTCGGACGGGCCTTTGCCGACATCTACCCGAAGCTTGTCGATCGCAACATGCGCACCGAATGGAGCGATGAGCAGCGCGAGGAGCAACTGGTGCGGCGCGGCCGCTATGTCGAGTTCAACCTGCTCTATGACCGCGGCACCCTGTTCGGCCTGAAGACCGGCGGCAACGTCGAGTCCATCCTGTCCTCCATGCCGCCGGCGGTGAAATGGCCGTAGGCACCGCTCCTTTCAGAGCATGTGGCAACAAATACACTTTACCTAACGTAATTTTTAACCTACGTTCACTTTGCAGAGCGAGTGGCCGCGACCATTGTTGGAGGCCATACCATGTTTTTCGGACGTATCGATAACTCACACCTATCACAAACTCTCAAGCAGACGACTGCCCGCACGGCGGTGATTGCGGCAAAGCGGTCGGCGCCACCGGCGGTCGACGGGCCGGGTGACTTCAAACCAAACGAAGCGGAAATCGAAGGCGGCTATACCGGTTTTATCATTATTCGGCTGAAGCCCTCGGGGGGCGGCAAGCTGGATGATATCCGTGATCTGGCCAAATTCGCCGACGCGGCGCGGATGCGCGATCTGGTAAACGTCATCGACGAATTCGATCTGACCAAGTCGCGACGCGTCATCACCAGCATGAAGCCGGAACAGCTGCGCGAATTGGAACGTCAGGCGGCAAACTCGAAGCTGCCGCCGTTGCGCTCGCTCACCAACTACTGGCGCGTTGACATGCGAGGCAATCTGAAGCGGGTTAAAGACGTTCTCAAGCTGCTCAATTCGCTGCCCGAGGTTGATCGTGCCTACCGAGAGTTGCCCGGCGGCGACCCGCTCGTCGATGGCAGCGACGATACCTACAATGCACAGCAGGACTACCTGGATGCGGCCCCGGACGGCATCGATGCCCGCTGGGCCTGGACACAGCCCAATGGCGAGGGTGCCGGCGTGGCGGTTATCGACATGGAGCAGGGCTGGTTTCTCACCCATGAGGATTATACCACAAAGGCGCCAACCATCGTCTTCGGCGACAATCGCGACGGTGTCGGCACCTATGTCGGCAACCACGGCACCGCGGTGCTCGGCGAGATGATCGCCGACGACAACGACCGTGGCGTGGTCGGTATCGCGCCGTCCGCCGGACCGGTGAACTGCTCCAGCCATTACGATGCCGGCACCGACACGTTCGGGCATTCGGCCGACGCGGTGGTCGGTGCGATCGCCAACCTGCAGCCGGGCGATGTGCTGGTCATCGAGTTTCAAACCATCGGTGCGGTTTTCGGTGCGCCGGCGGAGTATGCCGACGATGCGTTCGATGCCATCCGGCTCGCTTCGGCGCTGGGCATCATTGTTGTCGCGGCGGCAGGCAATGGCGCGCAGGATCTTGATACCCTGACCAATGGCGGGCTCCAGATCCTCAATCCCGCCTCGGCGGATTATCGTGAGTCAGGTGCGATCATTGTCGGCTCCGCGGTGGATACGGTACCACACAACCGGCGAGCCTCATCGACCTTTGGGGCGCGGGTCGATTGTTATGCCTGGGGTCAGAATGTCACGACCTGTGGTTACGGCGATCTTGACGGCACCGGCATCAACGACGAGAGCTACACGGCAACGTTCAACGGCACTAGCTCGGCGACTCCAATCGTCGCCGGTGCAGCACTGATCGTTCAGGGCATGCATGAAGCCAACACCGGTGCCCGGCTTTCGCCGGAGCAGATGCGCATGTTGCTGAGTGACCCGGCGACCGGCACCGCGCAAGGCGGTGGCGTGGCCGGCAACATCGGCGTCATGCCGGACCTGCGCGCCATCATCGAGGACACCCTGGGTCTCAACGCCGATGTCTATCTGCGCGACAATGTCGGCGATGACGGCACGGTGCCGACAACCGGTGGCATTTCCGGCAGCCCGGACATTATCGTACGACCGGTTCAAGTGGCCGATGGAGAAGCTGCGTTCGGCGAAGGCTCGGGCACGGAAAACAGCGCGTCGCTGGGGTTTGAAGCCGAAGCCGGTCAGGACAACTTCATCTATGTCCGTATGAAGAACCGTGGTGCAGAAGCGGCCAACAACGTCACAGCAAGAGTGTTCTGGAGCGAGGTCTCGACGCTGGTCACGCCGGACATGTGGACCGAGATCGGCGTCACCAATCCGGTCGATGTGCCGGACGATGATACGCTTGTTGTGGCCGATCCGCTGACTTGGGCTGCAGCGGACATTCCGGCGCCGGGACACTATTGCTACGTCGGCATTCTCGACCACGCGGCCGATCCGGCCCCGGTGACGCCTCCGGCCACTGACTGGGACGGGTTCCGTAACTTCATACGCAACCAGAACAACGTCACCTGGCGCAACTTCAACGTCGTCGAAAACATCGCCGATCCGTCGGCCGACCCGAGCGATCTGCCGTTCCTGATCGCAAATGCCCCGGACCGGCGCCGTCGGTTCGACTTCGTCATTCAGCAGCGCCTGGCCGATGGCGTCGAAGCAGCGTTGCAGTTGCCGCTGGCGATTGCAAAACCGTTCATGGAAGGCATCAAGCTGAAGGTCGACATCAACCGCGACGACGGTGTGGCGGTGATCCGCCTGCCGCACTGCCAGCGCCTGGTCGTGCCGGGCGTGGCACTGCCGGCGAAGGCCAGGTTCAAATGCCGGTTCATCGTCAAGGGCACGGCAAAGCACGCCCGGCCCGGCAACATGATCTCCATCGGCCAGTTCTTCGCCGAACAGGAAGTTGGTCGGGTGAGCTGGCAGTTCAGCCGCAAACGCGACCCCAAGGCGGAGTGCTGATTCCGGCGGCGGCGCCTGTGTGCATTCAAGGGCAAGGGCCGGACAAGTTCCGGCCCTTGCCTGGCCCGCATCTACTTGTGGATGATGGCCCGGATCAGGCCTTTGGCGAGGATGCCGTCGGGGCCGTATTCGGCGTAGGCGCGCTGGCACAGTTGCAGGCGGGCGGCCATGCAGCTGGCGCCGGTGAAGGCCGGATCGCAGGCCCAGGTCTTGCGCCACAGATTGGCAAGCACGTCGCGGCTTTTGGCAAACGGATGCCCGGTGGCGCGGCGGTCGGCGGCAATGAGTGCACCGGCGCGGGCTGTCACCTCATGGCCGCAATGGTCGCGGGCCAGGGTCACGGTCTCAACCGCCAAGGCGTCTTTGCGGTGTATGGCGCTGTCGCCGGCCAGCCCGACGTTCGGCAGCAAAACAGCAAGCAATGTCAAGACAGCGCGCATCGTTACAATACTGGCAGGGAACCTGCATCCATCGACATGTAGATACCTCCCTTGTAACAGTAAATGACCCCGGGGTTGAGGCAGATCCAAATCCACAGTGCGGCGATGCAGAGTGCGATCACGAGCAGAACGATGGCGATGATGCGGAGGACTTTCATGTCAAAAGACCCTACCCCGGCCGGGTCTCATGTTCGGGCGTTTGTTGTCTGATGCGGTTGGAGCGGACAAGCTTGTCTTTGAGATTGGCGGTGAAGCCGGCCTGAAGGGCCTGGCCGACCTCCGGTTTGGCTTCGACGAGTTTGCGCAGCCGCTCGGCCTCGATCATCCAGTAGCGCGACGTCTCTGTGAGGATGGCGGTGCCGGTCGCGGCGTCGCCCTCGAGAACGGTCATCTCGCCGATAAAGGCGCCGGGCCCGCACACCGCCACCGGGCGGCCGGCGGACAGGATTTCCGCCTCGCCGGTGGCAAGGTAGATCAAATGATCGACCGGCTCTCCCTGGCGCGTCAGCGTGGTGCCGGTCTCGCCGTTGACCCAAAGGCCCTTGTTGAGCAGGCGGCGGCAGGCGCCTTTTTCCATACCGTTCAGCCAGGTGTTGTGGAGCTGTTCTTCATCGGCGGAGAACCGGACAAGCCGGTTTTCGAAGTAGATGATCGTGAGCTGTACGATGTTGACCAGCACCAGTGCGGATTCCCAGAAAACGCCGACCGGGTCCTTCAGCCAGATGGTGTCATAGGCAATGGCGACGAAGGACGAGGCGATGACCAGGATGCGCAGCATGTTGATGTTGCGCATCATCATCGAGATAACCAGCAGCAGATAGGAGGTGTGGCCGACCATTCCACCGGTTGAAAACGCCGATTCCAGTGTCAGTTCCATGGGGTGCTCCTTGTGCTGCTGAGCCGTGACCGGTCAAGCATCAGCCGGGTCGGCAAATGACAGTGTGTCAATTTGCAGGGCCTGGAGATGTGAGATAGCTCACTTCATGAAGTTGGGGGTCTGGGGTTCAGCCGTCCCGGCGCGCAGCCCTGAGGATGCGCTGCAGCAGCGGCACGTCCGGGTTCATGTTCTCGATCTGCCGGTTGGCTTCGCGCAGCCGGTGGATCAGGGCTTTCATGATCGCGGTCATGGTGGCCGGGTTGCGGTCGATCTGGCCAAGAATGTCATCGCGGGCATAGCCGATGCACACCGTGTCCACGGCAGCCACGGCCGTGGCCGAGCGCGGTCCGTCATCGATGATGCCCATTTCGCCGAACACCTCGCCTGGTTCCAGTTCGGCAACCGGCTGGGCGTTTGCACCGCTGTCGAGCAGGATGTGCACCTGGCCGGAGAACACCTGATAGCACAGATCGCTCGGATCGCCCTTTGCGAAGATCGTCTCGCCGGCGGCAAACTGCAGCCGTTGAGGTTGTGCCGTGCTCATCTGTTGCCCTCCCTGTGCCCCGGCATCAGTCGATTGTGACGGCAAACACCCGGGCGCGCAAGGGATACCAGGGTATTGGCGACGGGCTTTTCCGATGTGTGTACCGTGTTGATCTGACAACGGTTTTCCACCTGCCTGTATGTCAGCTTCAAGCGCCGACGATATGATAGGCAGGCCGGGCGGTGGCATGATACAAAGGCATCCCGAAACGACATTTCCAATCGAGCCCCTTTGCCATGCCACCCCGAACCCCCTCGCCGAAGGGCGCGCGCGCACCGCTCTTGTTCGTCATCCTGGTGGCGGTTTCCACCCTGGGGCCGCTGGCGATGAATATCTTCGTGCCGTCGATCCCCGGCCTGATGGAGGAGTTCTCGGTTTCGTCAGGCACGGTGCAGCTTACGCTGACGCTCTATCTGGCCGGCATCGCCGTTTCACAACTGATCTACGGTCCGCTGTCGGATCGCGTCGGCCGGCGGCCGGCGATGCTGGCGGGGCTGGCACTTTACGTCGTGGCCAGCATCGCCTGCGCCCTGGCGCCGGGCATCGGCACGCTGATGGCGGCCCGGTTCGTGCAGGCCATCGGCGGGGCCGCCGGCATGGTGCTGTCACGGGCCATCGTGCGCGACCTGCATGGCCGCGAGGCCTCGGCCTCGGTGTTGGGCTACATCACCATGACCTGGGTGCTGGTGCCGATGTTTGCGCCGGCGCTCGGCGGCCTGCTCGACGAAATCGCCTCCTGGCGGGCCTCGTTCACCGTCCTCGTCGTCCTCGGCGGCATCGTGCTGACGATTGCCTGGTGGGGGCTGCCGGAGACAAACCTGCAGGCCGGCAGCGGCCAGCCGGCCCGGTTCCGCGCCAATGCCGCCACACTGTTGCGCCAGCCGGCGTTCGTGGCCTACACCCTGACGCTCGGCTTTTGCAGTGCGGTGTTCTTTTCCTTCATCGCCGGTGCGCCGTTCATCATGGTCGAGGTGCTGGGGCACTCACCGCTCGACTACGGGCTGTGGTTCATGCTGATCTCGGTCGGCTACATGACCGGCAATTTTCTGTCGGGCCGCTATTCCGAAGCGATCGGCATCGACCGCATGATCAGCATCGGCAATGCGCTCGCCGTCGTCGGCACCGCCGCCATGCTGGCCTTCGCGCTCACCGGCAACCTGGCGCCGGTCACGCTGTTCGCACCGATGCTGCTGGTCACCCTCGGCAACGGGCTGACCATCCCCAACGGCACCGCCGCCGCCATCTCAGTGCTCCCGGGCACCATCGGCGTGGCGGCCGGCGTGTCGGGCTTTGCCCAGACCGGCCTCGGCGCCCTGGCCTCGCAACTCACCGGCAACCTGCAGGGCACCCTGCCGCTCGCCGCCCTGTGGATTATGGCCGCCTCGGCGCTCATCGCCGGGCTGGTGCACCAGCTCATGCGGTCGCGGTGATGCCCACGGTGCCTAAGCCGGGTCGTCAGCGTGAAGGATGCTGCCAAACCGATTGCGAAATTCTCCCTCGATCATTTCGCGGAATTTTTTTTCATACTCTGGCACCATGTCCTCTGCCTCCAACACCGCAATCGCAAATTTTTCTGCGGTAATGCTTCCCGCCGGCGCAAACAAATCTTCCGGCGTCAGATAGTTGCAGAAGCCGCTTTCCACGCATAGATCGTACAAAAGATAGCCTAACGCTTCTTCTGGTTTAGGGTTCTTCTTGTTGCGTCGCCCCATTCTACACGTCATTCCTTCTATCTGTCGTAGGCAATCCCGTCCAACGCCGCGCGCAGCGTTTCGACCGTGCGATCCACGTTGTTCAGTTTGTCGAGGCCGAACAGGCCAAGCCGGAAGGTCGAAAACCCTTGCGGTTCGTCGCACTGCAGCGGCACGCCGGCGGCGATCTGCAATCCTTCGGCGGCGAACTTCTTGCCGTTCTGGATGTCGGGATCGTCGGTGTAGCACACCACCACACCCGGTGCCTCGAAGCCCGGCGCGGCAACGCTTCTGAAGCCGCGCTCGGCGAGCAGTGCGCGTACCTTCTCGCCCAGTTCAAGCTGCTCGGCCCGCACCCGGTCGAAGCCGTAGTCGCGGGTCTCCAGCATCACGTCGCGAAAGCCGCGCAGCGCATCGGTCGGCATGGTCGCGTGATAGGCGTGGCCGCCGGCCTCATAGGCCTGCATGATCTGCCACCATTTCTTCAGGTCGCAGGCAAAGCTCGAACTGGCCGTCTCCTCGCAGCGCGCCATGGCCCGTTCGCCCATCATCACCAGCCCGGCGGCCGGCGAGGCGCTCCAGCCCTTCTGCGGCGCCGAAATCAGCACATCGACGTTGTTCGCCTTCATGTCGACCCACACCGCGCCCGAGGCAATGCAGTCGAGCACGAACAGCGCGCCGGCCGCCCGCGCCGCCGCCCCCACCCGGCGCACGTAGTCATCCGGCAGCATCATGCCCGACGAGGTCTCGACATGTGGCGCGAACACGATATCCGGCGACTGCCCGGCAATCGCTGCCTCGACCTCCTCGACCGGCGCCGGGGCGAACGGCGAGGTTGCGTCGTTGCCGGTCTGGCGCGCCTTCAGCACGGTCGTGTCGTCCGTCAGCCTTCCGGCATCGATGATCTGGCTCCAGCGGAAGGAGAACCAGCCGTTGCGGATCACCAGACATTTGGCGTCCCCGGCAAACTGCCGCGCCACGGCTTCCATGCCATAGGTCCCGCCGCCCGGCACGACAACCACGGCATCGGCGCCGTAAACGTCCTTCAGCGTTGCGGAAATGTCGTTCATCACCCCCTGAAACGCCTTCGACATGTGATTGAGCGAGCGGTCGGTGAACACCACCGAATATTCCAGCAGACCCTCAGGGTCGATTTCAGGACGAAGCCCTGCCATGGCCATTGCTCCTTGGATGAAAGACACCGGACCGTGCCGTTTTGAACGTCGAGTTAGACTAGCCCCGGCCAACGCTCCGACACAAGCGGCGACCGGCAATGGAATGTGGGAAAGCGACAGCCCGGTGCAGCGATCAATACTTGTTGCGTTGCCTGCCCGCCCGTGTGATCCTGCAGCGGTGCTGTTCAACTTCGTTTGCTTGGGGCTTGCCGTTCATGGCCTTCGAATCCATCATCGCCCGCATCAACATGCTGTTCACCGACATGGAGAACAAGCCTGAGGATGCGCATGAGCTGCTGGAGCAGATTCATCTGGAGCTCAACCAGTTCAAGGCCACCGGCCAGCCGCTGCCGGACGATCTGATCAAGTTGGAAGAGCGGCTCGAGGCGGAGTTTGCGGCAGGCGGGCGGCGGCCGAAGAGCTGACCCCGGCCGCAGGCGCGACTTGACCCCGGCCGGCGCAGCGGCAACCATATTCGTCGGGATTCGCCAGCGTCAACCAGGAGGCAAGCCGCCATGCAAGGCATCGACTTTCAGTATCTGTTCATGTCGTCGGAGGGCCGGATCAGCCGGCAGCCGTGGTGGATCGGCGTCGGCATCCTGTTCGTTGCCGGCATCATCGCCATACTGATCTTCGGGACCGACGGACTGTTGGCCTTCGTCGTTCAGATCCTGCTGATGATCGCCGGCCTGATGCTGCACATCAAGCGTTGCCACGACCGCGACAAGTCCGGCTGGTGGGTGTTGCTGATGTTTGTCCCTCTCGTGGGCTTCATCTGGGCGATCATCGATCTCGGCATCCTCGAAGGCACGCCCGGCGACAACCGCTTCGGGCCGGACCCGCTGGCGGTGCAGGCCTAAGCGGTCCGGTCATGACGCCGGCTGAGTTCAATGCCTTGTGCGCTGCGCTGCCGGCCACCAGCCATGTCGTGCAGTGGGGTGGAGCGGATGTCTGGAAGGTCGGCGGCAAGGTGTTCGCCATCTGCTGGGACGACGGCAGCTACCCCGGCATCACCTTCAAGGTCACGCCCATCGCCTATGAAGTCCTGCGTGACCGGCCCGGCCTGCGCCCGGCCCCCTATCTCGCCTCGCGCGGCATGACGTGGATCCAGCACCACGCCGAACCGGGCCTGGACGACGCCGAGCTGAAGAACTACATCACCGCCTCGCACACCCTCGTCGCCCGCGGGCTGACGAAGAAGCTGCAGCGCGAGCTGGGGCTGAATGAAGAATAAACTTCCTGGCAAGACGAACGTCGACGAATGCTACGGCAATGTGTATGGCTGACGGGCGATGGCACTTTTCAACAAGAGAACCCTGAATAAAGCTCTCCAGGATATTGCGCCGGTTCCTGCCGACCATGCCGAAATACTGGCGCGCTGGGCCGCCACCATCGCCGACCGGTCGATCGAGGCGGAAAACGAAACCCAGATCGAAGGAGACTTCAAGTCCCGCATCGTCGAGACGGTCCTGGGCTACACGCCCGCCGGTCTCGATGCCGAACAGACCGTCGCCGCAAAAGAACCCATCGGCGGCGGCGAGATGGACCTGGCGCTCGGCCATTTTTCCGCCGACGAGCGCAAGATCAT
The DNA here is from genome assembly GCA_965216335.1 of Aestuariivirgaceae bacterium. Lineage (GTDB taxonomy): Bacteria > Pseudomonadota > Alphaproteobacteria > Rhizobiales > Aestuariivirgaceae > JAHEJE01. The sequence continues at coordinate 1,546,787 of OZ244154.1, read as the reverse complement.
CGCGCCGTTCGAACTCAAGGGCGCGAAGACCCGCGACCTCGATGCGCCGATGCCGGGCCGCAAGGAAAGCCCGGTGCAGCAGGCCTGGCGCTATGCCATGCGCAACCGCGGCTCCCGCTGGGTGCTGGTCACCAACTATGTCGAGCTGCGGCTGTACTCCTATGCCGACGGCGATCAGGACTACGAACTGTTCCGCTTCGAAGACCTCACCGACCGGAAAGAATACGCCCGCTTCCACCTGCTGCTGTGTGCCGAGAACCTGCTCGGCAATCGTACCCGCGACCTGCTCACCGCCAGCCGCGAGGCCGACCGCGAGATCGGCGAGGACCTCTATGCCGACTACAAGGCGCTGCGCCAGGAGTTGATCGCCGCCATCCCGGCCCACAACCCGCACATCGATGCCGTCGCCGCCGTCGGCGCGGCCCAAACCGTGCTCGACCGGGTTTTGTTCGTCGCCTTTGCCGAGGACACCCGGCTCCTGCCGGCCAACTCGCTGAAAAAAGCCTTCGAGCACGAAGACCCCTACAATCAGCACCCGGTGTGGCAGAATTTTCGCGGCCTGTTCCGCGCCATCGACCAGGGCAACAAGCAGCTCAACATCCCGAAATACAATGGCGGCCTGTTCCAGAGCGACCCGCTCGTCGATGAAATCGATTTGCCGGACGAGGTCTGCGAGGGCTTCAAGCGCATCGGCGATTACGACTACGAGACCGAGGTCGGCGTCACCATTCTCGGCCACATCTTCGAGCAGTCGATCTCCGATCTCGAACGCCTCCTGGCCCGGGCCCGCGGCGACATCGCCGAAGAGCCGAAAAAGACCGGCACTTCCGGCCGGCGCAAGCGCGACGGCATCGTCTACACGCCCGACTACATCGCCCGCTTCATCGTCGAGCGCACCCTCGGCGCCCATGTCGAAAAGCTGTTCCGCGCCACCATGGCCGAATACGCCAAGGGCGACCCGGCGGACTATGACAGCCTGACGTTCTCGCGCGGCGGCAAGCGCGGCGATCCGAAATGGAACGAGCGCGAACTGGCCGCCTGGACCGACTACCGCTTCCGCCTGCAAACCCTGCGCGTCGTCGACCCGGCCTGCGGCTCGGGCGTGTTCCTGGTCACCGCCTTCGACTGGCTGAAGGCCGAGTACGACCGTGTCAACGCCAAGATGGAAGAGCTGCGCGGCAGCCGCACCCTGTTTGACCCCGACGGCGAAATCCTGTCGCAGAACCTCTACGGCGTCGACGTCAACGCCGAGAGCGTCGAGATCACCAAACTGTCGCTGTGGCTGAAGACGGCGCGCTACGGCAAGGAACTGGCGAGCCTCGACCACACCATCCGCGTCGGCGATTCGCTGATCGAGGACTCCAACTTCGCCTACCTCGAACACGGCTTTTCGTGGAACAAGGCCTTCCCGGAGGTGTTCGCCACCGGCGGCTTCGACGTGGTGCTCGGCAATCCGCCGTATGTTCGCATGGAACTGATCAAGCCGATGAAGCCCTATCTCGAAAAGCGCTTCGAGGTGGTCTCCGACCGGGCCGATCTCTATTGCTACTTCTACGAGCGCGGCCTGCGCCTGCTCAAAGACGGCGGCCGGCTCGGCTACATCTCGTCGTCGACCTTCTTCAAGACCGGCTCCGGCAAACCCTTGCGCCGGTATCTGCTGAAGGAGGCGGCGCTTGAGACCGTCACCGACTTCGGCGACCTGCAAATCTTCGAAGGCGTCACCACCTACCCGGTCATCATGACCATGCGCCGCGAGGCACCGGTAGACGACCACAACCTGCACTTCTGGAAGCTCGATGCTGTGCCGCGCGACAACTTCTCTCAGGCCTTCCACGCTCACGCCGAACCCTTCCCGCAATCGGCCCTCGGCGCCGGCAGTTGGGAACTGGAAAGCCCGGCCCTGCGCCGATTGCGCGAAAAAGTCGTTGCCGGCAAGCCGACCTTGAAAGAGGTGTACGGAAGGCCCCAAGCTGGCATAAAAACAGGCTACAACAGCGCGTTCATAGTCACCGACTCTGAAAGACAGGAGCTAATTGCTAGAGACCCACGCTTGAGTGTGCTCGTGAAGCCGTATTTGCTCGGTGGGGATGTTTTCAAGTGGCACACGCCAGATAGCGGCGTGTGGATTGTGTACATCCCAAAAAATACAATCCAGATACAGGATTTTCCGCTCCTCGAACAGTTTCTGGAGCCACACAAACGCCGTTTGATTGCACGTGCCGCAGATCAAGACTGGTTTGAGCTACAGCAATCTCAGTACCGTTTTTCTGCCGATTTTGAGATGGGGAAAATCGTCTACAAGGACATATCGGACCGGCCGTGCTTCGCTCTCGATCTCGACGGAAAGTTCATCGACATGACATGCTTCGCCATTCCGCGAGTCGATCTGGTGTTGTTAGCCTTGCTAAACTCAAACTGTTTCTGGTTTGCTCTGACCGCTATTACGACTATTGCTCGCGGTGGATTTTACCGCATGAAGACCCAATATGTCGAAACCCTCCCCATCCCCCCGGCCTCCGACGCCGACAAGGCAGAGTTGTCCCGCCTTGCCGAGGCCTGTCAAACCGCGGCCGAGGCGCGCTATGCCCTCCAGCAGGCGGTGCGCCGGCGGATTCCTGATCTGTGTCCGCCCGATCATCCCAAGGTCAAGCGCCAGGCCGACGGCGCGCCGAAGCTGACCAACCGGCTCAAGGACTGGTGGCAGCTCGCCGACTTCGCCCAGTTCCGCGCCGAGATCAAAAAGACCTTCAAGGCCGACATCCCGCTTTCCGAACGCTCCGATTGGGAAGACTGGCTGAAAACCGAAAAAGCCGAAATCGCCCGCCTCAGCGCCGAAATTACCCGCAACGAGGCCCAAATCAACGCCATCGTCTACCGCCTGTTCGAGCTGACCGACGAGGAAATCCAACTGCTGGAGGCGAATATATGAACCGGACCTTTGCCAGCGCGGTCACACCGCTGACCGGATTTGTCAGCAGCCGCCCTTCCGGCGCAAGGTTGCGGTGTTTATATTGGACGCCAGCACCCATCCTTGCCTGTCATGGCCCGGCTTGACCGGGCCATCCAGTAACCGCCGGCGGTTCGGATCGCGACAGGCATCGGTGGTTACTGGATCACCCGGTCGGGCCGGGTGATGACACATTGTAGATTGCGCGGATACCCATGGGCCACAACAGACAGACCGGCGGTGTGAATCAGCAGCCACCCTTCCGGCGCAAGGTTGCGGTGATTATATTGAACGCCAGCACCCACCCCTGCTTGTCATGGCCCGGCTTGACCGGGCCATCCAGTAACCACTGGCGGTTCGGATCGCGACAGGCATCGGTGGTTACTGGATCACCCGGTCGGGCCGGGTGATGACACATTGTAGATTGCGCGGATACCCATGGGCCACAACAGACAGACCGGCGGTGTGAACCAGCAGCCACCCTTCCGGCGCAAGGTTGCGGTGATTATATTGGACGCCAGCACCCATCCTTGCCTGTCATGGCCCGGCTTGACCGGGCCATCCAGTAACCGCCGGCGGTTCGGATCGCGACAGGCATCGGTGGTTACTGGATCACCCGGTCGGGCCGGGTGATGACACATTGTAGATTGCGCGGATACCCATGGGCCACAACAGACAGACCGGCGGTGTGAATCAGCAGCCACCCTTCCGGCGCAAGGTTGCGGTGATTATATTGGACGCCAGCACCCATCCTTGCCTGTCATGGCCCGGCCTGACCGGGCCATCCAGTAACCGCCGGCGGTTCGGATCGCGACAGGCATCGGTGGATACTGGATCACCCGGTCGAGCCGGGTGATGACAACGCAGAATGCATACGGACGCGGACATCCATGGGCCACAACAGACAGACCGGCGGCGTGAAGGCTGTAGAAGGCTTCGAGGAAGCGCCCCTCAAGCCGATCGAGGGTGCGCCCGGCATCCCGACCGCCGAACACGTTCCACCCGCCTTCGACCCGATCACCGGTGCGCCCGTTTCCGAAGCCCTGCGCCAGCGGCCCGACCCTGCCGCCGGGCGCAAGCTCATGGAAGCCCGGGCCGCCGAGCAGGCCGAGCGCGAGGCGCGGGCCGAGCAGGGGCTGCCGGCCGAGACGCCGATGCGGCCCGGCATGCCGGAGGTCAATCCCGACTTCCTGCCGCACAAGCCGGTGCGGCCGGAGAAGTCGGAAGCCGGCATCGCGCTGAAATCCGTCTCCGAGTTCGAGCCCAGGGGCGACCAGCCCGCCGCCATCCGTGAGTTGTCGGCCGGCGTCGACGCGCTGGAGCGTGACCAGGTGCTCCTCGGCGTCACCGGCTCGGGCAAGACCTACACCATGGCCAAGGTGATCGAGGCGACCCAGCGCCCGGCCCTCATCCTCGCCCCCAACAAGACGCTGGCCGCCCAGCTCTACGGCGAGTTCAGGTCGTTCTTCCCGGACAACGCGGTGGAGTATTTCGTCTCCTACTACGACTACTACCAGCCGGAAGCCTATGTGCCGCGCTCGGACACCTATATCGAGAAGGAATCGTCGATCAACGAACAGATCGACCGCATGCGCCACTCGGCCACCCGGGCCCTGCTCGAGCGCGATGACGTCATCGTCGTGGCCTCGGTCTCGTGCATCTACGGCATCGGCGATGTCGAGACCTATTCGGCCATGACCTTCGGTCTCAAGACCGGCGAACAGATCCCGCAAAAGCAGCTCCTGGCCGATCTCGTCGCGCTGCACTACAAGCGCAACGACGGCAATTTCGTGCGCGGCACCTTCCGGGTGCGCGGCGATACGGTGGAGGTCTACCCCTCGCATCTGGAAGACCGCGCCTGGCGCATCTCGATGTTCGGCGACGAGATCGAGACCATCACCGAGTTCGACCCGCTGACCGGCCACAAGACGGCGGAGCTGCAGACCATCAAGCTCTACGCCTCATCCCACTACGTCACCCCCAAGCCGACCCTCGACCAGGCCGTCAAGCGCATCAAGCAGGACCTCCTCATCCGCCTCGATGAGTTCAACAGGGCCGGCCGCCTGCTCGAGGCCCAGCGCCTGGAACAGCGCACCACCTTCGATATCGAGATGATGATGGCGACCGGCTCTTGCGCCGGCATCGAGAACTACTCGCGCTACCTGACCGGCCGCGCCCCCGGCGAACCGCCGCCGACCCTATTTGAATATTTGCCTGACAATACGCTGGTGTTCATCGACGAGAGCCACGTCACGGTCGGCCAGCTCAACGGCATGTTCCGCGGCGACTTCAACCGCAAGGCGACGCTGGCGGAGTACGGCTTCCGCCTGCCCTCGGCCATTGACAACCGCCCGTTGCGGTTCGAGGAGTGGGACGCCATGCGGCCGCAGACCGTCTATGTCTCGGCCACGCCGGGCGGCTGGGAGCTGGAGCAGACCGGCGGCGTGTTCACCGAACAGGTCATCCGCCCGACCGGCCTCACCGACCCGCCGGTCGAGATCCGCCCGGTCGCCACCCAGGTCGACGACCTGATCGCCGAGTGCCACGACATCGCCCGGGCCGGCTACCGGGCTCTCGTCACCACGCTCACCAAGCGCATGGCCGAGGACCTCACCGAGTACATGCACGAACAGGGCATCCGGGTGCGCTACATGCACTCCGACATCGACACCCTGGAGCGCATCGAGATCATCCGCGATCTGCGCCTCGGCGCCTTCGACGTCCTGGTCGGCATCAACCTGTTGCGCGAGGGCCTCGACATCCCCGAATGCGCTCTGGTGGCAATTCTGGATGCGGACAAAGAAGGATTCCTGCGCAGCGAGACTTCGCTCGTCCAGACCATCGGCCGGGCGGCGCGCAATGTCGACGGCAAGGTCATCTGCTACGCCGACACCATCACCGGCTCGCTCGACCGCGCCATCGCCGAAACCAACCGCCGCCGCGAAAAACAGCTCGCCTACAACGAGGCCAACGGCATAACCCCGGAAAGCGTCAAAAAGAACATCGCCGACATCCTCGACAGCGTCTACGAACGCGACCACGTCATCGTCGACGCCGGCCCCGGCTTCACCGAAGACGGCACCCCGCTGGTCGGCCACAACCTCGAGACCGTCCTCGCCGACATGGAAAAACGCATGCGCGACGCCGCGGCGAACCTGGAATTCGAGGAGGCCGCCAGACTGCGCGACGAGATCAAGCGGTTGAAGGAAACCGAACTGGCCGTGATGGACGACCCGTTGGCCAAATACCCCTCTCCCCTCGCGGGAGAGGGAGGGACCCGCGGCTCAAAGAGCCGTGGGAGGGTGAGGGGGCCTGCGTCGAAGGTGACCACGCCGGAGAGCCACTGGCCGAAGGGGGGGAAGCGGCCGCGGGGGAAAAGCAGTGGTGGCAAGCCGGGGACGCGGGCGTTGCGGGGGAAGGCGCGGTGAAACGGTAATGTGAGAGATGTCAAAGGAGCTTAGCGCTTATCATAGTAATTCGACGCGACTCACACTACCTTAATCAAAGTAATGTAGTCTGTAATCGGATAATATCGCTAATTCTTGCATGCAGTAGCTAACGTGGAACCGTAAAATCATTCGTTAATCATATGAAATCAAGCCAAAATTCGGAAAATTTATACTCTGACCTGGTTTCTGATCTTGTTTGCTCGCAATCCCTTCAGAGATTGTCCGAGATTTCATTCTTGGGGGCAATCGACGCGCTTGCAGGTGACAACCCAGGAAGATCCGGAACGCGTTTGGAGCATTCTCTGGGTGTGGCCAAGTTAGCTCAACATGTTTGCAGCAATCTGCAGCTCAAAGTACCGAGTGTCAAGCTTGCCATCGCCTGCGCAATCCTTCACGATGTAGGCCATTCAGTGCTTTCACATTCTGTGGAAAGGGCATTCTCAAAACATCTAGGTATTAATCACAGAATGCAAACCGCGCACTTGATCCAGCACAACAACGAAATTTCACGTATACTAAATAAATATGAAATTTCAAAATATGATGTAATCTCAACATTATTTTATGATTCTTCAAATGAAGTTTCACATTTGTTCCAAGGTCGTATAAACATAGATACTATAGAAGGAATAACAAGAAGCGCCTCATTTTTTATGAATAGTCATGTACCACCGGTGATTTTTTCAAGAATTTTATATGAAATTGATGACCTTTCAATTTTTTCAGCTGATTTATTTTGGAGAATTAAAGATAAAATATATAATAATTACATTTTTGATCCAAATCATAGCTTGTATGATAGGTGTGTTTCTGACTTTGTGATTCAAAATGATTTGCTAAATCTTGATTTTTATTGGGCAACAGATTTGGATTTAACTTGTGATATGTTTAGTGATTTGTGCAGCAGGGTCAAGCGGGTTCAAAGTTCGTTTCTGGTAAAAGATGCGAGCCCGAAGAATTTTCGTAGATTTGTTGTTGATGGTTCGATGTCCGTTGACTCTTTGAGTGATATTGAGGATAGGTATAAGAAATATGAAAGCGTTTTTTGACGAGGCAGTTCATGGAATGTATTGAAGAGTGTCGAGAATTTTCGAGGTCAACAATTGAGAAACTTAAATCAGAATTGTCATATTTGGAATGTAAGGGATGTAGTGTCGTAACAAACGGTTCGTTTGCTAGATTTGAAGCACATCAGAATTCAGATTGTGATTTTTTTATTCTTTCACCAAGTGAAGAATATAACTCTGATGCCGAATTAATTTTGAATAGAATGAAAAATGCTATTGAGAGAATTGGAGGGAATCTTCCTTCCAATGATGGAGCGTTCAATTCTATAACAAAAAGCAGAGATCTTCTTACTAATATTGGCGGTAAAAATGACACGAATGAAAGAATTACAAGGAGGGTACTATTTTTGGTGGAGGGTAAGTCGATAATTTGCGAAGATTATTTTGTTAGTATAAAAAAGAAACTGATTGAGCGTTACATTTCGGATAAAATATCTGAACATCAATTGGCGCTATTTTTTTTGAATGATTTGATACGATACTATAGGACGATTTGTGTGGATTTTGAGAATAAAACTGCTGAAAACGGGAAAGAGTGGGGTATTAGAAATATAAAATTAGTATTTTCAAGGAAATTATTGTATTTTGGCGGTATTTTAATGGCGGCTGAAACTGCGCAGCAAACATTTAGCCGAAAACGGGATATTTTGTTTGAGTTATCGGAGTTGACGCCAATAGATAGAGTTTCATTTGTGTTTGGAAGCAGTGCGGATTCAGCGTTAAATCTATATGATGATTTTTTACGCGATTTACGTGACTGTGATGTTAGAAATATGCTTTGTGATACGGATATTGATAGAAGGACACATAGTGAAAAATTTCGAGAACTTAAGAATAAAGGTCAGCATTTTACATTTTTACTTTTGACGTTGTTGAATTCTCGGTACCCGAGCTGTCACCCAATTCACAAAGCGTTGGTGATGTGATTTGGTTTGGAGCTACGGAGCTGCAATTAGAGTTACGGTGACAGAGTTACAGTGAATTACGGCGGCAGTTTACTCCCTCCTGTGTGGAGGTTTTGTGGCATGATGAGGTTGGGTGGCAGACTGAATCCCTCCTGGCTCTGCGAGCGTGCAAGGCCGTGCTACGGCTCGGTTCCCCATCCTTCACCTTGGGGTTACCCGCGCCGGAAGGGGTTTTGAACCCCTTCCGGAACAGTTCGCTGGCCGCAGTCTTGGCTTGTGGGTACTGCGTCGACGGCTGTGCCTGGGCGTAGGTATCATGTTGTGTGTACGTCGAGGGAAGATCAGAAACCGTTCCGAAAGGGGTTGAAAACCCCTTCCGGCGTAGGTCAAGCCGGATGATGACAATCGGGGGGAATGAATGTCGTTCCGCGCCTTCTCCCCCGCGCGGGAGAAGGTGGCCGCGGCAGCGGCCGGATGAGGGGGCGGCGAAGCCGGCATTGGGTCATCGGCGGTGCGCGGGGCATGGAGCCCACCCCCTCACCCCAACCGTTTGGACCGGCAATCGCTCCACTGGAGCGATCGCTGACCGGTCCGCACGTCGCGAGGGGAGAGGGAGCCGGGCATACGCAAACGCACAACCTCGCCGCATCACTCCCTCCCCCTTGTGGGGAGCGCCGGGGTGGGGGCAGCGGTGCAACCGGCCATAGACTTCGATGTGTGGCACCGCTGCGCCCCTCCGCACAAGGGGCAGGGGGAAATTGTGCGGACCAACCTTGCGGTCCTGGATCACCGGGACAAGCCCACTGCTGCCCGGTTTAGCGATGAATGCTCCTTCCCCCAGAAAGGGGGGAAGAGCCTGCACCCGGCTTGAACGGGGGTCGGGATGCGGGTTGATGGCGGTGCAAGACACAATGGAATCAATGTGTTGCACCGCCATCAATCCCCACCCTAGAGCCTTTTTTGACAATACCGAGCCATTTGACCGGCTTTTCGCGTTTGCTGGCAAGGCGGGCGGCACGCCGTGGTCTGGCTGACCACAAGTGCCGCCTAACGCTGTCCAGCGAGCGCGAAAAGCAGGCCTTCGGTGGGACAAATTCGCCCATCCGGTGCGCCATGCCGCTTGCCCGATACACCGTATCGCGCGGCGCGCCATGGCTTGCCGGACTGAACGAATTTGACCCATCAAATGGCTTGGTATTGTCAAAAAAGGCTCTAGCCCTCCCCTTTTCTAGGGGAGGGAATGGCTCGGAGCCAACCTGAAGCCATGTCGGAGCTTGTTGGGGTGCATGCAACTATCCAATACAATGGAAGAAATGTGCTTTCACCCAATGTTAAACCGGACAGCAGTGGGACAAGCCCGGTGATGACGGGTTGCGGAGTTGTCCAAGTGTGGAAGCCTGTTTGAGAACAAAAAGAAAACAAAAACTTGACAGCGGAATAATTTTCCTATACATTGGCCGCGCCTGCCTTGGTGGAACGGATGGATCCAGCGTTGCCACCCGCAAGGCAGGGCCGGGTTTCGTCTCGGGTTTGCGGAGTAACGCCCGCAGGGTCGAGAGGGGTGAAACCGCAGATGTCCAGTGCCGCAGTCGGTGCAGCGTCTGGCTCCTTTATGCGCGGTGACGCGGTTGAGGTTAGCCCGGGCGTGGGGGTGAGAAAACACTCAGGACCCCGGGGCCTGCGGATAAGCTGAAAATGACCCGGTGCGGGGCGCTCGGCGAAGCGCCGCATAAAAATTCAGGATGGTGCAACGTCAAGCGCCCCGTCTTTCCCCATTGGTTACGGCAGGCCGGCAAGGCTCAGCCGGGTGTACGGCTGTGCGGGATCGGGCTGCTGGCAGGTGTCAGCCGGGTTTGATTGCGCTCATGGCTATTCCTCAGCCCTTTGGGCTTCGGGCCTGCGCGGGCGCGGCGCATCAGCGCCGGCGGGCCGTCGCCCTTGCCTCAGCCCTTGCGGGCTGGGTCTGATTTCGCTCACGGCCGCACCGCCGCTAACGCGGCTGGCCTCCGCGAGTGCCTCGCATAGGCTCGGACGGGCGGTCGCCCTTGCCTCAGCCCTTGCGGGCTGGGTCTGATTTCGCTCACGGCCGCACCGCCGCTAACGCGGCTGGCCTCCGCGAGTGCCTCGCATAGGCTCGGACGGGCAGTCGCCCTTGCCTCAGCCCTTGCGGGCTTCGGATACAGCGGCGGACACAAACTCAGAACGTGCCGCTTCACTCCCGCCTCCGTGGCAGGGCAAGCATTGCGACTCAGCAATGCGCCAGCCCGTCAACGGGCGCTCATGCGGAGGCATGAGCGAAAAACAAAAAACTCGGCAGGGCAAGCATTGCCATTCAGCAAATCGCCGACCCGAGCCTGCTTTGGGTACGCTGTCACTGCAATCCACTATGACCCGAAATCATGAATTCAGTAAAATACAAACGATTTACTTAATCAAATCATTTGCAATGTTTCTTACGTTACCCTTCATTCGGGTTATGGGAGAGAGTGTATGTACATTTTACGTAATTTTCTGGCAGCGATATTCATCGTCATGTCTTGCGCAAATGCAAGTGCGAGCACGGAGGAAAGTCGTGAAAAGGTTCGTTTCGAAGTTAGGCTGAATTTCAGTCCAGGATCGTACGATAAGCTTGAAGCCATGGCCGAACGCTTTCGCAGCGAGAAGACGCGTCACGCCGGGGGCACATGGAAACTCACCGATTACTATTTCGTCTTTCACAACACCTGGGTCGGCAAAAAGAATCCCTGGGATAGCAACAGCAAAAACCGCTCGAGGGATTGGAGTTTCATGCACCAGATGATCGATAGCTGGGCCGCGCAGTTCCCGCAGTCGCCTACACCGATAATCGTCCGATCAATAGTTCTGCTGCGGGAGGCCTGGGAAGTGCGCGGTCCCGGCTATGCCAAGTCGGTACCGCCGACGGCCTGGAAGAAGTTCGAGAAACTGATTCAAAAGGCACATGACAATCTGCGCAACACGAAGGCAATATCCGCGCGCGATCCGCACTGGTATGCAACCATGGCAACAATTCACAAGGCCCGTGGCAGTTCCCGCTACGCGCTCATGGCCGATGTCGAAGAGGGGATCAACAAGTTCCCTCAATACTACCAGGCTTACTTCAACGCGATAGAAAGTTTCCTGCCGAAGTGGGGCGGCAGTGTGGATGAGCTCGAGTCCTTTGCCGACTACGCTCTGAAAAAGACAAGCCAGTCACAGGGCAATGCCATCTACGCCAGGATCTACTGGTATCTCTTTCAGAGTGAATTCCGCTACCATCTGTTCCAGGCCTCCCATGTCCGCTGGGATGTAATGAAGTCCGGCATCGAAGACGTCCTGAAGGTTTACCAGGACGAATGGAACCTGCAGAACTTTGCCGTGTTTGCCTGCCTTGCCGAAGACAGGCCCATGACCGCCAGATTGTTTGCCAAGATAAAGAAGCAGCCTATTGCCACGGTCTGGCCCGATCCCAACTATTTCGAGCACTGCAAGGACTGGTCTTCGCAAGAAGCCTGAGTTCAGATGGATGTCAAGTCACCCAGCCCCCGGGAATTCATGCTAAGCTCGCCCATCAACCCACACCACCACGAGGCAAAGGCCCATGGCTGGCGATGAAAAGGGCTTCAAGGCGGCGGTCGACCGGGTAGGCGGCAAGGCGGTTTATCGTCTTGTGTCGGTCGCCTTCCTGGTCATGGCGGCGATCTCGGCCTCCGGCGCCTGGTGGGCGCTGTCGGATGGCGGCAACAGCATCTGGCCGGGTCTGATCATGGCCGGCGCCACGCTTGGCTGCTTGTGGGCAGTGCGCTGGTGCTGGTCGCCACGCCGCCGCCTGAGCGAGATCGACGAATGAACTGCCTGGGATGACGGTGGGGATGACGGTGACAGTTTGCTAATTGCACCAACTCCCTTCTCTCTCGTGCGGGAAAAGGTGGCCGCGGCAGCGGTCGGATGAGGGGGTGGTGAAGCCGTCGTCGGGCCTTCGGCGGATGCGCAAGGTGAGAGGTCCACCCTCTCACCCTCCCACGGTTCTTCGAACCGCAGGCCCCTCCCTCTCCCGCGAAGGGGAGAGGGGTCAATAGCGTTGCCGCATAGCTCCTTCCCTCCGTGGCAGGGCAAGCATTGCGATTTAGCAATGCGCCGGCCCGTCAACGGACGCACGCGCGGAGGCGCGGGCGGAAAACAATTAAACCGGCCAGCCCTGCAACTACCCGCAACCGCCGCCTCACGTCAGGAACGGATTACCCCGCCGCTCGTCGCCGATGGTGCTGGCCGGCCCGTGGCCGCAGATGAAGACGAGGTCGTCGCCCAGCGGCAGGAGTTTGGTCTTGATGGCGTCGATCAGGGCGGCGTGGTCGCCGCGGGGGAAGTCGGTGCGGCCGATGGAACCGCGGAACAGGACGTCGCCGAAGATGCCGAAGTTGATCGCCCGGTTGACGAAGACGATGTGGCCCGGGGTGTGGCCGGGGCAGTGCAGCACGTCGAGTTCAACCTCGCCGATGGTGATGGTGTCGCCTTCCTTCAGCCACTGGTCGGGGGCGCAGTTGCGGGCATCGGTGATGCCGTATTCGCGGCCGGTGTCGGCGAGGCTGTCGAGCAGCCATTTGTCCTCGGTGTGCGGGCCGATGATGTCTACGCCGAGGCGTTCCTTCAGTTCGGCAGCACCGCCGGCATGGTCGATATGGCCGTGGGTGAGCAGGATCTTGCTGACCTTGGCCGGGGTCTGGGCGATGGCCTGCTCGATCTGGGCGGCATCGCCGCCGGGGTCGATGACGGCGCCGTCATTGGTTTTGGTGCACCAGATGATGGCGCAGTTCTGCTGCAGCGGGGTGACGGGCAGGATGGCGGCGCGCAGGGGCAGCTGTTGGTCGTTCATGTGGGGCCTCGGTGGTGGGGGCGTTACTGGGTGTCGATGCGCTGGCCGCAGGTGGCTTCGCCGGCGCCGGGGCAGGGGCGGTAGACGTGGACGGCGGTTGTCGTGTCATCGTCGAAAACCAGCTGGACGGCAAGGCTTTCGACGCTGCCGAGCTTGCCGCTCAGGTAGATCTTGTCGTCCTGGCCGATGTTGTTGGGCAGCAGCTCGTTGCAGGCCGGCACCGGGAAGCGCTGATCGAGTTCGGTGGAGTTGAGGGAATAGCGGATTTCCTTCATGCCGCAGTGCCAGGAAAGAATCTGGGTGAAGTAGATCAGCTGGCGGCCGTTGAAGTCGCGGTAGGCGATCCAGCTGTCCTTGGTCATGTCGAGGATGTTCTTGACCTGGTCGAGCGGCATCACCCGGCTCTGCTGGGCCGCGGCGGGTGTGTTGAGCGCTGCCAGCAAAAGCGCAGCGCACAGAGTGAGCGGTTTAGGGTCAGGACCCATTAATCAACGCCATTCTGCGCAGCAGATTTGCCCGCTGAGCAGGCAGACAGGTGCCGGAAACCCGATTGGATTTCAAGCCTGTCTAACGCACTCAGAGGGCAAATCCGCCGCGCCCGAAGGGTTCGCCAATGAGGGCCCGCCTGCAGGCAAACAATGCTCGATAAGGCATAAAGCCTGATCTTGCGCTTGTTTTCCAGCATTCGAACCCTCCTTGGCGAACAGAATGGTGTTAATTAATGAGTCCTGACCCTAAAAGTCATCGGCCGCCCGGCCGCCGACATAGCGCCTGGCGGTCACTTTCGCGGTGGCCCGGGCGGCGCGCGTTTTGGTTTTGGTCTTGGAGCGGCGCGGCACGCGCTTGGCAGCGACGACCAGCGGATGGCGGGCCAGGCGCTTCTGTTCGGCCCGGTCGAAGGCATCATGCTTGGCCTCGCAGGCCTTGGCGACGGCACGGAAGATCTTGTTGGCCTGGCTGTCGGCGGAGCGGCAGGTGGAGGCGCGGATGGCGCGGACCTTGCGCTCGACCTGGCGGGCGCAGCCGATCCAGATCGCCTTGTGCTGCAGTTCGTGGCTGCGGACGAACTTATAGAACTTGCGCCAGTCGCGGCGCAGGCGTTTGGGCAGCTTGCGTTCGTTGGCGACCTTGGGCAGCTTGATGGTGAAGTTTATGCCGATCTTGTAGTTCTTGACGCGGCACGACTTGCGCATCACGAAGTCGCCGCTCTGGCGGGTCTCGGCCCTGGTGGCGGCCAGCGCCCGGTCGCCGCTGACATGAGGGCCGCGCGAGATCATCTGCTGATACAGGTTGCGGGCCGAGGTGCCGGAGATGGTGTAGTAGGTGTATTTGGTCTTAACCGCCGGTTTCGCGGTGGCCTCATGGCTCGCCTGGGGCAGCGCCATCGCCCCGATCATTCCCGCCAGCGCCCACACGCATACGTACCGCATACTCGATCTCTCCGGTTCTGAGCCGTCAACGATAACGGCACGGCGTGGGGGTTTCAATACACTAGCAGATTTCGCGCCGGGCGTTGCCGTCGCAGGGCTGTTGCGGTTAATTGGTGTTTAACGACAACGCGGGAGACGACATGCCGGAGGAGACGTCTGACATTCGCCACATGGGCACCGTGAAGTTCTTCGACTATGGCCGGGGCTATGGCTTCATCACGCCGGATGATGGCGGCAAGGATGTGTTCGTGCATGTCACGACCGTGCAGCGCGGCGGCATTCCGATGCTGGAGGACGGTACACGGCTGAGCTACGAGGTGCGGCCCGATCAGCGTGGCCGGGGGCCGCAGGCGGTGGAACTGCAACTGATCAAGGTGTCCGCATGACGCGGTCGGGCTGGTTTGCCGCATTGCTGGTGCTGGCCGGTGTGATCGGATTGACCGGACCGGCTGCGGCCAGGGGCGAGCAGCCGGGGGTGTTCGACTATTACGTGCTGTCGCTGTCCTGGTCGCCGACCTATTGCGGCAGCAGATCGGGCCGGCGTGACAAACAGCAGTGCGGCGCGGGGCGGCGGTTCGCCTTCGTGGTGCACGGGCTGTGGCCGCAGTTCGTCAAGGGTTGGCCGGAACGCTGCCCGACGGACGAGCGGTGGGTGCCGGAAGAGCAGATCAATGACGTGCTGGACATCATGCCGTCCAAGGGGCTGATCATTCATGAGTGGAAGAAGCACGGGACGTGCTCGGGGTTGGGCCAGGCGGGCTACTTCGATATGACCCGGGCACTGTTCGGCAAGGTGAAAATACCCGCACGTTATCTGTCGCCGACCGACGAGGTGGTGATCACGCCCGAACAGCTGGTCACCGACTTCGTCAAGACCAACCGCGGGCTGCAGCCGGATATGCTGTCGGTGCAGTGCGGCAATCGGCGCGACCGGGGCACGCTGCGCGAATTGCGGGTATGCTTCACCCGGGCCGGGAATCTTCGGTCGTGCGGCGAGAACGAACGGCGGCGTTGCCGGGCGGAACAGCTGGTGCTGCCGCCGGTGCGCTCAGGAGGGTCGTGATGGCGAAACGGGCACTGATCCTGCAGCATATGCACGACGACGGGCCGGGGCGGTTCGACCGGATGTTGCGCGACGACGGCTACGCCCTCGATGTCGTGCACGTTGACAGGCAGGACATTCCGGCGCTCGGCGCCTACGACCTGATGCTGGTGCTGGGCGGGGCGATGAACGTCTGGCAAGAGGCCGAGCATCCCTGGCTCACGGCGGAAAAGCAGGCGATTGCCGAGTGGGCCGGGGCGCGCGCCAGGCCCTATATCGGCATTTGCCTTGGGCACCAGCTGCTGGCCGATGCGCTGGGCGGCGAGGTGGGCGAGGCCGAGAAGGCCGAGATCGGGCTGCATCATGTGACGATCGCTGAGGACCATGAGCATCCGTTCTTCGAAGGCGTGTGGGGCCGCCAGGCGGTGATGCAATGGCATGGCGCCGAGATTACGAAGGTGCCAGAGGGTGCAACGGTGCTGGCGTCGTCGCCGGCCACCGAGGTGCAGTCGATTGCGGTCGGCGATCACGCGCTTGGCGTTCAATTCCATTTCGAATGGACGCTTGACTGGATCAAGAACTGGCCGGCCGATTGGCTTGAGGCGCTGGTCCGGGCCAAGGGCGAGGGCGCGCATGAGGCGGTCATCGCCGACGCGACGCCGCACATGGACGGCTTCGGGGCGATGAGCGAGCGGATCTACAGCAACTTCAAGGCCGTCACGGGGGCGTAAACAACCAAAATTGTCATCCCGGCCAAGCGCAACGCGAGCCGGTATCTCTGGACCGTGTTGCACCTTTCAGAGGTCCCGGATAAGGCCTGTCGGCCTTTCCGGGATGACATGTCGTCGACTGCTCCCGGCTACAGCTCCAGGATAAGCTTGCCGAAATTGCCGCCGGTGTAGAGGTCGCGCAGGGTGGCGGGGAAGGCGGTGATGCCGCCTGAGCGGACGTCCTCGCGGAACTTCAGCTTGCCGTCCCTGTACCAGGTGCCGAGCTGCTTCAGCGTGTCGGCATTGTGCTTGGCGAAGTCGAACACGATGAAGCCCTGGACGCGCAGGCGCATGACCAGGACGTTGCGCAGGTTCTTCGGGCCGGGCGGCAGTTCGGTAGCGTTGTACATGGAGATGAGGCCGCACACGGCGACGCGGCCGAACGGGTTCATCTGGGCCAGCACAGTGTCGAAGATGTCGCCGCCGACGTTCTCGAAGTCGACATCGATGCCGTCCGGCGCGGCGGCCTTGAGGTCGTCGAACAGGTTGCCGGCCTTGTAGTCGACGGCGGCATCGTAGCCGAAATCATCGGTCAGTGCCCGGCACTTGTCGGGACCGCCGGCGATGCCGACGGCGCGGCAGCCGGTGAGCTTGGCGATCTGGCCGACCACCTGACCGACGGCGCCGGAAGCGGCGGACACGACAACGGTTTCACCGGCCTTGGCCTCGGCCACCTTGAGCAGGCCGTAGTAGGCGGTCAGGCCGGGCATACCGAGGCCGCCGACCCAGGTCTGCAAGGGGGCCAGCGAGGTGTCGGCATGGGCGGCACCTGTGCCGTCGGAAATGGCATGGGTCTGAACGCCGAAAAGGCCAGTTACGGTGTCGCCCTCCTTGTACTTCGGATGGCGCGAGGCTTCGACGGTGCCGGCGGCATAGGCGCGCATCACCTCGCCGATGCCGACCGGCGGCACATATGACTTACCCTCGTTCATCCAGCCACGCATGGCCGGGTCGAGGGAGACGAAACTGTTGCGGACGCGAAATTCACCCTCGCCCGGATCGGCAACGGCTTCCTCGCGAATGTCGAAATCGCTGTCCTTGACTTCGCCTCTGGGGCGCTGGGCGAGCCGCACGGTGTGATTGGTCATTCTGGAGCCTCCTCAAATCGATGCTGCCGTTGTGCCCGATCAGCGCTGCAATGTCGATGTACGCCAACACCGAGCGCAGAGAAACACAATAAGGCAGACGGCCAGAAACCGGACCGGGTCAATCTGACAAACCTTTAATCCGTGCCGCATTGCGCTTATTGAACTGGCGGACGACAATGGGTGTGTGGGATATGTCGCGATTCCCGCCCTTGCAAAGTCACTAGGGGACGCTGCCTTGCTGAAGAAACTGTTGTTCATTGTACCGATCCTGATCGGGGCCGCGGTGTTGTACGTCATGGCCAGCGGACGGCAGGCACCGGAGCGCAAGCCGGCCGAGGAAATCGCCCGGGCCGTGCGGGTGATAACCGTCGAACCTGTCAGGCTGGTGCCCAGGGTGACCGGTTTCGGCAGTGTCTATCCGGGCACGGTGTGGACGGCGATTGCCCAGGTGCCGGGTGAAGTGGAATATGTCCACCCGCAGCTCAAGAAGGGCGCGATCATGCCGGCCGGTACGGAAATCGTGCGGATTGCCGCGGAGGACTACGAACTGGCGATCTCGCAGGCCGAGGCGAACATTCGCTCGGGCGAGGCGCGATTGCGCGAACTGGAGGTCAGCGAGCGCAATACGGCTGATGTGCTGGAGATCGAGAAGCGCAGCGATGAATTGCAGCAGGCAGAGCTGAAACGTCAGGAGGACCTGTTCAAGCGCGGCACGGTGGCCCAGTCGACGCTGGAGAACCAGAAGCGGCAAGCCCTGACACAGCGCAAGAAAGTGCAGGATCTGGAGAACGCCCTGCGGCTGTTGCCGACCCAGCGGGCGGTGCAGCAGGAGCAGATCGAGGTCAACAAGGCACAATTGGCTTCGGCAAAGCTCGATCTGAAACGAACCCGCATCGCGCTGCCGTTCGAGGCACGTATCGGCGACGTCAGCGTCGAAGCCGAACAGTACGTACAGCGGGGCGGGACGCTGGCCAGTGCCGACAGCCTCGATGTGGCGGAGGTCGAAGCGCAAATACCGATTTCACAGTTCCGGGCGATCGTCAGGGCCAGCGGGGCGAACGGTCTCAAGGACGGGATTTCTGCCGCCTCGGTGTCAAAGCTTATGAGCAGTATCGGCTTTGAGGCGACCGTCCGGCTGCGGTCCGGCGACGACACAGTCGAGTGGCCGGCGCGGTTTGCCCGCATCTCAGACACCATCGATCCGAAGACCCGCACTCTGGGGGTGATCGTCGCCGTCGACGGGGCCTATGCCAAGGCGACGCCGGGCAGCCGGCCGCCGCTGACCAAGGGCATGTTCGTCGAGATCGAGGTGCGCACCAGGGCGCGTGACGATGTGCTCGTGGTGCCGCGTTCGGCGATCCATGACGGGCGGCTCTATCTTGCCGGCGAGGACAGGCGACTGAAGGTGGCGCCGGTGCAGCTCGGTCTGCGCCAGGGCGATCTGGTTGTCGTGCGCGACGGTCTTGCGGCGGGAGACCGGGTGGTGATCTCAGACCTGTCGCCGGCCATCGACGGCATGCTGTTGTCGCCGAGGGCCGATGACGTCTGGCAGGTCCGTGTTTCCGGCGAGGCGGGCGGCAAACCATGATCGGTTACTTCGCCCGCCACCCGACAGCGGCGAACCTGCTGATGGCGGCGCTCATCGTGTGCGGTCTGTTTGCCGCTCCGGTTCTGCAGCGCGAGACGTTTCCGCGCCTGCAGCCAAGCCGGGTCCAGGTGACGGTGGCCAATCCGGGCATGCGGGCCGAGGACACCGAGGAGGCAATCTGCCAGCGCATCGAGGATGCGGTCGACGGGATCGACAATGTCTTTGAAGTCATCTGCGAGGCGCGCGAGGGCCTGGCCCAGGCAACGGTGGAGATGACGGAAGGGGCCAACCTCGACCGCTTCACCACCGATGTGCGCACGGAAATCGATGCGATCACAGACTTTCCCGACCAGGCCGAAGAGCCGGTGGTCAAGCAGCTCGGACGGACGGATTTCGTTGCCTCGGTGGCCGTGACCGGCCCGACGCGGCGCCCGGACCTCAAGGCCTATGCCGAGGAGCTGAAGGACCGCATGCTGCGCCACGGCGGCATTCCGAAGGTCGACATCAAAGGGTTTTCCGATCATCAGGTGCGCATCGAACTGCCGGACGAGGTGGTGCGCCAGTACGGAATTTCCATATCCGACGTGGCGCGCGCCATCCAGCGCCAGAGTATCGATCTGCCGTCCGGCACCATCAAGGCACGCGACCAGGATGTGCTGATCCGGTTTGCCGACGAACGCAAGACGCCGGATGACTTCCGCGACATCGTTGTGGTGGCGGCCAGCGGCGGGGGTCAGATCCGGCTCGGCGATATAGCCCGCATCACCGACCGGTTCGAGCTGGACGAAGACAAGGTGGTGTTCAACGGCAAGCCGGCGGCGATCCTCGATGTCACCAAGACCGAGGCCGAGGATACGCTTGAGGTGATCGACGCGGTCAATGCCTTTCTCGAGATCGAGCGTCAGCGGGCGCCGCCCGGCGTGTCGCTGGTGATCGCCAATGACGTGTCGTCGATCGTCCGCGACCGGCTGCAACTGCTGTTGCGCAACGGCGGGCAGGGGCTGGTGCTGGTGCTGATCGTACTATGGCTGTTCTTCGGGTTCCGCTATGCGTTCTGGGTCGCGGCCGGGCTGCCGGTGTCGTTCCTCGGGGCGACGGTGCTGATGGTGGCGGTCGGCTATTCGATCAACATGCTGACCATGGTCGGGCTGTTGATTGTTATCGGCCTGCTGATGGACGATGCCATTGTCATTGCCGAGAACGTGGCGACCAAGCGGGCCCAGGGCAAATCGCCGGTGGATGCGGCAATCGAAGGCGCGCGCCAGGTGCTGCCGAGCGTATTTGCCTCGTTTGCCACCACGACCTGCATCTTCGGTTCGCTGGCATTCCTGAAAGGCGACATCGGGCAGATCCTAAAGGTGGTGCCAATCGTCATGCTGTTCGTGCTGGTGGTATCGCTCGTCGAGGCGTTCCTGATTCTGCCGCATCATCTGGCGCATGCGCTTGCCGCGTCGGACGACGGGCAGGGCTGGGTGCAGCGCAAGGTGGATGCCGGCGTCGAATGGCTTCGCGACCGGCTGGTGGTGCCGATTGCCCGGTTCGCCGTTGCATGGCGTTATCTGACCGCCGGTGCGGCCGTCGGCATGCTGCTCATCACGGCCAGCATGGTCGCCGGCGGGGTGTTGAAATTCTCCGCCTTTCCGGAGCTCGACGGCAATGTCATGGAGGCGCGCATCCTGCTGCCGCAAGGCACACCGCTGGCGCGCACCGAGCAGGTGGTCGGGCGCATTACGTCTGCCCTCGACACCGTCAATGGCCGGTTGACACCGGACCAGCCCGGCGGCCAGCCGCTGGTGCAGAAGGTGGCGGTGAAGTTCAATCAGAACAGTTCGGCGGGCGAGACCGGACCGCATGTCGCCACGGTGACCGTCGACCTGCTCGATTCCGAAACCCGCAACTCGCGCATCGACGATGTCATCGCGATGTGGCGCGACGAGACCGGTGAACTGGCCGATGTGGTGACACTGAAATTCGCCGAGGCGCAGATCGGTCCGGCGGGCCTTGCCTTCGACATCCGTCTGAGCGGACCGGAGCTGAACGATCTCAAAGCGGCGGCGGTCGAACTGACGGAGTGGCTGAAAGGCTACCGCGGCACCTCGAACCTGAGCGACGACCTGCGGCCGGGCAAGCCTGAGCTGCGCGTCCGGCTGAAGGACGGTGCGGCGACCTTGGGCGTCGATGCCCGCCAGATCGCCGATCAGCTGCGGGCGGCGTTTTTCGGGTTCAAAGTCAGCGAAATTCAGCGCGGGTCGGAGTCCTATGAGATCGACGTTCGCCTGGCCCCGGCAAGCCGCGACAGTCTCGGTGACATCGACCTGTTCACCGTCTCACAGTCCGATGGCGCTCAGGTGCCGCTGTCGGCGGTGGCCGACATTGAAATGGCGCGCGGCTTTTCGCGCATCAAGCGGGTGAACGGCGAACGCACGGTCACCGTGCAGGGCGATGTCGATGTCACGGTTGCCAATGCCAACGAAATTCTGAGCGACACGGCAGAAAAGCTGTTTCCGGAACTGACCAAGCGCTACCCGAGCGTGCATATTGCCCTGGAGGGACAGAACAAGGAGGCGCAGACGACGCAGAAATCGATGCTGAGCGGGTTCGTGCTCGGACTGATCGGGGTGTTTCTGCTGCTCAGCTTCCAGTTCCGCAGCTATGCCGAGCCGTTCGTGGTGATGATCATCATCCCGTTCGCGCTGATCGGGGCGATCTTCGGGCATATCCTGCTCGGGCTCGATTTCACCATGCCGAGCATGTTGGGTTTCGTGGCGCTGGCCGGGGTGGTGGTCAACGACTCGATTCTGCTGGTCAACTTCATCAAGCACTTTCACGGCGATACGCAATCGGTGGCCGAAGCGGCTCCGCTGGCCAGCCGGGCGCGGTTCCGGGCGATCCTGCTGACCTCGCTGACAACCATCGCCGGTCTGCTGCCGCTCCTGGCTGAGACAAGCCTGCAGGCGCAAATTCTGGTTCCGCTGGTCGCCAGCCTGGCGTTCGGGCTGATGGCGACAACCGTGCTGGTGCTGTTCCTGGTGCCGGCTGTTTACTCAATCCTGGATGACTTCGGCCTTGCACGGATCGATTGAACGGGTTGAAACGCCCGTTCCAGGGTGTACAATGACGCGTAACGCTGTTTGGGGGCCGTATCATGCGTAAAATCTTCACAAATCACCACGTTTATACCTTCGGCATCGGCCTGCTGGCATTCGTCTGGGTGTTCAGCCAGCAGCCTTACGAGTTCCCGGCAACGCCGCAGACCGCCGGCACCAAAGGCAAGACAAACCTTGCCGCGCGCCAACCGGTGCAGCCGGTGAAACCGGTCGAGCCGGTGAGTATCGGGACCATCATCACCAAGCAGGGCCTGGAAGCACAACCGATCGCTCCGTCGCTTTCCGGCGAGGCGGGCGAGATCACGGCTTCGATCAGCCGGTTGCCGTCGCCGGGCGTTTCGGGCGGCAATGGTACGTTCCTGCGGGTGGTCGCCGACAAGCTGCGGATGCGTTCGGCGCCGTCGTCCAGTTCTCAGACACTGGCCACCTATCCGCTCGGCACCGAGGTCGAGCAGCTGACCCGCTCCGGCAAGTGGTTGGAGGTGCGCAACCTCAGCGACGGGACGACCGGCTGGATGCATGCAGACTATCTTGCCCAAAGCGAGTAGACTGCCGGTCTGTCCAATCTTCCAGGCGGAGCAGCGGCCATGGGAATTCGTGTTCTATCGGGCATGTTGATGCCAAAGGAATCGGCACAGCAAACCGGCAGTGCGACGATCAATTTCTGGCCGTTCGTCGTCGGTGGAGACGCGGTCGGCGCGGAGCTGGCGGAAATCGGCGCGCGCGGGCCGTTCACCGGCACGCCGGCCAAGCACCTGGCGCTGCGCAAGATTTCCCATCACGACCCTTACTGGAAAAAGATCGAGTATCTCGAGTTCGATATCGACGATGAGTTCGACAATGACGACAAGGGCCACGCCCAGCTGCATGTCAGCTGGAACGCCACCAAGCATGCCCAGGAAAAGCTGATCTGGATCGAGGAAATCTCGTTCATGATCATCGGCGAGACCGAGGATTGACGGCGAGGTCCAGCCTAAACGATGGGATCAGTTCAGCCTGCGCCGGGCTTCCGCGGTTTCGCGGTAGGTGATGTAGAGACCGGCGGCGACGACGATTGCCGCGCCGAGCCACACCAGGGTGTCGGGCGTTTCGTGCCAGATCACCCAACCCCACAGTGCCGACCACAGTAGTGCGATGTAGTCGAACGGGGCATTCACGGCAGCCGGCGCGTTGCGGTAGGCGACGATCATCAGGAACGAGGCCGCGCCGCCGATCATGCCGAGCTGGATGAACTTCAGCAGATGGCCATCGCCCGGCGCGACCCAGGTGAACCCCAGGAACGGCAGGGTGCACAGGCAGGCGGTGATGGTGGAATAGGCGTAGATGGCGGCGTTGGTCTCGGTGCGCGAGAAACGGCGGGTGAAAACCATGACCGCGGCGAAACAGAACGCCGCGGCGATGATGTAAAGCGAATCCGGCCTGAAGGCGCCGGTGCCGGGACGCAGCATGACCAGCATGCCGATGAAGCCTGCGAGTACCGCGCCCCAGCGCTGCGGTCCGACCCGTTCGCCCAGCACCGGCGCCGACAGGGCGGTGACGAACAGCGGCGCGGTGAATGCGACGGCAATGCCCTCGGCCAGCGGCACATCGCGCAAGCCCCGGAAGAACAGGGTCAACGCGGTGAACATCATCATGCCGCGCAGGATGTGGACGAACGGGCGGCTGGTCCGGAGATCCCGCCACCCGGCGTGCCACACGACCAGCGCCACCGGCAGCAGGCCGAACAGGTAGCGGAAGAAGACGATCTGGGTGGTGTGATAACCGGCCATGCCGAACCATTTGCCGAAGGCATCGGCAATGGAGAACAAAAACACACCGCCGATAATGGCGGCGATGCCGCGGGTCACGCTGTTTTGGCTGTTCAGGGCAGGTTGGGTCATGCGAAGCTTCCGATAGGCGCACGGCCCGCGATCTTGGACTGAATATCCGCGCATGAAAAGGCATCGAATATCGAAAGCGGACAAGAGATGCGGTGCCGGCCGGACCATCTGCAAAGGTCCGCCGGTTGACGTGCAGGCGAATCTGTCCCAAGCACCGGTGGTGCTGACGAAAGTTCTTCTGGCCGGTGTGCCTTGTTGATCGGGCAGCGGCCTTCCAGTCAGGTTCGTGCCTCGTCAGTGCTCTTGATGCTATGCCGGGACGAAGCCGCCTTCGCCCGTTTACCGGAGACCTTGCCATGCGCTTCCTGAAAACCGCCGCCGTCCTGTCAGCCCTGACCTTTGCATCCGCGGGTGCGCATGCGGCGTGTCAGACGTCGGGCAGCTTCAATGGCTGGCTGAAGCGGTTCAAGCAGGATGCTGCAGCTCAGGGCATTTCGCGGAACGTGATCAACGCCGGGCTGAACGGTGTCACCTACGACAAGCGGGTGATTGCGCTCGACCGCAAGCAGGCGGTGTTTGCCCAGTCGTTCCTGGTGTTCGCCGGGCGGATGATCAACAAGAACCGGCTCGGCAAGGGCCGGCAGATGCTGAACAAATATGGCTCCACCTTCCGGCGGATCGAGAAGACCTATGGCGTGCCGGGTCCGGTGCTGGCGGCGTTCTGGGGTCTGGAGACGGACTTCGGCGGCTATCAGGGCAACTTCTCGACCCTGCGGTCGCTGGCAACGCTGGCCTATGACTGCCGGCGGCCGGAGCTGTTCCGGCCGCAGTTGATGGATGCGCTGCGGATTGTCGAAAGCGGCGATCTGCGGCTCGACGAAATGCAGGGCGCGTGGGCCGGCGAGTTGGGCCAGACCCAGTTCCTGCCGTCCGACTATCTGAAAACAGCGGTCGATTTCGACGGCGACGGGCGGCGTAACCTGAAGCGCAGCGCGCCGGATGCACTGGCCTCCTCTGCGGCACTCTTACGCAAGTTCGGCTGGAAGCCGGGCCAGCCCTGGCTGCAGGAGGTGCGGCTGACCAGGGACATCGACTGGGCGCAGGCCGACCTGGCGATCACCCATCCGCGCAAGCAGTGGGCCAAATGGGGCGTGGTACGGGCCAACGGAAAGCCGCTGCGCCAGGACGGGCTGCGGGCGGCGTTGCTGCTGCCGATGGGCCGCAAGGGACCGGCGTTCCTCGGCTACAGCAATTTCCGCAATGTCTATCTGAAATGGAACGAGTCGCTGCTTTACTCGACGACGGCGGCCTATTTCGCCACCCGGCTGGCCGGCGCACCGCGGGTGCGGCGCGGATCGGCCGAGGGCAGCGAACTCTCCCTGCAGCAGAACAAGCAACTGCAGCGGGCGCTCAGGCGGCGCGGCTACGACGTCGGCAAGATCGACGGCATTCTGGGTGCCGGAACCCGGGCGGCGGTAAAAGCCGAACAACTCCGCCTCGGCATGCCGGCCGACAGCTGGCCGACCCGGCAATTGCTGCAGCGGGTGCAGTGAGCGCTCTAAACAATCACCGATCCGCTGTCCGTGAATTCGTCAGCAAGGACGCCCTCGAGCGTGATGCTGTCGCCGTCCTGTAGTTCGATGACGGTATTGCCGGCAACCTCGGTGACGTCGTAGGCGGGGGTCTCTTCCTCGGCGAAGTAGCCCGACAGGTCGATCTCGTCTTCGCCGATCAAGAAGTCGAGGATCGTGTCCTCACCCGATCCCTTCTCGAAAACGAAGTCGTCTGCGCCACCGCCGCCGTTGAGAGTGTCATTGCCGCCGCCGCCGTTGAGAATGTCATTGCCGCCGGTTGTGGTTGCATCTGCGAACTCTGCATCGCCGTACAATTCATCGTCGCCGGTGCCGCCGTTGAGGATGTCGTTGCCGCCCTGGGCGTTGTCCTTCATTTCAAAGGCGTCGCCGTACAGTTTGTTGTTGGAACCTGAGGCGACCGACAGCACGTCATTGCCGCCCTTGCTTCCACCGGACATGGTGACGGCATCGCCATAGAGCGTGTTGCCGTCGCCGCCGGTGGCGTTCAGCACGTCATTGCCGCCCTTGCTGCTGCCAGCCATGGATATGGCGTCGCCGTGCAGGAAATTGTCCGAAGTGGCAACCTCCAGCGTGTCGTTGCCGCCGTGGCCGCGGTAGTTCAGCAGATGAGCGTCGCCAATGAGATCGGTTTCGTGGAAAGTACCTGCGCTGAGATAGTCATTCCCTGCCTTGCCGGAAGACCAGGAGAACGCATCCCCGCAAACCATGTCTTTTGTTTTTTCCGCAACAAGCGATATGTTGCGGACCTGTCCTGTTGCCTGTTTCATAACCAGTAGCCTCCCCACAGGGTCTGGTTTTGCCTCCAATATTTTAGTGAATATAGTAAACCATCTGTATTGCCTTAAGTAAAGTGTATGTTAATGCTTTCTATTTTCACGTGCAATACTTAAAACAACTACTATAGATAGAGCTGTATCTTTGAATGGCGCGGTCAGCGCGCCTGTGCCCAGGTTTCATGTAAAGGGCGCCGCAAGGCCCGCGCTGCGAGGATGGCGATGAGCGCACCCAGGCTGGCCAGCGCCATGTCCTTGTGGGCGTCCCAGACATCGCCCTGGGTGCCGAGGTAGGCCTGGCCAAGCTCGCCGCCGAAGAATTCCGCGGCGGCCCACTCGATCAGCTCGTAGATCATCGATGTGGACATGGTGAGGTCGAGGGGGATGAAATAGCCCCAGAACCCGCGCAGACCGGCCCAGCGCACCAGCACCTCGCGGGCCGGATAGGCCAGCAGCAGGCCGTAGCAGAAATGGACCAGCCGGTCGTAGTGGTTGCGCTCGAAGCCGAAAATCTCGTTGATCGTCGAGCCGGTGAGCGCCTGCCACCAGGCATCGTAAGGCACTTCGGCATAGGTATAGTGGGAGCCGACGGCGTGCAGCGTGAGAAACACGAAGATCAGAGCATGGGTCAGGGGCGACAGGCAGAAGTATCGCCACGTCGCCAGGAACAGGACCGCGAACAGTGCGGTCAGAACGTTTTCCAGCAGCCAGTCTGCCGGGTGTGAGGGATTGACGGCGGACAACCCCCACACAACGAGAAAGGCCAGCGACAGCCACAAGCGGGTGCGCTTCCAGCTCGCCGGAACCGTGACCTGACCGGCTTGTGATTGGCCTTGCGGTGCATTCATTGGCAACATAGTGCCATGAGGTTGATTATCATTGTGTTGATGCTTCTGGGCGGTGCCGCGCAGGCGGGCGCCGGGGCGCAGCCCGAGTGGCAACAGCAGCTAAGCCGAGCCGAGGCGCTGGACCAGTCGCCGGCACCGTTGCCGCGCATCGCCGATCGGGTTGTCGTCGTGGCGTTCTTTGCGTCATGGTGCCCGCCGTGTCAGCCGGAGTTCGCCAATCTCAATGCGCTGCTCGACGATCCGGTTGCCGAGGCGGGGCTTTCTGTGGTCGGCGTCAATGTGTTCGAGGCCTGGGGTGGCAAGACAGACGAAGCACGGATGCGGCGGTTCATCTCCAGGACCGGGCCACGGTTCGCCCTGGTGAAAGGGTCGCCCGAGGTGCGGGCGGCGTTCGGCGGTGTCGAGCGCATCCCGACCGTTGTCGTGTTCGACCGGGCCGGGCGCGAGGCATGGCGGTTCGTTCACCTGCGGGGATCGGATGTAACCCACGCCAGCACCGCTCAACTCGTTGATGCTGTCAGGCAGGCGATGCAGCGTTGAGCTACCAGTCGTTCGGCGATCCGGTTTCAATCGCCTGGTACAGATAGACATACTCGCGGCATTGCTTACCGCAGCGGGCTTCGATCTCGGCCAGTTCCCGGCGGGCCAGGTCGGTTCGGCCTGACAACATGTAACCTTCTCCCAGATAGCTTCGGGCCAGGACGTAGTTCGGGTCGATCTCAAGAGCGCGCTGGTAGTACGAGATACCGGTTACCAGGTGGCCGAGCTTGCGATGGCTGTAGCCGAGGCCGTTTAGGACCCTCGGGTCGCTGTTGATGCCGGCCGCCTGGAACAGCCTGATGGCGCGCAGGTGTTCGCCGCTGTAGGTCAGCGTCCAGGCGTAATCGACCAGGTCCGAACGCTCCAGAAGGTCGGACTGCTGGCGCACGCAGCGCTTCTTCTTCTTCGAATACACATAGCCGCTCTTGCACTTGGGCGGCTTTGTTGCGCCGGAGTTGGCGTCGTCATCGCCGATGGCCAGCAGGGGCGCGGCCGAAAACAGCAAGAACACACCGGACAGGGATAAGACTGCGGGGCGAATCATGACCGTTCTCCATCTGCCGTCAGGGGCAAAACGCCTGCTGGACCGCCGACATCTTACACGAAGTTCCAGGCCGCGGGGACACGTTGTGTTCAACATTGCGATAGGTTTGTCGGGTTATTGCACGTTACTTGCTTAACCTTGCGGAAAAATTGCGCGCGCGGCGGTTGCCGGATGCCTTGGAACTGTCTAACTTGTGCCGAATTCCGGTGACATTGTGTGATCACCGAGGGGCGCTCGGGAGTGTGGCGGTTTGAACTCTGGGAGCAGGGCAACAGTCGTAGCCTTATGCTTTGCGGCGATGCTGTTGGGTGGCTGCATGGCTTCGCGCGAGACCGCGCATGTCGATGCCACGTCCGCTGCGCTGTCTGCCGACCAGGCCAGTGTTCTGAACGGTCCTGACACATCGGTTTCCTTCCGGCAGCGCATGGGTGACCGTTACGCCGGCATCATCCTCAAAGGCGCCCGCAAGAGTTCCGATGCCCGAATGGCCAGGCGCCTCAACGCCGTTGTCGACAACCTTGAGCGGCAGATCGACAATTCTGCGTTCAGCTACACCGTGCATCTGCTGGTAGACGAACAGCCGAACGCCTTTACCGCCGGCGGCGGGCATCTGTTCGTCACCACCGGGCTGCTCGGTGTCTTGAAGAGCGAAGGCCAGATGGCGATGGTGCTGGCGCACGAGATGGCGCACAACGAGCTGTCCCATGTCGTCAAGGGCGCGCACGGGCGGGCGATTGCCAGCCGCGCGGCATCGTTCAGCGACCGGGTTCTCGACAAGCAGCTTGGCCTGACCTGGATCGGATCGGGTTTCGATTTTCTGGTGGCGACCGGGCTCAACACCTACACCCGCGACCAGGAAGACGAAGCGGACCTGCATGGCATGAGTTACATCGTGGCTGCCGGTTACGATCCTTACGTCGCTCCGAGGGCGGTGCGGGAACTCTCCGGCGGCACGCATAACCAGTCGGAGTGGATAAACTTCTTCAAGGGCAAGCACCCGACATCCAAGATGCGGATCTGGCGCCTGAACAACCTGATCAAGGCGCACTTCTACAACGTCGACATCGCCGGCACGCGGCGCACCAGCGATGCCTACGACCTCTTGGCGAAACGCTACTGGCGCGCTGCGGAGGGTTGAGGGTTTCGAGCGTTGGGGATGTGCCTTGTTGCCGGGTGCTTAAAAGGCTCGGCGCATGCTCAGGCGAATGACGAAGACTGATGCCAGCGTGCTGGCGGCAATCGCCAGTCCGGCGGCGGCTATGCCGGTGTCGGTGACAACGGCCTGAGCGGCAACGCCGGTCATGGCGTAGGCGGCGCCGGACGACACCAGCAGCAGCATGGCGCAGGCTAGGGCGGCGGTCAGGGCAATCACGAAGGCGCACAGAACGCGGTATGTGCTGCGCCGGCGGTGCTGTTGCTTGTCGATGAGGTGCTGGGTCTGATGACCCATGCTGTAGATCGGCAGCACGCTACGCGGCTGCTTCGGCGCGCGAACGGCGAAACCTCCGGATGCCGAAAAAACAGTCGTCATCATTGCCGTACCCTTTCGTTCAGGGTGCCAGAATCGCATGGAGTTTAGGCAGGAAAAAAACCAATGTTGGCGCAGGCGATGGAAATGTGGCGGCGAAATTGCGGCGAATGGTTAACAAATGGTTAATGCCGGCGGTATCGGCTTTCGACATTTCCGACTGTTGTACCGCGTTGAAATGACAATGGGTCTCGGTCAGCAAGTGGTTCAAGCTCTCAGGACTTTTCGGTCAGGCTCTCAGGTCCACTGATATATCCAGGCTATGCGTTTCAGCATGTAGGCATCGGGCATGCTGCGCATCACCTGGTTTCGCGCGGCCGCGGCCATGCCGGTCATGTGGTAGACGCGGCCCATGCGCCGTGATTGGTGGACGATGCGGGCGGTGCGGACATGGCGGTGCGATTCATAGCGCCGCAGCACGTCGCTGACCTCGCCGGCCGGCTCTGCGAGCAGGTCCGACAGCGTTGCCGCATCCTCAAGCGCCATAGCCGCGCCCTGGGCGAGGTAAGGCAGGCTGGCATGGGCGGCATCGCCGATCAGGGTGACATTTCCATCTCCCCAGGGGGCGGACGGTTCAATGTCGGCACCCGGCCATTTCCGCCAGCTCTGTGGCGCTTCAAGCAGGGCCAGCAGGGCGGGGCAGCAGGCCCGGAACAGCGCTGAAACCTCGCCGGGCGATGCCGGGGTGCGCCAACCGTCGATGGTCTGTGCGCTTTCGTGGATGGCAACCAGATTCAGGCGACCGCGGTTGAGCGGGTACTGCACGACGTGACCGTTCGGGCACAGCCACAGCGTCACGTTTGCCAGGTCGGCTGTTTCGGGGGCCGCAGACGTAGGGATGAGGCTGCGGAAGATGGTGTGTCCGGCATCGCGGATGGCGGTGTGAGGAAAGATCCGACGGCGGACGGCCGAGCGAATGCCGTCGGCGCCGATCAGAACGTCCGCCCTGGCCGTGGGGCCGTCTGCAAGATCGAGCTTGACGGTGTCGGTGTCATCGAAACCGGTTACCTCGGCGCCGGTGTGAATTTCGATATTGGCGTGGCCGCGGCTGGCCTCGAGCAGGGCCTGCAGCAAATCCCCGCGGTGGGCGACACGGTAGGGCTTGCCGAACCGGTTCTCGAATACGCCGGACAGCTCGATGGTGGTCAGCGGCTCGCCGCTCACCCCGTCGCGCACGGCGATGCAGCCCGGCACATGGGTGATGCGCTCAACCTCGCGCCATACGCCGAGTTTTTCGAGGGCCGTGGCGGCGTTGGGACCGATCTGCAGGCCGGCACCGAATTCCTCGATGGCCGCCGCGCGCTCGAAAACCCTGACCGCGTGACCATGCCTGGCAAGGCCGATCGCGGCGGCAAGTCCGGCAATGCCGGCGCCGGCAATGGCGATGTCGAGCGGCTTGCTCATCGAAGCGACTTTCGGCTTGCGGGCATGGTGGTAAAATCCTACACCCAACTGTGCACAGATCGCACAATTTGACCAGTAAAAGGACACCGGACCAATGGGCTTTATCGCCGACGCCATGAACCGCATCCAGCCATCCGCAACCATCGGCATTTCTACCAAGGCGATGGAACTGAAAGCGGCGGGGCAGGATGTGATCGGATTGTCGGCGGGCGAACCGGATTTCGACACGCCGGACAACATCAAGGATGCCGCGATCAAGGCGATCCGCGACGGCAAGACAAAGTACACGCCGGTCGACGGCATTCCCGAGCTGAAGAAGGCCGTCGTCGCCAAGTTCAAGCGCGACAACGGGCTGGACTACGAGCCCGGCCAGGTCAGCGTCGGAACCGGCGGCAAGCAGGTGCTGTTCAACGCTCTGGTGGCAACGCTCAATCCGGGCGATGAGGTGATCATCCCGCAGCCGTACTGGGTCAGCTATCCGGACATCGTCATGCTGGCCGGCGGCAAGCCGGTATTCGTCGAAACGACCCTGGAACATGGCTTCAAACTGCAGCCGGATGTGCTCGAAGCGGCGATCACGCCGAAGACCAAGTGGCTGATCTTCAACTCGCCGTCGAACCCGTCGGGTGCAGCCTACAGCCATGACGAGATGAAGGTGCTGACCGATGTTCTGCTTCGGCATGAAAACGTCTGGGTGCTGACCGACGATATGTATGAGCACCTGGTCTATGACGATTTCCAGTTCGTCACGCCGGCCCAGGTCGAGCCGGGGCTCTATGACCGCACGCTGACGATGAACGGCGTGTCGAAGGCCTATTGCATGACCGGCTGGCGGATCGGCTTTGCGGCGGGCCCGCAGGTGCTGATCAAGGCGATGGCGAAACTGCAGTCGCAGTCGACCTCGAACCCGTCGTCGATCAGCCAGTGGGCGGCGGTTGAAGCGCTGAACGGTCCGCAGGACTTCATTGCCGCCAACAACAAGGTGTTCAGGGAGCGCCGCGACCTGGTGGTGTCGATGCTGAACCAGGCAAGCGGCATTTCCTGCCCGACGCCGGAAGGCGCGTTCTACGTCTTTCCCAGCTGCGAAGGCGCGATCGGCAAGACCTCGCCGTCCGGCAACACGATCAGCGATGACGAGACCTTCGTCACCGAGCTGCTGGCCAGCGAAGGCGTGGCGGCGGTGCATGGCGGGGCGTTCGGCATGGAACCGTTCTTCCGCATCTCCTACGCCACCGCGACCGGGGCTCTGGAAGATGCCTGCACGCGCATACAGCGGTTTTGCGGGAACCTTACGTAAACGACATAGCGCGTGACGATTGCTTACGATTCGCATTGCCGGATGGCATTGGCGGTGGCATGATTGCCGGTGCATGGATGGGCTGGGGGTGTCAAAACAGGAGACACGAATGAAACTCTTCCATCGCGCCGTTCTCGGTGCCGCAACCGCCATGGCATTGACCTTGGCCGCTTTTTCACCGGCTGAGGCTGGCGGGGTCAAGGCCGGCGTTCTCAGTTGCGAAATCGATGGCGGCATCGGGCTGATCATCACCTCGACCAAAAATGTCGACTGCGTGTTCCGGCCGACCAACTACCGCTGGCGTGACCATTATGTCGGATCGATCACCAAGATCGGTGCCGACATCGGGTTCACCAATGGCGGGCGGCTGGTCTGGGTGGTATTCGCTCCGGGCAGCGTGAAGCGCGGATCGCTTGAGGGGGCGTACCTGGGCGCGACCGGTCAGGCAACGGCCGGCATCGGTGTCGGGGCCAATGTACTGGTCGGCGGTTTCCAACGCTCGATCAACCTGCAGCCGGTCAGCTTCCAGGGGCAAACCGGGCTCAATGTTGCCGGCGGCATTGCCGGCCTGTCGCTGAGCAGCCACTAGCCCTCCACAAGATCATCGCTTTTTGATTTCCATAGTAGGGGGTGATGCGGCTGAAACTGCCGGATCACTCCTTTCGCAACTTGCGAGGTAAAGACAATGAACATGTTCAAGACAACAATTGGCGCAGCGGTTATCGGATTGACGGCGGCCGGGCTGGCGTCCACGGCATCGGCGGCAGGCGCCGGCATCAAGATCGGCACATTGGTGTGCGATGTCTCCGGCGGCATCGGCCTTATACTGGGCTCGAAGAAGTCCGTGCGCTGCACCTATGCCCGGGCTTCGGACGGGCGCCAGGAATACTATTCGGGATCGATCAGCAAGTTCGGTCTCGATATCGGCGTCACCACGGCGCAGACCATGGCATGGGTGGTGTTTGCTCCCGGTCAGGTCGGCGCGGGTGCCCTGTCCGGGCGCTATGTCGGGGCAACGGCGGAAGCCACCGTGGCCGTCGGGGCCGGGGCCAATGCACTGATCGGCGGGCTTGACCAGACCATCGCCCTGCAGCCCTTGAGCGTTCAGGGCCAGACCGGCCTCAATGTCGCTGCCGGCGTTGCCGATCTGCGGCTCGACGCGGAATAGTGCCTGCGGCACCGGCGTTTGGCTTTTCCGGCCTGTGTCCCGCGCTGTCGTGACATCGGGTTTCCATAACGGCATGAGCCAGGTTCTTACGCCGTCGCAATGAACACCGACCAGCCGGGCGGGCCAATCAGGCTCGCCCGGCGCGTGTTTTCGCCACGGTTCCGAATAGGGCTTGCGCTATGACGTGACCTGTCGCACGATGTGAGCCATGCGAAGGAGCCGCCCGCTGGCCTTCGCGCACGGGTGTGTCTTGAGGGGTCATGAAAAGGGCGGTCCTTCGGTGTTATTGAGGCATCTGCGGGAGGACCTGATCATGGGCGAGGCAAACGGCGGTAGAGTGGCGGGGCCACGGTGCATAGCACTGGTTGGCCCCTATCTGAGCGGAAAAACAACTTTATTGGAATCAATGCTTTACCGTGCAGGTGCGATCGACCGGCAAGGCACGGTGAAGGACGGCACGACGGTTGGCGATGCCGCGCCGGAAGCGCGCAACCATGGCATGAGCGTCGAGGTCAATGTCGCGTCATGCGACTTTCTGGGCGACACCTACACGTTCATAGACTGTCCGGGCTCGATCGAGTTCTCCGAGGAAGCCCGCGCGGTGCTGGCAACCTGCGACGCGGCGATCGTGTGCTGTGAGGCTGACGACAAGAAGACGCCGGCGCTGCAGATGATCCTCAAGGAGCTGGACGAGTACGACGTGCCGCGGCTGCTGTTCGTCAACAAGATCGACCGTACCGAGACGCGTATCCGCGATGTCCTGTCCTATCTGCAGCCGGCGAGCGCCAAGCCGCTGGTGCTGCGCCAGATGCCGATCTGGGAAAACGGCATCGCCACCGGGTTTGTCGATCTGGCGCTGGAGCGGGCCTACGTATATCGCGAGCATGCGCCCAGCGAAGTGATCGACATACCGGCCGATCTGGCCGAGCGGGAAAAGGAAGCGCGCTTTGAGATGCTGGAAAAGCTCGCCGACTACGATGACGAGCTGCTCGAAACGCTGCTGTCCGACATGGAGCCGCCCAAGGACCAGGTGTTCGGCGATCTGTCGCGCGAACTCTCGGAGGGTCTGATCACGCCGGTGCTGTTCGGGTCAGCCGAAAACGGCAATGGCATCCTGCGGCTGTTGAAGGCTTTGCGGCACGAGGTGCCGGATATCTCGGTGACCCGCAACCGGCTCGGCGTTGCGGACAGCGGCAATGTCGCGCAGATCGTCAAGACCTTCCACACCACGCATGGCGGCAAGCTGTCGCTGGCGCGGGTGCTGTCCGGCGAGATCAGCGATGGTGCGACGCTCTATGGCAGTTCCGGCCATGATGGCCGGGCGGCGGGCGTGTTCTCGCTGATGGGGGCGGACCCCAAGAAGCTGAGCGGCGCCAAGGCCGGTGACACGGTGGCCTTCGGGCGGCTTGAGGAGATCGCCACCGGCGAGACCGTTTCGACCGACAAGGGTGTCGAACCGCTTGTTCTGGCCGATCCGTCACGGGCGGTGTTCGGCATGGCCATCTCGGTGGCCGACCGCAAGGACGAAGTCAAGCTGACCTCGTCGGTCGCCAAGCTGATCGAGGAAGACCCGTCGATCTCGCTGGTGCATGATCCCGATACGCACGACATGGTGCTGTGGGGGCAGGGCGAGATGCACCTGCGGGTCACGCTGGAGCGGCTGGCCGGCAAGTTCGGCATCAAGGCGCAGTCGCGGCCGCGCCGTATCGCCTACAAGGAAAGCATCCGCAAGTCGGTGGAGGTGCGCGGCCGGCACAAGAAGCAATCGGGCGGGCATGGCCAGTTCGGCGATGTCGTTGTCCAGATCAAGCCGATGCCGCGCGGTTCCGGCTTCACGTTCAGTGACACGATTTCCGGCGGTGTGGTGCCCAAGCAGTACATTCCGGCGGTCGAGGCAGGCATCCAGGAGTTTCTCACCGAAGGCCCGCTCGGGTTCCCGGTGATCGACCTTGCGGTCAATCTCGCCGATGGTAGCTACCATTCGGTCGATTCCTCGGAAATGGCGTTCAAGCTGGCCGGCCGTCTGGCGATGTCGGAGGGCCTGCCGAAATGCTCGCCGGTCCTGCTCGAACCGATCGTCGCGGTGGATATCCACGTACCGAGCGAGGCGACGCCGAGGGTCAACCAGATCGTGTCGGGCCACCGCGGCCAGCTGTTGGGCTTCGATGCCCGCGACGGCTGGCAGGGCTGGGACACGGTCAAGGCGCACATGCCTGAATCGGAGATCGGCAGTCTGATCATCGAGCTGCGTTCGGCAACGGCCGGGGCGGGCACGTTCACGTTTGAACATGACCACCTGCAGGAGCTGTCGGGCCGGCAGGCCGATCAGGTGATCAACGAGCGCAAGCAGGAAGCCGCCTGATACCTCAGGACTTTTCGGTCAGGCTCTGAGGTATCGGCGTTGGCCTTGCTGACTGTTGTGCCGTGTTGGCATGGCAACGGTCTTCCTTGGGAAAGTGTTCGGCCCTGCGGGCAGCGTCGTTCGCTGTCAGGCGGCGCTCGTAAACTTCTGCTCGCGCAGCTGTGAATTGCAACATGGCGCGCGCGGGTTACAGTCTGCGCGCTGTTCATATCTGACAATCACGCGGGCCGGGAGCGACCTCATATGCTGATCAAGAAGAAACGCGGCTGGGAACTTCCGGAAAACCGGGCCACGCCGGAGCATGTCTACACGAACCGGCGCCGCTTCATCACGGCGCTCGGACTGGGGGCGGCGGCAACCGTGGCCGGCGGGGGCACGTTCTGGGGCACTTCGAAGGCCGAATTCAAAAAAATCGCCGACCCTTCCAGCCATCTCTACCCGGTGCCGGTGAACCCGCTGTTCAAGGACGCCGGCCGCGAGGTGACACGCAAGGAGGTCAATACGACCTACAACAACTTCTACGAGTTCGGCACGTCCAAGGCGATTTCGTCGGCGGCCGAGGCGCTGCGGATCCGGCCCTGGGAAATCAAGATCGACGGCGAGGTCGAGCAGGAAGTGACGATCGGCATCGACGACCTGTTGAAGAAAGTACAGCTTGAAGAACGGGTGGTGCGGCACCGCTGCGTCGAAGCCTGGTCGATGGTGGTACCCTGGTCCGGGTTCATGCTGAGGGACCTGCTGGCGCTTGCCAGGCCTTTGTCATCGGCCAAGTTCGTCAATCTGGAAACCTTCCATGATCCTGAAATGGCGCCGGGCCAGGCCGGCGGCCTGTTCGGCAGCAGTTTGCCGTGGCCCTATTCGGAAGGTATCACGATTGCCGAGGCGCAGAACGATCTGGCGTTCATGGTCACCGGGGCATATGGCGCACCGGTGCCGAACTCGATGGGCGCGCCGATCCGGCTGCATCTGCCGTGGAAGTACGGGTTCAAGTCGATCAAATCCGTGGTGCGCATCAGTCTTGTCAAAGACCGGCCGGTCAGCTTCTGGGAAGAACTGCAGGCCAGCGAGTATGGATTTTGGGCCAATGTCAATCCCGAGGTGCCGCATGCCCGGTGGTCGCAGGCCACCGAACGCGTCTTGGGCACGGGTGAGCGCATTCCGACCCAGCTGTTCAACGGCTACGCCGAATTCGTCGCCGACCTGTACGAAGGCATCGATGACGATACGCTCTACATGTGACACCGGCGGTATTGGCGTCCGCGTTGAAATGACAACGGTCTTCCGTTGGCGTACGGGCCAGGCTCAACGACCATGCGGATGATGTGCTGTCGTGCGATCTGAACCTGTTTTCCGAGGCTGCCACAGAAAAACCGGGCTGTTTCCAGCCCGGTTAAGTGTGACTTGTCCTTACAAGGACGTGAGGCCCACAAGGGTGAGGGGGTATGCGGACCTCGGGCGGAAATCTCGATAGGGAGGGAGTTACTTCCGCAAAAAACGGGGGCATTGCTGCTCCGTGAATGCGTATCATCCAACTTTGACGAAACGTTAGCAACCCCACAAATGGCATAGGAGACATGCTCTCAGTGCATGCCTAATGCCAAAGGAAGTCATTATTGGCTCACCGAAGGCCGGCTTTTCGCGCCAGGGAAACCGTCACCCCGTCCGGTTGTGCCCCTTTTGCCGCGGATTGGGTACTATGCGGTCAGCGAATCGTCTGAATTGTTTGCCGGGGGCCGGGTATGGCTGATCTTCTGACCATCGAAAACCTTATCACACTGGCCATGCTGACGTTGCTGCAGGCGGTGCTGGGTTTCGACAATCTGCTCTACATCTCGATCGAATCGAAGCGGGTGAACCTGTCCGAGCAGGCGCGGGTGCGCCGCATCGGCATCGCGCTGGCCATTGGCCTGCGTATCGTGCTGCTGTTCGCGGTCATGTCGGCCATCCAGTATTTTCAGGAACCGTTCGCCGGCATCCACTGGACCGGCATTGTCGAGGGCAGCATCAATGTGCACAGCCTGATCGTGCTGCTGGGCGGCGTTTTCATCATCTACACGGCGATCAAGGAGATCTATCACATGATTTCTGTCGACGACCTGGTGCATGAGGGCGAGGAAAAACCCCGCAAGTCGGCCGCGGCGGCAATCTTCTGGATCGTGCTGATGAACCTGGTGTTCTCGTTCGATTCGATCCTGTCGGCGCTGGCGCTGACCGATGTGTTCTGGGTGATGGCGGCAGCGATCGTGATTTCCGGCAGCATGATGATCTTTCTCGCCGACCGGGTGTCGGAGTTCCTGGAAAAGAACCGGATGTACGAGGTGCTCGGCCTGTTCGTGCTGCTGATCGTCGGCATCCTGCTGCTGTCAGAGGGCGGGCATCTGGCGCACCTGGCGCTGTTCGGATACCCGATCGAGCCGATGGCCAAGTCGACCTTCTACTTCGTCATCGGGGTGCTGGTCATCGTCGACGTCATCCAGGGGCGCTATCAGCGCAAGCTCCTTGCTCAGCGGCAAGCCAGACTTGGCTGAATCAACCCCTGCGCCTCGTCGGTGACAGGAGCCGGCGGTCGAGTGTGACGGACTTGATCAGGGCAAACACCGGGGTGCCCGGCTGCAGATGCAGTTCGTCGACGGACTTGCGGGTCAGGCGGGCGCGCAGGCTCTGGCCTGAAACGGTCAGGCGCAATTCGGCGAAGGCGGTGCCGGGTTCCGGGGCGACTTCCTCGACAGTCGCTTCTAGGATGTTGCGGATCGACAGGTTGTGGGGCCGGGTGAAGGCGATGGAAACGTCGCGGGCGCGCACGCGCAGGCGCATGTCGTCGCCGTCCTCCATGTCGAGAAACGGTATGGTCAGCATTTGACCGCCGATATCGACGTAGGTCAGGGCGTAGTCCCGGTCATGGCCGGCAACGGTGCCGTCAACCACCACGCCGGCCTCGAAGCGGCCGGTGAGTGGCGGCAGGTCGAGGCGGGCTAGAACGTCCTGCACATCGCCCGAGGCGGCGAACTTGCCATCCTTCATCAGCACGATGCGGCTGGCAAGGCGGGCGACTTCGTCGATGGCGTGGGTGACATAGATGACCGGAATGCCGAACAGTTCCGGCAGCGCCTCGATGTAGGTCATGATCTCGGCACGGCGTGACAGGTCGAGAGCGGACAGCGGTTCGTCCATGAGCAGCAGCCGCGGGCGCGACAGCAGGGCGCGGGCAATGGCGACGCGCTGGCGCTCGCCGCCGGACAGGTTGACCGACGACCGCCCGAGCAGGCCTGACAGATCGAATACATCCACCACCTGGCTGCGGTCTACCGCCGGTCCTTGCGCAAAACCGCGGCGGGCCGCGAAATCGAGATTGCCGGCAACGCTCAGGTGATCGAACAGCCGGGTGTCCTGGAACACGGTGCCGATGCCGCGCCGGTGTGCCGGCGTATCGATGTTGCGGGCCGTGTCCAGCCAGATTTGGTCGCCGAGAGCTATTCGTCCGGAGCAATCGCGTTCAAGTCCGGCGATGATCCGCAATACCGTCGTCTTGCCGCAGCCGCTCGGCCCGAAGAGCGCCGTTATGCCATCGAGCGGCAGGGTCTCGTGCAGCTCATAGGAAAAGCCCTCGCGACGTCCGGTGCAATTCAGTTCAAGGGCCTGCATTGCCTATCGGGCTCCTACCGGGAACCGGCGGTTCATGGTGAAGACGGCCAGAAGGACAAGGAAGGAAAAGACAAGCAGGCCGGCCGAGAGCACGTGGGCTGTGGCGTAGTCGAGGGTTTCCAGGCTTTCATAGATGGCGATGGAAATCACCTTGGTCTTGCCGGGTATGTTGCCGCCGACCATCAGCACGACGCCGAATTCGCCAAGCGTGTGGGCAAAGCCGAGCACCGCGGCGGTGATGTAGCCACGGCGGGCGAGCGGGGTGGCGATGGAGAAAAACCGGTCTATCGGTCCGGCGCCCAGCGTCGCGGCGGCCTCCAGAGGTGCCGGTCCGATGGACTGAAAGGCCTGCAGCAGTGGCTGAACGACAAACGGCAGCGAATAGACGACCGAGGCGATCACCAGACCGGAAAAGGAAAATGCCAGCGTCGAACCGGTCAGCGTCAGCCACCAGTGTCCAGGCAGGGAGGCCGGGCTCATCAGCAACAGCAGGTAGAACCCAAGCACAGTGGGCGGCAGCACCAGGGGCAGGGCGGTGATCACCTCCACGACGGTGCGCCAGCGGCTGCGGGTAAAGGCGAGCCACCAGGCGAGCGGTGTTCCGACGACCAGCAGGATGGCGACCGCGACCGCCGCCAGCGCCAGGCTGAGCCAGACGGGCGAAAGGTCGATGCCGCTCATCGGACCGCCTCGTAGCCCAGGCGGGCGGTGATCGCCATGCTGCCGTGGGATTGCAGGAAGGCCACGAAGTCTCGCGCGGCGGCATTGTTCCCGGCGCGTTTCAGCAACACACCGTCCTGCAGGATCGGGTCATAGAGCTCCTGCGGTATCGCAATGTGGGCGGCGATTGAACCGTCTTGGCGCGTCAGTTGCGAAACGGCGACGAAGCCCAGCCGGACATTGCCCGAGGCGATCATGCCGTACACCTGGCCGACGCTTTCCGCTGTGATCACGGTTGGTTGTTCCATCCCACGCCGCCGATAGCTGTCCAGAACCTGCTGAGCGGCCCGGCCGTAGGGCGCGAGGTCGGGATTGGCGAGCGCCAGCGGCGCGGTCGCCGATCTATTGAAGACTGCATCCAGATTGTCCGGCAGGGTGTCCTTGCCCCACAGCGCGAGGCGCCCACGGGCATAAGTGAATTGTGATCCTTCGACTGCGACCTTCCTGGTCACCAGCAGCAGCGGGCGCTCCCTGTCCGCCGCCAGGAACACATCGTAGGGTGCGCCATGGATGAT
The DNA here is from genome assembly GCA_965216335.1 of Aestuariivirgaceae bacterium. Lineage (GTDB taxonomy): Bacteria > Pseudomonadota > Alphaproteobacteria > Rhizobiales > Aestuariivirgaceae > JAHEJE01. The sequence goes on along the minus strand of OZ244154.1, from coordinate 1,505,768 downwards.
CTGGGCCGTCAGTTTGCCGGTTGAGCCGATGACCAGTGTAATCTCGTGCGGATGTGCCGTCTCGAAAGCGCTGACCAGTTCCTGCGCGGCGTTGGCGAAATTGGCGGCAACGGCAACGGTTGCCTGTTCGGCAAGTGCCGGCCGGGCGGTGAGGGCGCAGATGATCAGAACGCAAAGACAAACGAAGATCGGCATGGGCGCATCAAACACCACAATAGTGCAGCGCACAAGAAAGCTTGCCTGCGTGTGTTCGCCACGGTCTATTGAACGGGCGGTGCGCCATCCCATGTTGAGGGCATGAACAAATTTGGAGGTGCCGGAATATGGAAGGACCGATGATGATGGGCATGAGTTTCTTCGGCCTGTTTTCGTTCGCCCTGGTTGGCGGGCTGTTCGCCGCGATGTGGCTGACCGGCGCGGTGACCGACATCAACAACCGTCGGTGGCTGTGGCTGATCGGCGACTGCGTCCTGCCGGTAATTGGCGTCCTACGCGGTCTGATGGTCTGGTTCAGTGGGCGATAGCACGTTTTTTTTGAATTATTTTCCCCAAATAAATCATATGCTTGTGTGATTTTCTTGCACATGAACGCCAGATGAACGGACCATTCAGGTAAGGTTCGGTTAACTCTGCATATGTTGGCCTCATGTTGAAACGGGGTTGTTTCAACAGTCGAATTCAACGGAGGCAGAGATGACATCCCGCACCGCCACATTAGCGCTCACGATGACGGTTTTGACAGCCGGCGTGCTCGGCTATCTGGCTGGCACGGCATCCGACAGCGAAGCCTCGATCTACAAGCCCGCTGCATACAGCACGATCGAAAAGAACCAGGCCTGGCCGCTGAAAGGCAACATCACGATGAAGCCGTGCGCCGTTCAGGTTTGTCAGGAGGTCTAACACGTTTACCCGGCCCTGGTGGCCGGCAAGAAGGAACCCGGGGAGGCGTTTGTCTCGTGTACCCATCCGCCCCCTCTCGCTCATGAGCCGACGGCTCCCCGGTTATCCCTTCGAGCAAAAGTCTCCCCCACAGCTCTCCCCCTCGAAACTGGAGCTGTTTTTCAAAAGGGCCCGTCTTCCCCGCCGGGCCCTTTTCCTTTGCCCGGGCAGCGTCCGCAGGCGTCACTGATGTCAATGTGGATGGATGCACCGGCCCGTGCCCCCGCACCGTCCGAAAGCACGGGCTTCATGAAGAAGCAGGGCATCGGTCAGCGGCGGACCGGCGCAACTCATATGGATGCAACCTGCAACATGAACGTCAGATGAACGCACTGTTCAGTCCGGGTTGCAATGCGCCGGTTTAAACAGGAGAAACTGCCGGGTCGGCCATACACCACCCGGTGCCGCAGCAAAGCCGGAGCGATGCAAGGTTGCATGATCCTTCCGCCCCCTCTCGACGTGTGATTGCGTGTCGTTCCGGCTGCGGCAGAACCGATGCTTCAGAGCCTGACCGACGGGGCTATTTCACAATGACTTTCGAGCCGATCTTGACCCGCCTGTAGAGGTCTTCGACGTCTTCATTGCGCATGCGGATGCAGCCGCTGGAAACCGCTGTGCCGATGGTCCATGGCTGGGATGTGCCGTGGATGCGGTACAGCGTGTTGCCGAGGTAGAGGGCGCGGGCGCCGAGCGGATTGTTCGGGCCGCCGGGCATGCGGACGGGAAGGTCGGGCTCGCGGGCGCGCATTTCCGCCGGCGGGATCCATTCCGGCCACTCGGCCTTGCGGGTGATCTTTTCCGTGCCCGACCATTTGAAGCCCCAACGGCCGACACCGACACCATAGCGCTTGGCCTGGTCGTTGCCGAGAATCAGATACAGGAACTTGCGGCGGGTGTGGATGATGATCGTGCCGGGCTTTTCATCGCTGGTGTATCTGATCTTTTTGGGCAGATACTTCTCGTCCAGCTTCCAGGGCTGGGAGGAAAAGTTGTATTTCACACCGCCGATTTCCTGCTGGGCAGCGGTGGCCTCAGGCGCTGAAAGGGCAATTGCCGCAGCGAGTGCCGTGCCGGCCGCAACCAAAACCTTGCTCGTCATGGGTCCTCCAGAGTTCTCTACTTGCGACGGCGGAAACGAATCACGCCTATTCGACCAAAGGATAAATACCACCCGACTGCCGCCTCGTCACGACCGGTGATAGCGCAAAACGGCCCGATGCGGTACCACCGGCGCGTTTGTTGGGCCGATGTGTTGCCGCATTGCCGCAGTTGTCGGGGCCGGATTTCTGGTCAGCGAGAACTTTTCAGGCTATGACAACGTAGGGGCTCGAGTTTGAAAGTCAGGCAGCAGGTGAAAAGAGTTTGGTTCGTTGTAGCGGCGGTTTTTTGTGCCGGGATGACAGTTTCAGCGCACGCGGCGACGCGCAATTTTTCTTCCCCGACCGTCGGCGGCGACAGGTTGTCGTTCTGCCTGGAGTATCGCGAAATCTGCGGCAAGCCGGTGGCTGATGCCTGGTGCAGGGCTCTGGGGTTCGATCAGGCGATGAACTTCAGGCGCGACCCCGGTCTGCCCGGTGTGGTGCGCGAGGCCCGCTATGCGGATTCGGGCGAGATCTGCCGCGGTCCCGAGTGCGTCAGTTTCTTCAGGATCAGATGCTGGAGCGAAAACGGCCGCTGATCGGCGTGGGTTCGGACAATTCTGCAACGCTGATCGAATGCCTGCGGAAATGCCGCCTTTTCTCTTTGCGACTCCGGTGATCATGGTGTAGTCAACCCGGCAATTTGCGGTTCCGCAAAACAAGCCAGCCCGGACAGGCATGCCGAAAAGAACGGACATCAAATCGATCCTCATCATCGGTGCGGGGCCGATCGTTATCGGCCAGGCCTGCGAGTTCGATTATTCGGGCACCCAGGCGGTCAAGGCGCTCAAGGAAGACGGCTACCGGATCGTCCTGGTCAATTCCAATCCGGCGACCATCATGACCGATCCGGACCTGGCCGATGCGACCTATGTCGAGCCAATCACGCCGGAGTTCGTCGAAAAGATCATTGCCAAGGAGCGTCCCGACGCCCTGCTGCCGACGATGGGCGGACAGACGGCGCTCAACACCGCGCTGTCGCTCAACAAGATGGGTGTGCTGAAGAAGTACGGCGTGGAGATGATCGGCGCCAAGGCCCCCGTGATAGACAAGGCCGAGGACCGGGATCTGTTCCGTTCGGCGATGCGTGACATCGGGCTTGAGACCCCGCGCTCGGCATTTGTGAATACCTCTGAGCTGAAGGCCCGGTTCGCCGATGAACTGGAGGACCGCAAGGCTGCAATTGAACAGCGCAACAGCAAGCCGGCCGAGCGCAGAAAGGCGCTTGCGGCGCTGAAAGAGGAGTGGGCCGAGGGCGAGAGCCTGCGCCGTGAGAAGCAGCGGCTGACAGCGCAGTTGCAGGCGCTGGAAGCGCACGAGGTGACCGGGTTGCCGGCGATCGTGCGGCCGTCGTTCACCCTCGGCGGCACCGGCGGCGGCATCGCCTACACGCTGGAAGAGCTCTACGATCTGGTGCTGACCGGTGTCGAGGCTTCGCCGACCAACGAAGTGCTGATCGAGGAATCGATCGTCGGCTGGAAAGAGTACGAGATGGAGGTCGTCCGCGACACGGACGACAACTGCATCATCATCTGCTCGATCGAGAACGTCGATCCGATGGGCGTGCATACCGGCGATTCGATCACCGTCGCCCCGGCGCTGACGCTGACCGACAAGGAATACCAGATCATGCGCAACGCCTCGATTGCGGTGTTGCGCGAGATCGGGGTGGAGACCGGCGGCTCGAACGTGCAGTTTGCGGTCAATCCGGCCGACGGGCGGCTGGTGGTGATCGAGATGAACCCGCGGGTGTCGCGGTCCTCGGCGCTGGCGTCGAAGGCGACCGGTTTTCCGATCGCCAAGGTGGCGGCGCGGCTGGCCGTCGGTTACACGCTCGATGAACTGGCCAACGACATCACCGGCGGCGCGACACCGGCCTCGTTCGAGCCGACCATCGATTATGTGGTCACCAAGATTCCACGCTTTGCTTTCGAGAAATTCCCCGGTGCCGAACCGGTGCTGTCGACGGCGATGAAATCGGTCGGCGAGGTGATGGCGATCGGCCGGACCTTCCAGGAATCGCTGCAAAAGGCACTGCGCGGCCTGGAGACCGGACTGACCGGCCTCAATGAAGTGGATATCCCGGGTCTCGGTGAAGGCGACGACAAGAACGCCTTTCGCGCGGTCCTGTCGAGAGCCACGCCCGACCGGCTGATCAAGGTTGCACAGGCCCTGCGCGACGGCGCGACACCGGAACAGGTGCACGCGAGTTGCCGGTTCGATCCCTGGTTCATCGATCAGATCAACCAGATCGTCGAGATGGAAGAGCGGGTGCGGGCGCACGGGCTGCCGGGCGATGCCGACAACTTGGCGATGCTCAAGGCAATGGGGTTTTCGGATGCCCGGCTGGCCGAGCTGGCCGGCGTCAGCGATGCCAAGGTGCGCAAGGCGCGCCACAAGCTGGGTGTCAGGCCGGTGTTCAAGCGCATCGATACCTGCGCGGCGGAGTTCGCGGCGCCGACGGCTTACATGTACTCGACCTACGAGACCGGATTGCCCGGTGACGACGGCAACGAGGCCCGGCCTTCGGGACGGGAAAAGATCATGATCCTCGGCGGCGGTCCGAACCGGATCGGGCAGGGGATCGAGTTCGACTATTGCTGCTGCCATGCGGCCTTCGCGCTGTCCGATGCCGGCTATGAAACGATCATGGTCAACTGCAATCCGGAGACGGTTTCGACTGACTACGACACTTCCGACCGGTTGTACTTCGAGCCGCTGACCGACGAGGATGTGCTGGAGGTCATCGCCGCGGAGCAAGCCAACGGCACCCTGAAGGGGGTGATCGTGCAGTTCGGCGGCCAGACGCCGCTGAAGCTGGCGCATGCGCTGGAACGAGCCGGTGTGCCGATCCTCGGCACCTCGCCGGATGCCATCGACCTGGCGGAGGACCGCGACCGGTTTGCCCGGCTGCTCGGTGAGCTGGGCCTGCGCCAGCCAAACAACGGGATCGCCAAGTCCGGCAGCCAGGCGGTAAAGATTGCCGAACAGATCGGCTATCCGGTGGTCATTCGCCCGTCTTATGTGCTGGGCGGGCGGGCGATGGAGATCGTGCGCGACCGTGGCCAGCTGGAACGCTACATCAACCAGGCGGTGGTGGTGTCGGGCAAGAGCCCGGTGCTGATCGACGGTTACCTGTCGGACGCCATCGAGGTGGATGCCGATGCCCTGTGCGACGGTACGAATGTGTTCGTTGCCGGCATTATGGAGCACATCGAGGAGGCCGGCATCCATTCCGGCGACAGCGCCTGCTCGCTGCCGCCGCACTCGTTGAAGAAGAGCACGATCAGGGAGATCGAGCGTCAGACCAAGGACATGGCGCTGGCCCTGAACGTCAGGGGCCTGATGAATGTGCAGTACGCGGTCAAGAACGGCGATGTCTACGTGCTGGAGGTCAATCCGCGCGCCTCGCGCACGGTGCCGTTCGTGGCCAAGGTGGTCGGCTTTCCGGTCGCCAAGGTGGCATCGCGGATCATGGCGGGCGAGAGCCTCAAGTCCTTCAAGCTGAAAAAGCCGAGCTTCGATCATATCGCGATCAAGGAGGCGGTATTTCCGTTCGCCCGTTTTCCCGGGGTCGATACGGTGCTCGGTCCGGAGATGCGCTCGACCGGCGAGATCATGGGGATCGACCGGGACTACGGCATTGCCTTTGCCAAGAGCCAGCTCGGCGGCGGCACCAAGGTGCCGGTCGAGGGGGCCGTCTTCGTCTCGGTCAAGGATGCCGACAAGCCGCGCATCGTCGGTGCGATCAGCGAACTTGCCGACCTCGGCTTCCGGGTCGTGGCGACCGGCGGCACGCAGCGTTTCCTCGAACAGCAGGGCATTCGCTGCGACCGGGTGAACAAGGTTCTCGAGGGCCGGCCGCACATAGTCGATGCCATGACCAACGGCGAAATCCAGCTTGTGTTCAACACCACCGAAGGGGCAGCGGCACTGGCCGATTCGCGCTCCATCCGGCAGGTCGCGCTGCAATCCAAGATCCCCTACTACACCACGCTTTCCGGCGCGCTGGCGGCTGTTCAGGGCATTGCCGCCAACAAGACGCAACCCCTTGAAGTCGCCGCCTTGCAGTCCTATTTCAACGGATCGGCGGGGCGTTAGGGCTAAAGTTTAATCGTGCTTGCGGCGCAAGTTGCTTTTGCCGCATACTGACCATACGGGGTTTGTGAAATTCAGGGTTGATCCCGAAATCAATCACAATCTGAGTGAAGTGTACCGGACCTGAATTGTGTCCGGGATATACCAACTGACGAGTGACAGGACATGGACAAGGTTCCAATGACGGCGGCGGGCCACACGGCGATTGCTGACGAGATCAAGCATCTCAAGTCGGTTGAGCGTCCGCGCATTATCAAGGCGATCGCCGAGGCGCGCGAACATGGCGATCTGTCGGAGAACGCCGAATACCATGCCGCCAAGGAACAGCAGGGCTGGACCGAGGCGCGGGTCGCCGAGCTTGAGGACATGCTGTCGCGTGCTGAGGTGATCGACGTCTCCAAACTGTCCGGCGATACGGTCAAGTTCGGCGCCAAGGTCAAGCTGGTCGATGAGGACACCGACGAGGAGTCCAAGTACAAGATCGTCGGGGAATTCGAGGCCGATGTGAAGTCGGGCAAGATCTCGATCACCTCGCCGATCGCCCGGGCACTGATCGGCAAGACCGTCGGCGACAGCGTCGAGGTGAACACGCCGGGCGGCGGCAAGAGCTACGAAATCCTCAAAGTCGCGTTCAAGTAATCCTTTTGACAGTGGACAACCGGGCGCTTGCGTCTTCACGGACGCGGGCCGGTCAAGCTATGCTTCTGGAACATAGCTGAGCGAATCCCTATATGGCGTCCAACGGCGCCAATTTTCCATGGAGCAGAGCGGTGAGCGCACAACATGCCAAGGTGATGATTATCGGATCCGGCCCGGCCGGGTATTCAGCGGCGATCTATGCCGCGCGGGCGATGCTCGAGCCGGTGATGATCCAGGGTATCCAGCCCGGCGGGCAACTGACCATCACCACAGAAGTGGAGAACTATCCCGGCTTTGCCGAGGTGATCCAGGGTCCGTGGCTGATGGAGCAGATGCAGGCCCAGGCCGAGCACGTCGGCACCAAGATGGTCTCCGACCACATCACCGAGGTCGATCTGTCGGTGCGGCCGTTCAGACTGACCGGCGACAGCGGCGATACGTACACCTGCGACAGCCTGATCATCTGCACCGGCGCCCAGGCGCGCTGGCTGGGGCTGGCATCCGAAGAGGCCTTCAAGGGCTTCGGCGTTTCGGCTTGTGCGACCTGCGACGGGTTCTTTTACCGCGGCAAGAAGGTGCTGGTGATCGGCGGCGGCAACACGGCGGTCGAGGAAGCCCTTTTCCTGACCAACTTTGCCAGCGAGGTGGTGCTGGTGCACCGGCGCGACGAATTGCGGGCCGAGAAGATCCTGCAGAAGCGGCTGTTCGACAATCCCAAGATTACGGTCATGTGGGACACCGTGCTGAACGAGGTCACCGGCACCGACAATCCGAAAGGCGTCACCGGCGCCAGGCTGGAAAACGTCAAGACCGGCGACATCGCAGACGTCGACTGCGACGGGGTGTTCATCGCCATCGGTCATGCGCCGTCGACGGAACTGTTCACCGATCAGCTCGAGACCAAGCGCGGCGGATATCTGGTGACGGCGCCGGATTCGACCGCAACGGCCATTCCGGGCGTGTTTGCCGCCGGCGACGTGACCGACGACATCTACCGCCAGGCGGTGACCGCTGCCGGCATGGGCTGCATGGCGGCGCTGGAGGCCGAGAAATTCCTGGCGCATGCCGAAGACGTGGCCGAAGCCGCTGAATGAACGGACTGCGTGACGGCCGCAACCACAGGGGCGCGCGATGGATTGGGACAAGCTGAGAATTTTTCATGCCGTGGCGGAGGCGGGCAGCTTCACCCATGCCGGCCACGATCTGGGGCTGTCGCAGTCGGCGGTCAGCCGGCAGGTGTCGGCGCTCGAGGGCGACCTCAAGGTGCCGCTGTTCCACCGCCATGCCCGCGGGCTGATCCTCACCGAACAGGGCGAGGTGCTGTACCGCACGGCACATGATGTGTTCACCAAGCTGGCGGCGACGCGCACCCGGCTGACCGACAGCCGCGAGAAACCGGCCGGCGAGCTGCGCATTACGACAACCGTCGGGCTGGGCACCATCTGGCTGACCCCGCGCATCGCCGAGTTCAAGGAGCTCTATCCGCAGATCGACGTGTCGCTGCTGCTCGAGGACACCGAACTCGACCTGGCGATGCGCGAGGCTGACGTGGCGATCCGTTTGCGCCGGCCGACCCAGCCGGACCTGATCCAGCGCAAACTGTTCACCGTGCATCATCACCTCTATGCCGCGCCCGACTACATCCGCCGCAATGGCATTCCCGACACGCCCGAACAGCTCGACGATCACGTCATCATCACCTTCGGCATGGCGCCGGGCTATCTCACCGAGATCAACTGGCTGGAAACCGCAGGCCGGCCGGACGGCTCGCCGCGTGGCTCGTCGCTGAAGATCAATAACGTCTACGGCCTGAGGCGCGCCGTGGAGTCCGGCATGGGCATCGCCTCGCTGCCCGACTACATCGTCGGCAGCGATTCCAACTTGATCCGCATCGACATCGACGGCATCGAGACCCCGGAGTACGACACCTATCTGGTCTACCCGGAAGAGCTCAAACAATCCAAACGCGTCGCCGTCTTCCGCGACTTCATCGCCGGCAAAGCCAAGGAGTGGAAATTCTAGGTGCCTGCGGCACACGCGGTGCCTGCGGCACTGGCGAAAGTTTTGCTGACTGGTGTGCTGGGCTGAGATGATAACGGGCTTCCTCTGGTGTCGGGACGAGTGGCCCCGGCGCGGTGGCGCTGTCGTCAGGCGGCGTCTTCCCCGGCGGTTGCGGTCGCGCGGCTCTCGGACACGGCATTGGCCATGGCCAGGCCGGTCAGCCGGAGCTGTTCCTGCAGCTCAAGGTTCTGCTGCTTGAGTGTCTCGAATTCCTCAAGCCGGCTTTGCTCTTCGGCCTTGCGTCTTTCTTCCTCGGCACGGTGGATCGCATCGAGCTGCCCCGCCAGATCGTCCCGCTCTTTCTTCACGGCGTCGGCTTCGGCCCCGAGGTAGGCGGAAAACCTGTCCTCCACCGTCTTCATGCGGCCCTCAAGCCGGGCGGCAAGAACCTCATTGGCGGTTTCAGCCTGGCCCGCCGACTTGCCGGCGCTCATCATGCCGGCGACGCCGCCAAGGGCCGTGCAAACAACGAACAGCACCAATGCAGGAAGGGCTGCCGGTGCCAGGGCGTGCCGCAGGTCGAGCATGTGAAGATCGATGCCCGCCAGCAGCAGCGTGGTGATGCCGGCAAGGCCAAGCCCGTAACAGAGCCTGACCAGCAGACCCATGATTTTCGCGCCCTTGCCGGGGCTTTCAGAACCGTCAGCGGGTTTGCCGGCCATGTCGGTCACTCCATTGAGAGGTGTTACGGAAACGTCCTGACGGAATTATCCGATGAGGATTGCGCGAAACCTGTGCCGCAGGGGCGTTGCGCCAAGCAGACCCAGGCGCTAAGACGGATGCCGGTTTCAGTCATTCGAGGAAGCGCATGGCCAATCCCGGGATCATTCCACAAGCACTGGCGCGCGGTTATCGCGAGTTCCGCGCCGGCCGTTTTACCGATGAACGGCAGCGCTATCTGGAGCTCTCCGAAAAAGGTCAAAGCCCGGAGAGCCTGATCATTGCCTGCTGCGACAGCCGGGCCGCGCCTGAAATCATTTTCAACGCCCGCCCGGGCGAAATCTTCGTGGTTCGCAACGTCGCCAACATTGTGCCGCCGTACAAGCCGGATGGCGAGTACCACTCGACGTCTGCGGCTCTCGAGTTCGCCGTGCAGAGCCTGAAGGTAAAGCATGTCGTCGTGCTCGGTCATGGGCGGTGTGGCGGCGTCAAGGCGGCGCTCGATCCAAGTGTCGAACCGTTGTCGCCGGGTGATTTCATCGGCAAGTGGATGGAGCTTCTGAGCCCGGCTGCCGATGCCCTTACCGGCAACGAATGGATGACGGCGACAGAGCGTCAAACCGCTCTTGAACGCATTTCGATCCGCCATTCGCTGGAAAACCTGCGCACGTTTCCCTGCGTGTCGATTCTCGAAGGCCGCGGCAGGCTGTCATTGCACGGCATGTGGTTCGACATCGCCACCGGCGAGCTGTGGGCCCTCAATCCCGAAACCGGCGATTTTTCCTGTATGCCGGAAGAGCCGGTGTAAATCCGCAGCAAGATGCCACCCTGCGTAGCCTGACCGCCCTGGATCATCTTGAATGCCCGGTAATGATGCAGCGCGGGGCCACGGCTTTCCAAAATACACCGCAGCGCTCCCCTCCCCCTTGCGGGGAGAGGCTGGGGGTGGGGTGAAGCGGTGCCGCATGGTTCAGCGATGGACGGACGTGACCTGCGGGCAGGCACGGCGGCGTTCCCTCCCCCTTGCGGGGAGGGTTAGGGTGGGGAGCAGCGGTGCAACGCAAGCCGGCCCTAAGACTTTTGGCACTGCCCGGCCCCACCCTAGCCCTCCCCACGAGGGGGAGGGGACTTCGCTGTGCAGATTTGTTCGTCGTGCCTTGCGTTGTTTTTGTTCGGCGAATGTTCTTGACAAAATGGAACAAATGATGTACAAATATACCACCCGTCGCCCTGCATCCTGCAGAGGGAAACGTCGACAGCCAACTCTGGCGGTGGTGGCGGGAGCGGTTCTGGAGTTTGGGGCGGCGCCTGGTAGGACAGGTTGAAAAGGGTCCGCCCCCGAGGATGGAGGTGTCAGCGAAGATGGATTGTGTCTCACAGATTGGACCGGTTCGTCGTGTTGGCCCTGGAGATCAGCCCGAGCGGAGCGTAAGCGAGCACGGACAAGCTGATCGTTCTATTTGGCCCTCCTCAGGGTTCCAGCATCCGGTGTGCGCCCCTGGTGCGAAAGCACCAGCGTCTATCCAAGGCGTTTGGCGGTGAAGGGTTTGCCTATCTGTTCAAAGGCCGATCCCGAGCAGCTGAACGATGAGCGCGTACACCTGGCGAACGGCCAACCGGGAGGTTGGTTTCGGGCGGGCGCCGTCAGGCACCCTCCCTCCGTGGCAGGGCAAGCAAAGCAGCTTAGCTTTGCGCCGGCCCGTGAACGGACGCTTGGGCGGACGCCCAAGCGGAAACCAATAAAACCCCAAGGCGGCACGCCTTAAGGTATGTAACAGACCGTGACGGAATGCCGGATTGGGCGGCAGCCTATCCCCTTCCTTTCCATAGAGACGTCTCATGCCATCCGACCTCGGCATTCCGTCTTTCCCTGAAGTTTCATGCGCGGATGTCACGCCGTGCCAGGTGCGAAGCTGTGCCTCTTCGCCTCTCCCCAAGGCGGGAGAGGGAGGGGCCCGCGGTCCGCAGGACCGTGGGAGGGTGAGGGGGTCGGCGGTGCAACCAACGCCGTCCCAGCCAAGCTGCACCGCCCACCCCCTCACCCTGGCCGTTTGGACCGGCAATCGCTCCACTGGAGCGATTGCTGACCGGTCCGCACCCCGCGAGGGGAGAGGGGACGATTTCCCCGCGGGGGTCAGTCCGTGCCAGGAACAAAACCATGCCCCAAGTTGTCATCCGGGCCGAGCGCAAGCGAGAGCCGGGACTCCGTGCCTTGCTGCACCGTCCGGAGATCCCGGACAAGACCTGTCGGTCTTTCCGGGATGACTGTTGGGGGAGGGGGCGGTGGTACCAGGCCGAAAAAGTTTCATCCTCCCTCCAAGGAATACCCGTCGTGCGGCGTCTTATGTCTGAAGTGCCGGGGTTGCTTGCCCCTGCCGAGAGTTGGCCGCCCCTTGGGCAAACCTGGAGACAGAGCATGAAATACACATTCGCAGCGCTGCTGCTGGCAACCACATTCGCAACCCCGGTAGCGGCGGCGCAGATTTCCGCGCACTCGAAAATCGATGCGGTCACGGTCTATCCGCAGGGCGCCGAGATCACGCGCCTGGCACGTGTCGACATCGCCGCCGGCGACCACACCCTGGTGCTTGACGATCTGCCCGGCGGCATCGACACCCAGTCGATCCGGGTCGAGGGCAATGCCGGTGCGGCGGTGCGCATCGGCTCGGTCGACTCGCGGATCGTCCATGTCAGCGACGATGCCGAGACCGCCGGCCGCCGGGCACAGCTGGAAAGCCGGATTGAAACTTTGCGCGACGAAACCGCCGGCCTTGGCCAGTTGATCGAAAACGCCGGTTACCAACGCCAGTTGATCCAGGATCTGGCGCGCCGGCCGTTCACCACCAAGCGGCCTGCCGACAGCGAACTGCAGGTCGACAGTGTCGAACTCGGCAACCTGTTCGATCTGGTCGCCGACCGCTTGCAGAAGCTTGATGCCCGGGTGCTTGACGCGCGCATCCGGACCCGCAAGGTCAATGAACAGATCGTCGAGCTTCAGAAGAAGATCAGCGAGCTGGCGCCGCGCCAGCACGTCAAGGCGATTGTCAGTGTCCACCTGGCGAGCCCGGCTGCCACCTCCGGCACATTCCGCATCAAGTACCGCATAAGCAATGCCGGCTGGCAGCCGTTCTACGATGCCCGCCTGAGCGTTCCCGGCCCGGGCGCCGACCCGACGCTGGAACTGGTGCGCCGGGCGCAGATCGTTCAGCACACGACCGAAGCCTGGAATGACGTTGCGCTCACCCTGTCGACCGCCCGCCCGGCCGGCGCCACCGCAGCGCCGCAACTGCAAGCGCTGGGCCTGAGGTTCTGGCGCGATCATTCAAAGGTGGTCAGAGAAGAGCGCGAGTCGTTCGTTGACCAGCTTGCGAACAAGCGGGATGCAAACGCGCCATCCGTTACAGGTCAGGCGGGTGCCGGTGAACCATCGGCTGACGAAGCACAGGCCATCACCCAGGAGCAGACCAGGGTTGTCACCGCAGGCTTCCAGGCGCTCTACGAAATTCCCGGGCGGGTCTCGATCGACAACCGCGGCACCGCGCGCAAGGTCGAGATTTCCTCTGCCGCTGTCTCCGCCAGCCTCAGCGCCCATGCCGTGCCGGAACTCGATCCCAACGCCTACCTGACGGCGAAGTTCACCGCCGGTGGCGATACGCCATTGCTGCCGGGCCGGGTCTTGCTGTTCCGCGACAATGTCTACATGGGCGCCGGGCATCTGCCGCTGCTGTCGCCCGGCGAGGAGCATGCATTGGGCTTCGGCGCCGATGACCGCATCAAGGTCACGCACACCGAGGTGCACAGCGAAACCAGCGAGAGCGGCATCATTTCAACGGACACCGTGCAGGAAAACTCCTGGGTGATCGATGTGGAAAACCTGCATGCCCGCACCATGCCGGTGAAGATCTACGCCCGCATGCCCTACGCGACGCATGAGGACATCACCGTTAAGATGTTGCCCGGCACGACCCGCCCGAGCGAGCGCGATGTCGATCACAAGCGCGGGGTTCTCGCCTGGAACCACGATCTGGCGGAGGGCGAAAAAATGTCCATCAACTTCGGCTACCGCGTGACCAGCCCGAAGGACAGGACCATCGTTCTGGGAATGCGGTAGTGGATTGGATCAATTGCAAGACTCCCTACAAACTCGACACAGCGTCATTCCGGCGAAGGCCGGAATCCATAGGGCATGTCAGCTACTTCAGGTGATTGCTGCGCTGGACCCCGGCCTTCGCCGGGGTGACGCTATAGGGCAGGAGTTTTTGATCGGTATCACGTGGCTTCCGCACCGTGATGGGGTTTGGCGGCGGTTCGGTCCGCCGTTGCATCAACCATACGGACCCTTCAATCCCAGGCCATCCATCAGGCTGGCGTAGCGGTTGGATGCCTTTACCAGGTCAGCGCCGTAGCGCGCGATCAGGTCGTTGCGGCGGTCGGGGTCGGTTGTGGAGTTGATGGCGGCCCACAATGCGGCCATCTCTTCGGCCAGGCCGCGCAGTTCGCCGCAGCAATCGCCGTCGCAAGCCGCGCCGGTCAGGCCGCCGACGGTAACCTTGCCGACGCCGTTCACCGTCTTGGCGCCGGCGTTGGCGTAGCCCTCCGGCAGGTCGCCCTTCAGGTTCATGATCGACCTGTACTGGATGGCATCGAACAGTTGGTCGACGGCCTGCTTTGCCCCTTCGACGCGCGACAGGTGCTCGGTGTCGGCGGCTGCGTGCGGCAGCAGTTCCAGCTTGCCGGGATGCTTTTCGATCAGTGGCAGGTAGGGCACCATCGGGCCGGACAATTCACCGGTCTCGGCGTTCTTGAACAGGTCGGCGTCGATGGCGGCATAGCGCACCTTGCCGGAGGCGAGCGCGGCGTCGAGATCGTCGGCATTGATGACTTCGCCGCGGTCGTAGTTGATGATGATGGCGCCGTCGTTCATCCGGTTGAGGATGCCCGCATCGACAATGCCGGCATTGGCGAACTTGCCGTCGACCAGTGCGCCGAGGCCGGTGTGCGGCGACAGAAAGTCGGCACCCTCGGCGGCGGTTTCCATGCTGTCGGCGTACTCGAAGCCTTCCGACTCGATCCACTCCTTGTGGTGCGGGCGGGCATAGACGGCAACCTTGATGCCAAAACTCTGGGCGATGCGGGCAACCTCGCGGCCGATGTTGCCGAAGCCGATGACGGCCATGCGCTTGCCTTCCAGCTTCTCGGTCGGGAAGTCCTTCAACTGCTTGCCGGTGTCGAAGTCGCCGGCGCAGACCATGTCGTGCATGGTGTCGACCGGCAGATCTGGGGTCACTTTGAGCAGCGCCTTGATGGCCATGTGGGCGGTGGCGCGCGAGTTGAAGCTCGGCGTGTTCATCAACGGCGCGGACCCTCCGGCGCCGTCGCCGCCGCCCCAGCAGGCACAGGCCATGTTGCCGGTGCCGGCGCCGATGCGCACACCGCCTTCGGCGAACTGCGACTCGGGCGGCAGGAAGGTCGCAGCGGCGATCACGCCGTCATACTGGCCCTTGTCGGTGATCGGCAGCAGCTCGTCACGGGTCGACAGGTTCGGTTGGTAGAAGAAGTGGATCTTGCCGGCCTGGTAGCTTGCGCCATCTTCGGCCGGGCCGTCGTGGAACACGCCGCCTTTCTCCTCGACATGGGCGCGGACCTCGGAGTGATCCGGGTTGCCGTTCGCATCGAACTTCAGGCCGACAAGATCGCAGACCAGGACCTTGTAGGCCTTGTTCCGATCGTCCTTGCGGATACGGGCCGAAGCATCGGCGGGGGCATCGAAGGTGACACCTTCGGCGGCGAGTTTTTCTTCCAGGTGGACGATCTTGGCGCGATGATAGGCGTACTCAAGGTTGTCGAGCAGGGCGTTGATGTCATCGACCGGGCGGATGCCGCCGATCCAGGCGCGGAAATCGCCGGGCGTGCCGGGAAAGGCGTTGACATAGCGCGCCACGTCGAGACCGCGTTCATACTGGCCGTTGGGATGGGTCAGGCCGTCGTAGGACAGGATTTGCTTGGCCTTGGCGATGATGGCGGCATGGTCGCCGGCGTCGGTGATGTCGCGATCCTTGACACCAAGCAGGGTGACGGCAGCGCCGCGCCGCTCGGCATCCTTCACGCCCAGTTCGAACAGCGGGTGGGACTCGACCCAACTGTTGACCGCGTCGCGGTTGGTGATCGACCGGGCGTTCATACGGCTGACTGACCCGACCATCTTCTCGGCTCTCAGGAGTCCGAATGTCGTTTCGGCGAAGGCGAGCGTTGAGTATGTGTTGATGATGCCTCCGAGCATCTTGTCGGCCTGCGGGTCATAGATCGGGCCGAGCATGACCGTCTTCTCGCCGGTCAGCGGCATCTTGGGGTCCTTCGGCACGACGATCTTGAGCTGGCGCGGAATGGCCCAGGACGGGTCCTTCTGATTGGCTTCGATCAGGTCCATGGCGGCCGGGGTAAACGAGCAGATCAGATAACCGGAGATGCCGCCGATGGCCTTTTGGAACGGCATGAACATGCAGCACTTGGTCATGAACTCGCGCACGACCGCTTCAGGCCAGACCATTGATCCAAGCATCGAAGTGGCGTCAATGACGGCGTGGTGGTTGGCAGGGTCGCGATCAATCCATTCAAGCAGGTTGGCGACGTCCTGGTCGGAGTAGGTCGAGGCACCAGTGGTCTCGTGGCCGACACCGATGAATAGCTTGATGCCCATGGCGGACAGCTCGTCGGCGGACGGAATTGCGCCTTCATTGCCGGAGAAGTGGATGCGGGTCTCATCACCGTTCTCGGCGTAGCGGTGCATCTCGATCAACTGAGTGCCCCAGGACTGGCGGAAGAAGCCGCCCGCCTTGCCGGCATCGCTCTCCGGGCGCGGGGTGTCGACGAAGACATGCTGGGCCGGGTCGTTGGCGGTTATCATGTGCATGACGGCCACGGTGAAGCCGGAGTGGCCGCCGCCGAGGCCAACGGCCATCTTGTTCTGTTTGGGGAACTCGAAATAGCGGTGGATCTCGCGCATCATGTCGCCGAGCACCTTGTCGGCCGGGTAGCCGCGGTGCATGGAGCGCCCGAGTTCGGCGGCGGTGAACGGGCCGATGTCGTTGCCCGTGTCGTCGAACTTGCGGTAGTTGGCTTCCAGCCAGCTCTCGAACGCAAAGCGCGTGCGCCGCGCGTCGGCCTCGTCGCGGGTCATGTCGGTGATCGGGCCGACGCCGAAGAACTGGTTGTTGGTGCGGGCCGGCGGGCCGCCTGCGGTTGCCGCGATCGATGCTTCGCGCTGAGTCTTCAGCGTGTCGATGTCGCTCATCTCAAAGATACCCCTTGTCTCGACAGAAGTGTGACTTTGTTATGCGTTCCCAGCGCAGCAACCTAGGTGTCTAGCCGATCGACCGGGTGAATGAAAGCGGCGCAAAACGGCGCGGAAACGCCGAATCCGGACTTTCCCGGCATGTGGACAGGCCCGATCCGGCCAATACCGCCGATACGGCGCAATCGCCGCATTCCGCGGCATTGCCAATGACTGCCGGGTGGGAAATACTGCGCGCCAAAATTCCGGTATCAAAAAGGCTGACGACAGCATGGAAGAGGCATTCATTTGTGACTATATCCGTACTCCGATCGGGCGGTTCGGCGGTGCACTGTCCGCTGTGCGCACCGATGACCTGGCGGCGCATCCGCTCAAGGCACTGATGGCCCGTAATCCGGGCGTCGACTGGCAGGTTGTCGACGATGTGATCTACGGCTGTGCCAATCAGGCGGGAGAAGACAACCGCAACGTTGCCCGCATGGCCGCCCTGATCGCCGGCCTACCGGTCAGCGTGCCCGGGGTTACCGTCAACCGGTTGTGCGGTTCCGGGCTCGACGCGGTGGCCATGGCGGCGCGCCAGGTACGCACCGGCGAGGCGGAACTGGTGATTGCTGGCGGGGTCGAGTCCATGTCGCGCGCACCGTTCGTCTTGCCCAAGGCGGCCCAGGCGTTTTCGCGCAACGCCGAGATCTACGACACCACCATCGGCTGGCGGTTCGTCAATCCCGTGTTGAAGAAACTCTATGGTATCGACTCGATGCCGGAGACCGGCGAGAACGTCGCTGCGGATTTCAACATTTCACGCGTCGATCAGGACGCTTTCGCCTGCCGCAGCCAGGCGCGGGCGGTGGAGGCTCAGGAAAGCGGCCGGCTGGGCGAGGAAATCGTCCCGGTCGAAATCCCGCAGCGCAAGGGCGACCCCGTCATCGTGGCGAAGGATGAACATCCGCGCGCCGGCACCACCATCGAACAGCTGGCCAAGCTCGGCACGCCGTTTCGCGAAGGCGGCACCGTAACGGCCGGCAATGCCTCCGGCGTCAACGATGGCGCCGCAGCGCTCATCGTTGCCAGTGCGGCGGCGGCACGGCGGCACGGGCTTGAACCGGTTGCCCGGGTGGCCGGTGCGGCGGTGGCGGGCGTTGAGCCGCGCATCATGGGAGTAGGGCCGGCGCCAGCCTCGCAGAAACTGCTGGACCGGCACGGCCTCACGGTCTCCGGCATCGACGTGGTGGAACTGAACGAGGCATTTGCCGCACAAGGGCTGGCGGTCATGCGGGAGCTTGGGCTTGCCGATGACGCAGAGCACGTCAACCCGAACGGTGGCGCCATCGCGCTCGGCCACCCGCTCGGCATGTCCGGCGCCCGGCTGGCCGGCACGGCGGCGCTGGAGCTCAGGCGCCGAGGCGGCAGATACGCGCTGGCCACCATGTGCATCGGCGTCGGCCAGGGCATCGCCTGCCTGCTCGAAGCTGCGTGAAACGGGGCGGGGTGCACTATGGTTGATTTGATGCAGGGATTTCCGCCGGACATTGCCGGCCAAGTGACGCTTGCCAACTGGCGCGAGCCGCCGTTCAACCGCTGGGCGTTTCATCATGTCCGCGAGATCGTGCCGACGGCGCGGATCGCCAATGATCCGGAGCGCGCCGACAGGCTTGAAGCGGCGAGCGCGCGACCGGACCTCGGGCAATTGGCCGTGGACGACGGCCAAGGCCAGCGTGGACCACTCGCTGCCTTTATTGAAGACAGCTTCACCGATGGGCTTGTGATCCTGCATCGCGGCAGGCTGGTGTTTGAATGGTTCCACCCGTCATGCGCCGCGCGCGAGCCGCATATCGTATTTTCGCTCAGCAAGTCGCTGACGGCCGCGCTGGTTGGCATTCTCGTCGACAGGGGTGAAATTGATCCGCAAATGCCGGTTACTCACTACCTTCCGGAAGTCGCCGGGTCGGCCTATGGCGACTGCACCGTGCGCCATGTGCTGGACATGGTCGTGGCGCTGGACTTCGAGGAATCCTATCTGGACACAACCGGAGCATTCAACCGCTACCGTCAGGCGACCGGGTGGAACCCTGTGACCCCGGGCGATCAGCCCCCGGACCTGCGCAGTTTCCTGACCACCCTGCCGCGTGGTTCGGGCAGGCATGGTGACGATTTCCTGTATGCCTCGCCGAATTCCGACCTCCTCGGGTGGATCGTCGAGCGGGCAACGGGCACGCGCTATGCCGACCTGTTCAGTGAGCTGATCTGGCAGCCGCTTGGCGCTGCCGGCGACGGATATGTCACGGTGGACCGGCTTGGCGCGCCGCGCTCGGCGGGCGGCATATGCGTGACACTGCACGATCTTGCCCGCTTCGCGGAAATGATGCGCCAGCAGGGTGCAGCGAACGGCCGGCAGATCGTGCCGGAGGCCTGGGTTGCCGATATCAGGGCTGGCGGCAGCGGCGATGCCTGGCAGCGCGGCAGCATGGCCGAGATCTTCCCGGCCGGTAACTATCGCTCGCAATGGTATCAGACCGGCAGGGCGTCCGGCGCATTTGCCGGCATCGGCATTCATGGCCAGTGGATCTATGTCGATCCGGCCGCCGAGCTCACCATGGTCCGGGCGGCATCTCAGCCGCTGCCGGTCGACGATCCGCGCGATCTGCGCTGGGTTGCGGCGTTTGAAACACTGGCGCGGGAATTCGGCCGGGCTTGAAAGTATGAAACCCCCGGATTGCCGTTGACGCGATCAACGCAAGCCGGAGGCTTTTATTCGGTCGGTGCACCGTCACCCTGAGCGGGCGCGCGCGTCAGCCCGTGTTCACAGGCGCACCACGTTGACCGAGCATTTGGCGTGGCGGACGACGCGGGCGGTGTTCGGGCCGAGCAGGTAGTCCGACAGGTGCGGACGGTGGGCACCTATGACGATCTGGTCGGGTTCGATCTCGTTGGCGACGTCCAGGATCTGTTCATAGACGCTGCCGTGGCGCACGATGGTCTCGGCCTTCATGTCGTCTGGCAATTTATCGGCCACGACCTCGTTGAGCCTTTCCAGCGTTTCCTGAACGATGGCCTTGAGATCGTATTCTTCCGAACCGCCCATCTCGCCGCGGATCGCGTAGCGGTAGTCAATGCCGGTGATGATATCCGGTACCACGGCCATGACCACCAGATCGCCGCCGCTTTGTTTGACCGAGCTGACCCCGGCATCGAGAACCTTGGTCGAGGTCTCCATGTCGCTGAGGTCAATCGGAACGAGTGTCTTGTTTGCCATTGGCGAAAAGCCTCCTTCGATTAGGGTATGGCCCGAATGACATCAGGCGTCATTCGGGCCAGTTGTTCGTGATCAGTTGTATTCCGGACGGACGTACAGCCATCCAAGCCAGATGAACAGCACGACAATGAATATGTTGAACAGCGACACGTCGGCAGCCGGATTGATGGCGGCCGGCGGTGTTGGCAGTTCGGGTGCCAGCGCGGCGGCCTGGCGCAATGCCGGGTCGATGATCGCTGCCCCTGGGATTGCCCCGACGATCGCCTTGACCGAACTGTCCGGCAGCGGCGAGATGGTCGTTGCGATGGCGCTCGGTCCCTGATCGCCAACGGCATCCTGGGCTACCGGTGCCATGCCGGCCAGCACGACCTGCAGGCTCAGGGTGTCCACCGGGTTGAACTGGTTGCGGTAGGTGTTTGCCGCAACCCGTGCCTTGCGCAGGAAGGGATAACGCACCAGGTTGGCGCCCTTGCTCCAGCCCACGATGTCGACCAGCTGATAGTTCAGTCCATCGACAACGGCAGCGACATCCTTGTCACCCGAGGGTGCCAGAACCAGGGCGAGGTCGACGTTGCCGGACTGCACAGCGGTCAGCAATGTTGCCACCTGGTCGTCGGCCTGCGGCTGCAATTCCACCGAAAGCCCAATGCCGGACTTGATCAGGCTGGCGATCTGGTGGCTGTCTGAACCTTCCGGACCGACCGCGATCGACTTGGCATTTGCCAAGTTGAAGGCGTTCTTGCGGTTGGCGATGATATGCACCAGGTTCTGGCCTGCCACCGCAACGGCTTCGAAGGCGTCGTTGCGGGCCGGCGGATTGGCTGTGACATCGAAGAACGAGTTGGCGCCGACAAGGGCCAAACGGGCATCACCGGATGCCAGTGCGGCCAATGGCGATGCGCCGGTCTCCACCTTGACTTCGCGTCCCGAGAACGCTTGGCGCACACCGCGCAGAGCGGTATTGGCCAGCGCACCCGATGAGGCGGCCGGGGTTGCGGCGACGACCAGCGGGTCCTCGCTGGCAACCGCACCACCGCTCAACAGGCCCATTTCGACAAGCGCGGCGCGAGCGACGGATTCAGCCGAGCGGCCTTCCGTTTCCACCCGCCGGTTGAGTGCCTGCATGGTTGCAGCATCGATCTTGCCGGCCAGTGCGGTCGCGGCCTCGCCAAGGGCGGGGAACTTCGACAGAGAGTCCGCCCGGGCCAGTGCGGAAGCCTCATAGACCGGGAAGAAGTGGAGATCGTCTTCCAGGATGACCAGCCCGTAGTCGGCGATCTGGCCGTCGGTGGTATAGACCTCCGCAACGTCGATCTTGCCGTCAAGCAGCTTGTCATACATCTTTGCCCGATCGTCGAGCTTGGTGACGTCGGTCGCGGAGAACGACATGCCATAGCGCGAATTCAACGGGTTGACGCCGTCAAGCGGGCGGTTCTGGAAGTCGTCCTCGATGCCGAGCGTCAGCTTCGATGACTGTTTCGCCAGATCGGAGATCGACTTGATGCCAAGCTCGTTGGCCTTATTGGCGTTCATCGCCAGGCCGTAGTTGTTGGCAAAACCGAACCGCGGCATCCAGGTCAGGCCGAGCGGATCGTAAAGCTCCTTGACCCGCTTGGTGGTCTCGTCGCCATCCGGTGTCGGGTTCTGGCCGGCCATGACCAGCCCGGTGCCGTTGTAGTCCGGATAGACGTCGATGTCGCCGCGTTTCAGGGCTTCCAGGATGGCCGCCGTGTTGGGATATTCCACAACACCGGCGACCTTGGCGCCCTTCTCCTTGGCCAGCAGCGATATCATGTGAGACAGGATATTGCTTTCGCCAAAGTTCTTGGTGCCGACCTTGATCGACTGGTTGTCTTCACTGCAACCTGCCAGCATCAGTCCGATGGCAAGGATTGCGAACAAAGCACGCTTCAACATTTTTGAACCCTCCTCTTGCCAAATTACTGCGATTGTGCCTGGCCGACGGTGGCGCCACGCGCCTCGATCGGTCCTGGCAGGTCTTTGCGTTCCTTGCGTATTTCACGCATGAAACCGACAATCTGCAACATCACAATGACCGAGAATGGTATAGCCCCGGTAATTGCCATGGCCTTGGCGACGGTGACCGAACCGGAGAACAGCGTACCGGCGGTCAGCGCGGCGATCAGCGTGCCCCAGACCATCTTCTGCATGGTCGGCGGGTTGAGATTGCCGTCCGTGGTCATCATCGACAGCACGAAGGTGCCGGAGTCGGCCGATGTCACCAGGAAGACGAACATCAGCGCAACGGCGAGTGCGTTGAGGATGTTGCCGGCCGGGAAGTATGACAGGAAGCCGAACAGCGCCTTGGTGACGTCTTCGAAGATCAGCTCCTTCAGGCCGCCGCCGCCCTGCGTTTCGATGTAGAAGCCGGCTGCGCCGAACACGGCGAACCACAGCATCGAGAACAGGGTCGGCACCAGGATGACGCCCATACAGAACTCGCGGATCGTGCGGCCGCGCGAGATGCGGGCCACGAAAATGCCGATGAACGGGCCCCAGGCCAGCCACCAGATCAGGTAGGTCAGCGTCCAGCCGGCGCTCCAGCCGGTCAGGCCCTCGAACGGGAACAGCTTGAAGGACATCACCATGATGCCGCTGAAATAGGCGCCGATCGAATCGATGAACACTTCCATGATGTATTGCGTCGGACCGGCGAACAGCACCAGCAGCATGATCAGGATGGCGATCACCATGTTGAGGTTCGACAGGATCTTGATGCCCTTGTCGACGCCGGTCGTTGCCGACAGCATGTAGCAGACAAACAGGATACCGAGGATGATCATCGAGATCGTCGTCGTTTCACCGGTGCCGAAGGCATAGAACGAGCCCGAGCGGACGCCAAGCGTGCCCATGGCCAGCGATCCGGCGAGGCCGAACACCACCGACAACACGGCAAGTATATCGGCCACTTTGCCAACGCTTTCGCCCGTGGTGCCGGGGAACAGTGCCTTAATCGGCGTGGAGATCATCGAAGATTGGCCGCGCCGGAAGGTGAAATAGGCAATCACCAGCGCGCAAACGGCGTAGATCGACCAGGCATGCAGGCCCCAGTGCAGGTTGGTAATGACCAGAGCCTGCCGGGCCGCAGCCGGTGTGCCGCCTTCCATGCCGGGCGGGCTGATGTAGTGATACATCGGCTCGGCCGCACCCCACAGCAGCAGGCCGGAGCCCATACCGCCGGCGAACAGCATGGCGATCCAAGATGCGGTGGAGAATTCAGGCTCTTCGTCGTCGGCACCCAGGCGGATATGACCGTAAGGCCCGAAGGCCATGTAACCGGACAAGAACAGGAAGCATGTGCACAAGAACAACCAGGCCCAACTACCGCTCTTGAGAACATAGTTGGTGAAACCGAGCATCGTGCCGGTCATGCTGTCGGGATCAATCAGACCCCACGCCCCGATCCCCACGCAAAACGCCATGGAAACCAAAAACACCGTGTTGACGGATAAGCCGCTACTGCTGGCGGAGTCTGACATACCGCACCTCCCCATTTGTGTCCTTCGGTTACACCGCAATCCGTGCGGATTCCGAAGAGTCAGTGCCGTCAGCTTAGTGAGCCAACTGAGATTTGTCATCTACTAAAGTTTAATGGTCCGGAAACCCGGAGGCTGGTTGTGCCGAAGACACGAGGCAGTAGAAGGGCGCAATGCTGCGGCTTGCGGTTCTTTCGGAAGAGTGGTTCGCGGGTCTCGAACGGGGTCTCAGTTCCGGTTGTTCTGGTTGTTGCCAAGAGCAGCGGTGAGGGGGGAATCCCGCGTTCTGTGCCCTATTGCCTGAGCCCGAGCGCGTGCAATTCGCCGGGCAGTTTCTGAAACAGATGTTCTCTGAACGCGGCTACCGCGGGTGCGACACTGACACCGGGCCGGGTCACCAGTCCGACCTGCCGTTCCGCGTCAGGATCGGCAATGTCGCACTTTGCAATGCCGTCCGGCAGATCGACAGTGGCCAGCGCCGGCAGCAGGGTGACGCCCAATCCGGTTCGCGTCATGGCCAGCAATGACGTCACATTGTAGACCGTGAGGTTGGCGTTGGCTGCAAGTTTTTGGAAGGCTGGCGTTGCCAGCAGCCTAACCGCATTATTCATGATGAGCGGGTGGTCAACCAGGTCGTCCCATTCCAGCGGCCGGTCGATTTCTGTCAGCGGCGATGCGGTAGAGCAGACAACCTTGAAGGTGTCGCAAAAAAGGGGTTCGAACGTCAGAAGATCGCCTGAAACAGGCTGGCCGGCGATGCCAAGGTCGACCCTGCCGGACTGTACCATGGCGGCGACGGTGCGGCTGTCGGTGTCGAACAATTCGATGGCGATGCCTGGCCGCTCGGCAACGAATTCCGGTATCAATGCTGGCAGCAGGCTGGCGGCAACCGACGGGACTGAAGCGATTGCCACAGGCCCGCTGCGACCTTCGGCATAGGCCCTGATCGCTGAAAGCGCCTTGTCGTAGCCGGCGACTTGGCTTCGACTGTTTTCAAACACGAACTGGCCGAGCGCGGTCAGTGCGTTCTTGCGGTCGCTCTGGAACAGGCGGCTGCCGAGTTCATCTTCCAGTTGTTTGAGGGTCATCGATACGGCGGATGCCGTTCGTCCGAGCCGATCTGCCGCATCCTTGATGTTTCCAAGTTCGGCTACGGTGGCGAAAACCCTGAGAGTTTCTAGCTTGATCATAATTCATAGCGTTCAGAATTCTTGAAATGCATAGCAGAAATTTACGTTTGATTGAAGCGTGGGCATTTCGGATTGTAGTGGGCCACAGAACGAGGAGCGCCCGATGAGCAGGATATTTGACAATTTGATCGCCGGTGAATGGCAGGCCGGCGAGGCCCGTGTCGACAACGTCAATCCATCGGATTTGTCCGATGTCATCGGCAGTTATGCCCAGGCTACGCCGGCTCAACTGGAGGAGGCTGTGGCTGCCGCAAGGGCCGCACTGCCGCACTGCCGGGCGATGGGGCTTGAGGTGCGCCAGACGGCGCTGGAATTCATCGGCCGCGAACTGATGGCCCGGGCCGAAGAACTCGGTACCCTGCTGTCGCGCGAAGAGGGCAAGCCGCTGGCCGAAGGCAAGGGCGAGGTCTATCGGGCCGGGCAGTTTTTTACCTACTATGGCGCCGAGGTTTTGCGGCAGTTGGGCGAAAACGCCGATTCGGTGCGGCCCGGTATCGAAATCGATGTGCGCCGTGAGCCGATGGGCGTGGTCGCCGTCATTTCTCCCTGGAATTTCCCGACCGCGACGGCGAGCTGGAAGATCGCGCCGGCGCTGGCCTATGGCAACGCGGTGATCTGGAAGCCGGCCAATCTGACGCCAGCATCGGCCTGGGCGCTGGCCGAAATCATCTCACGCGCCGGTCTGCCGGACGGCGCGTTTCAACTGCTGATGGGCTCAGGATCCAGCATCGGTAACGGCCTGGCAGGACACCCCGATGTCAGCGCCGTGACCTTCACCGGTTCTTATGGCGTTGGCCGGCGGGTTGCCGCGGCAGCTGCGCAAAACCTGTCGAAATTCCAGCTCGAACTCGGCTCCAAGAATGCCCTGGTGATCATGGACGACGCCGACCTCGATCTGGCTGTCGCGGCTGCGGTCGCCGGCGGCTATTCCGGCACCGGCCAGAAGTGCACCGCCTCTTCGCGCCTGCTGGTGCACGACGCAGTGCACGATACCTTCGTGGAGAAGATGGTTGCGGCGCTGGAGGCGATGAAGGTGGATCACGCCCTCGCCGAGGGCACGCAGATCGGTCCGGTGGTCAGCGCCGGACAGCTGGCGGAGAACCTGGAATGGATAGACAAGGCCAAGGCGTCCGGCGCCCAAGTGGCAACCGGCGGTGAGCGCCTGACCCGCGACACCGAGGGGTACTACATGTCGCCGGCACTGCTGACCGGCACCACCAACGACATGGAGCTGAACCGCCAGGAGATGTTTGCCCCCATCGCGGCGGTACAGCGCATCGGGTCTTACGAGGAGGGCCTTGCGACCGCCAACGATACCGAGTTCGGGCTTGTGGGTGGCATCTTCACCCGCTCCCTGGCGCGCGCCACCCACTTCCGGCGCAACGTCGAAACCGGTTGTGTGACGGTGAACCTGCCAACTGCCGGAACCGACTATCATGTGCCGTTCGGCGGCCGCAAGAATTCGTCCTCGGGCCCGCGCGAGCAGGGAAGGGGGGCGGTTGAGTTTTACACCCAGATCAAGACCGCCTACATCCGCTCGGGCGATCCGGAGTGACGCCAATGAGCCGTGCGCCGGTCATCGACAATCTGCAATATGCCAATTGGTCGGAAAAGATCTTCCGCCAGATGCGCGAGGGCGGTGTCGATGCGGTGCACGTCACCATCGTCTATCACGAGAACTTTCGTGAGATGGTGCTCAATTTGGAGGCCTGGAACCGCTGGTTCGAGCGGTTCCCGGAGCTGATCTTCAAGGGCGAAACCGGCGGCGATGTGCGCCGGGCCCAGGCCGAGGGCCGCACGGCGATCTTCTTCGGCTTCCAGAACCCATCGCCGATCGAGGACGACATCGGCCTGATCGAAATCTGCCACACCCTCGGCGTGCGCTTCATGCAGCTCACCTATAACAACCAGTCCTTGCTGGCGACCGGCTGTTATGAAGATGACGATACCGGTTTGACGCGTTTCGGCAGGCAGGCGGTCAAGGAAATGAACCGGGTCGGGCTGGTTGTCGACATGAGCCACTCCGGCGAGCGCTCGACGCTGGAAGCCATTGCGGCGTCGAGCCGGCCGATCGCCATTACCCACGCCAATCCGCACTGGTGGCACCCGGCCCTGCGCAACAAATCCGATGCGGTGCTGAAGGCGCTGACCGAAGCAGGCGGCATGCTCGGCTTTTCGGTCTATCCGCATCACCTGAAGGGCGGAACGGATTGCACGCTCGACAGTTTCTGCCGAATGGTTGCCGACGCGGCGGAGCGCTACGGCGCCGAGCATCTGGGCATCGGCACCGACCTGTGCCAGGACCAGCCGGACAGCATCGTCACCTGGATGCGGGTGGGCCGCTGGTCGAAGGAAATGGACTACGGCGAGGGCTCTGCGGCCAACCCGGGCTTTCCGCCGCAGCCTGAGTGGTTCCGCGACAACCGCGACTTCGCTAACATCGCAAACGGGCTGCGCGCCGCCAGCCTGTCGGATGCCGAAGTCGACGGGATCATGGGCGGCAACTGGCTCAGGTTTTATGATCAATCGTTTGGAGCCGAAGCATCATGACCGCACAGGATCACGATCAGTCCCAGCATCCACAGGTGGCTCTGCGTTCACCCGATGTCGTTATGCGCCTGAAGCGCATGGGATCCTTTTTCCCGACCCGCCTGAGCTTCATGCGCACGACGATCCGCTGGCTGAACGAGAGCGGCGCGCAGGTGACCCGGCCGGTGTGGGAGATCGACGACGAAGGCTACGGCCGGGCGGTCTACTCGGTAGAGTTTGGCGGCCACACCTATTCGCTGGCGGCGTTTTCCACGCCGTTGGCACCGGAAGATCGTACCGACCGGGTGATTGCCGAGGCCTGGGATACGACCTACGTTCTGTTTGACGGCGTCCCGACGGCGCAGGATCTCGACCGGCTCGAAGCCAATGCGCCTAAGCAGGAGGCCGGCCGTTTCGAGGCCACCGACCTGGTGCTGTGCCGGGCCAACAAGTCCGTGCGGCTGTTCGAGCATGTCGTCGACAGCCTGGCGCACGGCAGACAGCCCGACGCCAAGGCCGTCGGCGACATCGGCTATCTCATGCGCACCACGGCGGTCTACGGCAACGGCAAGTTCGGCATAGCCGACCGGGCCCGCATTGCCGGCCGGCCGGGCCTGCAGGGGCCGTTCCAGGCCGAGATGCTGACCGTCTGGCTGATCCGCGGCTTTACCCACGACCTGGTCGAGCACATAGCCATGGCGCGTGCGCCGGAAACGGCAACGGAACTCGACCGCTGCCTGAGGCGGGATCTCGGTATCGGCAACTCGACCGGCCTCGGCATGGCGCCGTTTCTGGTCAACCACCCGATCCTGCTCAACAACTGGATGCTGGTGCGTGAAACAGCGCTGGCCAGGGTGCGCGCCATCGAGTGCTCCGATGCCGCCACCATCGAACATGCCCGTCATCTGATGGAGCGCGTGCAGCAGCACCTCGACCAGTGGAACGTGTCCGACAAGCGCCAGATGAAGCGCATCCGCAAGCTGCGCAAGGAGGTCCGCCAGCTGGCCGAGCTGGTCACCCTGAGCTGGCTGGCCGACCACAAGCCGTGGGACCGCCTGGTCAGAGCGTCGGAGAAATGGTCCCTGGAGTGTCAGGAACTGGTGGTGGCGCTGGTGCTGGAACTGCACGGCGAGCTGGTCAACGGCCTGACCGATTGCATGTCCTCTCACGTTGAACCGCAGCTCGATCCGGTCATGCCGGTCGGCGAGCTGCGCCGGCTGTTGAAGGAACACTATGCCTGGGCGCTGGACATCGAGTTCGGCCGCAAGAAGAACACCAAGCAGTTCTGGTATGTGTCGGAAGAGAAGCTCGAGCCCCGCCTCGGCCGGCGCCGCAAGGAGCCGGGAGCCGAACTCGAGATGCCGCTCGATATCGCCCGGCAGGCAAAGCGGCTCAGGGCCGATCTCAAAGGTGTTGCCGATGAGCAGCTGGTTGCCGAATTCGTGCTGCGGCATCCTGAGCACCGGCAAATCGTGCGGCGTGTGCAGACGGCGGCGGGACACCCGTATTCGGAGATACGCGACAACCTGATCGGTGCCGATTGTCTGGCAATTGACATTCTGCGCTGCAAGCTTTCGTTCTTCGGTGCCTCGAAGTTCGATCCCAAGTCCGACCGGTGGACGCGCATCAACATGTACCAGGGCGCACCGCTGTTCGATGAGGTCACCCGGCCCGATGCCGACGACTGGTGGCTGCCGGTAATGGAGTAGAGCATGATGCGCAGGTCGTTCAACGAGATTTCCGGGATGATGAAGAGGGCGGCGATGGGCGCCGGCCTGCCGGCAGGACTTGCCGAAGATGCCGGCCGCGCGGCCGCCTGGCTGTGCCAGCAAGGCATGGACGGGGCAGCCATCGCACTCAAGGCCGTCTTGAGCGCCGAAGGGCAGGGGGGCTGCCGGTTCGATGCGGCCTCCGGTGTCTTCGATCAGGCAACGGCGGCCATAGCCGGGCCCTCGGCGCTCGATATGGCGTGTGCCGGGCGCCGTGTCGGCCTGCGCCGGACCGATGTACCGGCGTTCGTGGCCGGTCTTGCCGGGGTTGCAGCGTCCGACCGACAGGTCGCATTCACCCTTGAAGGGCCGAGTGGCAACTCCGTCCTCATCACCCCGCATGGCATCGTTGAGGCCGAACCGCTGCCGGCCGCCGCCAGCGACCTGACCCTGTATCTGGCGCAAGATGCCAGGTTCCCCCAGAACGATCCCGAACCGGCCAGCGGCGGGGCGGATGTCGATCCCGAAACCTGGACGGGCATTGCCGCACTTGCCGCAAGAACCTTCGTGCCGGCCAGCGAAGCCTCGCGGGCCCACGGCGCCGGCGCCGGCATGACCGACAACGACTAGCCGGCGGCGCCGGCAGGCGGGCGTTTTGCTGACGGGTGTACCGTGGTGTGACAGCAGCGGGTTTCCTCGGAGTAGCATTCCCAGGTATCTGAACACCGCTGCCACCGCTCGCCTTGTCAATCCCGAGACGAATCCACGACTGTCCAGTTTAACATTGGGTGAAGGCACATTTCTTCCATTGTATTGGGTAGTTACATACACCGAAGAAAGCTTCGACATAATTCCGGATTGGCTCCAGGGCATTCCCTCCCCTAGAAAAGGGGAGGGTTGGGATGGGGATTGATGGCGGTGCCACCGATTGATGTTTGCACATTGGGCACCGCCATCAACCCCCATCCCAACCCTCCCCCTTTCTGGGGGAAGGAGGCTTCTACGCTGAACCGGACAGCAGTGAGACAAGTCCGGGGATGGTTGTGTTCAGATGTGTTGATCTGATTTCCAAGTACCTTTGACATGTTGAATTCGCGGTGTGTTTCATCCAGTAATCTGACCGGTCTTTTCGGTTAGAACGCATCGGGGTCCGGCTATGGACGATCTGCTTTACGAACGGCGCGGGAACACCGGGTACGTTACCCTCAACCGGCCGGAGGCGCGCAATGCGCTGACCTTTGCCATGTATGACGGGCTGGCGGCCATCTGCCGGGAGGTGGAGTTTGGCGGGCCGGTCAAGGCGCTGGTGATTTCGGGCGCCGGGGGCAGGGCGTTCGCGGCGGGTACCGACATGGCGCAGTTCCGCTCTTTCTCGACGGCTGACGACGCGCTCGACTACGAGGCGCATATGGATCGGGTGCTCGGCGACATCGAGGCCTGCCCGGTGCCGACCATCGCCGCCATCACCGGGGCGTGCACCGGCGGGGGCGCGGCGATTGCCGCGGCCTGCGATATCCGCATCTGCGATGAGCGCCTGAAGTTCGGCTTTCCCATCGCCCGCACCCTGGGCAACTGTTTGTCGGTCGGCAACCTCAACCGTGTCGCGGTGCTGACCGGCGCCGGCCGACTGCGTGAGATCATGTTGACGGCGCGGCTGATCGAAGCCGGAGAGGCGCACGCCATCGGACTGGTGAGTGAGGTGCTCGACGGTGCCGACGGCGTTCTGGCCCGCGCCGGTGAGCTGGCGGAGCTGGTGGCCGGCCATGCCCCGCTCACCCTGCGCGCCACCAAGGAGGCACTGCGCCGCCTGCGCACCGAAGGCCCCGGCGCCGATGACAGCGATCTGATCGCCGAGTGCTACACCAGTGAGGATTTCAGGCATGGAATGGAAGCCTTTCTCGGCAAGCGCCCGCCGCAATGGCGTGGGCGCTGAACGGGCGGGCGCCCGTGCACCGGCGGGCATTTGTGCTGCGGGTGATTGCAATGGCTCGGTAGTGTCAAGAAAGGCTCTAGGCTCGATTGTGTTCCCTTGGATTTCGGTGGAGAGATGACATGGACAGGTTCACCGGCGGCTGCCTGTGCGGCGAAGTACGGATTGTGGCGGCGGGGCGGCCGTACCGGGTCGGCGTTTGCCACTGCCTTGATTGCCGCAAGCACCATGGGGCGCTGTTCCATGCGTCCGCCGTGTTTCCCGAGGATGCGGTGACGGTGCAAGGCGAGGTGCGCGACTATGCCGGGCGGTTCTTCTGCCCGCGCTGCGGCTCGTCCGTGTTTGGCCGCAACGGCGACGAAGTCGAAGTGAACCTGGGATCGCTGGATGCCCCGGACCGGCTGACCCCGACCTACGAACTGTGGACCGTCCGCCGCGAAAGCTGGCTGCCGCCGTTTCCGGTCAAGAACCGGTACGACCGCGATCGCGACAGTGAGGGGCGGTCGGAGGAGTAGACGGTTGGGCCGGTGCGGGGAGCACTGTGGCGAGGTGCCGGTTACCGGAACACCGGGGAAAACCCGACAAGGACACAAGGCGTGTCGGCGGCTTTGCCGCCCCCTCATCCGGCCGCTGGCGCGGCCACCTTCTCCCGCGGTGGGGAGAAGGGAGTTGGCGTGCTTCGCCACCGCCCGGCCCTGGCGGCCTGCGGGGAGAATGAATGAACGGGTCGAGCGGAGCGCTGTTTAAGAGCCGAGCGATGCGGGCGCAAAACCCGCCCCATCCCGGATCACGTCCGGGACAGGCTTTTTGCTCATCGCTCTCAGGATCCCAGCGCGGATATCCTTATCGAACGTTCAAAGTCTACTTGTCAGGGCCGAGCTTTCCGACGGCCCCGGAACGCCGGGGGCGCTCCGCTCCGGTGATTTTGGGAACCGGTCCCGCTTCCTGCCAGGGAGGTGAACATTCGCGGAAAGTGCCGCCACACGGGCCGGGACGCGCGGGGATACACCGCGCCCGAACCGATGGCCGCACCGCCGCCAGCCAGAATGCCACACGGGGCCAAGTGCCGGGGCGCAAACGACGCCCCTGAAATGTCCGGCAAGAACGGCTGCTGCGAACATCGTCATATCCAACACCTCACCCAACTCCATAGCCTCAAGCCAGCGTTGCTGCCGGCGGCCCCGGGTATCTCACGAACAACCCCCGGGGCGGAGGACCTCGGCGAACCTCCAAAGGACACTGCGCCTCGTAAAGCGCACCACCTTCAGACACCGCCTCCCGCCCAGCAATCCAGCGACCCGGAATCGCCACCCGTTGAGGGCAGGAGGTGGCTGAACATAGACCAAAAACGGAATATTGTCAATATATATTCTTGTTTTGTTTCAATCAATCGAATATGGATGCGTGCCGCCGGTTCGATTGTCCGCGCTACGGATCGAGGACCATCTTGATCGCGGTGAACACGACCGAGGCGATGATGGCGCCGGCTGCTGCCGCATTCAGGGCACTCGGATACATCGCCCAGCCCGACACCAGCCCATAGGCCAGCCCGGCAACGGCCCCGGCCAGCGCCACGACCGCGGCCCACAAGAAGGATTTTTGCAAGCTGCGCCACATGACAGATTACCTCGAGACATGAACCGGCACTCTCCAGCGGATTGCCGTAACGTCCAGTTTGACGCGTCTTGTTGCGCCGATCAAGTTTCTTGGAACCGCTTTTCTGCGCTCGGTAATGACTCTCATACCCGTCATTCCGGCGAATGCCGGAATCCAGGGCTGAGTTTCCGCCCGACACTGACTCACATCTCGACCCCGGCCGGAGCCTGTGCCGGACCCGATCCGGTACCGGGGTGACGGCGTGAGGACGGGGCAATCCACCAGCCTCCGCGCGCGTGGCTGCAGCAACGCTGGTGAAAACAACAGCCCCGGTGGATACTGGATCACCCGGCAAGGGCGCTGAGCGCCGGTGATGACAAGAATATGTTGACGCGCCTGTCATGTAGAGTGCGCCGGGAACGAACCGTTCCGAAAGGGGTTAAAAACCCCTTCCGGCGGGGGTCTTGGTTGGTTGCACCGGAGCCCCGAAACCCAAGGCATGCTCACGCATCGCCCATCCACCCCGCGTTGTCATTGCCCGACTTGATCGGGCAATCCAGTAGCCCCTGAGCGCGTGGCTGTGGCAACGCTGGTGAAAACAACAGCCCCGGTGGATACTGGATCACCCGGTCAAGCCGGGTGATGACAAATTCGGGGGCAAGGGTGGGAGATTAGTGCATTTTGCAAACTGTCGCCGTAATTCCCGAAATTCCAGTATGGCCCACTCAGAGGCCGGATGGGGGCGTCCATCCCATTACCGTAACCCGACTTGGCCATTCTATACCGATATTATCTGGACTGATTGTAGAAGAATATCGAGCTTCTCGACCACGGTGCGTATCAAATCAACGATCACATAGAGGATAGTTCCTGCTGTTCCAATCGCAGAAATCTCCTTCAGCCTCTTATATGTCTGAGCAAGAAAGTCTTTCAGTTCAGCCAGAGCCCTCCAAGGCTCAGGATTCGTAGATTGTACATCGTGCATTGCCAAGGCGCTTGCAACAACAGCACGAAGTGTCTGAAGCTCCGAACCTGTTATCGGTAGTTCCGCTCGATTATCGAGTCTTTTACCAACCTCATCATTTCCTCGAACCCCCTCCAGAGCATTCAACGCAGATAAGAGTGCACTACGACTGTTTTCAACAGCTTCTGACAAGAGCGGCCTGTCAGAACCAGAACCTTCAAGGTTTGGGCCATCTATGCTTTTCGCATGGAAGCGAAATTGAATTTCTTTAACTTCATTCAACACATCAGATAAAAAAGCTTGGAGCTGATAAGCCTCTGATGAGGCGTTTGAGACAGCATCCTGCAGTTCCTGAACGTCATCTGTGTAAAAATCTGAAGGCAAGTCGGATTCTAACATACTCAACTCGTCGAGTAAGGATTCGAGCTCCGCGACAAGTTTGTTAATCTCTTTCTCTGATACAACTGCCGTCCTCACCGAAACCTTCAGAAAATTCGATTAAAGAGAATGGTTATGTAAGTTATAATGCAGATTTGTGATTTAGGTAAATCTCAAATGCTCGTAATGGAATGGGATAGAAAGTTGGAGCTCCATTCAATGCGCCTCGTCCCAATTCCCCGCCGCTCTGGCATCCACCTGCAGTGGCACGGCCAGTTGCAGGGCCGGCTCTGGGGCCTTGGCCATGATCTTGGTGACGGTCTCTATGGTCTTGTCCACCTCGGCCTCAACCGCCTCGAAAATCAGTTCGTCGTGCACCTGCAGCAGCATCCTTGCCCCCAGCCCAGCAGCCTCCAGTGCTGCCGGCATGCGCACCATGGCGCGGCGGATGATGTCGGCGGCGGCGCCCTGGATGGGGGCGTTTATGGCGGCGCGTTCCTGGAAGGCGCGTTCGCTAGGGTTGGGTGAGGTGATGCGGGGGAAGTGGCAGCGGCGGCCGAAGATGGTTTCGACGTAGCCGTTGTCGCGGCAGAACTGCTTGGTGGCTTCCATGTAGTCCTTGATGCCGGGGAAGCGCTTGAAATAGGTGCGGATGTACTCGCCGGCCTCCTCGCGCGGGATGGCGAGCTGGTTGGCGAGGCCGAAGGCGGAGATGCCGTAGATGATGCCGAAATTGATCGCCTTGGCGCGCCGGCGGATGCTCGCATCCATATCCTTGATGGGAACGTCAAACATCTCGCTCGCTGTCATGGCGTGGATGTCGAGACCGTCGGCGAAGGCCTGGCGCAGCTGCGGGATGTCGGCGACGTGGGCGAGCACGCGCAGCTCGATCTGCGAGTAGTCGGCGGAGATCAGCCGGTTGCCGGGCTCGGCGACGAAGGCGGTGCGGATCTTGCGGCCTTCCTCGGTGCGCACGGGGATGTTCTGCAGGTTCGGGTCGGTGGAGGCGAGGCGGCCGGTGGATGTGGCGGCCATGGCGTAGGAGGTGTGCACGCGGCCGGTCTCGGGGTTGATGTGGCCGGGCAGGGCATCGGTGTAGGTCGAGCGCAGCTTGGACATCTGGCGCCAGTCGAGGACGGTGCGGGCCAGCTCGACGCCGTCGGCCGCCAGGTCGTCGAGGACTTTCGAGTCGGTGCTCCAGGCGCCGGTCGCCGTCTTGCGGCCGCCGGGCAGGCCGAGCTTGCCGAACAGGATTTCGCCGAGCTGCTTGGGCGAGCCGAGGTTGAACGGTTCGCCGGCGATCCGGTGGGCCTCTTCTTCATACCTGGCAGCCTCGGCGGCGAAGTCGGCCGACAGGCGGGCCAGCACCGTGCGGTCGACCAGGATGCCCTCGCGCTCCATGGCGGCAAGAACGGGCGACAAAGGGCGCTCGAGCGTCTCATAGACGGTGACGCGGTGTTCCGCTGCCAGCCGCGCCTTGAGGATGAGCCACAGGCGCAGGGTGATGTCGGCATCCTCGGCGGCGTAAGCCGTGGCGCGGTCGAGCGGCACCAGGTCGAAGGTGACCTGCGCCTTGCCGGTGCCGGCGACCTCCTTGAAGGCAATCGGCTTGTGGTCGAGATGGCGGCCGGCCAGCTCGTCCATGCCGTGGCCGCCGAGCCCTGAGTCGAGGGCATAGGACAACAGCATGGTGTCGTCGAACGGCGTGACGGTGACGCCGAGGCGGTGGAAGACGATCAGGTCGTATTTGAGGTTCTGGCCGATCTTGAGCACGGCGGGGTCCTCAAGAACGGGCTTGAGCGCGGCGATCACCGCATCGCGCGGCAGCTGCTGAAGGTCGTTGCCGCCGAAGTCCAGCCCCTCGCCGGAGCGGTGGCCGACGGGGATGTAGCACGCCTTGCCCGGCGCGGTGGCGAGCGAGATGCCGGCCATCTCGGCCTGCATGGCATCGAGCGAGGTGGTTTCGGTGTCGACGGCGAGGATGCCGGCGGCGTCGGCCGCGGCGATCCAGGCTTGAAGCGCTTCCATGGTGGTGACGGTTTCGTATGCGGCATGGTCAACGGGCACGGTGGCGCGGGCATGGGCGGCGGCGACCGGGTCGGCGGCACCGCCATCCGCGACGGCTGTGGGTTCGGGCTCGGGTTCCGGCGGGCTCCAGTGCTTCACGGTGATGTCGGCGGCGTCGATCTCGCCGGCCTCGGCATCGATTTCCGAGGCGATGCGGCGGGTCAGCGTGGTGAACTCCAGGCCCTTGAGGAAGCCGATCAGTTCCTTCGCGTCCGGCGCGCGCACGGCGAAGTCGTCGAGCGGCACCTCGACGGGGACATCCTGGCGCAGGGTGACGAGTTCCTTGGAGATGCGGGCCTGGTCGGCGAACTCGATCAGGTTCTGGCGGCGCTTGGGCTGCTTGATCTCGCCGGCGCGGGCGAGCAGGGTGTCCAGGTCGCCATACTCCTCGATGAGCTGGGCGCCGGTCTTGACACCGATGCCGGGCACGCCGGGGATGTTGTCGACGCTGTCGCCGGCGAGCGCCTGAACCTCGATCACCTTGTCGGGCGTGACGCCGAACTTGGCCAGCACTTCGGGCTCGCCGACCTCGCGGTCCTTCATGGTGTCGTAGAGCACCACGCCGTCGCCGACGAGCTGCATCAGGTCCTTGTCGGAGGAAACGATGCGCACCGTGGCGCCGGCGGCGCGGGCCTGGACGGCATAGGTGGCGATCAGGTCGTCGGCCTCGAAATCGTCCTGTTCGACGGCGGGGACGTTGAAGGCTTCGGTCGCCTGCTTGATCAGGCCGAACTGCGGCACCAGGTCCTCCGGCGGCGGCGGGCGGTGCGCCTTGTAGTCGGGGTAGATGCGGTTGCGGAAGGTCTTGGACGACTTGTCGAAGATGACCGCCAGATGGGTCGGGCGCTCGCCTGCATTGGTCTCGCGCAGCAGCTTGTTGAGCATGTTGCAGAAGCCCTGCACCGCGCCGACCGGCAACCCGTCCGACTTGCGGGTCAGCGGCGGCAGGGCGTGGTAGGCGCGGAAGATGTAGCCCGAGCCGTCGATCAGATAGAGGTGATCGCCGGGCTTGATGGTCTGGGAAACGGTGTCTGACATGGCCCGGCACTATGCCATTGCACAGCGCCGGGGGCTACTGACATGGTGGTCGAGAGGTGCAATTCCAACAGGATTCTCAATGCCATCACCCCCGGCGAAGGCCACTATCCTGCTGTCCGGTTCAGCTTGGCCAATTGCCCACTCTCCTTCCCCCAGAAAGGGGGAAGGTCGGGATGGGGGTTGATGACCGTGCAAAGCAAAATGAAATCAGTGTTTTGCACGGCCATCAATCCCCACCCTAACCCTCCCCTTTTCTAGGGGAGGGAAGCGCACGAAGTCTCTTGCGCGGTCACATTCCGGCACGGCGACCGCGAGGCAACCGCGTACGGAAGATGGTTTTCCGGGCAATAGTCATTCTATACCGGGCAGCAGTGGCCAGGGGTCCGGGGCAACTGACACAGCTGACTAGTTGTGGATGAATTTCGCGATCCGTGCGGATGCCGTGGCTGCGGGGGCCGCAGCGGCTGGTGCTTGGGTGAGGCGCGTCCAGGCCGGGCGCTCGAACAGGATGCGGGCGGGGGTCCGTTTGACGAGCCAGTGCAGGACCAGCGGGCCGATGACGCCGGCTGCCGTGACGATGAGCGAGATGGCGCCGCCGTCGGTGATCAGGCCGGTCTTGACGAGGACGATGCGGCTGGCGGCCATGAAGGCGAAGAAGGCCAGATAGATGACGATCGAGTTCTCGCCGCAGTAGCGGACGATGTCGAGCAGCCGCAAGCGGGCCAGCAGGCAGGAGGTGGCGACCACGGCGGTGCAGCCGATGTAACCCAGGGCCAATGACAGCAGCGGCAGCTCGGCATAGCCGCTGAACACCATCCAGGCGTTGCCGAAGCCCCAGATGACGAGGCCGGCCAGGACAGCGAACCAGTTGGCGGCCAGGAAGCGTTCGGCGAGCCGGAAGACATGCGGCGCCAGGACGTAGCCGGAATAGAAGTAGACAAAGCGCGAGGCGAACTCGTCGACGAGCAGCCAGCCGGTGTGGATGCGGGCCATTTCCAGGGCTGCGCCGGCGAGCCACACGGCCAGAACCGGCAGGCCGCGCGTCGCCTTGGTGACGATGAAGAACACGGCCAGCATGTAGATGAACCACAAGGTGCCCCAGGGCTCGACGAAGCCGTGCAGATACTGCAGCGCGGTGCCCTCGACGCCCATTTCGGCGACGAAGCCCTTGGCCTTGAGCGCGAACTGGATGGTCATCCACAGCACGTAGAAATAGGCGAAGTGGACGACCTTGCTGTCGAGGTAGGAGCGCCACGGCCGGTCGATGCGGGCAGCCAGGAACAGGCCGGAAATCAGGAAGAAGTCGGGCATGCGGAACGGTTTCGCCCAGTCGATGAAGGCATGCATCCAGGATGTTTCGGCAAGCGCCTTCTCAACACCGAGCGTGGAATGCATCATGACCACCAGAATGATGCAGATGCCCTTGCCATAGTCGACCCAGTCGATGCGGGGTTTGGCTGATGTGGTCATGGTCATGGTTCGCCGCCTCTTTGAGAGCGCCTGTCCCGATGCGGGACACGCGCGCCGTGTTTCGGCCATGGACAAGCAAGCAACGGTCCAACGGCCGGATGCGTGCTGTCACATCGCCGTGAGGCTTTCGTCTGTTATGTGGTAAGTTATTGATTTTCAGGCGTTATACCGGTGGTATCGGCGTATGATTCAAAGCGCATGACACAAACGCGTCATGCCCGTGCTTGTCACGGGCATCCAGGGGCAACAAACGCTGGAATCGGTGGTCCTGGATTGCGCTCCGCCGCCCAACTACCCGATACGAGGGTACCCTGCGGGTGGTCGGGCAGGGGATCGGGACGGCACAGGTTCAACAATTGCGCCCTATGCGCTAAACGCCGAAGCCGGGGCACATCGCGCCGGAAAACGGTCTCAGCGCCGGGGTTGCTGCTCGAAATGGCCGATCAGCTCTACCGGGACAACAAGCATTGCCGCCCCGCCCGGCTTCGGCTATACAGCGCCCACCACACCTTGAGAGCACCCGTAGCTCAGCTGGATAGAGCGCTGCCCTCCGAAGGCAGAGGTCACAGGTTCGAATCCTGTCGGGTGCGCCAGTTTTCTCATGGTCCGTTCTTGAGACATAGGTAACAGATTGTACCTAAGACATGGGTGACAACCTCGGGCCGAACGGGTTGTCGATGGTTTCTGCTCCAGGTCGATATATCCCAGATCATAGTGCATGAAGCTCACCAGCCAAATGCCATTTTCGACCTCCTTTGTTCCCAGTCTTTGATCGGCCAGTACGGTGGAGATGTTGATCTGCTTGCGGCACATGCAGATGCGACCGCAGGCTGTGACCAGCTTATCTGTGTCGTGGAACGGGTATGCGATCTCCGGCAGGCCATGCTCGTCAAACAGACGTTCGAAGACTGTGAAGGCATTGTGCCCCTTGGTTGATTCAAGCGCTTCGCACATCAGTGTCCGTTTGAAAAGCCCCCGGTTCGGGGACTTTGAGGGCTGTCCCATCCCGCTCCCCCGCCCGAACCATCCGATCAGGATACCCTCGTGGGTGGTTCGGGCGGGGGAGCGGGATGGGACAGCAGTTTCAAAACGGACTCTCAGCACATAGCGCGAGACCTGATCGGTGACGGTGAAAGGGTAACAGTATTGGCCGTTGCCAAGCTTGAACTCGCCCTTGAAATCCGTGCACCACAGTTGGTTCGGCAAATCGGCTTGTGAAAGGGGGGTGCCTTCAGCCCTTGCGCACCGCCGCCGACGCGCCCGCTTGACGAGGCCATGGCGGTCGAGCACTGCATGCACCGTGCTTGTGGCGAGGATGCGCACATCACAGGCCAGGCGGCGGACCAGCAGTTCACGGATCTTCCTGGCGCCCCAGTGCGGCTTGTCGCGCTTCAAGCGCACGATCATCTGCTCGATCTGGTGCGGCAGCTGGTTGGCGTAGCGCACCGGCCGGCGCGAGCGGTCGGTGAGGGCCTCAAGCCCCGTGTTGCTTGTAGCGATTGTAGATCTTGTAGCCGGTCTTGCGCGATATCCCGAATTGCCGGCACACATCGCTCATGCCTTCGCCATCCAGCAACCGGGCGACAAATCGTAGACGTTCCTCCATAACCGAACTCTCTTTCCACGGCATCAACACCTCCCGCCAAAAGGCAAAAGTGTTACCCATGTGTCCGGTACAAAACGTCACCTTTGTCTCGGGGACGTCACAAAAATAGACAGTTGTCAAAAAGTTGACGTTATGTCAAAATTGCGTTCATTCTGCGCAATTCGCTTTTCTGGGTGGTACCAATGGCTGTTTTCCCCGCGATATTTCAATTGTCATCTCTGGACGGCAGCAATGGCGGACGGATCGACGGTGAGGCTGCCATCGATTTCAGCGGTACGGCGGTCGCCGGTGCAGGTGACGTAAATGGCGATGGTTTCGATGACCTGATCATTGGTGCCGACAATGGCGGCGCCGGTGCGGGGTCAAGCTACGTCGTGTTCGGCTCGGCCAGTGGTATCCCGGCGACGTTTGACTTAGCCAGCCTCGATGGGACGAACGGTTTCAGACTCGATGCCGTAGCCTCCGGCGATTCAAGCGGACGTTCCGTTTCGAGCGCCGGAGATGTCAATGGTGACGGATTTGATGACCTGCTTGTAGGCGCGCCATTTGCCGATCCCAACGGAATGTCATCTGGATCTGGTTACGTTGTGTTCGGCGCAGCCGGTGGATTCTCGGCCTCGATGGACCTGTCAAGCCTCGAC
The DNA here is from genome assembly GCA_965216335.1 of Aestuariivirgaceae bacterium. GTDB lineage: Bacteria > Pseudomonadota > Alphaproteobacteria > Rhizobiales > Aestuariivirgaceae > JAHEJE01. Next base: position 1,465,073 of record OZ244154.1, on the reverse strand, counting down.
GGCAGCAACGGGTTTCGCCTCAATGGGGATTTGATAGCGGCGAACATCGGGTGGTCCGTGTCAGATGCCGGGGATGTCAACGGCGACGGATTCGATGACCTGATCCTCGGTTCGCCATTCGCCGACCATAACGGACTGAATTCCGGCTCCAGCTTTGTGGTGTTTGGCGCCGCTGACGGCTTTGCCGCCACAATGGACCTTGCCAGCCTCGATGGCAGCAACGGGTTTCGCCTCGATGGCAAGGGCACTAGCGGGTATTCGGTTTCGGGTGCCGGAGACGTCAATGGCGATGGCTTCGACGATGTGATCATCGGCGCCCCTGACGCCGCCCCTAATGGAACGTCGTCGGGATCAAGCTATGTGTTGTTCGGCGCCGCCGGCGGCTTCGCCGCAACATTTGATCTGCGGCAACTTGACGGAAACAACGGCTTCAGGCTCGACGGCGAAGCGTCTTTCAGAGAAAGCGGTCAGAGCGTGTCCGGTGCCGGGGACATCAACGGAGACGGCTTCGACGATCTGATTGTCGGCGCGCCTTTTTCTGATCCAAACGGACTATCTTCAGGCTCTAGTTTCATCGTGTTCGGCGCCGCCGGCGGGTTTGCACCGGCAATGGAACTGTCCGACCTTGATGGCACGAATGGATTCCGGCTCGACGGCGAAGCGGCATTCGATTTCAGCGGTTGGGACGTTTCCGGTGCAGGCGACGTAAATGGTGATGGATTTGACGATCTGATCATCGGGGCGGATGGCGCCGACTTTAATGGCAATCGCTCTGGTTCAAGTTATGTGGTGTTTGGAGCGGCCGGCGGCTTTTCCGCTTCGATCCAGCTTTCCAGCCTTGATGGAAGCAACGGATTCCGCATTGACGGCGTGGCCGCCGACGACATCAGCGGCGGTGCCGTATCAGGCGCCGGCGACATCAACAATGATGGTATCGACGACCTGATTGTCGGCGCCCGGTTCGCCGATCCTAACGGTTCGAGTTCCGGCTCGAGCTATGTGATCCTCGGACTTGCCCCAGACGTGATCGCATATGATGACGAATTCGCCGTCGGCGACGTCGCGGCGGTCGCCGGTAATCTGCTTGCCGACAATGGCAATAGCGCCGATTTTGAAATCAGCGCGATCCCGTTGAGCGTGACTGCTATCAACGGCAATCCGGCACTGGTTGGCTCTATGGTCACGCTCGCGTCCGGGGCGACGTTCACGGCCGATGAAACCGGCGCCATAAGCTTCAACACCAACGGTGTCTATGAGTTTTTGCCATTGGGTGACACCATAGTTGAAAGTTTCACCTACACGATCAGTAACGGCACTGAAACTGATACCGCCTCCGTCATCGTCACGGTGAACGGCATAGACAACAACGACGTGATCAACGGTTCGGATCTGATCGTCAGCGAAACCTTTTTAGGCGGCATCGGCAACGACACGATCGACGGCCGCCGCGGCAACGATACGCTCACCGGCGGAACCGGAAACGACATTCTGATTGGCGGCGACGGAAACGACAGCCTGTCCGGCAATTCCGGCAACGACACGATCACCGGCGGCGCAGGTATTGACCGTGCAAACGGCGGGTTCGGAAATGACGACATCACCGGCGACGCATCTGACGACGTCCTGTCAGGAGACGACGGTTTCGACACCCTGCGCGGCGGTACAGGAGATGACCGTCTCAACGGCGGCAATGACGATGACGCGCTCTTTGGTGGTACCAATGCCGATACACTGTTTGGCGGGGCCGGCAACGACATGCTGGCTGGCAATGCCGGACAGGACTTGCTCAATGGCGATGCGGGCAATGACACGCTTTTCGGCGGAGCTGGATCGGATACGCTGATCGGAGACGCCGGTCTGGACGTGTTGATCGGAACAGCCGCTGCGAACTGGATGAGCGGCGGGACAGACGACGACACCCTGCAGGGCAGAGGCGGTACCGACACTCTCCTCGGCAATGACGGTGATGACTACGTCACAGGCGGAGACGGCAGTGACATTCTGTCCGGCGGCGAAGGTCTCGATACGCTTCGCGGCGGCACGGGCAACGACAGTCTGGCCGGCAACAATGGGGCAGACCTGCTGCGTGCCGATGCCGGGGCAGATCATCTGACCGGCGCCGGTGGCAATGACACGCTGCAGGGCAATGACGGCAACGACACCCTGATTGGCGGTACCGGATCGGATACGCTGCGTGGTGGCATTGGCCAGGACAGTCTTTCTGCCGCCGCAGGAAACGATTTGCTGCTCGGTGATGCCGGTGCGGACACGCTGTTGGGCGGCCTTGGCGACGACACCTTGTCGGGCGGCAGCGGCGACGACAACATATTCGGCGGCCTGGGAGCCGACCTTTTAAAGGCAGGAGCCGGATCAGACGCGGTTCGCGGAGCTGCCGGCAATGACACGCTGGACGGTGGCGCCGAGGCAGATCGCTTCATCTTTGTGACCAATGATGGAGTCGACCGCATCAGGGACTGGGAAGTCGGCACGGACAAGATCGACTTCTCCGGCAACAGCAATTTCAACAGCTTTGCGGACGTCCAGGCAGCGATGACCGATCTGCCAGCTGGGCATTTGCGCATTCGGGCTGATGCGAATGACGAGATATTGCTCCTGAACACTCAAAGCACAGACCTGAGTGCCGGTGATTTTGTTTTTTGAGACCGTCAGGGCCACGTCAGACAATCAAATCAAAAGCGCCCTGTGCCAGACTTCGGCTCGCCGACCAAAATGGACGGTGCCCAGTTGGTACCGCTTTTCGTGATCGAAGAGGCGGTCAACAAGATCAGAGACGGTTCAATCACTGACATTGAGTACGACCCTGCAAGTGCCAGTTTAAGGCGTATTTGATCAACAATCTGCAGTTTCCGGTACCACTGCGGTACTGGAACCTGCAGCCTTAATGGTCCGGCGCCGGCGCCAAGGTGCTAACTTATTGGGATAATTGTAAAAAATGGTGCCCAGGGGCGGAATTGAACCACCGACACGCGGATTTTCAATCCGCTGCTCTACCAACTGAGCTACCTGGGCCTGTTTGCCGGCGCTTCGGGCGCTTTGCCGTGCTGGTGCAAACGGCGGCGTTATAGGTGATCCGCGGGGGGCTGTCCAGCGGCAAGATGGGTGCGGGCCGCGCTATTTTTCAGCCTTGCGGTCGATGGCGGCGGCCAGGGCGTCGAGATCGGCGTCGGCGATGAAATCGTCGTAGATGCGGCACAGGTTGATGCGGATGTTGTTCTGGATCAGCTCGTAGTCGTAGCTGCGCACGTCCTCGTGGATCGGCAGGCTTTCGAAGATCAGCTTCACTCGGGGCTTGGGGATTTCCTTGACCTGTTTGGGGGCTCGCAGCAAGGCCTCGGCAAGGGCATTGTCGAGCTGCTCCCGGGCCTTGTCCCAGAAGTCCGAATCGACGCCCGCCGGCAGATCGTAGCTGGCGAAGGTGCGCGCGCCCACGTCCGACAGATAGGCCGCAAGACCCTCTCTGCCGACCTGGCAGCGCTCGCTGAAAATGCCCTCCATCATCTCGGCAACGAAACTGTAGGCAATGGTGAAGCTGTACCAGTTGGAATAGTCGAGCGCGGTCTTGAAGGCGGCTTCCTTGAACAGCTTTTCCCACAACAAGCCGGACCGCGCCCGGCAATATTCGACCACGCACTTCTGCGCCAGAAAGGCCGAGCGGCTGTTCATGAACGCTTCGAATTGCTCAATTGTTTCAATTGGTTCTCTCTTGAAGAGGTCGGTCAGCTTGGTCAGTATGCCCATGATCGGGGTGCCTTCATGCTGCTGGCGGCGGTTTCTGCGGCAGCGCAAAACAGCGCTTGCCCACTGGGTGTCACATTGCCGCGCGGAGCGCAACAGGGTTCGTTTCAACGGCATCCGGACGACCAGGCGGCCGCCGCAGTCAAGTGCACCCTCCGGCTTACACCGAAAGTCCAATTATGACGGCAAAGAGGCAATGTTAATCTCTTGTTAACGTGCGCAAGGGTGTGCCTTCGGCATATTTGCGGGTGCGTGTGGAGGCCTGGCGGGGAGGGGGTCTGAAACTAAATCCTCGAAACAGGCGTGGATGAAGTGGCGTGTGACGGGCGGCGGGACCGTCCGGTTCATGCGCTCAAACGGGAGGAAAAATCTCCATGGCTAACCCGGATAGCAGTGGCTATTGGGACAAGACGAAAGGCCTGATGTGGACATGTATCGGCATCTGGTTTGTGTTCTCGTTCCTGATCCACTTTTTCGTACATGCCCTGAATAAGATCGTTATTCTCGGCTTCCCGCTCGGCTTTTGGATGGCCGCGCAAGGCTCACTGATCGTTTTCGTGGTGCTGATTTTCTGGTTTTCGTCAAAACAGGACCAGATCGACCGCGAACACGGCGTTGCCGAAGACTAGGAGGTCCACGACATGGCTAGCGAAGCAAAAAGTGGATTTCTCGCCAATCTCGGCAAGGTCTACGCATTCTATACCGGAGGCTTCTTGGCCTTCGTCATCTTTCTGGCGATCCTTGAACAGCTCGGTGTCGACAACAAATACATCGGGTTTATGTTCGTCGGGTTCACCCTGGTGATCTATGCCGGCATCGGTGTGTTGTCGCGCACCATGCAGGTGTCGGAATACTACGTGGCCGGGCGAACCGTGCCGGCGTTTTATAACGGCCTGGCAACGGCGGCCGACTGGATGTCGGGCGCCTCGTTCCTGGCGATGGCCGGTTCTCTGTATATCCTGGGCTATGACGGCCTGGCGTTCGTCATCGGCTGGACCGGCGGTTACGTGCTGGTGGCGGTGCTGATTGCGCCTTACCTGCGCAAGTTCGGCGCCTATACGGTGCCAGACTTCCTGGCGGCCCGCTTCGGCGGCAACGTTGCCCGGTTCCTCGGCATTGTCGTGCTGATGTCCGCCTCGTTCCTCTATGTGGTGGCGCAGGTGCGCGGCACCGGCCTGATTGCCGAACGGTTCCTCGGTATCCCGTATTTCTATGCGGTGTTCCTTGGCGTTGCCGGCATCCTGCTGTGCTCGATGCTCGGCGGCATGCGGGCTGTGACCTGGACCCAGGTTGCCCAGTACATCGTGCTGATCATCGCCTACCTGATCCCGGTTGTGATCATGTCGTACAAGGTGACCGGTATCCCGATACCGCAGCTGACCTATGGCACGGCGTTGCAGCAGATCACCGAACTTGAGCAGACCAAGGAGGCGTTGGCGGGAGCCAGACCGCATCTGAGCATCTGGAACAAGGGCGCGTTCGACTTCTTCGCGCTGGTGTTCTGCCTGATGATCGGTACCGCCTCGCTGCCGCACGTTCTGATGCGTTACTTCACCACGCCATCGGTGCGCGCCGCCCGCAAGTCGGTCGGCTGGTCGTTGCTGTTCATCTTCCTGCTGTACTTCACGGCGCCTGCCTATGCCGCGTTCGCAAAGCTGGAGATCTACAAGAACATCATCGGTACGGACTTTGCCGACTTGCCGCAATGGGTCTACATCTGGGGTGCCACCGGCAAGATCAAGATGTGTGGTGCAGCGGCTGCCTCGCTTGAGGCGATCCAGGCTGCCTGTGCCGGCAAGTCGTTTGTGACGCTGGCCGACTTCTCGATCACCAAGGATATCGTGGTTCTGGCCACGCCTGAGATCGCCGGTCTGCCGTTCGTCATCACCGGGCTGGTTGCAGCCGGCGGCCTGGCGGCTGCCCTGTCGACCGCCGACGGTCTGCTGCTGGCCATGGCCAATGCGCTCAGCCACGACATCTACTACCGGATGATCGATCCGACCGCTCCGACGGCTCGCCGTCTGGTGGTGTCGCGGATCATTCTGTTCGGTGTGGCGATCGCAGCGGCGTTCACCGCGACGTTCGCACCGCCGGACATCCTGAAGCTGGTGGCCTGGGCGTTCTCGCTCGCCGCAGCCGGCAACTTCCCGGCTCTGGTTCTGGGCATCTGGTGGAAGCGTACGACCACCCAGGGCGCAATCGCCGGTATGATCGCCGGGTTCGGCGCCTGCCTGCTGTACCTGATCGGTATCTCCAATGGCTGGTTCGATCCAATCCTTGGAATCACGGTCTGGTCGCCGGCGATCTTCGGTGTGCCGCTCGGGTTCCTGGTCATGTACCTGGTATCCAATGCAACACCGGAGCCTTCGGCTGAACTTCAGGCGATGGTCGATGAAGTGCGCACACCGCGCGGTGGCGTTGTCGCCCAGCACGGCGAAGGCGATGAGGCAGCCGCCCACTAGGTGCGCTGTCGCAATTTCGGCAATACTCGGGAACGGGGTCTTCGGGCCCCGTTTTCGTTGACACGGGCTTGCAATCGGTCATCGTGCCTGCAACAAGGCGCGAACGATGCGTCAAACGGCATCCCGCACGTGCTTCCAGAGGATCGACGACTTGACAGAGACCTTTGCCCAGTTCTGGTTCTTTCACCTGGTCAACTTCGTCCTGGCGGCGGTCATGTATACGATGATCGGCCGGCTGATCCTCGGGCTGTTCGTGCCGGAGAACTGGGACAACTACATCTGGCGGGCCTTTGTGCGGATCTCCGATCCGGTGCTGAATGTCGTCAGGGCGGTGACGCCGCTGGCGGTGCCGCCAATCGTGACGCTGATCTTTGCCGTCATGTGGATGTTCGTCCTGCGGTTGGCGTTCTTTGCCGCCGCGGTGGCGTTCGGCTTTGCACCGACGGCGTGAGGGAGGGCGGATGAAGAACGAAGCTCCGAACGGCGAACAGCAGCCGCAGGACGATGTTTCCTTTTCGCTGATCGTGCCGGTGATCCTGGTGGCGATCGTCAACGGCATGCACTCGCCGGCGACGCTGGTGATGCAGGAACTGGCCCCGGTGTGGTATCCTGGCCTGCTGCCGGTGCTGCCGGAACTGGTGTTCTATTTCGCCTCGCTTATGGTGTCGACACTGACGCTGATGTTCGCCGGTGTGCCGGCGGCCATCTTCGAGCGCGCAACCGGTGCCGTGCAGTCGTCATTCGCTTCCATGGGCATCTGGCTTGTCGGCGCGGCGGTCCTGACCATCCCCGCCCTCGGCGGCGTCATGCGGGCGATCGGCGCGGGCTAACGCACTTTTCAATCAGGTTCTCAGGTTGCAGGGGTCATTCCCCGAAACCCGCAATTTTTTCGTCCTGCCCGAACAATGCCATTTACTTGTGCGACGCCACGTCTTTCCTTTGATTTGGGCATTTCCACGAGGCGAACATGTTGGACAAGACGGCGGACGGTTTCTCAGACATCCTGCAATCACTCGATGAGACGGCATCGCAGTCGCAATTGACCGGCAGCCTGACGGACACTCAGGACGACGACCTTGTGACCGCCACGACCGTTCCACTGGTCATGGAAACCCAGGTTGCAGCCGCGTCTGCCTCCGCCGGCATGGCGCTGACGCTGGCCAATTCCGCCGATGCGGTGCGGGCGGCAACACTGTTTGCCCGTACGGCCTATGGCGGGGAAACCATACCTGCCGCCTTTCATAACTCCACGCCGCCGCCGAGCAATAATAACGACGACTATCGCGGCTACCTCGACGGTGTCGGCTGGCAGTTGCTCGACGATACAGAACTTGCCAGCCACTTCACCGGCACCGTGACGGCCGCCAGCGCATTCACCGCAAAGGGCCTTTACAACAATGAGGACGCCCAGGCGCTGGTTGGCGTCGGCAAGGCCGGAACGGGTGACGAGAGCACCCTGGTTCTGGCGTTTCGCGGCACCGACGAGTTCGACCCGGCGGTTGAGGAAGAGCAGGCGTTTTCGCCTGACGGTCAGCACGACCACTACGGCATGCTCAAACCCCTGATCGACGCGGTTGCCAGCTACCTTGCCGCCACCCCCGGCATCACCAAGCTGGTCGTCACCGGGCACAGTCTGGGCGGTCTGATGGCGGATATCTTTCTCGCTGTCGACAGCCACAACTTCGACAATGTCGACCTGAGGGTCATATCGCTTGCCTCTCCCGGGCTCCACCCCCGGCTGTTCACAGACAGCAATGGATTTCTGCCGTCGGAGGCGAATCCGGACATCGTCGATGCATCCGGCAGGCTCGTGACCCTGTCGCCGCTCAACTACCTGGCCCTCGCCCATGCGGAAGACCGGGTGACCTTTCCCGGCGTTGACGGCAATTCCGGGCTGATCGGCGATGCCGAGGATATTGCCGACGACTTCGCGCCCAACTCGGTGCTGCGTTCCAACATCAATTTCTCGACCACGAAAATCTGGCTGCCGAACATCGCCAACGACGATGTCTCGTATCCCAACTATTTCAACGATCCGCTGTTCCTCAAACACGGCTTCGGTGCAGAGCACAACTCCGAACTCTACTGGCACAACCTGGAGGCGATCACCTCGTCCGAGCTTGTGACGCACCTGACGAACCACCGGATCATCGCCGGGGTTGGCGACTATGCCAACACGACCGACTACGATGGCTCGACCATCAGTTCCTTTCAGTTCTATACCGGACCCTCGAATCCGTCCGACCAGGGTGCCCGCACCCTGTTTGGCCGCGACGGGGCGCGGGATTTCATTCTCGGACTTGCCGGCGACGACGAGGTTCGGGCCCGTGGCGGTGACGACCTGCTCGATGGCGGACCGGGGAACGACTCGCTGTTCGGGCAGGCGGGCGACGACATGATCGCCGGCATGGACGGTGACGACCTCGGCAATGGCGGAGCCGGAAACGACAGTGTGAGCGGCGGGGCAGGGAACGACAAGCTGGTCGGCGCGACCGGTGACGATACACTGGCCGGCGGGGCCGGCATCGACACCCTCGACGGCGGCTCGGGCAACGACAACCTGCGCGGGGATGGCGAAGCGGACCGGCTGGTCGGAGGCGCCGACAATGATACCCTCAACGGCGGTGCGGACGATGACCGACTGATCTCCGGCACAGGCAACGACACGCTGATCGGCGCCGGTGGCCGCGATGTACTGGTCGCGTTCAGCGGCGATGACAGCCTGTACGGCGGCTCTGATGCGGATTTCCTCTACGCCGGCGCCGGCGCCGACACCCTCAACGGGGCCGGCGGCAACGATTTGCTGAACGGCTTTGCAGATGCGGTGCGGGATGTTTTCGTGTTCGACCGGCCGAATTGGGGCGAAGACCGGATACGCAATTTCGAAGACGGCATCGATTTGCTCGACATGACAGGGTCCGGCGTGGCTTCGCTTGCAGACCTGACGCTATCCCAGCTGACGGACGGCTCGAGCCTGCTTCGGCTCGACGCCGATACCTTCATCAGACTGTACGGCACCCCGCTCGCCTCGATCGACTCTTCCGACTTCGTGTTCGACCTGGTTGTGTGAACAGCCGAACAACGGCGGTGTTGGCGGGCGACCTTTCTGACTGTTATGCCGCGCTGGTATGACATCGGTTTTCCGTCAGCGCTGGTATCATCGCAAAGGAAGTAACTTTTGAGCCATCAAATGGCTCGGTATTGCCAAAAAAGTGCTCTAGATTTCGCCTGAGCGATGCTCTGCCAGCTTTTCATTACGGTCGCGGAAAGCCTTTGGCGTGTGCCCGTAGCATGCCCTGAAGGCTCGGGAAAAGGCGGTGTAGTCGGAATAACCGAGGTCATGGGCGACCTGGCTCAACGGCCGTTCGGCGTTCTGCAGCAGGAAACGGCCGAGACTGGCGCGGCAGTCGCTGAGGATGGCACCGTAGCTGGTTCCGGCGGCCTGGAGCCGTCGGTGCAGGGTGCGTTGCGATACTCCGAGCCGGGCTGCAACAGTCTCGCGCCGTGGCAGGCCACGCGACATTTCGGAAAAGATCGCCGTTCTGACCCGGCCGGGCAGCGGCCGGGCCCGGTCGCGGCGCGCCACCGCCTCGCCCAGCCGCGAAAATGCGGCCGGCCAGTCCGCATGACATTTGCACGGCATCGGTTCGTCCAGCACCCGCACCGGCAGGGCGATCGTGTTGACGTCGCAGCTGTAGGCGCAAGCCACGCTCAACTCGCTGTCGCGCGCGCCGGTGTCGCCGCCCGGCTGGTGCTCAAAGCCGACATAGAGCGGCCGCCAGCCTTCACCGAGACAGCCACGGATGATGGCGCACAGGATGGAGATGGTGAACTCGGCATCCTGGCAGCGCGGCCAGATGCCCGGGTCTAGAATGCGGTAACCCAGCACCAGTTGGTCGGCATCGACATCAAAGGTGATTTCGCTGGTGCTCTGGATCAGGCGCAGGTAGCGGGCAAAGACCTGCAGCGCGGTCCCCAATGTCGGTGCGCACGACACCGCCTCGCCCAGGTCACCAAGATGGGCGACATCGAACGCTTTGCCGGCCTGCCAGCCAAAGTCGCGACACCGCCCGGTGTCGGCAATGAACTCCAACGCCGAAACGAAGCCGTGCAAGGGGATTTCCCGCTCGTCTGCATACAAGGCCGCCTCAGGCATCCCACAGCACCGGGCCAGCTCGGCGGCATCGATGTCCAGCCGGGCCATGTCATTGCTGAGGCCGTGCAGAACAGATGAAGAGATGGTCGCTTGTGCTGTCATGAGCAGTACCGCGCGGACCTCGAACTGGCGATCAGTCTTCAGCCAATGTCACAGGCTGTTGCCGTCTACGCGCCTATTTGGCGGAACAATGACCGCAAATGTCAAGACAGCGGCGGCGTAGAGTGCTTGCCTTACGGCAATATGATGGCCTGACAGCACGGCAACAGGCGCACGAAACTGGGAGGATTTGCTAATGCACAAGAAACTCTTCTTTGGTGCGTTGGTCGCATCTGCCGTCTTGGGATCCGGGACATCGGTACCGGCCCTGGCGCAGGATGGCGCCGAGCTGATCGCCGCGCGCTGCGGCGTCTGCCACGAGGAGCGGGCGGACGGCACGCGCAAACGGATCGACGATGCCCGCAAGACCCCGGAAGCCTGGAGCATGACGCTCACCCGCATGGCCCACCTCCACGGGCTAAAGATTTCCGGCGATGAGCACCGGCAACTGGTCGCCTACCTGTCGGCCACGCAAGGACTGGCGCCGTCGGAATCGCAAGGTTACCGCTATGTGCTGGAAAAGACCCCCGGGGTGGCCGACACCGGACCGGACGAGAACCTGACGCAGTTCTGCGGCCGCTGTCATACCTTTGCCCGTGTCGCCCTGCAGCGCCGCGACAAGGCGGACTGGCTGAAGCTGGTCAATTTCCACCTCGGTCAATACCCGACCACCGAGTATCAGGCACTGGCGCGCGACCGCGACTGGTGGGGAACCGCCTCGACCAAGATTGTCGAGGAACTGGCCAAGCTGCTGCCCTATGAGAGCGATGCATGGACGGCATGGAAGGACAAGGCGGCCCCCGATCTCACCGGAACCTGGCGCTTTGCCGGACACCGCCCGGGCGCCGGCGACTACGCCGGGCTCGCCACCCTCAGCGCCAACGACAAAGGTGGTTACGACATCACCACCAAGGCGACCTATGCCAATGGCGACGTTCAGGAAGCTTCCGGTACGGCGGTTGTCTATTCCGGGCATGAGTTCCGCGCCAGCCTGACCGGCAAGAACGGTGCATCGATGCGCGTCGTGATGTCGACCGGCGGCGATGCCAACCGGCTGAGCGGCCGCTGGTTCGTGCGCGACAATGACATTGTCGGCGGCACCATTGCTTCAGTGCGTCAGGGCAGCGGGGCGAAGATTCTCGCCGTGCAGCCGGCTTACATCAAGCAGGGCGAAACCGCCCGGGTCACCATTCACGGCGTCGGGCTGGAGGGCGATGTCTCGCTCGGTGACGGTCTGCAAGTCAGCGATGTCAGCCGGTCGGCGGACAGCGTGACCCTGGATGTCACCGCCGATGCCGGTGCGGGCACCGGCACCCGTGACGTTTCCGTCGGCGGCGCATCACTGAGCGGCGGTCTGGTCGTCTATGACAAGGTCGACAGCGTGAAGGTCGTGCCCGACACCACCTTCGCCCGCGTTGGCGGCAATGGCGGGCCGATTGCGCCGGTGCCGGCGCAGTTCGAGGCAGTCGGTTACATGGCCGGGGCCGACGGCAAGCCGGGTACGGAGGACGACGTGCGCATCGGCGTGATGCCGGCAAGCTGGCGCACGGACAATTTCGATGAAGGTGCCGCAGCGTTGAGGGACAACGAGTTTGCCGGCAAGATCACCGGCACCGGGTTGTTCGAACCGGCCGGCGCCGGCCCCAACCCGGCGCGGCCGATGTCGACCAACAATGCCGGCAACCTGTCGGTGATCGGCACCGTCGACGACGGCGGCAACAAGGTCGAGGGCAGCGCTCACCTGTTCGTGACGGTGCAGCGCTTCGTCGATCCGCCGATCCGCTGAACCCGGGGATGAAGTCCATGGCACGACAGGCGCGAAAGGACGGCGGATGAGCGGATTGAGGCTGATGCCCGAGAACATCCACGACGTCGACATCGAGGGCCGGCGCATGCTGTTCCACATCCCGACCACCAGCCTGTTCGAAATGGACGAGGTGTCCGGCGCGGTGCTCGACCATTTCCGCAAGACGGCGACGGTGACGCCTGACAGCCTGGAGGACGCCTTCAGCGACCGCTTCGCGGCGGACGACGTGGCCGGCACGGTGGAGGATTTTCTGACCATGGATGTGGTGCGCAATGCCCGCCACATGGACCAACCCTCAGCACCGGTGCGGGTCAAGGACTTCCCGCTGTCGACCATCATCATCAACGTCAACACCGGCTGTAACCTGTCGTGCACCTATTGCTACAAGGAAGACCTGGCAGTGCCGAGCGCCGGGCAGAAGATGTCGTTCGAGACGGCGGTCAAGTCGCTCGAGCTGCTGCTCAGGCAGGCCAGGGACCGCAAACGGGTGAACCTGGTGTTCTTCGGCGGCGAACCGCTGTCGAACATGCCGCTGATCCGGCAGATGGTGGATTATGCCGAGGCGCGCGGGCGCGAGGCCGGCAAGGAGATCGATTTCTCGCTGACCACCAACGCGACGCTGCTCAACGAGCAGCTTGTCGACTATCTCGATCAACACCGCTTCGGGCTGACCGTCAGCATGGACGGACCCAGGGCGCTGCACGACAAGAACCGGGTGACCGTCGGCGGACGCGGCACCTATGACGTTGTCGCGGGAAAGGCGCGAATGCTGCTGTCGCGCTACCGCTCACGCCCGGTCGGCGCACGGGTGACCCTGACCCGCGGCGTGACCGACGTGCTGGCGATCCATGAACATCTGCGCGATGAACTGGGCTTCTTCGAGGTCGGTTTCTCGCCGGCGACGTCGGGCGATATCTCCGCCTTCAACCTCACCGAGGATGAACTGCGACAGGTGTTTCACGACATGAAGGTGCTGGGCGAGCGCTATGTCGAGGCGGCGCTCGAAGACCGCAACATCGGCTTTTCCAACATGCACCAGCTTATGACCGATCTGGCCGAGGGCACCAAGAAGGTGGTGCCGTGCGGGGCCGGCATCGGCATGCTGGCGGTCGACGGCGATGGCGATTTGCATCTGTGCCACCGCTTCACCGGCTCCAAGATGCCGACCTTCGGGAATGTTTCCGACGGCATTGACCGGCAGGCGCTGGGCGACTTCGTCGAAAAGGCCCAGGACAAGGCCTCACGCGCCTGCAGCACCTGCCGCATACGCAACATTTGTGCCGGCGGCTGCTATCATGAGAGCTACGCGCGCTTCGAAGACCCGCACTCGCCGGTCTACCACTACTGCGATCTGATGCGCGACTGGGTCGACTTCGGCATTTCCGCCTACAGCCGCATCATCCGGCACAATCCATCCTATCTCAAACGCCACGTGGAGCCACGGAGGGTCACGCAATGAAACACCTCAAACCAGTCAACAAGAAAGCGGTCGAATTCGCCAGCGCCGCCGAGGAAGGCCGCGAAGAAGAGGTCCGGCTGATGCAGACCATGGTTGGCTGCACGGCAACACTGGACCCGGGCTGGGAGGTCGACGCCTTCGGCGGCGTTGCGGCCCTGTGCCAGCCGATGGAGGCCGATCTTTACGGCTGTGCCGACCCGTGCTGGTGGCCGGCTCAGGTCGCCGACACGCTCAATACCTATCCCAGCTGGAACGCCGACGCCCCGGCGGCGCAGCGCGATTGGCGCAAGCTGCAGTCGGTCTTCCCCGATGAGACCTGATCGCGGGACGAAATCCACCAAGGTGAAGACAGCTAGGCATTTGACCGCGGAGTTACCGTCATGAAACGCAACCCAACAAAGACCATTGCAATGCTTGCCGGCGCGCTTGCGCTCATGGCATCCGGCCTGGCCGAGGCCAAGGATTACCTGGTGACCGGCGTGAAACCGGACAAGCTGGTGGTGGTCGATGCCGAAGCGCGCAAGGTCGACAAGGTCTACACCATCCCAAATGCCTCTCCCGGCCCGCTGACCATTACCCTGTCGCCTGACGGCAAGACCGCCTATTCCGTGGTCAACCGATGGGAAAGTGTGTCCGGCATCGACCTGGAGACCGGCACGGAAACCTTCCGGCTCGACCTGTCGGACGACAAGGAGCGGGTCAAGATCATGTTCGGCATGGATGTCTCGCCGGACGGCAAGGAGCTGGCGGTCTACGAATCATCCGTCAAGCTCGGCCTCGGCGAGTATGAAGTCCAGCCCACGCGCATTTCCTTCTATTCCACCGCCGACGGCAGCAAGCTGCGCTCCATTCCGGCGCCGCGCCAGATCACCGTAATGATGTACGCCGCCGACGGCAGCAAGCTGTATGGCATGGGCCGGGCGCTCTACGTCATCGATCCGGCCGACGGCAAGATCATCACCGAGCACAAGACTCAAGGCTGGGACCGGGCCAACTACTATCCGCCCGATATTCTCGATGTGTGGAGCCAGTGGGAGCAGGCCGGCATCTTTTCGACACCGTACTACGCCGCGCGCAGCGACATGTCTCTGGAGGACCCGGCGGCCTATTGGACCGGCATGCTGACGCTCGACCTCAAGACCGGAGACTTCAACCTGGTCGATGTCGAGAACACCGATATCTTCTATTTTTCGACGGTGGTCAGCCCGACCGAACCGCATATCGCCTTTGGCGTATATAACAATCTGGCGAAGCTCGACATGAAAGCCGGCAAATCGCTGGGCCGCGGCGAGCTTGATCACAGCTACTATGACATCAACATCTCCAGCGACGGCAAGGAAGTCTATGTCGGCGGCACGATGTCGGATATCGGCGTCTATGACACCGAAACGCTGAAGAAGATCGGCCAGATCGACATGCCGGACGGTGCCAATATGGGCATCTCCTCCATGCGGGTGCTCAAGCGCTGACCGCGGGCGCGGCAGGTGCAGACCAGACCCGCCGCTGGCTTTATCGGTTTGTGCGGCCGCAGTTGCCGCGTCTGGCACTGGTCCTGGGGCTGTCGCTTGCCGCCAGCCTCTTGGCACTGGCGCAGCCGTGGATTACCAAGGTTCTGATCGACGACGGTTTGATCGGGCGCGACTATGCCGTCATCTGGCAGATGTGCGGACTGATGCTGGCGGCCGCCGTTGCATCGGCCGGCCTGGCGGCACTCAACCGCTGGCATTATGTCACCGCGTCCGGCCACATCCTGTTTGCCCTCAGGGCAAGTGTCTACCGTCATCTGCAAACCCTGTCGCCGGCCTATTTCGCCGAGACGCGCGGCGGCGATCTGATGGCGCGGCTCGATGGTGACGTCGCCGAGGTACAACGCTTTTGCGTCGACAGCGCATTGGCGCTGATCAACGCGGTCATCGTGCTGGCCGGTGCGCTCGGCCTGATGCTGGCCTTGAGCTGGCAGTTGTCGCTGATCGCCCTGTGCGTGCTGCCGCTTCAGGTCGTGCTGCTCAAGGCGGTGCGCCCGCGCATCGAAGCCGCGACACGCGACATGCGCGAGCAGGCATCATCCATCGCCGCATTCCTGTACGACACGCTGTCGGCGATGAAGTTCATCCAGTCGGCAGGCGGTGCGGGGCGCGAGGCCGAACGGCTCGACACGCTGCAGGCCGGCCATCTTGTCAAGCTGCGCGGCTTGCAGATGCTCAATCAGGCGGCCACGGCGCTGCCGTCGCTGCTCACCCTGGCCGGCACCGTTGCCGTATTCCTGATCGGCGGCGCCATGGTGATTGGCGGGTCGATGACACTCGGCACGCTGGTCGCCTTCACCGCCTATCTCGCCCGGGCGACGGGGCCGGTGCATACTCTTCTTGGCTTGTGGGTGGCGCTTACGCGCGCCGAGGTCAGCCTCGCCCGGGTGCATGAAATCACCAGTGCCCCGGCGGCGGTCACCTCGCCCGACAGCCCGGTGCCGATGCCTTCCGGCATGGCGGGAGACATCGTGTTCGAGAATGTGTCGTTCCATTATCCAGCAAGCGATGTCGCGACCCTGAGGAACATCGATCTGACCATCCCGCAAGGGTCAAAGACCGTCATCGTTGGAGCGTCCGGTGCCGGCAAGACCACCTTGATCGACCTGCTGCAACGCCACTTCGATCCGGATACCGGGCGCATCTCGTTGTCCGGTGTCGATCTCCGCGACATCGCGCTCGACAATCTGCGGCGCAGGATTGCCATTGTCGCCCAGGATACCGTGCTGATGCCCGGCAGCATTGCCGACAACATCCGCTATGCAGCGCCCGAAGCCACGGCAACGCAGGTGCGCCAGGTCGCAGCGCGCGCCGGAGCTTCGGAGTTCATAGAAGCGATGCCCGATGGCTATGACAGCGATGTCGGCAGCCGTGGCACGAAACTGTCCGGCGGTCAGCGCCAGCGCATCGCCATCGCCCGGGCATTGTTGGGTGACCCACTGGTGCTGGTGCTCGATGAGGCAACGTCGGGCGTCGACACCGAGACCGAGCAATCCATTCGCGTGGTCATCGACGGTCTGTTCGCCGAACGGACCCGCATCGTCATTGCCCACCGTTCCACGCTGACCGGCGATGCGGATCAGGTGCTGGAACTGGCGGATGGCCGCCTTCGCGCTGCAACGTCCGGTGGTTCTGAATGAACACCGTATCGCTTGCCGTCGGGATCATCGACAGCGGCATTGCCGGCCCGCTTGCGGAGCGCATTGCCGATAGCCGCTGTTTTACTGAAGATGCCGGCATCGAGGATAAGCTCGGGCATGGAACCTATGTGTCCGAAGTCATTTGCAATGAGGCGCCGCATGTCCGCCTGGCTGTTGCCAGGGTATTCGGCAGCCGTCCTTCGACCCGGCCGGCCATTGTCGCCGAAGCGCTTGACTGGCTGACGGAAAGGGGCGTCTCGCTGGTAAACATGAGCTTTGGCCTGGCATCGGATCGCAAGCCTCTGGCTGACGCCTGCACCCGGGCAGCGGATGCAGGCATCGTGTTGATTGCCTCGGCACCAGCGCAAGGCGTGCCATGCTATCCGGCGTCCTACGACAGCGTGATTGCGGTTACGGGAGATGCGCGATGTGAACGCGGTGCGGTGAGCGTACTGGATGGCATTGCCGAGTACGGCACCTGGTGCGCCTCGCCGGAACGCCTCCCCCACGCGGCCATTTCGGGCGCCAGCATCGCCGCGGCCCATTTCACCGGATTGAGCGCCAAATGGCTGGCCGCCAACCCCGGCGCGACACGCCAAGAACTTGTCGCCCACTGGCGATCGGCGGCTCGTTACCACGGGCGCGAGTATCGCAGCGCTCCAAGGCGGGATTGATGGAGCATGGCATCATTTTGGCCGGCCTTGGCGCCGCGTTGGCCATCATCTGGCTGGCAGCGCATGGCAAACGGTGCGGCAGCTCAGGCCAGCGCACCGGCCGCCTTCAGCCAGCTGAGTGCTGCTGCGACCTGAGCCGGGCGCACCTGTAACTCGCCCGCCATTGCCTCAACGAAATCCGGGCCTGGGGTTTCCTTCACACCCCGGGCTGCGGTGAGCAACGGTGCCAGCGCAACGTCATCCACCCGCCACACGCCACGCGGATGCTCCGGCGTCACCACGACTTCCGCCTGCTCTATGAAGCCGTTACTCACCACGGGCATGTGCTGCACGCTCACTGTGCCAGCGCCCGCCGCACCGTGCGCCGGTTCGTCGTCCGGCCAGTTGCGCCGGGCGGCCCAGAACGGACGCTCTTTCCAGAACTCCTCCAGACGGTAGAAATCCCGGCCGGTGCGGGTGTTACGCATGAAACTGTGCTCGCAGCGATCCACGTAAAAGCGCATGGCGGTCGTGGAACTGCCCGGGCGTGCGAGGATTGTGTTGATTGTCGCGCTGGCGGCAAGCGCTGTTCCGAAAGCAGCGAACACGCCATGCCCGGACAGCGGGTCGATTGCGACCGCGGCATCGCCAATCCGTATGCTGCGCCCGGTGACCAAACCGCCGGCAAGATAACTCGTCGCGTTACGGCTCATCACATCTGTGACCGCTTGCACCTTGCCGCAGCGTTCGGCAATGCCGGGCGCCTGACGGTACAGCACGTCATGGAGTTCAGCCAGCTGACCCCGTTTGGGCAGGCCAGAGGAGCTGTCGACAAACACCTGCAGCAAAGCCTGTTCACCATCGCAAACGTACCAGGCCCAGCCGTCCGCCATGCTTTCCACAACGGTGCCCGGTTCGCCAACCGGTTCCATGCGGCGCACAAGGGCCGTTGTTTCCGGGCCGCGCATGCCGCCGTCGCGTGGCTTTGGCGCGGCACGCCCCCGCGCCTCGACAAAGAATTTGGCCCTGAGGGTTCGATGTTCGTGGTTTTGGCAGCGCACGGAGACCTTGACATGATCAGCATGGACATTTGGCCGTTCGCAGTTTCCTGCAATGACCTCAATGCCGGCCTCGGCAAGGTCGGCCATCAGTCCGGCGTCAAGGCGCTTGCGTGAGGCGATGGATTCCCGGTTGTAGTCTGCTGAACGTCCAGCCCAGATCGCATGTCTCGAAACAGTATCGGATACAGCTGTCAGCGCACCGCTCAAGCCATGCATTGACATGACATCGATGGTTCGTTGCCCGAGCCCTTCAATCCGGGCCAGCCGGGCAGCCGCAGCGATGCAGGTTACCCGATACCCCATCCGGGCCATCAGAACAGCCAGCAACGCACCGGCAGGTCCGCACCCGGCAATGGCGATATCTGTTTCAGTCTGCTTCATTTTCAGACGACGATTTGGCACAGGACCATTTGCAATAGCAATTTCCTTATTTTTGCGGTGGCAATTTCCTTATAATGTGCCCGACTTCCACTCGGGCACTGGACCACCGAAATGGCCCTGATCAGAGAACACGGTTTGGAACGTGGGGCGATGACAGCTCGGCGCCGACGTGGAAAGTTTTCCGAGTATGTGATCCGTGACTTGCTCGAATGGCAACGAAGGGGCATGCAAACCTGCCTGATCACGCTGATTGCAGTGGATGGTTCGGCACCCCGTCCGGTCGGTAGCCAGATGGCGGTTTGCGAAACCGGGGAGTGGGTCGGCAGCATTACTTCGGGATGCGCCGAGACCGCCTTGGTCGAACACGCCCGCTCGGTTATGCAGGCGGGTGCGGCGACGCGCGAACGGTTCGGCCAAGGTTCAAAGTACTTTGATATCCAGTTGCCCTGCGGGTCTGGCATTGACGTTCATTTCCAGCCAAAGCCGCCGACTGACGTACTGGCACAACTGAACTCCGCCGTTCAGGCACGCAGGCCCGTCAGGCTTGACTTCCCTGTCGATGACTGCGGTGACGCTCGATCGGTAATTTCGGACATTGAGAACACGCCACCGCTGCGTGGCGGCCTGTCGAGACTGGCGCCGGACGGGTCGGCGTTCTCAAGGGCTTATTTGCCGAACATCCGCCTCGTTGCGGCCGGCCGCGGCCATGCGCTTACATCGATTGTCAGGCAGGCCCACATGCTAGGCTGGGACATCGTTGCCCAGTCACCAGACAACGACGAGCTCAACGAAATCGGGCACCTCACAGCGAGTACCCGGCACCTGTCTGGACCTTCCGCATTCGATGCCGGTTGTCTGGATGCCTGGAGTGCCGGTGTCGTCCTGTTCCATGACCACGACTGGGAACCGGACATTCTCACTGAGATGCTGGCAAGCCCGGCTTTCTACACCGGCGCACTCGGCAGCAGACGGACCCATCAGGCAAGATGCGAAATTCTTGAGGCGAGGGGTGTTGCACAACAAGACCTGGCCAGGATCAGAGCGCCGGTCGGTCTCGACATCGGTGGACTTAATCCGCCCGAGATCACCCTGTCAATTCTGGCAGAAATCACGGCAGTCCTGAATGCCAAGCCGGTTTCGGAACGGTAGCGGTGAACGACCCTCATGTCAGTTTAGCCGCGGTTGTTCTCGCGGCAGGCCAATCCAGACGGTTTGGTGCGGCAAACAAACTCCACGTGCTCATCGAGGATCAGCCGGCCCTTGCCAGAACGCTCCGGTGTGTTTCCCGGGCGCTGTTTCAACAGCGTGTCGTTGTCATCAACCCGGCCGATGAAGAGACCCGCAGACTTGCCAAGGTGGAGGGATGCAACGTGGTGGAAAATCCCGACTATCGCGCTGGGATGGCAACGAGCATTGCCGCAGGCATCCGTACGGTTCGTCATGAGGCCGATGTGGCCTTTATGTTCCTTGGCGATATGCCCTACATCCAGCCTTCGACAATAAAGGCGCTGGTTGAATTGGCTTGCTCGTGTCCACATCGCGAAGACGCGATTTTCGCGCCACGCTTTGCCGGGCGGCGCGGTCATCCGATCGGTTTCGGGGCGGGTTTCTTCGCGGAGTTGACATTGCATACCGGCGACACCGGCGCGCGGCACATCATCCAGCAGCACTCCGGAAAAGTTCACTTCATCGATGTTTCCGACAGCGGTGTTCTGCAAGACATCGATCTGCCAGGAGATGTTGAACGGCAGAGCTAGAGAGCTATCCCTCCAGGCCATCGCGCAGTTTGAAGCGCTGGATCTTGCCGGTGGCGGTCTTTGGCAAGGCGTCGACGAATTCGATCCACCTGGGATACTTCCAGGCACCGACCGCTGATTTTACGTGCGCCTTCAGGGGTTCGAACATGTCTGCACCATCAACTCCGTTCGTGAGGACGACGAAGGCCTTCGGTTTGATCAGCCCTTCCTCGTTTTCTTTCGCAACGACGGCGGCCTCGAGCACGCTGGGATGCGACACAAGTGCCTGCTCGACCTCGAATGGCGATACCCACCGTCCGCTCACCTTGAACATGTCATCGGTGCGACCGCAGTAGTGGAAATACCCCTCGCTGTCGCGGAAGTATTTGTCACCGGTGCGGGTCCAAACCCCCTCAAAAGTTGCCCGGGACTTGGCGCGCTGGTTCCAGTAGCCGTCGGCCGCCGAACCGCCGGATACCAGCAGTTCGCCGATCTCGTCATCACCGACATCGCGGCCGTCTTCGTCGACCAGCCGCAAGTCATAGCCGTCGAACGGCTTGCCCGATGTGCCATAGCGAATATCGCCCGGCCTGTTCGACAGGAACACATGCAGCATCTCGGTCGACCCTATGCCGTCCAGGATGTCCACGCCCATGCGCGCACGCCAGGTCGTGCCGACATCCTCCGGCAGTGCCTCGCCGGCCGATACGCACACGCGCAGCCTGGCGGAGCTGTTCGCCGGAACGCAGTCCGGATCGGCCAGCATGGCGGCGTAGAGCGTCGGTACACCAAAGAAGATTGTCGGCTGGTGGCGGCTCAATACCGCGAGCACCGACTGAGGCGTGGGACGCTCGGGCAGCAGGATGGTTGTTGCGCCGGCCGACATCGGCACGGCCATTCCGGCGCCCAAACCGTAGGCAAAGAACAGTTTTGCCGCGGAAAAGCACACATCGTCATGCTCAATGCCCAAAACCCCTTTGCCATAATGTTCAGCGACATACATGGGGCTGGAGTGGACGTGCCTGACCCCCTTCGGGGCGCCGGTCGATCCCGATGAATAGAGCCAGAAGGCGGTTTCATCGGCACACGTGTCCGCGGTCTCGAATGCGTCTCCGGCGACAGCAAGAAGGTCTTCGAGTGCGGCATGCGGTCCCGCCTCACCGCCAACCACGACAATGTTCTTCAGTGCGGTTAGTGTTTCCAGGATCGGTGAGACGACGTCCAGCAGTTCGGCGGAAACGAACAGCGCTTCGGCCCGGCTGTCCGACAGCATGTATTCATACTGCTCCGTGGTCAGCAGCGTGTTGAGGCACACCGGGACGATGCCGGCTCTTATCGCACCCCAGAAAACAACGGGGAAATCCACGGTGTCGAGCATCAGAACGGCAATGCGGCCTTCTCGCCTGATGCCCAGACCACCCGTACCGCACAGGACATTGGCCATCCTGAGCGTGGCGCCATGCAGCTCTTCATATGTCAAACTCCGCCCGGCATCGATAAAGGCGACTTTCGCACCGTGTCCGTTGCTGACATTGCGGTCGACGAAATCCTCGGCAGCGTTGTACTGGCGTTGATGTTCCATGGCAGTTTCACCCGTGTTCGCCAACGGTGCCGGACTGAAGTCCGATCGAACATCCGGCAATGGCTTGCCTCAAATTTCGTATTCGCGTACTTTAATACGATTATTGAATCGATTCAATTCGAATCTTGCTGCACGAGAAGGGAGCGGTTCATGCAGTTGCTCCATCCGCCCGGGTGGGCGCGACCGGCAGGCCATGATCCCTACTCGCCGGCGGGAGCGGGCTCGACTGCGGCGTGCCGCGCAATCTGTTTAAGCATTGTCGAAATGGTAATTGCTCCCAGCGTTGCCCGGGAGATCTCATCGATCTCGTTAAGCACCTGGCCCAACGCCTGACCTGCCTCGGTTGCCGCGGATTGTGCATCTATTCCATCATTGCCCGGCGACACGTCCTCAAACAGTGAAATCACATCGAGCAGGGTTGTGCGCTTGGCATTGCCGGAAAAACTGTAACCACCCCCGACACCACGGATCGAGCGCACCAGGTCGGCACGACCCAATGCGTGCATCACCTTGGCCAGATGATGCGCGGAAACGCCGTATTTCTGGCCGATCTCTGCAACCGAAACCTGGCGTTCGGGATCGGCGGCCAACTCGATCAGGGCAAAAATCGCGATCCGGCTGGAGACCTGCAACTTCATGAGGACCTCCTAAGCGAATGAGCAGCCACGTCAGTCAAGCTCCTTTTCAAGCTGAATGTAGGGTCCGGCTGTCATGCCTTCGCTGCGAAAAAAGGCCATGTGCAACTGGTTGTTGCGTGCAACCATGGTGCGCATGGTGTTGATGTCGGCAGCCTTGAACTTCTCCGACATTGCCTGGAACAAATTCTCGCCGACGCCCTGCAGCCGGGTTTGTGGATCAACAGAAAATGCGAACACCCATCCGCAGGGTTCCGAGCCGAACTCCCAGGCCCTTACGGCGCCGACGATAAAGCCTAGCAACGGGCGGTCGGGGCCATCCGCGTCGGGCTCCGCAACCAGAAAGAACCGCTGCTGCGTCCGGCGTGTGGAGTATCGCTCGTAGATGTCGCGCCAATAATCGGGCTTGCCGAGGCCAGTGACACTTTCATCGAGCTCTGCCACGGCGTCGAGGTCAGCCTTCTTGGCGGAGCGAATCTTGATACCGCCGCCAATGCCCTCTTCGGCGGGCTTTGCAGTTGTTCTCATTTTGGCGGTCTCCATGTTGCCCAAGGAATATCCCGAGGCTGGCTTTCAGCAGACAACGCGAATCTGAACGTCCAGTAATACAGTGTGTTAGACGCCGAGACTATGCGGCACAACATCGAGCTGCAAGCAACAGACAGGAAAGTGACATTCTTGGCCGTCCGATACAGCGTGAATTCATTGTGGCTCGTCATCGCCAAATTACAGGTTCACTCCCGTTGATAAATTCGGTATAATGGTACGAGAATATGGTAATTGTATGGGAAGCCTGGTCAATGAAGCGGCTCGTCAGTCTCAAGATCAACGGCTCTGCACATGAAGACGCCATTGCCGACAACCTCCTGCTGGTCGATTACCTGCGTGAAGTCAAAAATCTGACCGGGGTCAAGATCGGTTGTGACGGCGGTGAATGCGGGGCCTGCACGGTTTTGGTCGATGGCGTGGCGAGGCCGGCCTGCATCACTCTGACCGCCATGTGCGACGGTCGCGAGGTCGAAACGATCGAGGGCCAGTCGATCAATGGCCGGCTGTCGGCGCTGCAGCGGGCTTTTCACGAAAATCTCGGAACCCAGTGCGGGTTTTGCACACCGGGCATGATCATGGCTGCCGAAGCGCTGCTGCGGCGCTCTCCAAATCCCGACGACGCGGAAATCCGCGCGGCGCTCGGTGGCAATCTGTGCCGCTGCACCGGCTATGTAAAGATCATCAAATCGGTACATGCCGCTGCGGGTGCGCGGACATGACCGCGAAACCAGGCGTCCGGACTGCCGGCCGGCCGGTTCCCCTGATCGACGGTGTTGAAAAGGTCACCGGACGGGCGGTTTATACGGCTGACCTCGATACAGCCGATACGTTGACGGGCCGCATTCTGCGCAGCCCGGTCAGCCATGGCCGGATCATTCGGCTGGACGCAACGAAGGCCCGGGAGCTTGCAGGTGTTCGTGCCATAGTAACGGGCGCGGATTGCCCGCATACATACGGGGTAATCCCCATCGCCATGAACGAGTACCCGCTGGCCCGCGACAAGGTGCGCTACCGTGGCGAGCCGATCGCCGCCGTCGCTGCGGTAAACGCTGAAGTTGCGAACCGGGCGCTGGAGCTGATCGACATCGAAATCGAAGACCTGCCGGCCTACTACAGCGCCGATGATGCCCGAGCTGCCGGTGCGGTGCTGCTGCACGATGAAAAACCGGGTAATCTGGAACGCGAGGTTCACAACGAATTCGGCGATACGGCCGCCGGGTTCGCGGCGGCTGACCTGGTTTGCGAGCAGCAGTTCGACTGCGCCGAAGTCAACCACGCCCAGATGGAGCCGCATGCCGCATTGGCCGAGTACGATGCCGAGCGCGGCCGGTTGACCCTGCAATCGGTGTCTCAGGTTCCGTTCTACGTGCATCTGATGCTGGCCCGCTGCCTGGACATGGACACATCGCGCATCCGCGTCATCAAGCCGTTCGTCGGCGGCGGATTTGGCGCCCGCACCGAAACCTTGAATTTTGAACTGATTGCCGGCCTGTTGGCACGTGCGGCAAACGGCAAGGTGATGATGCGTCTGACCCGCGAGGAGACCCTCATCACCCATCGCGGCCGTCCCGACACGCGGGTGGATATGAAAATCGGCCTCACCAAGGCAGGCCGAATTACCGCAGTAGAGTGCCAGGCCACACAGCGCGGAGGCGCGTACGCCGGCTATGGGCTGGTGACCATCCTGTATGCCGGTGCGCTGTTGCACGGCCTCTACGACATTCCGGCAGTCAAATATGACGGATATCGCATCTATGCCAACCTGCCGCCGTGTGGGGCCATGCGCGGTCATGGTACGGTGGATGTGCGCCATGCCTTTGAGTGCCTGCTGGACCGTATGGCAAGACAACTCGGGTTGGACCCGTTCGCTGTGCGGCGTGCCAATCTGCTTGCCGCTCCCACCCGCACGCTGAACGATTTGATGGTCAACAGCTACGGGCTGCCGGAATGCCTCGAAAAGGTTGAAAAGGCCAGCGGCTGGCGCGAGCGCAAGGCCAAGCTGCCGCCCGGACGCGGCCTCGGCATGGCCTGTTCGCACTATGTCAGCGGCGCGGCAAAGCCGGTGCACTGGACAGGCGAGCCGCATGCGGTCGTCTCCATGAAGCTCGATTTCGATGCCGGCATTACCGTGTTCACGGGCGCATCGGACATCGGCCAGGGCTCGACAACCATCGTCGCGCTGGCGGCTGCCGAGATCCTGAACATTGATCTTGCCCGAGTTCGCGTGGTCACCAACGACAGCGCTATAACGCCGAAGGACAACGGATCCTATTCTTCGCGTGTCACCTTCATGGTCGGGAATGCGGCCATCGAAGCAGCGACCCGTTTGCGGGATATCCTCGTTGCCGCTGCCGCACGAAAACTCGAAGCCGACCCGGCCGACATTATCTGCGAGGCGGAGACGTTTTCCGTCCGTGGCGGTGAGCAATCGATGATGTCGTTTGCCGATGTCGCCACCGCGGCCCTTGCCGAGGACGGCACGATCAACGTCAAGGGCACGTTCACATGCCCGCCGGAGGCGCAAGGCGGCAAGCACCGCGGCGGTGCCGTCGGCTCGACCATGGGCTTCAGCTATGCCGCCCAGGTTGTCGAGGTGTCGGTTGACAGCGATACCGGACTGGTGACGGTGGAAAAGGTCTGGGCGGCGCTCGATTGCGGCTTTGCCATTAATCCGCTGGCGGTGGAAGGTCAGATCGAGGGTTCGGTGTGGATGGGCATGGGGCAGGCGCTGTGCGAAGAGACCCGATATGCCGAAGGCCTGCCGGTGCATGCCAGCCTGCTCGAATACCGCATGCCGACTATCGTTGAGTCTCCGGATATCGAGGTGCACATTGTCGAAAGCATCGATCCGCTCGGCCCGTTCGGCGCCAAGGAGGCCGGCGAAGGCGCCCTGTCGGGCACCCCGCCGGCGATCGTCAATGCGGTTGCGGATGCCATCGGTATCGACATCGACGGCTTGCCACTGACACCGGACCGGATCGTCGAGGCTCTGGTCACCGAGCGGCGAAAGCAGCGCCGTGCGGCAAGCCTGAAGGAGGCCTCATGAGCGAAGCATTGCCTGCATTCAGGCTCGGCCGGCCCGAGACCGTCGATGAGGCGGTGGCTGAAATGGCTGCGCATCCCGATAGCCGCTTCATTGCCGGTGGCACTGATCTGGTCGTCAATATGCGGCGTGGCCTGGTGGAGACCGGCAGCCTCATTGACCTCACCGGCATAGGCGAGTTGCGCCGGCTGGACCTCAGCGAAGCGGGCCTGACGGTCGGCGCCGCAGTGACCCTGCGCAGCATGTGCAAAGACACGGGCATCCGCGATGCCTACACCGCCATTGCCGAGGCATGCGATGCCATCGCCGGGCCCGGCCACCGATCGATGGCGACTGTGGGCGGCAACCTGTGTCTCGACACCCGCTGCATCTACTACAACCAGAGCCACTGGTGGCGAAAAGCCAACGACTTCTGCCTCAAGTACAAGGGCGATATCTGTCATGTAGCACCAGCGGGCAAACGCTGCCGGGCGGCCTATTGCGGCGACCTGGCGCCGGCTCTGATGGTTCATGGTGCGCTGATCGAGATTGCCGGCCCGGACGGGCGCAGGCGGATTCCGCTTGCCGAGTTCTATCACGAAGACGGCGCCGACTGGTTGCAGCTGGATCGCCGGGAGGTCGTCACCGCCGTCTATGTTCCGCCGCGCGACAGCGCCGGACGGACTGTCTCGGCCTACGCCAAGGTACGCGTTCGCAATGCGATGGATTTTCCGCTGGCCGGGGTAGCGGTCGCCTGCCGCAAGGGCGCTGACGACAAGCTTCACATTACTGCTGCGGTAACCGGTACGAATTCCCGGCCGCTGCTGATCGAAGGAATTGAGCCGGTCGAAACCGGTCAGGACCTCGATGCCCGCCTGGCGCTGCTGGAAAAGCTGGTTCAAAAGCAGGTCTCGCCGCAGCGCACCACAACCACGGCGTCGCACTACCGGCGGCTGGCCCTGTCGGCCCTTGCCCGGCGACTGGCGGCCCGGCTGGCATCGGAGTTGGGCTGAACCGTCATGTCCGATCTCCTTACCCAGGACTGGCATGAAGCCGATGGCGTCCACATCGACGTTCGCGGCCTGCCGCCGCCCGAGCCGATGGTGGCCATCCTTGCACTCCTAGACAGGCCGGACACCCAAGACCGCGTCATCGTCCATCACGATCGTGAGCCGATATTCCTGTATCCGGAACTCGCCGAACGCGGCTGGGATCATGAACTCATCGCCGGCGATGCCGGTGAGGTGCGGCTGTTGCTGACAAGGCAAGCCTAATGCTGGCGGCGAGCTTTCTCGGCGGTGCCAAGAGCCGGTTGCTGCCGGCCTCGGTTCCGTTCCGCTATTTTGCCGCCGCCGCCGGCTTTCATGTCCTTGCCTGGCTGGTGTTGCTGGTTGCCGCCGATGAGCTGCCCGGCTTCATCGGCGGGCCCGGGAGACTGCTTGCCGCAATCCATCTACTGACGCTTGGCGTCCTGGTCATGACCGCCATGGGTGCCGCCTTTCAGCTACTGCCCGTTGCAACCCGGCGGCCGCTGGTGCGGACCTGGCCGGCCAGGCTCGGCTTCTGGCTCCTGACACCGGGGACGGCAGGGCTGGCCTATGGCATGACAAGCGGTCATCACCTGGCAATGGCGGCGGGCGGGGCCTCGGTTACGGCGAGCATGATCATCTTCGCGGCAATCGTCGGCGACAACCTGCGCCGCGCCGGCGACATACCGGTGGTGGTCGCACACGGCTGGGCCGCGCTGGTGTCGCTTGCGGTTCTTGCCGGTCTCGGTCTCGCCCTCATCGGCGATTTCGAGACCGGGTTTCTGCCCGACCATCAAGCCGCGGCGCTGGCCCATTTGATCATTGCCGGCTTTGGGTTCATGGGGCTGCTGGTCTTCGGGTTCAGCCATGTCCTGATCCCGATGTTTGCTCTGTCGCGCACCCTGCCGGCGCGGCTGGCGTGGAGTCAGTTGTGGCTCGCCTGCGCAGCCTGCGTTGTGGCAACCGGTGCGGCGCTGATGGACAGTCCGGCCGGACTGGCAATGGCATCGGTCATCGGTTTGGGCGCCAGTGCGGTCTACCTGTGGCTCATGCGCACCGCATTGCAGACGGGCATGCGCAAGCGCCTCGGGCTGTCGTTCGTCCTGATCAAGATGTCGTGGGCGGCGCTCCTTGTCTGCCTGGTGCTCGGTCTGGCCGTTGCGCTCGGCGCACCCGTGCCCAATGGGGCAACGCTGTTCGGATTCATCCTGCTCG
The DNA here is from genome assembly GCA_965216335.1 of Aestuariivirgaceae bacterium. Taxonomy (GTDB): domain Bacteria; phylum Pseudomonadota; class Alphaproteobacteria; order Rhizobiales; family Aestuariivirgaceae; genus JAHEJE01. The sequence goes on along the minus strand of OZ244154.1, from coordinate 1,436,306 downwards.
CGGGTTGGCTGTTGACCTTTCTGACCGGCATCCTCCAGCGCATCATGCCGTTCCTTGCCTCCATGCATGCTGCCGGCAAGGGCGGCAAGCCGGCGCTGTTGTCAGAGTTGACGGCCGACTTGCCATTGACCGTTCACGCCGGCTGCCACATCGGCGCGGTTGTGCTGTGCTCGTTCGCCATCTTGCTGAATTCCGCCCTGCTGGCCCGCCTCGGGGCCGCCCTTGGCCTGACAGGCGCGCTCGCTTTCGCCGCCTTCGTCTACCTGATCTTGGTAAAACTGAAGAAGACAGCGGGTATTATCAGCGGCCATGGTGATTGACGGATGGCGAGCAACCGTCCCACCCCTTGCCGCCCTTGGATTTGTTCCTAGGCCAGGACGACAGGGCCTTGCGCTTCAGTTCTGGGTCCTCGGGTCAAGCCCGCTGCTGTCCAGATTAGCTTCCTGATGAATGCGAAAAGCCGTTCAAGATCAATGCCTAAAGTGTTCAGCGCAACGTCTGGTCACGAGATCCGTGTCGTCTGGAGTTTTCCCTCCCCTAGAAAAGGGGAGGGTTAGGGTGGGGATTGAAGGCGGTGCAATACATTGATTCCATGGTGTTTTGCACCGCCATCAACCCCCATCCCGACCTTCCCCCTTTCTGGGGGAAGGGGTGTCCGTCGCTAAGCCAAACAGCAGAGGGTCAAGCCCGAGGATGCCAAGCCAATGGGTAAGGTCGATGTGTCAAGCGTCAGGACTCTAGATGTACTGCCCGGCGTCGACCTGGAGCACCTGGCCGGTGATCGTGCGGGCGGCGTCTGAAGCCAGGAACGCGACCGCGGCGGCGATATCGGCGGGTTCTGCAAGCCGGTCCAGGGCAGCCTCGTCCCTGGCGCGATCTATGAATTCCGGCGGAAGGGCATGGGCCATCTCCGTCATGACCATGCCGGGCGCGACCGCGTTGACGGTGATATTCTTGCGGCCCAGTTCCTTTGCCGCGGTCTTGGTCAGACCGATCAGCCCGGCCTTGGCGGCGGCGTAGTTGGCCTGGCCGACCTTGCCCCTGATGCCGTTGATCGAGGTGACGTTGACGATGCTGCCGCCACCGGCGGACGCGATCATCGGCGCCACAGCGCGCATCATGTTGAAGGCGCCGGTCAGATTGACCGCGATCACATCCGCCCACTCGGCGTCAGCCATTTTCATCAACGTGCGGTCGCGGGTGATGCCGGCGTTGTTGACCAGAATGGAAACAGGCTGGGCGATTTGCTCTATCGTTGCCGCGATTGCCCGGGGATCGGTGATGTCGCAAATGTGGTGCTGCGATGCCACTTCGCCGACGCCTTCCGGCGCCACGGTATCGACGACGTGAACGGCCGCGCCGGCTGATTGCAAGACCGCCGCGATCGCCTGACCGATCCCGCGCGCACCACCGGTCACAATAGCGCAGCGCCCGTCAAGGTTCAGGAACATGACATCATTTCCCCTTGTTGAGTGTTTAAATACGTATTATAGTACCATAATATCAATTTAGACAATGACCGTGTTTTCCAAGGACGAGCCGATGCAGTTTTCCCGCCGCACTGCCCAACTGTTGCATGAGGAGCATCGCGCCACCCTGGAGATGATTGAAAGCCTGGAAGACCTCATTGCCAAGGCAAAACGGAACCTGCCCAATACCGGTGATGCCAGCACAAGGCAGACCCTGGAGTTGGCCGCAACCGCAATTGAGCAGGAGGTTCGCGGTCACTTTGCCTTTGAGGAAGATGAACTCTTCACCCGGCTGGCTGAAATGGGCGATGCGGAAATCGGCGAGCATCTACGGGACGAGCACCGGGCCATTCTGCCCGTCGGTGAACAGGTTTCCGCTCTCGCCCGAACGGCGCTGAGCGAGGGTTTCACCGACCAGAGCTGGCAGCACTTCAAGGTGCTGGCCGGCGAACTGACCGAGCGGCTGTTGGCGCACATTCAAAAAGAGGAAATGGCGCTGCTGCCGGTGCTGGATGAGCTGCTTGATGCCGAGACCGACTTCGCATTGTCCGAAAGCTACAGCGGCAACTTGTAGGAGACGCCTATGACAAAGAGTGACAAGGGTGAAATAACGCCACTTAGAGCCGATGACCTGGATGCCGTCGTTGCCATCGACAAGATCCTGAGCGGCAGATCGCGGCGCGGTTTCTTCGAGAAGCGCCTTGCCGCTGCGCTCGAACACCCCGGCGATTTTGTCTATGTCGGGCTGCGCCATGGCGGGCAACTGTGTGGCTATGCCCTTGCCAGACTGGTCGAAGGCGAATTCGGCCAGCCAAATGCCGTTGCCATGCTCGATGCCATCGGTGTCGATCCTGGTCACCAGGGCGAGGCTGCCGGCCAGCAGTTGCTGGCTGCCGTCAAGGACATCCTGCGGCACAAGGGCGTGGGTATTCTGACCAGCCAGATTGACTGGGCCGACCAGAATCTGATCGGGTTCTTTGCCCACAACGGGTTCAGCATGGCGCCACGGGTCGTTCTGACCCGCTCAACGGCTCAGCCAATCTCGTAGACGACAAATCGACCCAGCAGGAGTGCTCCCGTGACGACAATCCAGCCCCCGGTTATCCCGACAAACCTCGACCAAACTTCAGAGGCCGATTTCAGTTCGCCGGACGGCGACGATTTCGATGCCCTGTCGCGCGACCGCATACCCGTTCGTTCGATGAACGCCGACGATCTCGATGCGCTGATCGCCATCGACCGGCGAACCACCGGCAGCGACAGGTCGGCCTACTACCACCGCAAGCAGCGCGAGGTGCTGCATGGTTCAGGCGTGCGGGTTTCGCTGGTTGCAGAGCAGGATGGACATCCCGTTGGCTTCATCATGGCGCGGGTGGACTATGGCGAATTCGGCCACACGGCTCCAGAGGCGGTGATGGATACCATTGGCGTAGATCCGGGATACCGCGGGCGCGGCGTGGGTCAGGCCCTGATGTCGCAACTGGTGGCCAATCTTGCGACATTGCGTGTCGAAAACATCCGCACCGAACTCGACTGGAACGATGTGGATCTGATCAATTTCCTCGACGAATTGGGTTTTGCCCCGGCCCAACGCATCGTGCTGAGTTGCGATCTGACAGGCTGAAGGGACGCAGAGTTTTCGACGTCAGCCGTTGAGCATCTCGAATTTTTCCTGCAATTCTTCCGGGGTTTCTTCCCAATCCGGGTTGGGCACGATGCACTCTTCCGGGCATACCAGTTTGCATTGCGGCTCATCTTCGGCGCCGACGCATTCGGTGCACTTCATCGGGTCGATGACATAGAGCGGATCACCAGCCTTGATCGCCTCGTTGGGACATACCGGTTCACAGGCATCGCAGGCGGTGCAGGGTTCGATAATCATCAGTGCCATTGTCTGTCTCCTTGATCTGTCATGATGCCTTGAGCAACTGGCCGGATGCAGCAAGCTTGTCAAACCGGAACGCGCCCCACAGGGCGGCTCCGATGGCGCCAGCATAGATCGAGTCGGCGTGGCTGGTCACCTCGGCTTCGACGCCTTTCATCTTGGCCAGCTCCTCACCGAGGGCCGCGACCAGCCCCTTGTCGATCGCCAGGCCGCCGGTCACCATCACAACGTTGTCGGTCACGCCGATCGATTTCAGCAACCGGGCGAGACGGCTGGCCATCGACAGGTGGATGCCCTTGAGGATGTTCGGCGCCGAAATGCCGCGCGATACCATGTTGATGACGTCTGTCTCAGCCAGAACCGCGCAGATGCTCGATACCACCTCGGGATCGTCGGCCTGAACCGAAAGGTTGCCGATTTCGTCCTGGGCGATGCCGAGATACCTGGCGATGTTCTCCAGGAACTGGCCGGAGCCCGATGCGCACTGGCTGGTCATCTTGTAGCTCAGGACCTTGCCGCGTTCATCGGTGACGATGGCCCGGCCATGCAGGGCGCCACAGTCGAGAACCGCGCTGGCCTTCGGGTTCAAAAAAGTCGCGCCACGGGCATGCGAGGTCATGGAATAGAAGTGTCCGGTATGAAATGGGATGGCCTCGCCTTCGCCGGTCGTCGCCACATAGTCGATGTCGTCGCGGCTCAGGCCGGCGTCTTCCAATGTCTGATCGAAAGCCACCTCGGCGAGTTCCATGGGATCGCGCTGGCGAATGCGCAGGGTCGATCGCGCCAGCCAGTTTTCCTTTCCATCCACGACCTCGAAAACGGTTGCCTTGACCGCGCCGGTGCCGACGTCAATTCCTGCTGACAGGGTCATGCTTCAACTCCTTCCATCCGGCCCTCAGCGGCGCGGCGGGCAAATTCGGCACCGCCCAGTGCACCGGTGTAGATCGAATCGGGGTCGATGTTGATCGTCACCTCGCCGTAGTTTTCGTGCACGAGTTTCTTCAACTCGCGCACCGCAGCCTCGTTCTTTGCAACGCCACCGGTAAAGGTGAACTGATCGTCGATGCCGCCAGAGCGGGAGATGATCGACATGGCGCGCAGGATGATTGCCCGGTGCAGGCCGGCGAGGATGTCCTCACGCTCCTCACCCAGCGCCAGCCGGTCGCGCAATTCCGCCCCGGCAAACACCGTGCAGGTCGAGTTGATCCGGGCGGGTTTGTTCGACTTCATCGCCAGGGGCCCAAGTTCGTGCAGCCCCATGTTCATCTCATCGGCGATGTAGCCGAGATAGCGCCCGCAACCGGCCGCACAGCGGTCATTCATCTGGAAGTTCTCGACGATACCGTTGGGATCGACCTGGATGCCCTTGGTGTCCTGACCGCCGATGTCGAGAACGGTACGGGTCTTGGGATACATCATGTGGGCGCCAAGGCCATGGCACAGGATCTCTGAACGAATGTGCTCCTTGGAGAAGGGCAGGGTAACGCGGCCGTAACCGGTTCCGACCAGATAGGTTTCCTCAAGCTCGATGTCGAGGGCGCGCTCGACCGGCTTCTGCAGTTCACCATCCAGACTTGTATCTTCACTCGCCACACGTTCCAGCGCACGCTTGAACTTGTCGCTCAACCCGCCCGAAGGTGGCCGGTTCTCAACTGCGATGATGGATTTGTCATAGACATTCAACAGCAGGTCGTAGGGCAGGGCGGCATCGCGGGCCACCTCTTCGGCCACCGCCAGATAGCGTGAGCCGGCGATGTCGCGAAAGAAGTCCGACTTGCGCGTCGCGCCGGGCGCGAACATGGCCGGTGCTTCGTCGCGCAGCCGGCGAAAGATTTCCGCCAGCGCCTGCTTGACGCCATCGCCGACCTTGGCGAAGCGTTCGCCGGTTACCTGTTCGATGCAGGTCTGCTCCAGGTCGTTCAGTTGCTCGACGAACTGTTCCAGCCGGAAGGCCCGCTCCAGCGCGCCGAGCAGCGCCTCGATCTGGTCATCGCTGCCCTGTTCGGTGCCGAATTCGCGGCGAAACAGGGTAAAGCGGGCATCGATGGCCGCTTCCTGACTGGCCACCCGGCAGGCGGTCTCGTAGTTCGAGCGCGAATTGGTGATGCCGCGGCCGAGCACCCGCTCGTCCTCGTCCATCAGCACTGCTTTGGTGGTTGTCGATCCCAGGTCGATTCCGACAAAGGTCTTCATGCCGCAACTCCTTTCTTGGCGCCGCTGCGCTTCTGCTCGACCATCTGGAAGTAGCTCTCCAGCCGGTTCTTGACGTTGGCGGCCGAGAAGTAGCGGGGATCGACCAGGTCGGTTTCAACGAACGCCGCCGGCTTGCCGGTGCGTTTTTCCACTTCGCGCATGATCAGGAGCTGGCCGGCGGAAAAGCTGTTGCAGCTCTTGATGGAATTGATCAGCAGGCCGTCGGCCTGATACTCGTTGACATAGTTGGTCAGCATCTCCACCCGCATCGGCAGCGACCGGTTGGTGTAGACGCCGAGGCAGTATTCGGCCAGCGTCTCGAGCGGCCGATCGGGATCGTGCCGGAATCCGAAGTCGTAGGTGCCACCGACCTTGGTGTAGCTCGACGCCACGACCACCGCGCCTTCCTCGTAGAACATCTTCCAGAACTGGCGGAAATTGGTGTAGTTCGGCGGGCCTTCGACGACCAGGCGGTACTTCTCCTCGCCCATCGGGCCGTCCGGCGTCACCGGACCCAATCCGGCGGCAAGGCGCTGGTCGACCTCTTCGCGCAGGAAGCGGTAGTACTCGATTGCATCGTCGGTGCCGCGGAACGCACCGAAGATCGGGCCGATGTAGTAGATGCCACCGAAGTAGGCATCGATCGGCGACGGCTTGTTCTTGGCGCTCTGCAGGATGTAGACAAGATCGTCCTCAGCCTGGGCCGACTTCTTCAGATATTCGCGCAGCCGGTCGATGTCGAATTTCACACCGGAGACCTTCTCCAGCTTCGGGATCACGTCTTCCTTCAGCTGCTTGACCATGTACTGGATCATGTTCGGCGTGATCTTGCCGTCGGCCATGTAGGGCGTCTGCAGAAAGATGGTCTCGCAGTTGTACTGCTCGCGCAGCAGCTCGAACCACTTCATGAAGGTGAAGCAGCCGGTGTAGGACAGCAGCAGCACGTTCGGGTCAGGCAGCTTCTTGCCGTTCGGGCCGATGTTGCCCTTGGCCATCATGCCGATGTCGGATTTGACATAGGTGCACACGTCTTCGGAGTGCCCGGACTTTTCGGCCTCCATGACATACATGCCGCTCTTGCGGCGCAGGCCGCTCTGGATGGCGTTGACCTCCGGCAGGTTGTTGACCAGGTCAAAGCACATGATCAACTCGTTGAGGTTGCCCGGGACGAAGGTCGAGGCCACCTTGTCGCCATTGGCCTCGGCATTGGCCAGGCGGTCATAGTGTTTCGCCATCATCTCCTTTTGCTTCACCATCGAAGCATCCTTGATGACTTCAGTGGACTGCGCTCTGCTGGTGGTGATTTTCATGCGGCACTCCATAGTTTGATCGAATCGGCAAAGGTTCCGGCCTGTTCGCGGATCGGCTGCATCTGACCGGAGTTTTCGGCATATTTGAAAGCGATGTAGGGAATGCCCGCCCCTTTCAGAACATTCTGCAGCATCGGACGATCAAGCAGGGCCGGATCGCAGAAACTGGGCGAGGCAAAAATGACTCCCTCTGCTCCAGTGCGTTTGACTGCGCGTACCAGATATTTGCCCTTTTCAACCAGATTGGGCTCGTACTTGGCTGCGGTCGATTCCGAATGATGCAGGAATGCCTGCGAGAGATTGTGGATAGGGTCGCCGGTGGTCGGAACATCGTCGGTCAGCCAGCGGGTGACCAGCATCAGGTCGTCATCGACGACATAGCAGCCCGACAGTTCCAGCGACTTGATCAGGTTCAGCGGCGGCTGTTCGCAGAACATGCCGGTGACGATCACGCGGCAATTGTCGCGCACGGGCCGGTCCTCATCCCCAACGACTTCGAGATACTGGCGGATGAGTTCAGAGTGTTCCTCGACCGGCAGGACAAGGCCGGCGCGCACCAGGAGATAGCTTTCGGCTGCCGGCACCTGCCACGGCTTGTCGGCACGCAGAGCATACAGCTGCCGGATCAACCTGCGGTTCTCGTTGTAGAGTTCAATGGAGTTGTGCAGGTCCTGGTCGATGATCTTGCGGCCGGAGAGCTCTTCCAGGTCGTGACGGAACTCGGCCATTTCGTTTTCGTAGAACGTGCCGCCGACCTCGTCCTCATAGGTTTGCGGTACATCGAAGTACTTCGAATAGACCTCCGGGAACATCATCTTCCACATTCCCGACAGGTTGCGGATGACATCGCAGATCGAGGGAAACAGCATGCCGTCGACGAAATCCAGGCGCCCCGACACGCCAAGTTCGATGGTCGAGCGCGGGATGCGGCAGATGTAGCTTTGATAGTAGGCATCGCCGTGGATGACTTCGAGCTGATCGCCGCCGCCGAGAATGCCGAGCGGCAGCATACCGGCGGCATGTATGATCTCGCGCGGGATGTAGACCGGCATGTAGCCGATCACCTTGCGGGCTGGATCGGCGTCTTTCCATTCGCGCGCCGCAGTGAAGTTCAGGTCCTCGAAGAGAGCCTGACAGCGCGCTACGATATCGCTGACGGATGGAGTGCTCATCTGTTTTCCCACTTTGCTGGCCGCTTGGCGATGAATGCTTCAAGTCCCTCCACGGCATCGCGGGTGGACATCAGGTCTTCGAGATAGAGGGTCTCGACCACGGCCAGTTTGGCCGTGACCCGGTCGACAAACCCGTCGCGGGCCGCCCGCAGCGCCAGGCGCAACGAACTGGCGCTCTTGCCGGCGAGATGCTTGTCGAAATAGTCAAGTGCCGCGTTCTCGGGATCGTCAGCGACGTGATCCACCAGGCCCATGGCACCGGCGTCTTCACCTGATACGCTGCGCCCGGAATAGAGCAGGTCTTCGGCGCGCGACTGGCCGATCCGTTCCGGCAGCAGGCACGAGGCTGCCGGGGCAAACACGCCCAGCTGCATTTCAGGCTGGCCAAGATTGGCATCGGGGGCGGCAAACAGCATCTGCCCGGCCGCCGCCACCTCCAGCCCGCCGCCGAGGCATTGGCCGCGGATCGCCACGAGGATCGGAACCGGGCTGCGCAACATCTTGATGAGCAGCGCGTGCAGCGATTTGAGCATCTCGGCACATTGCCCCGGCAGGTGTTCCTCGACGCTGGCGCCGAAACTGAAATGCGGGCCGGCCGCATCCAGCAGCACCGCGCGCAGGTCGCCATTGTCCAAATGTTTGCCAAACGCGGCGTCGAGCGCGGCGATCATTTCTGCATCGACGATGTTGGCCTTCGGACGGTCAAGCCTGAGGCGCAGCAACGTGCCGTCGCGGTCGAGCCAGACTTTCAGCGGTGCGCTCATTCGCCGGCTCCAGGCATCAGCGAGTTGGTGAATTTGCCGGTCCAGCGCTCGCCGGCGGCCAGGCGCTGGCGCAAGGCGACGAAATCGACCTCGCGGCCATGTTCCTTGCTGCCTTCGTTGAAGGCGCGGAAGCCGGCTCTTGCTTCGGTCATCATGTTGAGCGACAGCCAGGCGCGCGAGTTCTCCTTGTTCATGTTCCAGGCGTTGAGTTTGGGCTTACGCAGTTCCTCGACCGACTTGGTGGTGCAGTCCGGGAACGTCAGCATCAGCTTGGTGCACAGTTCCTCGACCTTTTGATCGAGCAGGCTGAGGTCCATCTCGCCTTTGCTCATCACCGCCTTGCCCTCGGCAAGGTCGGCGCCGGTCTTGAACTCGCCGTGAATGAAGCGGCCCCACTCGTCGGTCATCTTCTGGGTTTCGACGAGCGGATTGGCGATGAACTTGCCGTCGACCTTGAGGGCCGGAACGATGTCGGTCAGGACGCCGAGCCGCATCGCCTTGTGGGCTGAAAACGGCTCGCACAGAACGCCTGAGATCATGGCTTGTTCGCAACCGATCATCACCGGCAGGAAATCGGTCGAACCGCCGATCGCCGCCGAACCGTGCTTGGGTCCGGCCTGGCCGAAACGGGCCATGTCATGGGCAACGGAGAAGTCGCAGGCCATGCCGATCTCCTGGCCGCCGCCGATGCGCATACCGTTGACCCGGCAGACCACCGGCTTGTCGCAGCCCAGAATTGCCGACACCATGTCGTTGAACAGGCGCATGTACTGGCGGTACTCCTGCGGCCGGCCGGCATAATATTCGGCGTATTCCTTGGTATTGCCGCCGGTGCAAAAGGCCTTGTCGCCGACGGCGGTGAACACCACGGCGTTGACATCGCGCGAATTCGATGCGGCCCGAAACGCCAGGATGACGGACTTGACCATGTCGGTGGTGTAGGAGTTGAACTGGCTCGGGTTGTTGAGCGTAATCCAAGCGTTGAAAAGCCCTTCGGCGACGGTGCCATCCGGGCGCAGTGCCGGGCGCTTTTCGAACAGCACCTTGTCGGAAATCGCATCGCGGGCATCGTCTGGCACGAGATCGTGCGGCAGGAAGTCAAACGCGGATCCGGATGGCGCATTCATCGGTTTCAATCTCCTTTAAGCTGCTGCCGGCACCAGAATGGCGCGACGGGTAAACTTGCCATCGTGCACGGCCTGAAAGATGGCGTTGATTTCAGCGAGCGGGCGCTGCTCGACGAACGGTGCGATCTTCACCTTGCCATCCATGATCAGTTCAAGCGCGCCGGGATACAGGTCCGGCGGACAGCCCCAGTTGCCGAGCACCCGGGCATGGAACGCCATCAGGTTCGACAGTCTGACCTCGACCTTGTCCATGGTGAAGCCAACGGTGCACAGGGTCGCGCCGTGGTTGAGCAGCCCGAATGCCGCCGTCTGGCCGGTAGCGGTGCCGGAACACTCTAAGATGATCCATTCCGTGGTGCGCAGGCCGTTGGCCTTGGCGAATCCGATGATTTCCTTCTTCAAGGCGCGGGGCTCGAAGTCTCTGGCATTGAGCGTCAGCGCGGCGCCGTACTCGCTCAGTGCGGCAAGCTTTTCCCCGACAACGTCGATGGCCACGACGGTTGCACCAAAGGCCGCGGCAATCTGCACGGCATACCCGCCCACTCCACCGACACCATTGACCACAACCAGATCGCCCGGGGACACCCCGGCCTGCACAATCGCCTGGTAGGGTGTGGTGACGGCATCGGCAACGACCGAAACATCGGCGAGCGACAACCCGACGGCCTCAAGGCGGGTGACATCGACCGGACACAATCCCATTGCTGGAACAGTGATGTGGCTGGCAAAGCCACCTTGAATGTCGTTACCCGGCATTTTCTGGTTCGGGCAGATCGTACCCTTGCCGCGCGAACAGGCGTCGCATTCGCCGCATGGAATGACGGCGGGCACGATAACCGTTCGGTCGAGCCATTCGTTCGCTCCGGCACCGGTGGCGACGACAACACCGCTGATTTCGTGCCCGAGCGCCAATGGCAGCTGGTGATTGGTGCGCACCCCGTCAAAATAATAGCCAAGATCGGTGTGACAGACGCCGCAGCCGGCTATCTTAACCACCACTTCGCCGTCACCCGGCGCCTGTGGCTCGAACTCTTCCAACTGCAGTGGCTCGCCTTGTGCGGTCATCAGCCAGCGCTGTGCCATCTCTACTGTTCCCCTGACCAAAAACGCCGTTCCCGGTGCCCCGGAGGTTGGCGTGAAGTGTTGTTGACAGGTCTTGTTTTTGTTATTATCGTAAATTGGTACTCTAATACGTATTTAAGGTCAATAGTGAAATCGATGGTAAGCGGCAAGATGGTCCTGTTAGACATCGAACAGCACACGGAAAGAGCCTATGAGCGCAGCCAGCGGCCACTGTAAGAGCGTCTCGTTTGCGATTGTCGGAAGCGGTGGCGCCGGCGCGCTGACCGCTGGGTCAATTCTGCTGGAGGCTGCCGGCAAGGCGGGCTGGTATGGCCTGATGAACCGGTCCGTCGGTCCGCAAATCCGCGGCGGTGAAGCAGCGGCTCTTGTCCGGCTCTCGACTCGCCCGGTCGAATGCATGGCCGAACGTTATGACTTTCTGATCGCCATCGACTGGAAGAATGCGGACCGGTTCGCCGCGGAAATGCCGCTCGATGCCGATGGATTGGCGATCGGCGACCAGGCCGGTGGCGATGTGCCTGCAATCATTGCCGGCACCGGCGTGGCCGTGTCCCAGGTCGCAATGAAGGACCTTGCCGCCAGCGTTCCCGGCGGTCGTGAAAACATGATCGCCGCGGGTCTTGCCGCTGCTCTGGCCAATCTGCCGCTCGAGACCGTGATGTCGGTGGTAGACAGCAAGCTCGCAGGCAAGGGCGACGAAGCGATCAGCGCTGGCCGTACATGCATCAAGATCGGCGCCGAACAGGCCGGTGCCCACGGCCAATCCTACCATCTTGAAACCCCGGCCAAACGGCGTTCCGACCGCTGGCTGATCACCGGCAATGAAGCTACCGGGCTGGGTGCGGTGCGCGGCGGCGTCCGATTTGCCGCCGCCTATCCGATAACGCCGGCAACCGAAGTCCTGGAGTGGCTTGCGCCCGCATTGACCAAGGTGGGCGGCACGTTGCTGCAAGCCGAAGACGAACTCGCCTCGATCAACATGGCAATCGGCGCTTCATTCGGTGGCCGCGCCTCAATAACCGCAACGTCCGGGCCAGGGTTGGCACTGATGGTCGAATCTCTCGGCCTGGCGACAGCGTCCGAAGTTCCGATCGTTGTCGTTGATGTGATGCGTGGCGGACCTTCCACCGGAATTCCAACCAAGTCGGAGCAATCGGATCTCAACATTGCGGTGTACGGTTGCCACGGCGATGCGCCACATGTGGTCGTGGCGCCGCTGGGTGTCGGCGATTGTGTGTTTAGCGCGCAATGGGCGGTGCATCTCGCTGAAGCCATGCAGGTGCCGGTGATCGTGCTGTCCGACCAATCAATCGGCCAGGCGCGCGCCATCATCGACCGCCCGGCGAACATCGCCTTTGTCACCAGGCGAGAGGTTCTGGAACCGGAGGCGGGGCAAACCTATGAACGCTATGCCTTGAGTGCCAACGGCGTATCACCCATGGCCATCCCCGGCACCGCCGGCGGCCAGTACACTGCCGACGGGCTGACCCATACCCCTTCAGGCGTCCCGTCGTCCAAGGCATCAGACCACCAGAATCAGCTCGACAAGCGCCGGAACAAGATCGAAATGTTCGATTACGGCGATCACTGGGCCGAAATCGAATCCAGCGGTGATGGTGAAGCCCAGTTCACCATCCTCACCTGGGGCTCGCTCGCCGGCCCGGCTCGAGAGGCTATGCACGCTCTTGGCGATGAAGGCATTTCCGTGAAGCTGGTTGCCATGCGCCTGATCTCGCCGTTCCGCCGGCAGGACTTCCTTGCCGCCCTGGACGGTTCACGACGCATTTTGATTGTCGAACAGACCCATTCCGGTCAGTTCCATGAGTACCTGCGCGCCAAATGCGACCTGCCCGGCGAGGTCAGGCACTTTCACCGCGCCGGCCCGAAACTCATTGGTCCAGAAGAAATCTCCGCCCAGATCCGCGATTGGAATGCCGCATGAACATTCAGCAAAGCCCAACCTTCAAGGCCAGCGACTACAAGTCCGGCCTGACACCGGTCTGGTGCCCGGGCTGCGGCGACTTTCACGTGCTGCTGTCGATCACCAAGGCGCTGGCCGAGCTCGGCACTCCGCCCGAAGACATCGCCGTCATATCTGGCATCGGGTGTTCTTCGCGCATCCCGGCCTACACGAACTGCTACGGGTTCCACGGCGTGCATGGCCGTTCGCTGGCGCTGGGCGCCGGGCTCAAGGTGGCCCGGCCGGACCTGACGGTGATGGTCATGAGCGGCGACGGCGATGGGTTTTCCATCGGTGGCAATCATTTTCTGCATGCCTGCCGGCGCAACGTCGACATGACCTATATCGTCATGGACAACCGGGTCTACGGCATGACAAAGGGCCAGCCGTCGCCGACCACCGAGCCGGATTGGGACTCGGCCCTGTCGCCGGGCGGCACTGGCCTCAGCCCGTTCCATCCGCTGGTCATCGCGCTGGCCTCGGGTGCCAATTTCGTTGCCCGCGAGTTCTCCGGCGACATCAAGAGCACGACACGGACCATCGTCGAGGCCGTCCTGCACCCGGGATTTTCCTTTGTCGAGATACTCAGTCCGTGCGTCACGTTCCGGCCGGATGAACGCGCCTGGAAGACCCAGACTCATCCGGCACCCGTCGAACCCACCGACGATCCGTCCCGCGCCGCGCGCCGTATCATGACCGATGACGGCTTCAATGTCGGCATTCTCTATCGCGGCCGGCGCAAACCCTACGAAACCCACGTGGAGGACACGGCCGGCGACCCGGCAAGACTGGAAGAGGAGTTCGCCTTATGACCGAAAGCAAGGCCGATATCGCGTCCGCCGGCGAGCTTTTGGCGCACGCCTATCAAATGGAGCTGGATGCGCAGGAACGCTATGCATTTCTGGCCGAGCAGATGGACATGCACAACAACACCGAGCTCGCAAAGCTGTTTCGCGAACTGTCGCGGATCGAGGGCCTGCACGCCGCTGACATTCTGGAACAGATGCCCGGCATGGATGTGCCCGAGATTAAACCGCTGGCGTTCAAGTGGCCGGGCAGCGAGAGCCCCGAGGCGCTCGACATGGGCGACATGCATTATCTGATGACCCCGCGCCAGGCGCTGCAACTCGCGCTACAGGCGGAACAGAATGCCTTTGAGTTCTTCGACCGCCTGCTGAAGACGACGGATGATGCCGAGGTCAAGCGCTTCGCGGCCGAATTTGCCGAAGAAGAACAAGAGCACGTCGAGCTGGTGATCAAGGAGTTGGGAAAGCTTCCCGAAACCGACGGGCCCCCGCCGGATGACATGGACCAGGCCGTCCCGCAAGCGTAGCCCCCATTTCTACCGCGTAACTATGATCCCTTCCTGAGATCGCGCACCCGCACCGCCTTGCCTTGTGACCTCGGCACCTCGCCGGGGCGTTTGGCCGTCACGTCGCAGCTGACGCCGATGATCGACTTGATGTGGTGGCGCACCTCGCCGGCCTTGGCAGCCAGATCGTCATCGCCGGCCGGGGCATCCGGTGAAATCTCGACCTCGACGGTCATCGTGTCCATGGCGCGTTCTTGCCCAAGCACGATCTGGTAGTGCGGTGACAGTCCCGACAGCCCAACCAGAACCGCTTCAACCTGCGAAGGATACACATTGACCCCGCGAATGATCATCATGTCGTCGCCTCGGCCGGTCACTCTCAGAATGCGCACATGGCTGCGTCCGCAGGCACACGGCTCGTCGGTCAGCCGGGTAATGTCACGGGTGCGGTAACGCACCAACGGCAGGGCTTCTTTGGTCAGAGTGGTGATCACCAGCTCGCCGGTTTCACCCATCGGCAACGGTTCGAGCGTTTCGGGATCGATGATTTCGAACAGGAAATGGTCCTCCCAGCCGTGCAGCCCGGCGCGCGCGGTGTCGCATTCACACGCCACTCCCGGACCCATGATCTCCGACAGACCGTAGATGTCCACGGCGGTGATGCCGAGCCGCCGGTCAAGTTCGGCCCGCATTTCCTCGCTCCACGGCTCAGCGCCGAAGATGCCGCGCCGGACCGGAAGCGCCTTGATGTCGATACCCTGCTGTTCGGCGACTTCGGCGATGTTCAGCGCATAGGACGGTGTCGAGCACAGAATGCCGGCGGCGAAATCCTGCAACAGGACGACCTGCCGTTCGGTGCCGCCGCCGGATACCGGCACCACGATGCAGCCCAGCCGTTCAGCGCCGTAGTGGGCGCCCAGTCCGCCGGTGAACAGGCCGTAGCCATAAGCATTGTGCACGATATCGCCCGGCCTGGCACCGGCTGCCGCCATTGAGCGTGCCATCAGCCCGGCCCAGCGATCGATATCGCCTTGCGTGTAGGTCACTACTGTCGGCTTGCCGGTTGTGCCCGATGAGGCATGCAGTCGGCGCAGCTCGCTGTGCGGTGCGGCAAACATCCCGAACGGATAGTTGTCACGCAGGTCCGTCTTCACCGTGAACGGGAAGTGTTTCAGGTCATCCAGCGACTTCAACCGGTCCGGTTTGACGCCGGCCTCATCGAACGCGCGGCGGTAATGCACTACTCTTTCGTAGGCCCTCGCCAGGGTCCATTGCAGACGCTCGACCTGCAGGGACTGCAGCGCCGCACGCGGCAATGTCTCCACATCACGCTCGAACATGAAGTCCGGCGGGGACATCGAGAGCTGTTGGGCAAGATTGGTCATGGGGTCACCTCCGCGTCCGGGTCGGTATGCGCCTGAGCAAGAGATTGCCGGACTGTTTCACCCAGGCTTTTCCTGTCCGCAGCGATGTGTTGCGGCCAGTCATCAAGTATCTGCGCCAGGCGGGCAAAACCGCGATGCCGGACATCGCCGTAGCCGCGTGCCCACACCGCAAGCTCCGCCACATCGCAAGCTAGCTCGTAGTCCGCGTGCAACGCCGACGTAACCGATTGCAGCCAGCGTTCGATCATCTCCTGTTCGCGCTTGAACCGCACGGTCGCCGGGCGCCATGCCTTCAGCGCGGCAAGCGAACGCAGAACCAGCCAGCCGATCGGGCCCGATGTGCGGACCTTCAGGGCAATTCCGCCGCCGTGTTTGACGGCCTGCCGTTTTGGCAGCCAATTGCCGAGCGCGGCGGGCAGAACCCCTTCCAGTTCGCCGCGGCTCGGCTTCAGGTAGTCGTGCACCGTGAGCGGAACGTCATCATCGATGGCGAGTTCGCGGCGTATGCGCGCCAGGCGGCCAGGACGGATTTTCAATTCGGCGACGCGGGCAACGTCCTCAAACGCCATCCAGGCGGCAAGGCGGCGCGCGACAAGAACAGACAGTTTGTAATCGTGCTCACCGCTGTCGTCTGCAATGACTTTTCCCAACCGCTCAAGGTAGCGCCGGGCGTAAGGCTCGTCCTGATAGTCGAGCAGATGCGCGGTGGCATGACCGGCCATGGGCTGCACGGCCTCCGGCAGTGCCGACACGGCAGGTGCAAGTTCCTCCGGCGCGGGCTTGAAGGATTGTGATGCTTCATCGGTGAAAGTCGCAGGTTCCTCAGACAGGTTCATACCGGCGGCAAAGCCCGCGAGATTGCTCGCAACCGCAACACCGGCATGAGTAATCGCCTCACGGCAGTTGTCCGCGCTCATGGGAAGAACACCGCTTGCCGCCATGGCGCCGAACATGACCGCATTGGGATGACAGCCGGCGCAGCGGGCTGTCTTGTTCATGTCCAATGTGCGCAACGCTCCGGCACATCCTTGCAATGCCTGCAAGACAGGGCCGGCCGGCACCGCACCATCGCCGGGTTTGATCTTCTCGGCAGTGCTGAAAATCCGCTCACGCGCGGTGATCACCGTGGTGTTCTCACAGATAAATCCGCCGGACAGGGCGCGCGCGGCTTCCATCGGTTCGAACGACACCATCAGGTCGACGGACCCGGCCGCCGGATAGATCGAAAACACCGGCCGCGCCGGTCGCCCCGGTCGCGCCGCCAGCTCATGTTGCGGATAGACTTCGAAGTAGTATGTGGTCGCCCCGGTTCTTTGCGCCACGCCGGGAATGGAGGTCGCCTGGGCCTTGAGGCCTTTGATGCGGGCTGCAGCGACCAGCCAGTCGGCCAGCACCCCACCGCCCTGGCCGCCCAGCGCGGCCACAAGTACGCATATGGGGCGATCGTTGTTCATGACGCCCCCATGACAGCCAGAAGTCTGGCCTCGATCCGCGTCCATGCCTTGCGGAGCGGGCCGGGATTGACGATGGCGCGGGCCCGGTAGAACGACGGGCACAATGCTGCGGCGTGAGCCGCCTCGCCGCACAGGCCGCAGGCCACGCAGGTCGGATCGACCATCGCCGCCGGGCCATCCTTGAGCGGGTCGTAGCCGCTGCGCAAGGTGAGCGACGGACAACCGGACAGACGCATGCACGAGTGATCGCCGCTGCACACCTCCTCGTCGACGCCGAAGCGTTCCCTGAAAACGGTCTTGCCGGCGGCGGTCCGCGCGGCCACTCGCTGCTTGTCGCGCCGTTGCCGGGCCAGCATGCATTCGTTGTCCGACAAGACGACCCGCAGGCCCTTGTCGGGGGCATCGAACGCGGCCCGCAGCGTCTTCAGCGTGCGCGTGACATTGTAGGAGTCCACCCGCTTGAGCCAATTCACGCCGATGGCCCTCAGCGTGCTCTCGATGGATACCTTGATGCGCCGCCCCCATGGCGTCGATCCGGTCGAGGGCACATGCTGCTGGCCGGTGGCCGAGGCATAGCCGTTCTCCAGCACCACCAGGACGGAGTCATGGCCGTTCCACTGTGAATTGATGGCGCCGGTCACCAGACCATTGTGCCAGAAACCGCCATCGCCCATGACGGCAACGCCGGGCTGATCGAGCACAGGACCGACCGCACCGCCCGAGGCCAGGCTCATGCCGTAGCCGAGCACCGTCGAACCG
Organism: Aestuariivirgaceae bacterium; assembly: GCA_965216335.1. Lineage (GTDB taxonomy): Bacteria > Pseudomonadota > Alphaproteobacteria > Rhizobiales > Aestuariivirgaceae > JAHEJE01. Next base: position 1,418,433 of record OZ244154.1, on the reverse strand, counting down.
GTGTTGAACGGTGGCAGGGTCGAGAACGTGCTGCAGCCGATATCGGATGAGACGTGGATCTTGCCGCGCTCGCGCTGCAACAGTTGCAGGGCCGTGAAGACCGGCCGTTCCGGGCAGCCGGTGCAAAAGCCCGGCGGGCGCGGCGGCGGCAGGCTGGTAAGTTTGCGGCCGGCCTTTGCCCGGCCGTCACGAACCGTCTTGAGCGCGCGTGCGGCCTTACCGCCCAGCCCGCCCCTGGTCTTGTCCTCGTCGGCCAGAAAGGCGCCGATGCCATCGCGAATCACATCGAGGGTATATTCACCGGCCGTCGGCAGCACATCCTTGCCGCGCACCCGGCATGTCAGGCCGCCTTGCTGGGCAATGGCACGGATCTCGTTTTCGATGAATGCCGGATTGCCCTCCTCGACAACGAGCACGCTGGACTTACCCTCTATGAAGGCGGCGATCTGTTCGGGTACAAGCGGGTGGATGACATTGAGAACCAGCAGCGGCACCGGCGTTGAGCCGAAGGCATCGGCAGCGCCGAGCAGACTGAGCGCCCGCAGCACCGCGCCATAGGTGCCGCCTTGCAGGATGATGCCGATCTTGTCGCGCGCGCCGGGGTAGACCTCGTTGATGTCGTTGTCGATTACAAACTTGCGCGCGGCGGGAAGCCGGGCCTCGACCTTGTCGCGCTCATGGGCATAGGTCGATGGCGGCAGCACGATGCGGTCGTAGTCCTGCTTCGCGCCGGGCAGCAGGCGGCCCTTTGCAAACGGCGGCGCGGCATTGTCTTTGCACACGAACGATCCGGTCATATGGGCGGAACGGATGCGCAGGCTGATGATGGCGGGCAACCGCGCGGCTTCGGACAGGTCGAAGGCCAACTCGGTCAGTTCGACCAGCCTTTCCATGTCGTATCTGGGATCGAGCAAAAGCATTGACGACTTCAGTGCCGTTGCATGGGTGCGTTCCTGAATAACGCTTGCGCCTTCGCCATAGTCCTCGCCGACGATGATCACCGCACCGCCGGTCACGCCGGCCGAGGCTAGGTTGGACAATGCATCGGACGCCACATTGGTGCCGACGATGGACTTCCAGGTCACCGCGCCCCGCAGCGGATAGTGGATCGAGGCTCCAAGCAGTGCCGCCGCTCCGGCTTCGCTGGCCGACTGTTCGAAGGTGATGCCCATCGGCTCCAGAACCGGTTCGCGGGCCTCGGCCAGAACGTCCATCAGGTGGGAGACCGGCGCACCGGGATAACCGCCGACATAGGCCACGCCGGCCTGCAGCAGCGCCTTGGTGACGGCGAGAATGGCTTCGCCCTCGAACACCTCGCCGGCGCCGAGCTTGAGCTTTTCCACCTCGCGGGCAAACGAGCGCTCCATGCCGGAGGTGCCGGCCTGTCGGAAAACCGTGTGCTTGCGTGCGGTGGCCGTCATGACACCACCCACCCCGGCTTGACGCCGGGCGCGCTGTCGCCGGCACCGCGCGCCGGCATCCGCTCAACCGCATAGCCCTGATTGAAGGCGGCCTTGGTGATCAGCGTGCGCTTGAACTCCCAACCGCTTGCCAGCGCCAGCAAAGACGCAACGGCCAGCGCCAGCGGCAGTAACGGGGCAATCAGCAGGCCGGCCAGGATCAGCCCTGCCGCCACTGCCTGATACGGCAGAGATAGGTCGAGCAAGCCGCCGTCAAGCGCCTTCAACGCCGCCGACGGCGCGCCCTGTGCTCCCAGGTTTGCGCGGTAGCCTCGCCAGGCCAGACGGCGCAGTCCGATCAACGCGATCAGACCCACTGCCACCGACCAAAGCGCAGCGCCGGTCACCGCCGCAATGATCGCAAACAGGCTCAACCCTTCGGTCAATCCTGTGGCCACGATCAGTGGAACGATCCGCGGATGACGCCAGGCGGGAATGCCTTTTGCCGCCTGTACTATCCGGGCCTGACAGTACAGGAACGCCAGGCCGCAAAGTGCCGTGGCCCAGGTCAGTATCGCTGAGCCGGTCAATACAGCCGCAAGCCCAAGGCCGAAGGCCGGCACGGCAACCATCGCCTCGCGGGTCATCCACGAGCGCCGGGCGTGAAAGTAGACATTGATGAAGCGCCACGGCCGGCCGATTTCCAGCCACACGCAGGTCAGACCCAGAGCGATCAGGACCAGGCCGGCGAGGATCGGCAGCGCCGCAGCCACCCCGAACATGGCTCCGGGCGCAGCGCAGACGAGCAAGCCGCTGCCGGCCCCGCCGAAGATGAAATTCGCCGCCGCCCGCCAGTCCCAGCTCTGCTGCATTGCCGGCGCGACTGATGCCATGCCGACGGGGTCCGCGATCATTTCCGCGCCTCCCGCCGGTGCGTCGCCGCGGCCTGCCTTGTCCCACAGATAATAGAACCCCGGGCCGGTGGCGAGTTCCTCATGCATGCGGAAGTGGCAGTTTTCGGCCAGCAGTTTCGAGACATTGCTTTTCGGGTCGTCGGCGTCGCCAAAATGCAGGGCATCGGCGATGCACGCCGCCACGCAGGCCGGCGTCGCTTCTGGATCGATGCCGGGGGTCAGGCCGTTGTTCAGGCCGGCATCAATCCGATCGCTACAGAACGTGCACTTTTGCGCCACGCCGATACGGGCCGGGTCCTCGCGTTGCTGTTCGTGACGCATCGCCTTGCTGCCGTAGGCGGCTGCAGGCAGATCAACACGCGAGCGGGCCTGGTAAGGACAGGCCACAGCACAATAGGCGCAGCCGATGCACAGATCATAGTCGATGGTCACGATGCCGTCGTCGCGTTGGCCGGTGGCGGTCGACGGGCACACATCCAGGCACGGCGGTTCGTCGCAATGCATGCAGCCCACCGGCACGAAGGCGCGGCGCACATCGGGGTATTCACCGGCCTCGATATCCAGCACCTTGCGCCATTGGACGGCGGGTGCGGTGGCGTTGGCATGCTTGCAGGCGGCGGTGCAGGTCTGGCAGCCGACGCACCGGTTGAGATCGGCGGCGATCGCCCAGCGTGTCATGCCGCACCGCCGATCCGCCGAACGGCAACCTTGACCAGATCGGCCCCGGACCCGGTGGCATCGGTCAGCTCCAGCATCATCGGCGTCAGGGCATTCATGCTGGGGGCCTTGTTGTCTCTGGCAAACGGCGTCGCCCAGTGGTCGAACTGCCCGACCATCAGCAGCGTATCCGGGCGGATGCCTTGCCGCAGCACGACGGCACCCTCAGTCTTGCCAAGCGGTGAGGTGATCTCCACGACGTCGCCCTCGCCGATCCCTAGACGTTCTGCGGCAGTGGGGTTCATGATGAGCCCGCGATGTCCGGCCACGTTGCCGGCTACCTCATGGATTATCTGGATGCCGGCATTGCCGCCCCAGGAATACTGCATCGACCGGGCCGTGAGCAGCCAGAACGGATAGTCGCCGATATCGACGCCGAAACTTTCGCTCAGCGCGTCTTCCCAAAGTCCGGGCAGGTTGCGCCAGCTTGGCAGGGCTTCATATTCGTCGAGCTGGCGGTCCCACCAGGTGATGCCGTGCTCGTGCAGCCGCGCGGCAAGTTCCCGGCCGATGCGCAGCAGCCGTTCCTGGTAGGGCAGTTCGAAGCGCAGACCCTGTTCCTCCAGTGCGGGATAGAGATACCACTGCTGCTTGGAAAACGGCCGCACCCGAAAGCCGTGTTCGCGGAAATAGTCCAGCCCCTGGGTTTCCGCCCCGTCGGTCAGCTCGGCGCTGGCCGCCCGGCAGCAGGCATCCCAGACCTCTTCCACGCTGTGGCGTTTCGCGGTCTCGAGCGAGAAATCGAACCCGTCGCCGGAGAGCCGGACGCCAGCGGCGCCGCGATTGATCGCCGCGTTGTAGTCTTCCAGCAGCCCCGTGCGCTGGGCGAGTTCGGTGGCGATCCAGGTAAAGTCGCGCGCCTCGCCCTGCGGTGCGCTGGCCGGATCGCGCAGGGCAAATCCGGTATGCTCCCAGAACTGCTCGACATATTTCGAGCCGCCGATGCGGATCAACTGCAAGCCTTCGAGGTCAGTGCATTCGGGCAGCAGGATGTCGGCGAAATGGTTCGATTCGTCGCGCGTGTAGGCAAAGCAGACGGTGAAGGGAAACCGCGCCATGGCCGCAGAGACCGCCTCGGTATCCCAGAACGAAATCGCCGGATTTGTGCGGTAGACAAACCACACATCGGGCTGGGTCGGTTCGGGCAGATGCTCCAGGCCCTGCTTCTGCATCATCCAGGCCAGGTGGGTCGGCCCAAGCGCCTGGCTCCAGGGCGAATTGGCCGCCAACGGTACCAGGGTTCGATGGGCATGCCGCGATGGCGAGCGAGACAGCCATTCGCCCTTCCTGGTCGGGTTCATCGGATAGTGCATGAAGCCGTCCGGCCCAGGCGAGACGCTGCTCCAGCGGTTGTCGGCCGGCCGGTTGAGCCTGACTGTGGTGCCAAGCGTACCGCCGGGCACTTCCAGTCCGCCGACCAGGCAGGCCAGCAGGGTGCGGGCCCAGCAGCACTCATAGCCGCCCCAGCCGTTGTTGACCGTCTTGCCGAGCGAGATCGCGACCGGGCGGAACGGCAAAACCTTGCCGTCGATCTCGATGGTCTCGCCGATGCGGGCATGGTCGATGAACTGATTGGCGACCGATCGGATAGTGTCCGGGCTGACATCGCAAATCTTGCCAGCCCACTCGGGCGTGTAGTCGCGGACGTGCTCGACAAGAGCGCTAAAGGCCGGCTTGCAGTCGACCTGCCGGTGTTTCCACACCGCGTCATCGGGACCGATTTCCTTGCCCGACGCCTTGAAGTCACCTTCCAATGCCGGGTCGATGTCCGGTGTGTCGTAGGCAACTGCCTTGCCGGTCTTCAGGTCCCACACCAGCGGTTTGCCGGTGCGCGTGTCACGCAGATAGTATCCGTTCGGCGCCAGCAGGTACGGCGAAGACGTGCGCTCCTTCAGGAAGGCGATGTCGAGGCGCGTGCGATCGATCTCATGCAGCACCACATAGACCATGGCGAACAGAAACGCCGGGTCGGTCTTGGGGCGGATCGGCACCCATTCTGCCGAACATGCCCCGGTCACCGACAGGTGCGGTTCGACCTGTATCCGTTTGATGCCGCGGGCGCGCGCATCAGCGTGGCGCCTGATGCCGCATACGCCGCCTGATGCCTCGACGTTGGCACCGAAAGAGATGATCAGCTCGGTCAGCGGCGTGTCGGGCGAGACCGTGAAGGCGCGATGCCATAGTTCACCGTAAAGGTGTTCCGAGTGATAGCATTTCACCCCTTGGCCACTGCCGAAGCTCATGTCGACCGGCCCCCAGGCGGCCAGAAAGGCCGGGAAGGTTCCCATATAGGCGGTCGGTGTTCCGCCGCCGCCGAAGCTGGCGGCGATGCGAGGAAAGCCGGACCCATCCGTAAGGCCGGCCTTGCGGGCCGCGTTGAGCTTTTGCGCGATGGTTCCGAGCGCCTCGTCCCAGCTCACCGGGACAAAGCCGGGATCCTCATTGCGCCCTTTACGCGGGTTGGTGCGTTTCATCGGCGTCAGGATGCGGTGCGGATTGTAGGTCTTCTGAATGAGACCGAACGCCTTTACACATGCCTTGCCGCCGGCGGGATGAACTTGCGCGGCTGAGGGATTTGGGCGCACCTCGGTCGCTACGCCATTCTCGACCTCGACCTTGAGCAGATCGGGCCCGGCGACGCACTGGTAGCAGTAACTCGACACCTGAGCCGATTGACTGGCCGATCCATTCGCCATGGTCTGCAGCCCTTTCGACTATCCGGCTGAACCTGCCTGTTCAGCTTTGCCCAGAATACGCTGCCTTATCTTGTCCACAGGAACGGCAAAGCGTTCATGCTTACCGGTGCAGATGGTATCGACGGAATCGGATGCTGAGATGTCGAACACCACTCTGGCCCGATCGACCTCGGCGACGGAAACGGTAATGTTCACCTCCATGCCGAGCGGTGTCGGTGCGCTGTGCACGATGGACACGTTGGCTCCGACGGAGTCCTCTCCTGCCTCGGCGTGTTCGAGCATCAGATCCCGGCAGGTGACTTCGATGTCGCGTACCAGTTCAGGCGTTGCGTAGACGCGGCAGTCGTCCCCCATGAAGTCGATTGTCCGGCCCGCATCGATCGTGAATTTGCGAACGCCGGTAACGCCTGCCTTGAGACTCTGCTTCATCACCCGACACCTCATATGGAAGAGTTTTCGCACTTAATTCTGCATATTCGTACTATAATACGTATTTCAAGACAAGGCCACTCTCGGACCGGGCAGAGAATTGACGTGACCCACGCGTCATGATGACCGTGTGTGGCCGACATGGAGTAGGGTCTAGTTGTCCCTACGGCGCCGCGCTGATGAGAGAGGTCTCACTTGAGCAGTGCGCCTGTCGTCTGCATCGCAATTAACGGCGGGCGGATTCAGGAATGCGACACCGCCGCGCTGCATCGCCGCCATCTCGTCAACCGTGCAACGGTCAATGAAAATCCGTGACGCGTCCCGTCGGCTCAGGCCGGGTTGCTCTGACCTGGCCTTCGCAATGGTCTGGTCTGTTGGCGCCTCTGGCGCGGTTTGTACGCGAACTTGCGCCCAATCCTTCGGGCCACTTTTTCGTTTGATAAGCGGTATTATAGTACTATAATGCATAATTAGACTTTTGTGCGATCGCCGGATTGCCCCTAAGGTATTTTCCGGTGGCAGGTGACCGGATCGGACCAGGGCGGCAAGGTTGCCCAGGGAAAAGGCAATGGTATGGGGAACGGCTTACTAGGAACCAGACTACCGTCGCAGCGGGTAGTACCAAAAAAGGCTCTAGGTGCCAGAAACCATACGCTGCGAAACAATCCCCGCCTTGCGGCCATATTTCCAAACGCCGGACTGGACCGCCGATGTGTTCAACCGGGGTCCGGAGTGATGCCCGGGTTCGTCCATTTTTTGGGCACGCGGAACTCTTCTGCCCGTGCCTCCGCTTCGTATGGGGATGCGTACGAACCGGAAATTTCCCGCATCCGCCAAAAACCCGAGGGAGGTAATTATGTCCTTGTTGAAATCGCTTAAGGGGCTGATGGGAGGCGCCGTGCTGGCGCTGTGCCTACCCCTTGCAGCCCAGGCTGCAGACTTCACTTTCAATTTGCAGAGCTTCTTGCCGGCGCAGGCAACGATCCCGAGTAAGATCATCGACGTGTGGGCCGACGATGTCGAGAAGGCATCAGGAGACCGTATCAAGATAAAGAGGTTTGCCTCGATGCAGCTCGGCGGCAAACCACCTGAACTCATCGATCAGGTGATCGACGGCCAAATCGATATTACCTGGAATGTGGTCGGTTATACGCCTGGCCGATTCCCATCGACCGAAGTGTTCGAGCTGCCCTTCCTCGTCACCGATGCGCGCGCTGCATCATCCGCCTTCTGGCAAATGATGGGCGAGCACATGGAGAAGACCGAATTCAAGGACGTCAAGGTACTGGGCGTCTGGGTCCATGGGCCCGGGGTGATCCACACGTCGAAGCCTGTGACAACGCCTGCAGACATGAACGGGATGAAAATCCGCGGCGCTTCGCGGCAGGTCAATGCGCTTCTCAAAGAGCTCGGCGCGACCCCGGTCGGCATGCCGGTTCCTGCGGTACCGGAGGCTCTGTCCAAGAAGGTGATCGATGGCACGACCATCCCATGGGAGGTGACCAAGGCGTTGAAAGTGCCGGAACTGGTCAGCAATCATACCGAATTCACCGGCCCGATGATGTACACCGTCACCTTCGTGCTGGTGATGAACCACGACAAGTACAACAGCCTGCCCGATGACCTGAAAGCTGTGATTGACGAGAATTCCGGAATGAAGTTCTCGGTTTTCGCCGGTGGGACACAACAGGACTATGACGCGCCGTCGCGTCAGTTGGCTGTCGATCGCGGCAACAACATCATCACGCTCGATGCCGGGCAATCGGCTGAATGGGCCAAGGCTGCTGCCCCTGTTACGGCTGCCTGGGTTGCAGAGATGAAAGGATTGGGGATCGATGGTCAGGCACTGATCGACGAAGCCAAGAAGTTGATGTCCGAGTACAAATGACCTTTAATGCCGCGCCATCACTTTGGCGCGGCATTTTTCCCGGCGTCCCAGAACGATCACGGAGGTCTCGATGCACCAGGTGATGGAAAGAGCAGCGCGGGCCATGGCGGTTCTGGGCGGATCGGTACTCGCCATCCTGATCATCCTGACCTGCCTGTCGGTCCTTGGGCGCTCGCTGAACGGGATGCTCCACGGTTGGTTCGGCCAGTTGATGCCGGGTCTGTCGAAATGGGCGCTCGATTTGGGTATCGGCCCGATTACCGGAGATTTCGAACTGGTCGAGGCGGGGGTGGCTTTTGCCATCTTTGCGTCGCTGCCGCTTTGCCAGATCACTTCCAGCCATGCCACCGTGGATATCGTGGCAGATTATTTTCCGCGCAGACTTAGCGGTTTTCTCGTGATGGTAACCGAGATCATTTTCGCACTGGTGCTGATCCTGATCGCCGTGCGCCTGTTCGATGGCATGATGTCCAAGCGGCGGTATGGCGAAACCACGTTTCTTCTGCAGTTCCCAGTCTGGTGGGCTTATGCGCTCAGCCTGGTCGGCGCGGTCCTGGCTGCGGTCGCGGGCGTCTGCATGGCCTGCATGCGCACCGCTGAATTCGTGCTCGACCGCAGGATTGTCGGGAGGGGAACGGAGTCCCCGGAATGAGCGCGCTTGAAGTTGGCCTCCTGTCGTTCCCGGTCCTGATGATGTTGATCTTCATTCGCATCCCGATCGGGCTGGCGATGTTTCTGGTCGGCATGGTCGGATTGGCCATTGTCACCGGCAGCACCAACATCCCCCTTGCACGGCTCAAGAGCGAGACCTATTCGACATTTTCCAGCTATTCCTTGTCGATCGTGCCGATGTTCCTGCTGATGGGTCACTTTGCTACCCTTGGAGGAATGAGTTCGGCCTTGTTCAAGGCGGCTGAGGGGTTCCTCGGCCATCGGCGGGGCGGTGTCGCAATGGCGTCCATCGGCGCGTGTGCAGGTTTTGGCGCGATCTGCGGAAGCTCGCTTGCCACGGCAGCCACGATGGGCCGTGTCGCCTTGCCGGAACTCAAGCAGTATGGCTATGCAGGCGGCTTCTCGACCGCCACGCTGGCGGCGGGCGGAACACTCGGCATCCTGATCCCGCCCTCGGTCGTGCTGGTGATCTACGCCATATTGACCGAACAGAACATTGCCAAGCTGTTTCAAGCCGCGGTCATCCCTGGCCTCTTGGCGGCTGTGGGTTATGTGATTGCCATTTCAGTTTATGTTCGCATCCATCCTGACGCTGCCGGAACCCGGGACGCGGTACCCATGGCCGAGCGGTTTCGGGCATTGTTGAAGGTCTGGCCCGTGATCCTGGTGTTCAGCCTCGTTGTGGGCGGCATCTATCTCGGATGGTTCACACCCACCGAAGGCGCGGCTGTGGGCGCCTTCGGTACGGGACTCATCGCGCTTATCAATGGCGGGCTGACCCGCGAAACGCTTATCGAGAGTTTCATTGTCACCGCCAAGAGCACCGCAATGGTGTTCTTCATCATTCTCGGCGCTGCATTCTATAATGGATTTCTCGCCTTCACCGAAGTGCCGCAGCAGCTGTCAAGTTATGTCGTCACTCAGGGCTTCAGCCCCTGGACGGTGCTCTGGCTGATCCTGATTTTCTATCTGATTTTCGGTTGCCTGATGGATAGTCTTTCAATGATCCTCCTGACGGTTCCGATCTTTTTCCCGGTGATCCTGGTGCTCGATTTCGGCATGAGCCAGGAGCATGTTGCGATCTGGTTCGGTATCCTGGTGCTGATCGTGGTTGAGGTCGGCCTGATTACACCGCCGGTCGGCATGAACCTGTTTGTCATCAATACGATGGATTTCCAAACCCCGATTGTGGAGACCTACAAGGCCGTGGGCTATTTCGTCCTGTCCGATCTGGTACGCGTCGTGCTGCTGGTTCTGTTTCCGGTGATCACGCTGTTTCTGGTTGGCAAATAGGTACGAGGGATCGTCAGGAATGGCCGTGCCTGAGCAATTCAAGCTGACTTGCAACTCCCTACCGGCGACCTGTCTCGAGCTGCCGGTTCGCACCATCCGGTCAAGGCCGAGGCGTGCCCGAGGTCCGCTTGGCCAAAGATGCCGCCCGACGCTGTCGAGCGAGCGCGAGAAGCCGGTCAAGCGGTTCGGAATTGCCGACTTCCGGGCACCGCTTGTCTGTGGTGCCCATGATGGGCGGGGCCTACAAAGTACAACCTTTCAATTCGTTAAGAGGCGTTGCATGAATTTCGCCAGAGTGCGCGACGCCGGGCTTGTGCCGGCAACCCAGGGACACTGATTCCAGCATTTGCTGCCCCTGGATGCCCGTGACAAGCGATAACGTAGAGAGTCTTTCGCACATTTGCCTGATGCGGTGGTTCCTTTCACACTGAGTGAGAGGAGCGAGACGATGAGTGATGATACGGAGACCAAGGCGATGGGTCAGGTGATCCAGATCGACGAGGCGCGGATACGCGATCACCTTGGCGAGATGGTGCGCGGCACGGTTGAAGAAGCCTTGAATGCGATGCTGGATGCCGAGGCCGACCGGTTGTGCGGGGCTGGCCGGTATGAGCGCAGTGAGGCTCGGACCGACACACGCGCTGGCAGCTACGACCGGTCGCTTCACACCAAGGCCGGCGCGGTCAAGCTGAAGGTGCCGAAGCTGCGGCGACAAACATTCGAGACGGCGATCATAGAACGCTACCAGCGCCGCGAGAGCAGCGTCGAGGAAGCTTTGATCGAGATGTATCTGGCGGGTGTTTCGGTGCGCCGGGTCGAAGACATCACCGAGGCGCTGTGGGGCACGCGGGTGAGCCCGTCGACGGTGTCGAACCTCAACAAGAAGATCTATGCCAAGATCGAGGAATGGCGCCACAAGCCGATTGAGGGCTCACATCCGTATGTCTTTCTCGATGGTATCGTGATGAAGCGCTCATGGGCCGGTGAGGTGCGCAACGTCTCGCTGCTGGTGGCGATTGGCGTGACCTCGGATGGCTATCGCGAGGTTCTGGGCATCTGCGAGGGGGCCAAGGAGGACAAGTCCGGATGGTCGTCGTTCCTGCGCCATCTGGTGGACCGGGGCCTGAATGGTGTGGAGCTGGTGGTATCAGACGCCTGTCGTGGCCTGGTGGAGAGCGTTGCCGACTATCTGCCCGAGACCCGGTGGCAGCGCTGCATGGTGCATTTCTATCGCAATGTCTTCAGTCATGTGCCGGCAGGCAAGATGCGCCAGGTGAGCCACATGCTGAAGGCCATCCATGCCCAGGAGAACCGGCAGGCGGCCACCGACAAGGCCGAAGCGGTCGCGGCCGAGCTGCGCCGCCAGCGCATGGGCAAGGCGGCAGAGCTGGTTGAGGACAAGATTGGCGAGACGCTGACCTTCTATGCGTTCCCGGACAGTCACTGGATCAAGTTGCGCACCAACAATCCGCTGGAGCGGCTGATGCGCGAGATCAGACGGCGAACCAGGGTGGTCGGGGCTTTCCCGGACGGACAATCCTGTCTCAACCTGGCTGCAGCCAGGTTGAGACACATTGCTGGAACCCAGTGGTCAACGAGGCGCTACATGAACATGGACCCGCTGACTGCAATGAAAAACCAACCCCAAGGAACCGCCGTCGCATGACAAAAAGTGCGAAAGACTCTGGACACTACCTGACAAGCTGTCCGTCGTCAGATGTTTTGGGACAATCTGCAGGCTGAGCTAAGAGAGTATTTGGCTCATCTGGTTGATCATTTTATGCGGCTGCTCTGCGGTGGTGCAAGCGCCGGTTTTCGAGTGTGTGTCGTTTGATCCTTTCTCTTTGCAGTAAGATTGTCTGGCCACGCCCATTTGCAGCATTTCCTTCGGCGAATAGTGGGGCTGAAAACCGGCATCGAACTGTTGTCCCACCGGACGCACCAGTTCGTACCGGTAACCGGACTGCATGCTGTCGTTGACTTCAATGGTGTCGCCAATGGCCATGGACGCCTCCTAGCTGATAACCTCGTCGGTCCTGGTAAACGCCACACCATCGATTTTCCAACTGCCGCCCGGCTGCTGCTCGAACGCATAGAGCGCGGTCCATACACGGCCGGATTGATCCACGAACACGACGTGCTGCGTCGGGCGGCCGCCGAATTCTTTGCTGACACGCCCGAATGTGAAGGACTTCGGCCGGTAGACCGGCGCGTAACCCGACCGCACCATCTGCATGAAGCGCTCAGGTGTCTTGAATTTGTTGCGAATGGCGGGCGAGGCTTAGCCAAAGGCAGTTGATCCGTCATCACGACCAAAAGCGGCAATTTGTGATGAGATGATCTGACGGAAGGCTTCGGTGTCGCCGGCGCAGGCGATTGCGGGCAGGCAACACATCGGCGTGGAGGCCGCCATCAAAACAAGAACGCTGCGCCGACAAAGATCCATCTATTTCTCCCTTTCTTGGGATAACGCGGATGTGCCGCGATTGGATCATCGAGGAGTGATCCATGTCGAATTCACCTGCGTAGTCGGGTTGGTAGACAATCAACCGTGGGCGACAGCATCTCATGCGACCCCTCTCAATTGGCGTAGTCGGAAGCGGCATCGCAGGACTGTCGGCCGCATGGCTGCTTTCCAAAACCCATCCCGTTACGCTGTTCGAGGCCGGTGGGTATTTCGGCGGGCACTCAAACACCATTGATGTGGACACGCACTCCGGCAGCATACCTGTCGACACCGGGTTCATTGTCTACAATCCGCCCAACTACCCGAACCTGACCGCCCTGTTTGCTCATCTCGGCGTCGCCACGAAACCATCGCGGATGACCTTTTCGTTTTCCTCTGGTGATGGCGAGTATGAATATTCTGGCACCCGGCTCGGGGGATTGTTTGGTCAAGTCGCCAACGTCGCCAATTCGAAGCATTGGCGCATGCTGAATGAACTGACGCGGTTTTTCAGGACGGCTGAACGAGATGCGCAAACGTTGGCGGACGATGTTTCGCTGGCCGATTATCTGACAGCAAGAGACTACAGTCCGCACTTCATCGATAATCACCTTCTGCCCATGGCTGCCGCGATTTGGTCGGGGCGGGCAAGTGATCTGGCAGCCTATCCGGCCAAGGCATTCATTACCTTCTTCGCCAACCATGGCCTGCTGCAGGCAACGCGACGGCCGCAATGGCGCACGGTTGATCGAGGCAGCCGCTCATATGTTGACCGCTTGTTGGCTGACGGAGATATCGCCGCGCGGAGCCATGCGCCAGTGGCGAGCATCGAGCGGCAGTCCCAATGTGTGAAAATCGCATTGGCGAATGGCCGGATTGAGTCTTTTGATCAAGTGGTGCTCGCGTGCCATGCCGACCAGGCTTTGGCCATGTTGGAAGACCCCACGCCAGCGGAACGCGAAGTATTGGGCACCTTCACCTATTCGACCAACCAGGCTGTTGTGCACTCCGACGCCACGCTGATGCCGTCGCGGCGGCGGCTGTGGTCGTCGTGGAACTACATCCGGCCTGCCGATCAGGTTGTCAAACCCACGGTTAGCTATTGGATGAACAGCCTGCAGGGGCTTGGCTGTGATGAGGACATCTTCGTGTCACTTAATCCGGCAAAACAGCCGGCAGGTGAAATTGCTCGTTTTACCTACACGCATCCGTTGTTCGACGCTGACGCCCTGCAGGCCCAGCGTACCTTGTGGCACCTGCAGGGTGAACAGCGTACCTGGTTTTGCGGCAGCTATTTTGGCGCTGGTTTCCATGAAGACGCCCTGCAGAGCGGGTTGGCGGTGGCCGAGCAATTGGGCAATGTGCGCAGGCCCTGGCAGGTGGCGAACGAAAGCGGACGGATTCATTTGCCGGTTGATGTGCCGGCAGCGCGGATGGCGGCCGAATGAGCGATCTCCAGTCGAGACTGTGCCTGGGCACCGTCGGCCATCGCCGCTATAGCCCGAAGCGCCATGCCCTGTCGTACCGGGTTTTCTCGCTCCTGCTGGATCTTGATGAGTTGGAGGCCATCGATAGCGCCGTTACATTGCTGTCGATCGATCACCCGGGCATCATCTCGTGGTGGCAGCGCGATCATGGGCTGGGCAGTCCGGACAGTTTGAAGCGCGACATTGCCGATATGGTGCGCCAAAGCGGCCAGGCCGCCCCCGACAGCATCACCATGCTGTGTTTCCCGCGTGTGCTTGGATACGCTTTCAATCCGCTCACCACCTACTTTTGTCGCGATGCAAACGGCGACCTGCGCACGATGGTCTATGAAGTTGCAAACACCTTCGGTGGCCGCCACTTCTATGTCGTCGCAGCGGGCGAACGTTCGAACGGAACGTACTTCCACACCGCCAGGAAGGCGTTCTACGTATCACCCTTCAACGACGTCGAGGGTGATTATGCCTTTCGCGTTGCAGATGATGGCGAGCGCCTGGCAATCGGCGTCAGCCTGAAGGTGAACGACAAGCCTTTGCTCACCGCCCATCACGCCGTGTGGCCTAATCCGTTGACTGACCACGCGCTCTTTGCAGCGCTGTGCAGAATGCCGCTCATGACCTTCAAGGTCATTGCCGGCATCCATATCGAAGCCATGCGGCTGTGGCTGAAGGGCTTGCGAACAACCAGACGGCCGCAGCCTTCAGCGGCGTCATCCAACCTTACGCCGACGCAACCTGGCCGGCAGACATGACCGATATTTCCCTGCACGCATCCTGTCCGCACAATGCCCGGCCATCGCTTATTGAGCGCCTGATTGTGCGGATCGGGCGCAAACTGATGCCGCGTGAACTGTCAGGCAACATCAGCATCGAATTGCCAAGCGGCAGCGTTGTCACCGTTCGCGGCAAACACTCGGGACAATTTGCCGAGCTGAAGATCAACAACTGGCAGGTGTTGCGCCGGGCCATGCAGGCAGGTGCGAACGGGTTTGCCGAAAGCTACATTCGTGGCGAGGTCGAAAGTCCCGATGTTATGGCTCTGGTGCGTTTCTTTGCCGCCAACCGCAAGCGGCTTCTTGCCAGTGGCGGGCGCCTGTTTTCGTCGCGCAGCCTGGACCGTCTGCGTCATCTGCGCCGCGCCAATACCCGCTCTGGCAGCCGCCGCAATATCGCCGCCCATTACGACCTGAGCAACGACTTCTTCCGCATCTGGCTCGATGAAACGATGACCTATTCGGCGGCGCTGTTTACCGCACCGGGAATGTCGCTTGCGGCCGCCCAGAACGCCAAGTATGACCGGATAATTCGTGCGCTCGACCTGCCAGAGTGCGCCAGCGTGCTGGAGGTCGGTTGCGGTTGGGGCGGGCTCGCGGCGCGCCTGCTTGCCGGTGTGAACCACAAATACCGGGGAATTTCCCTATCGCGCGAACAGTTGCGTTATGCAAGGGCGCGCACGGATGTTGCGAACAGCGCGCCCCCAGCGGAATTTGCTTATGAAGACTATCGTGATCAGACCGGACAGTTCGACGCGATCGTATCAATCGAAATGTTCGAGGCGGTCGGCGAGGAAAACTGGCCGGACTATTTCCGGATGCTGCACGACCGGCTGAAGCCGGGCGGCACTGCGGTTATCCAATCCATCACCATCGCGCCGGAAGTTTTTGAACGCTACCGCCGGCGAGCCGATTTCATCCAGACCTATATCTTTCCCGGCGGCATGCTGCCGACCTCCGCGGCGATTGAACAACGCGCCGCCTGCGCCGGTCTCACCGTATGCCGAATTGAACGCTTCGGTCAGGATTACGCGCGCACGCTCGAGATGTGGCGCAAACGTTTCGATGATCATTGGCAGGAGGTCGCCGCGCTCGGTTTCGACAACCGATTCAGGCGCATGTGGCACTACTACCTGGCCTATTGCGAGGGCGGCTTTCGCGAAGGCCTGATCGACGTCGAGATATTCAAGTTCACCCGCGCAGACTGAGACTTGAGGTCGCGACTACAAGTGAGGCGATGGCAATGTTGCAAAGAGTAGATCACGCCCGATATGACCGGCAGACTCCGTTGGATCTGTCGACCTTTCTGCATGGCACGCTGGCAATAGACGGCCGTTTCTCGCTGCTGTCAGGTTTGGTGACGCAGAAATTCATCGGCACAGCTACAGGCAGGTGGTGCGATGGTACGCTCGTTCTCGACGAAACCTTCAGCTATGAAAATGGCCGCAGCGAACAGCGCACCTGGCGGCTGACCTTCAGGCCGGGCGGCACATTCACCAGCACCTGCGCGGATGTGGTCGGGGCCGGCTTCGGGCGTGCGAGCGAGCATGGCTACACGCACACCTACCTGTTCCAGCTGCCCTTCGGCCGCAGCGGGCTGATTGCCCGGATTGTCGAGACCTATGAACCCGACAACAAAGAGCGTGTTCGTTACACCGCGAAGCTGAGCAAATGGGGCTTGCCGCTCGGTACGATCATCATGCAGTTCGTGCGGCGCTAAGGGGGCATTCAGATGGACATCGGCCGCATAGCCATCCGGACCACTGCTCCGATGACCGGTAGTTTGCGGCTGATGTGCTCATTGGCGTCCCAATAGTCGATGTGGCGGCAAACCATTGCGCTTTCATCAAATGTGACCTCGCTGAGACCGGGAATATCCAGCCTGCCAACGAAGCGTGCTGTGCCGGTAAACCGCCACTGGATCACCAGGTTGCCCTCGCCAAGCCAGTGCCTGGAAATCTCGAACCGCAACCCGTCGACCTGTTTGAGCATGTGAACAAGCACCCGCTGAAAGTCATCACGGTTGAACGTGTGATTGAACGGGTCACGAAATTCAATCTCGGGTGAACACAACGTCAGGAACTCTGGCATCGATTGCGCGCTGAAGCGTTCAAGTGCGTCGATGTATCTGGCGGCCGCGGCGCGGGTTGTCGGTTCTGTCATCATTTATTATTCGTCAAATTCTTGATCAACCAAAGAAAGTGCCCGCCAGGCAGGATGCGCGCAAGCTTCAATATTGTGACCAGTTGCCAGGGAAATGCGATTTCAAACCGGTTGCTCGTCAGGCCGTTGAGGACTTTGGCGACGGCTGCTTCCGTTTCCATCAAAAACGGCATCGGAAAGTCGTTGCGGTCAGTCATCGGCGTGCGCACGAAACCAGGATTGATTACCTGCAATTTCAGTCCCTTGCGCTGCAGATCGGGCTGCAGACTCTGGCACAGGTTGATGAGTGCCGCCTTGGTCGGACCGTAGTAGGCTGACTTCGGCAATCCGCAATATCCGGCAACCGACCCCACCACGGCGATCTGCCCTGCGCCGCGCGCCGCCATCGTCGAGGTCAATGGCACCAGGCAATTGGTCACGCCCAGGTAGTTGACGCTGATCGACTTGGTGAACTGGTCCAACTCCAGTGCCCGGCTGTCGGAGGGCTGCCAGACCCCGGCATTGAGCATTGCAAGATCGATGGGGCCATGGCTCGCCTGTATGTCTGATATGGCGCGGGCGGCGCTGTCCGGTTCAGTAACATCGAGCGGGAAAGCGAACATGCCATCATGCCGCGCGGCCAGTTCCTCCAGAGCAACGGCGGAACGCGCCGATACCGAGACCTTTACGCCCGCCATGCTCAATGCAACAGCCAGTTCGCGACCGATGCCAGAGCTTGCACCGGTGATCCAGGCATGCTTCCAGGGATATGGCGGCATCGCTGCGATCAGATGCCGACCATCGGCTGGAACAGCCGTGGCAGGATGTCCTTGAACCGCGCCGGCTTTTCGACGGCGACGAGACAGATGCAGTCTTCGTCCTCTTCCACAACCGGCTGGTGCTCCACCTCATGGTCGAGGTCGGCGACGTCCCAGCGGGCAAAGCGGCCACATTCGTCGTTATAGGCACCCGACAGGATCAGCGTCACTTCCTGGCCGGCATGACCATGCTCGGGCACCGCTCGCCCCGCGGCGATCTTCATCAAAAAAAGCTTGCTAGCAGCATCGTCGCCAAGGTCGATCTGGAATGTGGATATGCCACGCCCGGCGCGTTTCCACTTGATTTCCGACAACGGAACCCCAAGCAGCGATGCTACAGCAGGCGGCAGCAAGGCGTCGTCATCATGATCCGGCAACCGGGCCGGTTCACAATTGCCGGTCCTGCGGTCGTCGGCTTCAAGACGTTCGAGCAGATTGTTGGCAGCGCCCTGCGACAGTGCAACCGGCGCAATGTCTTGCAGAACAGCCCCGCCGAACAACTGTGCTTTTGCAACCTTTACGCGGCAGTCCGGACAATGATCGATATGGCCGGACGCTACGATGGCGAAGGCAGCGGGCAGCGAACCGGCAGCGAGACCCATTATGGTCGCGTCATCGAGGTGATGTGAAATCGTCATCTCAAATCCTCCAGAACGTCGCTCAACTTTCCGTAGGCCAGCCGCATGCGTGATTTAACGGTGCCTAGAGGCAGGTCAAGCTGCTCGGCAATCTCCATGTGTGTCAGGTCGTCGCGAAAGGCCAGCAGGATGACCTCACGTTGCTCAGCAGGCAAAGTCTTCACCGCGTCCGAGACAATTGCGCTTTCTTGTATCCCGGTTACGGCATCCTCGCCGGATGGTTCATCGCTTTCGAAATCAAAGTTGCTGATTTCTTCAAACCGCACACCACGGGCGCGCCGGAACGTGTCGATGCGCAGATTGCGCGCAATCGTGAATATCCATGTCGATACCGAGCCCTTGCCCGGAGAGTAAAGCGATGCCTTGCGCCAGACTTGGACCATGGTGTCCTGGGCCAGGTCTTCGGCCACCTCAGGTGTGGCGCCTTTGCGCATCATGAAGCCTTTGAGTATTGGGCCGTAGTGCGTGAACAGATCGGTGAACGCTGTTTTGTCCGCGTCCCGTGCGATCCTCAGCAACAGCATTGCATGTGCTTCATTGCGCCTTGTGACAGCGTCGCTGTGCAGCATTGCAGGCATCTGTTCGGGCACCCCAAGCATTTCGCTTCCTTGTTTCCGATGGAACGTTCTCAGTGGTTAAACGGAGGCAGCGAATGATTGGATCACATTAGAGCGCATAGCCTGACACTGGCAAATTCGGTGCGACCTTTCTCAAACGCGCAATTCAGCTTTACGGATCATGTCGTTTTGCCATTCGGAAAAGTCCGGCCGGCAGCGATCCATTCCCGCACCGGCCCGTTTCACTCCTCATGCAACGCGCACCCACCGCAGCGTCGCGTCACCATACTGGAGGAGAAAAATCCAATGAAGAAACTGCTTGCCGCATCCGCCTTGGCCATCGCTCTGGCCACGACGTCAGCTCACGCCAAGAACCTTGTCGAGGTCGCTCAGGACGCCGGCGCTTTCAACACTCTGCTTGCCGCAGCCAAAGCAGCAGGTCTAGCCGGCGCTCTGGCCAACGGGGAAAATCTGACTGTTTTCGCACCAACCGACGAAGCCTTTGCCAAACTGCCGGCGGGCACAGTGGAAAACCTGCTGAAGCCGGAGAACAAGGACCAACTCACCGCGATCCTGTCCTACCACGTCGTGCCGCGCAAACTGACGTCCAACATGCTGCCCGGCCGCGCGATCCACGTCAAAACGCTGAAAGCCAGCGGTGACAAGACGTTGGCCGTCACCAAGTCCTCATCCGGCGTGACCGTCGACAACGCCAACGTCGTTTCCGCCGACATCAAGGCCGACAACGGCATCATCCACGTCATCGACGCGGTCGTCCTACCGTCCAACTAACCTCCCCCGACCCCGCTGTTGGACGGACTTGTGGCGGGTGCACTCCGGTGCACCCGTCAACTCCTGCATCTCCTATTCGTTTCCCCAGATCCATGAATAAACAAGAAAGACCAAAACTTCCGCCATCGGTCACTCCACAGTCCTGACAGCGTCCTGACAAACAAGTCTGATTTCGGTCCTTGAGCCGCCGAAAATACAAGAAAAGCAGACCTCCCTGCTTCGAACTGACCCGGCCAAGTTCTGGCGACACTTGTCACAACACGTAGCCAACTTTCTTTACCAAGCGTGCCTTTGGAAACGACCTGCCAGCCTGCGGTTTGGCTGTCTGGATCAGGTTGGACGTGCGTGGACTTCTTTTGATCTTTTGGTGCACACGCATTGCACACATCGCCTTTTGACTAGTTGAAAAATAAGACTTTTAGGTCAAGCCCATCATCGGGGCGACGCACAGGCGGTGCCCGGAAATCGGCAGTTCCGAGGTCATCAAAGACCATTCTTTGTCGTAGTGTGTGCACATAGTGCAGGCCGCTGCTGTCTCGTGCGGCAACCTTATCAGCCGAACTCACGGACCGCCATATTCTTGATGCCAACGTGATCCAATCATGCATCCGCTTTGAACACGAAAGCAGGGCTGCCAATTGGCAACGTCGGAGATCGAGGACACAACCGATTACCTGGTCACCGGGCCAGATAGTCCGCGATGTGCCAAACGTGAACATTCGGACTGACGCAAGCGACCGTAGATTCAGCTTTATTGCTGGGCTACTCTGTCATGGCAGGAGGGATCACCGGTGGAGCGCAGGCTTGCTGCCATACTAGCCGCAGACGTCGTAGGCTACTCCAAGCTGATGGCTCAGGATGAGGAAGCCACGCTGGCGCAGCTGAAGGCGCACCGAGCCGAATTGTTCGACCCCAAGATCGCCGAGCATCATGGCCGCATTATCAAACTGATGGGCGACGGTACCCTCGTCGAGTTCTCCAGCGTCGTTGATGCCGTGAATTGTGCAATTGCCATACAAACCGCACTTGCGAAAACCAATGGTGAGATCCGTCTGCGCATCGGCATCAACCTCGGTGATGTCATCGTTGATGATGATGACATCTATGGCGACGGCGTAAATATCGCGGCCAGACTGGAAGCACTGGCAGAACCGGGAAGCATCTGCATCTCGGATCTGGTCCACCAAAGCATTCGTTCTAAGACCGACGTCGCTTTCACTGACATCGGCGAGCGCAGCTTAAAGAACATCGAACAGCCGATCCGCGGCTGGCAGTGGCCTCAGCGCTCCGAGGGTGCACCAATCAGTCCAACTCCCGATTGTGGGAAGATGCCACACAAGCCGACGATCGCCATCCTACCATTTGCAAATATGAGCGGAGACGCAGAACAGGAGTATTTTTCTGATGGAATTACCGAGGACCTGATCACGGAAATATCCAGGTTTCGCGAACTTGCGGTCGTTTCACGGAACTCCTCTTTCGTCTTCAAGGGAAGGAACGAACCCCTTAGGGACGTGAGTAACAAACTCAACGCAAAGTACATCGTTGAGGGCAGTGTCCGAAAGGCCGGGCAGAGAGTTCGTGTTGCCGCTCAGCTGATAAATGCCACCGATGATGCGCACATTTGGGCGGAGCGTTACGATCGAGCGCTGGAGGAAATTTTCGAGGTCCAAGATGATATCGTCCGCCGTATTGCGGGCACATTGGTTGGCCGATTGGCAGCCGAAAGGCTAGCCAAGATTAGAACTCGGTCCAACGATCAGCTGCAAGCGTACGACCTGTTCCTTCGCGGCCGTGACCACTTCTTCAATTGGTCGATTGATGAAAATCGCAAAGCGAGAGAGTGTCTCCGGGCGGCGCTCGAATTGGAACCGGACAAGGCTGCGGCCATGGCGCTGCTATCGGAAGTAATTCTCCGCATGTGGCTGAATGGCTGGAGCGACGACCCAGACACCGACCTTCGATCGGCCCTGGAATTGGCAGAACAAGCCGACGAAATCGACGCCGATGACAGCCGCACTCAGACTTCGCTGGGAATGGCGTATCTTTTCAACGGAGATCCTGACAAGGCTAAGCATCATTTCGAAGCAGCACTTCGGACAAATCCCAACGATACGCGTGTCATCGTCTATTATTCCCGCCACGCGGTGTTTGATGGCGATATCAGGAAAGCCGTGGACCTGTGCCGTCAAGCCGTAACCCTCAATCCCTTCGGAAAATACAACTGGAACCTTGGACTCGCTTCTTTCGTGGCGCGTGACTACGACGAGTCGATCGCGCTCCTCGACGCCATCCGCAACCCACCGGAATCTGTTCTCGCAATATTGGCGGCAAGTTATGCGATGGCAGGCAAATTGGACAAAGCGCGAGAGACCTACGAAAAATTCTCAAAGGCGATTGAAGTTGCACCAGTCATGAGGAACCTGCATCAACCGAGCGAATGGAACAAATACTATGCGGAGAGATGGCCCTTCCGCGACAGCGCTGATTTCGAACACTTGACTAGTGCGCTTCGAAAGGCCGGGTTGCCAATCTAGAGCCTTTTTTTAGAGGGCTCGGCAATACAGGTAGACTGGGGCTGAAATGGATTCACACGGAGGAACTTCTTCAAATGCAGATTAACGACGTAGAGCACTTCAGGGATCTCATGAAACCGATTACGGCAACCATATCTCAGTCCGGTATCGATTCAGATTTGGAAGCGATGCTGAATTCGACTTTTCCTCCGTCAGGCGCCACGTTTCGCAGCATTGAGTGTGCCTGTCACGAAGCGATCAGAGCAGGTTGGATGTGCAGCCAAGGTGGCGAGGGACGCCGTTTTGGACGCGTGCTGGAACCGTCTAAAGAGACGAACAATCTTAGCGTCGACGTTGTTGATCTCACAGATATTGTTGGGCCCCATCATCGACATCCAACCGGTGAGATATGCATGATCATGCCAGTGACCGAGGGCGCACGGTTTGACGGGCACGACGCCGGCTGGTGTGTGAATTCGCCTGGGAGTGCTCATCATCCGACCGTGACCAATGGCAGAGCTCTTGTTCTCTACTTGCTGCCAGAAGGCAAGATTGAATTCACGCAGTAGCAGATCTGGTTCGTCAGGCAGGATGTTTCGGTGGCTGAGTGCAGGCGGTCCCAATCGGTGGCTCCGCCTTCAAGGGCATTGCTGAAGTGTGTTTCCACCGGCAAGAACGGCAGCGATGTGCCAGGAGCAGAAGCAATAAGGTGAGCGCCGGTGGCATCTATGAATGGTCAGCAGGTAACTCCTTCAAAGAAAAACGATGGGAATTAAAGGCCGGTGCTTAAATGCTGGCCAAGAATTCGCGTGCCTGCGGTACCCACTTTTCCGGTTCGACGGATGTAGAATAGTGTCCCATATGGCTGCAAACCTGATGGAACACGACGTTCACCCCGGCCTTGCGCATGCTCTCGGTAATGTCCGTGCCTATGTCAGCGGGGTAGAACTCATCAGTATCGCATAGAACGTAAAAGACGTGCGCTCGGATACGGCCTAGCTGATCAGACACATCGAATGCTCCCAAGGCCCTGTTTAGAACCACGAGGCTCATTGGGTCGAACTCGTCCGCCCATTGCTCTGCTGTCTCCTGGAGAAGCGTTTCTATTTCTTGTTTGGGCATCTGGCCCTCAAACTTCTCCATGAACTGATAGGAGAGCAGCGTCCTGACCCGGATACGGGTCATGACATCCTTCAAGCCGCCTGCCTCAGCATATCGACCACCGTTCCAGTTAGGGTGGGCCTGCAACTCCGAGACAAGTTCAGGCAGCGCAGCACTGGTTCCAAATCGGCTTACCGGGCCACAGTCGGCCGCGATGATGGCTTTCATCGAGTCCGGGAAGGTCACGGCCCACTGAAACGCCAACAGGCCACCGACTGAGCCACCAGCGACAGCCAAGAGCTGTTTGATGCCCAGCGCGTCTATCAGCACTTTCTGCACATGGACCATGTCTTCGACTGTTACTGGGGGGAAATCTGCGCCCCAGGCCCGGCCGGTCTCCGGATCGATCGACCCGGGACCGGTGGTTCCATAGGAAGATCCAAGCATGTTCGAAGAAATGATGCAGTATTGGTCGGTGTCGAAAAGCTTGTCCGAACCGATGATCCCCTCCCACCATCCTTCGCGCAGATCAGGAGTGAGCCGTCCTGCAGCATGATGAGTGCTGGTCGTACCGTGCAAGACGAGGATTGCATTTGACCGGTCGGCATTGAGCGATCCATACAATTCGTATGCCACGTTCAGCTCCGGTAGAGTATCGCCGGAAGTCAGCGGGAAATTGCTCTCAGTATGAATGGGCATGGCTCCTCCTATTATAGACGAGCTATTCTAGCACAAGCCTACTTTTCTGCCGATTCAGCGCCGCTCAACGAGCATTTCCCCTTTGGGTCACAAATCCCCGTCCATGCAATGTCAGCTTTCAAGCGTGAATCTGACATCCGTGGGGACAACGCTAATGTCTCGGATGGGCTCGAAGCCGCCTTGTGGCGTCGCAGAAAAGAATGGGCTCTTATGATCGCCTGGATGACCGCTGTCAGCGAAGTAGCCAGTCCGGTTCGCGAGTGCGGCGAATTCACACTTCCCGCCCTTGGCGACTCAAGATATCGTTCACGCTGGCGGTTCAAGATGTAGAGATTTGGGTCAAAGCAGTCTAATCCATCGCCATAGGCGATGGGCGATAGAGTAAGAAGCCGCTTCAAATTGGGTAGAGTTCGAGTCTAAGGGGCGTGCGATTTGTTGGACAATTGTTGGACAAAAGGCGTGTCACCTCATAACCCATTGATATTTTTGTAATCAATGATCTCATCGCCCGCTCCAGTTTTCTCATAGACAGAGATCGAGCGGTTTTGGGGCCGGATGTGTTTTCCGGGCCTGTCTGGGGCTTGCGGGTGCCTGGTATCGTGATCGGCGGGCATGGGGGACTAGGCTCCAATCGCGCCATTTCGCCCGAGTTCAGATGCGGCCGTCGTAGGCGGATTGGGCTACTTCTGCGGCGATCACGGTGAAGCGGTCGCTGGCTTTGGCGGAGGCCAGCGCCTTTGCCAGCTCGGCGCGGGAGCGCACGGTGTGGCCGTTGCCGCCGAAGGCCCTGGCGATGGCGGCGAAGTCGTGCCGGGCAAAGTTGACGGCCGCGTTGTTCAGCTGGCGCTGGCGCTGCTTGAGTTCGATCAGCGCCAGGCTGGCATCGACGAACACGACGAAGATCGTGTTGTGCCCCAGTTCAGCGGCGGTCGACAGCTCACCTGCGATCATCAGCATGCCGGCATCGCCTGAAAACGAGATCACCGGCCGGGCCGGCTCGGCGATCTTGGCGCCCATGGCGAGCGGCACCGCACAGCCCATGGTGCACAGACCGGAGGACTGCAGCAAAGTGCGGGGTTCATGGCAGGCCCACATCTGCGACAGGAGGATGCGGTGGGCGCCGGAATCGACAGTGGCGATGGTTTGCCGGGGCAACCGCTGCCGGCATTCAGCGATGACCGCTGCCGGTCCCCAATCGTCGTCGGACGGGAAGCTGGCGGCCAGAGCGGTGCTGGCGGTTTCGATCTCTCCGCCGGGCCATGTGTCGCCGGCGGCAACGCCGTCGCGCAGGGCCAGAAGGGTGTCGCGGCAGTTGGCGACAAAGCCAAGCGTCGCCTGATGCATGTAGTGATGGTTTTCCTGCGCCGCGATGTCGATGACGTTGATGCGCGACGGGTCCCACACCTCGCGCCAGCCGGTGCGCATTTCTATCGGATCGTAGCCGCAGCAGATGATCAGGTCCGCCGACTGGACGAACGGCACCAGCACCCTGTCGGCGAGCGGCGACAGACCGGCGGCACCCAGACACAACGGGTGATCCTCGTCCACCAGGCCCTTGGCCTTGTAGGTGGTGATGAACGGCACGTTGTAGTCCTCGACGAAGCTGCGCATGACGGAACCTGCGTCGTCCTTGACAGCGTCCAGTCCGGCGATCATGACCGGGCGCCGGGCGCGCCGCAACCAGTCGCGGGCACGTGACAAGTCAGGGCCGGTGGCAGGGGCAACGGAGCCCGGCGCGGCACGCCGGCGCAGCGGCAGCCGGCCCGGCCGCTCATCGGCGACAGAGATCGGCACATCGACAAGTACCGGCCCGGAGCGGCCTTCAGTGGCAATGGTGACCGCCTTGTCGGCAATGATATCGGCGCCACCGGCGGTCAGCCGGAAGGTTGCCTTGGTGATCTCCTTGAACAGTGCCTGGTGATCGAACACCTGGTGGGTGTAGGTCAGAGCTTCATCGGCATCGACACAGCCGGTGAGCACAATCAACGGCACCCGGTCCTGATGCGCGTTGGCCACTACATTGACGCCGTTGGCGACGCCCGGTCCGACCGTTGCCACGAGTATGCCGGGCGCGCCGGTGCGGTGGTGCACGCCCTCGGCCATGAAGCCGGCATTGTTTTCATGCTTGCACAGAACGAACTCGATGCCGGCTTTCTCCAGGGCATCGACGATGGTCAGAACTTCGCCGCCCGGCATGCCGAAGGCATAGCGGCATCCGGCTTCGTGGAGGCGTCGGGCGACATAGTCCGCGGCGCGTAAATCCGGTCGTGTCATGGTCTGTTCACTCTGCGGCTTGCGGCCGGGCCAGTTTGGCGTAGCCCGACCGGGTCTGCGGCGTCTTGATGCCGAGCAGCTTGCCGGCGACCTGGGTCTTGAGGATCTGGGCCGTGCCGCCGCCGATGGTGAACATGCGCACGTCGCGGTACATGCGCTCCAGGGGCTCCTTGTCGCCATAGCCGCGCGCGCCGAACATCTGCAAGGACGCATCGACCGCCCTGACGGCGGCTTCGGAGGCGAACATCTTGGCCCGCGCCGCCATCATGATGTCGGGGAACGGGCTGCCGTTCGGCCCGCGCGACAGGGCTGCCTCGCGCAGCATCAGCCGGGCGGCGTGCACGGCGGCATCCATGTCGGCCAGCATCCACTGCAGACCCTGGAACTCGGCCAGCGGCCGGCCGAACTGGTGGCGCTCCGTGAGATAACGCTTGGCGTGTTCCAGCGCCCCCGCGGCCACGCCCATGGCGATCGTGCCGGCGCCGACGCGCTGGCTGTTATAGGCGTTCATCAGGTCGGCAAACCCGCGCCTAAAGCCGGACGGCGGGACCAATGCATGGTCGGCGTCCACTTCGAGATCAGTGAACCGCAGCTCGGCTTCCGGCATGCCGCACAAGCCCATGGTGCGCTCGCGGCCGACCACTTCAAAGCCGTCGGGAACCTCGCCCTTTGCCGGATCGCATATGACGATGAAGCCGCCGATGCCGAGTTCGCTGCCGTCCTCGTCGAGCACGCGCGCGAAGACCAGGTGCAGCCTTGAAACGCCGCCGCCGGTGATCCAGTGCTTGGTGCCGTTGAGAATGTATTTGCCGCCGGACCGGCGCGCCGTCGTCGTCATCTCGGTTGCGGCGCTGCCGGCCTCGGGTTCGGTGATGCAGATTGCCGGTTTGTCGCCGGCCAGCACGAGCGGCGCACACAGACGCTTCTGCTCCTCGGTGCCGTAGGCCATGATGGCGCTGATGCCGCCCATGTTCGCCTCAACGACGATCCGCGCCGACAGCGTACAGGCCCTGGCGACCTCCTCGATCACCAGCACCGCATCATGGAAAGAGGCGCCGGCACCGCCGTACTCGACCGGGATGGTCATGCCCATGATGCCGGCGTCGGTGAGTGCTGCGACATTGTCCCAGCAGTACTGCCGGGTCTGATCCCAGTGCGCTGCCTGCGCGGCAAACCGCGGCGCCAGCTCGCGGGCACGGGCCTGGAAGTCCTCAGCCAACGTCGTCATTTGTCTCTCCTGTCTTTTCAACTTCATTGTCGCGATGTTGCATGTTCAGGACAATCGAATTAAATTGAAATATAAGATCAAAAAAGATGAAATTGATGCAAACACGTTCCCTGACATCACTGGTCGAGATCTCGAAGGTTGGATCTTTTGCCGAGGCCGCCAGCCGTCTGAACATGACGCTGTCAGCGCTGTCGATGCAGATGAAGACGCTGGAACGGGAGCTCGGCGTGGCATTGTTCGACCGGGCATTCCGCCCGCCCCGGCTGACGCCGGTCGGGCGTTCGGTCTGTCAGCACGCCGTACGGGTGTTGAGCGCGCAAGATCTGCTAGAGGCTGCCTGCAGACCGGATGACCGTTTGCTAGGTTGCTATCGCATCGGTTTTGTCTCCACCGCGAGTGTCCGCCTGCTGCCGGGGTTCCTGGCCAATGCCCGCAGGCAGGCGCCGCGGGCGATGTTCGAAATCGTCAGCGGCCTGTCGGAGGTGCTGGAGGAACAGGTTTGTGCGGGCCGGCTGGATGCTGCCGTGGTGAGCGCGTCTCCGGCAGGGAGGCCGGGCCTGGAGTACGACCTGTTGTGTGAGGAGCCGCTGGTCTATGCGGTGCCCGAAACGGTCTCAACACTGCCCTTGCAAGCGGTGGCGGAAAGGCTTCCATTCCTGCAGTTCACACCGTCATCGGGTGTTGGCAAGCTGATCTCGGACTTTGCGGCTTCGAGCGGCCTGCAGCCTGAACAACGCATCGTGTTGGACAGCGTCGAGGCGATCATGGAGTGCGTCAAGAACGGCCTCGGGTTCACCTTTCTGCCCCGCCCGGACATCGAGCGCTACTCCAACGCCGAGGTGGCGGTCATCACCCCGGAGACAAATGCTTGCTCCCGGCAACTGGTTCTCGTCACTGCGGCGGGGAGGGGGCAGGATGGACACCCAAGTCTCATCCGAACTTTGTTCTGAGAGCGGGTCGTTCGCTGTTGCCGCACATCACCGCCCGATGCAGCGAATTAGCCACGTTCCCGATCGTCAGAAATCTCGGCGATTGCAAAGTCCGGGCAGGTTCTAAAACTCAATATGCTCGGAAATCGCGGCGATGCCGGCCCTGGCGCAGACCTCATCGGCGGCACCGGACGGTGCGCCGGAAACACCGATGGCGCCGAGCATGTCACCTTCGCCGGCCAGTATCCTGACGCCGCCGCCCAGCGGCAAGGCGCCATGTACATTGCGAATGGCCCAGGCCTCGCCGGTTTCGGTCAGTTTCGCCAGCTCGCCGCTCTCGGTGCGAAAGCTCACGGCGGTCCATGCCTTGCGGTAGGCCGTATCCGGCGTGTGCGGACCGGCAAGCTGGTCGCGCAAAGTGACCTGCAGCACGCCGAACCTGTCCGCCACGCTCACGGCGACCTGATAGCCATCGTCACGGCACTTGGCCATTGCGGCCTGCGCCGCCGTCAGCGCAAGCTCGGGTTTCAACACCCTGAACGTCGCCATGCCGCTGTCCTCAGCCGATGCCGGCACGCAGAACAATGCACCGGCACCGAGTATCACCATTACCCTTTGCTTGAGATGTTTCATGGCTTCCAACCTCGATAAAACACTGTCGGGAAACTCGCCGTCTTCATGGGCATCCTCGCATGACCGGGCTAGCCCACAATACCAGCTTCACATTGTCTGCTTGTCATGTGGTAAAGTCCATGTCACTTTCGAATAAGTGTATACGATGTTGACCAAGGCCGGAACGGAAAGGCACTCCGTGAGTAGAGGAAAACCGATATCGGTTTTCAATCAGACCTTCTTAAGAAATCGGCGCCTGGCCGCGCCTGCCTGGGCATGGCTTTTCGTCATTCCCGCCATGGGTGCGCATGTTGTGCCGGCAAGCGCCGACACCCATAGTGAGGCGATTAGTGCCATACTCGAAAAAGCCGACGCGGATTATGGCGAGTATTTGTCCGGGCAGTGCGTCACCTGCCATCACGCCCAGGGCAAGAGCGACGGTATTCCCTCTATTCTGGGTCTGCCGGATGTGTATTTCGTACAGACGATCCTCGAATACAAGAACGCCAGCGAGGAGCGCACCAACCCGACCATGGTGAACATTGCCAAGAACCTGTCCGATGAGGAGATCGGTTCCTTGGCGAAATACTTTTCAGCGCAAAAGGCCGATTAGCTTCGGTCCGGAACCAACAAGGAGGATAAAATGTACAAACTCACTCGTCGCCGGTTCGGAACCCTGGTCGGCGCTTCGGCAGTTGGCGCAGCCGCCGGCAGCCTTGCCGCCCCCGCCGTGCTGTCGGCCGCGAAGGCCCGTGTCGTGGTGATCGGCGGCGGACCCGCCGGTGCGACAACCGCGCGATACGTGGCCAAGGCCGCCAAGGATGTCGCGGTGACCATCGTCGAGCCGAAGCATCACTTCACGACATGCTTCTTTTCCAACCTGTATCTCGGCGGCTTCCGCACGCTGGACTCTATTACGCACGGATACAGCACGCTGGCGGCCGAATACGGGATCAACATGGTTCATGACGTGGCTGTCGACGTGGACGGCGCCGGCAAGACGGTGAAACTCGCCCGCGGCGGCGATCTCGCCTATGACCGGCTGGTCGTGACGCCCGGCATCGACATGCGCTACGACGCCATCGAGGGCTACAGTGCAGAGGCCTCGACCGTCATGCCGCATGCCTGGCAGGCCGGCACCCAGACGGCCGCCCTGAAGCGGCAGCTCGAGGCTATGGAGGATGGCGGCACCTTCGTCATCTGCCCGCCGCCCAATCCGTTCCGCTGTCCGCCCGGACCGTATGAGCGGATTTGCATGGTTGCCCATTACCTGAAGACCAACAAGCCGAAGTCGAAGATCATCGTGCTTGATGCCAAGGACAAGTTCTCCAAGCAGGCGCTGTTCCAGGAGGCCTGGGCTCAACATTATGACGGCATGATCGAATGGCTGCCCAAGGAGGTTACCGGCGGCGTCAAGGCGGTGAAGACCGACTCGATGGAGATCATGACTGACGGCGACACCTTCAAGGCATCGGTGGCGAACGTCATTCCGGCTCAGAAGGCCGGTGTCATCGCCGAACGGGCCGGCCTGACGGCGGACAGCGGCTGGTGCCCGATCGACCCGGATTCGATGCGCTCGAAGAAGAACGCGGACATTTTTGTGGTCGGCGATGCGTCGGTTGCCGCGGCGATGCCGAAGTCGGCGTTTTCAGCCAACAGCCAGGCCAAGGTCGCCGCCAATGCGATTCTGGCCGATCTGACCGGATCGAAAAAATTCCCCGCGAAATACCGCAACACCTGCTGGAGCCTGGTGGCGACAAACGATGGCGTCAAAGTCGGTGCCGACTATATAGGTGGCGAGGAGAAGATCGACGTGACCAGCAAGTTCATCTCCAAGACCGAAGAGGCGGCCGACCTCAGGGCGCAGACGGCCGAGGAGGCAAACGGCTGGTACGAAGGTATCACAAAGGACATTTTTGGCTGATGTCTGGCCTGTTATCGCCCGTTCCCGGCAGACTGGAACGGGCGATATGGCCGGTCATCACAAACACGCGAGTGATCTGCAAAGCAAGGTGCTGAACTGTTAGTCTTGCGTCGCACGACTTTTCTGCATATCTACGCAAGATGTATTGTGCACCGCGAAACGGAGATTCAAGTTGGCCTTCGAACCGACACCGCAGGACATGGCGGAGGGCGCTCAGGAAGCGGCTTCGTTCCTGAAGGCGCTTTCCAATGAAAGCCGCATGCTCATCCTGTGCCGGCTTGCCGAACGCGGTGAGATGTCGGTGAGCGAACTGGAAGCGGACCTGCTGTTCCGGCAGTCGAAGCTCTCGCAGCATTTGACGCTTTTGCGGGCCGAACGCCTGGTGGCGACGCGCCGGGACGGCAAGTCAATCTATTACCGATTGATCAGCAAGGAGGTCGAGCAGACGCTCGAGTTGATGCATTCGCTGTTCTGCTCCGAGGAGGCCGTCAACCGCCGAAACCAGGAAAAAGCCCGTCACCGGGTAGCGTAAGGCCTGACCGAAAAGTCCTGCCGGCGTCAGGTCGCTACCAGATTTCCGGCTTTTTGCCTTCGGCTTCGAGACGCTTGAACTTGTCCTGCAGGTAGCGCTGGAAATCCTGATCCTGATAGGCTTCGGCCTTGACGTATTCGAACATTGAGACGAAGTGGAACGGCTTGAAATAGCCGGGCATGCGTACGACCTCGGCCTTGGCGCCCGCGTCGTCGAGCTTCGGTGCCGCGAACACGATGGTCGGGGTGAACAGAACACGCCATTTCTTGGCCAGTTCGCGTTCCTCGAGTTCCTCGCCGTCGAAATCCGTCACCTTTTTCGATCCCCACAGGTTCAGCTGGAGAACCTGGAAGTTGTCCTTGATGAAGTCTCGAATGGCCGGCTTGGCGAAATTCACCCGGTGCAGTTCGCGGCAGTAGGGGCAGCCCTTTTGCTCCCAAAGAATGGCGAAGCGCTTGCCCTCGCCGGCGGCCTCTTCGAGATCCTCCGACAGGACAAGAAAGGATGTGTGGTTGAACCAGGGCTGGGTGTAAATGCCGTCATCGTCGACGGCCGGCTCGTCCGAAGCCGCATTGGCGGTTTGGATGCCGGTGGCGGCGATCGCACCCGGTAAAAGCAGGGATTTGGCGAATGTTCTGCGGTCGATCATGTCGGAAACCTCGCTGACGTAAGTGGCATCACTCAACAAATCAGGTTATACGAATATGTCTTTTGAGTATAGGGTTGGCCGTCGGACGTACGTCACTTCCACGTGAGTCCGTTGTATCGTGAGGGCTGCTGAAGATGCGTGCAAGTTTCGTATTGGCATTGGTGTTGTTGTTGACTGGTGCCGGGATTGCCAATGCAGGTCAACTGGCGGACTTCAATGCCCGCGTTGAACGGGTCAACCAGCCCTACAAGTCGGTCCTGTTCTATCTGCGGACCGGCAACGTTGGCGTTGCATCGCTGGAACTGGCGCAGGCGGCTCAAAGTTGGGAAGCGCTTGTCGAACACTACGGCGATGCGCCGCCGGACCCTTTCGGTGACGATCCGGGTTGGGTAAAAACGGCTGAGGATATCTCGGCCGCCTTTGAAAACGGCTCCAAACACACTACCGAAGGAAACAGCAAGGCGGCACTGGCCGCCTTGTCGCCGGTGCGCGAACATCTTCATCGGCTTCGCCGGCGCAACGGCGTGCGGCTGCTGGCTGACTGTATCTACGACCTTAACGCACAGATGGAGGTGCTGTTCCATTACCGGCACAATCCGCCCGACCTGACCAAGCTGTCGGTGCAAAACGCCACCAAGACGGCGTCGGCCGTCTATGGCCATATCCTGGCAACCTGCCGCGCCATGGCGTCCGAGGACCTGCAGCAGGACGAAGACTTCAAATCGATCTTCGACGGCACGACGGCGTCCGCCGCCCGGCTGTTCGGCCCCATTGACGCGCAGGACCAGACCGGTCTCATCAATGCGCTGCGCGAACTGAAGTCGTTCGACGTCATCATATTCTTGCGCTGGGGCTAGAGCCTTTTTTGACAATACCGAGCCATTTGATGGGCCAAATTCGTCCATCCGGTGCGCCATGCCGCTTGCCCGATACACCGCATCGCGCGGCGCGACATGGTTTGCCGGGCTGAACGAATTTGGCCCATCAAATGGCTCGGTATTGTCAAAAAAGGCTCTAGCCGACGCGACCGAGCGAGGGAAACATCTCGAGCAGCCAGTAGCCGATCTCGTTCATTGAGCCGGTGAGGAACAGGATGCCGGTGAGCACCAGCAAGGCGCCGATGGCCTTTTCGACCACGCCGAGATGCCTGCGAAAACGTTGCATGAACCTGAGGAACGGTTTGCCGGCAAGTGCAGCGATGAGGAAGGGAATTCCGATGCCGGCGGCATAGACGGCGAGCAGTGAGGTGCCTTTCCACAGCGAGCTCTCCTGGGCGGCATAGAATAGTACCGCGGCCAGGACCGGGCCGACGCAGGGTGTCCAGCCGAAGGCAAAAGCCAGGCCGACGACATAGGCGCCGAGCAGGCCGATCGGCTTGGCCGGCCCCTCGAAGCGCGCTTCGCGGTACAGGAAACCGATCTTCAGAATGCCGAGGAAGTGCAGGCCCAGCAGGATGATGACGCCGCCGGCGATCTTACTGAGCAGGCCGATATTGTCGCCGACCACCTGACCCAAAACGGACGCGGTCGCGCCGAGCAGGATGAACACCGTCGAGAAGCCGAGGACGAAGGCGAGCGCGGACAGGAAGATGCGCCGGCCGACGGCGGGATCGAGTTCGTCTTCGCCGGTCAGCTGATCAAGGCTGGTGCCGGCAATGAAGCAGATATAAGGCGGCACCAGCGGCAGCACACAGGGCGACAAGAAGCTCAGAACTCCCGCCGTCAGTGCAGCGACATAGGAGACTTCCATTCCGTCATACCCTAAGCGCCGACCACCCGGATCGACTGGTTCGGTTCAACGTTGATGACCTTTTTGTGTTTCACGTAGTCGGCCACCACGTCCCAGATCGGTGGACCTTCGGTGCCCTCGTTCACCGAGGCCCAGCCGGACACGGAATAGCTGCGTGCCGGGTCGATCGGATCGCCGGTCTTCAACAGGGTCATGTCGGTGATGCGGTGGCCGATGGTCTTGTTGATGTCGATGGTGTAGCCCAGCCCGCCGACGCGCACCATGTCGCCGCCCTGCTGGTAATAGGGATCGGCGTTGAACAGGTTGTCGGCGACGTCTTCCAGGACGACCTTCAGCGTCTCGCCGGTCATCTCGATCCGGTAGC
Source organism: Aestuariivirgaceae bacterium (assembly GCA_965216335.1). Lineage (GTDB taxonomy): Bacteria > Pseudomonadota > Alphaproteobacteria > Rhizobiales > Aestuariivirgaceae > JAHEJE01. Next base: position 1,384,197 of record OZ244154.1, on the reverse strand, counting down.
AGCTGGGATAGGTGATCGCGGTCATGTTGTAGACGGCTTCCCAGGTGATCGGCTCGCCCGGCAGCAGGCTGGCACCCCAGCGCAGGCCCGGCGACAGGGACAGATCGGTATCGCGCTCCTCGCGCATGGCCTGGCAGATCAGATCGTCAAACGTGCCGTTGAAGTTGCCGCGCCGGTAGAGCAGCGAGTCGGTGTGTCCGAGCACGGTGTTGAGGTGTTCGGCGTGCGGCGCGCGATGCTTTTCGATCAGCGCTGCCATGTCCGGGTCCGGCGCAATGGCATCGGACAGGACAGGGATCAGGCTGTAGGAAAAGCCGGTCATCTTCTTGTCGGTCACCTCGATATCGATGCGCGACAGGAACTTGCCGTGCGAGCCGGTGGCGATCAGCAGGGTGTTGCCGACCTTGACCGGCTCGGGGATGGCGTCATGGGTGTGGCCGGTGAGGATGATGTCGATGCCCTCGACCTGTGAAGCCATCTTGCGGTCGATGTCGAAACCGTTGTGCGACAGCAGGACGACCAATTCGGCACCGGCCCCGCGGGCCTCGCTGACCCGTTGCTGCACGACCTTCTCGCGTATGCCGAACGACCAGGTCGGGAACAGCCAGCGCGGGTTGGCGATCGGCGTATAGGGAAAGGCCTGGCCGATGACGGCGACATTGACCCCACCGCGCTCGAAGAATCTGGTGTGCTCGAAGACCTCTTCTTCCCACTCGTTGTCGATGATGTTGGCGGCCAGAAACGGGAAGTTCATCTTGTCGACCAGTTCGCGCATGCGCTCGTGGCCGAGCGTGAACTCCCAGTGGCCGGTCATCGCCTCGCATCCAAGCGCGTTGAACACCTCGACCATGTCCTCGCCCTTCGACTGGAGCGCGGAGTATGAACCCTGCAGGGTGTCGCCGCCGTCGAGCAGCAGGGTCCTGTCGGGACGTTCGGCGCGGATCGCCTTGATCAGGGTCGCCATGCGGTCCATGCCGCCGACGCGGCCGTAGTTCTCGGCCAACGCTGCGAAGTCGTGCGAGGTCAGCATATAGGCGTCAAGGCTGTCGGCGGAAATGCCGAACAGGTCGAGAAACGCCTTGCCGGTGATGTGGGGCAGCTTTCCGGTCACCTCGCCAACGCCCAGGTTGACCGACGGTTCGCGAAAATGCACCGGCCTGAGCTGGGCGTGGCAATCGGTCGTGTGCAGCAGGGTTACCTGGCCCTTCGGCTCGAACTTCAGCAGGTCATTCTGAGAGATGCTTTGCGCGGCGGCGGCCGAACCGAGCCGGTCGCCGAGACCGGTTGTTGCCGCAGTGGCGGCCATGACGGTCAGAAAATCGCGCCGTGAAATCATTGTCGGCTACTCCCACACAGTCGAGGTGTTGCGTTTTGTCCGCCGATACCAAAAGAGGGACACAAGGCGCGTCCCTCTCATGGCAATCATGCTGTTTCTCGCGCCCGGTCAGTTGCGCACGGCGGGTGTTTCCACCGGAAGGCCGCGTCCGCGCCACATGACATAAAGCTCGAGCGCCAGATACTCATCCGAACCGGTCTTGAAGGGCGTTGCCCTGACCTGCTTGTTGCAGCCACGGAACCGGCGGTGCAACGAGCCCGGCTTCTGCCACTTCAGCCGGTAGGTCGGGAAACCGTTGCCCTGGCCCTGGGACAGCGTGTTGGCCCGGATCATGTTACCGGCGTTGTCGATGTGGCAATGCGAGCAGGCCATGTCGAGCTGGCCGCGGCGCTGGGTGTAGAATGCCTTGCCCTTTTCGAACCAGGACGCCGCATCGCCGTCGATCTTGACGTTCATCGGCTGGCCAAGGGACTGGCGCTTCACATAGGACACCATGCCGAGCATGTCCTGGGAATCATACTTCCAGGCCTTGGCCTTCATGTTGTCGGTCCGGCAGCGGTTGATCCGGTTCTCGACGTTTTCAAGCTTGCCGATGTCCTTGGCGAACACCGGATAGGTCGAACCGACCGTCTTCATCGAGTCGGCTGCATCGCCGTGACAGCTGTGGCAGGACTTGCCGGCTTCGCCGTCGACCTTGCTCCAGGCTTCCTCACCGTGCTCGACCCAGAGCATCGCCGGATTGGCGAACTCGTCGTCCTGCATGGCCTGGGTCTCGGCTGTGGCATAGGTGTAGCCGCTGCGCCGGTCCTCGACCTGGAACTTGCCCCAGTCATCGGCGGCAAAGGCGATCGCGCCAGCGCCGGTGGTGAGCGCAACGACGGTGGCCAATGCTGTTATATGACCTTTCATGGATTGTTTCCTTCCCCTGCGCCCCTGTGGACGGGGCGTCATGTTGTTTGTTCAGTTGACCGTCAAGTTGGCCTTCTTGGAGTAGGTCGAACCGTCGTCGTCGGTCCAGACGAACTCGAACTCACCGCTTTCCTCAGCCTTGAAGCTGAACGCCATGAACGGGTTGGCGGACACAGCCGGATGCCAATCCGAGGCGAAGACCTGCTTTCCGTTGAAGGTACAAACGAACTTGTTGATGATCTTGCGCGGGATCAGTTCGCCGGTCTTCTTGTCCTTGCGGCGACCGGTTTCCATCTTGTGGGAAATCAACGATTTGATGGTGATGATCTCACCCTTGTTTGCGGTCTTCGGGACGCGCACGCGTGGTTTGGAAGCCATGCTTAAATCTCCTCAATCCTTTCCGTCAGCCGCCGCAGCCGCCGATGGTCACCTTGACCAGTTTCTTTGCCGTGAACACGGATCCGTCGGACATCTCGGCGACGGCAACGACATTCTGCGTGCCGGCAAGACGCATTCTCAGCGAAGCCTTGGCGACGCCTGATGACGGTGTGAAATAAACGCTGGCAACGTCAGCGGCGGGGTTCTTCTCGGCAAAGAGATGAACGGCCTTGACGTGGTCGGCTTCGGTCATCGGGCTTTCGACGGCCACGGAGACCGGCACCGTGTTACCGTTCTCGGCGATTTCGGGGAGATCGAGAGTGATACGCCCCTCGGTCATGGCGTTGTCGCCGACCGCTTTCTTGATCGCTTCCGCCAGAAGGGCTGCGTCTGCCCGAGCCGTGCCGGCGAAGGTGCCTGCCAGCAACGCGGCGACCAAGCCGCCGCCGGCAAGTTCGAGCGCGGTTCTGCGGCTCATCAATGTCTTGTCTATGATCTTTGGCATTCCTCAATTCCTCAAATCTGAACACTGCCTGGAACACGCCGGCAGCCGCAGCGCTATTCCTTCATAGTCTCGAGATAGGCCAGCACGTCCTCGACCTCCTGGGCCGAAAGGATCGGCTTGCCCTGGAAATTCTTCAAAACACGCTCGAGACCCTCGGTGCGGTAAAAGGCCGGCATGATGGTGTCTTCATTTGTAACCTTGGGGTTTACAACACGAAGCCGCATTTCCCCGGCCGACATGCGGTCGGCGACACCGTCGAGCGGCGGGCCGACCTGGCCGTGGAACGGTTGATCACTCAGCGACGAGACCACATGGCAGGCAAGGCAATTTCCCTTCTTGCGGTTCAGGAACACCTTCTTGCCGTTTGCGGCATCACCGGCCTGACCGGTCAGCGAGGCATTGATCGCCTCTCCATCGACGATCTCGTACTTCACGGTTTCCGCCCATGCTGAATTGACCGCAAGGGTCAATGCCCCGGCAAGCGCGATCGAACCACAGGCCATACGTAGCATTCTTATCTGCATGCTGTTTTCGTTCCCTCTCCTCAATGCCGGGCTTGCGCATACGCAACCCAGCCGGCTCCCCTTATTGCGGTCTCACCCGGCTATTTTGATTTTGGGGACCCTACTGCAAGACTTATCCTATTCGTTTTTCTGAATATATCAAGTGGCTGAAATACGCGGTTCCGCATGCCGAGAGCGAGCGTCAGTTCGGCAGCGGGCACGGCGGGGTCAGCTTCTTCAGGTGCGTGCCGAGGTGGAACCAGAAGAAATCCTCACCGGCATAGCCGAGAACCCGGCCGACCTCCTTGCCGTTCTGCACCACGACAAATGTCGGGGTGTAGATCACCGGCTTGAGGCTCGGGGGGATATCGGCTTTCGCGTCGTGGATATCGACGCGCCGCAGCTGTGCGCACCTGGCTTCCGGCGTCTTGGGAAACACCGGCGCGATTTCTGCATTCCAGACGTCGCACCACTCGCAGCCGCGCTGTTCGAACATGATGATCTCGGTTCCGTCGCGCGCCAGCCCGGCCGGCGACGGGAGCAACAGGCCGATCAGTGCCGCCGCAAACATGAGCCGGCCTGCCGCACGTGTCTTCCGCGACATCCGGGCCACCGCGTCGCGAGGCTTGTCAGGCAGCCTTTTTGATCTGGAAGCTGTAGACGCCACCCTCTTCCTTCCATTCGACAAGTTCGTTGCCGGTCTGGCGGCAGAACGCCTCGAAATCGGCGACCGCGCCGGGATCAGTGGCGACAATTTCCAGGATCTCTCCAGCCGGCACATCGACCAGCGCCTTCTTGGCCTTGAGGATCGGGATCGGGCAGTTCATGCCCTTGGTATCGAGAAAATGGGCCGACATGAGCGGAAGTACCTCGGTTGAGTGTGCAACATTTCCGTATATTAGAATAATCGAATATTGACCGGAGGGGCAAAGTTTGTCAATCCAGCCACGTATGTACCACACCGAAAATGCGATGGCCGTCAAGTCCGGGTTAAAGCGGCACCGGCCGTTGTTCATCAGCAGCGAGGTCTATCGCGAGACCGGTTATGGCACGAACCACCCCCTGGCCATCCAGCGTATCGGCACGGTGCTCGATCTGTGCGAGGCACTCGGCTGGTTTGCCGGAGCGCCATATGTCGACAGCGAGGTTGCCAGTGTCGAACAGCTTACGCGGTTCCACTCACCCGACTATGTCGCGGCACTGCAGGAGGCCGACCGGGCCGGAAAGGTCAGCACACACGCGCGCCGGACCTACAACATCGGCATGATGGAAAACCCGTTCTTCCCGGGCCTGTACCGGCGCGCCACGACTTCTGTGGGAGGCTCGATCATGGCTGCCCGGCTGGCGGGCGAGGGGCGCACCGTCTACCACCCGTCCGGCGGTACGCATCACGGCGTGGCGGGCGGGGCGAAGGGCTTTTGCTACTTCAACGACATTGTCCTTGCCATCCTGACGTTCCTCGAACTCGGCTTTGAACACGTGCTGTATCTCGATCTCGATGCCCACCACGGCGATGGCGTTCAAACCGCTTTTGAGACCGAGCCGCGGGTGCTGACCGTTTCGATCCATGAAGAGAACCGATGGCCTTACACCGGCGGCGTTGACGACACCGGAGGTGGGTTTGCCCGCAACTTGCCCGTTCCGGCCGGGTGCAACGACAGCGAGCTGCGGTTCGTGATGGATGAAGCCGTGCTGCCGATGGCCAAAAGCTTCGCGCCCGATGCCGTGGTCGTGTGCTGCGGTGCCGACGGGCTTGCCGGCGACCCCTTGTCCGGCATGGCCCTGAGCAATGGGGCGCTTTGGGAGGCAGTCGAGCGCGCAGCCGATCTGGCTGGCCCAGCCGTGGTGGTCGGCGGCGGCGGCTACAACCCCTGGACCGTCGCGCGATGCTGGACCGGATTGTGGGGCCGGCTGGCCGGACACAACATCCCGGACCACCTGCCGGCCGATGCCAGGGCCATCCTGAGCGGGCTGGACAGCGATCTGGTCGACGAGGAGGATGTTGAGGAGAGCTGGATCGAGACCCTGGCCGATGCACCAAACGAAGGTCCGGTTCGCGCCGAGGTCGCCGATGTGGTGAGAAAGGCATTGAAAGTGGCGGCGCATCCTGCCATTGATATATTAGCAAATTCGAATAAACGGGCTTGATATGGATTGGCTGAGCCGCGTGGCGGCGATCGAAGAGCTGGAAGATGCACCGATCGATGCCGATCTGGTTGCTGAATTCGAGCGCCATGCCCGCTCCGCCACAACCCGCCCGATCCGCTTTTCGACCCCGACATTCAAGGAATATTCCAGCTCCGAATTGCAGGGCTGCGGCAAGAACAGCTTTCCGGCTTTTTCGATCACCGCCGGTGCCTGTGCGCTGAACTGCGATCACTGCCAGGCGAAAATTCTCGAACCGATGATCCCGGCGACCAACCCGGCGATGCTCGACCAAAAGGTCCGTGACCTCATCATGCTGCAGGACCTGCAGGGCTTCCTGTTGTCCGGCGGATCGAACCGCCACAACGAGATCAAGTACGAGCGGTTCTACCCGGTGATCGAGGGGCTGAAGCGCGACTTTCCGTATCTCAAGATTGCCATCCACACCGCGCTGACCGATGAGAAGCGCGCCAGGTCCATGGAGGCCGCCGGTGTCGACACGGCGATGATGGATGTGATCGGCGCCCGCGAGACCATCGAACAGGTCTATCACCTGGACCGGCCGGTGGAGGATTTCGAGGCGACGCTGGCGGCGCTGTGCGCAACGTCGATGGAGATCGTTCCGCATATCGTGGTCGGGTTGCACTATGGCCAAATCGTCGGCGAAGCCAATGCGCTCGACATGGTGGCGCGTCACGGCGTCCATTCGCTGGTGCTGGTTGTTGTCATGCCGTTCTATGCCAAGGCAGGTACGTTCGAGACGCCGGAGACCGGCGATGTCGGGCGCATCTTCTTGGAAGCCCGCAAGCGGCTGGGCGACCGGCAGGTCCTGCTCGGCTGCGCCCGGCCGCCGGGCATGCACAAGCGGGTGACCGACACCTATGCGGTGATGGCCGGGTTGGACGGCATTGCCTTTCCGGCCGACGGGGCGGTTGCCGTCGCCGAGGCCATCGGACGGCCGCATCATCAGGAACACGCCTGCTGCTCGATCAAGATCGGCGGCGGCACGTCGCTGAAAAACCTGAGGACCTGTGCGGCATGACCGGTGCGTTGCATGCAGACGTGCTGGTGGCAGGCCTCGGGCCGGCCGGCGCCTGCGCCGCCATGCAGGCCGCCCGGAGCGGGATGTCGGTCGTCGCCATCGACCGCAAGGCTGATGCCGGGCTGCCGGTGCAGTGCGCCGAGTTCGTGCCGGTCAACCTGGGGATCGAAATCAGCGACTTGTCGGCGTGCTGCGAACAACCGGTGGATTCCATGGTCACCTTCGTCGAAGACGAGGCCGGCGACACGGTGGAACAGTTTCCGGGTCTGATGGTCGACCGGCAGGCGTTTGACGCCAGGCTTGCCGCCCAGGCGGCGAAAGCGGGCGTCGATTGCCGGTTCGCAACAGCGCTCAAGAGCATTGAAAAAGACGGCAGAGCGATGCTGTCAGACGGAACGCACGTAAAGCCCAAGGTCATCATCGGCGCCGATGGGCCGAGATCGCGCATCGGCCGGGCAATCGGGCAAACCAACGAAGACATCGCCGAGACGCGGCAAATCACCGTGCCGCTGCTCAAACCGCTGCGCTCGACAGACATCTTCCTGTCAGCGCGCCTCGTTGGCGGTTACGGCTGGCTGTTTCCGAAGGGTGACCTCGCCAACCTCGGCATCGGCGTGGCCCCTCGGATCAAGGATCAGTTGAAGCCGCTGCTTGATGATCTGCACCGCCGCCTGGTTGCCGAAGGTCTGGTCGGCCAGGAGGTGCTGCGGCACACCGGCGGGGCGATACCCGTCGGCGGCATGGTGCAGGCGCATGGCCGGATCGGCGATGTGCCGGTGTTCCTGGCCGGCGATGCGGCGGGCCTGACCAATCCGATCACCGGCGCCGGCATCAACGCCGCCGTTCAGTCCGGCCGCCTGGCGGGTCAATATGCATCCGAGCTGCTGGCCGGCGATGACATGGCGCAGCGCGACTATCGCGAAGATCTGGAAGACCTGTTCAAGCCGTCATTGGACCGCGCCCTCAGCCGGCGCAAGGCGCTTTTGCAGTTGCACAGCGCCGGCAAACCGGACCGGCGCGACCTGCGGCGCAACTGGATCGCCTATCCGGAATACTGGGCGGCGTGAGGACAATGGGAGGAAACGGCGCATGACGTGTTTGAAACCCGAAGCCAATGTTCCCGGCGGCACCAACTCACACGGGCTCGACTTCAACGCGCCGGATGTGATGCAGCCGCGCAGGCCCGGCGAAACGCCGGCCGGCTTCAAGAACGGCGGCCGCGTGAAGCACAACGACGTCGCACCGCAGGGTGTCTACAAGCCGAACTACAACATTCTCACCCCGCACATGCGTTCTCCGGAATACGTGCAGATGTCGACGGCCGCAGCCATCACCCTGGGCGTGACCAAGGGCAAGATGCACCGGTGCAGCTGCACGCGGTGTCTCAACCTGCTGCTCACCTACCCGGAAGGCTGCCGGGCCAATTGCGCCTATTGCGGCCTGGCCCGCCACCGTGAGGCCGAGCGCGACTTTGCCGACCGCAACTTCATCCGGGTCGACTGGCCGGCAGTACCAATGGATGAGGTTGCCGAGATCGTGGCGAAGGATGGGGCGAACAGCCCGTTTCACCGCATGTGCATCTCGATGATCACCCATCCACGCTCGGATGAGGACACTGTGACGGTGCTGAAGAAATGGACCGACCGCATCGATCCCTCGGTAATCCCGATCTCCATCCTGTCCAACCCGACCACCATGACGCGCAACGATGTCAAGAAATTGCACGAAATGGGCTCGGATATCTTCACCGTGGCGATCGATGCCGCAACGCCGGACATCTTCGACCGGACCCGCGGCAAGGGCGTGCAGTCGCCGCACAACTGGAAGAAGTACTGGGAGATCCTTCTTGATGCGCGCGACATTTTCGGGCCGAAGAAGTTCGGCGCCCACATCATCATCGGTATGGGCGAGACCGAACATGAGGCGCTGAGCCTGGTGCAGCAGCTGGTCGACCTCGGCGGCCATAGCCACATGTTCTGCTTCTTCCCGGAAAAGGGATCTCTGATGGATCACTTGCCGGCGACGCCGCGCGACCAGTGGCGGCGGGTGCAGCTCGGTCGATACCTGATCGACTATTGCGACCGGCGGGTCGACGGCATGTCGTTTGACGAAAACGGCCGGGTGGCGGATTTCGGCGTGCCGCAAGCCGAACTGGATGCGATCATCGATTCCGGGATTGCATTCCGCACCTCCGGCTGCCCGGGCAAGTTCGCCGAGGACATCTCGGCCTGCGACCGGCCCTATGGCGATTCGCCGCCGAGCGACATTGCCAGCTACCCGTTCGCGCTTGCCGATGTCGATATCCGCAAGGTGCGCAATCAGCTCGGTATGGACCGGCCCGGTGAGACCTATCAGGCGGGCGAAGATCTGGAGATGGCCGATGGCTAAGGACTTTCGGGTAATCGATACCGGCATCAGGGACGGCCGCGAGCAGATCGCCTTCGACCAGGCGATGATCGATCTTCACGTGGCCGGCGACATCCCGGACAGCATCCGGTTCCTGCGGTTTCCGCCGACGGCACTGATCGGCAGGCACCAGGCGCTGAGCCAGGAGCTCAAACTGGATTACTGCCGTGACAACAATATCCGCACCGTGCGGCGCATCACCGGCGGCGGGGCGCTGTATTTCGACGAGGGTCAGCTCGGCTGGGAGCTGATCTTCGACCGCGCGACGCTGGGCATCAGTTCTCTCGCCGACCTCGCCCGGGAGATCTGCGAGGCCGCCGCGGCCGGGTTGTCGAAGCTGGGTGTCGAGGCCAAGTATCGGCCGCGCAACGATATCGAGGTCGACGGCCGCAAGATTTCCGGCACCGGAGGATTCTTCGACGGCAATTCGCTGTTCTACCAGGGCACGGTGCTGGTCGACATGGACGCAGCGGAAATGCTGCGCGTGCTCAACGTGCCGGAAGCGAAACTGGCTAAACGGAAGCTGGATTCGGCCGAACAGCGGGTCGTCACCTTGAAGGAACTGCTCGGCGTGGCGCCGGACATCGAGGCCATCAAATCGGCGCTGGTCGAGGGATTTGCCGAGCGGCTCGGCATAAACCCGCAGCCAGGTGAGATCACTGCGGGAGAGGAAGAGCTTGCCAAGCGCTACTTCGATGAAGAGATCGGAACGGACGCGTTTGTCGCCGAGATCGACGATCCGGTCGGTGATGCCGAGGTGCTGTCGGCAAGCCACACCGGTGCGGGCGGCACGGTGTCGGCTCATGTGCGGCTGGAGGGCCCGAACCGCGAGCGGTTCCGCGAGGTGCTGATCACCGGCGACTTCTTCGTCACGCCGCCGCGCATCGTGCTCGATCTGGAAGCGGCCTTGCGCGGGACGCCGGCCAGGGATGTCCGCCAGTCGGTGGAGGGTTTCTTCAAGCAGGCCGAGGTGGGACTGCTGACCATCGCGCCCGGCGACTTTGCCAGTGCTATCGAAGCGGCCCTCGGCGCAGGCGGCTGACCGCGATCCATCGGCAGGCCGGCACCGGCAATGAAGACACTCACGGTCATTCAGCACACGTCGGCGGATTATCTCGGCCTGATGGAGGACCATCTGGAAGGCCGCCGCATTCGCTTCGCCTATGTCCGGCCGTTCACCGAGGCGACCAATGTGCCGGACTTCACCGAACTCGGTGACGGACTGGTGCTGCTCGGCGGCGGGCCCTGGGGCAGTGCCGGCGGACGGGATGTGCCGACACTGGATGCGGAAGTCCGGCTGGCCCGCGCCTGCCTGATGCACGACATGCCGGTGGTCGGCATCGGCCTTGGTGCGCAAATCCTGGCGATCGCGGCTGATGGCAGGTCTGAACCCTGCGATCTGCGGTTCGGGGTCGCACGCGCCCGCCGCACCCAGGCCGATGCGCTGAATGGTTACCTGCCGGACGTTTTTCCCCATGTCAGCTACATGCGCGACCGCCCGGTGCCGCCGGACTATGCCGACGTGCTCGCCGTCGACGACGAGGACAGGCCGGCGATCTTCCAGATCGGTGGCAATGCCTTCGGCTTTACCGGCCATCCCGGCTTCAAGCTCGCCATGGCCGAGGATCTGATCATGGAGTTCGAAGAAGTGCCGCCGGACACCGCCGGCAGTCTTGCCGAGCTGCGGACCGCCAAGGCGGACATTGAAGATGCGCTGGTGCCGATCATGACTGGCCTGGTACAGCTCACCGACCTGATGCGTGCATAAAAAAGCACCGTTTGGCGGCCTTCAGACGCGATGAACGGTTGATCACTTTAGAATATTCTAATATAAGAGAGTGACCGAAGTTTGCGGAGGACAAGACTGTGGCGGACAAACTAGTCATCGTGATGGCCAACACCGATCCACGCAACGGGGAGGAACTCGGCGCGCCGATTTTCCAGGCCACGGTCGCAGCGGCCATGGACTACGAGGTTGATGTGATCTGCACCGCGACCTCGGGCCGGCTGATGAAAAAGGGCGTGGCTGAAAACCTCGTCGTGAAGGAAGGCTCGCCGAAATCGGTCTATGACTTCATCAAGGATGCTCACGACGCCGGCGTCAAATTCTACTGCTGCTCGCCCAATCTCGACCTGTTCGACATGTCCAAGGACGACCTGATCCCGGAATGTGAAGGCATCGTCGGCGGTGCCCACCTCATCGAAGAGGTGATGGAAGAAGACTGCAAGGTGATGACCTACTAGAGAGAAGACCGGCCATGTCGCATGCGGCAACAACGCGCGTTCAGACACATATCGGCGATCCCCTTTCGCCGGAGCCGCCGGTCGACCGTGACGAGCTTGAAGAGATTTTCCAGGATATTCAGAAAGACCTGCGGTTCGACCACGAACTGAATGGTTGCCTGAACTGTGGCATTTGCACGGCGACCTGCCCGGCGGCGCACTACTACGACTTCAGCCCGCGCGAGATCGTGCAGCTCTTGTGGACCGAAAACCTGGAAGGCATCTACGACGCCATGCAGGAGAAGATCTGGGCCTGCGCCCAGTGCTACACCTGTGCGGCGCGCTGCCCGTTCGGCAATTCGCCCGGCGGTCTTGTCATGCTGATGCGCGAAACGGCGATCAAGCACGGCATGGAATCGGCCAAGAACGTCCTGCGGCCATTCAGCCGGGTGATGCTGAAGCTGATCTCGACCGGCAACCAGCTGGCGCCGGACATGATCAATCCGGATCATTTCGCCGACTGGGGCCCGAATATCTCCAAGGTCGATGCGCCGTTGAAGGTTCTGCGCAAGGCGATTCCGATGCCGACGCTCAACACCACGGCGACGGCCTGGGAGGTCAACCTGAAGACATCGATCGAGCTCTACACCATCTGGGAAGAGACCGGCGTGCTCGACCAGCTTGAGACGATCGACGAGAACCTGTTCGACGTGATCACCGATATCATGGATGAAAAGCGCGACGACTGGGAGGACTTCCTGGACGAACAGGAAGACGAAGATGAAGACTGACACGGTTTCGAGGAGACTGAAATGACGAGCGCGAAGGACAACGGCGAACGCTTCACCGGCCATGGCGCCGAGTGGCGCGATGCGAACCTGAGCCGCGAAGAGGCGCTGGTGGCGACGAGCTGGGTCGAGCAGAAAATCGACAAGCGCTCGATGCTGACCAACAAGGACCGCGTCGAGGATGTCCGCGATATCATGTGGCAGTTGGAAAAGGACGGAGAGATTGTCGTCCACCGGGTCACTGATGAACACCAGCCAAAGACGGTGAAAACGCTCTATGGCTGGGACAAGCGGGTGCCGACGACACGGCTGTGGCACCACAAGTCGTGCGGCCAGTGCGGCAACATTCCGGGCTATCCGGCCTCACTGTTGTGGCTAATGAACCAGCTCGACATCCACTATCTCGACGAGACCGACCAGACCTCGTGCACGGCGTGGAACTATCACGGTTCGGGCATAGGCAACATCGAAAGCCTGTCGGCGGTGTTCCTGCGCAACTTCCACCAGGCCTATGTGGCGGCCAAGGCCGAAGGCCTGCCGGAGGGCTACTACTATCCGCTGGTCCACTGCGGCACCTCGTTCGGCAACTACAAGGAGGTGCGCGGTTACCTGCTGCACTCAGCCGAACTGCGCGACCGGGTGAAGAAGATCCTCGGCAAGCTCGATCGCCTGGTTGACGGCAAGCTGCTGATCCCGGAAGAGATCGTGCATTATTCGGAATGGGTGCACGTGATGCGCTCAGAGATCGCCAACCGCCAGGAGATCGATTGCTCCGGCATTCGGGCGACCATCCATCCGGCCTGCCACGTCTACAAGATGGTGCCGGAAGATGCGATCTACGACGATGACGTTCTCGATGGCAACCGGGTGGCGGTGTCGACCGGCATCATCGAGGCGCTTGGCGCCCAGGTGATCGACTATTCGACCTGGTACGACTGCTGCGGCTTCGGTTTCCGCCACATTATTTCCGAGCGTGAGTTCACCCGGTCCTTTGCCATCGACAGGAAGATTCGGGTGGCCGTCGAGGAGGCCAAGGCCGACGTGATGATCGGCCACGATACGGGCTGCATCACCACCCTCGACAAGAACCAGTGGATCGGCAAAGCGGCCGGCAAGGAGGTCGATCTGCCGGTGCTGGCCGACTGCCAGTTCGCCGCCATGGCCTGCGGCGCACACCCCTACAAGATCGTCCAGTCGCACTGGCATGCCTCATCGACGGAAACGCTGATGGAAAAACTCGGCATCGATTGGCAGGCGGCCAAATCCGAATTCGAGGACTACCTGAAGGTGGTCGAGGCCGGCCAGCAGGACAACCTGTATGACCCGCGCCGGATGATCACCTCCGGGCCCGGCTTCAAGGGAGTTGCGAAACTGACATGACCGGCAAACCTGTTCTCATCGTCGGCGGCGGACCGGCGGGGCTGGCGGCAGCCCATGCATTGGCCACCATCGGTCAGGCATCCGTTCTGGTGGAGAAGGAAGACCGGCTCGGCGGTGCGCCGATCCTGTCCGGCTACGCCAAGCTGGTGCCATCCGGCGAGTGGGCCAAGGATGCCATCGGCGGCATGGTCGAGCGCATTGAAGGCAACGGTCTCGTCACCGTCAAGACGGGTACGACGGTCTCGGAGTTTTCCGGCGCGCCGGGCAACTTCACCGCCAAGCTGTCGGACGGCAAATCGGTCGCTGCGGCAGCGACGGTGCTGTGCACCGGCTTTACCCATTTCGATTCGGTCAACAAGCCGGAATGGGGTTTCGGCACCTTCCCCGATGTGGTGACCACCACCCAGGTTGAGCAGATGATCTCGTCCGGCGCCGGTGTGCGCTGCCCCTCGGACGGCCGCAAACCGAAGCGGGTGGCGATCCTTTTGTGCGTCGGCTCGCGCGACCGGCAGATCGGCCGCGAGTGGTGCTCGAAGATCTGCTGCACCGTATCGGCCAACCTGGCGATGGAGATCCGCGAGGAGCTGGAGGATTGCCACGTGTATATCTACTACATGGATATCCGTACCTTCGGGCTCTATGAGACCAGCTACTACTGGCGCAGCCAGGAGGAATTCAAGGTCAAGTACATCAAGGCGCGCATCGCCGAGGTGACTTCGGACGGCGAAAAGCTGATCGTCAAGGGCGAGGACACGCTGGTGAAGCGGCCGATCACCATCCCCTTCGACATGGTGGTGCACGCCATCGGCATGGACCCGAACGTAGACAACATGCTGCTGTCGACGATCTTCGATGTCGCGCTCGAACCGCACGGCTATATCGGCAAGCAGACCGCCTATGGCACCATGGGCGCGACCTCGCGGCCCGGTGTGTTCGTCGCCGGCTCGGCCACCGGCCCGGAGACCATCGACGATTCCATTGCCCAGGGCAATGCCGCGGCCATGTCGGCCTATGCGATGATGCAAGGGGCCGGCAAGGCGGCAGCGGAGTAGAAGCACCTTGTCCCTGTTGCTGCATAAGTCACGCAAGCGCCCGATCGAACCGGAACGGGTGCGCCTTGAGCTGAGCGGCCCGATCCTCAAACGGGCGCTGAGCAATGCGGTTGCCGGCTGCGACGAACTGGGCGGCATCGAGCGCTATGCGGCGGCACTGGAGCTCAAGAGCGCCATGTTCCGCGACGCACTCGGCGACATGAAGGTGCGCGAGCTGGAACTCGAACAGCTCATGGGCCTGTGCGTCTTCATGTCGACGGTGCGCCGGCGCATTGCGCCCTATCTCGATCCGTCCGGGTTCGCCAAGATCAGGCAGGCGCTGACCGGCCTGCTGGACGGTGCCGCCGACACCGGCACCACGAATGCCCGCATGGCGGCGTTCTGCAACGCGTTCCCGAACGACAAGAAGCACCGCTGGGTGCGCGACCTGGCGGCCGAGGTGCTGCACAACACCGATCCGGAGCGCTATCCGCTCATGACCCGCTGGGTGTGGGACGCCAAGGCCAACACAGGCGTCATTCGCGAAATCTGGCACGGCGACAATGTCGATCACATGACCATTCCGGTGCCTGATGAGTACGACACGTTCGTTGTCCTGCGCGAGGAACTGAGCCAGTTTCTCACCTCCAACGGCATCTTCAGCAACGTCATCCACTATGTCGACCTGCTGTGCGCCCAGGTCTATGCGGAGTATATTTCGGCCCAGGGCGGCAGCTACCTGCGAACCGAATTTTCCGCGCCCGACGACCCCATCGAACACACCCGCCGCATTCTCGGCCTGGATGGGGTGAAACCCAATTCCGCCCGCACCCGCCTGAAGTCCGTCGCCGGCGAAGCCTTTGTGCTGGAGGACGTCAAGCTGCTTGAGCAAGAGACCTGAAGCGATGCCCATTCACGAAGAACATCTGATCCGGCCGGAGAACCTGAAGACCCACGAAGACCTGGTGATCGACGGCATCGATGTGTCGGGGCACTGGAGCACCTTCATCGAGTCGCGCGTCGTCACCGACTACAACGAGGCGCTGCAGGACGAAATCGCCGCGCTGCCGGGCGGCGAATTCATCCATCGCTGCTGGCAGTGCGGATCGTGCACCAACTCCTGCACGGTCAACGCGGTCAATCCCGACTTCAACCCGCGCTACTGGATCTATCTCATTCGCATGGGCATGGAGAGCGAACTGCTGCGCGACAAGGAGATCATCTGGCAGTGCGTGTCCTGTAACAAGTGCACCTATGCCTGCCCGCGCGACGTGGTGCCCGAGGGCGTGATGAAGGCGACGGCCCATTGGCTGGAGCTGAAGGGCCATACGCCGAAGTCGCCGTCGATGATCTTCGACGAGGTGTTTTCCGAGCAGGTGATCGAGACCGGCAAGATCGAGGAAGGCCGGATCATCCGCAACTTCTTCAGCCGCACCGGCCAGCCGTTGATGCAGGACTGGCTGGTCGAGATGGCCAAGCGGATGGTCGCCAAGCTGCCGGTGACGCTGTTGATGAAGATGGGCCTGGCCAGCGTTCTGCGGCCGCGCACCAGCGGGTGGTCGCGGGCGCGCGATGCCATCCAGGACTATGTCGATGAAAAACAGGCCGAGCAGCGCAAGGCCTTACGGCTCGATGAGCTGGTCGAAGTCGCAAAGAACGAAGTCAAACCGGGACAGCCGGCGGCGGCCGAGTAGGAGACACCAATGAGCAGCGAAAAGAAGCCCTACCAGAAGGTCGCCTACTATCCCGGGTGCGCGCTCGAAGGCACCGGGCATGCCTACAACCGCTCCACCAAAGAGGTCGGCAAGGCGCTCGGGCTTGAGCTTGATGAAGTCAAGAACTGGAACTGCTGCGGGGCGATGGAAGTCAAGAACATCGACCCGAAGATCCAGACCTACCTGTCATCGCGGGTGATGTCGATCGCCGCCAACGAGATGGGCCATGACGTCGTGATGGCGCCGTGCAACGGCTGCTACCATAACTTGAAGAAGGCGGAGTACGATCTGAAGAACGACGATGACTCACGCCAGGTCGTGGACCGCATTTCAAGCAAGGCCGGCCACAAGACCTATGAGGCCGGACAGGTGGAAACCATCCACGCACTCGACTGGATCAAGGACGGGATCGGGGAAGAGGCCCTGCGGGCACAGGTGAAGAACTCGCTCAAGGGGCTCAAGGTCGCGAATTATTACGGCTGCATGTACACGCGGCCCCGGCACATCTTTCCGGAAAAGGATCAGGGGCCGGGCAGCGAATCGACCTCTCAGCCGCATTTCATGGATGACCTGCTGGCGGCGGCGGGTGCCGAAAACGTCGATTTTCCCCTCAAGACCGCCTGCTGCGGCGGCGCCCATACGCTGTCGGACTCCGATACCTCCACCCTGCTGGTGCTGAACATTCTGCGCGCCGCGGAAGCCGCCGGTGCCGATGTGATCGCCACCGAGTGCCCGACCTGCCATAGCGGCCTGGAGATGCATCAGGTCAGGGCCGAGAGCAAATTCGGCTATACGTCCAATGTGAAGATCACCTATTTCACCCAACTTCTCGGCATGGCGCTGGGCTTGAGCGCCAAGACGGTCGGGATGCACGAGAACGTCTCGAATTCCGTTCCGATGCTAAAGGAAATGGGCATCGCATGAAGTCGCTGGACGATATAGGCGCGATCCTGCAGCGCCCAAGTGAAGGCGTCTCGCCGACCGCCTATCTGCAGGCCGGTGAGGACACCGTTTCACATTGGAACATCGCGCGCGGCTTCAATCCAACAGACGAAACACGCGAAGGTTTTCGGCTGCTTGCCCTGCACCGCCAGGGAGCGAAGGGCGAACCGAGCTTCAATGCCTGCCGGGAGACTTGCCGTGAGCTCGTCTATCACTACAATCTGGTGACGATGGAGCCGGATCACCCGGAGACGGCGCGGCGGCTGGAGATGATGCGTCTTGTCGCGATGCACCTGTATCTGTTCATTCGCGGGAAGATGGAAGTGAGTGGGCTGGGTGAATTCTGCTGTGCCTCGCGGCCGCTGCGCACCGGCACGGAATTATAATGTAACAAGAGCCTGAGGAGTTCTGAAATGCCAGATGTCCGCGGATGCCACCTCCCCGACGAACTGCTGTACGACGTCGATAACCACATATGGTTTCAGGAGGTCGGCGACGGCAATGTCAAGCTCGGCATGACGGCGGTGGCAACGGCCATGGCCGGCCAGGTCGTCGCCTTTACGCCCAAGCGGGTCGGGCGGTCGGTGCGCGCCGGCAAATCCTGCGCCACGGTCGAATCGGGAAAATGGGTCGGCCCGGCCAAGTCGGCGGCCGCCGGCGAGGTGATCGAGGTGAACGACGGCCTGGTCAACGAGCCGGCGCTGGTGAATGCCGATCCGTATGACAAGGGCTGGATGGTGATCCTCAAGCCCGACAACTGGGACGAAGTGCGCCCGGGCCTGACCCCTGGTTCGGATGTCGCGGGAAAGTACGAAGCCAAGATGGATGCGGACGGCTTCGACGGTTGCGCGTAATGACGTCCCGGCCGGACAGGGCGGTGCCGCGATGAAGGGCGAGATGGACATGGCGGTCCTGCATGAGAATGCCGGGCGGGCGAGCGAGTTGCTGCGCAACATGTCGAACCAGTGGCGGCTGCTGATCCTGTGCCATCTGACCCAGGGCGAGATGTCCGTGCACGAGCTGGAAAAGGTCATCGGCCTCAGCCAGTCCGCCCTGTCCCAGCATCTGGCCATCCTGCGCCGCGGCCGCCTGGTGCGCACACGCCGGGAAGCGCAATCGATTTATTATTCGCTCGCCAGCAACGATGCCGGGGCCATCATGGAAACGCTGTACGACCTGTTCTGCAACGCGCCCGCAAGCAAGACATCGGCCTGACTGTCCACAGGCCCTAGAGCATCGGGCACAGACTTATCGTCCGATGCTCTAGAGACAGCCGATCAGTTTGGCCATTCGCGCCTGGTTGAAGGCGATCCAGGTGTCGCGGACCTGCATGTCGTGCGCGTCGGACTGGGGCTCGTTTGCTGCTGCGTGAATCGCCTTGAGGAACGGCCTGAGGTCGGCGGTCAGTTCGAAGGTGCGCATGTCGCCTTGGGTCCAGCCGAGGTAGAGGCCGGCCTTCTCGAACTGTTCGTAGGTCTCTTGCGTTCGCGCCATCTCGGCCAGTTCTTCGATGCGGGCAATGTCCTCGCGCATGAGCTGAGTCTGAAAGACGCTGTCGAGGCGGTCTGCGGTGTGTCGCAATTCATCGAGAAGTCTCATGTGCGTAAGTCGGCGGGTAGATCAAATCGCGCTTGTTCATTAGATTATTCTAATATACAGTAATGTACAATCAATGCAATCCTCAGGCAGGAGCTGTTGGCAATGTTGGAGGGACTTAAAGAGGTCATTCTCGAATCGCCGGACACTTACGTCGCCATAGGCGGTTTCCTGATCGGCATGGCGTTCGGCTTCATCGTTTATCGCACGAATTTCTGCACCATGGGCTCGCTGTCCGACCTGCTGTCGTTCGGCGACTACCGGCGCTTTCGGGCCTGGCTTCTGGCAACCGCGGTGGCTATCGTCGGCGCGCAACTCTTCCAGCACCTCGGGGCTGTCGATCTGTCAGCGTCGATGTATCTGCGGCCAACGGTGTCGTGGGTCGGCAATGTGCTTGGCGGGCTGCTGTTCGGCTTCGGCATGGTGCTGGCCGGCGGCTGCGTCAGCCGCAATCTGGCGCGGCTTGGCGGCGGCGATATCGGCTCGCTGGTGGTGCTGATCGTTACCGGCCTGTTCGCCTATATGGCGATCGGCGGCCTGATCGGACCGCTGCGCGCGGCCGTCGTTGCCATCGGTGAGATCGACCTGGCGCCGATTGGTGCGTCTGACCAGGGCCTTGGGACAATTGTCGCCGCCCTGTCGGGCATGGGGACCACAAGTGCAAGCGGCCTCGTCAGCCTGATCGTTGTGGCAGCGATCTTGCTCTACTGTCTGAAGGACAGCCAGTTCCGTTCCTCGCCGCCGCATCTGCTGGCCGGCATCGGCATCGGTCTGTGCGTCGCCTTCGGCTGGGCCCTCACCGGGCTGGCTTTCGACGAGTTTGCGGACACACCAGTGCAGCCGATTTCGCTGACCTATGTGCGGCCGGCCGGCGATGCCATTGAGTATCTGACGCGGTTCACGGCGCTCGGCCTGCCGGGCTTCGGCGTTGTCACGGTGTTCGGGGCGATCGTCGGCAGTTTTCTGGCGGCGATTTCGATGAAGCGTTTCCGGGTCACCACATTTGCCAGCCCGGCCGATGCGCTGCGCAATCTGGGTGGTGCGTCCTTGATGGGTGTCGGCGGCGTCATGGCGCTCGGCTGCACCGTCGGTCAGGCGATCACCGGCTCATCCACATTGGCAATCGGCTCTTTCATTACTTTCGTTTTCATCGTTGCAGGCGGCATTGGCGGCGTGAAGTATATGGAATGGCGGATCATGTCCCAGGCTTGATGGGTCCGTTAGCGCACGGCGATTAGTGCCGCAAAATGCTCCGGCAATCTGGTTTGCACACTCTCGAACGCCGCGGCTAAATCCTCGAAGCCTGCTTGGCGGGCCTCGGCTGTCAATGCTTCCAGTTCCTGCTCGGCGACCGACAACAGCCGCGTCTCCGCACCCGGTGCGATGGCGGCAAGCCTGGGCAGCTTGCCGTTACATTCACTCAGCAACTTGGCCGCCGGCACACTTGCCCAATCGCCGGCAGCAATGTCCGCGCGGACATCAATGATGTCATCCAGCAGCGCGCACCATTGGCCGAACCCGTTTGCAAGACGCCGCAGGGCTTCGGTGTTGGCTGCCTCCAAGGACAGATGTGCGCAGAGTTCCGCCGCAATCAGCTCGTGAAAGTTGCCGATCTTGATGCCGGATTCGCGCGCGATGCCGGCGCAAACCTCCAGTTTCTCTTGTGCGCCCAACTGGGCGCTTCGTTCAACAACAAGAAGCTGCTCGATCACTTCACGCAGCTTGTCGACGACCAGTTCATGGACCGGCATGTCCTGGCGAGGCGTGCCCAGGCCTCGGACCATCAGCATATAAAAGAGCGCAGCCGGTGCGACGCTGACGGGTTCATCGCGATCGATCCAATCGTCCATGATCGATGCCGTCAGGCTCAGGAACAACGACGCCCGGCAGGCTGCTGTCGCATGGCCAAGATCTTGCCGGTCCAGACCGAGCGCATGGCGCAACATCCAGATCGCCGGGTAGCCCATGCACTTGCCGCCATAGTAGTCGGCCTGCCCGGCGATCTCGGCCGGAAGGCCGCGCACAGCCGCAAGACAATTCTCGCGCACTAGGGCCCGCTCGGCCCCGGCATCGAGAAGCCCTTCCAGCACATCGGAGACAAACACATTGCCAGCTGACATGCCGGCGGCCCGCTGATGCGGCATCGCGACTGTGGTGCCGTTGCCTGCTGTTGCCGATTTTCTCATCGCACTCTGCACTGCGCATTCGGGAATGGGAGGACTGCATCGAATGCCGTTGCAAATCACATTAGTATATACGATTATTCTAATACAAGGGCACCAGCGCAAAGACAGCACCATGACCGAGCCGACAGCAGCAGACGTGGACTTCTTTCAAGCCAACGGCTTTGCTGTCGCCCAATCCCTGATCGATCCGGAACTGCTGCGCGAGGCCTATGGCGCCTTCGACCGCATCCTTGCCCTTGAAGAGTTGCCCAAGGGCGTCCAGCTCAACGAACGGGCCGGCGCCGGTCTGTCGGACCCGCAGAACTCGATGATCCGCATCAACTACCCGCATCTGGCCGACGATGCCCTGCGCCGCGTGATCACCGATACCGGGATCGGTGAATGGGCCGCCAAGCTACTGGATGGCGAGGCCATCCAGGTGTTCTTCGCCCACATGATCCACAAGCCACCGACACCGGAAGCGCAGTACAAGGTCGGCTGGCACCAGGATGGCCAGTATACGGCGTTCTTCAACGGCGACTTTGTGACCGCGTGGATTCCGTTCGTGCCGATTACCGATGACTCCAGCCCGATCAATTATGTCATGCGTTCACACCATTACGATGAGGTGATCGGCGGCAGCAGCATTTCAAGACCTGGCAGCCTGGACGAGCTCAAAGCCAACATGCTGAAGCGCAAGCAGATCGAATGGCGCGAGCAGGCCGTCACCGGACCGCTCGGCACGGTCGGGTTTCATCACAGCATGACGATCCATGGCAGCCGGCCGAACTTTGCCGACCACCCGCGGCGTTCGTTCACCGTGCACATGCGTTCGGAAAAGAACACCTACCGGCCGGAAAACCCAGACAAGTTCGCCGCCGGCGTGATCAGGAAGCGCGATTTCTGCCCGGTCATCTACGGCTCGCCGGAGGCTTTCTCCGACATCCATTGATCCGAAGGCCGCAACTGAAACCTTTGTCTTCTTCGATGACTTACCCATAGCGATAACGTAGAGAGTCTTTCGCACATTTGCCTGATGCGGTGGTTCCTTTCACACTGAGTGAGAGGAGCGAGACGATGAGTGATGATACGGAGACCGAGGCGATGGGTCAGGTGATCCAGATCGACGAGGCGCGGATACGCGATCACCTTGGCGAGATGGTGCGCGGCACGGTTGAAGAAGCCTTGAATGCGATGCTGGATGCCGAGGCCGACCGGTTGTGCGGGGCTGGCCGGTATGAGCGCAGTGAGGCTCGGACCGACACACGCGCTGGCAGCTACGACCGGTCGCTTCACACCAAGGCCGGCGCGGTCAAGCTGAAGGTGCCGAAGCTGCGGCGACAAACATTCGAGACGGCGATCATAGAACGCTACCAGCGCCGCGAGAGCAGCGTCGAGGAAGCTTTGATCGAGATGTATCTGGCGGGTGTTTCGGTGCGCCGGGTCGAAGACATCACCGAGGCGCTGTGGGGCACGCGGGTGAGCCCGTCGACGGTGTCGAACCTCAACAAGAAGATCTATGCCAAGATCGAGGAATGGCGCCACAAGCCGATTGAGGGCTCACATCCGTATGTCTTTCTCGATGGTATCGTGATGAAGCGCTCATGGGCCGGTGAGGTGCGCAACGTCTCGCTGCTGGTGGCGATTGGCGTGACCTCGGATGGCTATCGCGAGGTTCTGGGCATCTGCGAGGGGGCCAAGGAGGACAAGTCCGGATGGTCGTCGTTCCTGCGCCATCTGGTGGACCGGGGCCTGAATGGTGTGGAGCTGGTGGTATCAGACGCCTGTCGTGGCCTGGTGGAGAGCGTTGCCGACTATCTGCCCGAGACCCGGTGGCAGCGCTGCATGGTGCATTTCTATCGCAATGTCTTCAGTCATGTGCCGGCAGGCAAGATGCGCCAGGTGAGCCACATGCTGAAGGCCATCCATGCCCAGGAGAACCGGCAGGCGGCCACCGACAAGGCCGAAGCGGTCGCGGCCGAGCTGCGCCGTCAGCGCATGGGCAAGGCGGCAGAGCTGGTTGAGGACAAGATTGGCGAGACGCTGACCTTCTATGCGTTCCCGGACAGTCACTGGATCAAGTTGCGCACCAACAATCCGCTGGAGCGGCTGATGCGCGAGATCAGACGGCGAACCAGGGTGGTCGGGGCTTTCCCAGACGGACAATCCTGTCTCAACCTGGCTGCAGCCAGGTTGAGACACATTGCTGGAACACAGTGGTCAACGAGGCGCTACATGAACATGGACCCGCTGACTGCAATGAAAAACCAACCCCAAGGAACCGCCGTCGCATGACAAAAAGTGCGAAAGACTCTGGACACTACCCCCATAGCCGCTTGAATAGTCGGGTGGGGCCAAAACGGAAGGTCTTCACGAGAGCCCAACGCTCGTTGAAATAGGCTGAAATTTCACTAGACTCTAGTGACTTTCCCGAGAGATAGGTAACAGGTCATTCCGGAGACATAAGTTACACTTTTGGCCCTTTGCGGAGGAACGCGGGGTGCCTTGGAAGGAGTGTAACGTGGAAGATGAACGTCTTCGTTTTGTGGCGCGGTTGCTGGATGGCGAGAAGATGGCGCCGTTGTGCCGGGAATTCGATATCTCGCGCAAGACCGGTTACAAGATCTTCAATCGCTACAAGGACATCGGCCTTGATGGCCTGACAGACCGCACCAGGCGGCCGAAGCGCTATGCCAACCAACTGCCGTTCCAGGTCGAGAGCCGGATCGTGCAACTCAAGCGGGAGCGGCCCAACTGGGGGGCGCCGAAGATCAGGGAGCGGCTGAGAAGGCTCTACCCCGACATTCCATTACCTGCGATCTCGACGGTGCATGCGGTGCTCGACCGCCACGGCCTGGTCAAGCGGCGCCGGCGCAAACGCCACCGGGCGCGTGGCAAGGCTCTGTCCCTGCCCAATCGGCCCAACGATCTGTGGTGCGCCGACTACAAGGGCGAGTTCATGCTCACCGACCGGCGCTACTGTTATCCGCTCACTGTCACCGACTTCGCCAGCCGCTATCTGATCACCTGCGAGGCCTTGTCTTCGACGAAGGAAGCCTTTGCTTTCAATGTCTTCGAGCGGACGTTCAGGGATTATGGCCTGCCAAAGGCGATCCGCACCGACAATGGCGTTCCCTTCGCAAGCCCCATGTCGCTGTTCAATCTGTCGAAACTGTCGGTGTGGTGGCTAAGGCTGGGGATTGGCATCGAGCGCATCGAGCCGGGCAACCCTCAGCAGAACGGCCGCCACGAGCGCATGCACCTCACTCTCAAACAGGAGACCACCAAGCCGGCCGGTGCCAACATGCTTCAACAGCAGGGCAAGTTCGATGACTTCATCGACGTCTACAACAACGAACGCCCACATCAGGGCATCGACATGAAGGTGCCGGCCGAGCTCTACCGACCGTCACCGCGTCAATATCGCGGCCTGCCGGAACTCGACTATCCGTTCCATGACCGCACCGTGACCATCACATCGTGCGGCAGAATCTGCATGGGCAAGATGAAGGTGCACCTCTCAACCGTCTTCGCCGGACAAAATGTCGGCGTCAAACAGGTCGAGGACAACATCTGGATGGTCAGCTTCATGCAATACGATCTCGCATTCTTCGATCACGAGACCAAAAAAAATCGAACCGATCCCTGACCCGTTCGATGAAAAAGTGTTACCCATGTGTCAGGAATAAACTGTAACCCATGTGTCCGGTAGACTGAAGTGGTCCCACTTTTTCGGGCAGCTTGGCAGCGTTTCTAAGGTGTATCCGGTTTAGGGTTCATGCTGCCAATTTCTACTCTCGAGCGTGCCAGTATGCCTGCCTTGGCGTTCTGCGCTCAAGGGACGAATGGGGCCGCTCGGTGTTGTAGAAGGTCATCCAGTTGCTGATCACGCGCTGAGCCTGGAAGCCGTCGGCGATTTCTTCGAGATAGACCGCCTCCTGTTTCAGGGATCGCCAGAGCCGTTCGATGAAGATGTTGTCCATACAGCGCCCGCGCCCGTCCATCGAGATGCGCACCCCCGCCTCTGCCAGCGCGGTGATCCAGGCCGATCCGGTGAACTGTGACCCTTGATCGGTGTTCATGATCCCGGGCGGGCCGAACTTGCCGATGGCTTCGTTCAGCGCTTCGACGCAGAAGTCGGCATGCATCGTGTTCGACAGCCGCCAGCTCAGCACCTTGCGGGTTGCCCAATCCATGATCGCCACGAGGTAGAGGAAGCCCCGTTTCACCGGGATGAAGGTGATATCGGCGCACCAGACTTGGTTCGGGCGGTCGATGATCATCCCTCTAAGCAGATACGGATAGACTGGGTGCTGCGGGTACGGCTGGCTGGTTCTCGGGCGCTTGTAGATCGCTTCCAGACCCATCTTCGCCATCAAACCACGTACCCGATGACGGCCTGCGACGATGCCGTCCCGGCGCAAGTAGGCCGAGATCTGCCGTGACCCGAAGAACGGATGCTTAGTGAACACCCGGTCGATCGCCTTCATCAGCGCTAGCGTCGCCGCATCGATCCCAACCGGCGCATAATAGAACGCCGACCGGCTTAACCTCACCAACTTGCATTGCTGGCTGATGCTCAGATCGCGATGATCGCGGCGGATCATGGATTTCTTCTTTGCCGGGCTCATCACTTGAGCCCTTGAGACAAAAAATCGTTCTCGACCGCCAGCCTCCCGATACCCTGGTCAAGCCAGAGTACAAGCCTTGGCATGAAGCTCTTTGACTTCTGCCTCGGTCGGACCATCGGGCTTGCCGCCACGGGCAAACACCTCGGCCATGCCCTCGACAGCCTGGCGTTTCCACGCGCTCACCTGGTTCGGGTGCACCTGGTGCCGAGCCGCGATCTCCTGAATCGTCTTGTCGCCTCGCAGCGCTTCCAACGCCACCTTAGCCTTAAACTGGTCCGTAAACTTCCGGCGCTTCGCCATCTCGTATCCCTCCAAAAGGTTCGGGATACACCTTAACTCGCTGTCCGGATTTCTAGGACCACTTCAGACTGTGTTGGTCCTGATGCCATGCACCGCGGCGGCACGGGTCAGCACCGTATGGATGTAGGAGAGATCGACTGACAACGTAACCGGGCCGGCGCCTTTCTTGGCCAGCGCCTTTCCGTACTTGATCAATGCAGTGCGGTTGAGGTTGGAAAAGCGCGTTGCGCCGATGTCTCGCTTCAATGCTTCCAACACCGCTCGCTTCGATCGGCGGATCGGCTTACCGACTTCTTGAAGGTCGGAGATGTGCAATTCAATCAGATCGCCAAACGTCTTTGGGCTGCCGCCCTTCCAGGAAGAGGGTTCGCAGCCCATATCAATCAATCGCTCAGTTTCGATTGCCCACTCAGATGCAAGGCCCTTCAGCCGAAACGTTTGGGATGCATATTTCCCCTTGCGTCGGACCTGGGCACGCCAGTTTCCTTGCTTGGTGCGAACTATGGTAGCCATAAGTGTGCAGTCCTTTCGATCCGTGCAAAATCCGTGCACTCAGAGATCAAAAGAGGTACAAACCCGTGCAGTTTGATCCGTTTTTGGCCATGTCGTTCCTAATTTGACCTCATTGAAATGTATCATAAACCATTGAAAAATAAAGAAAAAATTTTTGCAGTTGCCCCGATGATGGATTGGACGGACCGGCATTGCCGGGCGTTTCATCGGGTGCTGACGCGGCGGGCGGTGCTTTATACGGAGATGGTGACGTCGGCGGCGGTGGTTCATGGCGAGCGGGAACGGCTGCTGGGGTTCGACGATTGCGAGCATCCGGTGGCGCTGCAGCTGGGCGGGTCGGACCGGCGCGAACTGGCTGAGGCGGCACGGATCGGCGAGCGGTTCGGATATGACGAGATCAACCTGAATGTCGGCTGCCCATCCGACCGGGTGCAGTCCGGAACGTTCGGGGCCTGTCTGATGGCCCATCCGCGACTGGTGGCGGATTGCATTTCGGCGATGCGGGATGCGGTCGGCCTGCCGGTGACGGTCAAGTGCCGGATCGGCATCGACGATCAGGATGAGGATGGCGATCTTGACCGGTTCGTCGATACGGTCGCGGCAAGCGGTTGCGCGACCTTCATCATTCACGCCCGCAAGGCCTGGCTCGAGGGATTGAGTCCGAAGGAAAACCGGGACATCCCGCCGTTGAACTACCGCCGCGTCTACCGGCTCAGGCAACGGCGCGGCGACCTCGAGATCATCATCAACGGCGGCATTGCGGATCTGGATGAGTGCAAGGCTCATCTGCAACACACCGACGGTGTGATGTTGGGGCGGGCGGCCTATCAGAGGCCGTGGCTGCTGGCGGAGGCCGATGAACAGCTGTTCGGCGATGCCGCCGCGGTGCGCGATCGGTTCGAGGCGATTGAACGTTTCATGCCCTATGTCGAGCGCCAGCTTGCCGAGGGGGTTTATCTGTCGCGCATGACGCGGCATGTGATGGGGCTGTTTCACGGCCAGCCCGGCGGGCGCCTTTGGCGGCGGCACCTGAGTGAACATGCCCACAAGCCCGATGCCGGTCCGCATACCATCCTTGCGGCGCTTGAGCTGGTGCGCGGTGCGATGCATACCCCCTATGCCGCCGAATGATCTGTTTGACGGCAGGCGCGGCACATTGTCCGTTGACGTAACAACCTTCACGGCCTAGCCCTGTGCGCGGGACACTCCTCCCCAACGAGGAGCAAGCATCTGCAAGGATGAGCATATGGCGACTGTCAACCAACCGACCGCGCGACCGGACAATCCGCGCTTTTCATCGGGCCCCTGCGCCAAACGGCCGGGGTGGACCGCGAACTCCCTACAATCGGCGTTTCTCGGTCGCTCGCACCGGGCGGGCGATGGCAAGGCCCGTTTGAAGCGGGCCATTGATCTTACACGAGATGTGCTTGAGGTGCCGAACGATCATCTGATCGCCATCGTGCCGGCCTCTGATACCGGTGCAGTGGAGATGGCGCTGTGGAGCTTGCTGGGTGCGCGCGGCACCGACATGCTGGCCTGGGAAAGCTTCGGCAAGGGTTGGGTCACGGATGTGACCAAGCAGTTGAAACTGGAAGACGTGCGGCTGCTGGAAGCGGACTACGGCCACCTGCCGGACCTGTCGCAGGTGGATTTCAGCCGCGATGTGGTGTTCACCTGGAATGGTACGACATCCGGGGTGCGGGTGCCGGATGGGGACTGGATCCCCGCTGACCGCACCGGCCTGACGATTTGCGATGCGACGTCGGCGGCGTTTGCGCAGCACCTCGATTTCGCAAAGCTCGATGTGGTGACGTTCTCCTGGCAGAAGGTGCTGGGCGGCGAGGCGGCGCACGGCATGCTGATCCTCAGCCCGCGGGCTGTGGAACGGCTGGAGAGCTATACGCCGCCCTGGCCGTTGCCGAAGATCTTCCGGCTGACCAAGGCCGGCAAGCTGATAGACGGGGTGTTTCGCGGCGAGACCATCAATACGCCGTCGATGCTGTGCGTGGAGGACTACATTCAGGCGCTGGAATGGGGGCAGGGGCTTGGCGGATTGGCGGCGCTGATCGCGCGGGCCGATGCCAACGCCGCGGTCGTCAACGATTGGGCGGATGCGACATCGTGGGTCGACAATCTGGCGGCCGTCAGACAGACGCGCTCCAACACATCCGTCTGCCTGGTGCTCAAGGGAGTGGACGCCGGCGCGCCCAAGGCGATGGCCAAGCTGCTCGATAAAGCCGGCGCGGCCCATGACATCGGCGCTTATCGCGACGCGCCGCCGGGCTTGCGCATTTGGTGCGGCGCGACGGTCGAAAGCGCCGACCTCGCCAGACTTGTCCCGTGGCTGGAGTGGGCTTACGCCGAAATCTCAAACTGATTACTCAACTCTTTGCTTTGTAAAGATAAAGGAGGTCTCATATGGCCCCGCGTGTTCTCGTTTCCGACAAATTGTCTCCAACTGCAGTTCAGGTCTTCAAGGACCGCGGTATCGACGTCGACTACCAACCGGACCTCGGCAAGGACAAGGATGCACTGCTGGAGCGCATCGGCGAATATGACGGCCTGGCGATCCGGTCGGCCACAAAGGTGACAGCGAAACTGATCGGCGCGGCGGACAAGCTGAAGGTCGTCGGTCGGGCCGGTATCGGCGTCGACAATGTCGAGCTGCCGGCGGCTTCGGCGCGCGGCATCATCGTGATGAACACACCGTTCGGCAACGCCATCACCACCGCGGAACATGCTCTGTCGATGATGATGGCTCTGGCCCGGCAGATCCCCAAGGCGGATCAATCCACCCATCAGGGCAAATGGGAGAAGTCGCGGTTCATGGGGGTCGAGCTGTTCAACAAGACGCTCGGGCTGATCGGCTGTGGGAACATCGGATCGATTGTTGCCGACCGGGCATGCGGGCTGAGGATGAAGGTGCTGGCCTACGATCCGTATCTGTCGCCGGAGCGGGCGGTTGAGATCGGGGTTGAAAAGGTCGATCTCGACACCCTGCTTGGCCGGGCGGATTTCATTTCGCTGCACACGCCGCTGACCGACAAGACCCGCAACATCCTCGATGCCACGGCGCTCAACAAGACGAAGAAGGGTGTGCGGATCATCAATTGCGCGCGCGGCGGGCTGGTCGATGAGGCGGCGTTGCGGATGGCGCTCGATGCCGGTCATGTGGCCGGGGCGGCGCTCGATGTGTTCGAAACCGAACCGGCGACCGACAATCCGCTGTTCGGATATGACACCGTGATCTGCACGCCGCACCTCGGCGCTTCAACGTCTGAAGCACAGGAGAACGTCGCGGTGCAGATTGCCGAGCAGATGTCGGACTACCTGTTGAGCGGCGCAGTGACCAACGCGCTCAACATGCCATCGATCTCAGCCGAAGAGGCACCGCGGCTGAAACCGTTCGTGGCGCTTGCCGAGCAGTTGGGCTCGTTTGCCGGACAGCTGACGGAAACCGCCATACGGGGCGTGCGGATCGAGTATGCCGGCGAAGTCGGCCAGATGAACACCAGGGCGCTGACTTCCGCTCTGCTGGCGGGTCTTTTCCGGCCGATCCTCGGCGATGTCAACATGGTCTCGGCGCCGGTGATTGCCCGCGAGCGCGGTCTCAAGGTCGATGAAACGCGGCAGACCAAGCGCGGCGCCTACGACAACTATGTCCGCTTGATCATCACCACCGAGACACAGGAGCGCTCCGTGGCCGGGACCGTGTTTTCAGACGGCAAGCCGCGCATTATCCAGATCAAGGGCATCAACATGGAGGCCGAGTTGTCCGAGCACATGCTTTATGTCGCCAATTTCGACAAGCCGGGCTTCATCGGTGCGCTCGGCACCATATTGGGCGAAGCGGGGGTCAATATCGCGTCGTTTCATCTTGGGCGGCAATCCCGCGGCGGGGGTGCTATCGCGCTGGTGGAGGTCGATGAGGCGGTCTCGGCGGATGTCATGGACAGGGTGTCCGACCTGCCGCATGTGGACAAGGTTCAGCCGCTGCGGTTCTGACCTACGGGATGGCGTGCTTGCCAATCGGGCGGATTCATCCTTACTGTATGGGCCTTAAAATGGTGGGAGGCCTGCATCTTGGCGGAATTCGAACTGTATTGCTTCGGGGAATCGGGCAACGCCTACAAGGCAGCGCTTATGCTCAACCTGTCCGCGCTCGATTGGGATGCGCGGTTTGTCGACTTTTTCAACGGCGAGGCGCGCAGCGAGGCCTATGTTTCGCAGGTCAACGAGATGGGCGAGGTGCCGGTGCTGGTGCATGGGCCGGTCAAGCTGTCGCAAACCGGGGTGATCCTGGAGTACCTTGCCCAGCAGTCGGGTGCTTTCGGGCCGCACGATGAGGAAGAGCGCCGCGAAATCCTGCGCTGGATCCTGTTCGACAACCACAAGCTGACCGCCAACATCGCGACGCTGCGGTTCCTGCTGCAGTTTGCCCACTCGGGTGAAACGGAAGTGACGACGTTCCTGCGCGGGCGGGCAGAGGCGGCGTTGCGGGTTGTCGACAGCCGGCTGGTGCAGCGGCCGTTCATTGTCGATCAGCGGCCGACGATCGCGGACATCTCGATGTGCGGATACCTGTATTACGGCGCCGAGATCGGCTTTTCGCTCGAGCCCTATTCAAACGTCCTGGCCTGGCTGGAGCGCATCCGGCAACTTGAAGGCTGGCAGCACCCTTATGACCTGATGCCGCGGGCCGCACCCATTGCCACCTGATGCCGCCGGTATGAGAGATCCGGCTCTCGCGCTGCGCGGCCGGGTGACAGCTCTGACGTGAGGGTGGTGCAGATATGTCGCCCGGTGCGCTCGCCGGCGGGGACCGCTTCAGCCTTCCATGGCGTCGAGATACTCGTCGAGATGTTCAAGGTTCTCGAACCGCATCCAGCCTTCCGCAGTTTCGCATTCGACGGTGCCGTCCGACAGCATGCGGGCCGGGCGGTCGCGGATCACACGCTCCTCGACGACGTACAGCGCCGCTTCCGGCTCTGGCTCGGGTTCCGGCTCGGGTTCCGGTTCGGGTTCCGGCTGAGGTTCCGGCTGCGGGCTGGCCTCAACCGGGCCAGGCTCAGGCATATCGAGCCTGGGGGCTGGCGGTTCTGCGACGTCGGGAACGACGTCCTCGTCAGGGATTGACGGCGATGGTTTGGCAACAACAGAGCTCAGCGTGGTGCTGGTGCTCAAGGTCGGTTCGGCGACGGCTTGCGAGACGTCTTCGGCAACGTCGTCGGCTGCCGCAGCTGTCGCCGCCACGGCGTCGGTAACTGTTTCACCGGCTGCCGCAACGGTTTCAGTAACGCTTTCCAGCGCCGGGCCTGCCGCGTCCTGGACGGTTTCGGCGACTTCAGCCGCCTCGTCGGCAGCCCGGTCTGCCAAGTCGGTGGCGGCGTCGGTGGCATCGGCGGCGACTTCGGTTGCCGTGCTCGTCAGTTCCTCGGCGGCGTCACCGGCACTGTCGGCGGTGGCGCCAGCAAGCTCGGTTACGGCCTCTCCGGCGTCCCTGGCCTTGTCGACGGCAGCCTCGAAGGTACCCTTGGCGGTTTCACCGGCAGACGAAAGCGCATCGGCGGCGGCGTCATGCGTGGCCTGTGCGGCAGCTCCCGTTGCCTCGCCAGCGTCTGCGATCAACTCGCCGCCGGCTTGTGCGGCATCGCTGACCGTATCAACGGTCGCCTCGACCGCCTCGGCGGCGGTGTCCCTGGCATCTGCCGCAACGGCGGCAGCGCCTGCGCCGGCAGCCGCCAGGCCGGATGCGGCGGCTGTGGCAGCGGGAATGGCGGGTTCCGGTCTGGCCACGGGTTCACGCCGCGGGGAAGCCGGCCTGCTGGCAACGACTTCGGTAAAGTGCTCCAACGCCGAAATGACGCCGCTCAGGCCGAGCAGGATGCAGCCGCCGGTGAACAGGGTTGCGGCGACGCCGAGGTTCAGACCGATGATGACGGAGCCCGGTGACAGCAAGCTGAAAACTCCGATTGCCACACCGGTGCCGATCAGCAGTATGGCGAGTGCGTTGGTGACGGTCTTCATGGCTTTAACCCCCTCATTCCGGTCCAGCCCCTGTTCGTAGGCCACTGTATCTATTCCCTCATGTCTCTTTTCGCCTTCCCGGGCGACAAGATCAAGCGATTCCCTATGTGGTGTCATGGGTGGCTTTACAGGGTTCGGCTGCTGGCGGTGCTCGCGATGGGCGATGAACAGGCCGGCGAGGATGACGATGGCGCAACCGATCCAGGTGGTGAGGCCGGGAAAATCGCCGAACCACTGGTAACCGATGAGTGTTGCGGTGATCATTTCCAGATAGGGCAGGGGAGCTGCGGCCGAGGCTTCGATGGCCTGCAGGGCCTGAATGATCAACAGATGTCCCAGCGCCATGATACCGCCGATCATGAAGATCCACAGCCAGCCGGTGAGGCCCGGGTCACGCCAAAGCGGCGGGATCAGCGGTGTCATCATCACCGTGCCCGCCAGACCCATGAACCACAGGGTGACAAGGGCCGGATTGCGGTGGGCGATCCGGCGGGTGAGCAGGAAGTAGACCGAAAAGCACGCCGCCGCCACGAGTGCCAGCAGGGCACCCGTCGTCGCAACGCCGGAGCCGGGCTGGACGATGAACATGGCGCCGGCAAAACCGGCAAGGACGGCGAGCCAGCGCCACAGGCCGACCTTTTCGCCGAGCACCACGCCGGACAGTGCGGTCATGATGATCGGAGCGACGAACAGCACGGCGGCGGCATCGGCCAGGGGGATGTACTGCAGGGCGGTGAAGTAGGTCACCGTGGCCAAGCACATCATCAGGCTGCGCAGAACCTGGACGCCGACGTGCCGGGGCCAGATAAGTTTTGGCCCGAACTTGGCCAAGACAATCGGCGTCAACAGTACGAAATGGGCAAGCCAGCGCCCCCAGGCGAGCTGCACCGGATGCAGGCCGCCGGCGCTGAGGTGCTTTGCAATGGCGTCGCCGAGCGGCAGCAGCATGAAGCCGCAGGCAGCCATTGCGAAGGCAATGATGCTGACATTCGCGGGCGCAGGACCGGGCCGCTCGACGCCGGTCATGTGTTACTCGATGACGATGCGCGGCGGCGGCTTGATCTGCGCGCCGGCTTGCAGGGAAGCCCAAACCTTTTCGGCAATGGACTTGTAAATGCCGGCGTGCTGGGACTCCGGCGCGCTGGCGACGATCGGGTGACCGGAATCGGAACGTTGCCGGACCTGCATGTCGAGCGGGACTTCGCCAAGAAACTGCACGCCGAGCTTTTCGGCTTCCATGCGCGCGCCGCCATGGCCGAACAGCTCATGCCGCTCGCCGCACTTGGAACAGGTGAAGTAGCTCATGTTCTCAACGATGCCGAGCACCGGCACATCGACCCGGCGGAACATGTTGAGTCCCTTGCGGGCATCGATCAAAGCCAGGTCCTGCGGGGTCGACACGATGACGGAACCGGCCAGCGGCGTCTGCTGGGCCATGGTCAGCTGTGCATCGCCGGTGCCGGGCGGCATGTCGACGACCAGGATGTCCAGTTCTCCCCAATCCACCTCGCGCATCATCTGCTGCAGGGCGGACATGACCATCGGACCGCGCCAGACGACCGGGGTGTCTTCCTCGACCATGAAGCCGATCGACATGACCTTGAGGCCGTAGCCTTCCATGGCCTTCAGGGTGCGTGAGCCCGGGGCTACCGGCTGCGGCTGTCCGCTCAGACCGAGCAGACGCGGCATCGACGGGCCGTAGATGTCGGCGTCCAGAATGCCGACCTTGAGACCGATTGTCTTGAGCCCGAGAGCCAAATTGACGGCTGTGGTCGATTTGCCGACACCGCCCTTGCCCGATGCAACGGCGATGATGTGGCGGACGCCGGGAATGCCGGCGGACTGGGCATGGCCGGCGTTGTGGGCCTGTTGGGCGGGAGCCGGGGAACCATTGGCGGTGCTGCGCTGGCCGGGGGCCTTTTCGGCGGTCAGTGCGACCATGACCTTGTCGACGCCGGGAATTTGCGAAGCCGCTTTTTCGGCGGCTGATCTTATCGGTTCATACTCGCCGGCCTTTTCGGCGTCGACATTGAGGGCGAACATTACGTTGGCACCGGCAATGACGATCTCGGAAACGATGCCCGAGGCTACGATATCCTGGCGGCCGGAGGCGTCGCTGACCGTCTTCAGGGCCTCTAGAACTGTGTCTTTGGTAATTGCCGCCATGGCGTGGCTTCTCCGGTACTTTGACAATCGGGCGATGGTTAGGGGGCGCCGCGAGACGAGTGGTGTTTGTGCCTGCGGGCGCCAGTTTGCGCAATCCCCTTTTTTGGGGTTTCGAGGGGTAACTGCTAAGTGTGCGGCGGCAGCCGGCCACCCAGCTC
Organism: Aestuariivirgaceae bacterium; assembly: GCA_965216335.1. Classification (GTDB taxonomy): domain Bacteria; phylum Pseudomonadota; class Alphaproteobacteria; order Rhizobiales; family Aestuariivirgaceae; genus JAHEJE01. The sequence continues at coordinate 1,349,338 of OZ244154.1, read as the reverse complement.
GGCAGTGATTTCAGAGGCGATCTTGGCAACCTCGCGGCCGAGTTCGGGAATTCGCGCGTTGGTGATGCGGGCGGCCGGCCCGGACACGGACAGGCCGGCTGCCGCTTCACCGTGCTCGTTGAAGATAACCGCTGCGACACAGCGCAAGCCGATCGCGTTTTCCTCATCGTCGAGGAAGTAGCCATGTTGCATGCCGCGTTTCAGGTCCTGGCGCAGGGCGTCCTCGCTGCACAGCGTCTTGGGCGTTTCGCGCATGTAGGACAAGGTCGACAGGGTGCGCTCGAATTCCCCATGCTCAGCGTGCGACAGCAATGCCTTGCCGATGCCGGAACAGTGCAGCGGGGCGCGGCCGCCCGGACCGGCGATGGCGCGCATCATCTTCTGGGTTTCGACCTGGGCGAGATAGACGACCTCGCCGCGGTCGGCGATGCCCAGGTTGACCGTCTCGCCCGACTGGTTCATCAGCCGGCGCATGAACGGGCGGGCAATCGAGACAAGATCGCGCGAGCGCACGAACGCCGAGCCGACGCGAAACGCCTGAACGCCGATCACCCATGCGGAATGTTCGCTGTCGAAGCGCACGTAGCGTTCGTTCTGCATGGTCGTCAGGAGACGGTGAGCGGTCGAGTTGGGCAGCCCGACCTCGAGGGCGACCTGCGACAGCGTCAACCCCTGCGGATGGTAGGCCAGCGCGTTGAGCAGCTTCAAAGCCCGGCTGAGCGATTGCACCTGGCCGGACGCGCGCAGGCTTTCCTTGCTGGGAACGCGCGTCTCCCGGCGGCGGGCTTCGGCATAGCGGTCAGTGGTTTTGGATTCCATTGTTCACGTGCGGTTTGGTGGTGGCTGCCCTGGCGACACAGGTATGTGGTATCCCACAGATCGGCGCAATCCCGCAATGTGAAACAGTGCTGCGCAGTTTGGAATTGGTATTTAGTTCAATAGATGACGGGGTGTTGCTGGCGGGCCGCTGGTATGACTTGATGGACAAAGCACATGCCGAGCCCTGCGATGGAAGCCTGCCCGTCAAAGGACTTTTCTGCCGGCCAACACCTGAAGGATGCGCGGCCGGCGAAGACCTTGCCGGAAGGCGGCAGACGATATGTGTGCCGGTAGGCCCGAGCACAGAATCTGATTCGTGGAATCGGTGTAAAATTATGAAACTTATGGGCTTTCCGCTGTGCGGCAACGCCTCGAGCGCGGTGGCTGATGCATGCTGTGTTCTTCCAAAGTGATTCAATTCGCGAACGCAGATGGCTGGACCGAGGCGATGATTTCAGTACCGGCAGGGAAGTTTCACACGCGATTTCCTGCCTGAGAGAGTCCTCCTCTTGCTTCAAGGCTTTGATTCTGGCGTGCAATTTCCGAATACGGCTGCTCTAACCAAGCAGGCTCTTCACGCGGGTGCGCAGCGCCGGCAGGACTTCTTCGTCGAACCAGGGGTTCTTGCGCAGCCATGCGTTGTTGCGCCAGGAGGGGTGCGGCAGCGGCAGTACCGGCGGTGTCAGGGTGGCCAGAGGCGTTCGCCAGTCGCGAACGGTCTCGGTGAGGGTTGACTTGCGGAGCTTGCCGAGGTGCCAGGCCTGGGCGTACTGGCCAATGACCAGGATGAGTGCGAGGTCAGGCAGCAACGCCATCACACTGGTGCGCCATTGGGGAGCGCATTCGCGTCTCGGTGGCAGGTCGCCGCCGCGGGCATCCAGTCCGGGAAAGCAAAAGCCCATCGGCAGGATGGCGACCTTGGATGGGTCATAGAACGTCTCGGCATCCATATCGAGCCATTCGCGCAAGCGGTCGCCGGACGGGTCGGTGAACGGGCGTCCGGATTGGTGCACGCGGGTGCCGGGGGCCTGACCGGCGATCAGCAGGCGCGCTGATGCTGAAACCTGCAGGACAGGCCGCGGTTCGTGCGGCAAGGCTGCGCCCTCAGGATTTTGCTGGCACAGCCGGCAGCGGCGAATCTCCGAAACGAGCTGTTCGATATCTTTGGCCATAGGTTGCTGCCTGATCCTGTGCATCGGTGCAATTTGATGTTGGCCTGGCCCTGGATTTTTGTCCACCGCGCGCGGGAGGATGGCGATGCGTTAAGCGTGAGTTAACCCTGTTTCGGAAGGCGGCATTAAGCATTCTCCGGCAATGATACCGGGTGGTTCGGGACCGCCTTGGCGTGATCCGGGACTTCGGGGACGAGCAGGAGATACTTCTGATGCAGGCAACCAACGTCCGCGCGGCGCTAGAGCAGGCTGCTCCTGAAAGCTCGGCCAGGACGGCGTGGGAGCGGTCCGACGACATCCCCTGGGAACGTGATCTGCTGACACTGTTTGCCCGCAACCAGCTTCGTGTAGCGTTCGTGTTGCCTGTTTTGGCATTCGTGTTCGCCGCGACCAACCTGATCTGGACGAACTGGTCGATCTGCATGATCTGGTTTGCCTGTGCGCTGGCAACGCAGGGTGTGCAGGTTCTTTTGTGCAGACGGCATCTCGGCAACCGCGATGGCGACACGCGCAGCATCAATGAATGGGTCGGCATGCTGACGGCCTCGGAATTCCTCTACGCGTCGTGCTGGTGCGTTCCTGTGTTTCTGTTCTGGCAAGAGGGCAATGCGGTTCAGCATACTTTCCTGATCGCGGCGCTGATGGCGATCGTCGCCATACGCATCATGATCGCCAGCAACTTCATGCCGGTGGTTGTGGCCGGCACCGGGTTCATCGCCACGTGTATCCTGCTGCGATGCACCATGGAGGCGGCACCATACTATGTTTCCCTGGGCGCCATGGTGATTGTCACCGAGGTGTTCTTCTTTCAGCTTGCCAGGCGGCTACAGTCGACTGCGAAGGACATGCTGATCTTCAAGTCGCAGCGCGAAAAACTGATCGCTGAACTGCGCGCCGCCAAGGAGGAGGCCGAGGCCGACCGGGCGAGTGCCGAGGAAGCGAACAAGGCGAAGTCGCGTTTTCTGGCCACGATGAGCCACGAGTTACGCACGCCGCTGAATGCCATCATGGGGTTTTCGGAGATACTGAGCCAGGAGATGATGGGCGAACATGCGGTCAGTGCCTACAAGGATTACTCAGAAGACATACACTATTCCGGCCACTATCTGCTGAACCTGATCAACGACATTCTCGATCTGTCGCGGATCGAAGCAGGCCGGCGCGAGATCGTCGACGAGCCGGTATCGGTTGCCGAAGAGGCGTTCGACAGCATCAAGCTGGTCAATGCCAAGGCGCGGGAAAAGCAACTCGAAATCGAGACCGACTTTCCGGCCGACTTGCCGAAACTGTCAGGCGACCGCCGTTCGATTCGCCAGATCTGGCTGAATTTGCTGGCCAACGCGGTGAAGTTCTCAAATCTGAACGGCCGTGTGGAGCTTTCGGCGTGGCGCCAGTCGACCGGGGACATCACCATGTGCGTGAGCGACAACGGTCCGGGCATGTCCGAGGAAGACCTGGAGAACGCACTGAGCGCGTTTGCTCGCGGCAAGGTCGCAACTCAGCAGGCGGTCGAAGGCGCGGGTCTCGGCTTGTCGATCGTTCAGGGCCTGGCGCGGCTGCACGGTGGCGAGCTGAAGATCGAAAGCGAGGCAGGCTTCGGCACCAAGGTCACCGTCACGTTTCCGCAACGCCGGGTGCTTGACAGCCTGCGCGCCGAGGCGCTTGGCACCGGAGCGATCGCCAGCGAAAGCCAGCGGCGGCTTATTTCAGTAACCGCCTGATCCCGACTTTTCGGTCAGGCTTATACTACTCCTTGTCACTCACTCCGGCTTCAGCAAAGGTCGCCATGTTGGCGTGGGTGTTGGCGGCGGCTTTGACAAGGCCGGCGGCAAGGGCTGCGCCTGAGCCTTCGCCGAGGCGCATGCCGAGATCGAGGAGCGGCTCGAGTCCGATCCTGTCCAACAGCAGCCGGTGGGCCGGTTCGGCCGAGCAATGGGCGGCCAGGCAGTGGTCGAGCGCCGAGGCGTCCATGGCATGCAGTACCGCGGCAGCGGCGGTGGCGATGTAGCCGTCGACGATGACCGGGACGCGCTCCAGCCGGGCCGCCAGGATGGCGCCGGCCATGGCGGCGATCTCACGACCGCCGAGCCGCCTGAGAACTTCCAGCGGATCGCCGAGGTGAGCCTTGTGCAAGGCGACCGCGCGCTCGACGACCTGAGCCTTGTGCGCGACGCCAGCGGCATCCAGGCCGGTGCCGGGACCGGTCCAGTCTGCGGCCTTGCCGCCATACAGGCCATAGGCGATGGCGGCGCCGATGGTGGTGTTGCCGATGCCCATCTCGCCGATGCACAGGAGATCGCAGCCGCCGGAGATCGCCTCCATGCCGTAAGCTATGGTGGCCGCGCAGTCGGCTTCATCGAGGGCTGCGTCCTGCGTGATGTCGCGGGTGGGGATTTCGAGGGCAAGTTCAAAGACCTTCAGGCCGATGTCGAAGGTGTCGCAGATCTGGTTGACGGCGGCGCCGCCGGCCTGGAAATTGGCGACCATCTGGGCGGTAACGGCCTGCGGGTAGGGGGCAACGCCCTGGGCGACGACGCCGTGGTTGCCGGCGAACACGGCGGTGACCGGGCGGTCAACCTTGCCGGGGTGGCGGCCCTGCCAGGCGGCGAGCCATTCGGCGATGGTTTCCAGACGGCCAAGGGCGCCTGGCGGCTTGGTGAGCTGGGCATCGCGGTCGCGCGCCGCCCTGGCGGCATCTTCGTCGGGGCCCGGCATCTGCTTGATGAGCGCCCGGATGTCGTCGAATGGCAGCCCTGTTTCGGTGTCGCGCATGGACTTCCCCGTTGATCTCGTTCATTGAACCGGCCACGCTATAGCGGTGTCACCGCACAAAGGAAAGGCCGGATGAGCGAAGGCAACGCACAACTGGACGGGCGAAGCTGGGCAGGCGATCTGCGCATTTGCCTGATCTTCCTGACCCGGCTGCCCCTTGCCTGGCCGGACGACAGGCCGATGCCAGTTCTGGCGCAGGCGATGCGGGCATTCGGGTTGGCAGGTGCGGTGGTGGGTCTGGTTTGCGCAATGGTGCTCGCCATCGGCATGTGGTTTGGGTTTTCGGCGGTCCTGGCCAGCCTGGTCGCCGTGGCGGCGGCAACACTGGTGAGCGGTGCGCTGCATGAGGACGGGCTGGCCGACGTTGCCGACGGGTTCGGCGGCGGGGCGGCGCCTGAGCGCAAACTGGAGATCATGCGCGACAGCCGGATCGGGGCTTACGGGGTACTGGCATTGGTGTTCTCGGTAGGTCTGCGGGTGTTTGCGCTTGCCGGCATTGTCGCTGCGACGACGACGATTCAGGCGATCTGTCTCATCGTTGCCGTTGCGATTACGTCCCGCGCCGCCATGGGCTGGACGATGGCGGTACTTCCCAATGCGCGCGACGATGGCCGCTCGGCCGAAGCCGGCCGGCCCGGTGCGGATGCGGTGCGGCAACTGTTGATCTCCAGTATTTTCGCCGCCGTGCCATTGTTGTGGTGGGGTGCCGGTGTCTGGGGCTGTCTGGTGGTGCTTTTCATGGCCGGCCTGGCGGCGTTGTCGTTCAAGCGTGTTGCGCGCAAGCAGATAGGCGGTCAGACGGGGGATGTCTTGGGCGCCAGCCAGCAGATCTCAGAACTGACACAGCTTGCCACGCTGGTGGCACTGCTCGCATAGGAGTTAGTGGTTTTACTTGACGGGGCGGATGCCAACGCCATGATTGAGGTCTGGACACAATTGTGCCGGAGTAGAACATGGGTGAATTCACCGGAAGACTGCGACTGGCTGCAGGAATTGCGGTTTTGTTCGGTGTGCTGATGCTGGCGGGCGACCGGTTCGGCCACCGCGAAGCCGCAGGGCAGGCCGAGTTCAACGGCTTTGCCGGGCGCGATCTGCTGCTGGCCGACCGCTATGTGAAGATCAAGCGGTCGAAGTACGGGCACTATCTCACCTATGTCGAGGTCAACGACGCCAAGATCGTGGCGCTGGTCGATACCGGGGCATCGGATTTTTCTCTCACCTACGAGGACGCCGAAAAGGCCGGGCTGCACCCGTTCCGCCTGAAATTCAACAAGCGCTACTACACTGCGAACGGGGTTGCGTATGGTGCGGAAGTGCAGTTGCGTCAGGTCGTGGTCGATGGCCGGATCATCATGCGTGACGTGAAGGGTTCGGTGATGCAGAAGGGGGCCAGCAGAATCAGCCTGCTTGGCATGACCTTCCTCAATCGGCTGACATCATTCAGTTTCGATCGCGGAACCCTGGTTCTCGAAGAATGATGCTGGCGTTTGTCGGCTGGCAATGATATCGCCTCGCGGCATGAGCGAGATAGAAACTCCGTGCGTGCAAATCTGTGTTGTTGACCTCGACAGCGGCTACTGTATCGGCTGTGGGCGAACGCGTGATGAGATTGCCGGCTGGGTGGCAATGGAGCCGGCCGAGCGTCGCGAAGTGATGGACGGGTTGCCCGAACGAGTGGCCAATCTGACCCGGCGCAAACGGCGCAAGGGCGGAGCGTCAGCACGGCGCGGCCGTTCGGCATTATAATTTTAACGGTTTTCCGGCGATAGTGCGGCAGACTTAAACTGATTCTGCCGAACACTCTTTGGGGGACCGCGAACCATGCTGGCCAAACCACGTGCCGATCTGAAACCGAACACGCCCGACTATGAGCGCATGCCGCTGGTCAAACCGACCGGGTTTCGCGAGTACGATGCGCGCTGGCTGTTCGAGGAAGAGATCAATCTCTACGGTATTCAGGCGCTGGGCATGGGGCTCGGGACATTCCTGCATCAAAAGGGCGTGAAGCCGCATATAGCGACAGGGCATGATTTCCGCGGGTATTCCTGCTCGATCAAGCAGGCGCTGATCACCGGGCTGATGGCGTCCGGCTGCATGGTTTATGACATCGGTCTGGCGTTGTCGCCGATGGCGTACTTTGCACAGTTCGCGCTCGATGTGCCGGCCGTGGCGATGGTTACCGCCAGCCATAACGACAATGGCTGGACCGGCGTGAAGATGGGCTGTGAGCGGCCGTTGACCTTCGGGCCGGACGAGATGTCGGCGCTCAAGGAGATCGTGCTTGAGGGCAAATGGGAGACACGCTCCGGCGGTGGGCTCATTCATGTCAGCGATATGGAGCGGCGGTATTTCGAGGAATTGACCGCCGGCAAGAAGCTGAAGAACAGGCTGAAGGTGGTGGCGGCGTGCGGCAACGGCACGGCGGGGGCCTTTGCGCCGCAAGTGCTGGAAGCGATCGGCTGTGAGGTTGTGCCGCTTGACTGCGAGCTCGATCATTCGTTCCCGCGCTACAACCCGAACCCGGAAGACATGGAGATGCTGCACGCCATGCGCGATGCGGTGCTGGAGAGCGGCGCCGATGTTGGCCTCGGTTTCGATGGCGACGGCGATCGCTGCGGGGTGGTCGACAACGAGGGCAACGAAATATTTGCCGACAAGGTCGGCGTGATGCTGGCGCGCGATATTTCTGCGCTGCATCCGGGGGCGCAGTTCGTCGTCGATGTGAAATCGACCGGGCTTTACATGACCGATCCGGTGCTGCAGGCCAACGGTGCCAAGACGGACTACTGGAAGACCGGGCATTCCTACATGAAGCGGCGCACCAACGAGCTGGGCGCCATGGTCGGGTTCGAGAAATCCGGTCATTACTTCTTCCGCGAGCCGTTCGGGCGCGGATATGACGATGGGCTGGTGTCGGCGATTGCGGTATGCGAGATGCTCGACCGGGCTGAGGGCAAGACGATGGCGGATCTGTACCGCGATCTGCCCAAGACCTGGGGTTCGCCGACCATGTCACCGCACTGTCCGGACGAAGCCAAGTACGGCGTGGTCGACAAGGTAATCAAGCATTACCAGGCGATGGCCGGCAAGGGCGAGAAGGTGGCCGGGCAGACGATCCGCGAAATGGTGACGGTGAACGGCATCCGCATTGTGCTGCAGGACGGCACCTGGGGCCTGGTGCGGGCGTCATCGAACAAGCCGGAGCTTGTCGTCGTTGTCGAAAGCCCGACGAGCGAAGAGATGCTGCAGGCGATCTTCAAGAACATCGACATGCATCTGTCGAGCTACCCGGAAGTGGGTGAGTACAACCAGAAGATTTGACGCCTCTGGCGGCTTGCCATCGGTGGTGGGTCTGTGAATACTGCGCGCTGCTGTTTTCCTCAACGGAGCTCGCGGATGGCCGTTATCAATCGTATTGCCGAATTCCATGATGAAATCACCGAATGGCGGCACGATATTCACGCCTATCCCGAGCTGCAGTTCGAGGTGCATCGCACGGCCGGGCTGGTAACGGACAAGCTGAAGGCATTCGGCGTCGACGAGGTTGTGACCGGCATCGGGCGCACGGGCGTCGTCGGCGTCATCAGGGGTCGTGAGACGGGGTCCGGCAAGGTGATCGGCATGCGTGCCGACATGGATGCTCTGCCGATCCATGAATTGATCGACAAGCCCTACAGGTCGACGACCGACGGTGTGATGCATGCCTGCGGACATGACGGGCATACCGCGATGCTGCTGGGTGCGGCGAAGTACCTGGCCGAGACGCGCAACTTCGATGGCACGGCGGTGGTGATCTTCCAGCCGGCAGAGGAGGGCGGCGGCGGCGGCCGCGAGATGGTCGATGACGGACTGATGGAGCGTTTCGGCATTCAGGAGGTTTACGGGCTGCACAATTTTCCAGGCATCCCGCAGGGCGAGTTCTGGATTGCGCCGGGTCCGCTGATGGCGGCGGCAGACCTGATCACCATCGATATCGAGGGCAGGGGCGGACATGCGGCGCGGCCGCATATGTGCATCGACGCAACGCTGGTCGGCACGCAGATCATGGCCGGTCTGCAGTCGATCGTCTCGCGCAATGTCGATCCGCTCGAGGCGGCGGTGGTTTCGATCACCAAATTTACCGCAGGCGACACTTTCAACGTCATTCCCCAAACGGCACAGCTGATGGGGACGGCGCGCAGCCTGACGGAGGCGACGCGTGACCTGCTCGAGGCGCGTATTCACGAGGTTGTCGAGCATACGGCGCGTGCCTACGGGGCTTCGGCGACCTGCAATTATCACCGCAACTATCCGGTGTTGGCCAATCACACAGAGCAGGCCGGCTTTGCCGCGTCGGTGGCGCGGCAGGTGGCGGGCGACGACCGGGTTGACGACAAGATGGTGCCGATCATGGGCAGCGAGGACTTCTCGTTCATGCTGAATGCCCGGCCCGGGGCCTTCATCTTCCTCGGTCAGGGCGAGGGACCGAGCGTCCATCACCCCGAGTACGATTTCAATGACGAGATCATCCCGGCCGGGTGCTCTTACTGGGCCCGACTGGTGGAAACCGCCATGCCGGCTGGCAACTGAGCATGACTGGTCCTCTGGACAAGGATGTGCATCTCGGCGTTGTCGGTGCCGGGGCGATGGGGCAGGGCATTGCGCAGGTGGCGGTGAGCGGCGGAATTTCGGTGTCGGTCTTCGATGCCAAGCAGGGCATGGCCGAAGCCGGACTGGCAAGCGTTGCCAAGCGTCTCGGCCGGCTGGTGGAAAAGGACAGGATGACCGCGCAACAGGCCGGAGCGGCCAAGGCGCGGGGCCGCGCGGTTGCCGGGCTGGCGGATCTGGCGGACTGCGATGTGGTGATCGAGGCGGTGTTCGAAGACCTGGAACTCAAGCAGGACATTTTCGGGCAGCTTGAAGAGGTCGTTTCGGAGGACTGCATACTGGCCAGCAATACCTCGTCGCTGCTGATTGCGTCGATTGGCCGGCAGTGCCGATACAGGGCGCGAATTGCCGGAATGCACTTCTTCAATCCGGTGCCGCTGATGAAGTTGGTCGAGATTGTTCAGAGCGCCGATACGTCCGAGGAGACGGTGGCGTTCCTGACCGGCCTGGCCGAGCGGATGACGCGTACGCCGGTGACGGTGCGCGACGCGCCGGGGTTTCTGGTCAACCACGGCGGGCGGGCCTACACCACCGAGGCGATGCGTATCCTGCATGAGCGGGTCGCCAACGCATCGCAGATCGATGCGGTGATGCGCGATTGCGGGCATTTCCGCATGGGGCCGCTGGAGCTGGCCGACCTCACCGGCATGGACGTGAATTACCCGGTGAGCCTGTTCGTCTACAACGGCTACGATCAGGACCCGCGGTTGAAGACGTCGTTTCCGCACCGCGCGCTCCTGGAGGCCGGACGGCTGGGGCGCAAGACCGGGCGCGGCAATTATCGATACGGCGAGAGCGGCGACAAGACGGATGACAATGGGGGCGATGCGGCGTTCGATGTGGAGCCGGCCGGTGTCGTTTGCCTCGTTGAGCCGGAGTCTCGGCTGATCGAGTTTGCTACCGGTCTGGGCTGTGAATTGCTGTCGCGCGATGACGGGGCCTGCCCGCTGCTTGCGGCACCGCTCGGCGAAGATGCGACGAGCCTTGCCGTGCGCACCGGATGCGATGCCGGACGCCTTGTGTGTGTAGATGTTCATTGCGATACGGCAACGCGGGTGACCATCATGACGCCGCCGGGGGCTGATGCGAGAGTTTGCGACGGCGTTGGCGCGCTCATTGCCGGCAGCGGCAGAGCCGTGACGCTGATCAACGACAGCCCCGGTTTCATCTGTCAGCGCATCCGCGCCATGGTGGCCAATCTCGGCTGCGAGATGGCGCAAATCGGCATTGCCGCCCCCGAGCAGATCGACCTGGCGATGCGGCTTGGCCTGAACTATCCGCTGGGGCCGCTGGAGCTGGCCGAGGACCTGGGTCTGGGCGAGACGGTTACGATGCTGACACGAATGCAGGCGATTACCGGCGAAGACCGTTACCGCCCCAGCCTGTGGCTGAAGCGCCGGGCGGCGTTGAAACTACCGGTCTACACGCCGGGTTAGGCTGTCGTGCGATATGTCCGCACCATTTCCTTGACGTAGAATTGTCATCCCGGCCGAGCAGCGCGAGAGCCGGGACCTCTGAATGGTGCGGCAAGGTTCAGAGGTCCCGGACATGGCCTTGCGGCCATTCCGGGATGACACAGTTTCAGGTCATTCACCAGATACCCAAAAGGCGCTAGGCGGCCGGTAGCTGCAGCAGCTCACGGGCTTCGGCAACGCTGGCTGCATGCCGGCCGTATTCAGGGCACAGATCGGCGACGCGCTGGACCAGTTCGGCATTCGATGCGGCCAGGCGGGTCTTGTCCCAGCGGATGTTGTCTTCAAGGCCGGTGCGGCAATGGCCGCCGAGCTCCAGCGACCAGTGGCAAACCTCGAGCTGGTGGCGGGCAACGCCAGCGCCGGTCCAGGTGGCATCCGGGGCAATGCGTTTCAATGTCCTGACGTAGAACTCGAACACCTCGCGGTCGGCCGGCATGGCGTTCTTGACGCCCATGACGAACTGGACATGGAGCGGTTTGGGCAGGGTGCCGTTCTCACTCATTTCCACCGCCTTGAACAGCATCGACAGGTCGAACACCTCGATTTCCGGCTTGATGTGATAGGTCATCATTTCCTCGGCGAGCCAGTCGATCAGCTCCTGCGAGTTCTCGTAGATGCGGGTCGGAAAGTTGACCGACCCGGTCGACAGCGAGGCCATGTCGGGCCTGAGCGGCAGCATGCCGCCGCGCTCCCTGCCGGAGCCGGAGCGTCCGCCGGTGGACAACTGGATGATCATGCCCGGGCAGTGTTTCCTGAGGCCTTCCATCAGCAGTGCGAACTTGCCGGGATCGGATGTCGTCGAGCCATCGTCGTTGCGGACATGGCAATGGGCCAGACTGGCGCCGGCCTCGAAGGCTTCGTGGGTCGATTCCACCTGCTCGGCGATCGTGATCGGCACGGCGGGGTTGTGTTCCTTGCGCGGCACCGAACCGGTAATCGCCACGGTTATTATGCAGGGTGCGGTCATGGATGTTCAGCCTCGTTGTCTATGCGCACAAGCGCGCAGAATTGTCCTGTCTCCGCTTGCGCCAGCGCAATTCAGGGTTCGGACCATACCCGGACAAGGCAGACAACGCGACCCCTGGCGTGCGGAAACCGGTGTCCATGCCGGCCTGCGGACACGGCGCAGCGCGCAAACGTGCCGCGGCCGCTCATTGTTCGCCGAACCGGCGAGGTCTGCGCTATCGGATGGGCAGGTTCAGTCGGTCGGATACGGATCGATTGTCAGTTGTGTGAAAATGAAATGGCAAGGTGCGTCAATTTTATTAGCACGGTAAGAGAATTTGCGGCTTGCTGGTATGAATTATTTCTTTAAAAATACCTGTAATTCGATTCGAGCAAGTGGGGTGCTGGACTGTGGATGAAAATAATGAACTTGCGACGCTGACGGCGGATATTGTTGCGGCGTATGTCAGTAACAACCCTTTGCCAGCTGCAAGTATTGGTGGTGTAATTCAAGAAGTCCATTCGGCATTGTCCAGGCTTTCCGGTGAAGGGGCGGAGGCTGTGGCGGACAAAAAGCTTGTGCCTGCGGTTTCGGTGCGCAAGTCGTTGAGCGATGACGCTTTGACCTGCCTTGAGTGCGGCAAGAGCTTCAAGTCGCTCAAGCGGCACATCCGGACCTATCACGAACTGACGCCGGATGAGTATCGTGCGCGCTGGAAACTACCGTCCGACTATCCGATGGTTGCGCCGAACTACTCCGAGACGCGGGCCAAGATGGCCAAACGCATCGGACTGGGCCGCAAACCGGCCGATTGAGGCCCGCCGCGCACGGCGGCTTACCCATGGGCAAAATGACTGGAATTCGCCCGTAATTGGTGTACCTTCGCAGGTAACCGGATGCGGGCGTTTTGGCGTACAGGTTAACCGTGGCGTTGTGTTTGTCCTTTCAGAACCTGTTTGAAATACCCATATCTTCCCCAATTGATCATAAAAACGAGAGGGCGTGCGATGCTGGACACCAGAACCTTCGACAGCGAAATCGAGAAGACCAAAACGATGATCGAGGAGACCCGCTCGAAGATGGAACAGAGCGGTCAGGTGCTTCAGGAAATGGCCGAGAGCGAAACCATCGGCGAGCTAGATTTCGACATCGAGAACGCCCGCATTGAGGATGTGCTGCGCCAGCAGAAGGTGATGGAAGGCAATATTGCCGACCTGATCATCGGGCTGGAGGATGTCACCAACTCGTTTGGCGACGAGTTCAAGAACATGCAGGAGTTCTCGCTGAGCGAAAAGCTGGTCGGCATCTTTTCGCGCAACAAGGCCAAGGCGATGCGCAACGAGCGCGTGCGCACGACGTCGCTTGCCGGCAACCTTCAGGACCTGCTGGCCAAGTCGAACACGATCGTCGGCATTCTCAAGGAACAAAAGGGTGTGCTCGAAACACGCTACTCAAAGTCCGAGGACAGTCTGAAGACGGTAATCTCGCGGCGCGAACAGGTGACCGACGACCTGAAGGCGACCCAGGCGCGCATTGAAGAACTCAACCCGTTGCTGCTCGATCTGGAAAACAGGATTGCCGCGTCGACGGACCAGCAGGAGCGGACAAAGCTGGAGGGCGAGCGCTCTGAAATGGCGACGGAATACAACCAGATGCAGGCCCGCGAGCAGGAACTGCTGGCCGGTTCGCAGACGCTGGAGCGCTATACCTCGATGTTCCAGACTTTCGTGGACAGCCTGAACAACCAGATCGCGGCCCAGTCGACGCTGATCAACAAGCTCAACATCGATACCGAGCAGCGCATCGTGCTGTACAAATCTCTGGAGGATTCACTCAAGACCGCCGCGCAGCAGGAAGTTGCCCATAAGATCAACACTTTGGGTAACAAAGTTGATACGGCTGCAGAGGAAACCATGGCCGGCATCGGTGCAGCTGCGCAGTCGCATATCGGCGATCTGTTGGAGCTGCATGAAAAGAGCATGGTGTCGAGCGCCGAGATCCAGCGCCGCAAGAAGCTGGCGGATGATGCGTTTGCGAGACGGTTCGCCGAAGTCCTGGAAAAGCACGAAACCGCCAAGTATGTCAGCCAGTAGCGGTCGGACGTTGGGGGCGGATGCTCTATGGCGAGCTTGACCGGCAAGATTTCCGGATACTTCGATGCCATCGGTGCGGCATTCACCGGGCTCGATGCGGTGGCCCGGGCCGAGGCCGAGCAGGTCAAACGGAACAACCTGATCTATCACGCTTTGCACGAGCATACGGCGCATCTCAGGCATTCGTTCGAGTGCTGGGAGAACCAGTGCCGCTTCGCCGACCGGTTCAGGCTGGATACGGAAGAGTCGGGATTTCCGGTGTATCGCGAAGTGCTGGACCTGCAGGACAGCGCCAATCGACGCGAAGAGCGCCTTGTCGATATGGACGAGCCCGACGACATTCGCGAGCAGATGATCGACCAGCTGTTGAAGTACAAGCAGTTTCCGGCCCGGCAGCAAAGGCAGCTGGCCGAGCGGCTGTTTCTCGACGAGCTCGATGCCGAGCGGCTCTATGCCGCGTTCACCGAGCCGCAGGCGTTGCGCCTGTCGATGAACCCGCGCTCCAAGCGGCCGTTCTATGTCATGCACTGGTCGGTTTATGACGGCAGCGCCAACCTGCCGCTGATCTATTTCGCGGTGATCGAGGATTCTTCCGACAACGCCCCGACAGTGCCCAAGCAGGGCCAGTCCGGCCACCGCAAGAATGCCTTTGGCCAGAGCCCGTTCGGCGGCCTGCCGAACTTTTATCTGCGCGAGCGGTTCCGGGAATTCACCCGCAACCACTCAAGCTACAGTCTGAACCTGACGTCGATTGCCACAGCAATGGACCGCGACTTTCCCGAGCTGCATCCCAAGCAGCTCCGGCGGTTCATCCTCGGACCGTTCTATGCCGGCGGCATTACCCGGCACAACGCGCAGGTGCAGGGGGTGCTCGACGATGTGACCGACCCTCGCGACGCCTGGCTGATGACCTGGACCATGCAGGAGCTCTATTCCAAAGAGGAAGTGCCGGCAAAGCACGGCCTGTGGGGCGGCACCCCGGCCAAGGAAGTGTTCTTCATCGACACCAGCGACGTCGATTGTGCCGCGCAGGGCGTCAGCAGCCTGGAGCGCTATGCCCTCATTCCGCACAATGCCTACCAGGCCGCCTACGCCAAGGGCGTCGCGGATGAAATCTTCGACGGCTACCAGTGCTACATCGCATCCGGTGAGCACATCCTGCAGCATGTCTAGGGAATGTGAGGTGACATGGATATCGGACTGACCACCCTGCGCGAAGAAGACATCGCCAAGCATCTGTCGACCGCACACAGCCTGCTGGAGCGGGCCGCTGTCGTCGTGACTGACGACAAGTCCAAATCAAAGACCGAGATCGCCGGTACGCGGCGGCGGTTCGTTTCTACCGTCTCGACAGGGTCTGCGCGGCGCACCGCCGATGTCCGCATCCTGCAGCGCATCGCCGAAGTCAGTCCGAACGATACGATGCTGTCGATGGAACAGCACACGCTGGCCTGGCGCTTGCGCCGTGCCATGGCGGTGGGGCTGGCCATCCACGACGTGTTTGCCCGGCAGACGGAGCTGGAAAGTCTGACTGCCAAGAACCGCTCTTCGGCCCTGTCCGGCGATCACGCCACGCGGTTCCACAAACTGCTTGCGGCCTCGTCCTTCGTTTCGGTCTTTTCCGCTGCCAGCTACCTCGTGCAAACGCTTGAAACCAACGGCGATGCGGCCTCCGACCTGCCTGACCCGGTGTTCGCCTTCGACACACCGCAGGACGCCTACAAGCACTTCCTCTACGGCCTCGACCAGGCCATCGACGGTGCACCGGACGATGCCCAGTTGATCGCCCGCGCCGCCGCATTTGCCCGGGCGACGCTCGATGGGCTGCTGGCGCGGCATGGCCGCTTTCCCGAGCTGGGCAGCTTCGAGGACACCCACATCCGCCTCGACAGCGACGATTTCGAGCTGAACGGCTTCGACGTCTCGACGCGCGGCAAGCGCAAGCCGCTGATCATGTCGTTCAAGAAGCCGAACGAGGTGGTCGGCAACCACATCGCCAAGTACCAGGCGATGAAGCTGGCCAAGATGCTGATGGCCTACGACTTCGACCGCCAGCTCAACCCGTTCGTCGAACTGGGCGGTTTCATCTTCACCTTCATCGGCGACGGCTATCCCGGCACCGGCAAGACGACGCTCATTCAGATGATCGCCGGGCTGATCAACGACTATTGCGGTGTCGCCGGCTACACCTTCCATTACGAGAATTTCGGCGTCGACCAGATCAGCTCCTACCAGGGCAAATCGGGCCAGAACTGCCGCCAGTTCGTCTCCAACGTGCTCGACCCGCGGGTCATCGGCTTCGGCACCGTCGACGATATCGACCAGGTCGCTGCCAAGCGCTCCGACGACCGGGCCTCGGCCGGTCAGCAGGAGATCACCGCCGTGCTGATGGAGAGCTTTTCCGGCGCCAACACCGTGGTGCGCGGCAACTGTGCCTTCGGCATGTTCTCGAACTATCCGGAAAACGTCGACGATGCCTTGCGCCAGCGCGCCGGCGCCCGCTGGCTGGTCGACGGACCGCAGACGGCGGACGACTATATCGACATCTTCGCCCTGCTGCTCGGCGACAACCACAAGATCAAGCTCGGCGATCACAAGCTGTATGCCGCACAGATCATACAGGCTGCCGTTGAAACCGCCTATGAGCTGCACAACGAGCCGCAGGAAGACGGCCTGAAAAAGGTTGCCGAGCGGTTTGCCAAGGATGGCGGCAAGCTCAAGTCGCTGGCTGATGTCGGGCGTTATCTGCACGCCATCAAGCTGGCCGAACCGCGCTTCACCGGCCGCGCCATCAAGAACATCACCGATGCGGTGAAGATGCGGGCCATGGACATCGAACTGCCGGACGAGTGGTTCGAAAGCCCGGAACCGTTCATCCACAAGGATTACGACACCAAGCTCGGCATGATCGCCGAACTGCGCGCGCCGATCACCATGGACATGATCATCCAGGAAATTCACCGCTACGCCGACAGCGAGTTCCGCTACACTGACAAGTCGGACGACAGTGCGGTGCAGAACCTGATCCGCGACCAGCGGGTGCGCGAGCGCGCCGCCCAGGAAATTGTTGAGATGAAGGACAAGGGCCTTTGGAACGCCTGATCGACAATGCCCTGATCTACGGCGGTCTGAAGCGCATCAACCAACCGCACCTGATCGAGCGCTACAACCAGGCGCTGGAGGCCTTCAAGCTGCCGGCGACCGAATGCTCCGACTTCGTTATCGATGCGACGGGGTATTCGCCGCAGGTGGCCGAAGACCTGGGGGATGAAAACTACCTCGACCCGACCGGCATTTCGCGGCGGTTCATCATCCTGTCGCCGGAGCAGATGAACCTGCCGGTCATCTACATGAACTTCTCTTCGACCCCGGACCTGATGCGGCGGTTCTTTACCGAGAACGCCGAGGCGGTGAAGAACCTGACGCTCAAGGACGTGATCTTCGGCGAGATCGAGAACTCGACCTATCAGATCGATGACATCGAGGACATTCTGTCGATCAAGCGGGTGAACTTCCGCCTGCGGACTCACAATGAGCTGCTGGAAAAGTCACGCGAGCTGACCCGGCTGGTCAGCCGGTTCCGTGGCACACCGGATGCCTGGCACGATGACGAATTGCTGCACCGCATGCTTGAACTGGCCAAGGACTGTGGCGATATCAGGTACAATGATATCGTTCCCAAACGTACCCAGTTCGAGATGCAGTCTTTCTGGACGCGGCATTTCAAGGGCGTGTACGTGTTTCACGACAACGGCACCGACACAGTGGTGATCGGCGATGTAAAGACGGCCGAACCGCTGCCGGGCGGGGCCTATTCCAACCGGTTTATCAACATCCACGACCATGGTGAGATCCTCGCCTATCTGACCGAGACGGGACGCATCGAAGGGCTTGACCTGACCTGGCTGGAGCGGTCCGGCATGCTCGACCACCGGATCGAAATTTTCACCCGCATGGCGATGTCGAAGGCGTTGCCGGACACGGATCTGGTGTGGATCGGCGATGTGGCGACCGATAACTGGGTGCATAACAACCTGGCCAAGCTGAACAGGCAGCCGGTCTACCGGTTCCTCAGCGAACTGCGCAAGGCGATCCGCAACGGGCTGATCATCAACCCGGACAAGATTTCGCCGTCGCAGATGCTGACCGCGCTCAGGGCCACGCCGGGACACCCGGATGCACCGCTGGTCAACCGCTTTCTGTCGGAATTCGTGCCGTTCGACTTCCTGACCCGGTTCATCGTCAACAAGCTGGCCTTCTATAATGACTACGAGGGCTTCACCGACCTGCAGCGCGACTACGCCGTGCACACCATCACCACCCGCTACTTCCCGGATAAGCAGGCGATGTGGCAGAAAATGTTTGAGGATTGAGAGGACGCATCATGTTCGACCCGCTGATCGATTGGTTCTACCGCATCTGGCACGGGCTGCTGGCTGGCATCAGGCGGGTGATCGGTCTTATCCTGGCACCGTTCGTGGCAGTCTACACGTTCTACCAGACTTCGGGGTGGATTCTGCGGGGGCTTATCTTCCTGCTGTTGTTGCCGTTCATCCTCGGATACGGGTATTTTGCGTGGCACGCTCTTTGGATCCGCGATTTCGATCTCGATTATCCGCAGCGGTTTGCCCAGTCCGGGAACCTGAAGCCAGCCGGTGAACAGGTAGCGGTCGAGGGTGGTGAGGAAACCACCAAGACCTGCGGCCGCTCGCGCCTTGTCGACATTACAGCCGACCTGATCGATTTCAACGTCAACCGCAACAAATGGGTTTCCTCGAACCCGCTCTACAAGATGGGCTTGTTCTGGATTGTCGATTGGGACAAGACCTGGTTCTTCGACAACAAGGCGGCGTTCCAGCGCGGCGTTCATCAGGCTGCATCGCGTACCGCCATCGAACTGGCGGATGCGTTGGGTCGGACCCGCGGCACATCACGCATCAACACCGATCTGCGCAAGGCCAAGGGCAACATCCAGTTCGACCAGCGCACCTGGTACTTCAATGTGTTCGACGACCAGCCGTTCGGTCCGACGACGCGCTCGCAAACTTACTACAGGCGGGCATTGGCGTCTTTGCAGAAGTATAACGAAGACCTCTCGAAGTGTAACGCCACCTTCGATGCCCGGGCCGACAATCTGCTGCAGTTCCTCGACCGCATCGCCAAGGATATCGGCGCCCAGTCTGCAGCGATCAAAGACCGCTCGGAACGCTACAACTCCGGTTGGTTCGATACCCGCGCCGACGACATATTCATGTTCTCCAAAGGTCAGCTCTATGCCTATTACGGCATCTTGCAGGGCGTGCGGGCCGACTTCCCGGAGGTGGTCCAGACCCGAGCGCTTGCCGACATCTGGGATTTGATGGACGACCACCTGAGGCGCGCCATCGAGCTTGAGCCGCTGATCATCTCGAATGGCGGTGAGGATGGCTTCATCATGCCGACGCATCTGACCACCATCGGGTTCTATATCCTGCGCGCCCGGTCCAACCTGGTGGAGATCAGGTCGGTGCTCGACCGATAGGACGGCTGCTTGCCGATCTGAGTCTTCTGATTGATGCAGCGTGTTGATATCGTTGCGTTTTGTCCCGAAGTGCCTGGTGCGGAAGTGCCGAATCCGCAAAACCTGCCAACCGGTTGATTCTGTTCGGTTTGCTTTCGGCCGGTAAGAAGCAACCGGCAGTGCCGGCGAAAAGATTGCGGTCTTGTCGAAAAATCAAACCTGCAGCCAGGCGTGCTGAAGCAGAATTCCCGTTTGGTGAATGACAAATGGGAGGGAGCCGCAGTGGGCGAGGTTGTGCGGATTGAACGGCGCGGGCGCGTGCTGGAGGTGACGCTCGACAGGCCGAAGGTCAATGCGATCGATTTCGACATGAGCCGCAAGCTGGGCGAGGCGTTTGCGCAGTTGCGTGACGATCCGGAGTTGCGGGCCGGCATCCTGACGGCGGCTGGCGACCGTATTTTTTCGGCCGGCTGGGACCTGAAGGCGCTCGATGCCGGCGAGGCGCAGCTTGAGAACTGGTGGGACAGCGGCGATTTCGGCGATGGCGGGTTTGCCGGGCTGACGGAGAACTGGAACCTCAACAAACCGGTGATCGCGGCGCTGAACGGGTTGGTGATCGGCGGCGGGTTCGAACTGGCGATGGCCTGCGATCTGCTGATCGCGGCCGATCACGTCGAGTTCGGACTGCCGGAAATGCCGCTTGGGCTGGTGCCGGATGCCGGGGCGCTGCAGCGGCTGCCGCGGCGGCTGCCGTACAACATTGCCGTGGAGATGATCCTGATGGGGCGGCGCATGGGGGCCGATGAGGCAGCGCGTTACGGGCTGGTCAACAAAGTTGTGCCCTATGCCGAATTGATGTCGGCGGCGCGGGCGTGGGCGGACCGGATCGCCGGGTGTGCGCCGCTGGCAGTGCAGAGTGTCAAGGAAGTGTTGCGGGCGATTGAGTGCGACCCGCTTGAGGATGCGTTTGCGACGATGCGCTCAGGTGGATTGCCGGTCTATGGTGCGATGCTGACATCGGACGATGCCAAGGAAGGCGTCAATGCATTCGTTGAGCGCCGCGAGCCGCAATTCAAGGGACGGTGAGGCCATGACGAGACCCAATGTTGACAAGGTCAAGTGCGTTGCCAGCATCGGCGGCGGGCCGATTGGTGGCGGGTGGACGGCGTTCTTTCTGGCGCGCGGGTTCGATGTTTCGAGCTATCTGCACGCGCCCGCTGAAGAACCGGCGTTCCGGACCATTGTCGAAACCGCATGGCGGAGCCTGGAAGAGCTCGGACTTGCTCGAGGGGCATCGCTTGACAGGCTGAGTGTGCATTTCGATATGGCGGCGGCGGTTGACGGTGCCCAGTTCGTACAGGAAAGCGCGCCGGAAGTTCTTGAACTCAAGCAGGTGCTCTATCGCGAACTTGGCGGGATGGTTGGCCGGGATGTGGTGATTTCGTCGAGTACGTCCGGGCTGACGATGAGCGATATCCAGCGCGATTGCCCGACGCCGGAGCGCACCGTGGTCGGACATCCGTTCAACCCGCCCTACCTGCTGCCGCTGGTCGAGATCGTCGGCGGTTCGGCGACGGCACCGGAGGCGGTGGCCTGGGCGCGCGACTTCTATGCGCATTGCGGCAAGGCGCCGGTGGTGCTGGCCAGGGATATCCCCGGCTTCATCGCCACCAGGCTGCAGGAGGCGCTGTGGCGCGAGGCGTTGCACATGGTGGCCAACGGCGAGGCGACGCCGGAACAGATCGATACCGCGCTGATCAACGGGCCGGGGCCGCGGCTGGCGCTGATGGGGCAGTGCATGGCGTTTCATGTCGCTTGCGGCGAGGGCGGCATGGCGACCAACCTGGATCAGTTCGGGCCGGCCCTGAAACTGCCGTGGACGCGGCTGGAGGCGCCGGAACTGACGCGGGAGTTGCGCGACGCCATGGTCGATGGCTGCAACGAGATGGCCGGCGGGCGGCATTTCGAAGAGCTGGCGCGCGACCGCGACCGGGGAATCGTGGCCATTCTCAAGGCGATCAGGTCTGCCGGGTGACGCCGGAGCTGCCCTGCGGCTTGCGGGCGACGGAGAACAGGGTGCCGGGCCAGCTTGGGGCCGGTTCCTGCTCCGGCCAGGCGCGGCGGTAGGCGCTGGGTTTCTTGCCGAAGCATTTCAGGAACACCTGGGAGAAGTAGGACAGCGAATTGAAGCCGCTGGCTGCGGAAACCTCGCGGATCGACATGGATGTGCTGGTCAGCAGCACCCGGGCGTGCTGCATGCGCATGAGCTGGCTGAACTGGACGGCCGAGCAGCCGAGGTGGCGCTTGAACAGGCGTTCCATCTGGCGCTGCGATATGCCCAAACGGGCAGCGATTTCGGGGATGCGCAACGGTTCGGAGATGTTGGTTTCGATCAGCTCGATGGCGGTGCGCACCAGCGGGTCGACATCGTTGCTGAGGCTGCCCATTGTGTGGCGCTGGGCGGTTTCGGCGTGGCGCGGCGGGTGGTGGAGGATCTGGTCTGAGACCTCCGAGGCGAGCTGTTCGCCGTGATGGCTGGCAATCAGGTGCAGGACAAGGTCGATGCTCGCCGTACCGCCGGCGCAGGTCATGATGTTGCCGTCGACGGTGAACAGCTGTTCGCGCAGGCGCACGGTGGGAAACTGCTCGGCAAAGCCGGGCAGGCATGACCAGTGCGTGGTGGCGGCCTTGCCGGCAAGCAGACCGGCGCGGGCGACGGCATAGATGCCCAGCTCCATGCCGACGATGGCCGATCCGGTGCGCGCCTTGTGGCGCAGCCAGTTGAACAGGGCTGGTTCATCGTAATGATCGCTGCCCCAGCTGCCGCACACGAAGATGATGTCGGCAGCGGGCGCGCTGTCGTCGAGGGGGGTGCTCGGCAGCTCCATGGCGTTGCTCGCCGGCACCGGACCGCCGGGTACGGACTGGAAGGTCCAGTCGTAGAGCGGCCGCGGCGACACATAGTTGGCAATGCGCATCGGCTCCAGGGCGGTGGTCACGCACATCATGTTGAAGCGCGGGATGAGGACGAAGGCAACCCTGGTTGCCCGGCCGTCGGCTGATGGGGACTGCACAGTCATTGGGAGATGATAGCGGAATGCGGCCTGTCGGAAAATCCAAAATACTGGCGATAAAATCTGGGCGGCGTTTGCGTGGTTCACACACAATCGGACAACCAACAAGGAGGCAGGCTTGTGAACACTGAAGTTGTTGTTACCTGCGCGGTGACCGGTGCCGGAGATACGGTGGCCAAGAACCCGGCGGTGCCGGTGACGCCCCGTGAGATTGCTGATGCGGCGATCGAGGCGGCCAAGGCCGGGGCGGCGATCGCCCACATCCATGTGCGCGATCCGGAAACCGGCAAGGGCTCGCGCGATCCTGAACTGTTTCGGCAGGTGGTCGACATGGTGCGCTCGAGCGATACCGATGTGGTGGTCAACCTGACGGCGGGCATGGGCGGCGACTGGGTGCTGGACGATGCCGATGCGGCCAGGCCGGGACCGGGAACCGACATGATCGGGCCGCTGGAGCGGCTGGCGCATGTCGAGGACAACCTGCCGGAGATCTGCAGCCTTGATTGCGGCACGATGAATTTCGGCAACGGCAATGAAATCTACATCTCGACACCGCCGTATCTGCGCAAGATGGCCGAACTGACCCAAATATGGGGCGTGAAGCCGGAACTGGAAGTGTTCGAGCTCGGCCATATCAGGTTCGCCAAGCAGATGATCGCCGAAGGGCTGGTCGATACGCCGCCGATGTTTCAGATCTGCCTGGGCATTCCCTGGGGGGCGGACCAGAGCGTCGACAACATGAAGGTGATGAAGGATGAGCTGCCGGCCGGCGCCAACTGGGCATCGTTCGGCATCGGGCGCATGCAGATGCCGATGGCGGCCGTGGCGGTGGCGATGGGCGGCAACGTGCGGGTCGGGCTTGAGGACAACATCTATCTCGACCGCGGCGTGCCGGCGACGAATGGAGCGCTGGTGGAGCGTGCGGTGGAGATCATCGAGCGCATGGGCGCACGGGTGCTGACGCCGGCCGAAGCGCGCGCCAAACTGAAGCTGCGTGGCGGCTGATGGCTCTTTCGGCGGCCAGACGGAACAACCTGAAACGACTGCTGAAGCCGCGCCACATCGCGGTGATCGGGGGCAGGGATGCTCAAACGGTCATCGGTGAGTGCGACCGGATCGGATTTGCGGGGCAGGTATGGCCGGTTAATCCGAAGCGGCAGGAGATCGGCGGACGGCAGTGTTTTGCCAGTGTCGGGGATTTGCCGGAGGCGCCGGATGCGGCATTCGTGGCAGTGCGCCGGGATCAGGCTATCGATGTCACCGGGCAGCTCGCCCGGATGGGGGCGGGCGGCGTAGTGGTCTATGCCGCCGGGTTTGCCGAGACCGGGCCCGCCGGGGCGACAGCGCAAGACGAACTGGTTCGCGCGGCGGGCGACATGGCGCTGGTCGGGCCGAACTGTTACGGCATTGTCAATTATCTCGACCGGGCGGCCCTCTGGCCGTTCGCGCGCGGTGGCGATTGCCCGGGCTATGGGGCGGCAATCATTACCCAGAGCGGCATGCTGTCGTCCGACCTGGCGATGAGCCAGCGTTCGATGCCGTTCGCCTATCTGGTGTCGCTCGGCAATCAGGCCGGTATCCAGATGGAGGATTTCATTTCGGTTTTGTGTGCCGAGGAGCCGGTGCGGGCCATCGGGCTGCATATCGAAGGTTTGCGCGACATTGCCGCGTTCGAGGCCGCGGCGCTGGAGGCATTGCGGCGCGGGGTGCCGATCGTGGCGCTGAAGACCGGAACATCGCGCATCGGCCAGGCGTTGACCCAAAGCCACACAGCGTCGCTGTCCGGGGCCAATGAGCTTTATGACGCGCTGTTTAAGCGACTCGGCATTATCAGCGTCAGCAGCCCTGCGCAGATGATCGAGACGCTGAAGCTGATCTGCGTTGCCGGTGTGCCGGCGGGGCTGCGGGTGGCGGCATTCACCTGCTCGGGCGGCGGGGCGACCATGCTGGCCGATCATGCCGAAACGGTCGGGATCGCGTTTCCCGATCCCTCGCCCGACGCAGGCGACCGGCTGACGGAGCTGCTGCCGGAGACGGCGGCGGTGTCCAATCCACTGGATTACACGACGCCGATCTGGGGCGATGCCGAGCGTTTGCCGGAGGTGATGGGAACTCTGCTGGACGACGGCGCGGATGCCGCGCTGCTGGTGCAGGACTATCCGCTGCCGGAGCTCGATGATGACAAGCAGGCCTATGTCAACGACGCACGGTCGTTCTGCGCGGCGGTGCGTCGGGCCGGTGTTCCGGCGGCGGTGTGCTCGACATTGCCGGAGAACCTGGACGGGGCGACGCGCGACATGCTTGTGGTGCAGGGCGTGGCACCGCTGCAGGGGATCCATGAAGCGCTCAATGCCCTGTCCGGCGCTGCCTGGCATGGGCAGCGCCGTGCGGACATTCTGGCCGATCCGCCATCGCCGTTGTTGCCGCCGGTCGAAGGGCAGGGGGGCTGTCTCATCGATGAATGGCAGGGCAAGCGAATGCTGGCCGATGCCGGGCTGGCCGTTCCTGACGGCCGGGCATGTTCAGGAGAAGACGCCGCGTCGGCGGCGGGCGATCTGGGATTTCCGGTGGCGCTCAAGATGCTCAGCGCGCAGTTGCCGCACAAGACGGAAATGGGGGCGATCGCGCTGAGGCTGGAGAGTGCCGAAGCCGTGCGGCAAGCGGTCGCTCGGATCAGGGATAGTGTCGCCCTGCGCGCCCCGCAGGCGGTTTCGGAGCGGTTTCTGGTAGAGCGAATGGCTGAGGCGCCGGTCGCCGAACTGCTGGTGAGCGTGCGCGGTGACGAACAGTTCGGATTGGCTATGACGCTGGCCAGCGGCGGTGTTCTGGCCGAACTGATCGGTGATGCCGAAACGGTGCTGCTCCCTGCATCGCGCCGTGAAATAGCCGCCGCCGTCGGCCGGTTGAAGGTGGCGCGGCTGTTTGAAGGCCATCGGGGCGGTGCCAGCGCGGACCAGGATGCGTTGGTCGATGCCCTTGAACGCCTTGCCGGTTATGCGGCTGAAAGGGCCGACGAGGTTAGCGAAATCGAGATCAATCCGCTGTTTGTCGGTCAGCACGGGGTCTGCGCGGTCGACGCATTGGTGACGATGCGGGCGCGGCCGGTGGCCGTGGCGCGGCATGGTTGAACCGTGGGATATCTCAGTAAAACGACAATTGGTGGCGAAAATTCGCAACCGGCTGGTGCCGTCGCGACGCTACGATTTTGCCAACACACAATAATACAATGTACTGCGTAAGGCCGAGGCCGCCGTTATCCGGCCGCGGTTCACCAAACAAGCAGAACCCAGGGAGGAATACCGGT
This sequence comes from Aestuariivirgaceae bacterium, assembly GCA_965216335.1. Lineage (GTDB taxonomy): Bacteria > Pseudomonadota > Alphaproteobacteria > Rhizobiales > Aestuariivirgaceae > JAHEJE01. The sequence continues at coordinate 1,323,536 of OZ244154.1, read as the reverse complement.
GAGCAAACTCGATCAGCTGAAGAAGACATTTTCCGATGGCCGCATCAGCCGGCGCGGCTTCATGGAGGGTGCTCTGGCGCTGGGCATGACGATGACCGGGGCGACCGGCTTCATGTCGGCCGTTGAAGCAGCGACGCCGAAACGTGGCGGCACATTCAAGCTCGGCCTTGGCGGCGCCAGCACGACCGACTCGCTGGACCCGGCGACCTTCATCTCGACCTTTACCCAGATCGGCCTGAACTTCGGGGTGCACAACAACCTGACCGAGGTCGATGCCGACGGCAACGCCGTGCCGGAGCTGGCCGAGAGCTTCGAGGCGAGCAAGGACGCCAAGACCTGGACGTTCCGCATCCGCAAGGGAGTTGAGTATCACAACGGCAAGAGCGTCGAGGCTGCCGATGCCATCGCCTCGATCCAGCATCACCGGGGCGAGGAGTCGAAGTCCGCCGCCAAACCGTTGCTGAAGGACATCGAAAGCATCGAGGCGCCGGACAAGCACACGCTGGTGGTCAAGCTAGCCAACGGCAATGCCGACTTCCCGTTTGTGATGAACGACTACCATATCCCGATTCTGCCGTCCAAGGATGGCAAGATCGACTGGAAAGCCGGTGTCGGCTGCGGACCGTTCGTCCTTGGCGAGCACAACCCGGGTGTGCGTATGGAGCTGAAGCGCAATCCCAACTACTGGAAGGGCGATGCGCGCGGACATTTCGACGAGGCGGAACTGGTGGGTATTTCCGATGTGGCAGCGCGCCACAATGCGCTCGTTACCGGCGAAGTGCATGCGATCAACCGCGTCGACCTGAAGACGGCGCATCTGCTGGGCCGCAATCCCGGCGTGGTGATCGACGACATCACCGGCAACCAGCACTACACGATCCCGATGAACACTACGGTCGCACCGTTCGACAATGCCGACGTGCGCCTGGCCCTGAAGTACGCCATCGACCGGCCGGCACTGGTCAAGAAGATCCTGAGCGGTCACGGTTCGCCTGCCAATGATCATCCGATCGGGCCGGGGCAGCGATACTTCAATGCCGATCTGGAACAACGCATGTATGACCCCGAAAAGGCCAAGTTCCATTTGAAGAAGGCCGGCATGGAGAACCTCAAGGTGGACCTGCACTGCGCCAATACGGCATTTGCCGGCGCTGTGGATGCGGCCATCCTGTACAAGGAAGCCGCCAAGGCGGCCGGTATCGACATCAATGTGGCCCGCGAGGCCGATGACGGCTACTGGGTCAATGTGTGGATGAAGAAGCCGTGGAGCATGAGCTACTGGGGCGGCCGGCCGACGGAGGACTGGATGTTCACCGTGGGTTATGCCGCAGGCGGTGCCTGGAACGAGTCGTTCTGGTCGAACGACCGGTTCATGGAGCTGCTGGTGGCGGCCCGCGCCGAGCTCGATCAGGACAAGCGCCGCGCCATGTATCACGAAATGCAGCAGCTGGTGAGCGACGACGGCGGTTCGGTCATCCCGATGTATGCCAACAACGTCGATGGCCGCTCGACCAAGATCGCCCATGGTGGCAAGCTGGCGGCGAACTGGGAGCTCGACGGCTGGAAGTGCCTCGAGCGCTGGTGGTTCGCCTAGGTGCCGGCGGCACGGGCAACGGGCTTCCTTGGGCTCGGGGGTTGAATAGCCTGTTGTACCAGCGGGGCTGGTGGATGAACTTCATCCCCCGGCCCCTTTCGCTTTGTGATTGGAGGGTTGCAGCATGAAGACCGGCCATGTGTCAGGCAGCGGCGCGCGTGTTCACTACGTTCAGGACGGGGCGGGACTGGATATCGTGTGGATCCCGGCGGGCGATCAGACCTGCGACGTCTATGCGGCGCAGTTCGCAGCGTTTCGTGACACGTACCGGTGCACCTGCTTCGATCCGCGCGGCGCCGGGGAAACGGAAGTCCATTCCGAACCGCCATGGCCGATGTCGGACTTCGCCAGGGACTGTGCCGAGCTGATCGAGGCGGTGTGCGAGCCGCCGGTGGTGGTTGTGGGACTGTCGCTGGGCGCCTTGATCACACAGGAGCTGGCGATCACCCGGCCCGACCTGGTCCGACTGGCCATCCCGATGGGCACCATCGCGCGCAAGACCGGGTTTGCCCGGGAATGGGAACAGGCGGAAATCGACATGGCCGGCAAGGGCATCCGCATGCCGGCGGACTTCTCCGTCATCCACTATGCGATCCTGTCCTATCCGGCCGAGGTCCTCGGCGATGACGACCTGTGGCAGAAGGTGCGGCCTCATGTTGCCAGCGCCTATGGCGACCGTGATCCCAGGCTGTTGGCGGCGCAATGGCAGGCCTGTCTGGACTATGACAGCCTGGACCGGCTGCCGGACTGCCAGGTGCCGATGCACGTCATCGCCTTTTCCGAAGATGTGCAATGCCCGCCGTCACGCGGCCGCCAGGTCGCCGACGCGGCCGGCAACGGACAGTTTCACCTGCTGGAGGGCCTGGGGCACTTCTCCATCTTCGGGCATGACCCCGATGCCGTGAATAGCTGTATTCGCGGGATCATTGAAGGCCGTTGAGACGGATTGCATGCTGGTCAGGTTCTCTGAGGCAAGGCAGTTTGATTTCTATTTTTGCCCTTATATCAAATTATTATGAATTAATTTTCGTAATTTGCTTAAGTATATGCCGTTCATCTCTGTGCAGTTCCGGAATCTTTACCGCGTAATACAAAACCATGATGTCAAGGCGTATACGCGGTTGAAAACTTGCCGGGTCAACGCTAACTCTAGATCATGTCTAGCGGAGTATCGAGAATCGAACGGCGGCGTTTCCTGATAGGGGGCGTTTGTACGGCAATTGCCGCGGATACGCTGCTGCTGGCACCGCCGGCCCAGGCTTCCTCAGCCGCTGAGCAGTTTGTCATGCGGGTGGCGAACAAGGCACTCAGAGCGGCGCGCTCGCGATCAGCTTCCCAGTTCCGGGGCCTGGTCAACCAGTACACGGCCATTTCTTCGGTGTCGCGGTTTTCTCTGGGCAAGTATGCGCGCCGGATATCTTCGTCGCAGAAGCGCACCTATGAGAAGCTGATGCGCGGTTTCATCACCCGACAATTCGTCGACAACGCTGCCAGCCTGGCGGGACGGAGCTTCGTCATCAAGAGTTCGCGGGCTCGCACCAGCCGGGACATCATCGTCAAGGGTGCGATCGTGTTTTCGGGAGGCCGGCAGACGCCGGTCGAATGGCGGGTCATCCGCAGCGGATCGAGCTTTCGGGTGTTTGATGTCAAGGTCAAGGGCGTTTGGCTGGCCTTGAACATGCGTTCACAGTTTGCCTCGGTGCTGAGCAAATCCGGCGGCGACATGAATGCCTTGTTTGCCTACCTGAAGAAGTGGTCTTAAGGCTGCCGTTGTCAGGTCAGTATGACCTGCACAATCGGGTTGTGCGCATCGGCAAAGAAGACGCTGCAGCGCCCCCTGTTCCACGCCTCGATCATCCGCACGGCGTCGGCTGCGGCGGCATCCAGATCGCCGTGGCCGTTTGACTGGATGGTCAGGATTGCGGATCTGCTGTCCGGCGACACCGGTGAGCGGTGATCCTGGTACCAGTTCCAGCGCCTGCAAAGAACCTTTTCGGCATCCGCGTAAACGACTTCACCGGGTTTCGGCGGGTCTTCGCCGGTCTCGGCACGGCCCAGCGCCACAAAGCTGTCGTGCGGCCGGGCGTAGCGAAAACAGAGATCGCCGGAAATCTTGTCCAGATCGTCGGCGCCGGCCGGAAAGACGTGGGTCAGGGACACGGCATTGTAGCCGTCGACAAAACTGTTGATGGCCGGCAATGTGCGGCCGGCCAGGGCGTTCTTCACCAGCCGTTCCACAGAGCAGCGGTAGGAGGTCTTCCTGATGCCGAATTGTTTGTAGGCCTGACGCCAGACGGCAATGCCGGGGACTTGCGAAAGTTCGCTGCCCTGCCAGCGTTCGCGGGCGCCGGCTTCGCGCCGTTCGATCTCGGCGTCAAGCCCCGGCGGGCGTTGCGCCGTCACCTGCAAATCCTCAGCGACGATCGCGGCGACGCGAAAGGATGGAAAGTCAGTTGCGATTTCCGAGATATCGAGCTTCATCTGACTGCCGACACGTTTTTGGTACCCTAAAGTGATAGCTCTTCAAGTGGTTTGATCAAGACAAATAAATCCGCATTGAAGAACGTATTCGTCATTCCGGCGAAGGCCGGAATCCAGGAGGTTTTCAGAAAGCCTGGGCCGCCTGTGGCTCTGGACCCCGGCCTTCGCCGGGGTGACGGGACGGGTAATTCACGTTAGAAACCTTTCACTAGCAGACGAACCGCTATAGAGAACGACATGTACTCAGCAAGACCTCATGAGCTTGTGGTGCCGGATGATCCGGCGTCCCGGGCCGACGATGCCAGATTGGTGTTCATCGGCCGCATCGGGAGTCCGTGGAAATCGCGGGCCGATTGTCCGAAGAATTTGCGGGTCGCACGCGAGCGCGGGCAGCCGGCCCGGGTGCATGTTGACAAAACCTGGCGCCAGGGCCTGAGCGGGTTGGAGGACTACAAGCACGTCATCCTGCTCTATTGGATGCATGAGGCACGGCGTGACCTCATACTGCAGCAGCCACGACATTCATTCGAGCCGTCCGGCACATTTGCCCTGCGATCCCCGGTGCGCCCCAATCCCATCGCCCTGGCGACGGTGGAGCTGCGTGGCGTCGACGCAACCGCGGGCATTCTCGAGATAGATGCCATCGACTGCATCGACGGCACACCCCTGCTCGACATCAAGCCGTGGCTCGCATCGGTCGACGGATTGGAAACGCTCGGCTGACGCCGGCTCGCCTGCATTTGCCTGCCTGTATGGCTTGAGCCAAGGCTTTCGTGTTGCGGTTCATGGGGATGCTTCGAATATTGTGGAGAACTCCGGGGTTTGCATAGCACAAGCATGGAGCAGTTCTAGGCTTAAGACCGGTCCAACGGGTGATTCGGCTTGGTGAGTGCACGCAATGCAAAGGGTTTCCGGCCCGATAATACTTGCTGTTCCAGGCACACAGAGCAAATGCCGAGTACTGGCGTTTGTGTTGGGCTGTGTCGTGCTGTTGCCGTTGCTTGCCGGGTGCGCTTCACAAGAACTTCTTGAACCGAAAACGTCTCTTTACGACCGGTTACTGACCGGCAACACCAAGGCGCCGGCCACCGCTGGTGGTCAGCGCAACAGTTCGGTCAGCCTGGCCTCGCGCGACCGTGGCGCGGCAAAGTTCGTCGGCTCGGTCCAGGCCGGAACCGATCAGCTTGTCGGCCGGCAAGGGGCAGGCGCCGCGAACGGACTGGGGGATGAGGAAAAGATCACCCTCAACCTCGTCGATGTGCCCATCGCCAATGCTGCCAAGACGATCCTGAGCGACATCCTGAAGGCGAGCTACAGCATCGACGGGCAGGTGAGCGGCACCGTCACGCTGCAGACCTCGCAGCCGATGGCGGTGTCCCAGGTTGTGCAGACGTTCGAGCAGGTGCTGCGGGCGAACGGTGCAGCCATCGTCCGCCAGGGGGACTTCTACCGCATCGTGCCGGCGGGTCAGACGGCAGGGCAGGTGACCCGTGTCGAGACGGCCGACAGCGGACAGCCGGCCGGGCTCGGGGTGCGCACCCAGGTGATCTCGCTGAAGTACGTTTCGGCCGACGAACTGCGCGGCGTGCTGGAACCGCTGGTACCGGACGGCGCCATCCGCAAGGTGGACAGTGCCCGCAACGCCATCGTGCTGTCGGGCACCAGCGCCGAATTGGCGACGATGCGCGAGAACATCGCGTTGTTCGATGTCGACTGGCTGCAGGGCATGTCGTTTGCGCTGTTTCCGGTGCGTTCGTCCTCGCCGGCGGCGATTGCCGAGGAACTCGATACCATCTTCGGGACCCGCAAGGGGCCGCTCAAGGGTGTCGTCCGCTTCGTTCCCAACAAGAGGCTCAATGCCGTCCTGGTCATATCCTCGCGGGCCAAGTATCTGCGCGAGTCGTCACAGTGGATCCGCAAGCTCGACCGCCTGGCCGGCGACAACGAGACCGAGCTGCATGTCTACAACGTACAAAACCGCACGGCGTCGGAGCTGGCCAAGGTGCTGCAGTCCGTTTACCGCTCCAAGGATGGTCAGCGGGTGAGCATTGAAACAACCGGGGTCGCGCCACGGCTAGAAGCGATTGAAGTAACGTCACAAGGCGATGCCCCTCCGCAACAAGACCTGCCGCCTGCTGTGTCTGAAACCGCCGGCGGTGAGGTGGATCAGCGGGCCGGCCTGCGCGTGGTGGCGGATGATGCGAACAACGTGTCTGACGTCAGCGCCTATGGGACAGATTTGTAGAATCGCATAAGGGAGGATTTTTGGCTCATCGTAACCGCCAAGGAGTGAAGATGAGACATAAATCCGGGCCACGAGGCACAGCCTCTGAGAAGACCATCAAGGACATCCGCCGCGCGACGCGTAAGCAGTACTCTGCCGAAGAGAAGATCCGTATTGTGCTGGATGGATTGCGTGGCGAGGAGACCATCGCCGAGCTTTGCCGGCGCGAAGGCATTGCTCAAAGCATCTATTACAAATGGTCGAAGGAGTTCCTGGAAGCTGGAAAGCGCCGGCTTGCAGGCGATACTGCACGGGCCGCGTCCACAGATGAAGTCAAGGATCTTCGCCGTGAAGCTCGCGAGCTGAAAGAGGTCGTTGCCGAACAGGCGCTTGAGTTGCGGCTGCTCAAAAAAAGCATGATCGCGGATGGGGGCGACGAAGAATGAGGTACTCCGCATCCGAGAAGCTGGAGATCATCACAATCGCCGAACGGTCCCATTTGCCGCTCAGGCGCACCTTGGACAAGCTGGGCATTCCTCGCAGCACCTTCTACCGCTGGTACGGTCAGTATCAATCAGGCGGCCCACAAGCGCTGGAGGATCGATCTTGTGGACCGTCACGGGCTTGGAACCGTATCCCTGATGATGTTCGCGCAAGGGTTATCGATCTGGCATTGAATGAGCCGGAGCTGAGCCCTCGCGAGTTGGCGGTACGGTTCACCGATACGCAGGGCTACTTTGTCTCGGAAAGCTCGGTTTACCGGCTTTTGAAGGCTCATGACCTGATCACCAGCCCGGCCTTTGTCGTCATCAAGGCGGCCGATGAGTTCCGCGACAAGACCACAGCACCGAACCAGCTGTGGCAAACCGACTTCACCTATCTGAAGGTGATCGGCTGGGGTTGGTTCTACCTGTCAACGATCCTTGATGACTTCTCACGCTACATCATTGCCTGGCAACTGTGCACGACGATGAAAGCAGGTGATGTAACCGAGACGCTCGAACTGGCGCTTCAAGCCTCAGGCTGTGACCAGGCCAATGTCGTTCACAAGCCGCGATTGCTGTCCGACAACGGGTCCAGCTATATCTCCGGCGATCTGGCGGAGTGGCTGGAAGATCGAGACATGGGGCATATCCGCGGCGCCCCGTATCATCCGCAAACGCAGGGCAAGATCGAACGTTGGCATCAAACCCTGAAGAACCGCATCCTGCTCGACAACTACTTCTTTCCAGGCGACCTCAAAGCCCAGATCGCAGCGTTTGTCGATCACTACAATCACCAGCGCTATCACGAGAGCCTCAACAACCTCACGCCGGCCGACGTCTACTTCGGGCGTGGCCAGACAATCTTACTGCAAAGAGAAAGGATCAAACGACACACACTCGAAAACCGGCGCTTGCACCACCGCAGAGCAGCCGCATAAAATGATCAACCAGATGAGCCAAATACTCTCTTAGCTCAGCCTGCAGATTGTCCCAAAACATCTGACGACGGACACAGTGAAATTGGTAGGCATTATTTCTATGGCATCGGTGCTGAAAAGGACGAACGCGTCGGACGGCTATGGTGGGAGTTCGGCGATCAATTCGAAGCCGATAAATCTGCAGATCAAGCTTCTTGATTCCAACTGGCATTCCGGTGAGACAGTTACGGAAATTCAGGTGCTTTGAAGATTTTGTGAGAGTGGGTTTGTGCTGAGCGCCTGGAACAAAATAAGAAGAAACACTTGACATAATACCTATTATCGTATATGTTCATTCCGCCTGCCTTGGTGGAACGAGTGGATCCAGCGTTGCCGCCCGCAAGGTGGGGCCGGGTTTCGTCTCGTTCGGTGCGGAGTAACGCCCGCAGGGTCGAGAGGGGTGAAACCGCAGATGTCCAGTGCCGCAGTCGGTGCAGCGTCTTGCTCCTTTATGCGTGGCGACACGGTTCAGGTTAGCACGGGCGTGGGGGTGAGAGATCACTGAGGACCCCGGGGCCTTGCGGATAAGCTGAAAATGACCCGGTGCGGGGTGCTCGGCGAAGCGCCGCATAAAAAATCAGGATGGTGCAACGTCAAGCGCCCCGTCTTTCCCTTCGCGCACGGCAGGCCGGCAAGGCTCAGCCGGGTGCGCGGCTGTGCGGGATCGGGCTGCCGGCAGGTGTCAGCCGGGTTTGATTGCGCTCACGGCCGCACCGCCGCTAACGCGGCTGGCCTGCGCGGGCGCCTCGCATATGCTCGGGCGGGCGGTCGCCCTTGCCTCAGCCCTGTCGGGCTGGGTCTGATTTCGCTCACGGCCGCACCGCCGCTAACGCGGCTGGCCTGCGCGGGCGCCTCGCATAAGCTCAGGCGGGCGGTCGCCCTTGCCTCAGCCCTTGCGGGCTTCGGGAACAGCGGCGGATACAAACTCAGAGTTTGCCGCATCACCCCCGCCTCCGTGGCAGGGCAAGCAAAGCGTTTTAGCTTTGCGCCGGCCCGTCAACGGACGGCCGCGCGGAGGCGCGGGCGGAATACAATAAACTGCGCCGGCGGGCGGTCGCCCTTGCCTCAGCCCTGTCGGGCTTCGGGAACAGCGGTGGGCACAAACTCAGAGCCGGCCCACCCCGGTTCCCGCGACCCGGCGGCAAAGCCGTGCCCTGAACTCGCCCCACCACTTCTTGCCTCGGCAAGACGCCCTATTGCGTCCGCTGGTCAGCGGTCCCCCGGAACCGATAGCACCGACGCCATCGAGCCTGGCGCAGAGCGTCGTGGACGCCCGCTGTCGGCTCCGCGCTGAACACTCGTCGACAAAACAGGTGTTTGGAGTGCATCGAACCCTTGCTCGATGGATTTCTCTTTGCGGACTTCGTGCTGCGTTCCCTGCGAGCCGCGCCCTCGCTGCCGTGGACAACGCCGTGAGTCCGGGTGTTCACTTTGCGATAGAGTGGCTTTCTCCGGGACATGTCCATCTCTCACATCAGGAAGATGGGAATGCCAACGTACAACGCGCTACAGGCGAACCCGAACGCAAGAACCATCAAAGGCTTCTTGCATTCATCAAAGTTCAGAAGAGCATAAACCAGGGCTACTGGATTTATGACAATCGAAACGATGCCCCACACAATGTTGTTCTTCTTGATGGCAATCACTATGACCCACAGCCAGAAAACGGTCATGCCCAGGGCAGCCCCCCACAGGAGAAGGGAAAACAACAAACTCAACGCCTCTCCTCCTTCTTCATGTCCAACCACTCTAGGCGTCAGCGCTGGTTGCTACCACGCTTTCGGTTCGAAAGGGTGCTGTCGGCGCCCAGGATTGAACGTAGCCCTGCAGTGCAATTTCGTCGAGAGGAATGAACCTGCAAGCGCGCGGTTACTTGAATAGTGCGTTCACCAACGACACACTACGCACAGGAGATCGACATGGGAAATGCCGAGTAAGACATGGGCGTCAGCTACAGCTATGCCAATCTTGATCGCCGGGAGTATTTTGGCGTCGGACTGCCGGGTGGAGGCGATAAGGTGCGTTGTTTGGGCCGAGGTCTGGGGGCCCGTGCGCTGGGATTGCTGTTGCAGGAGCCTCCCTCGGCGGATGCTGAGTGGATTGGCCGAGGTGCCTGGGTTGGCGGCCGGATCGCTGCCGTTGGTGATTCAGACACGCCTTGCAGCCTGATTGGTCTGCCGGACGACAAAGGGCTCTCGGCATATGAGTACCTACGGGATCATTTTCGCGACATCTCGGGCAGCGTCTTGCGCATGATGATTGCGGATGCTCCCGCAGAGCTGATGGATGCTGCCGAAGAACGGATGGGCTTGCGTCTTGCCCTTGGTGATCTGGCGGAAATCTATCGCTGCAGCGAGGCTGCTGATATCCTGCAATCGCGTTTTGGCCCAGGTTGGCGGTCAACCTATGCAAGAGACCGACGGGAGAACCCCCACGTAGTTCCGGCACCCTGAAGACGCACTTTCTCCGTCCCAAAGAACGGCAGCGCATGCCGGCTTTCGTGACAGTTATCGACATGAGCTCCGCAGCAGCGGCCGCAAAGAAAGAGCCGGACATGCGTCTCCACCCGGCCTGAATCGCAACCGCACCTGCGCGCATCATGGTCCCGCACATGATTTCTTGTTGCAGATACTCATATGGCTGCGTTCGGTCTCCCCATTCAGGACGCCACCAGGCATTGTCCGTCGTCAAACAGGCATGAGGTGCACCAAAGTTGCAACAGAAAGAACAATAAAGGCGATGAAATGCTGGTAAACTATTGATTTTATTGGTGCCGGCTGAGGGACTTGAACCCCCGGCCCCCTGATTACAAATCAGGTGCTCTACCAACTGAGCTAAGCCGGCTGTTTGGGGCGCGGGTTGGGTGGTGCGCTGGTGTTGGGGTCTAGGTAGAGCGGATTTGCGCGATGTGCAAGCGGCTTGGTTCTTTGGGGTGTCAAGATTTCCTGGACAGGATGTGCAGGGCCAGCGCGGCGGCGTTGGAGACGTTGAGGCTTTTGATGGCGCCGGGCAGGTCGAGGCGGGCCATCACGTCACAGTTTTCACGGGTGAGGCGACGCAGGCCCTTGCCTTCGGCGCCAAGGACGATGGCGTGCGGCGCCGGGGCAGGGACGTCTTCCATGGTGTGCTGGGCGACGCTGTCGAGGCCGATTGTGAAGTAACCGCGTTTGCGGATGTCGCCGAGTGCGCGGGCCAGATTGGTTACTTTTACGATCGGGACATGCTCCATGGCGCCGGAGGCAGTTTTGGCGAGGATGGCCGAGCCGTCCGGACTGTGGCGGGCGGTGGTCACCAGCGCGGTGACCGAAAAGGCGGCGGCCGAGCGCAGGATGGCGCCGACATTGTGCGGGTCCGTTACCTGGTCGAGTATGACCAGGGGACCGGTCGCGGGCAGATCATGCAGGTCGCGGTCGGGCAGGGCAGAGACCTCAAGGACAACACCCTGGTGCACGGCGCCGGGTCCGGCCAGGCGGTCCAGCTCGCGGGGGTGCAGAACCGCCGGCTCGACCGAGCGGGCGGCGAGCGCGGGCGCCAGGCGTTCGGCCATGTTGCCCGACACATGGACCTTCAGGATGGTGCGGTTCGCGTTCGCCAGAGCAGCCCTGGCGGCGTGGACGCCGTAGATCACCTGATGGCCGTTCGTTTTGCGCTTCGGCCTGTTCGGGCGGTGGGGCTTGCGCTTGTTTTTCATGGTTGAGAGCTATATCAGGTGATGCTGCCTGTTTGCACCGCAATATTGTCTGATGCCGGTGGCGAAAGGCGTTTTTCGGAAAACTGAATGTTCAGAGTCCGTTAGAGGTTGACAGGGGGGTGACATCGGTCGCATAAAGCGCAACATCCGCCCGGTCCAAAAGGCCGGGCCCGTAGTTTTGCGCGCAAATGTTTCAAAGACCATCTCAACAGGAGGGGTGCCCGAGTGGCTAAAGGGGACGGGCTGTAAACCCGTTGGCTATGCCTACGTTGGTTCGAATCCAACCCCCTCCACCATGGTCTGGCGAGCAGGTGTCGTGCTGCGAACAAGGCAAGAGGTCCGCAAAGTTTAGCTCTCAAAGGCGGGTGTAGCTCAATGGTAGAGCAACAGCCTTCCAAGCTGAAGACGGGGGTTCGATTCCCCTCACCCGCTCCAGGCTTGTGACGGCCGGCTTTGAGGAAGAGTTCACGGGGGCCGATGGCCCGTATTGAAGCCGGACCAGGTCCACCGGCGAAACGAAGGAAGCAAGAAGATGGCCAAGGCAAAATTTGAGCGTAACAAGCCGCACTGCAACATTGGTACGATTGGTCACGTTGACCATGGCAAGACGTCGCTGACGGCGGCGATCACCAAGGTTCTGGCCGAGGCCGGCGGTGCGGAGTTCACGTCTTACGACAACATCGACAAGGCGCCGGAAGAGCGGGCCCGCGGCATCACGATTTCGACGGCGCACGTCGAGTACGAGACGGCCAACCGGCACTATGCGCATGTCGACTGCCCGGGCCATGCGGACTACGTGAAGAACATGATCACCGGTGCAGCGCAGATGGACGGCGCGATCCTGGTCGTTTCGGCGGCCGACGGGCCGATGCCGCAGACCCGCGAGCACATCCTGTTGGCGCGCCAGGTCGGCGTTCCGGCGCTGGTGGTGTATCTGAACAAGGTCGACCAGGTCGACGACGAGGAGCTGCTTGAGCTGGTCGAGATGGAAGTGCGCGAGCTGTTGAGCTCGTACGAGTTTCCGGGCGACGACATTCCGATCGTCAAGGGCTCGGCGCTGGCGGCACTTGAGGATACCAACGAGGAGATCGGCAAGAACTCGGTCATCGAGCTGATGGCGGCGGTTGATGAGTACATCCCGCAGCCGGAGCGTCCGGTTGACCAGCCGTTCCTGATGCCGATCGAGGACGTGTTCTCGATTTCGGGCCGCGGTACGGTGGTGACCGGCCGTGTCGAGCGCGGCATCATCAAGGTTGGCGACGAGATCGAGATCGTCGGCATCCGTCCGACGTCGAAGACGACGTGCACGGGTGTGGAGATGTTCCGCAAGCTGCTCGACAGTGGCGAGGCGGGCGACAATATCGGTGCGCTGTTGCGCGGTGTGGACCGTGACGGGGTTGAGCGCGGCCAGGTGCTGTGCAAGCCGGGTTCGGTGACGCCGCACACCAAGTTCAAGGCGGAGGCCTACATTCTGACCAAGGAAGAGGGCGGGCGGCACACGCCGTTCTTCGGCAACTACCGGCCGCAGTTCTACTTCCGCACGACGGACGTGACGGGTGTGGTGACGCTGCCGGAGGGCACCGAGATGGTGATGCCGGGCGACAATGTGAGCTTCGAGGTTGAGCTGATTGCGCCGATCGCCATGGAAGAGAAACTGCGCTTCGCCATCCGCGAAGGCGGCCGCACCGTCGGCGCCGGCGTCGTGGCGGGCATTATTGAGTAACTGGGGACGGAAGACAGAGGACGGAAGACAGAAAAAAGTCAGTCATCTGTCTGTAGACCTCAGAATACAGACAAGGGGTGTAGCTCAGTTGGTAGAGCGGCGGTCTCCAAAACCGCAGGTCGGGGGTTCGAGACCCTCCGCCCCTGCCAGATTGAAGTGCGGGCCCGCAACAACAATATAAAGGGGTCCGGCCAGACTGGCGGATCAGGTGCCGGTTACAGGCGGCGCGTCAGGAATTGAAGGTAATGGCAAAGTCGAAGACGAACCCGTTCGAGTTTATCCAGCAGGTTCGCCAGGAAACCAAAAAAGTGACCTGGCCGACGCGCCGGGAGACCGTGATCACCACTGTGATGGTGCTGATCATGGTGACCCTGGCGTCGATCTTCTTTCTGGGTGTCGACACCGTTTTGCGGTGGCTCGTCAACCTGGTTCTTTATGGTGGTTAACAAGCGGCGGCCGGTGGCAGGAACATGACAAAGCGGTGGTATATCGTTCACGCCTACTCGAACTTCGAGAAGAAGGTGGCGGAGTCGATCCGGGAGCAGGCCGTGGCGAGCGGTCTGGAGGGCCTGTTCGAAGAGGTTCTGGTGCCGACCGAGGAAGTGGTCGAGATGCGCCGCGGCCGCAAGGTAACCAGCGAGCGCCGGTTCTTTCCCGGCTATGTGCTGGTGAAGATGGAGATGACGGATCAGGCCTATCACCTGATCAAGAATACACCCAAGGTGACCGGCTTTCTTGGGTCGGACAACAAGCCGATCCCGATCACCGAGGACGAGGCGCTGCGTATTCTGAATCAGGTGCAGGAAGGCGTCGAACGGCCGCGTCCGATGATTTCGTTTGAGATCGGCGAACAGGTGCGAGTGGCCGAAGGGCCGTTCGCCTCGTTCAACGGGCTGGTTGAAGATGTGGATGAAGAACGTGCGCGGCTGAAGGTGGCGGTGTCGATTTTCGGCCGGCCTACACCCGTGGAATTGGAATTCGGGCAGGTGGAAAAACTATGATAATCAGAGAGTTGCATCTGTTCGTTTAAGCAGTGGGAGGCGCTGCCTGAAAAGCCAAGCAGGCAGGCCGGACCACTAAACCTCAACCCTGAAACCTTCGCCTGACGGCGGGGCTTTCGAGAGGAAACTGAAATGGCAAAGAAGATTGCAGGCTACATCAAGCTGCAAGTGCCGGCCGGTCAGGCGAACCCATCGCCGCCCATCGGTCCGGCGCTCGGTCAGCGCGGTGTGAACATCATGGAGTTCTGCAAGGCGTTCAACGCCGCATCGCAGAATGCCGAACCGGGGTCGCCGATCCCGACCATCATTACCGTGTTTCAGGACAAGTCGTTCGTCTTCGACATGAAGACGCCGCCGGCGTCCTACTTCCTCAAGAAGGCGGCAAAGCTGAACAAGGGCTCGCAGGAACCGGGCCGTGATGTGGTCGGAAAGGTGACGCAGGCACAGGTGCGTGAGATCGCCGAGCAGAAGCTGGTCGATCTGAATGCGCGCGATATTGATCAGGCAGCAAAGATCATTGCCGGCTCGGCCCGGTCGATGGGTCTGGAAGTTGTGGGGTAGGGCAGATGGCAAAGCACGGAAAAAGATATGCCAAGAGCCTGGATGGGCTGGACCGCAACAAGGACTATGAACTGTCCGAGGCCGTTGCGCTGATCAAGGAACGGGCCAACGCCAAGTTCGATGAGTCGGTCGAGATCGCCATGAACCTGGGTGTCGATCCTCGTCATGCCGATCAGATGGTGCGCGGCGTCTGCCAGTTGCCGAACGGCTCGGGCAAGTCGGTGCGGGTGGCGGTTTTCGCCAAGGACGCCAAGGCCGATGAAGCGCGCGAAGCCGGCGCCGACATCGTTGGTGCCGAAGACCTGATGGAATCGATCCAGAAGGGCAAGATCGACTTCGACCGGTGCATTGCGACGCCGGACATGATGCCGCTGGTCGGCCGCCTCGGCAAGGTGCTGGGTCCGCGCGGGCTGATGCCGAACCCGAAGGTCGGTACGGTAACGCCGGACGTGGCCGCGGCCGTGACATCGGCCAAGGGCGGCGCGGTTGAGTTTCGCGTCGAAAAGGCCGGCATCATTCACGCCGGTGTTGGCAAGGCAAGCTTCGCCAGTGATGCGCTGGAAGGCAATATCAAGGCGTTTGTCGACGCTGTAATCAAGGCCAAGCCATCGGGCTCCAAGGGCACCTATGTGAAGAAGGTGTCGTTGAGCTCGACGATGGGTCCCGGCCTGAAGGTTGATGTTTCGAGTGTTTCGGCCTGAGGCCGCGGGCGCTTGGAAAGAGTTTAGAGAATTCCGGTTGGGGGAGCAGCGATGTTGCCCTGACCGGTTCGGTTGTTCCGGCTCCGGCCGGTGCGGCCGAGGCAAAGACCTGTCCGAGATTGCAGGTGGAGGCCGTCGGGAACGACCCCGGGGGTCTGCTTAAACCACCGGCCTGCATGAGATGGGTGTGAGAACGGATCGTTCAGGGCGGATTGCCCGGTACGGTCGGTTTGAACCTCACGGAACCCGGCGGAAGCGGTGCTTTCAAAGGGCGACAGGCAAGTGAGTGCCGCTTTGAGGCGATGCTCATCTGCCGGATACCGGTTGGTGTTGCGTCGGTTCGAAGCGGTTGGTCCAACCGCCTGTTTGGAGAGCAGAAATGCGTTCCGGACAGGCCAGATGGAGAGAGCAAGTGGATAGAGCTGCAAAAACAAAGCTCGTTGCAACGCTCAACCAGGTGTTTTCGACCACCGGTGTTGTCGTTGTGACCCACAATCAGGGCCTGACGGTTTCGCAGATGAACACTCTGCGCAGTCAGATGGCCGAGGCGGGCGGCAATGTGAAAGTTGCCAAGAACCGTCTTGCCAAGCTTGCTCTTGAAGGCACTGACGCTGCAGGGCTGAGGGATCTTTTCACGGGACCCACCGTGTTGATGTATTCCGACGATCCTGTCGCGGCACCCAAGATCGTTGCCGAGTTCGCCAAGAAGAACGAAAAGCTCGTTGTTCTGGGCGGTGCACTGGGCACCACGATGTTGGATGTCGATGGCGTCAAGGCGCTTGCCGAACTGCCTTCGCTCGATGAATTGCGGGCGAAGATTGTTGGCATGATCAGCACACCTGCGACGCGGATTGCCGGCGTTCTGCAGGCCCCGGCCGGTCAGCTGGCAAGAGTGATGGGCGCCTATGCCTCCAAGGATGCGGCCTGATGGCCTGGATGACAATTGAACTGGTTCAAACCGACTTTGAAAAGTGAGAAGTGAAAATGGCTGATCTTGAAAAAATTGCTGACGAGCTGTCCGGCCTGACCGTGCTGGAAGCTGCTGAACTGTCTAAACTGCTGGAAGAGAAGTGGGGCGTTTCGGCTGCTGCTCCTGTTGCCGTAGCTGCGGCTCCGGGCGCTGGCGGCGGTGAAGCCGCTGCTGAGGAAAAGGATGAGTTCGATGTTGTTCTGGCCTCGTTCGGCGAGAAGAAAATCGACGTCATCAAGGAAGTCCGCGCCATCACCGGCCTTGGCCTGAAGGAGGCCAAGGATCTGGTCGAAAGCGCTCCGAAGGCGATCAAGGAAGGCGCACCGAAAGCCGAGGCCGAGGAAATCAAGGCCAAGCTGGAAGGTGCCGGCGCTTCTGTAGAACTGAAGTAGTCCGCTACGCAATTCTGGATGATCCGGCGCCTGTTGCCGGATCATCCGAAGACATTTTGTTGAGTTACCGGTTTTCTGATTTGACGCGCCGCTCTCACGCGAGGGCCGCCTTGTTCGGGCAGGCGCATCGGGGGCCTGGCGAGACCTGGCCCCGCGCACAAAGGAACTGATATGCCGCAGACGTTCATTGGCCGCAAACGGGTACGCAAGTTTTTTGGGAACATTGCCGAAGTGGCAGAAATGCCGAACCTGATCGAGGTGCAGAAAGAATCCTACGATCAGTTCCTTCAGGTGGACGAGCCCGAAGGCGGTCGGGTTGCCGATGGCCTGCAGGCCGTTTTCAAATCGGTGTTCCCGATCAGCGACTTTACCGGCCAGTCGATGCTGGAGTTCGTGTCCTACGAGTTCGAGGATCCGAAGTACGACGTCGAAGAGTGCCAGCAGCGGGGCATGACCTATGCCGCGCCGCTCAAGGTCACCCTGCGGCTGATCGTGTTCGAAATCGACCAGGATACCGGCGCCAAGTCGGTCAAGGACATCAAAGAACAGGATGTCTATATGGGCGACATGCCGTTCATGACCTCGAACGGTACGTTTGTGGTCAATGGCACTGAACGGGTGATCGTCTCGCAGATGCACCGGTCGCCGGGTGTGTTTTTCGACCATGACAAGGGCAAGACGCATTCGTCCGGCAAGCTGTTGTTTGCCGCGCGCATCATTCCCTATCGTGGCTCGTGGCTGGATTTCGAATTCGATGCCAAAGACATCATCCATGTTCGCATCGACCGGCGCCGCAAGCTGCCGGTGACGACGCTGCTGTTGGCGCTGGGCCTCGACAGCGAGGAAATCCTGCATCATTTCTACAATTCGGTGACTTACAAGCAGGCCAAGGAAGGCGGCTGGCGCACACCGTTCGACGCGGAACGTTACCGCGGACTGAAGCCGGCCAACGATCTGGTCGACGCCAAGACCAAGAAGGTGGTCGTCGAGGCAGGCAAGAAGATCACGCCGCGCCTGGCCCGCAAGCTGGCCGAAGAAGGCCTCAAGGAGCTCCTGGTCAAGGACGAAGACCTGTTCGGCCATTATCTGGCCGATGAGCTGGTCGACAAGAAGACAGGCATCATTCACGGTGAGGCCGGTCAGGAGATCGACGAAAAGCTGCTGGAGGGCCTCAAGGAGGCCGGTTACGGCGAGCTTGACCTGCTCGATATCGATCACATCAACACCGGCGGCTTCATTCGCAACACCCTGGCGGCCGACAAGGCGGAAAACTACGACCAGGCGATGCTGGAAATCTACCGCGTGATGCGTCCGGGTGAACCGCCGACGCGCGAGACGGCGGAAGCGCTGTTCAACGGTCTGTTCTTCGATGAAGAGCGCTATGACCTGTCGGCTGTCGGCAGGGTGAAGATGAACATGCGCATGGAGCTGGATGCGCCGGATACCATGCGCACGCTGCGCAAGGAAGACATCCTGGCAGTGGTCAAGCATCTGACCGATCTGCGGGACGGCAAGGGCGATATCGACGACATCGACCACCTGGGCAACCGCCGGGTGCGCTCGGTTGGCGAGCTGATGGAAAACCAGTACCGGCTCGGTCTTGTGCGCATGGAGCGGGCGATCAAGGAGCGCATGTCATCGGTCGACATCGACACGGTGATGCCGCACGATCTGATCAACGCCAAGCCGGCGGCTGCTGCGGTGCGCGAGTTCTTTGGATCGTCCCAGCTGTCGCAGTTCATGGACCAGACCAATCCGCTGTCGGAGATCACCCACAAGCGGCGCCTGTCGGCGCTCGGCCCGGGCGGTCTGACGCGCGAGCGGGCCGGCTTTGAGGTGCGCGACGTGCATCCGACGCACTATGGCCGTATCTGTCCGATCGAAACGCCGGAAGGGCCGAATATTGGCCTGATCAACTCGCTGGCGACCTTTGCCCGGGTCAACAAGTACGGCTTCATCGAGACGCCATACCGCAAGGTGAAGAATGGCAAGGTGACCGACGAGGTCGCCTATCTGTCGGCGATTGAGGAGGCCAAGCACTATATTGCCCAGGCCAACGTGCCGCTGTCCAAGGACGGCAAGTTCACCGAGGACCTGATCACCTGCCGCCACCATGGCGATGTTCTGGTCGTGACGCCGGATCGGGTGGACTATGTGGATGTGTCGCCGAAGCAGCTTGTGTCGGTGGCTGCGGCGCTGATCCCGTTTCTGGAAAACGACGACGCCAACCGGGCGCTGATGGGCTCGAACATGCAGCGCCAGGCAGTGCCGCTGGTGCGCACCAACGCACCGCTGGTCGGCACCGGCATGGAGGCGGTTGTGGCGCGCGATAGCGGTGCCGCGATCACCGCCCGGCGCACCGGCGTGATCGATCAGGTCGACGCCAAGCGCATCGTCATCCGGGCGACCGAAGAGACCGATCCAACCAAGTCCGGCGTCGATATCTACACGTTGCAGAAGTTCCAGCGCTCGAACCAAAACACCTGCATCAACCAGCGCCCGCTGGTGCGGGTGGGTGACCGGGTTCAGGCCGGCGACATCATCGCCGATGGCCCGTCGACCGATCTCGGTGACCTGGCGCTCGGCCAGAACGTGCTCGTCGCGTTCATGCCGTGGAACGGCTACAACTTCGAAGACTCGATCCTGCTGTCGGAACGCATGGTGCGTGATGACGTGTTCACCTCGATCCACATCGAGGAATTCGACGTCATGGCGCGCGACACCAAGCTTGGGCCGGAGGAAATCACCCGCGATATTCCCAACGTCGGTGAGGAAGCGCTGAAGAACCTGGATGAGGCCGGCATCGTCTACATTGGTGCCGAGGTCAATCCGGGCGACATCCTGGTCGGCAAGATCACGCCGAAGGGCGAGAGCCCGATGACGCCGGAAGAAAAGCTCCTGCGGGCGATCTTCGGTGAAAAGGCATCGGACGTGCGCGACACCAGCCTGAAGCTGCCGCCGGGCGTGACCGGTACGGTGGTCGAGGTGCGGGTGTTCAACCGGCACGGCATCGACAAGGACGAGCGTGCGCTGGCCATCGAACGTGAGGAAATCGAGCGCCTGGCAAAGGACCGCGACGACGAACTGGCGATCCTGGATCGCAACTCATACGGCCGGCTTTCGGACTATCTGCTTGGCAAGGTTGCCGCCGGCGGGCCGAAAGGCTTCAAGGTGGAAGGCAAGATCACCCAGGCGATGCTTGAGGACATGCCGCGTTCGCAGTGGTGGAACATCGCGCTCAGCAACGAAAAGGCGCTGGGCGAACTGGAAGCCATGCGCGAGCAGTATGAGGAGTCCAAGAAGCGGCTGGAAGACCGCTTCCTCGACAAGGTCGAGAAGCTGCAGCGCGGTGATGAACTGCCGCCCGGCGTGATGAAGATGGTCAAGGTGTTCGTGGCCGTGAAGCGCAAGATCCAGCCGGGCGACAAGATGGCCGGCCGGCACGGCAACAAGGGTGTCGTGTCGCGCATCGTGCCGGATGAGGACATGCCGTTTCTCGATGACGGCCAGCCGGTCGACATCGTGCTCAATCCGCTCGGTGTGCCGAGCCGGATGAATGTCGGCCAGATTCTGGAAACCCATTTGGGCTGGGCCTGCGCCGGTCTGGGCAAGAAGATCGGCGAGATGCTCGATGCCTACCGCGAGTCGAGCAAGATCAAGCCGGTCAAGGATGAACTGACCAAGATTTATGGCAAGGACGAGACCATAGAAGCGCTTGACGAGGATGGGCTTGTCGAACTGGCGGGCAATTTGAGCAAGGGTGTGCCGATGGCGACGCCGGTGTTCGATGGCGCGCGCGAGGAAGACATCTCTGAGATGCTGGAATCGGCAGGGCTGCACAGCTCAGGTCAGGTGCAGCTCTATGACGGCCGGACCGGTGAACCGTTCGATCGGCAGGTGACGGTTGGATACATCTATATCCTGAAGCTGCACCATCTGGTCGACGACAAGATCCATGCCCGTTCGATTGGCCCGTACAGCCTGGTCACCCAG
The DNA here is from genome assembly GCA_965216335.1 of Aestuariivirgaceae bacterium. Classification (GTDB taxonomy): domain Bacteria; phylum Pseudomonadota; class Alphaproteobacteria; order Rhizobiales; family Aestuariivirgaceae; genus JAHEJE01. The sequence goes on along the minus strand of OZ244154.1, from coordinate 1,302,743 downwards.
CAGCCGCTGGGCGGCAAGGCCCAGTTCGGCGGACAGCGTTTCGGCGAGATGGAGGTCTGGGCGCTGGAAGCGTACGGCGCGGCCTATACCCTGCAGGAGATGCTGACCGTGAAGTCGGACGACGTGGCCGGTCGCACCAAGGTCTATGAAGCCATTGTGCGCGGTGACGACACGTTCGAAGCCGGCATTCCGGAAAGCTTCAACGTTCTGGTCAAGGAAATGCGCTCGCTGGGTCTGAACGTCGACCTGAGATCGGTGAGCGACGCTTAAAGCATCAAGGCCGGGCCGTTGCGAAAGAGCGGCCCGGCGGTCAGTTGAGAATTCAGGCGCTGCGGGACAGTGCTGAAGAATGAGCCCCCAGACGCGGATTCCCCGTTCCGCAATCAGGAGTGGAAGCCAGATGAACCAAGAGATCATGAACGTCTTCAACCCGGCTGGTCCGCCGCAGACATTTGACCAGATCCGGATCGGCATCGCTTCGCCGGAGAAGATCCTGTCGTGGTCGTTCGGTGAGATCAAGAAGCCGGAGACGATCAACTACCGGACCTTCAAGCCGGAGCGCGACGGGTTGTTCTGCGCCCGCATCTTCGGCCCGATCAAGGACTACGAGTGCTTGTGCGGCAAGTACAAGCGGATGAAGTACAAGGGCATCATCTGCGAGAAGTGCGGTGTCGAGGTGACGCTGGCCAAGGTGCGCCGCGAGCGCATGGGCCACATCGAACTGGCTGCGCCGGTTGCCCATATCTGGTTCCTGAAGTCGCTGCCGAGCCGCATTGGACTTTTGCTCGACATGACGCTGAAAGACATCGAACGGGTTCTCTATTTCGAGAACTACATCGTGCTCGAGCCCGGCCTGACGCCGATGAAGGAACTGCAGCTGCTGTCGGAAGAGGAATACCTCACGGCGCAGGACCAGTATGGCGAGGACAGCTTTACCGCCGGGATCGGCGCTGAAGCGGTGCGCGAGCTGCTGGCCGGGATCAACCTGGAGAAGCTGCGTGATTTCCTGCGGGTCGAGATTGCCGAGGCTACGACGGAGCTGAAGCCGAAGAAGCTGGCCAAGCGGTTGAAGGTGGTTGAGGCGTTCATCGAGTCGGGCAACCGGCCGGAATGGATGATCCTGCAGGTTGTGCCGGTCATTCCGCCGGAGCTGCGTCCACTGGTGCCGCTCGACGGCGGACGGTTTGCGACGTCCGATCTGAACGATTTGTACCGCCGGGTGATCAACCGCAACAACCGCCTGAAGCGGCTGATCGAACTGCGCGCACCGGATATCATTATCCGTAATGAAAAGCGTATGTTGCAGGAATCCGTTGATGCGTTGTTTGACAATGGCCGGCGCGGGCGCACCATCACCGGTGCCAACAAGCGGCCGCTGAAGTCTCTGTCCGACATGCTCAAGGGCAAGCAGGGCCGGTTCCGTCAGAACCTGCTTGGCAAGCGCGTCGACTATTCCGGCCGTTCGGTGATCGTGGTTGGTCCGGAACTGAAGCTGCATCAGTGCGGCCTGCCCAAGAAGATGGCTCTGGAGCTGTTCAAGCCGTTCATCTATTCGCGGCTCGAGGCCAAGGGCCTGTCGTCGACGGTCAAGCAGGCCAAGAAGCTGGTCGAGAAGGAAAAGCCGGAGGTCTGGGATATCCTCGATGAGGTGATCCGCGAGCATCCGGTACTGCTCAACCGGGCGCCGACGCTGCACCGCCTCGGCATTCAGGCGTTCGAACCGATGCTGATCGAGGGCAAGGCGATCCAGTTGCATCCTCTGGTCTGCGCGGCGTTCAACGCCGACTTCGACGGTGACCAGATGGCGGTTCACGTGCCGCTGTCGCTGGAGGCCCAGCTTGAAGCGCGCGTGCTGATGATGTCGACCAACAACATCCTGCATCCGGCCAATGGCCAGCCGATCATCGTGCCGTCGCAGGACATTGTTCTGGGGCTGTATTACCTGTCGCAGGAACGCCAGAACGAACCGGGCGAAGGCATGCTGTTCAGCACGGTTCAGGAGGTCGAGCATGCGCTGCAGACGGGTGTCGTCAGCCTGCATGCCAAGGTCAAGGGACGGTTCCGTTATCTTGATGACGACGGCAATCCGTGTGCCGAGACCTATGACACCACGCCGGGCCGGCTGCTGATCGGTGAGCGACTGCCGAAGGTGCCGGGCATTTCGCTCGACTTGTGCAACAAGCTGCTGACCAAGCGTGATGTCTCCAAGATGATCGATGAGGTCTACCGGCATTGCGGTCAGAAGGAGACGGTCATCTTCTGCGATCAGATCATGGGGCTCGGGTTCCATCACGCCTTCAAGGCGGGCATTTCGTTCGGCAAGGACGACATGGTTATCCCGGACACCAAGGAAGGCCTGGTCAACGAGACCCGCGAACTGGCCAAGGAATACGAGCAGCAGTACATCGACGGTCTGATCACCCAGGGTGAGAAGTACAACAAGGTCGTCGATGCCTGGGCGAAATGTACCGACCGGGTCGCCGATGAGATGATGGCGCGGATTTCCTCGGTGCAGGTCGATGAGGAAACCAATCGCGAGGTGCCGATCAATTCGATCTACATGATGGCCCATTCCGGTGCGCGTGGTTCGCCGGCGCAGATGAAGCAGCTGGCCGGCATGCGTGGCCTTATGGCCAAGCCGTCGGGTGAAATCATCGAAACGCCGATCATCTCGAACTTCAAGGAAGGTCTGTCGGTGCTCGAGTACTTCAACTCGACGCACGGTGCGCGCAAGGGCCTGGCCGATACGGCCCTGAAGACCGCCAACTCGGGCTATCTGACACGGCGGCTGGTCGACGTTGCCCAGGACTCGATCATCACCGAGGAAGACTGCGGCACGGAGAACTACATCACGGCCCGGCCGATGATCGATGCCGGTGAGGTCATCGCGTCTCTGGGATCGCGCGTTCTTGGCCGGACGCCGGCTGAGGATGTTGTGAACCCGGCAACGGGTGAAGTCATCGTGATGCGCGGCAATGAGATCATGGAAGAGCATGTTGATCTCATCGAGGAGGCGGGTGTTCAGGAGATCAAGATCCGCTCGGTGCTGACCTGCGAGACCAAGTTCGGTGTGTGCTGCAAGTGCTACGGCCGCGATCTGGCCCGCGGTACGCCGGTCAACATGGGCGAGGCGGTCGGTGTGATTGCTGCCCAGTCGATCGGCGAGCCGGGCACCCAGCTGACGATGCGGACGTTCCACATCGGCGGTACGGCGCAGGTTCTCGATCAGTCGTTCGTTGAGACCAACCATGAAGGTGTGATCTCGATCCGCAACAAGGATGTGGTGAAGGATTCAAGTGGCCGCCTGGTGGTGATGGGCCGCAACGTTGTCCTCGTCGTCTCCGACGAGAACGGCAACGAACGTGCGGCGCACAAGCTGACCTATGGTTCGCGGCTGCTGGTCGATGAGGGCGATACGGTCAAGCGCGGCATGCGTTTGGCGGAATGGGATCCCTACACCCGTCCGATTCTGACCGAGGTCGATGGTGTGGTTGAATTCGAGGATGTCGTGGACGGTGTGTCCGTCAACGAGGTGACCGAGGAATCGACCGGCATCACCAACCGTGTTGTCGTCGACTGGCGGTCCAGCCCGCGGGGGTCGGATCTGAAGCCGGCAATCGTCATCAAGGACAAGAAGGGTGAAGTGCTGAAGCTGAAGCGGGGCGGTGAAGCGCGTTATCTGCTTTCGGTTGACGCCATCCTGTCGGTCGAGCCGGGGTCGAAAGTATCGTCCGGCGACGTGCTGGCGCGTAATCCTCTGGAAAGCGCCAAGACGCGTGACATCACCGGCGGTCTGCCGCGCGTTGCCGAACTGTTCGAGGCTCGCCGTCCGAAGGATCATGCGATCATCGCTGAAATCTCGGGTCGGGTGGAGTTCGGCCGCGACTACAAGAACAAGCGGCGCATCCGCATCGTTCCCGAAGACGAGACGATGGATCCGGCGGAGTATCTCATTCCGAAGGGCAAGCATTTGCCGGTGCAGGAAGGCGACTTCATCGAAAAGGGCGAATACCTGCTCGATGGCCATCCGGCGCCGCACGACATCCTGGCGATCAAGGGCGTGGAGGAGCTCGCCTCCTACCTGGTCAACGAAATCCAGGAGGTTTACCGCCTGCAGGGTGTGGGCATCAACGACAAGCATATCGAGGTAATTGTGCGTCAGATGCTGCAGAAGGTCGAAATCACAGAGAGTGGTGGTTCGAGCCTGCTGCCGGGCGAACAGCTCGACCGCACCGAACTGGATGCGATCAACGCCAAGCTGGAGGCCGAGGGCCTTGATCCGGCTTCCGGCGTGCCGGTTCTGCTCGGTATCACCAAGGCAAGCCTGCAGACCCGCAGCTTCATCTCCGCGGCTTCGTTCCAGGAAACGACCCGCGTTCTGACCGATGCGGCCGTCAACGGCAAGTCGGATACGCTGGAAGGCCTGAAGGAGAACGTCATTGTCGGACGTTTGATTCCGGCCGGCACCGGCGGCACGCTGGCGCGTTACAAGGAGATCGCCGACAAGCGAGACTCGCTGATCCTTGAGGAGCAGGCAAAGTCAGAGGACACTGCCCTTCCGGCTGCTGAGTAGTTATTTACATATCGACATGAAAACCGCCCGGGACGAGTGTTCCGGGCGGTTTTTCGTTTGAATATCAGGGCTTTCAGTGGGTGCTGGATCTGGCCAGCGCGTGCTCGCTGTCCGGCTCGATCAGCCCGATCAGAGCGCCCGAGGCATCCGAGACGACGGCAAGCTTGCCGACACCGGGAATGTGGGTGGCAGGACGCATGACCTCACCGCCGGCGCGGGTCGTGGTGCGTTCGGCATGGCTGATGTCGCGCACAGCCATGTAGGTCATCCAGTGCGAGGGAATTCCGTTATAGTCTGGGTCCTTCATTCCGAAAACACCGCCGACCGGTGCTCCTTTCTTGCTGGCGATCCAGTAGTCGCTGCCATCGGGCAGTTCGGCGGTCGAGAATTCCCAGCCGAGGGTGCGGCCATAGAACTCCAATGCGGATTCCGGTTCCCAGGTGTTGAGTTCATGCCACCAGGTGTCGACTGTCTCGTTTATCATCCATTTCTCCCACGGTATTGATGCCGTCAGTGCAAGTTTTCCATGGGCTGGGGGCCTCGATGTGACAACAATGGGCCGCAACGGGGAATAATTGCGGCATCCGTTTGGTTGTGCATTGCGGAATCAATTGGAGCGACAACTTCGCACTTGCAAAATCGCGCCCGATGCACCATGTCTGCGTGCGGCATCTAAACCGCCAGTATTTCAGCGGAAAAATTCCGATTTGCGGGGGTTGACGATGTCAGGTGCGATGAGTATGTTCGCGCCGACTTTCGGGTGGTAAGCCGTAGGTGCCGTTTTGCGTGCCTAGACGTTGCCGGAAAGCAAGACTGAAGGATCAGGACATGACCTCGTGGCAAGGTTGCCATGCGGTCCTCTGGTTTTGGAAGTGCTGGGCATCGCATGGGCCGGATGCCGCAGCGCTTTTGTTCATGTGCATGGCATAAGGCATGTGGACATGAGTGTGGCCCAGGTGAATTTGGAAGCAACAAGGTCTGAAAGAGCACAAGTCGAATGCCGACGATCAACCAGCTCATCCGCAAGCCGCGCACGCCGCAGGTTAAGCGTAACAAGGTGCCTGCTATGCAGGCTTGCCCGCAGAAACGCGGCGTTTGCACGCGCGTTTACACAACGACCCCGAAAAAGCCGAATTCGGCGCTTCGCAAGGTGGCGCGTGTGCGCCTGACCAACGGGTTCGAGGTGACGAGTTATATCCCTGGTGAGGGGCATAACCTGCAGGAGCACTCGGTGGTGATGATCCGCGGCGGCCGTGTGAAGGATCTTCCGGGCGTGCGCTATCACATCATTCGCGGCGTGTTGGATACGCAGGGCGTGTCAAGCCGCCGTCAGCGCCGTTCGAAATATGGCGCGAAGCGTCCGAAATAACGCGTTCGCTCAAGAGGTTAAGCTAAGATGTCACGTCGCCACCGCGCAGAAAAACGAGTGATCAACCCGGACCCGAAGTTCGGCGATCTGGTGCTGTCGAAATTCATGAACAACCTGATGATCGATGGCAAGAAATCGGCCGCTGAGGGTATCGTATACGGCGCATTCGAGCGCATCGAAGACAAAGCCAAGCAGGACCCGCTTGGCGTTTTTCATCAGGCCCTGGAGAACGTTTCGCCGGCCATCGAGGTGCGTTCGCGCCGGGTTGGCGGTGCGACCTATCAGGTGCCGGTCGAGGTGCGCGCCGAGCGCCGCCAGGCGCTGGCCATTCGCTGGCTGATCACGGCTGCGCGCAACCGCAACGAAACAACAATGGTGGACCGCCTGTCCGGTGAGTTGATGGACGCGGCAAACAACCGCGGGACAGCGGTGAAAAAGCGGGAGGACACCCATCGGATGGCAGAGGCGAACCGCGCCTTCTCCCATTACCGGTGGTAGCGACCTACGGAGAGCACTGAGATGGCCCGCACACACAAGATCGAAGACTACCGCAACTTTGGCATCATGGCGCACATCGATGCCGGCAAGACGACGGTTACCGAGCGTATCCTTTTCTATTCCGGCAAGAGCCACAAGATCGGCGAAGTGCACGATGGCGCGGCGACCATGGACTTCATGGAGCAGGAGCAGGAGCGCGGTATCACCATTACCTCGGCTGCAACGACCACGTTCTGGGACGGCAAGCGGCTGAACATCATCGATACGCCCGGCCATGTCGACTTCACAATCGAAGTCGAGCGTTCGCTGCGGGTGCTCGATGGCGCGGTCTGTGTGCTGGACTCCAATGCCGGCGTCGAGCCGCAGACCGAGACGGTCTGGCGCCAGGGCGACAAATACAAAGTGCCGCGCATCGTATTCTGCAACAAGATGGACAAGATCGGTGCTGACTTCGACCAGTGCCTCGGCGACATCAAGGAACGCCTCGGCGCCCGGCCGATTGCCATCCAGCTGCCGATTGGTGCTGAGGACAGTTTCAAGGGCATCGTCGACCTGGTCCGCATGAAGGCCGTCATCTGGGAAGACGACAACCTGGGTGCCGAGTTCCATGAAGAAGAAGTTCCGGCTGATCTGAAGGACAAGGCCGAGGCAGCGCGTATCGAGATGATCGAAGCCTGCGTCGAACTTGACGAGGATGCCATGGAAGCCTATCTCGGCGGTGACGAGCCGTCCGAGGAGACCTTGCACAAGCTGCTGCGCAAGGCGGTGATCGCCGGCGAATTCTTTCCCGTTCTGTGCGGTTCGGCGTTCAAGAACAAGGGCGTGCAGACGCTGCTTGATGCGGTTGTCGCCTACCTGCCGTCGCCGGTTGAAGTTCCCGCCATCAAGGGTATCGACACCAAGACCGAAGAAGAGGTCGTGCGCAAGTCGGACGATGCCGAGCCGATGTCGATGCTGGCGTTCAAGCTGATGGACGATCCGTACGGCGTACTGACCTTTGCCCGGATCTATTCCGGCAAGGTGTCGAAGGGCTCGACGGTTCTCAACTCGACCCGTGGCAAGTCGGACCGCATCGGCCGCATGGTGCTGATGCACGCCAACAGCCGTGAGGAGATTTCCGAGGCTTATGCCGGCGACATCATTGCCCTGGTCGGCCTGAAGGAAGCCCGCACCGGTGACACGATCTGCGATATGGCCAAGCCGGTGATCCTAGAAAAGATGGAATTTCCGGATCCGGTTATCGCCAAGTCGGTCGAGCCGAAGTCAAAGGCCGATCAGGAAAAGCTGGGCATGGCGCTGGCCAAACTGTCCAACGAGGATCCGTCATTCTATGTCTCGACGGATCAGGAATCGGGCCAGACGATCATCCAGGGCATGGGCGAGTTGCATCTCGACATCAAGATCGACATCCTGCGCCGCCAGTTCAAGATCGACGCCAATGTCGGTGCGCCGCAGGTGGCTTACCGCGAAACCGTCACCAAAGGGTGCGATGTGGACTATACCCACAAGAAGCAGTCCGGCGGTTCGGGCCAGTTCGCTCGCGTGAAGGTGACCTTGGAGCCGGGCGAGAAGGGCTCGGGCTTCGTGTTCGAGAACACCGTCGTGGGCGGCAACGTGCCGAAGGAATACATCCCAGCGGTCGAGAAGGGCATGAACTCGATCATGGGTGCTGGCGTTATTGCCGGTTTCCCGGTGGTCGACGTCAAGGTCACGCTGACCGATGGCGCCTATCATGAAGTTGACTCGTCTGCTGTGGCCTTTGAGATCGCGGGCCGGGCGGCCATGCGCGAAGCGCTGGAAAAGGCCGGTGCCGTGCTGCTGGAGCCGATCATGAAGGTCGAGGTCACATCGCCGGAGGATTATGTCGGCAACGTTATCGGCGACTTGAACTCGCGGCGCGGGCAGATAGCCGGCACCGACACACGCGGCAACGCCCAGATCGTCAATGCCATGGTGCCGCTGGCCAACATGTTCGGCTATGTCGACAACCTGCGTTCGATGAGCCAGGGCCGCGCCAACTACACCATGCAGTTCGATCACTATGCGGAAGTCCCTCGAAATGTCGCTGATGAGGTGGTGGCAAAGTACGCCTGATCAGAGACGGTTAACACTGAGGCGAACAGCCAAAGACTGAGACTTAACGGAGAAAGAAATGGCCAAGGCAAAATTTGAGCGTAACAAGCCGCACTGCAACATTGGTACGATTGGTCACGTTGACCATGGCAAGACGTCGCTGACGGCGGCGATCACCAAGGTTCTGGCCGAGGCCGGCGGTGCGGAGTTCACGTCTTACGACAACATCGACAAGGCGCCGGAAGAGCGGGCCCGCGGCATCACGATTTCGACGGCGCACGTCGAGTACGAGACGGCCAACCGGCACTATGCGCATGTCGACTGCCCGGGCCATGCGGACTACGTGAAGAACATGATCACCGGTGCAGCGCAGATGGACGGCGCGATCCTGGTCGTTTCGGCGGCCGACGGGCCGATGCCGCAGACCCGCGAGCACATCCTGTTGGCGCGCCAGGTCGGCGTTCCGGCGCTGGTGGTGTATCTGAACAAGGTCGACCAGGTCGACGACGAGGAGCTGCTTGAGCTGGTCGAGATGGAAGTGCGCGAGCTGTTGAGCTCGTACGAGTTTCCGGGCGACGACATTCCGATCGTCAAGGGCTCGGCGCTGGCGGCACTTGAGGATACCAACGAGGAGATCGGCAAGAACTCGGTCATCGAGCTGATGGCGGCGGTTGATGAGTACATCCCGCAGCCGGAGCGTCCGGTTGACCAGCCGTTCCTGATGCCGATCGAGGACGTGTTCTCGATTTCGGGCCGCGGTACGGTGGTGACCGGCCGTGTCGAGCGCGGCATCATCAAGGTTGGTGACGAGATCGAGATCGTCGGCATCCGTCCGACGTCGAAGACGACGTGCACGGGTGTGGAGATGTTCCGCAAGCTGCTCGACAGTGGCGAGGCGGGCGACAATATCGGTGCGCTGTTGCGCGGTGTGGACCGTGACGGGGTTGAGCGCGGCCAGGTGCTGTGCAAGCCGGGTTCGGTGACGCCGCACACCAAGTTCAAGGCGGAGGCCTACATTCTGACCAAGGAAGAGGGCGGGCGGCACACGCCGTTCTTCGGCAACTACCGGCCGCAGTTCTACTTCCGCACGACGGACGTGACGGGTGTGGTGACGCTGCCGGAGGGCACCGAGATGGTGATGCCGGGCGACAATGTGAGCTTCGAGGTTGAGCTGATTGCGCCGATCGCCATGGAAGAGAAACTGCGCTTCGCCATCCGCGAAGGCGGCCGCACCGTCGGCGCCGGCGTCGTGGCGGGCATTATTGAGTAACTGAGAGGCAATTGGGCGCCGGCCACCAAACCGGCGCCTGATTTTATGGGATCTGGACTATGCAAAGGCAAAACATCCGCATCCGGCTAAAAGCGTTCGATCATCGCGTGCTCGATACATCGACGCTGGAGATCGTGAACACGGCCAAGCGCACGGGCGCACAGGTGCGTGGACCGGTTCCGCTGCCGACGAGGATTGAGCGGTTCACCGTCAACCGGTCGCCGCATGTCGACAAGAAGAGCCGCGAGCAGTTCGAGACCCGAACCCATCGCCGGTTGCTGGATATTGTCGATCCGACGCCGCAGACCGTCGATGCTTTGATGAAGCTCGACCTTGCCGCCGGTGTCGATGTGGAGATCAAGCTCTAGTTTTGAGAGCTTAACGAAGGAGTTGGGATCGATGCGTTCAGGTGTCATCGCCCAGAAAGTCGGAATGTCACGGGTCTTCACGGATGAAGGCGCAAGCATCCCTGTGTCTGTTCTCAAGGTCGAGAACTGCCAGGTCGTGGCCCACAAGACCGAGGACAAGCACGGCTACACGGCATTGCAGCTGGGTGCCGGTGCGGCCAAGGTCAAGCGCATGACCAAGGCCGACCGCGGGCACTTTGCCGTCGCCAAGGTCGAGCCGAAGCGCAAGCTGGCGGAATTCCGGGTTTCGACGGACAACATGATCGAGGTCGGTGCGGAGATCACCGCGGACCATTTCGTGGCCGGACAGTATGTCGATGCGACCGGGGTGTCGATCGGCAAGGGTTTTGCCGGTGCGATGAAGCGCTGGAACTTCGGCGGCTTGCGGGCTTCGCACGGCGTGTCGATTTCGCACCGCGCACATGGTTCCACCGGCCACAGCCAGGACCCGGGCAAGGTGTTCAAGGGCAAGAAGATGGCCGGCCAGATGGGCCGGGAGCGGGTGACGACCCAGAACCTGCAGATCGTTTCGACCGATGCCGAGCGCGGGCTGATCCTGGTGCGAGGTTCGGTTCCCGGCGCCAAGGGCGGCTGGGTATTCCTGCGGGACGCGATCAAGCGGCAGCTGCCGGATGGTGTGCCGTTCCCGGGCGCTTTCCGGGCGCCGGAGGGTGCCCAAGCCGATGCGCCTGCCGAAGAACCCGCAGGCGAGGCCGATGCGGCCGATACGCTGGCCGGTGAGGAATAAGGATACGGACCGATGAAAGCCGACGTTCAAACACTCGAGGCCAAGAAGGCCGGCACGGTTGATCTGTCCGATCACATTTTCGGGCTGGAACCGCGCGAAGACATCTTGCACCGCATGGTGGTCTATCAGCTGGCCAAGCGCCAGGCTGGCACCCACAAGACCAAGGTGCGTGGCGAAATCAGCCGCACCAGCGCCAAGTTCGGCCGCCAGAAAGGTGGCGGACGGGCACGGCACGGTGCGCGGCGCTCGGGCATCTTCGTCGGTGGCGCCAAGGCTTTCGGGCCGCGGGTGCGCAGCCATGCGATTGGCCTGCCCAAGAAGATCCGGGCTCTGGCTCTGCGCCATGCACTGTCGGCCAAGGCAGGCGCGGGCGAGCTGATTGTGCTGGAAAAGGCCGAGAGCAAGGAACCCAAGGCCAAGGCTTTGAAGGGCGCATTCGACAAGCTCGGGCTTGAGAACGCGCTGATCATCGACGGGGCTGAGGTAAACCAGAATTTCGCGCTGGCCGCGCGCAACTTGTCGAACATTGATGTGCTGCCGGTGCAGGGCATCAACGTCTATGACATCCTGCGCCGCAACAAGCTGGTGCTGACGAAAGCCGCCATTGAGGCGCTGGAGGCGCGTTACAGATGAGTACCGAGAAGCTGTACGACGTGATCGTGTCGCCGGCGATTACCGAAAAGGCGACCATGGCATCGGAGCACAACCAGGTTGTGTTCAACGTTGCCCGGACGGCGAGCAAGCCGATGATCAAGAAGGCGGTCGAGACGCTGTTCGACGTCAAGGTGACGGCGGTCAACACGCTGGTGCGCAAAGGCAAGATCAAGCGCTTTCGCGGCGTTCGCGGACAGCAGGGCGATACCAAGAAAGCCATCGTGACACTGGCCGAGGGCCATTCGATCGATGTCACGACGGGTCTTTAGAGTTCAGGGATTGAGGCAGGCAAATGGCACTTAAAACCTTCAAACCCAATACGCCGGGACAGCGCCAGCTGGTGATTGTCGACCGCGCCAGGCTGTGGAAGGGCAAGCCGGTCAAGTCATTGACCGAAGGCCTCACCAAGTCGGGCGGACGTAACAACAAGGGCCGGATCACTTCGTTTCATCGCGGTGGCGGGCACAAGCGGGCTTACCGGACGGTTGATTTCCGCCGTACCAAGCACGATATGCCGGCGACGGTTGAGCGGATCGAGTACGACCCGAACCGGACGGCATTCATTGCGCTGGTCAAGTATGAAGACGGCGAGTTGAACTACATCCTGGCGCCGCAGCGGCTGAACGCCGGAGACAAGGTTGTGTCCTCGACGCGTCAGGTCGACGTCAAGCCGGGCAATGCCATGCCGCTGTCGGCGATGCCGATCGGCACGATCGTCCACAATGTGGAGTTGAAGCCGGGTAAGGGCGGCCAGGTGGCCCGGTCGGCCGGAACCTATGTGCAGCTCGTCGGCCGTGACCAGGGCTATGCGTTGCTGCGGCTGAAGTCGGGCGAGACCCGCATGGTGCGTTCCGAATGCATGGCGACGGTTGGTTCGGTGTCCAACTCGGATCACATGAATACATCGATCAGCAAGGCGGGACGCTCACGCTGGCTGGGCAAGAAGCCGGTGGTTCGCGGTGTCGTCATGAACCCGATCGATCACCCGCACGGTGGCGGTGAGGGCCGCACCTCGGGCGGCCGCCACCCGGTGACGCCGTGGGGCAAGCCGACCAAGGGCAAGCGCACCCGGTCGAACAAGGCCACCGACAAGTTCATCGTTCGCTCGCGCCACCAGCGCAAGAAGAGATAAGGGCAGAAGCTGATATGGCACGTTCTGTTTGGAAAGGTCCGTTTGTCGACGGATATTTGTTGAAGAAGGCGGATGTTGCGCGCAGTTCCGGCCGCAACCAGTCGATCAAGACCTGGAGCCGGCGTTCGACGATCCTGCCGCAGTTTGTCGGCCTGACCTTTGCGGTCCACAACGGCTCCAAGCATGTTCCGGTGCTGGTGACCGAAGACATGGTCGGCCACAAGCTGGGTGAGTTCGCGCCGACGCGGACCTACTACGGTCACACCGCCGACAAGAAGGCTAAGAGAGGTTAAGTCCGATGGGCAAGAGCTCGAAACCACGCGCTCTGGCGGATAACGAGGCGAAAGCCGTCAACCGCCTGCTGCGCATCAGCCCGCAAAAGCTGAACGACGTAGCCGCCTCGATCCGCGGCAAGAAGGTCGATGTTGCGCTGGCCGATCTGACCTTTTCACGCAAGCGGATCGCCAAGGACGTCAAGAAGACGCTCGAGTCAGCGATCGCGAATGCAGAGAACAACCACGACCTCGACATCAACGATCTGATCGTTGCCGAGGCCTATGTTGGCAAGAACATGGTGATGAAGCGCTGGAAACCGCGGGCCCGTGGCCGGGTGGGCGGCATCCAGAAGTTCTTCAGCCAACTCACGATCGTCGTACGGCAAGTAGAGGAAGCCGCCTGATGGGACAGAAAGTCAATCCAGTCGGGCTGCGGCTCGGGATCAACCGTACGTGGGACTCACGCTGGTATGCGGAAGGCCATGATTATGGCCGGCTGCTGCATGAGGACATGCGTATCCGCAAGTATCTCAAGGAGCAGCTCAAGCAGGCCGGTGTGGCCAAGATCGTCATCGAGCGCCCGCACAAGAAATGCCGCGTGACGATTTACTCAGCGCGCCCGGGTGTGGTGATCGGCAAGAAGGGTGCGGACATCGAAAAGCTGCGCCGCGAAGTGGCCCGCATGACCGGGTCGGACGTGCACCTCAATATCGTCGAGATCCGCAAGCCTGAGATCGACGCCACGTTGGTGGCCGAGAACATCGCCCAGCAGTTGGAGCGCCGTGTGGCGTTTCGCCGGGCCATGAAGCGGGCGGTTCAGTCGGCCATGCGCATGGGCGCGCTGGGCATCCGGATCAATTGCGGCGGCCGTTTGGGTGGGGCGGAAATCGCCCGCACGGAATGGTACCGCGAGGGCCGTGTGCCGCTGCATACTCTGCGTGCCGATGTCGATTACGGTATCGCCACGGCGACGACCGCTTACGGCACCAACGGCATCAAGGTTTGGATCTTCAAGGGTGAAATCCTTGAGCACGATCCGATGGCCCAGGAACGCCGAATGTCGCAGGCCCAGGAGGGTGGGCGGCCAAGCGGTGGCCGGCCGGGTGGCGGACGGCCAGGCGGCGGTCGCCGGGACAACGCATAAGCGATACGTGATCGGCAAGGTTTAGGTTTTAGGGACAAGAACAATGTTGCAGCCAAAGCGCACAAAGTTCCGTAAGCAGCACAAGGGACGCATTCATGGTGCGGCCAAGGGTGGCTATGAGCTTAATTTCGGCGCCTTCGGATTGAAGGCGATGGAGCCGGAGCGGATTACCGCGCGCCAGATCGAAGCCGCGCGGCGGGCGATGACCCGCCATATGCGCCGTGCCGGGCGTGTGTGGATCCGGCTGTTCCCGGATGTGCCGGTCTCCAAGAAGCCGACCGAAGTGCGCATGGGTAAGGGTAAAGGCACGCCGGAATATTGGGCCGCGCGGGTCAATCCGGGCCGGATCATGTTTGAGATCGATGGTGTGCCGCGCGAGGTGGCCGAAGAGGCAATGCGGCTGGCAGCTGCGAAACTGCCGATCAAGACGCGCTTCGTGGCGCGGCTTGGCGAGTAGCGGTTCAGGGAAACGGTGCGATGAAAGCCAGTGATGTAAATGCGATGACAGACGATCAGCTCGGCGATGAGCTGATCAAGCTGAAAAAGGAGCAGTTCAACCTGCGCTTTCAGCAGGCGTCCGGTCAGATGGAAAACACGGCGCGGGTGCGCCAGGTTCGCCGGGACATTGCCCGGATCAAGACGGTTCAAACCGCCCGGCGCGCCAGCGCTGCGGCGAGCTAGTTGGAGACGAAACGAGATGCCAAAACGCATCCTGCAAGGTGTCGTGGTCAGCGATAAGGCCGACAAGACGATTGTTGTGAATGTTGAGCGGCGCTTCACGCATCCGGTGATGAAGAAGACCGTACGGCGGACAAAGAAGTATCACGCTCACGATGAGGCCAACGCGGCCAAGACGGGCGATGTTGTGCGTATTGAAGAATGCCGGCCGATGTCCAAGTCGAAGACCTGGACGCTTGTTGGCAAGGTTGCCGCTGCCGACGTTTGACGGACGGCGCGGACGGATTGAATTTGGATGATGGTGGCCCGGCTGTAGGGTCTGGTGCGACAGAAAAACGGATAATGCCATGATACAGGCAGAGACAAATCTCGACGTCGCTGACAATTCCGGCGCTCGCCGGGTGCAGTGCATCAAGGTGCTTGGCGGCTCCAAGCGCAAGTATGCCCACGTCGGCGACATCATCGTGGTTTCGGTGAAAGAGGCCATTCCACGCGGTCGCGTGAAAAAGGGCACGGTGATGAAGGCCGTGGTCGTGCGCACCGCAAAAGACATCCGCCGTGGCGATGGCTCGGTGATCCGTTTCGACCGCAACGCGGCGGTGATGATCAACAATCAGGGCGAGCCGGTTGGAACGCGCATCTTCGGCCCGGTCCCACGTGAATTGCGCGGCAAGAAGCATATGAAGATCATATCTCTTGCCCCGGAGGTGTTGTGATGGCTGCAAAGCTGAAAATCAAAAAGGGTGACCGCGTTCAGGTGGTTGCCGGCAAGGACAAGGGCCGCGCTGGCGACGTTGTCAAAGTGCTGCCGAAGGAAGGCCGCGTTATCGTGTCGGGCATCAATGTCGCGCGCCGGCATCAGCGGCAGACGGCGGCCCAGGAAGGCGGGATCGTCAGCAAGGATATGCCGATCGATGTTTCCAACGTCGCCCTGTTGGACCCGAAAGACAACAAGCCGACGCGGGTTGGCTTCAAGGTGCTCGAGGATGGCCGCAAGGTTCGTGTGGCCAAGCGCTCAGGAGAAGTGATCGATGGCTGATGCGTATGTTCCACGGCTGAAGACCCACTACGACGAGGTGGTGCGCAAGTCGCTGCAGGAAAAGTTCAACTACACCAATCCGATGCGGATCCCGAAGCTGGAAAAGATCGTGCTCAACATGGGCGTCGGCGATGCGGTCGGCGATTCCAAGCTGATCCATGTCGCGGCTGAAGAGCTTGCCAAGATCGCCGGTCAGAAGCCGATCATCACCAAGTCGCGCAAGTCGATCGCCGGGTTCAAGATCCGCGAGGAGATGCCGATCGGCGTGAAGGTCACGCTGCGCAAGGCGCGGATGTATGAGTTTCTCGACCGGTTCATCACGATCGCATTGCCGCGCGTGCGCGACTTTCGCGGTCTGTCGGCAACGAGCTTCGATGGCCGCGGCAACTACGCAACCGGCATCAAGGAGCACCTGGTGTTTCCGGAGATCGACTACGACAAGATCGACCGGGTTTGGGGCTTCGATGTGGTTGTGTGCACCAGCGCGCAAACCGACGATGAGGCGCGGGCACTGCTGGAAGGCTTTAACTTTCCGTTCCGCAAGCAGCAGCGCAAGGCTGCCTGAACAGGCCGGGTAGAGACGGAAGACAAGGACACTTGAGATGGCGAAGAAGAGCTCAATCGAGTTGAACAACAAGCGCAAGCGGATGGTCAGGAAGTTTGCCGCCAAGCGTGCTGCGCTGAAGGCAATCGCAACCGACCAGTCGCTGCCGATGGAAGAACGCTTTGCGGCACAACTGAAGCTGGCCGAACTGCCGCGCAACTCGTCGCCGAACCGGGTGCGCAATCGTTGCGACGTCTCGGGGCGTCCGCGCGGCTATTACCGCAAGCTGAAGATGTCACGTATCGCCCTGCGCGATCTGTCCAACCAGGGTCTGATCCCCGGCATGGTCAAGTCGAGCTGGTAAGCGGGCAGGGTGATAAGAGGAGAATACGAAGATGGCTGTCACTGATCCAATTTCGGATATGCTGACCCGGATCCGCAATGCTCAGCAGCGTGGCAAGGACAAGGTGGTTTCGCCGGCATCACGGCTGCGCGAGCGGGTGCTTGAAGTTCTGCAGCGCGAGGGCTTCATCCGCGGCTTTGCTACGGTTCAGCACGAAGGCTCGCATCCGGAGATCGAAATCGAGCTGAAGTATTTCGACGGTCAGCCGGTGATCAAGCAGATCCAGCGGGTTTCCAAGCCGGGCCGGCGGGTCTATGCCTCGGTCGATTCATTGCCGACGGTGTTCAACGGGCTGGGTATTTCCATCCTGTCGACGTCGAAGGGCGTAATGTCGGACAGCGATGCCCGCGATGCCAATGTCGGCGGCGAGGTTTTGTGCAAGGTCTTCTAGGCCTGTTTGAATGTTTTGAGGGCATCCTTGATCAGGGGCGCCAGGTGGTAAAGAGAGATCGGGAAGAGATCCATGTCTCGGATAGGTAAGAAGCCGGTTCAGGTGCCTGCGGGCGTCACGGTGTCGGTCGAAGGTCAGACCGTGAAGGTCAAGGGCCCGAAGGGCGAGTTGCAGACGACATTGCTGGAACTGGTAACGGCGAAACTTGAAGGCGACGAGGTCACCATCACGCCGAAGGACGATTCGAAGCCGGCCCGGTCGGCCTGGGGTCTGTCGCGGACGCTGGTGGCCAATCTGGTGACCGGTGTGACGGAAGGGTTCTCCAAGTCGCTGGAAATCAGCGGTGTCGGCTATCGCGCTGCAGTGCAGGGCAACGGTTTGCAGCTCAACCTGGGTTACAGCCACGATGTGGTGTATCCGATCCCGAGCGATGTGAAGATCGAAGCGCCCAAGCCGACGGAGATCGTCGTGTCGGGTATCGACAAGCAGCGTGTCGGCCAGGTGGCCGCGGAAATCCGCGACTGGCGCCGGCCCGAGCCGTACAAAGGCAAGGGCGTCAAGTACGCCGATGAATATATCTTCCGCAAGGAAGGCAAGAAGAAGTAATCCGGAGACCATTTGGTTATGGCTGGTACAAAGACAACGACCGAGCGCCGCAAGGCCCGTGTACGCAAATCGCTGCGGAACCGTCCGAATTCGCATCCGCGTCTGTCGGTTTTCCGGTCGCACAAGAACATCTATGCCCAGGTCATCGATGACACCAAGGGTGTAACCGTGGCGGCAGCATCGACGCTGGATGGCGACGTGAAGAAGTCGCTGAAATCGACCGGTGACACGGCGGCAGCGGCAGCGGTCGGCAAGATGGTGGCCGAACGGGCCAAGAAGGCCGGTGTTGAGGCCGTGGTGTTCGACCGAGGCGGGTATATCTATCACGGCCGGGTAAAAGCACTGGCGGATGCCGCGCGTGAAGGCGGTTTGAAGTTCTAAACAGGTTCAGGAAGGCAAGCAGGTAAAGCGCCATGAGAGAACGTGAACGCGAAGATCGCGACAGCGAATTTGTCGACCGGCTGGTCCACATCAACCGCGTCGCCAAGGTGGTGAAGGGCGGACGGCGGTTCGGTTTTGCCGCGCTCGTTGTCGTCGGCGACCAGAAGGGCCGGGTCGGATTTGGCCATGGCAAGGCGCGTGAAGTGCCCGAGGCGATCCGCAAGGCGACGGAAAGCGCCAAGCGCGGTCTGATCCGGGTGCCGTTGCGTGAAGGCCGCACACTGCATCATGACGTCAAGGGACGGCATGGCGCGGGGCGTGTGGTGCTGCGGGCGGCTCCGGCCGGTACCGGCATCATTGCCGGCGGCCCGATGCGCGCAGTGTTCGAGAGCGTCGGCATGCAGGATGTCGTTGCAAAGTCGATCGGCTCGTCGAACCCTTACAATATGGTACGGGCGACGTTCAATGCGCTGACCAATGAGTTGAGCCCGCGCAGCGTGGCGGCCCGGCGCGGCAAGAAGGTCTCCGATATCACCGGGCGCCGTCGCGGCGCTGATGCCGGTGCCGAATAAGGATTGACGTGATGGCGAAGGAAAAGACGGGCAAGACGGTGACGATCGAGCAGATCGGCTCTCCGTTGCGGCGGCCGAACAGGCAGCGCCAGACTCTGGTTGGTCTGGGGCTGAACAAGCTGCACAAGCGGCGCACGCTGGAGGATACGCCGGCGGTGCGCGGCATGATCGCCAAGGTTTCGCATCTGGTGCGTGTGGTCGAGTGATCGCCGGCAGCAGGTAGACGGGTTATTTTTGAGAAAGAGCAGGTCCGATGAGGCTCAATACGATTTCCGACAAGGCGGGCGCACGCAGCAAGCGCAAGCGGGTTGGCCGTGGCGCCGGTTCCGGCGTCGGCCAGACGGCCGGGCGGGGCATGAAGGGGCAGACTTCGCGGTCCGGTGTGTCGATCAACGGGTTCGAGGGCGGCCAGATGCCGATCTACCGGCGGTTACCCAAACGCGGCTTCAACAAGCCGAACCGGCTTGACTGGAACGAGGTGAACCTGGCCCGGCTGCAGGCGGCGGTCGATGCCAAGAAGCTCGACGCCAAGAAACCGATCGATGCTGCCGCGATGCTTGAAGCCGGTTTGTTTTCCAAGGCGCGCGACGGTGTGCGGCTGCTGGGCAAGGGGGAACTGACGGCGAAAGTCAATCTGGTGGTCGATCACGCGACGAAAACTGCCGCGGCAGCCGTTGAGAAGGCCGGCGGCAGCATCAAGCTTGTCGAACGCGAGGCCAAGCCGGCGGCCGACGAAAAGGCAAAGGACTAACGCGGGCTTCGTTTCAAGCGGCCGGTTGTAACCCGGCCTGGGCCGCACGATATAAGGCGGTCAGGGGCGATACGCGAAGGATGAACGATGGCATCGGCAGCAGAACAGCTTGCAGCTAACATCAATTTTTCTGCGCTCGCCAAGGCAGAAGATCTCAAGAAGCGCATCTGGTTCACGCTGGGTGCGCTGATTGTATACAGGCTTGGCACCTATATCCCGATCCCCGGGGTCGATCCGGTGGAGCTGGCTCGGCTGGTGCAGCAAAATGCAACCGGTATTCTGGGCTGGATCAACGGTCTGGCCGGCGGTGCGCTGGGGCGCATGGCGATCTTCGCGCTGACCATCATGCCGTATATTTCGGCCTCGATCATCATTCAGCTGATGACGACGGTTTCACCGCACCTTGCTCAACTCAAGAAAGAGGGTGAGCAGGGCCGTAAGAAGATGAACCAGTACACCCGCTACGGTACGGTGATACTGGCGGCGCTGCAGGCCTATGGTATCGCCGCGGGGCTAGAAGGCCAGGGCAATGTGGTGACCGATCCGGGATGGTTCTTCAGAGCATCCACGGTGATTACCCTGACCGGCGGCACGGTGTTCCTAATGTGGCTCGGTGAGCAGATCACCGCGCGCGGTGTCGGCAACGGCATTTCTCTGATCATCTTCGCCGGCATTGTCGCCGAGCTGCCATCGGCGCTTGTCGGCACCCTGGAACTGGGCCGTACGGGCCAGCTGTCGACCTTTCTGATCATTGGCGTGATCATCATGGCGCTGGTCGTCATCGCCGGTATCGTGTTCATCGAGCGGGCGCAGCGGCGCATCCTGGTTCAGTATCCCAAGCGCCAACAGGGCAACAAGATCTTCCAGGGCGACTCGTCCCATCTGCCGCTCAAGCTGAATACCGCCGGTGTTATACCGCCGATCTTCGCGTCGTCGCTGCTGCTGCTGCCGATCACGGTGGCGAATTTCAGCCAGGGGCAGGGGCCTGAATGGCTGACATACATCACGGCATTGCTGGGGCGCGGACAACCGTTGTTCCTGGCGTTCTATGCGGCGATGATCATCTTCTTTGCCTTTTTCTACACCGCCATCATGTTCGATCCCAAGGACACCGCGGACAATCTGAAGAAGTATGGCGGGTTCATTCCGGGTTACCGTCCGGGTGAGCGGACGGCTGAATATATCGACTACGTGCTGACGCGGATCACCGTGGTGGGTGCGCTCTATCTGGCGGTTGTCTGTCTGCTGCCGGAATTCCTCACGGCATACGCTCGTGTGCCCTTCTACTTTGGCGGAACTTCACTGTTGATCGTGGTGTCTGTTACAATGGACACCGTGTCCCAGGTGCAGAGCCACCTGCTGGCTCAGCAGTACGAGGGACTGGTGAAGAAAGCCAAGTTGAGGGGAGGCCGCCGATGAGATTGGTGATGCTTGGACCGCCCGGTGCCGGCAAGGGCACGCAGGCGCGGCGTTTGCAGGATGCACGCGGACTGGTGCAGCTTTCGACCGGGGACATGTTGCGCGAAGCTGTCGCCAACGAAACCGAGTACGGCAAGAAGGCCCAGGCGGCCATGAAGTCCGGAGAGCTTGTGACCGATGAGATCGTCATCGCGATCATTTCAGACAGGCTCGACCAGCCGGATCTGGCGAACGGTTTCATCCTCGATGGCTTTCCGCGCAATTTGGCACAAGCCGAGGCGCTGGACGATTTGTTGGAAACCAAGGGCATCAGCCTGGATGCGGTGGTCGATATCACCGTGGTGGACGACGTGCTGGTCGACCGTGTGTCGGGCCGCTTCACCTGTGCCAATTGCGGCAAGGGTTATCACGACCGGCTGGAGAAACCGGCACAGGATGGCGTGTGCGACAAGTGCGGATCAACCGAGTTCAAGCGGCGCGCGGATGACAATGCCGAGACGGTGCGCAACCGTTTGGAGGTGTATCATGCCGAGACGGCGCCGTTGCAGGAATACTACCGTGCGCGCGGCAAGCTGCGCAGCGTAGACGGCATGGCGGACATCGATGATGTGACCCGCGAGATCGAGGAGGTGTTGAACGCTTGATCGCGGCAATGTGACAGGGTTTTATCCGGTTGACGCCAAACAGATTCCGGCTTAAACACCCGTCATTCTTGTCGTTGCAAAGGCTGGCCACAAGGAGGGCTTTCTCCTGCTTGGGCGCAGCCTTCATGTCGTTGGCGGACAAGGTTCAGCGACATGATTGGCGTTCAGGTGAAAACGGCAGCGGGCCGGTCCCGCAACTGGTGTAGGAGAATACTGACGTGGCCCGTATTGCAGGCGTCAACATACCGACGAACAAGCGCGTCCTGATCGCGCTTCAATACATTCATGGTATCGGTCCGAAAAAGGCCGATGAGATCTGCGAGAAGGTCAGTATCGACCGGGCGCGCCGGGTGAACGAGCTGAGCGATGCCGAGGTGATCCAGATCCGCGAGGTGATCGATGCCGACTACATGGTGGAAGGCGATCTCAGACGCGAGACGGCGATGAACGTCAAGCGGCTGATGGACCTTGGCTGCTATCGCGGCCTGCGTCACCGCCGCGGCCTGCCGGTTCGCGGCCAGCGCACTCACACCAACGCGCGCACCCGCAAGGGTCCGGCCAAGTCGATTGCCGGCAAAAAGAAGTAACTGGGCGGCTGAGAAGGTAAATTACATATGGCCAAGGAACCAACACGTCCACGCCGCAAAGAGCGTAAGAACATTACCTCCGGCGTGGTGCATGTGAATTCATCGTTCAACAATACGATGATCACCATTACCGATGTGCAGGGCAACGCGATCTCGTGGTCATCGGCCGGCAAGATGGGCTTCAAGGGGTCGCGCAAGTCGACACCTTACGCCGCGCAGGTGGCGGCGGAGCAGGCCGGGAAAGCGGCGATGGAACACGGCATGAAGACTGTTGAGGTCGAGGTTTGCGGACCGGGTTCGGGCCGTGAATCAGCCCTTCGCGCGCTTCAGGCTTGCGGGCTGCAGGTTACCACAATCCGGGACGTTACGCCGATCCCGCACAATGGTGTGCGCCCACCCAAGCGCCGCCGCGTCTAGGCGTACCCCTGCGCCGGGCGGCAGCAGGCCGCCAGCACAGATTGTTTTATGGTTCTTCCCGCCGCTGATCCGGGGTAGTGGATCACGGCAAGCCAGGATGAGATGTTATCATGGATGTAAACCACAAGAACTGGCTCGAGCTGATCAAGCCGAACAAGCTGGACATCAACGCCAAGGCGGTGAACCCGAATGTGGCCACGGTGGTCGCCGAGCCGCTGGAGCGCGGATTCGGCATGACGCTCGGCAACGCGCTGCGCCGGGTGCTTCTGTCATCGCTGCAGGGTGCTGCGGTGACCTCGGTTCAGATCGACGGTGTACTGCATGAGTTCTCCTCGATTGCCGGTGTGCGCGAAGATGTCACCGACATCGTGCTGAACATCAAGGAAATCTCCTTTGCCATGGAAGCCGAGGGCGCCAAACGTCTGCTGCTGCGCAAGGAAGGTCCGGGTGTCGTCACGGCCGGCGACATTCAGGAAACCGGCGATATCCGGGTGCTTAACCCTGAGCATGTCATCTGCACGCTTGATGAAGGTGCCGAGGTTCGCATGGAGTTCACGGTGCGCACGGGCAAGGGCTATGTCGCGGCCGACCGCAACCGGCCGGAAGATGCGCCGATCGGGCTGATCCCGGTCGACAGCCTGTACAGCCCGGTCAAGCGTGTGTCCTACAAGGTCGAAAACACCCGCGAAGGCCAGATCCTCGATTATGACAAACTGACACTGACCATCGAGACCGACGGCTCGGTTCTGCCGGACGATGCGCTGGCCTATGCCGCGCGCATTCTGCAGGACCAGCTGCAAATCTTCATCAACTTCGAGGAGCCGGTCAGCCAGGTTGTCGAAGAAGAGAGCCCCGAACTGGAGTTCAACGCAGCTCTGCTCAAGAAGGTCGACGAACTCGAGCTTTCGGTGCGTTCGGCAAACTGCCTGAAGAACGACAATATCGTCTATATCGGCGACCTCATTCAGAAGACCGAAGCGGAGATGCTGCGCACCCCGAACTTTGGCCGCAAGTCGCTCAACGAGATCAAGGAAGTACTCGCCCAGATGGGTCTGCACCTGGGTATGGAAGTGCCGAACTGGCCGCCGGAGAACATCGAAGATCTGGCCAAGAAATTCGAAACTCACTACTAGGGCGCCAAGCACGCTCGCTGTTTAGGAGATAAGTCATGCGTCACGGCAACAGGGGCCGCAAGCTCAACCGCACCGCATCGCACCGCAAGGCGATGTTCGCCAACATGGCGGCCGCCTTGATCAAGCACGAGCAGATCGTCACGACGCTGCCGAAGGCCAAGGAGCTGCGCCCGATCGTGGACAAGCTGATCACGCTGGCCAAGCGCGGCGACCTGCATGCCCGCCGCCAGGCCATTTCGCGGATCGGCGACAAGGACCAGGTGGCAAAGCTGTTCGACGTGCTAGGTGCTCGCTACAAGGACCGCAACGGCGGTTACGCCCGGGTCATGAAGGCCGGATTCCGCTATGGCGACTCTGCGCCGATGGCGGTCATCGAGCTGGTAGATCGCGACGAGAGCGAAAAGGGCAAGGACTCCGGTCCGGTGATGGTGGACGACGATGCCGCCGTCGAAGAGGGCGCGGCCGCATAAGGCTTGCCCAGGTAACGGGTTATCGAAAGCGGCCCTATTGCGGGCCGTTTTTTGTTGCGCTGTGAATTATCGGCGCGATGACGTAAAGTGAGCCGGATTTTGGCGATTCTTTCTACTGGGGGGAGCGAATGACCCTGACAATTATCATTGCGGTGCTGGCGGCGATCATCCTCTACGGCATCTCGATCTACAACAAGCTGGTGAAGAACAAGAACATGGTCGAAGAGGGCTGGAGCGGCATCGACGTGCAGCTCAAGCGGCGCTCGAACCTGATTCCCAACCTGCTGAACACGGTCAAGGGGTACATGAAGCACGAAAAGGATCTGCTGACGGAAGTGACGCGTCTGAGAGCCAATGCGGAAGAGGCCGAAAAAAAATCGCCGGCGGAACGCGGGCAAGCTGAAAGTGCGTTGTCGGCCGGTCTGATCAAGCTGTTTGCGGTGATGGAGAATTATCCCGATCTCAAAGCGAATGAAAACGTCATGGAGTTTCAGCAGTCGCTGGAGACGATTGAGAACGAGATCCAGATGTCGCGGCGCTACTACAATGGCGCGGTGCGCAATTTGAACGTGATGATCGAGTCGTTTCCAAGCAACCTGATCGCCAATTTCTTCAAGTTCCTCAAAGCGGAATTCTTCGAAATCGAGGACGATGCGGACAGGGCGGTACCGAAGGTCGAATTCTGACGCGCGAACCGATGAACAGCATTTGTCGGGTTCTGCTTGTCGCGCTGGCGGTTCTTGTTGCCGCACCGGTGGCGCGGGCGGCGGAAGAAATACTGTCATTCGAGACGCTGATCGAGGTAGAGACCGACGCCAGCGTCGTCATCACCGAGACCATTCGGGTGCGGGCTGAGGGCCGGCAAATCCGGCGTGGCATTTTCCGCGATATCCCGGTCTACAAGCTGGGGCCGATGGGCGACCGGCGTTCAGGTGGTTTTGAACTGCTCGATGTCGAACGTGACGGGCGCGACGAACCGCATTTCACCGAGACCCGCAATGCGGATATCCGCATCTATGCCGGTAAGAAGTCGACTTATCTCGATCAGGGGATCTACACCTACACATTCCGCTACCGGATGGATCAGCAGGTCGGGTTCTTCGATGATTTCGATGAGATCTATTGGAACGCCACCGGCACGCGATGGAGTTTCCCGATCCGTTCGGCAACGGCGCGGATCGTGGCGCCGGAGGGGGCCAAGATCAAACAGATTGCGGCCTATACCGGGCGGCGGGGGGCCAAGGGGCAGGATTTCAAAGGTGTACTGATCACCGACAACATTGCCGAGTTCACAACCACGCGCCGCCTGCAGCGCTACGAGGGTATAACCGTGTCTGCCAGTTGGCAGAAGGGTATCGTTGCCGAGCCTTCAGGCAGCGTGGCGGCCTGGGGCTGGCTGACCAACAACCTTGGGCTGGTCGGCCTGTTCGGAGGCGCGCTGGGGGCGCTGTGGTACTACTTCCGGACCTGGCTGAGGATTGGCCGGGACCCAGAACCAGGGGTGATCATTCCGCTGTTCGCACCGCCCGACGGGCTATCGCCGGCGGCCGTGAGTTACGTACACTACATGGGCCTAGTCAGCGCCGGGCGCGGGGCGTCGAAGGCGCTGATTGCCGCGTTTGTGTCGCTGGCGGTAAAAGGCAAGATACGGATCAAGCAGAGCAGCGATGATTCTGTGAGTATGGAAGTGATTGACCGATCAATCACCGGTCTGCCTGTCGGCGAAAAAGTGCTTTTGCAAAGACTGTTCAACCGCTCCGACTGGTTCGACTTCGTGGAACACAGCGCCAAGCGCTACGTGTCGGCGCGCCAGAGCTTCCGCACGGCATTGCTGGGTGAACACCGGGACGTGTTCTTCAAGAACAACCGGGGTTACTTCATCGTCGGCATAGCGCTGACCATTGCGACGATCGTGGGCTTTTTTGTTTTGCAACAGCCGCCGGAAGATCAAGTTGGCGCCATGATCGGCGCGGGCGTAGGTGTCATGGCCGGCACTATGCTGGTGCTCGCGGGCCGATGGAATCTTAAGTCGCCGTCGTCGGGCATCATCGCCAAGACATTCGGTCTGCTGATGCTTGTCGCCGGCGTCGGTATCCTGGCGGTTCTGGCCTGGTATCTTGTGTTGCTGAAGATGTACATCGCGGTGCCCGGCATCGTGCTGGCGCTGATGATTGCCGCGCTGGTGGTGTTTTACAACCTGGTCCGGGCTCCGACACCGGTGGGGCGCAAGGTGATGGACCAGATCGAGGGCTTCAAGATGTACCTGTCGGTCGCCGAGGCCGAGCGCATGAACATGGCCGGGCGGCCGGACATGTCGGAAACGCTGTTTGAGAAGTATCTGCCCTATGCCGTGGCGCTGGGGGTGGAAAAGCCGTGGTCGGACGCTTTCGCGGAGCACATGGCACGGATGCACATCGAGCCGGACGACTACCGGCCGGGTTGGTATTCCGGGCGTCATTGGGATGGCCACAACATCGGCCGGGCGACCGAGGGCATGGTGTCGGCGATGTCGGACAGCATGGCAGCGGCCACGCCGCAATCGTCCGGGTCGGGATCGTCGGGTGGCGGATCGTCCGGCGGCGGTGGCGGCGGTGGCGGCGGGGGTGGCTGGTAGGCAGCCAGGCCGGGATTGCCTCTCGACAAGGCCGGGGTTTGGTGGCTACCATCCAAGGTGACGGGGGCGTGTTCCGAGGGTGGCCGTGATGACTGCTCTGACGTTGTTGCCAACGGTTTCGACTGCATCTCTGCGACTACGCGAGATTGCACTGAGTGATGCGCGTGGCTTTGCCAAGTTCATGACACGACCCGAGTATCAGCAGTATCTGGCGGTCCGTTACCCGAGCGAATATGCGGTGCACCAGTTCATCTCACGCGCAGTGTCGCGGCAGGATCGCAAGGGCCGGGTGACCTGGCACCTGGCAGCCGAGTGCCGCGAGACGCGCAGTCTGCGTGGCGATGGGTTCATCATCTTCCATGAAAAGGGCGTAGCGGAGATCGGTTGGGGGATCGATCCGGCCTGGTGGAACAGGGGATTGGGCAGCGAACTGGCGAGCGCGCTTGCGGCCGTCGCCATTGAACGGCTCAACGCCCACAACGTGTGGTGCAAGGTGAAGGCAGACAATCGGGCATCGCTGCGGGTGGCGCAGAAATGCGGCCTGCACGAAGACCGGATCGTTGGAGCGCAGCCGCCGGCCAGAACCAAACGAAGCGATTGCATTCATATCTTCACCCTCAGTGCAGAAGATTATTTTGACGCGCCCTACTGAGTGAGAATAGGGTTGCGGCCTGTTTCGAACGTCTTGAAATGCTGGAGAGTTGGACATGACGCAGACAAATGGCGCCGTGCCGTTGCGGGCACGAGTTGAAGGCGGCGGCACGCCGGTGATGGGCGACTGGCATTTGCGGTCGGAAACCGGAATGCTGAAGGATGTCCTGCTCGGGCCGGTCGAGGGTTTCCGATGGATGGGAGATGAGAATGCCGCGTTCAGCGCGCTGGTGCGCGACACGATCCGGCGCGGTTATCAGTTCGACAAGCAGGTGGCGATGCGCCAGCACCGCGAGATGGTGGACGCCTATGAAAGTGCTGGTGTGAACTGTCACTTCCTGCCGCTCGATGAGTACAATCCCTATCAGGTCTATGCCCGCGACTCGAGCTTCATGACGCCCTATGGCGCGGTGATCTGCCAGATGGCCAACCCACGCCGGCGCGGCGAGTACGCTGCCGCTTTGCGGTTTTACCTTGAGCACGGCATTCCGATCTACGACATGGTCAGTTCGGGTAACTTCGAGGGCGGCGATTTCAACATGGTCGGCCACAAGGCGGCGCTGATCGGATACACGGACCATCGCAGCGAGCGCGTTGCTGCCGAGCAGGTGGCGGGCTGGGTCGAGGCAGAGGGCTGGGACGTGAAGTTCGCGCCGATCGACTCGTTCTACGTGCATATCGATCTGATGGTGTGCATGCTGAACGAGACATGCGCCGCGGTGTGCCTCGATACCACCGACGAAGATATCGTCGATTGGATCAAGTCGAAGGGCATCGAGATCATTCCGGCGACGTTCAAGGAGACGATGACGCTCGGATGCAATGTGGTGGCGCTCGGGAACGACCGGATCCTTTCGACGGCAGGTGCCAAGGATCTCAATGCCAAGATGCGGGCGATGGGCTTTACGGTCTATGACCCCGACATGACGATGTTCACCCGGGCGGGCGGCGGCGTGCATTGCATGTGTCAGCCGCTGAACCGTGAGGCGGCCTGACACGGATGAGCGGCTATCCGTTTACCGATCTGATTGATGGATTGCCGTCCACGGTGCCGTTTGTCGGCCCAGAAGCGCAGGAGCGCCAGCGCGGGGCGCCGTTCCGGGCGCGCATCGGGGCCAATGAGAACGTGTTCGGACCATCCCCCAAGGCCGTTGCGGCGATGCGCGAGGCGGCGGCTGATACCTGGATGTATGCCGATCCGGAGAGCCACGATCTGCGCCATGAGCTGGCGCGCATTCATGGCATCGGGCCGGAGAACATTGTCGTCGGTGAGGGGATCGATGCACTCTTCGGGTATGTGAACCGTTTGTTCGTGGAGCCGGGTATAACCGTCGCCACATCGCTGGGGGCCTACCCGACGTTCAATTACCATGTCGCCGGCTTTGGCGGGCGGCTGGTGACGACGCCCTATGTAGATGACAGGGAAGACCCGCAGAGCCTGCTCGACCTGGCGCGGCGCGAAAATGCGCGGCTGATCTTCATCGCCAATCCGGACAACCCGATGGCGACCTGGTGGGATGCAGAAGTGATCGGCGACATGATCGCCAATGTGCCCGGCGGCGCATTACTGTGTCTTGACGAGGCCTATGGCGAATTTGCGCCGGAGGGCACGATGCCGCCGCTTGATGTCAGCGACCGGCGGGTGATCAGGTTCCGGACGTTTTCCAAGGCCTACGGCATGGCCGGGGCGCGGATCGGCTACGCCGTCGGCGAGGCCGGGCTGATCAAGGCATTCAACAAGATTCGCAACCATTTCGGCATCAACCGAATCGCCCAGATCGGTGCGCTGGCATCCTTGAGGGACAAGGAGCATCTGCCGCTTGCCCGCGCCAATGTGGCGGCAGCGCGGGAGCGGATTGCGGCGATTGCGGCTGACAACGGTCTGGAGTGCCTGGCGTCAGCGACGAATTTCGTTGCCGTCGACTGCGGGCGGGATGGGGATTTCGCGCGCGTGATACTGCAATCGCTGATCGGGCAGGGGGTATTCGTGCGTATGCCCGGCGTGGCGCCGCAGGACCGCTGCATCCGGGTGAGCGCGGGGACCGAAGCGGATCTCGACGCCTTTGCGGAGGCCCTGCCGGCGGCGCTGAAGGCCGCGGGATAACAACGGGGTTTTGCGCATGCTTCAAGAGTTTCCGGCAGCGGACCGGTTGGTGGTCGATCACGTGCACCGGGATGTTTCGCCCGGCGCCTATCCGGCGGAGTTGGATGACATCCTGAGCCCGGCAATGATGGCCGAGGCGCGTGCGGAAATCCGACAGTGGGACGGGTATGAACCGACGCCGCTGCGCCATCTTGACGACCTCGCCGGCGAACTCGGGCTGGCGGAAATCCTCTACAAGGACGAAGGCCTGCGCTTCGGGCTCGGCAGCTTCAAGGCGCTGGGTGGAGCCTATGCCGTTCTCAAGGTTCTGCAGGGGGAATTGCAGGCCAAGTTGGGCAGGGCGGTCAGTCTGAATGAGATCCGTTCCGGCGAGCACGCGGAAATGACACGTCAGATCACTGTCGCCTCTGCCACGGCGGGAAACCATGGCCGTTCGTTGGCCTGGGGTGCGCGACAAGCGGGATGCCCGTGCAAGATCTTCATACATTCGGGCGTCGGTGAGGCTCGAAAGGATGCGATGGAGGCTTTCGGGGCGGAGGTGATCCGGGTCGAAGGCGACTATGACGCTTCGGTGTACCACGCGGCCGAGCAGGCGGACGCGCACGGCTGGCTGATCGTCTCCGACACGTCCTATCCCGGTTACATGGAGCGGCCGCGCTTCATCAAGGCTGGCTATACGCTGATTGGCGATGAGGTTTTGCAGCAACTGGGCGATGATCCGTTGCCGACGCATGTGTTTCTGCAAACCGGCTGCGGCGGGCTGGCGGCCGGCATTGGCGGTGGATTGTGGTCGGCGCTGGGGGAGAGGCTGCCGCGCATTGTGGTGGTGGAACCGGACCTCGCGCCCTGCCTGCTGCAAAGCGCACGGGCCGGCGAGGCGACCACGTACAACGTCACCGATGAGAGCATGATGGTCGGGTTGTCATGCGGTGAGGTTTCGCTGCTGGCCTGGGAGATCATTTCAAGGTGTGCGTCGGACTATCTGGCGATCAGCGATGATGGTGTGCCGGCGGCCATGCGGGTGCTTGCGTCAGGGCAGGCGGGGGGCGATGAGATCGTCGGCGGCGAAAGCGGTGTCGCAGGCCTTGTGGCGCTGATCGGGGTGGGACGTGATCCGCAGCTGCGTGAACAGCTGGGACTCGATGAGTCGTCACGGGTCCTGCTAATCGGTTCGGAAGGCGCAACGTCCCCGGACATTTATGAGCGGATTGTCGGAAGGGCGGCAGTGTGACGACTGAAATGAATCCCCCTGAGCGCGGCTTTGCGGTGTCGGAGTTTGAGGCGCGGCTGGCGCGAGCCCAGGCGCTGATGGCGGCGGCGGGCTTCGATGCATTGCTGCTGACGACGGAGCCAGAGCTGCGCTATTTCACAGGATTTCTGACCCAGTTCTGGCAGAGCCCGGCGCGGCCATGGTTTCTGATCGTGCCGGTCGAGGGCAAGCCGGTGGCGGTGATCCCGGGCATCGGGGCGCAGTGCATGGGCCGGACATGGATCGACGATATCCGCACCTGGTCCTCGCCGCATGCTGTGGATGATGGCGTCGGGCTGCTGGAGCAGACTTTGCTAGAGTTTTGCGGGCCGTCCGGACGGATCGGGCTGCCGATGGGCCGGGAAATGCACCTTCGCATGCCGCTGGGCGACTACCTGCGGATGCGTGAAAACCTTGAGAGCGTGGAATTCGGCGACGCCACACCGCTGATCCGGCAGTTGCGGATGGTCAAGTCGGAAGCGGAAATCGACAAGATCGCCTATATCTGCGCTGTCGCCTCGGAAACCTTCGCGGCGGTTCCAGACATCATTTCGGCAGGCATGACAGATGTGGAGGTGTTTCGCCGGTTCAAGACAGAGATGCTGAACAATGGCGCAGATGACGTGGCGTATCTGGTTGGTGGCGCGGGGCAGGGCGGCTATGGGGACATCATCTCGCCGCCTTGTAACGAGGTTCTGCAGCAGGGCGATGTTTTGATCCTCGATACCGGTTCGGTGTTCGATGGCTACTTTTGCGACTTCGACCGCAACTATGCAATCGGGTCGGCGGACGATGGTTCAAGGCGAGCCTACGAGGTCGTCTACAAGGCAACCGAAGCAGGGCTCCATGCCTGTCGGCCAGGTGCCAAGGCAAGCGACCTGCATGATGCCATGTGGCGGGTGCTGGAGGAGGGTGGAGCGCTGTCCAACGACGTCGGCAGACTGGGTCATGGACTGGGGATGCAGCTCACCGAGTGGCCGTCGCACACGCACTTTGATCACACGGTGTTGGAGCCCGGCATGGTGCTGACACTGGAGCCGGGCATGGAGTTCGCGCCCGGCAAACTGATGGTACACGAGGAGAATATCGTGGTGCGTGACGGGCCGCCGCAACTGCTGTCGCGGCGGGCTGACAAGGAACTGCCGGAGATCGGTTAACGGGGTTGGCTGCGATATCGATTCAGGTGAAAGACTGAATCGGCGCGCATTCTTATGTATTTGTTATTCTGCAATAAAATGGCCGACAGTCGGGCGCTTCAGTTGCTCTGAACATCGCTGGTTAAAGTCAGTTCTCGCGCCTGAGGCAGCTTGATCTGGAAGCTGGCGCCCGTATCCGATGACACCAACCGGATATCGCCCTTATAGGCTCTCAAGAGCGACCTGACGATGGGTAGACCGAGGCCGGTGCCGCCGGTTTCGCGGCGGGTGGTGAAGAACGGCTTGAACAGGTTTTCTTCATCGCCGGGAGCGATGCCGGGGCCGTTGTCGGTGACGGTGAGCAGGACGTAATCGGGCTTGCGGTTGGCCGAGATCGAAACGGCGGTTGCACCGTGCTGGCGGCTGTTGGAGATCAAGTTGGAGAGCACGGTTTCCAGGTTTTCGCGCGACAGGTTGACGGTGAGGCCGGGGTCCGGGCCAACGGCATCGACGGCAATGCCGTCGTCGCGAAAACGCGCCGCTATGCCATCCAGCACGGTGCGCAGTTCGGTTTCATCCTCGGCTGGAGCCATGACGTCGGCGCGGGCGAGTTGCAGCAGGCGGGTGACCAGTCGATTGAGGCGGTCGGCGTCGCCGTTGAGATTGGCGAAGAATTTTTCGCGCTCGTCCGGTGCCATGGCGTTGCCGTGGTCGTGCAGCAGTTCGATGGCGCCCTGGATCGAGGTGAGCGGGGTCTTGAACTCGTGGCTGACGGCGGCCGCGAAGTCACGGATATAGGTCGAGCGCTTGTCGATTGTGTCGGCCATTGCAGCGAAATTGACAAACAGCTCCTGGATTTCGGCAGCGGCGGTGCGAGGCGGCGGCGGAACGTCGCTGCTACCTGAGGCGATGCGGCGGGTGGCGCGGGTGAGCGTGTCGATCGGCCGGGTGATGCTGCGCGAAAGGATGGCGGCCAGCACTGAAACGGCGAGCAAGATCAGGACCGCGCCGAAGATGAATTTTCCGATATCCTCATAGATGCCTCGGAACAGCGAGCGCGGCGAACGGGCGAGCAGAACGACCCCGGCGATGCGGTCATTCACCAGGACCGGACGGGCATATGAGACGCGGATGTTGGAGGCGCGCGAGAAGAACTCCAGATTGTAGCGCGGCTCATAGGCCGAGCTCTTGCGCAATACGCTGGCATGGCGGCCGGTAAGTGCCTGCTTGACCTCCTGCAGGTGGGCAAGCGACGTGCCGGTCTCGCTGCGTCCGGCAATGACCACGCCATTGAAATCGAGTACGCGCAGGCCGGCCAGCGTGGTGCGGGTGGCATCGAGCAGGATGCCCTTTGACTGCTCGGCCGCACGGGCCGCTGCGGCGTCCGGTGCGGCTGGCTCTCCCGCCGTGCGGTCTTCCAGAATCTTGTCTGTCGAGAGGTCTATGGTCGGCAGTACGGGCGTGAACTCCTCCGTCTTGCCCTCATCGCCGTACTTCGCCGTGGCGAAGGAGTAGCTGCGCTTGCTGGCCTTGGGCCGACGGTAGGCGAGGCCATAGCTGTTGTCATCGCCGATTTCGTGTTTGAGGGCTTGCGCATGCACGCTGGCCATCACCGCGCCCTGCATGATCAGTTCGGATTCCGTCTGCCTGACCAGGGTGTTCTCGTATAGCCTCAGGAAGACGAACCCGGCCAACGGGATGACTGCGGTGAACAGCAGAACCCCGAACAGGACTGTTCTCAGCCGCATTTTCGGCCAAAAGCGTTTGATGAGGTTTTTCAGGCGGCGCATCGCGACAAGCGATAGCCTATGCCGCGCACGGTCTCAATCACTTCGCCGGCACCTGCTTCCTCGAACTTCTGGCGGATGTGGCGCAGATGGCTGTCGACGGTGCGGTCGGACAGGGCAAAGCCAGGGCCATAGGTTGCGTCGATCAGCTGGTCGCGGCTCAGTACATTGCCCGGACGGCGCATCAACGCCTTCAGCAGGTGAAATTCTTTGGCGGTAAGTTGCAGGTCCCTGCCGTCAAAGGTGGCTTCGAATGTATCGCTATCCAGGGTGAGGGCGCCGTGGGTCAGGCGGGCCTTGCTGTCTGCAGGTTCTTCAGGCGGCCGCGTGCGCTTCATGATAGCGTTGATGCGGGCAACGACCTCGCGTGGCGAAAACGGCTTGACGACGTAGTCATCGGCGCCGACCTCCAGGCCAACAATGCGGTCGATCTCTTCGTCGCGTGATGACAGGAACAGGATCGGCGTACGGCTTTCGGCGCGCAGCTTGCGGCACACGTCGAGGCCGTCCATGCGCGGCATGTTGATGTCGAGCACAATCAGGTCGGGTTGCTGCGCTTCGGCCAGCTCGAGAGCTTCGGTGCCGTTGGTGGCGGCGATGGTCTGCATGCCGGCCTTGGTCAGTGCGAAGTTGAGCACGTCACGGATGTGCGGGTCGTCGTCGGCGATTAGGATGCGGCGGGACATGCAGGGCCTTTCTCCAGGGATTGAAACTTTCTTGCGGTGTGATACTGCATCGTGCCTTGCCTGTGGGAGGATTTTACCCGTAATTGTGTGCAGAATTTGTGCAGGCGACCGGTGGCCGGCGGCTGCTAAAAAAGGGCGAACATGGAAAAGGCACTCAGATCGTTCTTCAGCCGGTGCGTCAAGAAGGGCCGGTTGCGGGTGACGTTCGCCACGGGCGCGGCGGAAACCTATGGCGACGGGGAGGGTGACGAGGTCGCGGTGCGATATGCGACACCGGCAGCGGAGCGGGACTTCGTCGTCGACCCGGCGATGAAATTCGGCGAAGCCTACATGGATGGATCGTTCATCGTCGAAAAAGGCAACATTTATGACTTCATCGTCATCCTGAAGCAAAACGCCTTCCGGCGGCATCTGTCGCGCTGGGCGATCCTGCCGACGCTGGGACGGCTCGCCATGGCGCGGCTGCGCGACTGGACCGGGCAGGATCCGGAAAAGCGCAATATCGCGCATCACTATGATCTGGATGGCAAGCTGTACGAGTTGTTTCTCGACGAGGACTGGCAGTACACCTGCGCCTATTACGAGCACGAAAGCCAGTCTCTGGAAGACGCGCAGCTGGCCAAGAAGCGGCATGTGACGGCCAAGCTGATGGCCGAGCCGGGCCAGAGGGTGCTTGAGATGGGCTGCGGTTGGGGCGGCCTGGGTCTCTATATCGCGGAGATGACCGGCGCGCATGTGACCGGTGTGACGCTGAGCGAGGAGCAGGTTGCCATTGCCAAGCAGCGGGCCAAGGCGCGCGGACTCGCCGACAAGACAGAATTCCGGCTGCAGAATTATCGCGATGCCAGTGGAATGTTCGACCGGATCATCTCGATCGGCATGCTGGAGCATGTCGGGCGCAAGAACTACGCATCGATGTTTGCCCAGGCCTACGAAATGCTCGACAAGCACGGGGTGATGGTGGTGCATGCCATCGGGCGGCCGAAGGTGATGCGGCATCCCAATCCATGGATCGAGAAGTACATCTTTCCCGGTGGCTACATCCCTGCGGTTTCCGAGGTGGTGCCGGCGATCGAGCAGGCCGGGTTTCTGATCAAGGATCTGGAACTGCTGCCGATGCACTATGCCCGCACCTGCCGGGCCTGGCGGGAGCGGTTTGTCGCCAACTGGGATCGGGCGGCGGCGCTCTATGACGAGCGGTTCTGCCGGATGTGGGAGCTCTATCTGGCGCTGTCGGAATCGGCCTTCCGGCACGACCGGCTAATGATCTTCCAGTTCCAGCTCGCCAAGCATCAAGACGCGGTGCCCTACACGCGCGATTACCTGGCGGAGTTGAAGGCTGACATGAAGGCCCGCGAAGCCAAGCAGATGACGCGTGACGTGGTGAAGCCGCTTTGACGGGCAAACCCGCCGGCTGCCTTGACTTTTGGGGCGAACAGGCCCATGTCAGAGGCCGCGAACGCAACCGCGGCATGTGCCGCAAAAGGAGATGACCATATGGCGAAGGAGGAATTGCTCGAGTTTGAAGGCGTGGTGACGGATCTGTTGCCGGACGCCAGATACCGGGTGAAGCT
The DNA here is from genome assembly GCA_965216335.1 of Aestuariivirgaceae bacterium. Classification (GTDB taxonomy): domain Bacteria; phylum Pseudomonadota; class Alphaproteobacteria; order Rhizobiales; family Aestuariivirgaceae; genus JAHEJE01. The sequence goes on along the minus strand of OZ244154.1, from coordinate 1,266,764 downwards.
CGAAAACGGCCATGAGATCATCGCCTACACCGCCGGGCGCATGAAAAAGAACCGCATCAAGACCCTGGTCGGCGATCGTGTCACCATCGAGATGACACCCTACGACCTCGACAAGGGCCGCGTCGTCTACCGCCACAAGGACGAACGCGCCGGCGGTGCGCTGAAACCCCAGCCCAGGCGCCAGTTCCGCCGCAGATAACCGGCTGTCCGTCGTCAGATGTTTTGGGACAATCTGCAGGCTGAGCTAAGAGAGTATTTGGCTCATCTGGTTGATCATTTTATGCGGCTGCTCTGCGGTGGTGCAAGCGCCGGTTTTCGAGTGTGTGTCGTTTGATCCTTTCTCTTTGCAGTAAGATTGTCTGGCCACGCCCGAAGTAGACGTCGGCCGGCGTGAGGTTGTTGAGGCTCTCGTGATAGCGCTGGTGATTGTAGTGATCGACAAACGCTGCGATCTGGGCTTTGAGGTCGCCTGGAAAGAAGTAGTTGTCGAGCAGGATGCGGTTCTTCAGGGTTTGATGCCAACGTTCGATCTTGCCCTGCGTTTGCGGATGATACGGGGCGCCGCGGATATGCCCCATGTCTCGATCTTCCAGCCACTCCGCCAGATCGCCGGAGATATAGCTGGACCCGTTGTCGGACAGCAATCGCGGCTTGTGAACGACATTGGCCTGGTCACAGCCTGAGGCTTGAAGCGCCAGTTCGAGCGTCTCGGTTACATCACCTGCTTTCATCGTCGTGCACAGTTGCCAGGCAATGATGTAGCGTGAGAAGTCATCAAGGATCGTTGACAGGTAGAACCAACCCCAGCCGATCACCTTCAGATAGGTGAAGTCGGTTTGCCACAGCTGGTTCGGTGCTGTGGTTTTATCGCAGAACTCATTAGCCGCCTTGATGACGACGAAGGCCGGGCTGGTGATCAGGTCATGAGCCTTCAAAAGCCGGTAAACCGAGCTTTCCGAGACAAAGTAGCCCTGCGTATCGGTGAACCGTACCGCCAACTCGCGAGGGCTCAGCTCCGGCTCATTCAATGCCAGATCGATAACCCTTGCGCGAACATCATCAGGGATACGGTTCCAAGCCCGTGACGGTCCACAAGATCGATCCTCCAGCGCTTGTGGGCCGCCTGATTGATACTGATCGTACCAGCGGTAGAAGGTGCTGCGAGGAATGCCCAGCTTGTCCAAGGTGCGCCTGAGCGGCAAATGGGACCGTTCGGCGGTTGTGATGATCTCCAGCTTCTCGGATGCGGGGTACCTCATTCTTCGTCGCCCCCATCCGCGATCATGCTTTTTTTGAGCAGCCGCAACTCAAGCGCCTGTTCGGCAACGACCTCTTTCAGCTCGCGAGCTTCACGGCGAAGATCCTTGACTTCATCTGTGGACGCGGCCCGTGCAGTATCGCCTGCAAGCCGGCGCTTTCCAGCTTCCAGGAACTCCTTCGACCATTTGTAATAGATGCTTTGAGCAATGCCTTCGCGCCGGCAAAGCTCGGCGATGGTCTCCTCGCCACGCAATCCATCCAGCACAATACGGATCTTCTCTTCGGCTGAATATTGCTTACGCGTCGCGCGGCGGATGTCCTTGATGGTCTTCTCAGAGGCTGTGCCTCGTGGCCCGGATTTATGTCTCATCTTCACTCCTTGGCGGTTACGATGAGCCAAAAATCCTCCCTTATGCGATTCTACAAATCTGTCCCATAGGCGCTGACGTCAGACAAAGTGCTTCTGTCACCCGAGCTCAGGGTGTTTTTGAAACTTGGTTGATCCAGGGGAGTTTCGGCATCACCGAGGCTTACCTCAGTCTCATTGATGACAATTTGATAACTCGAGCTCGGTGTTCCACCGCGATATGTATGATCCGGTGTAGTAATATGAAATCCTGCATTGATCCGATCGAGATAGCGGTTGATGGTAATGCCATACAGATCAATAACCTGCTCGGTGTGTGCATCTAGCTGTTCTCTCATCGCATTTTTTTGAGCTTCCAGTTCGCTCTTTTCGACCTGCCGAACTTGGTAGGCTTCACAGCCTTGATTGATCTCTATTTCGTGTCGTATTTTTTGCGCAGACAAGGTCGTCAATTCAGCCTCCACATCTGCAGGATTGGCTTCGCCGGTTTGCTGTTTCTTGTCGCGAATTACAATGTTGGCGGCTTCTGCAGCAGTGTTGTATGCGTCGGTCCCTCCACCCAGTAACGTGAACGCTTGTAGGGCTGCTAACATAGCTTCATCATTCACTACGACCTCAAGAGGTGCCGCGGACTTTCGTTCCAACAAAGCAAGAGCCGCCGTACGCAAGCTACGCAATATCGCATCGATATCGGTCGCAGCGTCAAGCTGCGGAATTTCGAATGTGCAGTAGTTTTTCCAGAATTCATGGCAGTTTGCGTTCTGTTCAATTATCCGCTCGAGTGCAGCGATAGCTACATCACTTAGGGCCGTTTCAATACCAACAGCTACCTCGGCGATTTCGTCCCGCAACGCATCATATGCGTCGCTAAAGTAAGCTCGGTAGGCTGTAATGAGATCAACGCCCCTGAGATCCTGCCCACAGAAGGGGCAGCTCTCATTATCGATATGTGGAACCCCTTGGGACACCCAGGTTTCACCATCATCACCCATACCGTGGGCGGTGATGTGTTCAACAATTCGACGCTGTGCGTCGTCCGCAACTCCTTCCAAGGTTTTTGCTAGGATCGCGTTGAATTCGTCAGGTAGGTCCGGCAATGCAACTGTCTGAAAGACGGCGCGTCCTCGAATACTATCTGCTTGGCGGATAGCGGCAAGCTCTTGCTGCTTGGCAGTTAGCTTTGCATCAACATTGAGGTCTTCTGCCAATCCGAGGAAATCGCCTAGCGTGACGCCATTAGGAACATGCCGCTGCACCTCGGCACGTGCTTCCCTGATCTGGGTGTTTTTTTCCGCAATCGCAACATTGAGATTTTCGATCTGGCGAGCCAAGGCAACCCCGTGGCTTCCAATGATAGCGCGGTAGAGATTGCGCCGCTGCTCGGTTTCAACAGCCTCACCCGAATAGACGTTGTTTGTGTCTGACGTCAGCGCCTATGGGACAGATTTGTAGAATCGCATAAGGGAGGATTTTTGGCTCATCGTAACCACCAAGGAGTGAAGATGAGACATAAATCCGGGCCACGAGGCACAGCCTCTGAGAAGACCATCAAGAACATCCGCCGCGCGACGCGTAAGCAGTACTCTGCCGAAGAGAAGATCCGTATTGTGCTGGATGGATTGCGTGGCGAGGAGACCATCGCCGAGCTTTGCCGGCGCGAAGGCATTGCTCAAAGCATCTATTACAAATGGTCGAAGGAGTTCCTGGAAGCTGGAAAGCGCCGGCTTGCAGGCGATACTGCACGGGCCGCGTCCACAGATGAAGTCAAGGATCTTCGCCGTGAAGCTCGCGAGCTGAAAGAGGTCGTTGCCGAACAGGCGCTTGAGTTGCGGCTGCTCAAAAAAAGCATGATCGCGGATGGGGGCGACGAAGAATGAGGTACTCCGCATCCGAGAAGCTGGAGATCATCACAATCGCCGAACGGTCCCATTTGCCGCTCAGGCGCACCTTGGACAAGCTGGGCATTCCTCGCAGCACCTTCTACCGCTGGTACGGTCAGTATCAATCAGGCGGCCCACAAGCGCTGGAGGATCGATCTTGTGGACCGTCACGGGCTTGGAACCGTATCCCTGATGATGTTCGCGCAAGGGTTATCGATCTGGCATTGAATGAGCCGGAGCTGAGCCCTCGCGAGTTGGCGGTACGGTTCACCGATACGCAGGGCTACTTTGTCTCGGAAAGCTCGGTTTACCGGCTTTTGAAGGCTCATGACCTGATCACCAGCCCGGCCTTTGTCGTCATCAAGGCGGCCGATGAGTTCCGCGACAAGACCACAGCACCGAACCAGCTGTGGCAAACCGACTTCACCTATCTGAAGGTGATCGGCTGGGGTTGGTTCTACCTGTCAACGATCCTTGATGACTTCTCACGCTACATCATTGCCTGGCAACTGTGCACGACGATGAAAGCAGGTGATGTAACCGAGACGCTCGAACTGGCGCTTCAAGCCTCAGGCTGTGACCAGGCCAATGTCGTTCACAAGCCGCGATTGCTGTCCGACAACGGGTCCAGCTATATCTCCGGCGATCTGGCGGAGTGGCTGGAAGATCGAGACATGGGGCATATCCGCGGCGCCCCGTATCATCCGCAAACGCAGGGCAAGATCGAACGTTGGCATCAAACCCTGAAGAACCGCATCCTGCTCGACAACTACTTCTTTCCAGGCGACCTCAAAGCCCAGATCGCAGCGTTTGTCGATCACTACAATCACCAGCGCTATCACGAGAGCCTCAACAACCTCACGCCGGCCGACGTCTACTTCGGGCGTGGCCAGACAATCTTACTGCAAAGAGAAAGGATCAAACGACACACACTCGAAAACCGGCGCTTGCACCACCGCAGAGCAGCCGCATAAAATGATCAACCAGATGAGCCAAATACTCTCTTAGCTCAGCCTGCAGATTGTCCCAAAACATCTGACGACGGACAGTTGGTGCGCAACTTGATCCAGTGACTGTCCGGGAACGCATAGAAGGTCAGCGTCTCGCCAATCTTGTCCTCAACCAGCTCTGCCGCCTTGCCCATGCGCTGGCGGCGCAGCTCGGCCGCGACCGCTTCGGCCTTGTCGGTGGCCGCCTGCCGGTTCTCCTGGGCATGGATGGCCTTCAGCATGTGGCTCACCTGGCGCATCTTGCCTGCCGGCACATGACTGAAGACATTGCGATAGAAATGCACCATGCAGCGCTGCCACCGGGTCTCGGGCAGATAGTCGGCAACGCTCTCCACCAGGCCACGACAGGCGTCTGATACCACCAGCTCCACACCATTCAGGCCCCGGTCCACCAGATGGCGCAGGAACGACGACCATCCGGACTTGTCCTCCTTGGCCCCCTCGCAGATGCCCAGAACCTCGCGATAGCCATCCGAGGTCACGCCAATCGCCACCAGCAGCGAGACGTTGCGCACCTCACCGGCCCATGAGCGCTTCATCACGATACCATCGAGAAAGACATACGGATGTGAGCCCTCAATCGGCTTGTGGCGCCATTCCTCGATCTTGGCATAGATCTTCTTGTTGAGGTTCGACACCGTCGACGGGCTCACCCGCGTGCCCCACAGCGCCTCGGTGATGTCTTCGACCCGGCGCACCGAAACACCCGCCAGATACATCTCGATCAAAGCTTCCTCGACGCTGCTCTCGCGGCGCTGGTAGCGTTCTATGATCGCCGTCTCGAATGTTTGTCGCCGCAGCTTCGGCACCTTCAGCTTGACCGCGCCGGCCTTGGTGTGAAGCGACCGGTCGTAGCTGCCAGCGCGTGTGTCGGTCCGAGCCTCACTGCGCTCATACCGGCCAGCCCCGCACAACCGGTCGGCCTCGGCATCCAGCATCGCATTCAAGGCTTCTTCAACCGTGCCGCGCACCATCTCGCCAAGGTGATCGCGTATCCGCGCCTCGTCGATCTGGATCACCTGACCCATCGCCTTGGTCTCCGTATCATCACTCATCGTCTCGCTCCTCTCACTCAGTGTGAAAGGAACCACCGCATCAGGCAAATGTGCGAAAGACTCTCTACGTTATCCATGTAGCGCCTCGTTGACCACTGGGTTCCAGCAATGGTCTCAACCTGGCTGCAGCCAGGTTGAGACAGGATTGTCCGTCCGGGAAAGCCCCGACCACCCTGGTTCGCCGTCTGATCTCGCGCATCAGCCGCTCCAGCGGATTGTTGGTGCGCAACTTGATCCAGTGACTGTCCGGGAACGCATAGAAGGTCAGCGTCTCGCCAATCTTGTCCTCAACCAGCTCTGCCGCCTTGCCCATGCGCTGGCGGCGCAGCTCGGCCGCGACCGCTTCGGCCTTGTCGGTGGCCGCCTGCCGGTTCTCCTGGGCATGGATGGCCTTCAGCATGTGGCTCACCTGGCGCATCTTGCCTGCCGGCACATGACTGAAGACATTGCGATAGAAATGCACCATGCAGCGCTGCCACCGGGTCTCGGGCAGATAGTCGGCAACGCTCTCCACCAGGCCACGACAGGCGTCTGATACCACCAGCTCCACACCATTCAGGCCCCGGTCCACCAGATGGCGCAGGAACGACGACCATCCGGACTTGTCCTCCTTGGCCCCCTCGCAGATGCCCAGAACCTCGCGCCATCCGAGGTCACGCCAATCGGGCGAGACGTTGCGCACCTCACCGGCCCATGAGCGCTTCATCACGATACCATCGAGAAAGACATACGGATGTGAGCCCTCAATCGGCTTGTGGCGCCATTCCTCGATCTTGGCATAGATCTTCTTGTTGAGGTTCGACACCGTCGACGGGCTCACCCGCGTGCCCCACAGCGCCTCGGTGATGTCTTCGACCCGGCGCACCGAAACACCCGCCAGATACATCTCGATCAAAGCTTCCTCGACGCTGCTCTCGCGGCGCTGGTAGCGTTCTTGGGTATTGAATTCAGCTTGACCGCGCCGGCCTTGGTGTGAAGCGACCGGTCGTGCTGCCAGCGCGTGTGTCGCCGAGCCTTGCGCTCATACCGGCCAGCCCCGCACAACCGGTCGGCCTCGGCATCCAGCATCGCAGGCTTCTTCAACCGTGCCGCGCACCATCTCGCGGTGATCGCGTATCCGCGCCTCGTCGATCTGGATCACCTGACCCATCGCCTTGGTCTCCGTATCATCACTCATCGTCTCGCTCCTCTCACTCAGTGTGAAAGGAACCACCGCATCAGGCAAATGTGCGAAAGACTCTCTACGTTATCACATCGCAGGAGTAGTCACTTTTCCTAAATCTGATGACTCTCGCAGATTTTGCCGTCAACAAGAGAGCCTATAAAGAGCCTAGGCCGTATTTAGAAATATGTAACCCATTGATTTTATTGGCGCACCGGGGAAGATTCGAACTCCCGACCCCCAGATTCGTAGTCTGGTGCTCTATCCAGCTGAGCTACCGGTGCTTTGGGCGATCTTGGGTATTGAATTGCGCTTGAGGCGCTGATCGCGGTGGGGAAAAATTTCGGGTCCGGGCGGTGATCATGTTTGTCGGGTGCTGACCTCAAAGACGGCGCGGCCGATGGCGCGGGTCAGGGTGTCGGCGGCGGCGGTGCCGATGCGGCCGAGTTGTTCAGGGGATACAGGATCGCCGTTGCCTGTCGATACTGCGAAAACGGTATCGCCGTCGTACGGGTGGTGAACGGGGCGAATGGCGCGGGCCATGCCGTCGGCGGCCATGATGGCCAGGCGGTGGCATTGGCTCTTGGTCATCACGGCGTCGCTGGCAACGACAGCAATGGTGGTGTTGCTGCCCGGGCCACCGGTGAGTTTGGTGCCCTCGCTCAGGGAAGGTGATGCGGACTGCCGAGCCGGTACAAGCGGACCGGTTCCCATTTCATCGCCAATGGCAAATTGGGCGGCCCACAATCGGCCGGTTCTCGGGTCGGCTACCGAGCCAACACTGTTGACGGCGACGAGTGCGCCGACCGTGAAACCATCGACCTGAAGTGAGGCGCTGCCGAGGCCGCCCTGAATGGCGCCGGCACGGCAGCCGAGACCGGCGCCGGCCGGGCCAAGCGCAAAGACCTTGTCCGCGGCTTCCAGGGCGGCAATGCCGAGGTGGCGATAGGGCGGTGTCTCACCCCAGGCCTTGTCGCCACCGTTGGTCAGATCGAACAGTATGGCGCTGGGGACGATCGGGCAGGGCAGGGGCTGGTCGGTAAATGTGAAACCGATGCCCTTTGCCGCCAGACGAGCCACAACGCCGCCGGCGGCATCGAGGCCGAAGACCGATCCGCCGGACAGTACGATGGCGTGCACCTGTTCGATCAGGCAGGTCGGGTCCAGCAGGTCGGTGTCCCGGGTGCCCGGCGCGCCGCCGCGGATGTCGGCTGCGGCGGTCATCGGTTGGTCGCCGGTCAAGACGGTGACGCCGGTCAGGGCGTTGCGGTCTTCGGCATTGCCGACCTTGATGCCTCGAACATCGGTGATCAGGTTGCCGGATCCGGGGGTGAGGGCACTCATCTTCAAACGCTAGGGTCAGGACCCATTAACTGACGCCATTCTGTTTGCCAGGGAGGGCTCGCCTGCAGGCAAACAATGCTCGATAAGGCATAAAGCCTGATCTCGCGCTTGTTTTCCAGCATTCGAACTCTCCTTGGCGAACAGAATGGCGTCAGTTAATGGGTCCTGACCCTAGTCAGTCAGGCCGGTACGCGTCAATTGCAATTGTTGGCGAGGGCTGGTTAATGTCGGTTCTGCACGTATTGATTTGCTAAGAGGGCGGATGATGAGGAAGCTGCTGGGTGTTGTCGGTCTGCTGGCTGTCTTGATCGGGCTTGCCGGGTGCGGCGAAGAGCGCAAGGGCATGGTGGCGACGGCCAATCCGCACGCCTCACGCGCTGCGCTGGAAATGCTGCAGGCTGGCGGCAGTGCGCTGGACGCGGCGATTGCAGCGCAAATGGTGCTGACGCTGACCGAGCCGCAGTCGTCCGGCATTGGCGGTGGGCTATTCCTGTTGCATTGGGACAGCAACGCCGGCGAGATTGCCGCCTGGGACGGACGCGAGAAGGCGCCGATGAATGCGGGCACCGACTACTTCCTGAGGCCGGACGGTACGCCGATGAAGTGGGGTGAAGCGTCGATCGGCGGGCGTGCTGTGGGTGTGCCGGGCGTGGTGGCCGCGCTCTGGCAGGCGCATCAGGTGCATGGGAAGCTCGATTGGGCGGCGCTGTTTCAGCCGGCGATCAGGCTGGCCGAGGGCGGGTTTGCGGTCAGTCCGCGCCTGCACAATGCGATCGTGAAGTCGCCCAAGCTGCTGCGCAATGCCGAGGCAACGGCGCTGTATTACACCGGCGATGGCGCTGTACGCCAGCCGTTGCCGGTCGGGACGATCTTCAAGAACCCTTTGCTCGCCGACACTCTCAAGCGCATCGCCGAGGGTGGGGCCGAAGCGTTCTATACAGGCGAGATCGCTGAGAAGATCGTCGCGGCGGTGACCAGCTATCCCGGCAACCCCAGCATCATGACGGTGGAGGATCTGGCGGCGTTTCAGCCGACACGCCGCGAGGCAATTTGTGCGCCATATCGCATCTACCGCGTTTGCGGGATGCCGCCGCCGACCTCGGGCGGTCTGACCAGTCTGATGATCCTGGGCATGTTGGAGCATTACAACATGTCAGGGTTGAGGCCCAATTCGGCGGCGGCGCTGCACCTGTTCACCCAGGCGAGCCGGCTGGCCTATGCTGACCGGGCAGCCTACATGGGCGATGCGGACTTTGCCGATGTGCCGGTTGACGGGTTGCTGAACAGCGCCTACCTGCGCCAGCGGGCCGGCCTGATCAATCCCTTGCGCGATATGGGCAAAGCGTCGGCCGGGTTGCCGCCGGGCAGTGAGGACTTGCGCAAGGCCGCCGATGCAGGACTCAAGGAGTACGGCACGACGCACCTGGCGATTGTCGATGGGGACGGCAATGCTGTGTCGATGACCTCGTCGGTCGAGCGCAGTTTCGGTTCGCACATTTCGGTTGCGGGTTTCGTGCTCAACAGCCAGTTGACGGACTTTGCTTTCGTTGCAGAAAAGGACGGCGTGCTGGCGGCCAACCGGGTGCAGGGCGGCAAGCGTCCACGTTCGTCGATGTCGCCGACACTGGTGTTCGACGGTGAGGGCAAGCTGTTTGCAGCGGTCGGGTCGCCGGGCGGCAGCCGGATCATCACCTATGTCACACAAACCCTTGTCGCGCTGCTGGACTGGGGCATGGACATGCAGACGGCAATCAGCATGCCGCGGGCCCTCAACCGCAATCGCAAGACCGAACTCGAGGCGGACAAGGGGCTGGAAGCCGTGGCCAGCCGGCTGAAGATGATGGGGCACGAGGTCAAGCTTCGCCCGCTGGTGTCCGGCCTGCACGGTATCCGGGTCACGCCTGAAGGTTTGGATGGCGGTGCGGACCCCAGGCGCGAAGGTATCGTTCTGGAGGCACCGTAGGAAACCGTCAGCCGGCCTGGTCGGTGCTGATGCGGCCGCGCCGGCCGGAATGAACCTCGGCGACCCGGTCGGGAATGATGACCCAGAAGACCGCGCCGGGCTGATCGTCGGTCACCAGGCGAATCTGACCGCCATGGGCCTTTACCAGTTCATGGGAAATCGTCAGGCCGAGGCCGGTGCCGCCGGCGCGTACCGACCCTCGGAAGGCTTCGAACATGTGCTGGCGGGCTTTTTCCGGCACCCCGGGTCCATTGTCGCGAACTTCAATGGTGGTCGATGAGCCGTCGCGCCAGGCACGTATCCGCACCTCGCCTTCATCATTGGGAGGGAGCGATCCCTCGAGCACCTGAACCGCATTGCGTAGCAGGTTGGTCAGGATACGGAACAGATGTTCGCGGTCCGCGTCGATCAGGATATCCTCGGCGGTTTCGTTGTACAGAACGATGTTGCTGGGCGCCTGGACAACGGCGGTGTCTATCACCTCTTCGACAAGCGGGCGTACTTCGTGGCGCGAACGGCGCGGGGGTGCTTCCTCGGCACGGCCGAATTTCAGCGTTTGAGCGCAAAAGTCGATGGCCCGGTCGAGTGAGGAGATCAGTTTGGGTGTGAACTTCTTTACCGTCGGGTCCTCGACCATGGCCAGGCGGTCTGAGATGAGCTGTGCGGAGGCAAGCATGTTGCGCAGGTCGTGGCTGACCTTTGAGACGGCCAGCCCGAGGGCGGCAAGCCTGCTCTTCTGGTTCAGCATGCCGGACAGCTCGGTCTGCATGTTGCGCAGTTCGCCTTCGGCCACGCCGATCTCATCGCTGCGCCGGGTGGTGGGAACGATGCGCGATGTATCCTCGGGGTTGCGGGCAAAGTGCAGCATGTTGCGGGTCAGGCGGCGGATGGGGCGAACCAGCACCTGGTTGAAGGCGAAAAAGGCCATCGCCGCCACGATCACGGCCAGGATGATCGACAGTTTCAGGATATTGGTCGTGTAGGTGAGCATTGCCTTGCGCAAAGGCGTTTCATTAGCGGCAATTTCTATAAAGTCGCCCGACATGTTGGGCGGCTCGTCGGCGACACTGATAATGCGATTGCCGCCGTTCAGCAGAACATCGAAGGCATCCATGATGGCCATGACCCAGCCGGTGGCGCGCAGGTCATATGTCTGGTCGATGACGATATCCTTGTCCGTCCGCAATACCAGATGGCGGCTGCTGCCTCTCTTCAGGGCGACGATCTCGACGCCCGCGCCCTTGAGCAGTTCCCGGCGCAGTTCATCGGACACCTGTTGGTCCGGTGCAGCCTCAACGGCAAGGGAGGCCACCTCGGCAATGGCAATCTTGTTCTTCAGCCACATGACGCGGTAGTTGGCGATCGAGGGCAGAAAGATCAGTACTTCGCCGATCATCACGAACAGCACGGTCAGTGCCAGAACCTTGCCGGTCAAGCCTTGCCATAGGCGCGGTGCAGGTCGGTCACTGGGCGGAGGATTGGTGTGTTCGTTCATCCGGGCATGATAGTTCGGTTGAAGGACTATTGGAAATTTGAATCTAACCAAAGACTTTGAGGAGCCCGATGACAGATTGAATCAATGGCTTGTCCGGAAGGCCGGCATAGTTGGTCATTGCGGCGCGGCGGTTGACTTCGCCAAGTGTCGGGTAGGCGACGACCTGGTCGATCATCGTCTTGATCTTCTGCTTGCCGGCGATGGCCATGCCCCAGGGCTGGATCAGTTCCCCGGCATGCGGGCCGACAATGCTGGCGCCGAGGATCAGGCCCTTGCTGCTGACCACCGCCTTGACTAGGCCATCTGTCTTGCGTTCGGCCTGGGCGCGGTCATTGTCCTTGAACGGCCAGCGCAGGACCTTGATGTCGTGATGCTCCTCCTTGGCCATCTCTTCGGTCAGGCCGACGTGAGCGAGCTCGGGATCGGTGTAGGTGACCCACGGGATATGCCGGGTTTCGTTGCGAACGGGCATGCGGAACAGGGCGTTGCGGATCACCAGTCCGGCGTGATAGCCGGCGACGTGGGTGAACTGCAGGCCGCCGGCAACATCGCCAATGGCATACACGCGCTTGTTGGTGGTCTTCAGGCCTGAATCGACTTTTATGCCGCGCCGATCGAACTCTATGCCGGCGGCCTCCAGATTCAAGCCATCGACATTCGCCTTGCGGCCGGCTGCGACGAGCAGGTGCGAAGCGTTGATGGTCCGCTTCTCGTCCTCGAACTCAATGTCTGCGGCAACGCCCTTGGCGGTTGCGCGCATAGCGATGATTTTGATCCGCGACAGAATTTCGACGCCGTCGCGGCGGACGTGATCGAGCACGATGCGGGTCAGTTCCGGGTCATCCTTGCCGAGCGGGTCGAAGGCTTCAAGAACCGTGACCTTCGAACCCAGGCGGACGTGCGCCTGGGCCATTTCAAGACCGATGGGGCCTGCGCCGACAATCAGCATATGCTCCGGGCGGCTGGTATTTTTGAAGATGGTTTCGTTTGTCAGATAGTCGATCGTATCGAGGCCGGGTATGGGTGGGGCGGATGGCGATGAACCGGTCGCGACGACGAACCGGCGGGCGGTGAAGGTTTCGCCGCCAGCTTCGACGGTGTCGGGTCCGGTAAATCTGGCGGCGGCCCGCACGACCTTCACCCCCATGCCCTCAAAGCGTTCCTGACTGTCATGCGGTGCAATGGCGGCGATAACGCCATGGACGTGGTCGTGCACTTTTTGGAAGTCGACGTGCGGTTCAACCGGTGCGACTCCGAAGGCTTCGCCAGTGCGCATCGCATGAGCGTGTTTTGCGGCGGCGATCAGGGCTTTTGAAGGTACGCAGCCATAGTTTAGGCAGTCGCCGCCCATCTCGCCCTTTTCTATCAGCACAACGCTTTGCCCGAACTGGGCAGCGGCGGCGGCGACGGACAGGCCGCCTGAACCGGCGCCAATGATGCAGAAATCACAACTGTTCGGATTGGCCATTTTGCAGTCTCCTGCGAGAAGGGTGAAGAACGGGGTCGAAGCTCTGGGCGAGCTCTAGCTGCTTTTTGCCTTGCGGGCTTTGAGGCGCTTTAGAACAACGGGAATGAGCGCGACGATGCCGAGTGCCGCGAACCCGGCGATCATTGTCGGGGTGATCAGAGCGCCGGCATCAAGGGCAAAGGTGCAGTTTTCAGCGCCCTTCTCGGCAATGCATTGCTGGTGGGAAGCCTGCTGGGCATCGATAATGCTGTCGAGGCCGGAACCGACAATCGAAAAGGCGAATGTCCCGGGAATGATGCCAAGGAGCGTCGACCAGACATAGGTCGACAGGCGCACGTTGAACAGCGCCGGTGCGATGTTTACCAGCCAGAACGGGAACACAGGAACCAATCTGAGGAACAGCATGTAGTTGAAGGCATCTTCAGCAAAGCCGTCTGCGAATGACTTCACCCATGGTCCGGCGCGCCGTGTCAGGCTGTCGCCGAGCGAGGTCTGGGCGATCAGGAAGATAGCGGTTGCGCCAATGGTGGCGGCGATGACCGTAGCGGCACCACCTCCAAACCAGCCAAACAGAAATCCGCCGAGGATGGTAAGCAGGGCGGCACCCGGCAGCGAAAAGGCAACCACGACAATGTAAATCAGGACATAGGCGCCGATAGCCAGAACTGCGTTGTCGGCAACGAAGCCCTGCAGGGCATCCCGGTTTTCCGCCACGGCGGACAGGGACAGGTAATTGTGCAGGCCGGACAGGTAGACGGCAGCGATCGCCGCAGCCAGCACCGCGACGGGACCCCACCTTCTGAGCATGGACTTGTTGCCGGCTGATTGCGATGGATCGGATTGCTGCATGGAGTGGGTGGACTGATTTTGAGCCACGAGTTTGGAACCTCTTTGGTGTGACGTACCGGATGCGACAATGCAACCGGCGTTTCAGAAACGCCTTCTCACTCCTACCCGCGCCAGTGATATGACGTGTTCGTCCAAAAAAGAACAGCCCCTTTCAACAGCTTGTGAATTGTGTTCAGACCCCGTGAGGCGGGTGTTTTCCGCTGGTTTGGCATGCTTGGACTGATTGACTTCGTGCGGTGATGTCCGTATAAGCCGGTCGGCTATCCAATTTTCATGAAATTCAAGGCCCAGCGTGCGTTTGAACGCACGGCATGACGATGTGAGTTGCAGCACCGGAGTGCTGCTGCAAGATGGGCCAAGGACAGACGCGGAGACACGACGTGAAACGGACTTTTCAACCCTCTCGGCTGGTACGCAAGCGCCGGCATGGTTTTCGGGCCCGCATGGCAACCAAGGGCGGTCGTAAGGTGCTGCAGCGGCGGCGCCAGCGCGGCCGTGCCAAACTGTCCGCCTAGACGCCTGAACGGCCGAGGCATGTCACGCTGCCGGCCAGGTGGATTATTCTCGAGCCTCAAATGGACACGATCAAGCGCCGGCGGGACTTTCTGGCCGCGGCGCGTGCAGGGTCGTGGGCTACGCGAGGCGCTGTAGTGCAGGCCCGCAATCGTGCCGATCAAGAGCCGGCTCGGGTCGGTTTTACGGTCACCAAGAAGCTTGGCAACGCGGTGTGCCGCAACAGGATCAAGCGACGGTTGCGGTCGGCAGCGCAGATTGCCATGCGAGACAAGGCGCGCGACGGGTTCGATTATGTGGTGATTGGACGGGCGGCAACCGCGTCTCGGCCGTTCGAAAAACTTGTAAGCGACATTGACCTGGCGCTTGAACATCTGAATAAGGGTGACACGCAGGCGCATCGGCCGCACAGAAGGGGCCGGGGCAGACAGATTCAAAAGAGTGATCGGGCGGATCCGGCATGACAGGTGACAACAAGAATTTCATTGTGGCGATTGCCCTGTCGGTGGCGATTATCCTGGGCTGGCAGATATTCTACGCCCAGCCGCAGATTGAACGGCAGCGCCAGCTGCAGGAGCAGCAGGCTGCGCAAAGCCAGCAGACCGGACAGGGCGAGTCTGATACGGTGCCCGGTCAGCAAGCGGCCCCCGTGGATGGAACGGTGCCACAGGTCGGGGGTGGTGATGCTCCGGCGCTGGGCGTACCGGGTGGGGCGCAGCCGCGAGACGTGGCAATCGCAAACAGCGAGCGGGTGAAGATCAAGACACCGAAGGTCTACGGCAGTATCAATCTGGAAGGCGCAAGGCTGGACGACCTGCATCTGGCGGACTACCGGGTCAGTGTCGACAAGACCAGCGATAACATCATCCTTTTGTCGCCATCTGGAACTCAAGGCGCCTTCTTCGCCGATCAGGGCTGGGCACCGGCCGTCGGCAGTTCAGCGAAGGTGCCATCGCTCAAGACAATGTGGAGTGCGCCCAAGGATGCAGTGCTCAGCCCAGCCTCACCGGTGACCTTGAGTTGGAATAATGGCGAAGGCCTGATCTTCCTCAGAACCTTCTCTGTCGACGAAAGCTACATGTTCACCGTGCGCCAGGAAGTGAAGAACGAAACCGGTGCGGCGGTTGCGCTTTATCCTTATGGGCGAGTGCAACGCCAGGGAACACCGGCCACGGAAGGCATCTACGTTCTGCACGAGGGTCTTATTGGTGTTCTCCAGGAGGAACTGCAGGAGGTCGACTATTCCGATGTTCAGGGCGAAACCCAGCCCATCAAGCTGGACTCCAAAGGTGGCTGGCTGGGTATTACCGACAAGTACTGGGCGGTGGTGCTGATCCCAAACCAGGCAGATGAGATTGCCGGTAGCTTCTTCCACCAGACATCCGGTGGGCGCGATCTTTATCAGAGTCAGTATCTCAATAGTGCGGCGGTCAGCATCGCACCGGGGGCAAGCGGTGTCTATGAAAGCCGGGTGTTCGCTGGTGCCAAGGTGTTTGACCTCATTGAGCAGTACGAGGAAACCGGCAAGATCGACCGCTTCGAGCTGATGATCGACTGGGGCTGGTTCTATTTCATCACCAAGCCGATGTTCGCACTGCTCAACATCATCCAGAAGCTGGTCGGCAACTTCGGCATCGCGATTCTGATCATCACGGTTCTGGTGAAGCTCGCCTTCTTCCCACTGGCCAACAAGTCCTACGTCTCGATGGCCAAGATGAAGGTGCTGCAGCCGGAAATGAAAAAGCTGCAGGAGCGCTACAAGGACGACAAGCCTCGGCTGCAGAAGGAGATGATGGAGCTGTACAAGAAGGAAAAGGTCAACCCGATGTCGGGCTGCCTGCCGATCCTTGTGCAGATCCCTGTGTTCTTTGCGCTCTACAAGGTGCTGTTCGTCACCATCGAAATGCGCCATGCGCCGTTCTATGGCTGGATCAAGGACCTGTCAGCACAGGACCCGACCAGCATCTTCAACCTGTTCGGCCTGATCCCGTGGGACCCGCCGTCCTTCCTGCTGATCGGCGTGCTGCCATTGCTCATGGGCATCACCATGTGGATCCAGATGCGGCTCAATCCGGCGCCGCCCGATCCGGTGCAGGCGCAGATTTTCACCTGGATGCCGGTGTTCTTCACCTTCCTGCTGGCGACATTCCCGGCCGGCCTGGTGCTCTACTGGGCGTGGAACAACTTCCTGTCGATCATTCAGCAGTACACGATCATGAAACGGCAGGGGGCTGACGTGAACCTGGTGCAGAACATCAAGGACAGCCTGCCGTTCCTGTTCAAGAAGGGCCCGGCTGAATAGCCATGGCCTTAGGTGCTGTCGAGTTCGACGCGCATCAGCTTGAGCGTGGGCGGGTGTTGTTTGCCGGCGAAGTGACGTTCCTGCTTGGGGTGGCATCGTTACAGCAACTGCCCGAGCCTTTTGCCGTCGAGGTAGCCTTTGCCGGCCGCTCCAACGTCGGCAAGTCTTCGCTGCTCAATGCCCTGACCGGGCGCAGGGACATAGCGCGCACGTCCAACACGCCGGGACGGACGCGCGAGCTGAACTACTTCCAGGTTGGTTCCGAGCTGGCGATCGTCGACATGCCGGGCTACGGGTATGCGAAGGCCGAGAAATCGCTGGTCAGGAAGTGGCAGGCGCTGGTGCGCGGTTACTTGCGCGGGCGTCCCAATCTGCGCCGGGTGTTCGTGCTGATCGATGCCCGGCACGGCATCAAGAACACGGACCTTGAAACGCTCGATATGCTGGACGAGGCGGCGGTGAGCTATCAGATCGTGCTGACCAAGGCCGACAAGCTGAAAACTGCGGAGAGGCAGGCGGTTGTCAACCGCACGCTGTCAGATATCAAGAAGCGGCCGGCGGCACATCCCATTGTGCATCTGACCTCGAGTGCCAAAGGCCAGGGGATTGCCGAGTTGCGGGCCGAGATTGCCGGATTGCTTTTCGCCTAAACTACGGCTGTGCAAGTGCGGCCAAGCGGGCTAGAGTCTGCGCCGCCAAGGTCTGTCGGGATGTGATCATGAAAGATGAAATGCAGGCACGGCTGCGTGAGTTTCAGCGCCGGTTGAAGGATGAGCAGATCGACGTAGCGATCGTCACCGACGAGGATTCGATTGCCTGGTTTGCCGGGTATTGGGGCTACCTTGGCATCGAGTTCGGCCGCCCCACCATGCTGGTGGTGCCGTGCGATGGCCTGCCGAGCGTCATCACGCCACTGATGGAAAGCGAGATGGCCGGGGCGATGACCTGGATCGCCGACGTGTTGCCATGGCAGGACGCGCGCGGGCCGGATCATTGGGATGAGGTGCTCAAGCGCTGCGTAGCACCCGCGGTAAACCTGCAGGTTGGCATCGAGCGGCTGAAGATGCCGGCGTTGATCTCGGCCTTTGTCGGCGAAACCTATGGCAGCGCCAACCTTCATGACGTTTCGCCGATCATCGCCGATATGCGAATGGTGAAGAGCGAAGCGGAAATCGCGATCATGCGGCAAGCCGGACAGATTGCGATCGCCATGCTCGATGGCGGCCGGGCCCGGCTTGGCGAAGGTGTGCCGGAGTATGAAGTGGCGCTGGGCGTGATCGAAGCGGGCACGCGCAAGGCGGCCGGTTTCCTCAGCGATGCCGGGCTGGAAGCCTTCATGTCGCCGATGGTGCACAATCTGCAGGTCCTGCAGTCCGGCACCCACACGGCGATGGTGCACCGGCGTCCGAATGTGCGGCGCCTGGCTGCCGGCGATCCGATCTACTTCTGCTTCTGCGGCATCGTGAATTTCAAGCAGTACAAGCTGGGGTTCGACCGGGAGTACTTCATCGGCGCGGTCAGCGATGAGCAGGCGCGCACATATGAAACGTGCATTGCCGCGCAACAGGCAGCGCTGGCTGCGGTCAAGCCGGGCGTCTTCGCCGAAGATGTGCACAACGCTGCCAACGAGGTTTATCAATCGGCCGGTTTCGCGCCGGGCTATCGCACAGGGCGGGCTATCGGCATCTCCAACCTTGAGGCGCCTGAGCTGAAGGACGGTGACAGGACCGTGCTGCGGGAAGGCATGACGTTTGCCGTGGATGGAGGGATAACGGTTCCGGAACGCTACGGTGCGCGGGTTGGTGATTCCATTGTCGTCACCAGCGACGGCTTCGAGTTCCTGACGCCCTATGCAAAGGATCTCTGCGTCGTCTAGAGCACTTTTCGATCATATAGGATCACTTGATGGAGCCAAATTCGTTCATTGGCAGGCGCCGCAACGCACCAGATGGGCGAATTTGGCCCGCCGAAGGCCGGATTTCCGCGCCCGCTGGACTGCGTTATGCTCCGCTTATGGCCAACCAGGCCCTAGTTTGCCGGTGACGCCGCAGTTTCTTCAGACGATTGGATCGCAGCAAATGTCTTTGGCAAGGTTCTTGACGCGCAAGCCGGCAGCGGCAGGAAAGCAGAGAACCCTGTTCGTCCACCCATCCAGCCGGACCGGAAGTTCTGGGAACTACCTGCAGGCTCTGGGCAGTGCCCTGGCAGCGCAGGGTGCTGAATGCCTGATGTTGGGTGAAGGCCGTGGCCGGGGTGTCTACGATGGGGTGCGTTGGGCGCGGTTCGTTTTGCGTGGAGGCCGGCTTGCACCGTCCAGTCTGCGTCTGGTTGAGAAGTTCGCGCCAGATTACATCATCATGGTCGGAGTGCGCATGAAGGCCATGCTGGTGGCGCTGGAGATACGCCAGCTGTTGGGCATTCCGTTGTACATCCAGTTTGAGGACGACGACGCTGCCCCGTTCGCGGACTACTATCCGCAAACCAAGCCACAGCTGCTGGAGATGCTCGACCGGCCAATGCCGGACGCCGCGGCTGTTGAGCGCTTTATGCAGCAGGTGGATTGGGATCTGACCCGCCGCTTGTGGGTAGGTGAGGGCGACTATCGGTCTGTCGAACCGGTATTGCGGGCGGTTTCGCTGCATGTTTGCAATGGAGCAACCGCGATCTGGCAGCCGCTGGCCGATGAGATGCAGCGGCGGACCGGGAAGTCCTGCAACCTTTTGCCGCCGGTTGTGGATTGTTTGCGGCTGCGGCCTGAGGAACTCTCCGGTGCAGAACGCCGGCGCATGCTGGGCCGGCTGGGAATCGAACCCGACCGGCTGGTGCTGTTCGTTTCCGGTACAGTGTACAATTTCTCAGACGAGTTCCGGTTGTTCCTGGGCGCGGTGGGCGAGATCGCAAAGCATCAGCGGATTGCGCTGCTGTTGGCCGGGCGGGCGCGTCTTGATGTCAATCGGGAGATGGCGGAGCACTTGCCGGCCCTTGTGCAGACCGCCAACTTGGGAACGCCTGCCTGGCGGAAGTACCTGAAGCATGTCCACCTTGCTGATGTCGTTTGCGTACCGGGTGTGCGTGATGAATTCAACCGGTTGCGGTTGCCGGGCCGTATTCCCGTTGCGATGGCGCTGGGCAAGTCAGTGTTCACGTTCGAACATGGGTTCGGCGAAAGCCTGACCGATGGGCGCGAGGCTATACTAACCCATGAAGACACGGTCGAACATTGGGCCCGGCAGCTCGCCCGATTGTGCGATGCGAGCCTGCGCGGCGAGGTGGGCCGGCAGGCACGGGGATTTGCCGAACGTGAATTCGATGCAATGGCCGTCGCAGAGCGTCTTCTGGCTCATCTGCGACAGGCATCGCAAAAACCGAACGATCTGAGCGCCTTGGCGCCGCTGTTCGACAAGCTGAATCAACACTGGATGCGAACCGGCAGTGCCGCGAGGATGGAGCGGGCGACGGGAATCGAACCCGCGACCTCGAGCTTGGGAAGCTCGCGCTCTACCAACTGAGCTACACCCGCATTGCTCTATCGGTAGTACGCGATGCCGCCTGGGTCCAGAAAATTTGTTGCCATTACACGTTCGCCTAAACTTCTCGTGACCTACATCGATTGCAGCTTGCCACACCGGCCAATCCGGCTAGTGTCCGCTGCATGAATGAACAACCTACCCATATTAGAGCGTGTTTTGTTCCGCTCGATCCGGCCAAGTTTACCGATCCGGATTTCACCACCCGGGGCGAAGCGCGTGCCGAGGTGCCGCTCGACCATTTGGCGACGTTGTGGATCAACACCGGCTCGCTGTGCAACATCACCTGCGGCAACTGCTACATCGAGTCGTCGCCGACGAACGACCGGCTGATGTATTTCTCGCACAGCGATGCAATGGCGCTGTATGACGAGATTGCGGAACTTGGCCTGGCAACGCGTGAGATCGGTTTTACGGGTGGCGAGCCGTTCATGAATCCCGAGGTCATCGCGATGGTGCAAACGGCGTTGGTGCGCGGGTTCAACGTGTTGGTGCTGACCAACGCGATGCAGCCTATGCAGCGGCCGAGGGTCAGGCAGGCGCTGCTTGATCTGAAAGAGCGCTTTGGTGATCGGCTTACGCTGCGTGTAAGTCTCGATCACTACTGCCAGGAGCTACACGACAGTGAACGCGGTCCCGGCAGCTATGCCAAGACGCTTGAGGGGCTGGACTGGCTGTCGGGCAACGGATTTTCCATCGCCATTGCCGGGCGCACCTGTTGGGGCGAACCGGAGGATGCCGAACGGGCCGGTTATGCTGAACTGATCGCCCGGCGCGGTTGGCGGATCGACCCGACCGATCCGGTGCAACTTCTGCTGTTTCCCGAGATGGATGCAAAGATCGACGTGCCCGAGATCACCACGGCGTGTTGGGGCATCCTCGGCAAGCGGCCGGTCGACGTGATGTGTGCCACCAGCCGGATGGCGGTGAAACGCAAAGGCGACGACGGACCGGTGGTGCTGCCGTGCACATTGCTGCCCTATGACCGGGCGTTCGAGATGGGAACGACGCTGCAGGAAATGCTTGCAGCCGATGGCGGCAATTTCCGGGATGGCGCGGTGAAGCTGAACCACCCGCACTGCGCTAAGTTCTGTGTGCTCGGGGGGGGGAGCTGTTCGGCTGCCGAGTAATCAAACGCACGGTTGCTGTGTCTGTCTCATATGCTGACGGAAATCCGGCGTCATTTCAACGCGGTACACAAGACTGAAAAATCCAACGCCAATACCCCCGGTATCACCCCTCGAATGGGTGAAAGTGCTTTGAAAGTTTGAGGCCCTGGCGCTGGTAGTTGGAGCCGATGCCCTGGCCGTAGACCTGTTCGGGCAGTTCGCTCAGGGCTTCGTAGATCAGGCGGCCGATGATCTGGCCATCCTCCAGGATGAACGGCACTTCGTGCGAGCGGACCTCGAGCACGGCGCGGGCGCCTTCGCCGCCGCCGGACTGGTGGCCGAAGCCGGGATCGAAAAAGCCGGCGTAGTGGACGCGGAATTCGCCGACCAATGGATTGAACGGCACCATTTCCGCGGCATGTGTCGGAGGAATGCGCACCGCCTCCTTGGAGGCCAGGATATAGAACTGGTCCGGATCGAGCACCAGGGCGCCGCGCTGCCATATCGGCTCCCAGTAATCGGCAACCTCCAGCGCGGCCTTCTTGTCGACGTCGATCAGGCCGGAATGGCGTTTGGCGCGAAAGCCGACAGGCTGGCTAGGGTCGGTGCCCTGAAGGTCGACGCTGAGTGCAAGGCCATTGTCGATGTTGGCTTCGCCATCGCTGATCAGCGGTTCACGGGTGTGCAGATCGGTAATGATCGAGTCGGAGCGGTCGACGTCGCCGCAACGGAAGCGGATCTGCGACAGGCGTGATCCGGTGCGTGCCAGGATGGAAAATGTGCGCGGCGAAATCTCTGCAAACAGCGGACCGTGATAGCCGTCTTCGATCGTGTCGAAGGCGCGGGCGTTATCGGTTATGACGCGGGTGAAAACGTCAAGCCGTCCGGTGGAGCTCTTAGGGTTGGCGGTGGCGGCAATGCCGGCCGGCAGGTGCAGGGTTTCGAGCAGGGGAACGATATAGACGCATCCGGTTTCCAGCACCGCGCCTTCGCTGAGGTCGATGCGGTGCAGTGCCAACGCCTCGATGCGGTCTTCCACCGTGTACTCAGGGCCCGGCAGGAAGGATGCGCGTACGCGGTAGGCGTACTTGCCGAGCCGCAGATCGAGGCTGGCAGGCTGAATCTGGTCGGCGTCAAGCGGGCTCGTTGTGGAGATGATACCGTCTTCGACAAAGCGGTGGATAACGTGGGCCGGAACAATGCCAGGTGCCAGGCCGGGCCGGTCAACGCTTGCAGGTTCAGCCATCTTGGCCCATCCTTTGTGGTTGCATGGTTTTGTTGTGCGCATCGTCGGGGGATTGTCAACTGTGGCGCACCCAGCGGTGGAAAACTCTGGCAGATCGCTCGAGGGTTTGATGGCATGTACGAAAGCGTAACGCGGCATATTCGCATCACGGTCGAACCGGAATATCTCGACGATCAGTCCGATCCGGACCGGAACTACCATGTCTGGGCCTACACCATCGGGATCGAGAACACCGGTGAGGACGTGGTGACGCTGAAGACGCGGTATTGGAAGATTACCGATGCCAACGGCCGGGTGCAGGAGGTACGCGGCGCCGGCGTGGTTGGCGAGCAACCGACGCTGCGGCCCGGTGAGCGGTTCGAGTACACATCCGGGGCGCCACTGCCGACGCCGAGCGGCTTCATGGTCGGCAGCTACCAGATGGAGGTCTCGGACGGGTCGATGATCGACGTGGCGATCCCGGCCTTTTCGCTCGACAGCCCGCATGACATCATGCGCGTGCATTGATCGTGGCTGGGCGCCAAGTTCAACCGCGCAATGTTCTGATCCTGTGTTCGGATGAGCATGCCCGTTCGGCACTCGGTTGCTACGGACACAGCGTTGTTCGCACACCGGTGCTGGACCGGCTGGCCGGGCAGGGGGTGCGGTTCACCAGCGGCTACACGCCGTCGCCGATCTGCATACCGGCGCGGGCCTGCCTGGCGACCGGGACCCAGGTGCACGAGAACCGCTGCTGGTCGTCGGCGCAACCGTATTGCGGACAGGTAGAGAGCTGGATGCACCGGTTGCGCGACCGAGACCATGCGGTGGTTTCGGTGGGCAAACTTCACTTTCGTTCAGGCGACGACGATCACGGGTTCAGCGATGAAATCCTGCCAATGTATCTTGCCAACGGCGGCAAGGGCTGGCCGCAGGGCCTGATCCGCGATCCGTTGCCGGGCTTTGACGAGGCCGCCGAGCTGGCGCGCGACGTGGGACCGGGCGAAAGCTCCTACACGGAGTACGACCGGGCGATCACCGAGGAGGCGTGCCGGTGGTTGAGGCGTTATCCCGCCAGGATACGCAACAAGCCTTGGGTGGCGTTCGTATCGTTTGTCAGCCCACACTACCCGCTGACGGCGCCGCAGGAATTCTACGACCTGTATAAAGATGCGGAGATGCCGGCGTTCATCGGCCGAGACCGGCGCGATGGCGAGGCGAAACATCCCATTGTGGCGGAAATGGCGAAGTTCTGGGCGTATGACGAGCATTTCGATGATCATACCCGGCGGATCGCGCAGCGCAGCTATTTCGGCCTGTGCAGTTTTCTCGATGACAATATCCGGCAGGTACTGCAGGCGCTTGAGGATTCCGGGGCGGCGCGCGACACGGTGGTGATCTACATTTCCGACCACGGCGAGATGCTGGGCAACCATGGCATGTGGGCGAAGTCGGTGATGTATGAGGATGCCGCCGGTGTGCCGCTGATCATGGCTGGAGCGGGTATCGACTCCGATATTGCGGCAACTCCGGTGTCGCTGAGCGATATCGCGGCCACGGTGGAGGACGTGACCGGGTTTGGGGCGCGGCCGGCGGGCGAGCCCTGGCAGAGCCGGTCACTTGCGGCGATCGCTGCATCGCCCGACCCCGAGCGGTTCGTGCTGTCGCAGTATCATGATGGCGGGGCGCCGACCGGGTTCTACATGATACGGCAGGGTCAGTGGAAGTATATCCACTATGCCGGCGGTGCGCCGGCGCAGTTGTTCGACCTGGTTGGCGATCCGCATGAGTTGAACGACCTCGGAGAGGATGGAGAGCACGAAGCCGTTTGCGAGCAGATGCGAAACCGGCTGTGCGACATCCTCGATCCGGAAGAGGTGAACCGGCAGGCTTTTGCCGAGCAGGCGGCGCTGATCGACAGCTTGGGCGGTGCGGACGCGGTGCTCGGCATGCCGGGCTTCAATCACACCCCGGTGGGATCGTGATCAACGGTTCAGCGCGGTGACCAGCGCCTTGACGTTGCCGTCGCGCTTGGCGAGGAAACTGTAAAACAGGTTGCGCTGCAGGTAGGTCATGGAGAAGCCGAGCACCTTGGCATCGGTAATGCGGTAGGAGCCGCGGCGCGGGGCCAGGCGCCATGTGACGTTGTAGGTGCTTCCGGACGTCAGGTAGACCTTGGTGGTGACGATGAGGTCGCCTTCGCTCTTGGTGACATTCGAGCCGATCTCGGCCCGCTTGACGCGGTACTGTTTGGTCTGATCGGCGAAGTAGCGGGCCATGAAGCGGCGCACGCCGGTGTAGTAGGCGTTGCGCTGGGATTTCTTCAGGCTCTTGCGGTAGCGGCCCAGGGAATAGTTTGCGATCTCAGGCACATCGGCGTGTTTGCGGATGACATTTGAGAAGCTGGAAATGGTGCCGGCACGCTGCGCCCTGATCAGGTCTCTGGCGACCCGTTCCATGTACTTGACGGCCGGGTGGCGGGCCTTTTTCTTTTTCGCGGCAAAGCCCGGTTGCGCAGACAAGCCTGTGCCGGCAACCGCGATGGCGATGCCCACCGCCATCAATGTCCGCCTGGTCAGCGATTGTGTCACGAATCAATGCCTTTCACACAACAGGCCTGGCGGCAAACTAGAAGGGAAAGGCGGACCGCGTCAATGTGGACGCGCATCAACTTCGGCGCCGCCAGTCTCAACTGTTTGCGCGCAGGTAATCCATGAGCGCCCGGAAATCGCCGCTGTTCTTCTTCAACACCGACACGAACTGGTCGCGCATCCGGATCGACAGCCAGATGCCGCGGAAGTTGACATCGGCAACCCGGTGGGCGCTGCCCCTTGAGTAGACGCGCCACTTCAGGAGGGTGCCGGTGTCGCGGATACGGCTCTCGACGATGACGAACTTGCCGGATTGGCGCGAGCGCTGGATGTCGACGCCACTGCCGGCAAAGTCGCCGACGTATTGTGCAAACAGCCCGGCGACATAGCGTTCCACCAGACCGTAATACTCCTTCTTGTCGGTGGCAGGCAGCTTGCGGCCATATGGCCCCAGTGCGAAGCGGGCGACCGATGACATGTTGGAGTGCCGGTTCAGCATGCGGGCAACGCTTTTCTGCAGTGCCGCGCCGCGCTGGCCGGAATGCGCCAGGGTGATGACGTCGCTGGTCAGGGCGCTGACATGTTTTTCCTGCGGTGTGAGAGCGAAGACCGGACCTGCGGCGGCTGTGCTTGCCAGGAGGGCGCCGGCCAGGGCGCAGAGGCGGCGGCGGTTCAGGACGGCGTCAAACATCGGGTTACCTCTCTCGCGGCCTTGATCAGTCAGGCCGGTACACTGGCGCAGAAATACCCAAATAATGGTGAAAATTTGGTGACAGATTGAAGTCACCTGACCTCGGGTGCGAATTGCGCTATAGCCAAGGTGGGCGAAGCGCAGGCGGGGGAGCCGATGGACGACATTCTGGCCGGATTGCGGGCGGCGGGCGAAGCCACGCGCCTGCGCTTGCTGTTCGTGCTGTCGCATGGAGAGTTCAATGTCAGCGAGCTGACCCAGATCCTCGGCCAGAGCCAACCGCGCATCTCGCGGCACCTGAAGCTGATGGCCGATGCCGGGCTGCTGTCGCGGTTCAAGGAGGGCAGCTGGGTGGTGTTCAGGCTGCGCGGGGACGGTGCGGCCGGGCGGTTGGGAGCGATGATCGCCGGTGTGCTCGATCCCGCAGACATCGCATTGCGCGGCGATCTGGCCCGGCTCAGCCAGGTGCTGGAGGAGCGGCGGGCGCGGGCGGCGGAGTATTTCAGCGCCAATGCGGCGAACTGGGATGCGCTGCGTTCGCTGCACGTGGCCGAGGCAGATGTCGAGGCGGCGATGCTTGAGATGGCCGGTGACGGGTCGCCGGGGCTGATGCTCGACCTGGGCACCGGCACCGGGCGGATGCTGCATCTGCTGGGTGCGCGGGCGGCACATGCGGTGGGCATCGATGCCAGCCGCGAGATGCTGGCGGTGGCGCGGGCCAGCCTTGACCGCTCGGAACTCAAGTCGATCGAAGTGCGGCATGGCGACATCTATGCGCTGGCGCATGAGGACGCGAGCGCCGATGAGGTGGTGATCCATCAGGTTTTGCACTATCTCGACCGGCCCGAGCGGGCGGTGGCGGAGGCGGCACGGGTGCTCAAACCGGGGGGCAGACTGCTGATCGCCGACTTTGCGCCGCATGAGCTGGAGTTCCTGCGCGAGGAGCATCAGCACCGGCGGCTCGGCATCAGCGAGGTGGCGATGGCGGGATGGCTGACGGCGGCGGGCCTTGAGCTTGCCGAACACCGGCTGCTGGCGCCGCCGGCGGCGGACGGCGGCGGACTGACGGTGTCGATCTGGAAGGCCAGCAAACCGGGTCAGTAGTTGTCTTCATCAAGGATGACCCAGGGGTCGTGATAGTCCGCGGCGCGGGCAATGGCGGGCCGCTGCCTGACGGCCTCGCAGAGGCGGTTGAGGTTCGGGTTGTGCGCCAGCATGGCCGGAACGTCCGGGTGCCAGTAGCACTGCATGGCGATATAGATGTCGGCGGCGGAGAAGGTTTCTCCGAGGAGCCAGGTCCTGCCGTCGAGGGCTCCGTCGGCGATGGCGAACAGACGGTTCATGTCGGCGAGTGCGGCGGCCTTGATGCCATCGATGGCGGATTGGTCGGCGGTGTGGCGCCCGGCGTAATAGTAGCGCAGGTCGGCATCATAGATCTGGGCTGAACCGAAGGCGAGCCAGCGCAGGAAATGCGGACGCAGCGGCGATGCCGGTGCCGGGCTGAGCCCCGCCTCGGGCGCCAGGTCCGCCAGGTAGATGCACATGGCGGCACTCTCAGTGATGGTCGAGCCGTCCGGCAGACCGAGCACCGGCACCTGGCCGAGCGGGCTGATGGCGCGGAAGTCCTTGTCGTCCTTGTCGGCAGCGGTGACCAGCCGGTACGGCAGGCCGGTTTCCTCAAGCACGGCGTGAACGGCGAAGCCGCCGGTCTGCGGGCGGGTGTAAAGCTTGTGCATGGAGCGCGGTCCTGTTCTGTTGCTGCCGCCGGGACGTTAGCGCGGAGCGGCGGCGCTGGAAAGCCGGTGGTGTTGTATTGCCAGGGCAATCGCATATGCCGGTGATGATTTCCGATTGGCGGCACAATCTTGCGTTCCCCGGGCTTGACCCACTGCTGTCCGGTTTAACGTTGGGTGAAGGCACATTTCTTCCATTGCATCGGATAGTTGCATGCGCTGAAGAAAGCTCCGACATGATCCCGGGATGGCTCCCGGGCATTCCCTCCCCCAGAAAGGGGGAGGGTAAGGGTGGGGATTGATGGCGGTGCAACGCATTGATTTCATTGTGTTTTGCGCCGCCGTCAACCCCCATCCCAGCCTTCCCCCTTTCTGGGGGAAGGAGTAATCATCGCTTAACCGGACAGCAGTGGGCTTGACCCGAGGATCCAGAAAGCCACTTGCGCCGAATTCGCTGCACTCTGGGTCCTCGGGTCAAGCCCGAGGAAGGCAGAAAACAAAGTTCAAATCCATATGCGATAGTCCTGGTTGTCTTGCGCTGTGCCCGTGCATGCGAGGTGATGCCCGGCACACACTAACCACCGACCCGGCCTTTCCGGCCTGCCGTTGCGAGGGGAAACACGGGGCGCTTGGGGTTGCACCTTCCGTTTTGATTTTATGCGGCGCTTGCCGAAGCGCCCCGCACCGGGCTGGTTTCTGCTTATCCGGGCACCCTGGGGTCCTCAGTGATTTCTCACCCCCACGCCCGGGCTAACTTCAATCGCATCGCTGCAAACCAAAGAGCAAGACGCTGCGCCGACTGCGGCGCGGGATGGTCCGGTTTCACCCGTCTCGGAGCGGTGGGCGTTACTCCTTGCCCCGAGACGAAACCCGGCCCCGCCTTGCGGCTGGTAACGCTGGATCCATCCGTTCCATCAAGGCAGGTGGAGGGAGTGTATGGGAAAATATGTGTGTTGTCAAGGAGAATGTTTGTTGTTTGTTCTGTTTGTGGTATCCATACCTGCCTTGATGGTTCTTTGTCTTTCGCTCCTGCCTCCGCAGGAGCGCCCGTTCACGGGCCGGCGCAAAGCTAAGTCGCTTTGCTTGCCCTGCCACGGAGGGAGGGAGCCATGCGGCGGGCACTGAGTTTGTGGCTGCCGCAGTATCCGAAGCCCTTTAGGGCTGAGGCAAGGGCGACCGCCCGCCGGCGCTGATGCGTCGCGCCCGCGCAGGCCCGAAGCCCGTCAGGGCTGAGGAATAGCCGTGAGCGATATCAGAGCTCTATTGGTTTCCGCTCCTGCCTCCGCAGGAGCGCCCGTTCACGGGCCGGCGCATTGCTGAGTCGCTTTGCTTGCCCTGCCACGGAGGCGGGAGTTGTGCGGCATGTCGATCCCAGGCGGCGCAGGCTGTTCCCTCTCCCGCTTGCGGGGGAGGGTTAGGGAGGGGGAGGCGGCTACGCTGGCTGCGGCTGTGTGGCGTGGCGCGGCACGGCCCCCCTCTCCAACTCTCCCCCCGCGAGCGGGGAGAGAGGGCTTGTGTCTGGCGCCGGCCCCGAAGCCCGCAAGGGCTGAGGCAAGGGCGCCGGCCCGTCCGAGCTTGTGCGGGCGCCCGGTGCAGGCCTGTCGGGTCAGCGGTGGTGTGGCTGCTAGTGCGGAATGATCGGGATGCCGAGGTAGGTCGTGTAGGCGATGGTGCCGAAGATCACGGTCGTGGCAGCCGCCAGTGCGGTTGCGGCGAGCGTCACCACGATCCTGCGGGCAAAGCGCCGTGCGGCTGTCGCAACAGGTGCCTGATGATGTTCCTCAATGGACGCAACCGGCGCCGGGCGTGCAATGGTTTGCCTCGACGGCGTGGCCGCCGTGCCGAACCGGCTGTTTGCCGGGGTGTATGCGTTGGCCATGGCCATGTCTTCCAGCGCTTTTGAAGCTTCGGTGCCGGATGCCTGTGGGTGGGCTGCAGGTGCGCCATCGTCGGAGCGCGCAGCGTGGGTGCGGGCCGCGATGTGGCCATCTGATATGCCGGCGCGGCCGGCGGCGCTGGTGCTTGGGGTGAGTGAAGTGGGCATAACGTCAGTGTCCTCAATCGTCTCAGTCATCCCTCTCGCGGCGCCTTATGGACCTGCCCGGGCACTGTGAATGTGAGAAATGTCACCACCCGCAAATTTTTGTGATGCCGCCGCAGGGCGTATGCGGAGGATGGGGCGGTTGTTCGGGGTTGATGGTGAGGGCGTGGCGCGGGTGCCGGATGGGGCGGCGTTTGTGATGTTGTTGCAGCCTTTGGTTTCCGCTGTGTTCATTTTCTTCATGCTGCTGGCACTGCGCAATCATTTCAAGATCAGGCGGTAGGGGTGCCGGGGAAAGTGAATCAGGGGACGGGTGCAACGTCCTTGGTTTTGCTCGACTTTCGTCATTCCGGTACCGGATCAGGTCCGGCACAGGCTCCGGCCGGAAGCCAGGCGGGCGTGTCGGTTTGTGAGCGGGTCAGATCTGGACCCCGGCCTACGCCGGGGTGACGGATGGGGGCTGGTGGATCGAGTCAGGTTGCGGGTGCAAGATTTTGTATTCATTGTGTTTTTTGGATTGGCGGGTTTTTCTCGCCATTGCCCGTTTGTAAGCGGCGCCTGCTGACCGCTCCTTCCCCCAGAAAGGGGGAAGGTTGGGATGGGGGTTGATGGCGGTGCGGAATGGCGAAGTCTTGATAGGTTGCGCCGCCGTCAACCCCCTCCCTGACCCTCCCCCTTTCTGGGGGAGGGGATGTTTGTGGGGGCTGGCGTGTCGGGGATCAGTGGAGGCGGGGCCTTGGGGGCAGGGGCTGGGGTTTTGGTGAATTTGACCGGGGTGGCGGCAACCTGCCAGGGGGTGCCGGCTGGGTTGGGGACGTCGAGGATCATGCCTCTGACGGCGGTGTGGGGGTCTTTGCGGATGTCTTCGATGTTGTTGACGGGGCCGAAGGGGATTTGGCCGCCGAAGAGGGATTGCAGTTCGGCCTTGGTGCGCCGGCTTGTCCAGGCGTTGACGAGCGCATTGAGTTCGTCGCGGTTGGCGCGGCGGGCGGCCTTGGTAGTGAAACGTTCGTCCTGCTCGAAACCTTCGGGGCCGATGATTTCGGCGAAGGTTTTCCAGAACGCGTCCTCGACGCAGCCGATGGTGACGTGGCCGTCTTTGGCCTCGAACACACCGAACGGGGCGAGCAGGGGGTGGGCGTTGCCTTCCGGGTGCGGCACGGCGCCTTCGAAGGAATGCTGGTAGACTGTGCGTTCGCACAGGGACAGGACGGCGTCGTACATGGCGACGTCGAGGTATTGGCCTTGCCCGGTGCGCTCGGCGTGGCGCACGGCGGCGAGGATGCCGAAGGCGAGGTGCAGGCCGGAGAAGATGTCGCCGACGCCGGGGCCGACCTTCATCGGGGTTGCGGCGTCCGGGCCGGTGATGGCGATCAGGCCGCCCATGGCCTGGGCGACGACATCGTAGGACGGCCAGGCGCTGTAGGGGCTTTCGCCGGTGCGCGGGTCGCCGAAGCCGCGTACGGCGGCGTAGACCAGGGCGGGGTTTTGTTCGGCCAGAGTTTCGTAGGCCAGCCCCAAGCGCTCCATGACGCCGGGGCGAAAGTTTTCGACGACGACGTGGGCGGTTTTGGCGTGGGTGAGGAATTCGGCCTTTCCCGCCTCGGATTTCAGGTCGAGGACGATGGATTTCTTGGAGCGGTTGAGACTGACGAAATAGCCGCCCCATTGGTGGTCCGGATCGTCGGTGCGGAACGGGCCGTTGGAGCGCGATGTGTCGCCCCTTGCGGTCTCGATCTTGATCACTTCGGCGCCGTGGTCGGCGAGCATCATGGTGCAGTAGGGGCCGGACAACATGCTCGTCAGGTCGAGGACGCGCAGGCCAGAGAGGATGCCGGGGGTGTCTGGTTCGTTGGTCATGGGCTGGGAGCCTAAGGGCAACCGAGGCGGGTGAGGCAAGGGTTTTCGACCTGGGGCGGCGGAAAATTTCGCGTGCGGGCGGGCCGGAAACGGTGTTAGCTGACGTTTTGGCTGGTTTCCGGGCGGAGAAGTTGACCATGGCGGATATCGCGCTGCGCGCGCCCGGGGGGCGGATCAGCTATCGGGCCGGCATTGTGCTGGTGCTGCTGGCCGGGGCGTGCTGGTCGACCATGGGGCTCGGCATCCGGCTGATGCAGGAGGCCACGGTGTGGCAGATCCTGTTCTACCGCTCAATGGCGCTGGCGCCGCTGCTGTACTGTGTGATTGCGCTGAGGAGCCGGGGGCGGCCGTTTGCGGTGATCCGGGCGGCGGGACTGCCGGGAATATCCGGCGGCCTGGCGCTGGTCGGGGCGTTCGCCGGCGGCATCTTCGCCATCCAGCAGACGACGGTGGCCAATGCCATGTTCCTGTTCGCCACAGCGCCGTTCTTTGCCGCGGTGCTGGGCTGGCTGCTGCTGGGCGAGCCGGTGCGGCGGGCGACCTGGGTGGCGATCGTGGTGGGCGCGGCGGGTATTGCGCTGATGGTGCATGAGGGCATTGCGCTGGGCAACTGGCTGGGCGATGCCATGGCGCTGCTGTCCGGCTTCGGGTTCGCGGTGTTCACGCTGGCGCTCAGGCAGAACACCGGCCAGGACATGCTGCCGGCGGTGTTCCTGTCGGGCATTTTTGCCATGGCGATTGCCGGGGCGGCCTGCTGGCTGCTGGGCCTGGGGTTTGCGCTGCCGGCCAACGACATCGCGATTGCCTTCGCGCTCGGGGTGTTTCAGCTCGGCACCGGGCTGTCGATCTACACGGTGGGTTCCAAGGTGGTTCCGGCGGCGGAACTGGCGTTGCTGTCGATGACCGAAGTGGTGCTGGGGCCGGTGTGGGTGTGGCTGTTCCTGGGCGAGACGGCAAGCACGCAGACGCTGCTGGGCGGCGGCGTTCTGCTGGGCGCGATTGCCGGCAACGCGCTGGCCGGTCTGAGGCGTCGGCCGGCGCCGGTGGGCTTGCGGTGAACGGCTGTTGGAGCCTGACCGAAAAGTCCTGAGGTGGTTTGATTTTGCATAAATTGTTCAGTTTCAAGGGTTGTTCCGCAGCCAAGGGTGGTGCTCTTGGCAAGGAAGAACCCGCTGAAAGTGGGCAATTTATACCAGCGGCCCTCAGAAAACACCCATTTGACCGCATTTTCGCTTTTGCTGGCTGGGCATGCTCGGTGCCGCGGTCCGGTTGACCACAAGCCGAGCATAACGACGTCCAGCAAGAGCGAAAATGCGGCCTTCGGTGGGCCAAATTCGCCCATCTGGTGCGTTGCGGCGCTTGCCCGATGCACCGCATCGCGCTGCGCGCCGCGCCTACCATATGAACGAATTTGGCTCCATCAAATGGGCGTTTTCTGAGGGCCGCTGGTATTATGCAAAACCCTGAAGGGCGAACCATATTTTGGCGCTTTTTGTGGAAATTCAGAACCAAAGGGGGCCTGCCCTATGGCTTTGAATTTCCGCAAAAATCGCTCAAAATATGGTCCGTCAAACCACCTCAGGACTTTTCGGTCAGGCTCTCAGGGCTCGATGCGGGTCATGATCTGCAGTGTGCCGAACTGCTCGACGGTACGGTAGTTGGCGGCGATGTGATGATGAAGCGGGCTGTTTTGAATAAAGCTTTTCCACTGGACCGGAAATTCAAAGTCGACCAGGACGCAAGCCGGTTTTCTGATCTCTATGCCCTGAATCGCGTCCCGGAAGTGCTGAGGTGTGTTGAAGGAATGAAGCAGAAGTGAAAATGGTGTCGGGTTGATCTTTCTGACCTCAAAATGCAATCCCGGCAGGTAGGGACCGGCATACAGGAACCGTGTTTCGTTGCAGTGTGTCCTGATTGCCGACCCGAGCGCGGCAGGTATGCTTCGATCCCGCCAGGCCCCTTGCATGTTTGTCAGCGCGGCGGCGATGGGGAGCGTGGCCACGGCAATTGGGAAGAACCCGGCAGAAAGGCTCTTGCCGGGAAGTTCCAGGGCTGCTGCAAGCAAGCAAAGGGTCGGAAACATGATAAACAGGAGGTGCAGCGGTTCGGCGTTTCTTGATGCGCTTGCAACCAGCATGAATTGTACGAGGGTCAACAGGACAAGAGATGGCCGAAAGTTGCGCCGAAGGAGCCAGGCAACAGCAAACAGAAGGGCAAACGCGGCCACAAGGAATTCCGCCGGAGGACGATTTACGGTTCGATAGCGTTCCAAGGGAAACTGAATCATGTGTTTCCACAAGAGGCCAAAGTCCCAGTACAGAAGAACAACTGAAACAACGAGGCTTGAACATATGGCGAGAACCGCAATGTAGCCGAGCCACTTCGCTTCCGGAGCTTTCCACGACTGGATTGCCAGGGAGCCGGACAACGCGATTGCGACTGCAAATGCCCGTGGATGCAGGAACAGTGCCGACAAACCGAGCAACACCCCAGCAGACATCCAAATGGCGACTGTGGGTCGGCGTAGTCCCAGGCAAGCCAAATACGTAGTCCAAATGACGATGACGATGGAAAAGACGTTGTGGGAGATGATGGGGAAGAATGCCGACATCAGGCAGAAACAGACGGGCGGCCAGGCTCGGAGCCAAACCCGTGCCGGCCGGCCGATCTGTTCGGCGAGGTGAATTGTGATCAGGTGGATGCCGATGGCACCGGCCAGCACGAATATGCCGCCGGTGAGACGGGCCGACCAGTAGGATGGGCCGAGAAGCTCCCAGACGGCATAGATCAGGTAGAAGGAGCCGGGCGGAATGAATTCGAAAGAGTCCGTGTAGGGAACGATGCCGTTCAACAGGTTCCATGCACCATCCAGGGTGACGCCGTCATCGGCATCGTAGATGTGTTTGGTGTGAATGACGGCGATGAGGGCTGCGCAAAGGGCGGCAACACCGGCTGTTTCGATTGTCCTGTAGCCTCGCGCCGTCATGAGGTCCATGCAGTAGTGAGAACAGATCGCACAAGTCATCATGGCCGGCGGTGAGTCGCAAGTCTTGCGGACTTTGAAAGGGCCGGCCCGTATGGACGCGAGGCGGTAACAACTATATTTTTACCATAATAATCTACTCATCTCTCTGGATTGTAGCCGGGGGAAGGTTTGTTTGTGATGCGTTTGCGTGGGGTTCTGGGGGCGGTTGCCGGGGCGGCGGCGTTGGCGGGGTGTGCTTCGGATTTGCCGGAGTTTCATACGCGCGGGCTGAAGGTGCCCAGCGCCCAGTGCACGGTCGATCCGCGCTCGGTGGGCGAGGCGGTGCGGCTGGAGCCGTTTTCCAGGAGCAACGGGTGCGGCATTCCCAATCCGTGGAAGGTCAGATCGGTATCGGGCGTCAAGCTGCAGAATACCGCGACGCTCAATTGCGGCATGGTCGGGGCGCTGGACGACTGGGTGAACGGGGTCGCGCAGCCGACGGCCGAGGCGGCGTTCGGTGAGCGGATCACCGGCATCAAGGTGGTGTCGTCCTATGCCTGCCGGGCGCGCAACTCGCGGCGCGGGCGCAAGTTGTCGGAGCACGGGCTGGGCAACGCCATCGACGTGGCGGCGTTCACGCTGGAAAGCGGCCGGGTGGTCGAGGTCGAGGACGGCTGGCACGGTTCGCGCGATGAACGGCGGTTCCTGCGCCATGTCAACAAGGGGTCGTGCGAGACCTTCACCACGGTGCTGGGACCGAACCATGACCGGGCGCACCGGGATCATTTCCATCTCGATCTGCAAAGGCACGGGCGCAAAGGCACGGGCCGTTACTGCCGGTGATCCGGGCGCCGTTCACTCAGTCTCTTAATCCTGCGGCTCTGGATTGCCGGGACAAGCCCGGCAATGACGAGAAATGGTGTTGTGGCGTGTACTGTGATTTCTGGATATGGAAATTCAATTGCCAGGTATGTTCCCTCCCCTAGAAAAGGGGAGGGTTGGGTGGGGATTGATGGCGGCGCAACACATTGACTCCATTGTGCCTTGCACCGCCATCAACCCCCATCCCAACCTTCCCCCTTTCTGGGGGAAGGGGCATTCGCCGCCAAACCGGACAGCTTTGGGCTTGTCCCGGCAATGACGGGATGTGGTGTTGTCAACAGGTGTGCCTGGGAGTTTGACCTAGCGGCGGCGCTGACATAGCACACGTGTTGTGTTGAACCTGGACCGCCGGACACTGCGGATATGAGCAAGATCGATGAAGCCGCGCTGGCGGAGGCCTATGAGCGGGCGCTGGGGCTGGAGAAGGCCGGGCGGCTGGATGAAGCTGCCGAAGCCTATGGCGAAGTGCTAGCACTCGATCCGGACGACCATGGCGGTGCGGCGGTGCGGCTGGCGAGCATGAAGCGCGGGCCGGTGCCGGTGAAGGCGCCGGATGCCTATGTGGAAACGCTGTTCGATCAGCATGCCGAGGTGTTCGAGGACATTCTGGTTGACGACCTCGGCTATCACGTGCCGCTGCTGGCGCGGCAGATGCTGGAGGCGCGCGCGCCGGGGCCGTACCGGCGCCTGCTTGATCTGGGTTGCGGCACCGGGCTGAGTGGGGTGGCACTGGACGGCATGGTGGATCACCTGACTGGTGTCGACATATCCGAGACCATGATCGACGTTGCCGGCGACAAGGAGGTCTACGACGATCTCTATACCGTGGAGGTGGTGCGGTTTCTCGAGGAGATCGAGGCGGAGCCATGGGATCTTGTCACGGCGACCGACATGTTGCCCTATCTCGGTGACGTTGCAGGCTTGTTCGGCGGGGTCGCGCGACATGCCGCTCCGGGTGCGGTTTGGCTGTTTTCCTCCGAGGCGCTGCCGGATGCGTCGTTTGGCGCTGTCGGCTACACGGTCGGGCCGCACCAGCGGTTCGCGCACCGGCTGGACTATGTGTCGGCAGAGCTGACGGCGGCCGGATTTGCGCTGGAGCATGCCGAGGATATCGTTGTGCGCCACGAGGAGGGGATGCTCATTGCCGGGCATCTTTACCTGGCGCGGCGGGGCGGGTAGCGGCGTCGTTCGCGGGCTCACATAGTACGGCGGCTGCCTCCGGCGGATGTAATCCGTCGCAAATCCGATGCCCATGGCACCGCAACTTGCTCTAAGGTAACAGTCCGTGACATCTGCGGGGGAGGCAGAGCATGGCCAAGAACAAGTTGCGCAGGGCGGCATATGACATTCTGGAGCAGACCGAGCGGTTTGGGCAGTTCGGGCGTTGGGTCGACATCGGGCTGATCGTTCTGATCGCGGTCAATGTCGTTGCGGTGATCCTGGAGACGGTGGGCTGGCTCTATGAGGCCTATGGGCCGTGGTTCGAGGCGCTGGAACTGTTCTCGGTGGTGGTGTTCACCATCGAATATGTCGGGCGGTTGTGGGTGTGCGTGGAGGACGAAGAGTACCGGGAGCACCACTTTCCGCGGCTGAAATATGCCACATCGCCGCTCGCGGTGATCGATCTGGTCGCCATTTTGCCGTTCTATCTGACGCTGTTCTTTGCCATCGACCTGCGCTTCCTGCGGGTCTTGCGGCTGCTCAGGATCTTCAAGCTGACCCGCTATTCCTCGGCGATGACGATGCTGCTGGACGTGATCCGCGAGGAGGCGAATTCGTTCTTTGCCGGGTTCTTCATCCTGATCGTTTTGCTGGTGCTGGCGGCGAGCGGCATGTATCTGGTCGAGCATGACGACCAGCCGGACAAGTTCGGTTCGATCCCCGAGGCGATGTGGTGGGCCATGGCGACGCTGACGACGGTGGGCTATGGCGACGTGACGCCGATCACCGGGTGGGGCAAGCTGTTCGGCGCCTGCGTGACGGTGATCGGCATCGGCATGGCGGCGCTGCCGGCGGGTATTCTGGCGAGCGGCCTGGCCGATCACCTGCGGCGGCGGCGCGAGGTGCTGGGTGAGGAATTCCGCCAGGCGCTGGAGGATGGGGTGATCGACGACACCGAAGAGGCCGAGCTTGAGGCGCTGCGCAAGCAACTCGGGCTAAGCCGCAATGCGGCAATGGATATTCGCAGCCAGATGCAGGCGGACAAGGACTCTCCGCATCCGCTGTTCTGTCCGCACTGCGGTGAAAGGCTGGTGAAGTGATGGTGGTGAGTCCGCGACAGCAAGCACAACCCGAGACGACCGCGGTTGAGTTGGAAGGCCCGGCGGCGGGGCAGGGGCTGTTCGGTTCGCTGGCGATCGCCGGGGCGGCGGCATCGCTGTTCTTTTGCTACGGCCAGGTGCTCATTTCACTGATGGCGCCACTGTTCGGACTGGCTGAGTTCGAACTCAACATTCATGTTCAGGCGGTCTTTATGTGGGTGTTCGCGCTGGTCACCGTGGCGGGCCTGTGGCGTGACCGGAGCCGTCATGGCAGCAATGTGCCGCTGGCCGTCTCGGGTGTAGCGGTAGCGACGATCATCGGGACACTCTATGCCTACTACGATATCCGCATCCTGATCCTCGGATACGTGCTGCTGGTGATCTCGGCACTGCTCAATCAGATGTTCATGCTCGCCGGCCTCAACCGCAAGATTTCAGCGCAAAAGATGCAGCTGGCGACACTGAATAGCTCGCTGGAGCGGCGGGTCGAAACGCAGGTTGCGGAAATCGACAGGCTGGCGCGGCTCAAGCGCTTCCTGTCGAGCGAGGTGGCCGATCTGATCACAAGTGAGGGCCGGGAGAACCTGCTCGACAGTCACCGGCGCCAGGTGGCCTGTCTGTTTTGCGACGTGCGCAGTTTCACGGCTTTTTCCGAAACCGCTGAACCGGAGGAGGTGATGGAGGTTTTGCAGGCCATCCATGAACGTATGGGCGAGCTTGTAAATGATCATGGCGGCACCATCGGCTACCGGGCCGGGGACGGCCTGATGGTGATCTTCAACGATCCGTTGGCTTGTGATGATCCGGTGGAAAAGGCCGTGCGGCTGGCGGCGGACATGAAGCGGGCATTTGCCGAGGTGCAGAGCAGATGGCGCGAGCGGGGTCATGAGCTGGGCCTGGGCGTCGGTGTCTCATACGGATACGCGACGCTCGGCGTCATCGGCTCGGAAGGGCGCTATGACTACACGGCCATCGGCAATGTGGTGAACGTTGCGGCCCGGTTGTGCGACATGGCAAAGGACGGCGAAGTGCTGCTCGACCGGCGCGCGCAGGTCGAACTGGGCGGCGATGTCGCGGTGGACCCGATGGGCGAGGTGATGCTGAAAGGGGCATCCCGCGGTATTGAGGTGTTCCGGTTGGCCGGGGATCAGGCGATGAAGTCGCTGCCGAAATAGACCGGAGCCCAGGTGGCGCCGGTGGGGTCGAAGATCATGCCGGCGTCGGTCAGGCTGGCGATGTCGTGGCCCTCGAGAATGACCGTGGAGTTGGCGCCGAAGCGGACGTAAGCGTCGGTGCCGTCCTGCGTCAGGACGAGGTCGGCAAAGCTCGTGACCTCGGCGTTGCCGGCGAAGACGAGCTGGTCGCCTTCGCCTGGGTTGAAGTCGGTGACGCGGTCGTAGTTGGTGCCGAGATAGAACACGAAAGTGTCGGCGCCCTGATCGCCGGTCAGGGTGTCCTTGTTGCCGCCGCCGACGATGGTGTCGCTGCCGGTGCCGCCGATGACGGTGTCCTGGCCTTCCTTGCCGTTGAGATAGGCGCCGGTGTC
Organism: Aestuariivirgaceae bacterium; assembly: GCA_965216335.1. Classification (GTDB taxonomy): domain Bacteria; phylum Pseudomonadota; class Alphaproteobacteria; order Rhizobiales; family Aestuariivirgaceae; genus JAHEJE01. The sequence continues at coordinate 1,227,665 of OZ244154.1, read as the reverse complement.
GGCGCCGTAAAAGGTTTCGCCGCGGTCGTAGCCTTCAGCGTGGGCGAACTGCACGGTGTTGTCGCCGTAGATGTCGGTGGCCGGATGGGTGGAGCCGCCCGGAGAGACGATCGCCCAGTAGCCGTTGCCGCCGCCGGTGTTCTGGGCCGGGTCATAGTCGAGGATCGACTGGTCGACGGCGATGGTGTTGGAGTGGTCGGGCGAGCCGTGGAAGTTGATGTCGCGGTTGGTGGCGGTGATGTGGGCGGTGTTGTAGGCCTCGCCATGCCAGGACGACAGCAGGAAGGCGTGGCGGGTATCGAACAGTTCAAGGTTGGAAAAGGTCGAATGGAAGGTTTCGTAGACCTGCACGGCATAGCCGTTGCCGCCGGAGCCCTTGTTGTGGGCGCCGGAGACATAGAGGTCGTCGGCGGCAAGCTCAAGGGATGAGCGCAGGTCGAAACCGTGGCTGGCGGCGTCAAGGATGGTGATGCCGTTGAGGCTGGCGCCGTCGGTGCCCTTGAGATAGATGGCGGCGGTGCCATAGAAGGCAGGCTCGGTGTTGGCGAAATCGTAAGGGTTGGGCGTGCCGAGAGTGTAGGTGACGGTAAAGTCCGACAATGCGATGCCGCCAAGCATGTCGATCGAGAACACTTCGGCGAGACCGGCATCCATGTCGTAGGCGATGGCGTGTTCGAGGTGGATGGTGTTGCCGTCGACGGAGGCGACGCGGACGATCGACTCACGGAACGGCCGGTCGTCGGCGTCTTGCCAGGAGACGTTTGTCCAGCCGTTTTCGTCGAGATATTCCTGCGTGTTGTCCTGCTGGATGTACAGGATATCGCCGGCGGAGATGCCGTGGCCGGAAGCCATGGTGAAAGAGGTGTCGCCCTTGCTGATGGCACCGATGGCGTTGGCGATGGCGGTCTTCTGGCCGGCGAGCACCTGGATGCCGCTGGTTTCGCTGCCCGGCGGGAAGTCGAAGGTGATGATGGTGCCGGCTTCGCTTTCGCCCTTGAGGGTGATGTTGTCGCGCGAGATGATCACGCTTTCGGTGAAGGTGTGGTCGCCGTTGCGCAGGATGATGGTGGAGCCGCCGGCAGCCGACGCGATGATGGTGTTGAGGGCGGCGGCGGTGGTGCCGGGGTCGATGTAGATGGTTTCCGGGTCTGGCGGTGGCGGCGGGTCGCCGGGCAGGGTCTGGCCGTCGACCAGGAAGTTGTCGGTGGTGAGGGCGGATTTGGCCAGGCCGAGGAATTGCAGTTGATCGCCGCCGCCGAGGTCGAGGATGGCACCTGCCGCGTCGTCGGTGATGAGCGCGAGGAGCCCGGAGAAGCTGGTGACGGACAGGCCGGTGAGCTCTACGACATCGGCGCTGGTGTCGAACTGGCTGACGATGTCGCTGCCGTACCCTGACTGGAAAACCACACTGTCGGCCCCCGCGCCGGCGGTGAGCTGATCGTTGCCGCCGGCGCCGTTGAGAACTGTGCCGGTCGCGCTGGCGGTGATGATGTCGTCGCCGGTGCCGCCGGTCGCCAGAACGCTGGCGCCATCGGCGATGGTGACGACATTGTCGACGCCGTCGGCAAGCTGGACGGTGCCGGTGCCGCCGACAATGACAATGCCCTGGCCGGTTTCGGCGGCGCTCAGTTTGGTGATGCCATTGCTGCCGGAGATGACGGTGAGCCGGGCGGCATCGGTCTGCTGCAGCATCGAACGGTGGATGCGGACTTCGAGCGCGCCACCGGTGTGGCCGGAGAAGTCCAGGGCGTCGATGCCGGACAGTTCGCGGTAGCTCTTGTTGGAGAAGACAAAGCCGGCGGCCGTGGTCAGTTGCAGGGTGTCGTAGCCGGTGCCGGCGAGGATGGTTGCGCCCTTCAGGTCGCCCGACGCAAGGGCGAAGAGGTCGTCGCCCGATGTGCCCTGATAGGTGTTGCCACCGCCACCACCGCCATTGCCGCCGCCGCCATTGCCGCCTGGTTTGGGCATCGCCGAATATCCTGTTGCCGCTGTACCGAAACTAACTCAGGGTAAGCTAGCAGAGGTTTCCCGTGCCGGCGAGTCTTTACGGTTCGTTAACCATAACGCGGGCGGTAAACGGGCGTGCGCGGTTTGCTCAGGCTGCCTTCTTTTCCTTCTTGAACCAGTCGAGCCAGATGCCTGACAGGAACCAGGAGTAGGCCCAGGTGCCTATGAGGATAAGGACGAAGGTGATGGCGATGTCGGTTGTTGAGCCGTTGAGCGAGAAGCCGGGGACGTAGCCGAACAGGAACGGGCCGAGATAGAGGAACTTGGCGAACTTGAAGGCGGCAAACGCGGTGCGCCACATGTTGGCCCGGGCGATGGTGGCACCGGCAAAGGCGGCGATGCACACCGGCGGGGTGATGTTGGAGTCCTGGCTCAGCCAGTAGACGATCATGTGGGCGGCGATCTCGTTGACGCCGAGGTGGACCAGCGCCGGCACCGCGACGACGGCGGTGATCAGGTAGGCGGCGGTGACGGGTACGCCCATGCCCATGATCAAAGAGACCAGGGCAATGAGCAGGATGGTCAGGAACAGGCGGCCGGCGGCCAGTTCGATGACGATGTCGGCGAAGGTCAGCATCAGGCCGGAATAGGTCAAGACGCCGATGATGATGCCGATGACGCCGACGGTGGCCCCGATCTTCAGGCTTTGCTCGGCGCCGGCGCGCGAGGCATCCAGGAAGCCTTTGGCATCAATGCGCGTGTCCTTGCGGAACCAGCTGACAGCGATGCAGGCGACGATACCGAGGATGGCGGAGTAGCCGGGCGAATAGCCGGACAGCATGAAGACGGTGATGACCACCAGGGGCAGTATGTAGAACCACTGTTTTTTGAAGATCTCCATCGGCGAATGCTCCGACTTCTCGCCGACAATGTTGTGCCGCTTGGCCTCGTAGTGGACCATCACGTAGACCGAGAAGAAGTACATGAAGGCCGGAAAGATGGCGACCAGCATGATCTGGGAGTAGGGCACGCCGGTGAGTTCGGCCATGATGAAGCCGCCGGCGCCCATGATCGGGGGCATGAACATGCCGCCGATGGAAGCGGCCGGTTCGATGCCGCCGGCGATGTGCGGGCGGAAGCCGGCCTTTTTCATCATCGGGATGGTGAAGGCGCCGGTGGAGACCGTGTTGGCGATGGCGCTGCCGGAGATCGAACCGAACAGGCCGGAGGCGATGACGGAGACCTTGGCCGGGCCGCCGATCTTGTGGCCGACGGCAGCGAGCGGGAAGTCGACGAAGAAGCGCTGGGCGCCGCATTTCTCCAGGAATGCGCCGAAGATGACGAACAGGATGATGTAAGTGGCGAGCACGTTGGCCATGATGCCGAACACGCCGTCCGACTTGTAGAACAGGCTGGTGGCCAGTTCCGGGAATGTGTCGCCGGCATGCGAGATCGCTTCCGGGAAGTATTCGCCGTAAATGCCGTACAGCAGCATGATGGCGCCGATGATGACGAACACGATACCCACGACGCGGCGGGCCAGTTCGATGCCGACGAGTACGCCGACCATGGCGACGGCCATGTCCAGATCGGTTTCCGCGCCGGCGCGGTAGTTGATGACCTCGAAATTGAGGATCCAGTAGCCGATGCAAAAGACCGAAGCTGCCATCAGCACATAGTCGATAATGCGGCCGAACGTTCCGGGCAGGCGGTAAAGCAGAAACACCAGGATGTAGGTGATGAGGATGTAGACACCGCGGTGATACTGGGTGGCGGCCGGTTCGACGACGGCGGAATAGGAATAGAACAGGACAAGGATCAAGGCGAGGGCATCGAAAATCCAACGTTCGATGCCGCGCAGGCCTTCATGCTTTGGACCGTCGTCGCTGAGTTCCAGCGCATCGTTGGTGGCATTGTCCTGCATGGCATTCCTCCCCTTGCCATTGGAGCGCCATGCGGCCGATCTGCGTCAGCTCGACACTCCGCTCCCCGATTGTGGCGCACAATCGGCCCGGACGCCAGTCCCATCCCGGCTGGCCGGCCGTTTCGATCGCACGATGTGGCCTGCGACGAGGGCGGCGCCGGTGCGGCACCGCCCTCAATCAGGCCAACTGCCCCCGCTTACACATTACATGACGCCTTTTTCCTTCCAGAATTTTTCTGCGCCCGGATGGAACGGCGTGACGACGCCAGTCGGCCCGGTCTGGATGCTCATGTTCTTGAAGGTCTTCTTCTGGGACAACATGTGGGCCAGGCCCTCGTCGGTGTAGATGACCGACAGAAGCTTGTAGACCGTGTCGGCATCGACCTTGGAGTTCGCCACCCAAAGAGCTGCGTCCTGGAACGACGGGGTATCGACATCGACACCCTTGTAGGTGCCGGCGGGCACCGACAGCTTGGCGAAGTACGGGTACTTGTCGAAGAAGCCTGATTCCTGGGCGTCCCTGGCCAGGTCGATCAGCTCGATGTCGTTGGTCTGGGCTGCCATGATGACGGCACCGGACGGGAAGGCTGTGAACAGCCAGAAGGCGTCGAGCTGGTTGTTGCCGAAGGCCTGGGCGGCATCGTTGTAGCCCATGGCGTTGCGCTCGATCTTGTCCCAGACCCCTAAGTGGGTGAAGAACAGTTCGCAGTTGGCGAAGGCGCCCGAACCGGCGTTGCCGACACCGACGCGCTTGCCTTCCAGGTCCTTGACCGACTTGATGCCGGAACCCTTGCGAACCACCAACTGGGCCGGGGCGCCGTACAGGAAGGCAACGGCCATGACGTCTTCATACTTGTTCGGGTCGTTCTTCAGGATACCTTCGCGGCCCTGGAAGACGTGGCCGGAATAGACGGTGCCGAAATGCGACTTGCCCTTGTTGACCTTGCGCAGGTTTTCCACCGAGCCGGCAGACGACTGGGCCTTGATCGTGATGCCCTCCAGGTCCTTGACCGGCCCATAGGTCTGGATGGCGTTGGCGACGACCTGGAAGGTGCCGCCGGCCGGACCGCCGCCGAAGACGAGGCGCTTGGCAGCGAGTGCGCTGGCGTTGACCAGGAACGGCGATGCGAACGCGGCGCCGGCACCGGCGAGAAATTGTTTGCGTGTGAGTTTCATGAGATCTCCCCTGTTATAAAGGCGTTCATTGTCAGTCGAACCGACGGTGCAGGTATTGACTTAAGTCAATTCACTGCAAACGCGGGCTTTTGCGGCAGCATGATAGCTCGGATGCCGTCGGAGTTGCCAGTGGTGCGATTGAAACACTTGCGTCCCATCGCGTCACCCCGGCGAAGGCCGGGGTCCAATGCGGCAACCGTCTGAATTCGGAGATGTGTCTTCTGGATTCCGGCCTTCGCCGGAATGACGGACTGTTTCGTCAAAAAAGGCTCTAGCTGCGACTACGCCTTGCCATACCCGCCGCCGCCTGGCGTCTTGATGGTGATGGCATCGCCCGGCTCGACCACGGTCTGGGCGGTGTGGTCGAGTTGTTCCATCGTGCCGTCCTTGTGGCGTTTCCAGTTTTGACCGCATTCGCCGGGTTGGCCGCCGTTCAGGCCGAAGGGAGGGATGCGGCGGTGGCCGGTGAGGAGGGAGACGTCCATGTGCTCATTGAACACCACGGTGCGGGTGGTGCCGTCGCCGCCTGACCATTTGCCCCTGCCGCCGGAGCCGCGGCGCACCTCGAAGCTTTCCAGGCGCACGGGATAGCGGAACTCTAGGATTTCCGGGTCGGTGAGGCGGGTGTTGGTCATGTGGGTGTGGACGGCAGAGGTGCCGTTGAAGCCGTCGCCGGCGCCGGAGCCGCCGCAGATGGTTTCGTAGTACTGGTGGGTGTCGTTGCCGAAGTTGAAGTTGTTCATGGTGCCCTGGCAGGCGGCCATGGCGCCCAATGCGCCGAGCAGGGTGTCGGTGACGGCCTGCGAGGTCTCGACATTGCCGGCGACGACGGCGGCGGGGTATTTCGGCGCCAGCATGCAATCTTCGGGGATGATCAGCTCGATCGGCTTCATGCAGCCGGCATTCATCGGGATGTTGTGGCCGACCATGACGCGGAACACATAGAGCGTGGCAGCGCGGGTGACGGGCCCGGGAGCGTTGAAATTGGAAGACTGCTGCGGGCTGGTGCCGGTGAAATCGACCGTGGCGGAACGGGTTTTTCTGTCGACCGTGATCTTCACCCTGATCACCGCGCCCTGGTCCATCTCATATGTGAATTCGCTGTCGTGCAGGACATCGAGGACGCGGCGCACGCTTTCTTCCGCGTTGTCCTGGACGTGCTGCATGTAGGCCTGGACGACCTTGAGGCCGAACTGGTCGATCATCTTTCTCAGTTCCTGGACGCCTTTTTCGTTGGCGGCGACCTGGGCCTTGAGGTCGGCGATGTTCTGGGCCGGGTTGCGGCACGGGTAGGGGCCGGAGGACAGGAGGTCGAACAGGGCCTTTTCGCGCAAGGTGCCCTTGTCGAGCATCTTGAAGTTGTCGATGACCACACCTTCCTCGTTGATGTCGGTGGCGCGCGGGGTCATGGAACCCGGCGCGATGCCGCCGACGTCGGCGTGGTGGCCGCGGCTGGCGGTGTAGAACAGGATCTTCTTGTTCTTGTCGTCGAACACCGGAGTGATGACGGTGATGTCGGGCAGGTGGGTGCCGCCGTTATAGGGGGCGTTGAGCACGTAGACGTCGCCGGGTGCCATGTCCGGGTTGTTGGCGATCACGGTTTCGACCGAGCGGTCCATGGAACCCAGGTGCACCGGCATGTGCGGGGCATTGGCAATGAGCTGGCCATCGGCATCGAACAGGGCGCAGGAGAAGTCGAGGCGCTCCTTGATGTTGACGGAATAGGCGGTGTTTTCCAGCGTCACGCCCATCTGCTCGGCAATCGACATGAACAGGTTGTTGAAGACCTCCAGCATGACTGGGTCGGCGCTGGTGCCAATGGCAGTGCGCTTTGCGGCGCGCTTGATGCGCTTGAGGATGAGATGGCGCTTGGGCGTCAGTTCCGCACCCCAGCCGTCCTCGACGACGGTGGTGTTGTGGGCTTCGATGATCAGGGCCGGGCCCCTGACGGACTGGCCGGCCTTGAGAGCCTCACGATCGTAGACCGGGGCCTTGCGCCAGCGGCCGCCGGCAAAAATCCTCGTCTTTGCCATGGCGGTCGGTTCGGCATCGGTGCGCCGCGCCGAGCGCTCGGCCGCCTTGGTGGCGCCGCCGAGACTTTCCACCGAGATGGCCTCGACGATGATGTCGGTCTGCGGGGTGATGAAGCCGAACTGCTTCTTGTGCTGCTTCTCGAAGGCGCGGCGCATTCCATTTGCGCCCGCCAGGGCAACGATCAGCGGCTTGTCGGTGCCGGCATAGCGCAAGTGGGCGCTGGCGTGGGTGGTGATGTCCGGCTTCCTGACGGCCTGGCCGCGCAGCTCTTTTTCGGTTTGTTTTGAAAGTGTTGCGGCGATCTTGGCGAGTTTCGATTCAACCTTGGCTTCAAGTTTTGATTCAACGGCCTGTTCGCGGCCGGCACGGATGTCGGCGAGCCCCATGCCATAGGCCGACAGGACGCCGGCGAGCGGATGGATGAGCACGGTCTTCATGCCCAGGTTGTCGGCGATCAGGCAGGCGTGCTGGGCGCCGGCGCCACCGAAACACTGCAGGGCATAGCCGGTCACGTCATAGCCGCGCTGGACGGAAATCTTCTTGATGGCGTTGGCCATGTTCTCGACGGCGATGCGGATGAAGCCTTCCGCGACCTCTTCCGGACTGCGGCCATCGCCGATCTCAGCGGCGATATCGGCGAAGCAGGCCTCGACGGCGTCGCGATCGAGGGGCTGGTCCTGGCCGGGGCCGAAAATCTTCGGGAAGAAGTCCGGGTTGATCTTGCCGAGCATCACGTTGGCGTCGGTGACGGCGAGCGGGCCGCCGCGGCGGTAGCAGGCCGGACCGGGATTGGCGCCGGCCGAGTCCGGGCCGACGGTAAAGCGGGCGCCATCGAACTGGAGCAGCGAGCCGCCGCCAGCCGCCACGGTGTGGATGCGCATCATCGGGGCACGCATTCTGACGCCGGCGACTTCGGTCTCGAAGGCACGTTCGAATTCGCCGTCATAGTGGGCGACGTCGGTCGAGGTGCCGCCCATGTCGAAGCCGATGAGCTTGTTGAAGCCGGCCATCTTGCCGGTCTCGACCATGCCGACGACACCGCCGGCGGGTCCTGACAGAATGGCGTCCTTGCCCTGGAACAGATCGGCGGCGGTGAGGCCGCCGGAGGACTGCATGAACATGAGATTGGGTGATGAGTCCTTTGCGCTCACGGCAGTCTGGCTTGCGCCAGACGCCTCCGCGGGGGCGGCCTGACCGGCCGGCGCGCGGTCGCGCTTGCCTCGCCTATCGGCTCGGAGACTGTTCCCCTCCCCCTTGTGGGGAGGGGCTAGGGGTGGGGTTTGGGCATCGCTGCGCGATGTGGTCTTCTTTTCGACCCCGCCTCCTTGATCCTCCCCCGCGAGGGGGGAGGAAAGATTGGAGGCACCTTTGAGTTCGGTTTCCACCTGCTCCACATACCGCCGCAGGATGGGGGACAGGTAGGCGTCGACGACGGTGGTGTCGCCGCGGCCGACGAGTTTCATCAGGGGCGAGACCTCGTGGCTGACCGAGACCTGGGTAAAGCCGATGTCGCGGGCGAGTGTTGCTATTGCCTTTTCATGGTCGTGGAAGCGGTAGCCGTGCATGAAGACGATGGCCGCGGCACGGATGCCGGCGTCATAGGCGGCCTGCAGCGCCGGGCGGGCGGTTTCGGGGTCGAGCGGGGTGTGAACGTTGCCGGAGGCATCGACGCGTTCTTCGACTTCGATCACCCGCTCATAGAGCAGCTCGGGCTTGACGATGTGGCGGGCGAACAGGTCGGGGCGGGCCTGATAGCCGATTTCCAGGGCGTCGCGGAATCCCCTGGTGGTGACCAGCACGGTACGGTCGCCCTTGCGTTCGAGCAAGGCGTTGGTGGCCACGGTGGTGCCCATCTTGACGTTGGCGATTTGGTGGGCGGGGATCGGCGTCGCCTGGTCGATGCCCATCAGGTCGCGGATGCCCTGAATGGCGGCGTCGCGGTAGCTCTCCGGGTTCTCGGACAGGAGTTTGTGCGCCGCGATCGTGCCATCCGGTTTGCGCGCGACAACGTCGGTGAACGTGCCGCCCCGGTCGATCCAGAAGTCCCATTTGGTCATGAGGAGATGTCTTTCAAAGGGTTATGGCCGGCCCAAGGGTCGCGGCGGACATTATGCCGGGTTTGGTGCAGGGGCGTTCACGGGATTGTGTTGTTATCATCTCGGAGAACGAAGTCAATTTCGGCGATAATCGAGCCGACAGATTTCTGCGGCGCAGGTGAGGGAGTTGAGTGTCATCATGCTTGGACTGGCAAGGTTGGCTGTTGTTCTTGGCGTGTGTTTTTTGTTGCCGCCACCGGCGGGTGCCGGCGGCGAAATGAGAGGCTCGGAGTGGGGTCCGGCAGGCGGCGGCGATGTGTTCGTCCGGTTCGGTGACGGCGGGCAACTCACCGGGTTCGCCAGCTGCAACAGCTTTGGCGGGCGCTTTGTGGACAAGAGGTACGCGCTGGAGATTGGACCGATCTGGGCGACGCGAAAGGCCTGCGCCAGGCAGGTCATGACGCGCGAGCAGGAGTTCCTGAACGCCCTGACGGCGATGCGGACCGTGTCCGGCGGTCACCTGAAGCTGATGCTGAAGGACGCGGATGGCAACGACCTCATGGAACTGCACCGGCGGGATTGGGACTGACGGTGACGGCTACAGGTGCGCCAGGATGTTGAGGAGCTTGCCGGCCGGATCGCGAATGAAAAAGCGGCGTACGCCCCAGGGTTCGTCGGTGAGCGCATAGACGATTTCGCACTCCATAGACAGCGCTTTGCGGTGGACCGCATCGACATTGTCGACCTCAATGGATATGTCGGGAACAGGCGTACCCGAACCGCCCTCGCTCGCAATGCTGATTTGCGGTGCGGTCGGATGGCCGGATGACAGGGTGATGATCCAACCCTGGTCCATGACCACGTCGAGATCGAGCAGGTCGCGGTAAAACCCGGCGACAGCGACAGGATCGGCTGCCGCTATGTCCGGCACGATGCGTTTGACGGTCATGCCGCCATGTTAGAGTCTTTTTTGACAATATCGAGCCTTTTGACCGGCCTTTCGCGTTTGCTGGCAAGGCAGGTGGCACGCCGTGGTCTGGCTGACCACAAGTGCCGCCTAACGCTGTCCAGCGAGCGCGAAAGCCGGCCTTCGGTGGGTCAAATAGCTCGGTTTTGTCAAAAAAAGCTCTAACATTCATTGCTTTTGCCCAAAACGCCGAATGGCAAGGCGCACAGATGGCCGCTGAGGCGGCAAAGCCGGTGCGCCGGCTGGGGTTGGAGGTGGCGGGTTTGGCTCAACGATTGAGTCCTGGCGTAGTTCTAAACGGTTGATCTGGACTCGAAATCGGCGGAAGTTGAGATGCGGATTGAGGTTGGGCGTCCGAATTGCCAGATAGAATCAAATCTCAGCGGCAAATGCCGGCCGGCAGGGCCGATCGACGCGAACATGAGGAAACGGTTGAATGGACTATGTGCAGTTGGGCGGCACCGGGGTGAAGGTTTCGCGGTTGTGCCTGGGATGCATGAGCTATGGCGCGCCGGGGTGGGACATCCATCCGTGGGTGCTGGGCGAGGCGGCATCAAAGCCGTTTCTGCATGAGGCGCTCGACGCGGGGATCAATTTCTTCGATACGGCGGACTACTATTCCTATGGCGCCAGCGAGGAGGTGCTTGGCAACGTGCTGATGCCGGCGGCGCCGCGCGAGGATCTGGTGATCGCCACCAAGGTCGGGCTGCATATGAACGACAGGCCGAACGCGCGCGGGCTGTCGCGCAAGCACATCATGGAAGGCATCGATGCCTCGCTGAAGCGGCTGAAGACGGATTATGTCGATCTCTACTACATCCACCGGCTGGACGGGGTGACGCCGATGGCCGAGGTGCTGGAGGCGCTGAACGATGTGGTGCGGGCCGGCAAGGCGCTCTATCTCGGGTGCTCGTCGACCTGGACCTGGCAGTTCGTCAAGATGCGCGAGATGCAGGCGGCGATGGGCTGGGCGCCGTTCGTGGCGATGCAGAATTTCTACAACCTGTGCTACCGCGAGGAAGAGCGCGAGATGAACCCCTATTGCGCGGCCGAGGGCGTGGCGCTGGTGCCGTGGTCGCCGATGGCGCGCGGTTTCCTGGCCGGCAACCGGCCCAAGGGTGGCGCTGCCACGGCGCGCGGCGAGACGGACAAGATGGCAGCCGGATATTTCGGCACCAGACAGGATTACGCAGTTTTGGCGCAGGTGGAAAAGATGGCGACAAAGCTTGGCGCCAGGCCGGCGCAGGTGGCGCTGGCGTGGACGCTGGCCCGGGGCGTGACGGCGCCGATCATCGGGGCGACCAAGGCGCATCACATCGCCGATGCGCTTGGGGCGCTTGATCTCAAACTGACCGATGCGATGCTGGCCGCGCTGGAGCGGCCCTACAAGCCACGCGCGGTGATGGGGCATGCGTGAGGTGGCCAAGACCCTGCTGATCGTCGGCCATGTGCCGTCGCCGAACACGCAAGCCCTGCGGGATGCGGTGGAGCAGGGCGCGCGGCACCCGGACATTTCCGGTGTCGATGTGCGCGCGCTGTCGCCGTTCGATACGATGCCGCAGCACGTCATTGCCGCCGATGCCCTGATCCTCGGGACGACGGAAAACCTCGGCTACATGTCCGGTGCGCTGAAGGATTTCTTCGACCGCTGTTTCTACCCGGTGATTGAGCACACCGAAGCCATGCCGTTTGCCTACTACATCCGCGCGGGGCTGGACGGGACCGCGACGCGCCGCGCCATCGACAGCATCACTGGCGGGCTGAAATGGAAGCCGGTGCAGGAGGGGCTGCTGTTCCATGGCGAGTGGCGGGAGGCGTTCCTGGACGAGGCTCACGACCTCGGCATGGCCATGGCGGCGGGGCTGGAGGCGGGGGTGTTTTAGGGGATTGGATGAAACAAAAGAGTCCGTATTGACGGAACAGTCCGTCATTCCGGCGAAGGCCGGAATCTATTGGAACCATCAGCAATTTCAAATGCTTGCCGCACTGGACCCCGACCTTCGCCGGGGTGACGCGATGGGACGTAAGAGTTTCATTCGCACTACTGGCGTCGGTGCACCGGCATTTTGCGACCAACCCAGACGGTTACGAACACGATTGCCGCAAAGACCAAAGTCACCGGTTTGATCTGCTCACCCAGCAACGCCCACGACCCGATCAGCGTGACGAAGATCTGGAACAGTTGCAGCTGGCCGATGCGGCTGATGCCGGCTATGGCCATGGCTTTGTTCCAGAAGAAGAAGCCGAGGAACTGGCTGAAAACGGCGACATAGGCGAAGGCGAGCCAGGCGCGGGGTGAGGCTTGCCAGTTGATCTCCGGCAGCACCCAGATTACGGGCAGGAGCAGGGCGGGCACGGAGATGACAAGGGCCCAGGAGATGACCTGCCAGCCGCCCAGGGTGCGTGACAGGTCGCCGGAGATGGCATAGCCGATAGCTGCCGACAGGACGGCGAGAATGAGCAGGGCATCGGCGGCGTAAATTTCGGCGCCACCGTCGAGCAGGGAAAAGGTTATGACGGCGATTGCGCCGGCCAGGCCGCACAGCCAGAAGCCGAGTGAGGGGCGTTCGCGGGCGAACAGGACGCCGGCCAGGGCCGTGGCGAGCGGCAGGACGCCGAGAACCACGCCCCCATGAGAAGCCGGGGCGGTTTTCATGGCGATGGCGGAGAACAGGGGAAAGCCGAAAATGATGCCGGCCGATGCGATGGCCAGCCTGCCGAGTTGCGCCCGGCTCGGGCGGGTGGCGTTGCCCAGTTTGAGAAACACCGCGGCGATGGCGGCAGCGACGATGGCACGGCCAAGCCCGACGAAGGTTGCCGGCAGTTCGGCGACGGCGATGCGCGTGAACGGCAGGGTCAGGCCGAATATGACGACGGCGGTCAGACCGAGCAGATAGCCCTTGGTGGCGTTGGTCAACAGCGTTGCCCTCATTGTCAATCTGGGAAGCGGGGGATCGTGATGCAAAGATCACCGGGTGTCGAGAGCCTGCGCATTTGAATTTTGCCGTGGCGCCCGGTGGCTGTGTTTTGTTATGGTTGGCGACGTCGAAAACAGACCGGGGTAGAAGTTATGCGTGTTGTTTCAGCGATACTGGCGGCGATGATCCTGTTTGCCGTGCCGGCCGAAGCGGCGAGGTGCGGGAATGGTGCGGGCGGGTTTTCGAAGTGGCTGGCGGCGTTCAAGAAGGAAGCGCGCGCGGCGGGGATTTCCAAACGCACGATCGACCGCTCGCTGGGCGGTGTGACCTACAACTCGCGGGTGATCCGGCTCGACCGGTCGCAGAAGTCGTTCAAGCTCAGTTTCAAGCAGTTCTATGCCCGGCGGGTCAACAACGCGATGATCCGCAAGGGCAAGCGCAAGATGAAGCAGTACGGCAAGACGCTGCGGGCCATCGAACGGCGCTATGGCGTCGACCCGGAAGTGATCGTGGCGATTTGGGGGCTGGAAACCAATTTCGGCGCCAATTCGGGCCGCATGAGCGTCATGCGGTCGCTGGCGACGCTGGCTTATGACTGCCGGCGGTCGCGGTTCTTCACCAATGAGCTGATGGCGGCGCTGAAGATCGTGCAGCGTGGCGACATGAGCCCCAAGGCGATGCGTGGCGCCTGGGCCGGCGAGATCGGCCAGACGCAGTTTCTGGCCTCGTCCTACATCAAGTTCGCCGTCGATGGCGACGGGAACGGGCGCCGCGACCTGGTGCGCTCGGTGCCGGATGTGCTGGCCTCCACCGCCAACTACCTGCGCGCCTATGGCTGGCGCAAGGGCGGCGGCTGGAAACCGGGCTCGGCGAACTACCGGGTCATAAAACAGTGGAACCGGGCGACGGTCTACCAGAAGACCATCGCGGCGATGGCGACCAAGCTGGCGAAGTAGGTGGGTGCCTGCCCGCTGTGCACAGCGGATGCGGTTCGGGCCTATGTCAGCGCCGGCGGGCGCGACTATCTGATTTGTGAGCATTGCGCGCTGGTTTGGCTGGAGCCGGCGCAGCGGCCGGACCGCGATGAGGAACGCGCCGAATATCTGCTGCATGAGAACGATCCGTCCGATGCGGGCTACCGCAGGCATCTGGCGAAGCTGACCGGGCGGATGCTGCCTCATCTCTCGCCCGGCGAGCGCGGGCTCGATTTCGGCTGCGGGCCGGGGCCGGCGATCTCGGTGATGCTCGGTGAGGAGGGGCTGAACGTTGCCAACTACGATCCGTTCTTTGCTGATGACCGCGCGGCGCTGCTGCGGCGATATGATTTCGTGTGTTCGACGGAAGTGGTGGAGCATTTCCACAATCCGCGCACCAGTTTCGATCAGTTGGCGCGGCTGGTGAAGCCGGGCGGGGTGCTCGGACTCATGACGCGGCTGCGCACGACCGACATCGATTTCGCAGAGTGGTTCTATATACGCGAGCGCAGCCATGTGGCGTTCTATGCGCCGGAGACGATGCAATGGATCGCCCGGCAATATGGCTGGATGCTGGACATCCATCTGCCGGATGTGGTGATCTTTCGCGATGGCAATGGAAATCAGACAAGCCGCGGCTGAAGACGGCCCGGCAGTTCAGGCGTGCGCCGTTTCGGCGTACAAAGACTATGTCGCAAGCATCGGCAAGCGGCCGGCGCCGATGGTGGCCGACTTTGGCGAGCAGATAGCGCAAGGGATCGTGTGGGCGCTGGCGGACGGCAGCGACATCGGCGGGTACGTGGTGTTCTACCGGCGTGGCGATCATATGCTGCTGGAGAATGTCGCTGTGGTCCCCGAATGCCAGGGGCAGGGCCACGGACGGCGGTTGATCGAATTTGCCGAGCACGCGGCCCGGCAGGCCGGGTTGCGAAACATCGAACTCTATACCAATGCCAAAATGACCGGCAATCTGGTCCTTTATCCCAAGCTCGGATACCGCGAAGTCGGGCGCTGGCATGAAGACGGGTTTGACCGGGTCTATTTCCGCAAGGAACTGGCGGGGCCTTGACGGTTGCGCTTTGGGGCCATGCGGCGTAAGACCGGCGCGGCCTTTAATTGCTTCAAAAAGCTCGTTGCCCTGACTATCAGAACTGGTTGGTGTCATCCCGGCCGAGCGGGGCGAGAGCCGGAATCTCTGGGAAGAGGCCAACGGCGCGAGATCCCGGATAAGGCCTGCGGTCTTTCCGGGATGACAGGTTGACAAGATGTTGAGTGTGGATTCGTGATCTGCGTCAAACGCATACATGACTTTTCGGCCGGGCACCGGGTGGTGGGGCATGAGCACCGGTGCCGGTATCTGCATGGGCACAACTACCGGGTGACGTTCGAGTGCACCGCGCCGGAGCTGGACGGGCTGGGCCGGGTGATCGACTTTGCGGTACTCAAGACGCTGCTGTGCCAGTGGCTGGAGGACAACTGGGACCACCGCACCCTGCTGTGGGACAAGGACGATGCGATCGCGGCCCTTGAAACGCTGGCAGACAGCATCGTGACAGTGCCGTTCAACCCGACGGCTGAGAACATGGCGGACCATCTGTTGCGTGTCGTGGGGCCGGCGCAGCTTGCCGGCACGGGGGTAACTCTGATCCGGGTCATCGTCGAAGAAACGCGCAAGTGCAGCGCTGAGGCGGCGCTCTAGCGATGGCGAACCGGCGGGCATTGGTGCTGTTTTCCGGCGGGCAGGATTCGGCGACCTGTCTGGTCTGGGCGCTGGAGCGGTTCGACCATGTGGAGACTGTTGGGTTCGACTACGGCCAGCGCCATCATGTGGAGCTGGAGGTGCGTACCGCCTTTCGGCAGGAGCTGCGCAACGGATTTCCGGATTTGGCCGCAAAGCTCGGTGGCGATCACATGCTGGATGCCTGCGTACTCAAACATCTCGGCGCCACGGCAATGACCGATGACATGGCGATCAGGTTCGATGCGCAAGGGCTTCCGAACACGTTTGTGCCCGGACGCAACCTGCTGTTCTTAACGCTTGCCGGAGCGCTGGCCTACCGCCGCGAACTCGACAACCTGGTCGGCGGGATGTGCGAGACGGACTATTCCGGCTATCCGGACTGCCGGGACGACACATTGAAGGCCCAGCAGGTGACGCTGTCGCTGGGGCTGGACCGGCGCATGGTGGTTCACACGCCGCTGATGTGGATCGGCAAGGCCGAAACCTTCAGGATGGCTGAAGACCTGGGCGGTGTGGCGCTGGTCGATCTGATCGTCGAGCACACCCACAGTTGTTATGTCGGCGACCGCAGCCGGCGGCATGAGTGGGGTTATGGCTGCAACGATTGCCCGGCCTGCCAACTGCGGCGCGAAGGCTGGGCGCGGTATCGTGCATGATTCCGGTGGTAATCGCATTCGACTTTGCTGACCATTCGGTCTTCCAGGCAAACACGAGCTGGGTTCGACGGCTGCAGGTATGAGCAGGAAGTATTCGGTCAAGGAAATCTTCTACACCCTGCAGGGTGAGGGTGCGCAGGCGGGGCGCGCGGCGGTGTTCCTGCGCTTTGCCGGCTGCAACCTGTGGAGCGGGCTGGAGCGCGACCGGGCGGCGGCGGTGTGCCGGTTCTGCGACACCGATTTCGTCGGTATGGACGGCAGCGGCGGCGGACGGTTCGATACGGCGACCGGGTTGGCCGATGCGGTGGCGGCAAAGTGGCCCGGCGGCGATGGCGCCTATGTGGTGTGCACCGGCGGCGAGCCGACGCTGCAGCTCGACGACGATCTCGTGGCGGCGTTGCAGGCGCGCGGGTTCGAGGTTGCGATTGAGACCAACGGGACGGCGACGGTGGCCGATGGCGTCGACTGGATTTGCGTCTCGCCAAAGGGGGCCGCGCCTGTCGTGCAGACATCCGGTAACGAAATGAAGCTGGTCTATCCGCAGGACGAGCCGGAAGCGCAGCCGGAACGGTTTGAAGGCCTGGCGTTTGACAGCTTCATTTTACAGCCGATGGATGTGCTGGGCGATGCGGCGGCAACGCAGGCTAATGTCGAGGCCGCGGCGCGCTATTGTCTGGCGCATCCCCGGTGGCGCTTAGGATTGCAGACGCACAAGATCGTCGGACTGCCCTGAATCTGATAAACTGCGCCTCATGTCGCGCGGAGTGAAGATTGCCCTGATCGGTGCCGTCTGTCTTGGGCTGGCGGCGCTGGTGGTGGTGACGCGGCTGATCGGGCTGTGGTCGGTCGAACGGCACACGGGGTTCTTTGCGCCGGTTTGGGATGACAAGGGTGGCGTCTATTTCATCCAGCGCGACACATTCGGAGCGAGCTGGGGGATGGGCTGGGAGCATTTTTCGCCGCCTGCTTCGGCATATGTGGTTTCGGATGAGTTCTCGCTGCGTTACCTGCCCAAGGATGGCGCGGTGGCCGTTTTGCAGACCTGGGACACGAGCCCGCTGGTTGGGCGGGTGACAAAGCACTACCGGGGGCGGATCTTCAATACGGTTGGCGCCAAGCTGGAGCCCGAGGGCGATGGAGCGAAATTTGCGCTGCGACTGCAAATTCCCAGAGTGCCGCGTTCGGAGAGCTGGTCGCTGGTCGGTCAGTGGTCGCCGGATACCCCCAGTGGTGCGGTTTGGAGCGAAAAGTGGGCCGGCGGCATGGGCGTTGCCGATCAGGTTCTGCGTGATGGTGTCGAACTGATTGCGGTTCGCGGGCCGGAGGCGTTTCCGGCGGGTATTCTGGCGGTGAAGGCGGACGGCTCCTATGACGTCCTGCAAAAGAATGGGCGGTTTGACGGCTATTATGCCGTGGGTGTGCCGCCGTTCAGGATCAAGCAGCAGTCGCGGCGCAAGCTGATCGAGCGCGGGCGCACGTTCAGGAAGACCCACGCGGAACTGAAGGCCAAGTACATGTCCGAAGGCATGCTTGAAGGCTCAGCCAGCCTGAAGGCCTATGACGATATGGAGGAAATGGGGCTGCTGGCCAAGCGGCCGCGGCTGGTGGCGTGGCGGCGCGACAGCGGCGGCGACGACCTGCCTGTCTTCGTTATCCCGCCGGACTACTTCAAGGTCGGGCTGTTCGGCGACATTGCCGAGGCGATCAAGACGCCGGGCGAGGAGGTCAAGACCGGCACCGGGGACTACCTGAAGTACCATGATGACGATGTCGGCGTGCGCCTGAGGAAATGGCGGGGCGACGGCAACCGGGAGTTTATCGTGATGACCGGTGGGGTGCGTTACCATATGGAAGTGCGCACATTTGATGACAAACATGAATGACAATTCACTGTCTGTGCTGCAGACGAATCCGCTAAAAGGGCAGCCATGTCGATTTGGCAAACCATAGCCGACACCGTTGCGAGCCTGGGCAACTCGGTGCTGGCGGTGCTGTCGCGCATCACCGGGCAACCGCGCGATGCCGACCCGCAGTCGTCGATTGCGTTCACCATCGGCACCATCGCGCTCGGCGCCAAGATGGCCAAGGCCGACGGTGTGGTGACGCGCGATGAGGTGGACGCCTTCAAGGAGGTGTTCCATGTCTCGGCCGATGAGCTGAAGAATGTCGCCCGGGTGTTCAACCTAGCCAAGCAGGAGGTAGCCGGCTACGAGGCCTATGCCCGCCAACTCGCGCGGCTGTTCTCCGGCCGGCCGGACGTGCTGGAAGACGTCATGGACGGGCTGTTCCACATCGCCAAGGCCGATGGCGTGGTGCACGATGCCGAGCTGGCCTATCTGGAGTCGGTGTGCGGGATTTTCGGCCTGAACCACCGGTTCCGCTGCATCCGGGCGCGGCACATAAAGGCGGCGGAGGACGATCCTTACATCGTGCTGGGTATCGAGCCGTGCGCGGAAGACGACGAGGTGAAACAGCATTACCGCCGGCTGGTGCGCGACAACCATCCCGACCGGCACATCGCTGCCGGGGTGCCCGAGGAGATGATCTCGATCGCCACGGACCGGCTGGCGGCGATCAACTCGGCCTATGAAACGGTGGCGCGCGAGCGCGGGCTATGATCGGCACTAACCTGGAATGCCGGGTAGTGCCGTCGCTGAACGTGTCCGAGCGGCGCGACGGCAAGCGGGCTGACATTCTGCTGCTGCACTATACGGGCATGCAGACGGGCGAGGCGGCGTTGGAACGGCTGTGCGCTGCAGACAGCGGGGTGTCGTGCCACTATCTCGTGGAGGAAGACGGCAGCATCGTGCAGATGGTCGATGAGGAGCTGCGGGCCTGGCATGCCGGGGCGTCCCGCTGGAAGGGCGAGACCGACATCAACTCGCGTTCCATCGGCATCGAAATCGTCAATCCGGGCCATGAGTGGGGCTATCGTGATTTCCCCGATGTCCAGATGGATGCCGTCATTCGCCTGAGCCGGGACATCGTCGAGCGGCGCGGCATTGCGCCTGAGCGGGTGCTGGGCCATTCCGACGTGGCGCCGGGGCGCAAATGCGATCCGGGCGAGCGCTTCGACTGGCGACGGCTGCATGAGGCTGGTGTCGGTCATTGGGTGGAACCGGCGCCGGTGGGCGGCGGGGTGTTCATGCAGGCGGGCGAGGAAGGCGAGCCGGTCGCGGCGCTGCAGGGGCTGCTGGCGGCCTATGGCTACGGCATTGATGTGAACGGCCAGTACGATGCTCGGATGGTTGCGGTTGTCGAGGCCTTCCAACGCCACTTTCGCCCTGAACGGGTGGACGGCGTGGCCGACCGCTCGACCATCGAGACGTTGAAACGCCTGATTGATGCATTGCCGACGTCGCCGCTAGAACCCTGAATGTCCACAGGCCCTAGAAAAGGGGAGGGTTAGGGTGGGGATTGATGGCGGTGCCGCATGTCGATGTTTGGTTTGGACGCACCGCCATCAACCCCCATCCCGACCCCCGTTCAAGCCGGGGGCAGGCTCTTCCCCCTTTCTGGGGGAAGGAGCATTCATCGCTAAACCGGACAGCGGTGGGTCAAGCCCGAGGAAGGCAAAAAACAAAGTTCAAATCCATATGAGGTAACCTTGGGGAAGGGGTTGGCTCTGCTTGACCGCGGGCCTGGGGCGGCATACGTGTAGGGCTACACCAGCTGGCCGGATGGCCGCCTTGGGTTTTGGCCGCTTGCGGCTGAGAGCCCGGGGAGGAAAGTCCGGGCTCCATGGAAACACGGTGCCGGATAACGTCCGGCGGGGGCGACCCCAGGGAAAGTGCCACAGAAAGCAAACCGCCGGACCTTCGGGTGCGGTAAGGGTGAAAGGGTGCGGTAAGAGCGCACCGCGGGGCTGGTAACAGCGCCGGCACGGCAAACCCCACCGGGAGCAAGACCGAATAGGGGCGGCCGGGACCATCATGGGTCCAGATCAGTTTCCGGATCGCCGCCCGGGTAGGTTGCGCGAGGTGCATGGCAACATGCATCCCAGATGAATGGTCATCCAGCGCGCGGGAAACCACGCGTGGACAGAACCCGGCTTACAGGCCGGCTGGTGTATGAATCTTTGCTTTCCGCTCCTGCCTGCGCAGGAGCGTCCGTTCACGGGCTGGTGTGTCTTTGTTTTCCGCCCGTGCCTCCGCGCGGCCGTCCGTTGACGGGCCGGCGCAAAGCTAAAACGCTTTGCTTGCCCTGCCGAGTCTTTGTTTTCCGCCCGCGCCTCCGCGCGTGCGTCCGTTGACGGGCCGGCGCAAAGCTAAAACGCTTTGCTTGCCCTACCACGGAGGCGGGAGTGGTGCGGCAAACTCTGAGTTTGTGGTTGCCGCGGTATCCGAAGCCCATTCTGGCTGAGGCAAGGGCGACCGCCCGCCGGCCGGTCAGGCCGCGCCCGCGCAGGCCCGAGCGTAGCGAGGAATAGCCGTGAGCGAAATCGGAAACGTAGTCCCCTCTCCCCTCGCGGGAGAGGGTTAGGGTGAGGGGGGTGGGCGGTGCGAAATGGCGCGGTGGTGTTTGTAGGATGGTCCGCCCCCTCACCCTCCCACGGCCTTGCGGCCGCGGGCCCCTCCCTCTTCCGCTTTGGGGAGAGGGAATTCGTGCCGTCCTGATTCAGCATTGCAACCTTTTGTTAAGCACAATCGGCGCAAAGTCCTAACGGATGTTAACTTTGCCGGGCGCTGACCGCCCGATGAACCGTTGTGTCATGAACGCTGCTGCGAAAAACAGACATTTGCCGGTGCTTTTGAGCGAGGTGATCGAAGTGCTCGAGCCGCGCGATGGCGGGGTTTATGTCGACGGCACGTTCGGGGCCGGCGGCTATGCGCGGGCGATCCTCGAGCGGGCCGATTGCGCGGTTTTTGCGATTGACCGGGACCCGGATGCGATTGCCGGCGGGGCTTCGATGGTGGCGGAATTCGGCGGGCGGCTGACCCTGATCGAGGGACGATTTGCCGATATGCAGGCGCTGCTGGCCGGTTTCGGCGTGACTGCGGTCGATGGGGTAACGCTCGATGTCGGGGTGTCGTCGATGCAGCTCGACGAGGCCGGGCGCGGGTTCTCGTTCCTGCATGACGGACCGCTCGACATGCGCATGGAGCAGGCCGGGGTGAGCGCGGCGGATGTGGTCAACGCGATGCCGGAGGCGCAGCTGAAGCGGGTGATCGCGGTGCTCGGCGAGGAACGCCGGGCGCATGCCATCGTCAGGGCGATTGCCCGACGGCGGGCGGAACAGCCGTTTTCGCGCACCAGCGAACTGGCCGGGGTGATCGAGAAGGTGCTCGGCAAACGGCCCGGCGAACGCATCCATCCGGCGACCCGGACGTTTCAGGCGCTGCGGATCTTCGTCAACGGCGAGTTGCAGCAGCTTGCCGATGGGCTGAGTGCGGCGGAAAGATTACTGAGTCCGGGTGGTCGTTTAGCGGTGGTTTCTTTCCATTCGCTTGAAGACCGCATCGTCAAGCGGTTCCTGGCCGCGCGAACCGGCAAGACCGGGCGGCCATCGCGGCATGCGCCCGATGTCGGCGACATGATTTCGCCGAGTTTCAGGGATTTGACACGCGGTGGCGTGGTGGCCGGCGAGGCGGAGGTCGCGGGCAACCCGCGCGCCCGTTCGGCGCGGCTCAGGGGTGGCGAACGGACCGGGGCGGAGGCAATTCCGTTTGGAGACAACGAGGCCGTGGCGGCGGGGCTTCCACAACCTGGAGAGTTTCAATGTTGAGAGTGTTGAACGTCATCCTTGTCGTCGGTGTGGTGGCGAGTGCATTCGTGATGTATTCGCTGGAGCATGCGGCGCGCAAGAATGAGCGGCTGATCGCGCTGCTGGAGCGCGAGATCGGCAACGAGCGCGAGAACATCAAGCTGCTGAATGCCGAATGGAGCTTTCTGACCAAGCCGGCGCGGCTTGAGCGGCTGGCGCGCGAACACCTGAAGCTCGACCTGATTGCACCGCAGCAGCGCGTCGGCGTGAACGAACTGCTGGCATTGCTGCCCGAGCGGCCCGGGCCGCTGGCGCCGCAGCCCGATCAGGATCCGATCGGCGACATGCTCAAGGGAATGGAATGATGCATCGGTTCAGGGGGCACAGGCAGGCATGACACAGTTGCGCGGACATAACCGGCTGCGCCTGGTGATGCTGGGCTTCATCGTGTGTTTCACGGTGATCGCCGGGCGCGCGGCGCAGTTGTCGCTGCTGGCGCCGGAGGTGAAGCGCGTTGCCGGACCGGCCGAACAGCGCATTCCGCGGCCGGATATCACCGACCGCAACGGGGCGGTGCTGGCGACCGACATCAAGGTGGCGTCGCTGTGGGCCAATCCGCGCAAGATCATCGATGTCGACGAGGCGATCGAGCTGCTGACGGCGGTGATGCCGGACATGGACACGCGTGTACTGCGAAAGAAGCTGACCAAGGACAAGGCGTTCGTGTGGCTCAAGCGTGAAGTGAGCCCGGTCGACCGGCAGGCGATCCACAACCAGGGCATTCCGGGTGTCGGGTTTCGCGAAGAGACGCGCCGGGTTTATCCCAAGGGGCGGCTGGCGGCGCATGTGCTGGGCTATGTCGATGTCGACTCGCGCGGGCTGGCCGGCATCGAGAAGTTCATGGACGATCAGGGGGCACTGTTCACCGCCTCGCTGACCGATCCGGAACAGATGTCGGCGATGCCGGCGCAACTGTCGATCGATGTGCGGGTACAGCACGCGTTGACGGCGGAAATCGACAAGGCGATCAAGCATTTCAAGGCCAAGGCGGGGGCCGGGGTGGTGCTGGACGTGCGCACCGGCGAGGTGCTCGGGCTGACGTCGCTGCCCGACTACAACCCGAACAATCCGAAGGATGCGCAAAAGACGGTCAATCTCAACCGGGTGACCACGGGTGTGTTCGAGCTCGGTTCGGTGATCAAGGCGGTGACGTTCGCGATGGCGCTGGAAAGTGGCACCTCGACGCTGCAAAGCAAGTACGACGCGCGTTATCCGCTGGTGGTCGGGCGCTCGCGGATCAATGATTTTCATGCCCAGAAGCGCATTCTGACGGTGCCGGAGGTGTTCCTGCATTCCTCCAACATCGGCACGGCGCGCATGGCGCTGGCGGTCGGTCTGGACGGGCACAAGGCGTTCCTGCAGCGCGTCGGGCTGTTCGAGCGGATGCGCACCGAGCTGCCGGAGGCTGCGGCGCCGCTGCTGCCCAAGCGCTGGACCAAGATCGCCTCGGTGACGGCCTCGTTCGGGCACGGGTTCGCAGTGCAGCCGCTGCAGGGCATCGCGGTGATCGCGGCGCTGGTGAACGGCGGGCGGATGATCCCGCCGACGTTTCTGAAGCGCGATCCCGATACCGTGGACGGCTATGCGACGCGGATCATCAAGGAAAGCACCAGCCGGGATATGCAGCACTTGTTCCGGCTCAATGCGCTGAAGGGCACCGCGCGCAAGGCTGCGCACAATGCGATCGGCTATCAGGTCGGCGGCAAAACGGGCACGGCGGAAAAGGTGATCAACGGGCGCTACTCGAAGAACCACCGGCTGACCTCGTTCGTCGGGGCGTTTCCGATGGACAATCCGAAGTATGCCGTGCTGGTGATGCTGGACGAGCCGCAGCCGGTGAAGGGGACCTACGGCTATGCGACCTCGGGCTGGAACGCGGTGCCGACGGCCGGCAAGGTGATTTCGCGGATTGCACCGGTGCTCGGCGTGGCGCCGGTCTATACCGAGGACGAGTTGGCGAAACTGAAGAAGCTGGCGGCCAAGAAGCCCGCTGCAAAGGAGAACTGACGGCATGACGATGACGCTTGGCGAACTGGCCGGCTCGCTGGCCCCAGCCGGGGTCGGGCGCATCGAGATCACCGGGATCACCGCCGACAGCCGGCAGGTGGCGCCGGGGTTTCTGTTTGCCGCGCTGCCGGGGTCGCAGGCCGATGGGGCGCAGTTCATTCCCGACGCGCTGGAGCGGGGCGCTGCGGCGGTGCTCGGCCCACGCACGCTGACGCCGGGAATCGCCGGTTATGTGCCGGTACTGCGCAGCGACGATCCGCGCCACACGCTGTCGGCGTTCGCTGCACGCTTCCACCGCGGCCAGCCGGAAACCGTTGTGGCGGTGACCGGGACAAACGGCAAGACGTCGGTAGCCTCGTTCGTACGGCAGATCTGGCGGCGCATGGGATTGAGCGCGGCGAGCCTGGGCACGACGGGCATTTCCTCGCCGTTCGGTAACGAGAAGCTGGCGCACACGACGCCCGATCCGGTGGAGATGCACAAGGCGCTGGCGCGACTGGCGTTTCACGGGGTCACCCATCTGGCGCTCGAGGCCTCGAGCCACGGGCTCGATCAGCGGCGGCTGGACGGGGTGAGGATCGTGGCGGGCGCGTTCACCAACCTGACGCGCGACCATCTCGACTATCACGAAACGTTTGAAGACTATCTGGATGCCAAAATGGTGCTTTTCGAGGAACTTCTGGAAGACGGTGCGCCGGCGGTGATCAATGCCGATATCGCCGAGGCCGATGCCATCAAACAGCGCTGCCGGACACGGGGCCTGAAGGTAAAGACGGTCGGCGCCAAGGGCAGTGACATCCGGCTGCTGGACTGTGAGCGGGACGGCTTTGCCCAGAAGCTCAAACTGCGCATCGGCGGCAGGATTCACCAGGTGAAGCTGCCGCTGGTGGGGGAATTCCAGGCCGCCAACGTGGTGAGCGCGCTGGGGCTGGTGATGGCGACCGGAGGGACGGCCGACGAGGCGGTCGAGGCCGTACAGCACCTGGTGGGCGCGCGCGGGCGGCTGGAGCAGGTGGCGCGGCTGAAGAGCGGGGCGCGGGTGTTCGTCGACTATGCACACACGCCGGATGCGCTGGAGAATGCGCTTGAAGCGCTCAAGCCCTATGCGGCGGGCAAGCTGGCGGTGGTGTTCGGGGCCGGCGGCGACCGCGATCCCGGCAAGCGACCGGAGATGGGCGCGGTGGCGGCGCGGCTGGCCGATGCGGTTTATGTGACCGACGACAATCCGCGCAGCGAGGATCCGGCGGAAATCCGCCGCCAGGTGCTGGTCGGATGTCCGAACGGTATCGAGATCGGCGGACGGGCCGAGGCGATCGGGCAGGCCATGGCGGCGCTCGGGCCGCGCGATATTCTGCTGGTGGCCGGCAAGGGACATGAGACCGGCCAGGAAATCGCCGGCGAGGTGTATCCGTTCAGCGACCACGAGGTGGTCGAGGCGCTGGCGGGCGAAGGGCTGGTGGCCAGGCCGGCGCCGGAGCCGGGTGTGAACCTGTGGTCGATCGATGAGCTGGTTACTGCAACCGGCGGCGTGCTGCATGGCGAGACCTCGGCGGCGCTCAACGGCGTTTCGATCGACAGTCGCACGGTGGCGACTGGCGACATCTTCTTTGCCATCAAGGGCGATGCGATGGACGGCCACGACTTTGCGGCCAAGGCGCTGGAGGCCGGCGCGGGAGTGGCGGTGGTGTCGCGGGTTGATGCGGCAATGACCAAGGCCGGCGCGGTGCTTGAAGTGCCGGACACGCTGAAGGCGCTGGAGGCATTGGGCCGGGCGTCGCGGGCGCGCTCGCAGGCCGGGATCATCGCGGTGACCGGCAGCGTCGGCAAGACGACGACCAAAGATGCCCTGCGCCTGGCGCTGTCCGACAGCGGCAAGACGCATGCGGCGGTCAAGTCGTTCAACAATCACTGGGGCGTGCCGCTGACGCTGGCGCGGATGCCGCGCGATGCCCAGTACGGGGTGTTCGAAATCGGCATGAACCATGCCGGCGAGATCACGCCGCTGGTCGACATGGTCAAGCCGCATATCGCCATCGTCACACAGATCGCCGAGAGCCACCTGGGGCATTTCGCGTCGCTGGACGAGATCGCCGACGCCAAGGCGGAAATCTTCTCCGGTGTCGTGGAGGGCGGGGTGGCGATCATCAACCGCGACACGCCGTATTTCGAGCGGCTGCGCGCGGCGGCCGAGGGGCAGGGCATCGGGTCGATCATCGGCTTCGGCAAGCATGACGAGGCCCAAGTCAGGCTGGGCTCGTTCGTTGCCCATTCGAACTGTTCATGCGTGACGGCGGACATTCTCGGCGAATCGGTGACCTTCAAGCTCGGCATGCCCGGCGAGCATGTGGTGATGAACGCTCTCGCGGTTCTGGCGACGGTGAAGCTCTGCGGGGCCGACCTTGCCAAGGGGGCGATGGCGCTGGCAGGCATGGAGGCACCAAAGGGGCGTGGCGGGCGCCATAAGCTGGTCGTTGGTGAGGGCTGGCTGACGCTGATCGATGAAAGCTACAATGCCAATCCGGCCTCGATGCGGGCGGCGCTGGCGATGCTCGGGCAGACCAAGACCGGCAAGGGCGGACGGCGGATCGCCGTGCTCGGCGATATGCTGGAATTGGGCGAGAATGCGCAAAAACTGCACGCGGAACTGGCGCAGCCTGTGCACGATGCCAAGGTCGATGCGCTATACACCTGCGGCGGAGATATGCGGTTCCTGCATCATGCGGTCGAGGCGCGAGTGTTCAAGATGCATGCCGAGACCAGCGCGGAGCTTGAGCCGGCGGTGCTGAAGGCGTTGAGGGCCGGCGATGTGGTGATGGTCAAGGGATCGCTGGGCAGCCGCATGGGACGCATCGTCGATGCCGTGCAGGCCAATTACAAAGCCAGGAGTGACGAGGACGAAGAGGGCGGCGATGCCGCCGGCGGGGGTACGAACGGGTAATGCTTTATCATCTCATGTTGTCGCTCAGCGAGCAGTTCTCGGCGCTGAACGTGTTCCGCTACATCACGTTCCGCACCGGCGGCGCGATCATGACGGCGCTGTTCTTCGTGTTCCTGTTCGGCCCGGCGATCATCTCCATGCTGCGCATCAAGCAGGGCCGCGGCCAGCCGATCCGCGAGGACGGGCCGGCGCGGCACATCGTGGAAAAGCAGGGCACGCCGACCATGGGCGGGCTGATGATCCTGTCGGGGATCGTGGTGTCGACGCTGCTTTGGGCCGACCTGACCAACCTGTATGTGTGGGCGGTGCTGTTCGTGACGCTGGGGTTCGGGGCGATCGGCTTTTATGACGACTATCTGAAGGTGACGCGCTCTACCGCCGGCGGATTTTCCGGCAAGATGCGACTGGCGATGGAGTTCGTCATTGCCGCGATCGCGGTCTATGTTTTCATGCGCATCGGCAAGCCGGAGCTGTCGACGGCGCTGGCGTTCCCGTTCCTCAAGGACGTGCTGTTGCAGCTCGGCATCTTCTTTCTGCCGTTTGCGGTGCTGGTGATCGTCGGGGCGGGCAATGCGGTGAACCTGACCGACGGGCTGGACGGGCTGGCGATTGTGCCGGTGATGATCGCCGCGTCCAGTTTCGGGCTGATCGTCTATCTGGTCGGCAATGCGGTGTTCGCCAACTATCTGCAGGTGCATTTCGTCAAGGGTTCGGGCGAATTGGCGGTGCTGTGCGGGGCGTTGGTCGGGGCCGGGCTCGGCTTTTTGTGGTTCAACGCGCCGCCGGCGATGATTTTCATGGGCGATACCGGGTCGCTGTCGCTGGGCGGGGCGCTTGGCGCCATCGCGGTGGCGGTCAAGCATGAGTTCGTGCTGGCCATCGTCGGCGGGCTGTTCGTGCTGGAGACGGTGTCGGTGATCGTGCAGGTGGTGTCGTTCAAGCTGACCGGCAAGCGGGTGTTCCGCATGGCGCCGCTGCATCATCACTATGAGCAAAAGGGCTGGGAGGAGCCGACCATCGTGATCCGGTTCTGGATCATCGCCGTGGTGCTGGCGCTGATCGGCCTGGCAACGCTGAAGCTGAGATAGGGCCGCACGGTGTTGGTGGCAGACAAATTCGCAGGACAACGGCTGGCGGTGTTCGGGCTGGCGCGCTCCGGGCTGGCGCTGATCGAGGCGCTGACGGCCGGCGGGGCCGAGGTGCTGGCCTGGGACGACAACGAGAAGTCGGTGGCGCGCGAGCGGCTGGACGGCCTGCCGATTGCCGACCTGCATGAAGTTGATTTTTCGACGCTGGATGCGCTGGTGCTGTCGCCCGGCGTGCCGTTGACCCATCCCGAGCCGCATTGGACCGTGCGGCGGGCCAGGGCGGCGGGCGCCGAGATCATCGGCGATACCGAGGTGTTCATGCGCCAGATTGCCGGAACCGGGGCACGCACCGTGTGCATCACCGGCACCAACGGCAAATCGACGACCACGGCGCTCGCCGGGCACGTGCTGGCCGAAGCCGGGTTCGATGCCCAGATCGGCGGCAATATCGGCAAGGCGGTGTTCCTGCTCGAGCCGCCGCGGGACAATACGGTGTATGTGCTGGAACTGTCGTCCTATCAGATCGACCTGATGCCGAGCCTGAAACCGGACATCGGCATGCTGATGAACCTGACGCCGGACCATCTCGACCGGCACGGGACGATGGCCAACTATGCGGCGGTCAAGGCGCGGATGTTCGCGCTGCAGGACGGCGGCGATACGGCGGTGATCTCGGTCGACGATGCCTGGTGCCGGGAAATCGCCGGCGGCGTGAAGGGGCCGACCAAGGTGCGGGTGTCGGTGGAACGGTCGCTGAAGAACGGCGTCAGCGCGCCGTCCGGGGTGCTGCGGCACCGTGAGGGCGGGGCGTCGATTGCCTCGATCGATCTGAGCGGAATGATGGTGCTGCGCGGCCGGCACAACTGGCAGAATGCCTGCGCGGCCTACGCGGCGGCCCATGCACTGGGCGTGCCGGCGCGCACGATCGAAGCGGGCATGGCGTCGTTTCCAGGCCTGGCGCACCGCATGGAACTGGCCGGGCGGCGCGGTAGCGTGCTGTTCGTCAACGATTCCAAGGCGACCAATTCCGATGCGGCAGGCCATGCGCTCGCGGCCTTCGACAACATCTACTGGATCGCCGGCGGGCGGGCCAAGTCGGGCGGTATCGAACCGCTGGCGCCGATGTTCTCACGCATCGCACGGGCCTATCTGATCGGCGAGGCGGCGGAGGATTTCGCCAAGACGCTCAAGGGCACGGTGCAGGCCGAATTGTGCGGCACGATGGACGTGGCGGTCGAGCGGGCGGCGCGTGATGCCGGCCAAGCCGATGACGGTGAAGCCGTTGTGCTGCTGTCGCCGGCCTGTGCATCGTTCGACCAGTATCCCGATTTCGAAGTGCGCGGCGATGCGTTCAAGGCGCTGGTGCGCGAACTGGATGGATTTGAAACGATGGCAGGGGAGGCGGCGTGATGCTGATCAGGCGGTCCGACAGGGGCATTCTGGCAAGCTGGTGGTTTACCGTCGACTGGCTGCTGATGACGGCGGTACTGATGCTGATGGCGGCAGGTGCGCTGTTTTCGCTGGCGGCCAGCCCGCCGGTTGCGGCGCGCATCGGGCTCGACAGTTTTCACTTCTTCACCCGGCAGCTGATCTTTCTGGCGCCGGCCATCGCGGTGATGATCGCGGTATCGTTTCTGAAGCCCAAACAGGTGTGGCGGGTGTCGTTCGGGGCCTATCTGGCCGGACTGGCGCTGATGGTGGCGGCGATGATGGTGGGTCCGGAAATCAAGGGCGCACACCGGTGGATCGATCTCGGGCCGTTCAACCTGCAACCCTCAGAACTGGTCAAGCCGGCCTTCGTGGTGTCGGCGTCCTGGCTGATGGCGCTGGGGCTGAAACGGCCTGAAGTGCCCGGAGCGCTGGTCGCCTGGGGTCTGTTTGCGGTGTTCCTCGGTTTGCTGCTGATGCAGCCGGATTTCGGCCAGGCGGTGCTGATCTGTGCGGTGTGGGGGGTGATGCTGCTGGTGCACGGCATACCGTGGGTGTTCGTCGGCGGGCTGGCAATGCTCGGGCTGGCCGGGGCGGTCGGAGCCTATTTCAGTTTCGATCATGTGGCCTCACGGGTCAACCGGTTCATCTTTCCCGATGGCGGCGACACGTTTCAGGTCGACCAGGCGACGCGGGCGTTCGAGAACGGCGGCCTGCTGGGCACCGGACCGGCCGGCGGCAGCGCCAAGCGCTCGCTGCCGGATGCGCATACCGACTTCATATTCGCCGTGGTCGGCGAGGAGTTCGGTTTCATCGCCTGCGCGGTGCTGATCGGGCTGGTGATGTTCATCGTGGTGAGGGTGCTCAAGAAGTCGCTTGACGGGCACGACCCGTTTGCGGTCTTGGCGATGAGCGGGCTGATCACTATTTTCGGATTTCAGGCGATCATCAACATGGCGGTGAACGTTTCGCTGATGCCGGCCAAGGGCATGACGCTGCCGTTCATTTCCTATGGCGGGTCTTCGCTGATCGCCATGGCGTTCGGTATCGGCCTGATCTTGGCCCTGGGACGGCATCACACGCGGGGACGGGCTTTGCCCGGGCACCGTTAATTTGGCTTTGGAGCGCACATGGCGCTGGATTTTGACAAATACCGCCGCGGGACGGTTATCCTGGCGGCCGGCGGCACCGGCGGGCATCTGTTTCCGGCCCAGGCCCTGGGCGAGACGCTGAGCGAACGCGGCTATCTCGTGCACCTGATGACCGATGCGCGCGGCGTTGAGTATGGCGGCAAGTTTCCCGCCGTGCTGCGGCACGAGATATCCTCCGCCACGGTCACGCCGCGCCAGCCCTGGAAGGTGCCGGGGCAGGTGTGGAAGCTGGTGAGCGGCTATCGGGCGGCGCATGAAATCATGTCGCAGCTGCCGGACGGTCTTCCGGTGGCGGTGGCGGGGTTCGGCGGCTATCCGTCGTTTCCGCCGCTGGTCGCGGCGTTGCGGCTGAAGGTGCCGACGCTGATCCACGAGCAGAATGCGGTGATGGGGCGGGCCAACCGGGCGGTGGCCAAGTTCGTCGACCGGATCGCCTCGTCGTTTCCGAAGATCGTCAATCTCGATGCCGAGCTGGCGCACAAGGTCACGTTCACCGGCAATCCGGTGCGTTCGATCGTGATGAACCAGTGGGACATGCCGTATGATCCGCCGGCGGCGGACGAGACCTTCAATCTGCTGGTGTTCGGCGGCAGCCAGGGCGCGCGGTTTTTTTCCGAGACGATGCCGAAGGTGGTGGCCGAACTGCCCAAGGCGGTGCGGCGCAAGCTGCGCATCGTCCAGCAATGCCGGGCCGAAGATCTGGATGAGGTGCAGGCGGCCTATGACGCTCTGGGGCAGAAGGCGACGCTGGCGCCGTTCTTTGCCGATCTGCCCAAACATATCGCTTCATCGCACCTGGTGATCTGCCGGGCCGGCGCATCGACGGTTTCGGAACTGGCGGTGATCGGCCGGCCGGCCATATTGGTGCCGCTTCCGCATGCTCTGGACAACGACCAGCTGCGCAATGCGCAGAGCTTTGCCAATTCAGGCGCCGGGTGGGTCATGAGCCAGGCCGACATCACACCGGACGGGCTGGCGGCGTTCATCACCCGGCTGCGGTTCGAGACGCGCGATCTGTGCGCCGCTGCCGATGGTGCCAAGGCGTTCGCCAAGCCGGATGCGGCCGACCGGCTGGCGGCGATTGTCGACGATCTGGCGATCAGGGAACAGGCGCGCCGCAGGGCCGCGCCGCAAGAACAACAAGAGGACACCCATGAAGCTTCCGCATGATGTAGGGCCGATCCACTTTGTCGGGATCGGCGGTATTGGCATGAGCGGCATCGCCGAGGTGATGACGACGCTCGGCTACACGGTGCAGGGCTCGGACCTGTCCGACAACTATAACGTCGCGCGGTTGCGCAAGCGTGGCATCACCGTGCACATCGGGCATGCGGGTGAAAACCTGGGCGATGCCGGGGTGGTGGTGATTTCCTCGGCGGTGAAGCCCGACAACCCGGAAGTGGTGGCGGCGCGCGAACGCTTCCTGCCGATCGTGCGGCGGGCCGAGATGCTGGCTGAGCTCATGCGCTTCAAGTCGTGCGTGGCGGTCGGCGGGACCCATGGCAAGACGACCACCACGTCCATGGTGGCGGCGCTGCTAGATGCAGGGCATTTCGATCCGACGGTGATCAATGGCGGGATCATCAATGCCTATGGCTCAAACGCCAGACTTGGCAAGGGCGACTGGATGGTGGTCGAGTCCGATGAATCGGACGGCACCTTCGTCAAATTGCCGGCGGATGTGGCGATCGTCACCAATATCGATCCCGAGCACCTGGACCACTACGGCACCTTCGATGCGGCCAAGGAGGCTTACCGGCAGTTTGTCGAGAACATTCCGTTTTATGGCTTTGCGGTGATGTGCATTGACCATCCCGAAGTGCAGACGCTGATCGGCAAGATTCATGACCGGCGCATGGTGACCTACGGCAGGAGCACCCAGGCTGACATCCAGATCGGCGATGTCGACTATGTGGATGGCGAAAGCCGGTTTTCGGTGAAGCTGTCGGAGCGCATGAAGGGCGGCGCGCGGGTGATCGACGGGCTGGCGATGGCGATGCCGGGGCTGCACAACATCATGAACGCCACGGCGGCGGTGGCGGTGGCGGTCGAACTGGGGATTGCCGATGAGGCGATCCGGGCCGGGCTGAAGTCGTTCGAAGGGGTCAAGCGGCGCTTTACCCGGACGGGAACGCACGACGGTGTGACGGTGTTCGATGACTATGGGCACCATCCGGTAGAGATTTCCGCGGTGCTGGCCGCGGCGCGGGCGGTGGCCAAGGCCAAGGTGATCGCCGTGGTGCAGCCGCATCGGTTCACCAGGCTCAATGACCTGTTCGATGAATTCAGCTCCTGTTTCAACGATGCGGATGTGGTGATCACGGCGCCGGTTTATCCGGCGGGCGAGGCACCGATCGAGGGCATCGACCATGTTGCGCTGGCCGAGGGTCTCAGGGCGCGCGGGCACCGGCACGTGTTGAGCATCGATGACTCGAGCGAACTGGCCGGCCTGGTGCATGGCCTGACCGGGCCGAAGGATATGGTGATCTGCCTCGGCGCCGGAACCATCACCCAGTGGGCCTATGCGCTGCCCGACGAACTGGCGGCGCTTGATGCGTCTTCGAACGGCGAGAAGGGCGTGGCCTGATGGCATCCACTCCAGGTGAGGCATTGCTGGCGCGGCTGCCGGAGGTGCGCGGGCGCTACGAGGCCGACCGGGTGCTGGCCGACCTGACCTGGTTCCGGGTCGGCGGACCGGCGGACGTTCTTTATTCTCCCGCCGATGAGGCAGACCTGGCGTATTTCCGCAAGCATGTGCCGGACGATGTGCCGGTGACGGTGGTCGGTGTCGGGTCGAACCTGCTGGTGCGCGACGGCGGGGTGCCGGGGGTGGTGATCCGGCTCGGGCGCGGTTTCGGCAAGCTGGAGCTGGAGGACGGCTATCGGGTGCGGGCCGGGGCGGCGGTGCCGGATGTGCGGGTTGCGCGGTTCTGTCTCGATATGGTTATCGGAGGATTAACCTTTCTGAGAGGTATACCCGGCACGATAGGCGGGGCGCTGCGCATGAACGCCGGCGCCTATGGCGGCGAGACAAAGGATGTGCTGATCGAAGCACGCGCGGTGAACGCTGCAGGGGAGATTATCGTGCTGCCGAATGCCGACATGAAATACAGCTACCGCCACAGCGGTGCGCCGGAGGACCTGATCTTCACCGAGGCGCTGTTGCAGGGCCATGCCGGGGATACTGAACAGATCGCCGCTGAAATGCAGCAGATCACGGCGTCGCGCGAAGGTTCGCAGCCGGTCAAGGCGCGCACCGGCGGGTCGACGTTCAAGA
Source organism: Aestuariivirgaceae bacterium (assembly GCA_965216335.1). Lineage (GTDB taxonomy): Bacteria > Pseudomonadota > Alphaproteobacteria > Rhizobiales > Aestuariivirgaceae > JAHEJE01. Next base: position 1,193,639 of record OZ244154.1, on the reverse strand, counting down.
ACCCGCCCGGGCAAAAGTCATGGCAATTGATCGATGCTGCGGGAATGCGCGGGTTTTCCATCGGATCTGCACAGGTCTCCGACAAGCACTGCAACTTCCTGATCAACACTGGCGATGCCAGCGCGGCCGAGATCGAAGAACTGGGCGAGACGGTTCGGACCCGGGTCAAGGAAGCCTCGGGCGTGACGCTGGAGTGGGAAATCCGCCGGATTGGCGTTGCGGCGCAGGACGGCTAGCGGGGTAGGGCAGAAGATATGAGAGAACCCGGTTACACCCATGTGGCGGTGTTGATGGGCGGCTGGTCAGCCGAGCGGGACGTTTCGCTGAATTCAGGCAAAGGTTGTGCGCAGGCGCTTCGCCGGGCCGGATTCGAGGTGACCGAGGTCGACGTACAGCGCGACATTGCCAGTGTGTTGGACGACCTGAGGCCGGATGTCGCGTTCAACGCCCTGCATGGCAAGTGGGGCGAGGACGGCAATGTGCAGGGGGTGCTGGAAACGCTGCAGATTCCCTACACCCATTCCGGCGTGCTGGCCTCGGCGCTGGCGATGGACAAGGAGCGTTCGAAGGCGCTGTTCAAGACGGCCGGCATTCCGCTGGCGGAGAGCAAACTGGTGGACCTGGAGCGGGCGGCGAGCGAGCACCCGATGCCGGTGCCCTATGTGCTGAAGCCGGTTGCCGAGGGATCGAGTTTCGGGGTGCATATCGTGACCGAAAGCTCCAACGGACCGGCGGCGAGCATTCTCGACCAGCGCGAGTATTTCGGCGACAAGGTGATGGTTGAACGCTTCATTCCCGGCAAGGAGCTGACCTGCGCGGTGATGGGCGGCGTGGCGCTCGGCGTGATCGATATTCAGCCGGCGTCCGGCTGGTATGATTTTCATGCCAAGTATGGCGCGGGCGGATCGGTGCATGTGCTGCCGGCGGAGGTGCCGGAGGCGGTCTACCGGAGCATTCAGAGGTTTTCGCTGCTGGCGCACGAGGCGCTGGGGTGCCGGGGCGTCTCGCGGGCCGACTTCCGCTATGACGAACGCGGCGAGGGCGAATTGATCCTGCTTGAGGTCAATACCCAGCCGGGCATGACCGAGACCTCGCTGGTGCCGGAACTGGCCGAACATGCCGGGCACAGCTTTGAAGACCTTGTGACGTGGATGGTGAACGATGCCTCCTGCAACCGATAGTTCCGGAACCGGTGCGGCGCCTCAACACGGGGTGGAGCACAAGGGCAAACTCCGGCGCAAGGGACTGAGCGCCGGGCTCTTGGCACGCGCGGGCGCGGTGGGCTTTCTGGCGCTGACCGTGCTGCATGGACTGGAGACCGGCGGACACCTCAACGACCCGCGCAACCCGTTGTACGGGCTTACCGGCAATGTGGCGGGCTATTTCGGATATGCGGCCCGCGACATCGCCATTGCCGGGCTGGAGCACCAGTCGCCCGAGGCGGTGCTGTCGGTAATCGGCGTGCGGCCGGATGCGTCTTTGCTGCTGTTCGATGCTGCGCGGGCCAAGCGCATTCTGGAAAATGTCGACTGGGTCGAGCATGCCAGCGTGCGCCGGGTGCACCCCAACAAGCTGGAAATCGAGGTCACCGAGCGCCAGCCCTATGCGGTGTGGCAGCGCGGCGGAGCGTACTATGTGATCGACCGATCGGGCATTGCGCTGTCGACGCTGGAGGCGCGCAAGTACCGCAAGCTGATGCTGGTGACCGGAGAGGGGGCGAACGAGGCGGTTTTTGAACTTGTTAACCATCTGGAAGAGACTGGCGCGTTACACTCACGGGTACGGGCAGCGGCCCGCGTCGGCGGACGGCGCTGGACGCTGTATCTGAAGAATGGGGTTCGGATTGCCTTGCCGGAGAAAGGTATCGGCAACGCCTTGGCAAAGCTGCTGGCGCTGCATGGCCAGACCGGCGTTCTCGACAAGGCGGTCAGGCTGGTCGATCTCAGGCTGGATGACCGGATCGCGGTTGCGATCGAAAAGGGCGAACCGGAGGATGTTTCGTCGCTGCTGGTGAGCAGCACACGTTAGGCCGGAACGGCGCCGGTGGTTTGGTTAGGGTGTTGAGTGCTTCATGACAGTGGTTCCGCTGAACCGCCCCCGCAATGGCGCGAGGGGCAGCAATTCTGAAAAATCACCGATCGTTGCGGCGCTCGATGTCGGGTCGAGCAAGATCTGCTGTGTCATCGGCAGGGCCGACCAGACGCGGCGGCGCATCGATGCCGGGGCGAGCGAACTGAAGGTGCTCGGCGTCGGTCACCAGGCATCGCGCGGCATCCGCAACGGTGTCGTGGTCAACATCGAGGAGGCCGAGCGGGCCATCCGGCTGGCTGTCGATGCGGCTGAGCGCATGGCCGGTCAGACGATCACTGAGGTGTACGTGAATGTGTCCGGTGGCCGGCCGCGATGCGAAACCTATCATGCCAGCGTCGAGATCGGCGGGGACATGGTGTCGGGCCACCACCTGCACCAGGCCGCAGGGCTGGCAATGCAGAAGATCGATGCCGGCCGGCGGCTGGTGCTGCATGCCACGCCGGTGCAGTTCGATCTCGACGATGCGCGCGGCGTGCGCAAGCCCGAGGGCATGTATGGCGACAACCTGACGGTGACATTGAACGCGGTGACCGTCGAGCAGGGTGCCCTGCGCAATCTGCAGATGGCGGTGGAACATTGCCACCTGCATGTCGCCGGCTATGTCATGGCGCCCTATGCGGCGGGCCGGTCGGCGCTGGTCGAGGACGAAATTACCCTGGGGGTCACGTTCATCGACATGGGCGGTGCGACGACCAGTCTGTCGGTGTTTTCCGAGGGCAACCTGCTGTTCGCCGACGTTCTGCCGGTGGGCGGCAACCACATCACCGCCGACATCGCCTGCGGGCTGTCGACGTCGCTGGCTCATGCCGAACGGCTGAAGACCATGTCGGGCAGCGTGCTGCCTTCGCTTGGTGGCGACGATGAACGGGTGGTCGTGCCGTTGCTCGGGGAAACGGGCTCCGACACGGTGGCGCGCATCCCGCGTTCGCAACTGAATGCCATCATCAAACCGCGGGTTGAGGAGATTTTCGAGCTGGCCCGTACGCGGCTGGAGGCTTCGAGCGCCGGGCGGCGGGCCGGACGCCGGGTGGTGCTGTCGGGCGGCGGCAGCCTGCTGACGGGGATCCGCGAAACGGCGGGCAGTATCCTCAAGCGGCATGTGAGGCTGGCCCAGCCGCATGGCGTTTCCGCGATGCCCGACATGATGCGCACACCGGCATTCTGCGTTGCTGCGGGGCTGCTGAAATACGCGGCCCATCCTGACGAACGAACGCTGGAGCTGCCGCAAATCAGTGGCGGGAAAGCCGTCTATGCCGGCCGGTTGAGCCGCATGGGCCGCTGGCTGAAGGAAAGTTTTTAACAAATTACTTGCGGCGGACCCTGAAGGGCTTCGTCACGGAAAAAGGTGGCGGCGCCAGGGATGGGGCTCCACCTTTTTCTTTTTCTATCAGCGCATTGAATCGCGTTGTTGAACTTAAGTTGTAAACGCCGGCCGGCAGGATGCGGCGCGAAGTGACCGAATTCGTTAAAAATTCCTTGGCCGCGGTAAGGGCTCGTTAACCTTTTGTTATCATTTCAGCAACCAATATGATTCCCGGCGTAAATAACGGACACTGACCATGACCATTAATCTGACTGTGCCTAACCTGGCTGAACTGAAGCCGCGTATTACTGTTTTCGGGGTCGGCGGGGCCGGCGGAAATGCGGTAACAAACATGATCGAATCGCACCTGGAAGGTGTTGAGTTCGTTGTGGCAAATACCGATGCTCAAGCATTGTCGCAAAGTGCCGCCGAGCGGCGCATCCAGATGGGTACGGCGCTGACGCAAGGTCTGGGCGCCGGTTCGCAGCCGCAGGTCGGGGCAGGGGCCGCCGAGGAGGCGCTGCCGGAGATCATCGACCACCTGGCGGGCGCGCACATGGTGTTCATCACCGCCGGCATGGGCGGCGGCACCGGAACCGGCGCGGCACCGGTGATCGCCCGGGCGGCCAAGGAGCAGGGCATACTGACCGTTGGTGTGGTCACCAAGCCGTTTCAGTTCGAAGGTCAGCGCCGCCAGCTGACGGCCGACCGGGGCATCGAGCAGCTGGCCAAGCATGTCGATACGCTGATCGTCATTCCGAACCAGAACCTGTTCCGTGTCGCCAATGAAAAGACGACCTTCGCCGCCGCCTTTGCGATGGCCGACCAGGTGCTCTATTCCGGTGTGGCCAGCATTACCGAGCTGATGACCAAGGAAGGGCTGATCAACCTCGATTTCGCCGACGTGCGCGCCATTATGAGCGAGATGGGCAAGGCGATGATGGGCACCGGCGAGGCATCCGGCGAGAAGCGCGCCATCGAGGCGGCCGAAGCGGCGATCTCCAATCCGCTGCTCGACGATGTGTCGATGCGCGGCGCGCGCGGCCTGTTGATCTCGATTGCCGGCGGACCGGACCTGACGCTTTATGAAGTGGATGAAGCGGCGACGCGCATCCGCGAGGAGGTCGATCCGGAAGCCAACATCATCCTCGGTGCGACCTTCGACGAGACGCTCGACGGCACGATGCGGGTGTCGGTGGTCGCCACCGGACTGGCGATCGAGGCCGAAACCGGCTTTGAGGACGGCGAAGAGGAAGACTATGACGATGCGGCGACGCAGTCGGTCTACGGTTTTGCCGGCAGCGGACCGGTGACGGCCGTTACGCCGGCGCCGATGGCGGCACGGGCCGAGCCCGAGCCGGTTCCCGAGGTTGCTGAGGCCGAACCTGAAATCGAAGAGGAGCCGGAACCGGAAGTGGCCGAGGTCGCCGAAGCACCGGAACCCGAGGTCGCCGCCGCCGAGACGCACGAGGAGCCGGTCATCGATCATGGTTACGGCCATGAGGAAGAGCCGGAACTGGCAGCGCCTGCTGCGCCGCGCATTCAGACAGAAACCACCAACACGCCACGCATTCCCGAGCCGGAAGACTTTCCGCCGATTGCCCAGCAGCAGCTGGCGGCGCGTGGCAAGGAGATAGGTGAGATAGCCGAGCACTCGCACAAAAAGCAGCGCAAGAGCCTGCTTGAGCGCCTGGCCAGCGTTGGACTTGGACGCCGGGATGAACCGGCGGCCAGCAGCGATGCTGATCACCACACGAACGAGCCGCGCATGGTCGAACCGGCGCCGCAGCCAGCTGCCGCTGCGCCCGCTGAACCTGCAGTTGCGGCTCGACCAACGCCACAGCCTGCCAATGAACCGGAATTGGCTGAGAATGTTCACAAGCTGACGCCGCAGATCGATCCCGATCTGGACGACGAGGATCTTGAGATCCCGGCATTCCTGAGACGTCAGGCGAACTGACTTTCACAGCCATGTTGGCCAAGTGCGGACCCGGCGGTCACAATTCCGCCGGGTTTGCTGCTTTTATCGGGATGGCGTGGCGAAGCGCGATGCGCTACAACGCCCGCTGAACCATGGTGAATCGCGTACAGATTTCAGACCGGAACCCATTTATGATCAAGGCCCCACGAACTGGCCCTCTATTGGTCGCGCGCAGCGCACTGACCGGCCTGGCGCTGACGTTGTTGCTCGCCGGGTGCACGGGCAGTTCCGGGTATAGCGGTTTGGGCGACTATGTGTGGGGTGGCGGCGATTCCTCGTCGTCGTCCTCGTCGAGTTCGTCCGGTCTGTCGGGAACCACGGGCGATGCGATTTCGCCGGACCTGTCGGGGATTGACGATTCCGAACCGATCTCGAAGCTCTACAACGAGGCGCTCGATGAGCTGAACGAGGGTGACTACAAGGCGGCCGCCAAGGGGTTCGGCGAGGTGGAGCGCCAGCATCCTTATTCGCGCTGGGCGACGCGGGCGATACTGATGCAGTCCTATGCGCATTATCAGCGCAACGACTATGACGAATCAATCAACGCGGCCAAGCGGTTCATCACCCTGCATCCGGGCCACAAGGATGCGGCATACGCCTATTACCTGGTGGCCGTCAGCCATTACGAGCAGATCAACGATGTGAAGCGCGACCAGACGGCGGCGGCCAATGCGCTGGCCTCGCTGGACGAGATCTCGCAGCGCTATCCGGGCACCTCCTATGCCCGCGATGCCGAGGCCAAGGCGGTGCTGGCGCGCGACCACCTGGCCGGCAAGGAAATGGAAGTCGGGCGCTACTATTTGCGCAAACAGGCGCATCTGGCGGGCATCAACCGGTTCAAGAAGGTGGTGCAGAACTACCAGACCACGACCCACACACCGGAAGCGCTGTACCGGCTGACGGAAGCCTATCTGGCACTCGGGGTGCGCTCGGAAGCCCAGACCGCCGCAGCGGTGCTGGGGCACAACTACCCCAACTCCGACTGGTACCGTGACGCCTATTCGCTGCTGACCGGACAGGGCCTGGCACCGGTGGAGAACAAGTCGTCGTGGATCAGCCAGGCGCTGAATACGATCAATCCGTTCTGAGCTCGTGCCAACCGCAATCTTTCTTGACATTAGGTCAGCATTGCTGACCTAATGTGCGTGAGTTCATCGGAAGGAGCCACGGGCATGAATGCGCGCACTTGTTCTGACTGGTCACCACGCTATGCCTCACGGGCGTCGCGGATGCAGGCGTCGGAGATTCGCGAGTTGCTGAAGCTGCTCGACCGGCCGGGGATCATTTCGTTTGCCGGGGGGATTCCGGATCCCGATCTGTTTCCGGTCGAGGAAATCCAGAAGGCCTATGATGCGGTGCTGGGCGATCCGGCGCGAGCCTCACGGGCGCTGCAGTATTCGGTGAGCGAGGGCGATCCCGGATTGCGTGAGTGGATCGTCGAGCACATGCGCGGTCGCGGTGTGGCGTGCGGTCCTGAAAACATCCTGATCACCAGCGGGTCGCAGCAGGCGCTGGAGTTTGCCGGGCGGCTGTTCCTGTCGCCGAACGACACCGCGCTGGTGACGGCACCGACCTATCTGGGGGCGCTGCAGGCGTTCAGCGGCAATGAGCCGGTCTATGACACGCTGCGGTTCGACGGCACAAGCAACCGGGATGCGGCGTCTTATGCCGAGGCGGCGGCCAGGGCGGGCGGCTCGGTGAAGTTTGCCTATGCGGTGCCGGACTTCGCCAATCCGAGCGGTGAGACGCTGGATCGCGCGACGCGCGAAGGGCTGTTGGGGCTGGCGGAAGAGCTTGATTGTGTGGTTGTCGAGGATAGCCCTTATTCGGCGTTGCGTTACAGCGGCGAGGCGGTGGCGCCGCTGCTGGCGATCGACATCGACCGGTGCGGCGGCATCGAGGGCTCGCGGGTGGTGCATTGCGGGTCGTTCTCCAAGGTGTTCACGCCGGGCCTGCGTGTGGGTTGGGTGTGTGCGTCCACCGAGATCGTCAGCCGGCTGACGCTGATCAAGCAGGGGAGCGACCTCAATTGTCCGGCGATCAACCAGGTGGTGATGCGGCACCTGGCGCAGACGATGTTCGATGACCAGGTCGCCAAGGCCTGCGCGAGTTACCGGGTCAAGCGCGATGCGATGCTGGAGGCATTGGAGGCGCATATGCCGGAGGGGGTGTCGTGGTCACGGCCGGAAGGCGGCATGTTCGTGTGGGTGACGCTGCCAGGCGAGGCGGATACGGATGAACTGTTCGAACACGCAATCAACGACGCCAACGTCGCGTTCGTGCCGGGACATGCATTCCATGCCGACGGCAGCGGCAGCAACACCCTGCGGCTGAGCTTTTCGCTGCCGGATGCGGGGGAAATCCGCGAGGGAATTGCCCGGCTGGCCGGGGTTCTGGCCCGGCCTCTGTGAGGCCGCCGCCGGATTCCTACTCATGTCTTTGCTGTGTTTGTTCCACTGGGGTTCGGATTGGCGGTGATTTCTCATTCCCCCTTTCTTGGGGAGGGAAATATCCGAAGCCTGCGCACAAGCCTGGTGAAGTGAGCAAGTGGATAGGCGCTTGTGCACAGCAAAGGTCCTGTAGCTCCTCCGAAACCGAGGCTACTTCAGTTCCGACGTCAGCTTTCTGTGAAACTTCAAATAGCCGTCCTCGGTGACCTTCAGATGCGTTTCGATCAGCTTGTTCAACGCCGGCAGGTGGTGGAACGGCACCATGGGGTAGGCGTGGTGTTCGGTGTGGTAGGGCATGTTCCAGGCGATGAAGCGGATGAAGCGGGTGGTGTAGGTGGTGCGGGTGTTCTCCAGCATGTTGGCGACGAACGGACAGCGGCCGTGTTCGGCGAGCAGGTAGGCGCGCAGGAAGGGCTGGCCGATCAGGGCGGGGAAGAGCCAGAGCCAGAGGAGCGCGTCGATCCTGAAATAGCTGCCGGCGGCGATGATGCCGGCGAAGAGGGCGAGGTGGATGCGGGCCTCGGTCCTGACCTCGCCGCGGCGTCTGGCGGGAACGAAGGCGTCGTCCGCGGTGCCGAGCGCGTTGCGGGCCATCTGCATGATCTGAGCGCGCCAGACGGCAATGCCGGTCAGGTGCCAGAGATACTGCGGCCAGGTTTGCGGCTTGGGCTCGGACAACTCGGGATCGCGCTCGGGGTCCTGGGTGAAGCGGTGGTGGGCGAGATGGAAGTAGGTGAACCACCTGTAGGGCAATAGAAGCACGATGCCGCACAATGTGCCGATGACGGTGTTGAGGGCCTTGGACGCGAAGGGGGTGTCGTGCGTCGTCTCGTGAAGCAGGGTGAACAGGAATATGAGGGCCATTGCGTAGAGCACGAGCGCGGCGGGCCACAGCGGCAGGGCGAGCATGAGCCAGGCTCCGCTGGCGGCGAGGATGGCCAGGTGGCCGGCGAGATGGGCAAGGCCGGCGGCATCGGAGCGGGCGAGCAGGCGCTCGCGGTCGCTGTCCGTGAGGCCGGCGACGAAATCCTTGTGGGTGAAGGCGGTCATGGGGCTAAATGCTGGCGATGTGCCGGGTGCATGTCAATTGTGGCAAGGCTGAAAAATTCGGGTGGTGTTTCGCGTTTGTCTTTCACCGATTCGGCAAATTCCGGCTATAAGGCGGGGCATGCTGAGCGATCTTTCCATCCGCGATATTGTGCTGATTGAGAAGCTGGACCTTTCACTTTCCGGCGACCTGACGGTGCTGACCGGCGAGACCGGGGCCGGCAAGTCGATCCTGCTCGACGCGCTTGGCCTGGCGCTGGGCGCGCGCGGGAATGCGGGACTGGTGCGGCAGTCGGTGGCGCAGGGGGCGGTGACGGCCGGTTTTTCACTGCCGGGCGGGCATGCGGCTTTCGCCTTGCTGGCGGAGCATGGCATCGAGGCGGACGGTGATCTGGTGGTGCGGCGCATCCAGACGGCGGCGGGGCAGAGCAAGGCCTACATCAACGATCAGCCGGTGAGCGTGAACCTGCTGCGTCAGGTCGGCGCGCGGCTGGTGGAAATCCACGGGCAGCACGATGACCGGGCGCTGATGGATGTCAGCGAGCACCGGCGGCTGCTCGATGCCTATGGCGGTCTGCAGGCCGACGTGGCCGGGGTGCGCGAGGCGCACAAGGCGCTGGTTGCGGCGGATGAGGCGCTGGAGGCGCACCGGGCGCTGATGGCCAAGGCCGAGGCCGAGCGGGCCTATCTGGAGCACGTGAGCGCCGAACTGAGCGAACTTGCGCCGGAGCCGGGCGAGGAGGACGCACTGGCCGACAAGCGGCAGGTGATGATGCATGCCGAGCAGTTTGCCGAGAGCATCAACGAGGCGCTGTCGGCGCTGAAGAATGACGGCACGCTAGAGGCGCGGCTCAACGCGGCGCTGCGCAAGCTGGAGCGGCGGCGCGACCAGGCCGGCGGGCGGCTGGACGAGGTGTGCGCGGCGCTCGACCGGGTGCTGGCGGAGATGAACGAGGCACAGGCGGCGCTGGCGGCGGCACGGTACAGTTTCGAGTTCGATCCGCATGAGCTGGAGACCACCGAGGAACGGCTGTTTGCCCTCAAGGCGGCGGCGCGCAAGCACAATGTGCCGGTGGATGCGCTGCCGGCGCTGGCCGAGACGTTTGCCGGCGACCTGCAGGCGCTGGCCGATGGCGGGGCCAGGCTCGGCGAACTTGAGGCGGCGGCGGAGACGGCGCGCGGGCGGTTCCTGGAGCTGGCCGAGGCACTGAGCGCTGAGCGGATGGCGGCGGCTGAGCGGCTGGATGCGGCGGTGGCGGCGGAGCTGGCGCCGCTGAAGCTGGAGCGGGCGCGGTTTCGGACAGCGGTGACGAGCGATGGCGACAAAGGCGGGGCACACGGACTCGATCGGGTGGAATTTCTGGTGGCGGCCAATCCGGGCACGGCGCCGGGGCCGCTGGGCAAGGTGGCGTCTGGCGGTGAGCTGTCGCGCTTCCTGCTGGCGCTGAAGGTGGTGCTGGCGGCCAAGGGGTCGGCGCCGACGCTGATTTTCGATGAAATCGACACCGGGGTCGGCGGGGCGGTGGCCGATGCCATGGGCCAGCGGCTGGCGCGGCTGGCCGACGGGCTTCAGGTGGTGGCGGTGACCCATTCACCGCAGGTGGCGGCGCGGGCGGATCAGCATCTGCTGATTTCCAAGATGGAAACCGTCGGTGACGGCAAAGCCGACGGCGAAGGGCGCATGGTGACGCGGGTGACCGACTTGTCGGACGCCAGCCGGCGTGAGGAGATCGCCCGCATGCTGTCGGCGGCAGAGGTGACGGATGAGGCGCGCGCCCAGGCTGAGCGGCTGCTGGCCAAGGCGGGGTGAGTGGGATGAGTGCGTTGCGCAAGATTGACGTGGATGAGCTGACACCTGAACAGGCGTTGGAAGAGCTGGCGGCTCTAGCGGCGGAAATCGCCAAGCACGATGAAGCCTATCACCGCGAGGATGCACCGGTCATTTCCGACGCCGAGTATGACGCACTGCGGTTGCGCAACGAGGCGATCGAGGAGCGGTATCCAGACCTTGTGCGGCCGGATACTCCGTCGAAACGGGTCGGTGCTGCGCCGTCGGAGAAGTTCTCCAAGGTGCGGCACGCGGTGGCGATGCTGTCGCTGGGCAATGCGTTCGACCCGGATGATGTGCGCGATTTCGACAAGACCGTCCGGCGGTTCTTGTCGCTGGGCGACGAAGACGCCCTGGCGTTCACGGCTGAGCCGAAGATCGACGGGTTGTCGATTTCGCTGCGCTATGAGGCGGGCGCGCTGGTGCAGGCCGCGACGCGCGGCGACGGGGCGGAGGGCGAGAACGTCACCGCCAACGTGCGCACCATGGGTGATGTGCCGGACCGGGTGACGGCAGAGGATTTTCCGGTGGTGTTCGAGGTGCGCGGGGAAATCTATTTGTCGCACAAGGACTTCGCGGCGATCAATGAGAAACAGAGTCAGGCTGGCGGCAGGACGTTCGCCAATCCGCGCAATGCCGCGGCGGGGTCGCTGCGACAGCTTGATGCTTCGATTACGGCGGAGCGGCCCTTGCAGTTTTTTGCCTATGCCTGGGGCGAGGTGACAGCGCTGCCCGGCGCGACCCAGATGGAGGTTCTGGAAGCATTGCGCGGCTGGGGGTTTCCGGTCAATCCGCACACCAGGGTGTGTGAGAGCGTCGAGGAACTGCTGGCGCAGTATGACGCTATCGAACGCGAACGCGCCAATCTCGGCTACGACATCGATGGGGTGGTCTACAAGGTCAACCGGCTCGATTATCAGGAGAGGCTGGGGTTTCGCTCGCGCACGCCGCGCTGGGCGGTGGCGCACAAGTTCGCCGCCGAGAAGGCGACGACGGTGCTGGAGGATATCGAGATTCAGGTCGGGCGCACCGGGGCGCTGACGCCGGTGGCGCGGCTGAAGCCGGTGACGGTGGGCGGGGTGGTGGTATCGAATGCGACGCTGCACAACGAGGACGAGATCGGGCGCAAGGATATCCGCATCGGCGATACGGTGATCGTGCAGCGGGCCGGGGATGTGATCCCGCAGGTGCTGGGCCATGTGGCGCAGGCGCGAGCCGCCGATAGTGTGGCTTATGAATTTCCGCAGCTGTGCCCGGCATGCGGCAGCCATGCGGTGCGCGAGGTGAACGAGAAGACCGGCAAGGTGGATGCGGTCAGGCGCTGCACGGGCGGGCTGATTTGTCCAGCGCAGCGGGTCGAGCGGTTGAAGCATTTCGTGTCGCGCAATGCCTTCGACATCGAGGGGCTGGGCGACAAGGTGGTGCAGGAATTCTACGATGACGGGCTGATCGCCTCGCCGCAGGACATTTTTACGCTCGAAGCGCGCGATACCCGTTCGCTGAAGCGGCTGAAGGACAGGGAGGGCTGGGGCGAGACCTCGGCGGCCAAACTGTTCGCGGCGATCGATGCGCGGCGGACAATTGCGCTCGACCGGTTCATCTTCGGGCTCGGCATCCGGCATATCGGTGAGACAACGGCACGGTTGCTGGCGCGAGCCTATGAGACGCCGGAAAAGCTGTGCGACGAGATGATCGCGGCGGGAGAGGACGGGTCCGAGGCGCTGGCCGATCTCAACAATATCGATGGGATTGGTTCGACGGTGGCCGACGCGCTGGTGGAGTTCTTCTCAGAGCCACACAATTTGACGGTCTACAACGAATTGCTCGCGCATCTGACGGTTGAGCCGCTGGAGGCTGTCGCGGCATCCTCGCCCGTCTCCGGCAAGACCATCGTCTTCACCGGCGCGCTGGAGCGCATGAGCCGCGATGAGGCCAAGGCGATGGCCGAACGGCTGGGGGCGAAGGTGTCGGGCTCGGTGTCGAAGAAGACGGATCTGGTGGTCGCCGGGCCGGGTGCGGGCTCGAAGCTGAAGAAGGCCGGGGAACTGGGGGTTGAGGTGATCGACGAGGATCAATGGTTTGAGCGGGTTGGGGGGTGAATGCATTTCGCGCACAGAACCGTCCCCTCCCCTAGAAAAGGGGAGGGCTAGGGTGGGGATTGATGGCCGTGCGTCTTGCCGAGTTCGGTGTGTTTTGCACTGCCATCAACCCCCATCCCGACCTTCCCCCTTTCTGGGGGAAGGAGATCATTCCTGAGGCTTGGACAGCTTGTTTGCAATCGTGCGATCTTCATGAAACGAATCTTCGAATTTCCCCAAGGAGCTGAAAATGAACGACAAACTGACCTACGAACCACCCAAAGTCTGGACCTGGGACCAGGAGTCCGGCGGGAAGTTTGCCAGTATCAACCGGCCGGTTGCCGGGGCGACGCATGACAAGGTTTTGCCGGTCGGCAAGCATCCGTTGCAGCTTTATTCGCTGGCGACGCCGAATGGGGTGAAGGTTACGGTGATGCTGGAGGAGCTGCTGGCGGCGGGGCACGGCGGGGCGGAGTATGATGCCTGGCTGATCGACATCAATGAGGGCGATCAGTTCGGGTCGGGGTTTGTCGAGGTCAATCCGAACTCGAAGATTCCAGCGATGGTCGACCGGTCCGGGGCCGAGCCGGTGCGGGTGTTCGAGTCCGGGTCGATCCTGCTTTATCTGGCCGACAAGTTCGGGGCATTCATTCCACAGGATGCAGCGGGGCGGACGGAGTGTCTGAACTGGCTGTTCTGGCAGATGGGGTCGGCGCCGTATCTCGGCGGCGGGTTCGGGCATTTTTATGCCTATGCGCCGGAGAAATACGAGTATCCGATCAACCGGTTCGCCATGGAGGCCAAGCGGCAGATGGATGTGCTCGACCGGCACCTGGCAGGCCGTGATTTCATGGTCGGCGATGACCTGACGATTGCCGACATGGCGATCTGGCCGTGGTATGGCGCGCTGGCGCTCGACCGGATTTACGGTTCGGCGGCGGAGTTCCTGGATGTGACATCCTATGAGAACGTCATGCGCTGGGCGAAGGCCATCGACGCCCGCCCGGCGGTCAAGCGCGGCCGGATGGTCAACCGCTCCTGGGGCGAGCCGGAGTTCCAGTTGCGCGAACGGCACGACGCGTCGGACTTCGAGCTGCGCACGGCCGACAAGACCGGTGAGGCTGAATCAGACTCATAGAGCCCACGGTAGCTGGCCAATTGTCATTCCGGCGAAAGCCGGAATCCGGACGACACATCCATAGAGTTCGGCGGGTGCCGCACCGGACCCCGGCCTTCGCCGGGGTGACGCGATAGCTCCTTGTCAGTCAAGCGTTAACGCAGGACGTGTAGCATCCGCATGCCGTTGGGGCTGACTGCAGGCAAGGCGACGCGAGGTGCGATGATCAGGGTTGAGAATTTCAGCAAGTCCTATGGCGGCTTCCAGGCGGTCAAGGGTTTGAGTTTCGCGGCAGCCGCCGGCGATATCCTCGGGCTGGTCGGCTCGAACGGGGCCGGCAAGACGACGACGTTGCGGACGCTGTCCGGCATCATCGCGCCCAGCGCGGGGCAGCTATCGGTGGCCGGTCACGACATCGTCGACGATTCGATCGCTGCCAAGCAGCAGCTCGGCTACATCCCGGACGACCCGCGCCTGTTCGACACGCTGACGGTGTGGGAGCACCTGGCGTTTTCGGCGGCGGCTTATCGGGTGGATGATTTCGAGGCAAAGGCGGAAGCGCTGCTCGCCGACTTCGATCTGAAGGCCAAGCGCGATACGCTGGCGCACGACCTGTCGCGCGGCATGCGCCAGAAGGTGGCGATTGCCTCGGCGTATCTGCACGAACCCAAGGTGATCCTGTTCGACGAGCCGCTGACCGGGCTCGATCCGCGCGGCATCCGTTCAATCCAGGACTCGATGCGGGCTCGGGCGGCGGGCGGCGCGGCGATCGTCATCTCCTCGCACCTGTTGAGCTTGGTGGAGAACCTGTGCAGCCATGTGCTGGTGCTCGACCATGGTGAGCGAGTGCATTTCGGCACCATGGACGAGGTTGCCCAGGTGGCTGAGCAGGCGGATGGCGACACGGCGCTGGAGGCGGCATTCTTCGCCATCACGCGCGGCGCGGCGGACGAGGGCTAGCGGATATGGACGGCGCCCTGTTGCAGCTCATAATGCTGCGGTTACGCGGCGGCTCGCGGCATCGCCTGGGCCAGTTGGCAAGCGCCAAGGGCGTGGCCTTCCTGGCCATCGTGGCCGGGGTGGTGTGGCTGCTGGTGCGGGCGCGCGGCGGCGATGCCGCGGGGTTATTTGGCGATGGCGGGGCGCTGGCGCCGGATGTTCTGCGGGCCCAGCTTCATGTGTTTTTGCCGCTCGGGCTGTTCGCGGCCTGCCTGTTCACGGTGTTCGTGGCGACCGGGCCGGCGCTGTATTTTTCGCAAAACGAGATCAACCATCTGTTCGCCGGGCCGTTCAGGCGGCGCGACCTGGTGGTCTACAAGTTCGCGACATATGCGATCGGCGCGGTGGCAAGCGCGGCGATCATCACGCTGCTGGTTCCACCCCGGGCGAGCACGGCGCCGGCGGCGTTCGTCGGGACATTGCTGACGTTGCTGTTCGTGCAGCTGAGCACCGCGGCGATCAAGATGGCGGTGCAGGCCTTTGGCGGCGATGCGCTGGGCCGGCTGCGCAAGCCGGCAGTGCTGGCGGCGGCCGGGGTCGCCGTGGTGGTGGTGTTCTACGTGCTTGCGGTGACCAGGGTGAATGTTGTCTCGGCACTGTCGGACTTTCGCTATTCGACACCGGGCAGCGTGCTGCTGGCGCCCTTTGCGGTGTTCGCAAATGTGCTGCTGTCTGAAACCGTGTGGCCCGGTCTGATCGGCTGGGCAGCGGTGGCGCTGGCGATCAATGCGACACTGCTGATGACCGTGATCGGGCTCGACCGGCTGGTGGCCGACCGGTCGCTGGCGGAGTACAGCCGGTTGAGCAACCGCTGGGTGCGGATCAAGCGCGGCGGCTCGTTCTGGGCCAGCGACAGGACGACGTGGCAGTCGCGGCGCCGGGCACCGCGGCTGGGCGGCATCGGTCCGGTTGCCTGGCGGCAGGCGATCAATGCATACAGAAATTCAGGCCGGGTGGTGCTGGTGTTTTTGGCCATCGGTGTGCTCACCGGGCCGGTCGTAACGGCGGCCGGTATCTCGTCGACTTCGAGCGGGGTGCTGGGCGGACTGTACTTTCTGATCGCCTTCGTCATGCCGCGCTCGCTGGTGTGCGATTTCCGCGGCGAGCTTGGTCTGGTGGCATTCTACAAGACATTGCCGGTGGCCCCCTGGCGGGTGTGCGCCGGGCAACTGGTGGTTCCGGTGGCGCTGGCCAGCCTGATCCAGACGGTGATGATCGTCAGCATTGTGCCATTTGTCGAACTGACGTCGGTGGTGATCCTGCTGACGGCGATCCTGTTTGTCGTGCCGTTCAACCTGGTTCTGTACGGCCTGGAGAACCTGGTGTTTCTTGTCTTTCCAACCAAGCTGGTGCCGGTGGGGCGGGTGGACTTCGACTTTCTCGGGCGCACGCTGGTCGATTTTGTTGCCAAGACGTTCGTCATTTTCCTGGTGATCGCCATGGCCAGGGCGATGGGTATTGCCGCGCAGATTGCCAGCGGAGGCGGTCAGGTGACCCTGGTCAGCGTGGCGTGGCTGGTGGTCATGGCGGCCGGCCTGGCCATGGTGCCGATGTTGGCAATTGCCTTCAGACGGTTCAAAGTGAGCGAAAACATCGAGTGACGCCAGCGGTACCGGCTGCCGGTTCGCGGCAAGTCAGGGAGGTCTTGTGCATGGCAAAGCAGCCATCGGCGGAAGAATTGTTCGCGCGCCTGGCCGATGCGGCCAACGATGAAGATGATGCGGCCGTTGCAGACGCGCTGCAGGCGCTGGAGGCGGTGCCGGAGGATGAGCGTGCCGCAGCCGTAAACTCGGCAGACGAGGACGGTGAGACCGCCCTGCATGCCGCCGCGCGGGGCTGTTACGGGCGGGCCGTCCGGCAGCTGATCGCCTGGGGCGCCGATGCCGGTGTTGCCGCCGGAGATGGCGATACGGCGCTGGCCAATGCGCTGTGGGCAGGCCGCTGGCGCGACGGGGAGGACGCCGCATTGGCACTGATTGCGGCCGGCTCGGACGTGATGGTGCGTGACCGGTTCGATCTGCTGCCGCTGCATCATGCTGCAGCGACGGGTTCGCCGGCGACGGTCGAGGCGCTGCTTGCCGCCGGAGCGCAGGTCATGGCGCTGGATGGGCGCGGTGTTGAGGAAACGCCGCTGCACTGTGCCGCCGAGGACGGCAATGCCCGGGTCATTCCGGCGCTGCTGGCGGCCGGGGCAGAGACGGATGCGCTCAATGCCGACGGCCTCAACGCGCTGTACCTTGCCGTCCAGTACGGCCACAGGGATGCAGCGCGGGCACTGATTGCCGAGGGTTCGCAGCTCGACCTTGCCGACGGAATGGGCCGCACACCGGCGCATTTTGCGGCTTACAACGGCGACGACGACATCCTGGCCGACTTGCAGGCTGCCGGGGCCGACCCGGAGGCGCGCGATGCCCATGGTCTGAGTGTGGCCGATATCCTCAATGCCTTTGCCGAAGGCGCCGCCGGAGACCGCCGGACCCGGCTGACGGTGTTTGTTGCGCTGCTGCTGCAGAATTCGTCCGGCGGTCCCGACTATGCGGAATCATCCTTCATTGCGCTCTATCACGAAAAACAAATGTGGCGGGCGCGGCGGTTCGAACGGTTGTGCGCAGCGGTCCGCGGGCTTGCGGAAGGGCGCTCGTACCGGGACCCGCTGCCGCGTGTCCTGGCCCGGCTGTGTCATGACACGTTCGAATATCTGGTCGTCGCCGTGACCTGTGTGGTCGTGCAGGGGCATGAGGAACACATCACCGGGATAGACCCCGACGAGCTCTACGACCGGCTCGATGACTTTAAGCTGGCGTTCATCTCCTACCTGACGGGGGAAGAGGGATTTCCCGCCGAAGTTAGTGTGGAGGCTTTGGTCGCAGAAGAAATGGCACTTGTGACCAAGCGACACTCAGTCTGAGAGCGATGTGGCCGGTGCGTTGCTCGTGCCGGTCCGCCGCAAGCGGACCAGGAACACTGTCACGAACACCGCCGTCAGGACCAGAATGATGGTCGGGGCGGGGGCGCTGTCGAGGAAGAAGCTAAGGTAGATGCCGGTGAACATGGCAGCCTGGGTGATGGCGACGGCGGCGATGAGCATGGTGCCGAATTGCCTTGTGATGAGGAAGGCGATGGCGCCGGGGGCGATCAGCAGACCGATGGCGAGGATGAGGCCGACGGCCTTGAGCGTTGCGACGATGGTCAGCGACAGGATGGTGAGCAAGCCGTAGTGCAGCAGTTTCACCGGCAGGCCGCTGGCGCGGGCCTGGGCGGCATCGAAGGCGTGCAAGAGGAAGTCGCGCCATTTGGCGATCAGGATGGCGGAGACGGCAAGCGAGATCAGGCCGGCGGCCCACAGGTCGTTTGCGCCAATGCCGAGCATGTTGCCGAACAGGATGTGGTCGAGGTGCACGTCGGTCTCGATCTTGGTGTAGAGCACGATGCCGAGACCGAACATGCCGGAAAACACGATGCCCATGACCGTGTCCTGTTTGATGCGGCTGTTGGCGCTGAGGTAGCCGGTTGCCAGGGCGCAGACCATGCCGGCGGCGAAGGCACCGAGGATGAGCGGCAGGCCGGCGACATAGGCGAGCACGATGCCGGGCAGCACGGCGTGGCTGATGGCATCGCCCATCAGCGCCCAGCCCTTGAGCACTAGGTAGCAGGAGAGCAGGGCGGCAGGCACGGCAACGATGGCCGAGATAAGGAAGGCCTTTTGCATGAAGCCGAACTGGAAGGGCAGCAGCAGTTCCTCGATCATGGCCGCAGCTCCGGTTGCGGAAGCAGGCCCTCGGCGGCGCGGCGGCGGGCGGCCAAAAGGCCGTGCTTGGGGGCGAGGAAGAAGGCGGTTAGGAAGATCAGGGTCTGTAGGCAGATGATGACGCCGCCGGTGGCTCCGTCGAGGAAGTAGGAGATGTAGGCGCCGAGGAAGCTTGTGCCGACGCCGATGGCGACGGAGAGCGCGATGAGGCGCGGGAAGCGGTCGGTGAGCAGGTAGGCGGTGGCGCCGGGTGTGACGACCATGGCGATGACCAGCAGGGCGCCCACGGTCTGCAGCGCGGCAACGCAACTGGCTGACAAGAGGGTGAAGAAGATGACCTTCATCATCGTCGTGTTGATGCCGATGGAGCGGGCGTGGCTTTCATCGAAGAAGGTGATCATCAGGTCCTTCCAGATGAGCGATAGCACGGTGAGCGACACCAGGCCGATGATTGCCAGTTGGAGAGTGTCGCCCGGGGAGATGGCCAGGATGTTTCCCAGGGTGATGGTCTGAACGTCGATGGAGGCCGGCGAGATGGAAACCATGAACAGGCCGAGGCCGAAGAACGAGGTGAAGATCAGACCGATGATGGTGTCTTCCTTGAGGCCGGAACGCTCCTGCAGAAACAGCATAGAGGCCGCCGCCAGGCCGCCGGCGATAAAAGCGCCGAGCGAGAACGGCAGGCCGAGCATGTAGGCGCCGGCGACGCCTGGCACGATGGAGTGGCTGAGCGCATCGCCGATCAGCGACCAGCCCTTCAGCATGAGATAGGCCGACAGGAAGGCGCAAACGCCGCCGACCAGGGCGGAGACCCACATGGCGTTGGTCATATAGGCATAGGCGAAGGGTTCGGCGAGGACGCTCATCATGGCGCGTCCTCGCGGGCCGTCTCGTCTTCGCCGATCTCGCCGGCCTTGCGGGTCTCATCGTCGTAAACCACCAGCGGGCGCTCATCGTCGGTGAAGATGCGCACCGCGCGGCTGTCGTCGTCGGCGTGCAGTTCCTCGCCGCCGAGCACGAAGCGGCGCAGGACACCGCCGAAGGCCTTTTCGAGATTGGCCGGCGTGAAGATTTCCCGGGTCAGGCCGTAGTCGAGCACGGTGCCCTTGACGATGACGGTGCGGTCGCAGAATTCCGGAACGGAGCCGAGATTGTGGGTCGAAACCAGGATGACGCAACCTTCGTCGCGCAGGTCGCGCAGCAGCTTGATGATGGCTTCCTCGGTACCGACATCGACGCCGGTGAACGGTTCATCGAGCAGAATGACGCGGCCTTGCTGGGCCAGGGCACGGGCGAGGAAGACCCGTTTCTTCTGGCCCCCGGAGAGTTCGCCGATCTGGCGCTTGGCATAGGCGGTCATGCCGACACGTTCGAGGGCCTCGGCGGCGATCCGGCGGTCGCGGGCAGAGGCGATGCGCAGGAAGTTCATGTGGCCGTAGCGGCCCATCATCACCACGTCCTCGACGAGGACGGGGAAGCTCCAGTCGACCTCTTCGGCCTGCGGCACGTAGGCAACAATGTTGGCCTTGAGGGCTTCAGCCACCGTCTTGCCGAGGATGCTGATGTCGCCCCTGGCGGCAGGGACAAAGCCCATGATGGCCTTGAACAAGGTGGATTTTCCGGCGCCGTTCACACCGACAAGCGCGGTGATGGTGCCGGCGGGAATGCTGAAGGTGGTGTCACGCAGGGCAGTAAGGCCGTTTCGGTAGGTAACGGTGATGTCCTGGACATCGAGGCCCGGCGATTGGTCAGTCATTTGAAGCGGCCAGTCCGTCGGCAACGGTTTGAGAGGTCACCCGCAAGAGGTCGAGGTAGGTGGGCACGGGGCCGTCTGGTTCGGTGAGCGAATCGACATAAAGCACGCCGCCGTACTTCGCGCCCGTCTCACGGGCGACCTGCCTTGCCGGTGCGGTGTTGACGGTGCTCTCGCAGAACACAACCGGGATGTTGTGTTCGCGCACGCCGTCGATGACCTTGCGGACCTGCTTGGGGGTGCCGGTCTGGTCGGCGTTCATCGGCCACAGGTAGAGTTCCTTCAGGCCGAAATCGCGGGCCAGGTAGCTGAAGGCGCCCTCGCACGTCACGAGCCAGCGCTTGTCTTCGGGAACTTTGGCAATGAGGTCGCGCAAGGGTCCAATGGCACTGCGGATTTGCTCTTTGTAGCTTTCCGCGTTGCTGGCGTAGCTGGCCGCGTTGTCCGGGTCGTGTTTGGCGAAGGCATCGCGGATGTTGTCGATGTAGATCAGGGCGTTGTCGAGGCCCATCCAGGCGTGCGGGTTGGGTTTGCCCTTGTAGGAGCCCTCGCCGATGCCGATGGG
The DNA here is from genome assembly GCA_965216335.1 of Aestuariivirgaceae bacterium. GTDB lineage: Bacteria > Pseudomonadota > Alphaproteobacteria > Rhizobiales > Aestuariivirgaceae > JAHEJE01. Next base: position 1,172,679 of record OZ244154.1, on the reverse strand, counting down.
CTCTATGCCGTCTGTGATGGTGGCGGCGGGGACATCGCGCAGATTGGCGAAGAACTGTTCGAACCACAGTTCGAGGTTGAGGCCGTTCCACAGAACAAGGTCGGCATCCTGGGCTTTCAGAATGTCGCGCGGAGTGGGCTGGTAGCCGTGGATTTCCGCGCCCGGCTTGGTGATCGAGACCACGGTCGCCGTATCGCCCGCGACGTTGCGGGCCATGTCGGCGATGACGGTGAAGGTGGTGACGGCCTTGAATTTCTCTGCCGCGGTTGCCGGCAGGGCTGCGAACAGGCTCAAGACAATGGCGATGCAGGCAATCAATTGATTCATTCTGGCCACGCAACGTGTTTAGAAACTTCGGTTTTCTCCTATATGCGAACGAGTTGCAGGAAGTCAATGCAAATAAGAATGACTTGCAACTAGGTCTTGCAAATGCGTTGCAACTGGGCTTGATTGTCGCGATGACTCATCACCAGCAACTCGACGCGCGGCAACTTGAGGTCGCGCTGCGCCGGGCAGGGGTGCGGATCACCCGGCAGCGCGCGGCACTGCTGAAGGTGCTGGCGGCGGCGGCGGATCATCCCGATGCCAACGAACTGCACCGGCGGGCCCAGGCGATCGAACCGAACGTGTCGCTGTCGACGGTGTACCGCACGCTGACGACGCTGGAGGAGGAGGGGGTGATCCACCGGCACGCATTCGAAGGCGAACCGGCGCGGTTCGAAACCGCCGACCAACCGCACCACGATCACCTGATCGATGTCGACAGTGGAGAGGTCATCGAGTTCCAGTCGGAGAAGATCGAGCGCCTGCAGGCTGAGATTGCGGCGGAGCTGGGCTATGACATCGTGCGTCACCGGCTGGAGCTGTATGTGCGCCGCAGGCGGTGAACACAGTCAATGGATCGTTAAAATCTACAAGTTTTAGTTTAGTATCGGGTAAACAATGCCCGCTATAATGGCGGTTCGTACAGCATGGCTGCTGTTCGTAAGATCCATGACAGATCGCAACGTCTTTTTGGGGTTTGCGCCCCAACCGCACCACTTCGAAAGTCGGGCAGGTGCGGCCTCACGAGGCTTGATTGCGGCGTCACCTTGAAACCGGTCATGAATGCTTCGGCCGGATGGCATTTCCTGCATCGCCTTTGTCAAGTCCTCGCAAGATTACGGAGGGCTTTGCCATGGGCGAAGTGGAAATGGTAGCGAAGATTCTTCCCGAGATGCGGATCAGACCGGCGTCGCGGCAGCTTGAGATCGGCCGGACCGACAAGGCGGATGAGACCGAAGCCTCTGGGGAGCAGGGCGAGGCGGGAAGCTTGTTGCCGACCTCGCCGCGCAAGCTCGAAGTGGACGCAATCGAAGCGCTGCGCAGCGGCCAGGACAGGGGCGAAGCGGCCGACACCGGCGAAATCGTGCCGCGACCTGGGGCGGTGACCCCGCAGGAGCAATCCAAGAACTAGCCGGAAGCCGTCAGCGCGGCTGATGCGTTGCTGCAAACTTATTGAATTGATTGCAGTCCGGTTGGTGTGGTCTCCTTTGCGGCAAAGGAGATCACTCATGACCAAACGTCCTGCTCTCAACCCCAATTCAATTGAAGCTGTTGCCGGTTCGCGCTATCCGGCCGAGTTTGCCGCGTCCACGCAAGGACGCGTCAAGAGAGCGCTGACATCGGCGCTCGGGCTCACTCAGTTCGGCGTCAACGTGACCGAGTTGATACCGGGGGCCGCGTCGTCCCTCAGGCACTGGCACAGCCATGAGGATGAGTTCGTCTATGTGCTGAGCGGCGAGGCGACGCTGGTGACGGATGCAGGGGCGCAGACCCTGAGCGCCGGGATGTGCGCCGGGTTTCCCGCCGGTGTCGAGGACGGGCACAGTATCGAGAACCGCTCGGATGCGCCGGTGGTGATCCTGGAGGTCGGCAGCCGCAACGATCTCGACACCGGCAACTATCCCGATGTTGACCTGTTCTGCCAGCCTGGGCGATATAGCTCAGCTAGGTTCACGCGCAAGGATGGGACACCCTTTGACTGATACCGATCTGCCGGTCGTCGTTGCGGCGCTGTACAAGTTTACCAGGTTCGATGACCCGCAAGCTCTGCGCGCGCCGATGCTGGAGGTGTGCTGCGCGGCCGGGGTGCTGGGCACCCTGTTGCTGGCCCACGAAGGCATCAACGGCACCATCGCCGGCTCGCGCGCCGGGATCGACCGGGTACTCGCCTATCTGCGCGGGCTGGAGGGCCTGGCCGATCTTGAACACAAGGAGTCGTTTGCCGGAACCAACCCGTTCTACCGCATGAAGGTTCGGCTCAAAACGGAGATCGTCACCATGGGCGTGCCGGGTGTCGATCCCAACGAGATGGTGGGTGAATATGTCGAGCCGGGCGACTGGAACGACCTGATCGGGCGTGACGACGTGGTGCTGATCGACACGCGCAACGACTACGAAGTGGCCATCGGCACGTTCGAAGGCGCGGTCGATCCTCAGACCGTGAGTTTCCGCGACTTTCCCGAATGGTTCAGGCGACACCGGGGCGAATTCGGCAAGCCGAAGGTGGCGATGTTCTGCACCGGCGGCATCCGCTGCGAAAAGGCGACGGCGTTCGTGAAAGCCGAGGGCATCGAGGAGGTGTTTCACCTCAAGGGCGGCATTCTGAAATATCTTGAAACGGTGCCGGAAGCGGAGAGCACCTGGCACGGCGAGTGTTTCGTGTTCGACCAGCGGGTCTCGGTGACACACGGGCTGGCGCCGGGATCGCTCGACATGTGCCATGCCTGCCGCTGGCCGCTCTGTGATGATGACAAGGCGTCCGCGAAGTACGAGCCGGGGGTAAGCTGCCCGCGCTGTTTCGATGCCACCAGTGCCGAACAGAAGGCACGGTACCGGGCCCGCCAGGAGCAGGTCGAGCGCGCCGAGGCGCGCGGCGAACAGCATATCGGCGCCGCTCCGGCAACACGGCAGCCGGAAACGGCGGCGTGATGCGCCTGCCGTTGCTGTACAGTTTCCGGCGCTGTCCCTATGCCATGCGGGCCCGGCTGGCGCTCGATTGTGCCGGGGCCCCTTGCGTGCTGCGCGAGGTCGACCTGAAGGCGAAACCGGCGGAAATGCTCGCCGCCTCGCCCAAGGGCACGGTTCCGGTGCTGGTGCTGCCCGATGGAACGGTCATCGAGCAAAGCCTGGACATCATGCTGTGGGTGCTGAAGCGCAATGATCCGAACGGCTGGCTGACACCCGATACCGGCGATCTTGCGGACATGCTGTTGCTGATCGGCGAGGCGGATGGGCCGTTCAAGGATCATCTCGACCGGTTCAAGTATCACGTGCGTTATGATGGCGTGGACCGCGAAGCGGAATGGCGCGGCGCGGTGACGTTCCTGGAACAGCTGGAGGGCCGGCTGGCCGGCGGGGCGCTGTTCGGCAGCCGGTCGTCGCTGGCCGATATGGCGATCTTTCCGTTCGTGCGGCAATTGGCCAATTCCGACCGGGCACGGTTCGATGCGCTGCCGCTGGCGCGCCTGCAGCGCTGGCTGGACGGCCATGTGTCCACCGAACGCTTTCAACGGATCATGCACAAACGCCCGGCCTGGCAGCGCGGTGATGAAGAGATCGTCGCCTTCGCCTGAGTGTCCGTTTGAAAAGTCCCCGGGTCGGGGACTTTGAGGGCTGTCCCATCCCGCTCCCCCGCCCGAACCACCCACGAGGGTATCCTGATCGGGTGGTTCGGGCGGGGGGCGGGATGGGACAGCAGTTTCAAAACGGACTCTGACAACCGCATGCGCCTGACCGGGATGGCCTGATGCCGGCCGGTTGTTCGTATTTTATCTGCATTATTAATACTTCGCGTATTCTTCTATGATACTTATTTTTACCTTCATGTTTTGAACGAACGATATTGGTTTAGTGGTGTTGGGGTGAGCAAATGAGAAGCGTTGTTTTGGCTGGTTGCATTACTGGAGTAATGGCACTTTCCGCTATTTCGGTGAATGCAAAAACTTACAGTGAAATGTTCGGTGACAGATTTTCACTGAATGAAGACCAGAAGTATGCGCATGAACAGCTCGACTACAAGCAGGGCCGGATCGAACTTGGGGTCGCCGGCGCTGTGCTCGATGTTCCGGAGGGATATTACTTCCTGTCGCGCCAAGACGCGGCAACGGTTCTGTTCGACGGTTGGGGAAACCCGCCTGATGACGATGTCGTCGGCATGCTGTTCGCGACCGATGTGCTGCCATTGGTGAGCGACAAGTCGAAAGTCTGGGGCATCGCGGTTTCCTACCTCGACACCGGTCATGTGAGTGAAGAGGACGCATCCAGCGCGGATTTCGATGAAGTGCTGAAACTGCTGCGGGACGGTGCAGAGGAATCGAACGAATGGTTGGCGCAGAACGGCTATCGGCGCAATTGGGTCGTCGGATGGGCCGCGCAGCCGTTTTATGATTCCGAGACCAAGGCGGCTCATTGGGCGAAGGAGGTCAAGTTCGAGGGAGTTGAAGAGCCGATTCTCAACTATGACCTGCGCGTTCTGGCGCGCGAGGGTGTGCTTTCGATGGAGTACATTGCCGGCATGGATCAGCTTGAAATCGCAAAGCAGTCGATTCCGGAGGTGATCACGATGATCGAATTTGAGAAGGGCAGCCGCTATGCCGACTACAACTGGCTGATTGATTCCTCCGCCGGATATGGAATTGCCGGTCTGATGTTGGCGGGTGCTGCCGTCAATCCCAATGCGGCGAAAAAGTTTGTCGGCGGAGCGGGTATCGCTGCGCTGTTCGCCAAGCTGGCATTCATGTTGAAGAAGTTCTGGTATCTGGCGTTTGCCGGGCTGTTCGGACTGGCCAAGCTTTTCCGGCGCCGGTAGTACCGGCGGTATTGGCGTTTGCTTTTCTGACTGGTGTACCGCGCTGAATTGACAACGGTTTTTCGCCAGCGTATGGGCCAAACTCTGCGATCGAACGGATACTTTCGGTCGAGCCGGTCACTACGTCCTCGCTTTGGTGTAAGCTGCCGGAATGAAGGTGCGTGGGGTCGTTTGCGGGATTGTCATGATGATGGCGGGCGGCGGGCTGCAGACAGCGGCTGCCGCCGGCAGCGCCGAGGCCGGGCGCGATCTTGCCCGGCTGCATTGTGCGCGGTGTCATGTGATCCCGGACTACAACACCATGGGGATCGGTTCGACACCGTCATTCAAGGCGATGGTGCAGTCGCCGGCCAAGGACTGGCGGCACAAGTTCGAGGCGTTCTTCTCATTGCCGCCGCATGGCAACTTCGTGCGCATTCGCGAGTACCGGCAGGTTCAACTGACCCCGTCGGCGGTGGCGCCGATCGTCATCGGGCTCGACGATCTCGAACACCTGATGGCCTATGTGGATGGTTTGGCGCAAAAGCTGAGAGACTGAGTCCGCGTTGCGTTATACCAGCGGCCCTCAGAAAACACCCATTTGACCGCATTTTCGCTTTTGCTGGCTGGGCATGCTCGGTGCCGCGGTCCGGTTGACCACAAGCCGAGCATAACGACGTCCAGCAAGAGCGAAAATGCGGCCTTCGGTGGGCCAAATTCGCCCATCTGGTGCGTTGCGGCGCTTGCCCGATGCACCGCATCGCGCTGCGCGCCGCGCCTGCCATATGAACGAATTTGGCTCCATCAAATGGGCGTTTTCTGAGGGCCGCTGGTATTACAAGCCGTTAACGTAGCTGGATATCCGCCGGCAGGCCTCGGCGAGCTTTTCCTCAGATGTGGTGTAGGCGAGGCGGAAGAAGCCGTTGGCGTTGTGGCCGAGGCCGTCGGCGTCAAGCACGGCGACATTTGTCTCGTTGTACAGGCCCCAGCAGAAGTCGTTGCTCGACAGACCGGTGCCGCGCACGTCGGCCATGACGAACATGCCGGCCTCGGGGGTGGCGCAGGTGAGGCCGGGGATCCGGTTGAGGTGGCTGACGGTGTAGTCGCGCCGTTCGCGATACACGGCGGTCAGGCGGGCCGGCTCGTCGGCACAGTCACTGATGGCGGTGACGGCGGCTTCCTGGATGAAGCCGGGCAGGCCATACAGCATACACAGGGCAAGGTTCGCCTGGTGGGCGATCAGTTCTGCGGGGCCGACGGTCCAGCCGACGCGCCAGCCGGGCATGTTGCGCGATTTGGACAGGCTAGAGACGGTCACGGTGCGCTCGGCAATGCCATCGAGACTGGCCATCGCCGTGTGATGGCCGTCGAATATCAGGTCGGCATAAACCTCGTCGGCGACGATCCACAGGTCGTGTTTGACGGCGAGGTCGGCGATGACCTGCAGTTCGTCACGGGTGAAGACGACGCCGGTCGGGTTGTGCGGGTTGGTGACGAAGATGGCGCGGGTGCGCGCGGTGATAGCGCCCCGCAGGGCGGCGGCATCGAGGCGGAAGCCGTTCGCCTGGTCGAGATTGACGGTGACCAATTTGGCGCCGGAGGCCTGGATCGTGGCCTCGTAGGTGGCGTACATCGGGTCGAAGGTGATTGCCTCGTCGCCGGGGCCGGCGATGCACATGGAGGTGCACAACAGGGCGTTCTGGGCGCCGGCGAGTACGATGACATTGTCGCGTCCCACCTTTTGGCCGCTGAGGCGCTCGTGGTCGCGGGCGATGGCGTCTTTCAGGCGGTCGCGGCCGGACACGGCGGCGTAGTGGGTGTCGCCGGCGCGCAGACTGGCGACCGCGGCGTCGACGATGGGGGCGGGCGTGTCGAACTCCGGATCGCCGATCGACAGTACGATAACGTCCGGATCGGTCCTTGCATCGGCATAGGCGCGGTTGTGCAGATCCCAGGCCGAGGCGCCCTTGCCGCTGATACGGTTGACGAATTCCGCATATCTCATGAGTTTGTGCCTTCTTTACGGGTGAGTTGAAGTGGTCAGGTCGACACCGAGAGCAGCGCCTGTGAAGCGGCAGACGATTGCGGCGGCTTCCGCAGTGTCGAAGGTTTCCGGGTCGAGGCCACGCTCAAGCCACAGACCGTCGATGATGGCATTCGTTCCGATGGCGAGGGCCTCGATGTCGTCGGGACAATGCGTCTTGCCGCTGGCGGCCAGGATGTCTGCGATGAGGCCGGCGAGGATGGTACGGTAGTCGCTGTAGGTTTCGGCATGGGCCTGGCGAACCAGCGGCTCGGTGATGGTGACGGCCCAGAAATTGAGCCAGATGCGGAATACGTCGGCGCCGATGTCCGGACCGGCAAAGCTGGCGGCGACGAATGCCTGGAAACGGGCGACGGGCGACGGGCCGGCGGCATCTGCGGCACGTTCGGCATGTTCGCGGGTCACCTCGGCGCCGTGGCGGTAGGCATCGGCGATCAGCTGTTCCTTGCCGGAATAGTAGTGGGTCAGCAGGCCCGGAGTGACGCCGGCTGCGGCAGCGATCTTGCGCACACTGGTGCCGTGATAGCCGTGTTCGGCCAGGCACGTCATGGTAGCGCGGATGAAGGCGTCCCTGCGGTGTTGTTCGCTGTGGCGGGAAAAACGGGCGGTCATGGTTTCAGCCTGCTATTGGGTGTGCGGAGAATAGCCGGAGATGCTGTTGTTGTACAGGTGTATAACAACAAACGGACAATTTGCGAAGGGAACTGGGGTGGGCGATCAGGTCTATGTCTTGACCGGGCCGGAGATGGCGGAAGCCGCCGCTGCGGCGCTGATGGATGCGCTTGAGGCGGCGTTCGAGCCGGAAGCGTCGGCGGTGTCGATGAGCGAGACCGACGAGGTGCACGGGCTGTGGAGGGTGCAGGCCTATTATGACGGCATGCCGGACCTGGACCGGCTGGCGGCGGTGACCGGGCATGACAAGGCCGGGCTGGCGGTTGCGCCGGCGGGGGATGTCGACTGGGTGGCGGAGTCCCTGAAAGGTCTGGAGCCGGTGGTGGCCGGGCGGTTCTTCGTGCATGGCCGGCATGACCGGGCAGTGCGGCCGGCGTATGGCATTGCACTGGAGATCGATGCCGGGGTGGCATTCGGCACCGGACATCACGGCACGACGCGCGGTTGCCTGCTGGCTTTCGATACGATCCTGAAGGTGTGTACGCCGGTGCGTGTGCTTGATGTTGGTTGCGGCACCGGGGTGCTGGGAATCGCGGCGGCGCGGGCCGGTGCCGGTCGTGTTGTTATGAGTGACATCGATCCCCTGGCAGTGGCAACCGCGCGGCAGAACGCCAGGGCGAACGGGGCAGGGTCCAGCGTGTGGGTCGTGGCGGCGAAGGGCGTCTCGCATCCGGCCATTCGGGCATTCGGTCCTTATGATCTGGTGTTCGCCAACATCCTGGCACGGCCGCTGATCGGCCTGGCACCGGCCCTGTGTGCAATCGTAAGGTCAGGCGGCGAGGTCGTGTTATCGGGGCTGTACATCCATCAGGAACGCCAGGTGCTCGCCGCCTACCGCAACAGTGGCGCCGTGCTGCACCGCCGGATCAGGCAGGGCGCCTGGAGCACGCTTTGGTTGCGGCGAGGATTGTGAAATGATGCCCTCTCCTTGGAAGGTCTCAAGAATGGCCAGTGGTTGGCGCCTTGTTCAGAAGTGCAAAATGCATGTTCTAGTGCTACGAATGAAATGCTTCCGACCCATCGTGTCACCCCAGCGACGGCCGGGGCCTAGTGCCGCATGCGCTCGAATTTGTTGGTTTGTTCCTGGATTCCGGCCTTCGTCGGAATGTTCCGTTAGAACGGGCCCTTCTGTTTCAACCAATCCGCTAGCTGCTAGCCTTAGAATCCAAGAACAGAATTGACACCTGTGGAACAGTAATGCCGGCGGAGATCGCTGCGTATATCGAATAGGCGTGCCAATCCCATGGGTCCAGTCGCATCAATACCCAACCGAAAACTGCCAGAGTGGCCCCAAGAATGCTGATGCAGAGGTGACCCCGACGTTGCTTCGTGCCAGTTCGCAATCTCGCGTAAAGGGCGGCCGCGAATACTATTGTTAGCATTGCAAATGGCAATGCAACGAGCATAGGAGATGGATTCCAAATTGTTTGGCACCCCCCTCCAAAACAAAATCCGATGAAAAGGAACATTGACGCAATGTAGAAAAAGTATGTGCAGGCCGCTGTCGAGGCCACTTGCAAAACGACCACTCGGAACGTTCTCCACCTCATCCAACCGTCCTCTGGCACCAAAACTCAACAAAGAAAGTATATGAACTCTGTTCATTTTTGTAAAGAACTTAATGATGGTGGATGGGACGATAGTTAACGTACAAAAAAGAAACGCCCGGCAAGGGAGGAGAGCCGGGCGTTTCGATCTCTGCTTGGCCAGGGAGGGCGGCCGCGCAGGTCTGTAGGTCGTCGTGGGAGCTTACTTGCCCCAAACCATGTCGTGGATGTCGGCACGTTCGATGCCGATGTCGTTCAGCAGGCGGTCGTCGAGCGAAGCAAGGCGCTGCTCGGCGGCGCGGCGGGCGAAGTAGCCGCCAACCATGTCAGAAACCGATGCGAACAGACCGGTGACGCCACGAACCAGCGAGCCGAAGATGCTGGTGTTGTATTCAAAAGTGATCGAAGCCATTTCTGTACTCCTTAAGTCCACGCCGTTCGTTTGACGTTTGTGTTTCGTAATGTTGCACTGCATGATTGCCAGAGCAACTGTGTTGCATCGCTTATATGAGATGGCTGGCCCGTCATACCAGTGCTGGTTTTGCTGATCAGATTTGCACCTATTGCATAGCTCGATACGTGTCACATTGTCCTGTTAACCGCTTATTAAATAGTGTTTTTACGGAATTCTGCGATTTTCCGTGACGCGCCGGCGCGTTTGCCGTGCAGGGTGTGCTCAAACGGCACAATGGCGATTGTGTCGGCATGGTGGCGGCTTTACTCTTCGGTCACTTTCCCGCCACTTTTGTTGCGCCGCACAATAGCGGGATCTTGGCGATGCTTGCCGTTAATTGCAGCGTTGCAGGCAGGCGTGGGAGCGCCTATGAAGAGGTATGTTCCAGGATTTCGAGGACGCGGCGAGCTGCGAAGCGAGCGCCGAACGGGTGGCTTCGCTGCGCCAGGAGATGGTGCGGTGCGGGCTGAATGGGTTTCTGGTGCCGCGCACGGACGAGTACCAGGGTGAGTATGTCGCCGACTATGCCGAGCGGTTGCGCTGGCTGTCGGGGTTTTCCGGTTCCGCGGGCCTGGCCATCGTTCTGGAAGACAGGGCGGCGATCTTCGTCGACGGCCGCTATACCATTCAGGTGCGTGAGCAGGTTGACGAAGCGGTGTTCACGCCGATGCACCTGATCGAAGAGCCGCCGGCGGAGTGGCTGGCCGGGGCGGTCGGGGATGGTCAAACAATCGGCTACGATCCCTGGCTGCTGACCGCAGCGCAGGCCGACAAGTTCCGCAAGGCGTGTGAAGGTGCCGGGGCGTCGTTCGAACCGGTCGGCGCCAATTTGGTGGATGCCATCTGGCCGGATCAGCCGGACCGGCCGGCGGCATCCGTGTCGCTGCAGCCGATGCAGTTCGCCGGGCGGTCCAGCGAGGACAAGATTGCCGACATCCGTGCGACGCTGAAACAGCGCGGGGCCGATGCGGCGGTGCTGACCATGCCGGACTCGGTCGCCTGGGCCTTCAATGTCCGCGGTCAGGACATTGCCCACACGCCGGTGTCGCTGAGCTACGCGGTTGTGCATGCCGACGATCCGGCGACGGTGTTCATCGATGCTGCCAGGGTGCCGGAAGACGTGGCAGCGAGCTTGGCGAAGACGGCGGAACTGGCCGCGCCAGACGGGTTCGAGGCGGCGCTGGCGGCGCTGGGCGAGGCGCAGGCGGCGGTGTCGGTCGATGCCGATACGGCGCCGGAGCGGGTGCGCGCGGTGCTGCGCGAGAGCGGGGCGCGTGTCGTCGCCGGGCGCGATCCGTGCACCATGCCCAAGGCGTGCAAGAACCCGGTGGAGATCGACGGGGCCCGGGCGGCGCACCGGCGCGACGGTGCGGCGATGGTGCGCTTTCTGGCCTGGTTCGAGCGGGCGGCGCCCGCCGGCGGGCTGGATGAGATCGCCGTTGCCCGCAAGCTGGAGGACTTCAGGGCGGCGACGGGCGAACTGAAGGACATCTCGTTCGATACGATTTCGGCGGCCGGGCCGCATGCCGCCATTCCGCACTACAAGGTCTCGACGGCCAGCAACCGGCCGATATCAGCGGGTGAGATTTTCTTGATCGATTCCGGGGGGCAGTACCAGGACGGCACCACCGACATCACCCGCACGGTTGCGGTTGGCGAGCCGACCGGCGAAATGCGTGACCGGTTTACGCGGGTGCTGAAGGGCATGATCAACCTGTCGCGGGTGCGGTTTCCGGCCGGCACGACAGGCGGCAACCTGGATGTGCTGGCGCGCCAGGCGCTGTGGGATGCCGGGCTCGATTTCGACCACGGCACGGGCCACGGCGTCGGCAGTTATCTGTCCGTGCACGAGGGGCCGGCGCGGTTTTCCAAGATCGATGCGACAAAACTCAGGACGGGCATGATCCTGTCGAACGAGCCGGGATACTACAAGGCCGGCGAATTCGGTATCCGCATCGAAAACCTGGTGACAGTGCGCGAACCCGAAGCGCTGGCGGACGGCGAGCGGGACATGCACTGGCTGGAAACCCTGACCTTGTGCCCGATCGACCGTCGGCTGGTTGATGCGGCGTTGCTGGGCGAGGCGGAAACGGCCTGGCTCAACGCCTATCACGCGCGGGTGCGCGATGAACTCTCGCCCATGGTGGACGGCGAAGACACTGCATGGTTGGCCGAGGCCACCGGTGCTCTGTAAAATCGCTCGTGTTGATCCGATGTGCAGAACGGTATTGATGGGGTGCTGACGCCGGGTTGTTGACACCCGGCGGTCAGCGGAGGTGGAGAATTTGTTCGGGTTACATGACTGTGAACATCGATGCCCGTGCGCTGCCTTGCCGCAGCCGGCAGTTTTCTTGCCGACCGCTGGCTGAGTTTATTGGGTCAGGCGCAGCAGGGCCAACTCGCCAGCAATGGTCTCAAAGGCGGTCGCGAGCTGGTCTGCGTTCTGGGCATCGAAGTAGTAGCTGGTCTTTGTTGCGCACGCCTGCAGCAGAGTTTTGATCGGCGTGTCTGTCACTTCAAACGCAATCGTGTAGACGGTGATACTCTCATCCTTGACTGCGGTGCACAGCTCATCAGTCAGGGTATTGGCGAGCGTAGTGTTCTCACTATTGTGATCGGGGTAGCTCGGCGCCCTGGTATTTGCGCCATCAGTCATGAGGACGATTGCCTTGATGCCGCCTTCAACGCGCATTTCGTTGCGCGGTTTGGCCTGGTTGTACGGTGCATGAGAGGTCAGCGTCCGCCAGGCCCAGGCGAGACCGGACGGTATGTATGTCCAGCCGCTTGCGGTCATTTCGTCGACCTTCGAGAGAATCAGCGCTTTATCATTGGTCAAAGGGGTCACCGGTGGCGGGCAAGATACATCCATGATGCCGGGCACTGGATCGGAGTTGTAGTTTGTGTCCTGGGTGTTGGCCGGGTAGTCGCGTGAGCCGGCACAGCCGTTCCAGACATGGTTGCCCGAGGAGTCCGTGTAGTCGTCCGGCACGTTGAGCCACGGCTTGTTGCGGTTTGCCATGCCGATATTGACGTACTGTGCGAATGGCACGAGTGCCAGCTTGGTGCGGAACTGAGGGTCGTCGGCGTGCTTGAACAATTTTTCGACAAGTATGTTGGCCGAACTCTTGAGGGAATCCAGCTTGGAGCCGGACATCGAGCCGGTATTGTCGAGAGCAAGCGCAACTTCAAGCGGCCGTCCTGGGCCTGTCTCAGCCTGAGACGACACGGCAATGTCGATTGCGCCAAAACCGGCGGCAGCCATCAGACTGGCACCAATCTGGCCGGTGGCGTTGATTTTGTAGCCATCGCCGACAGCAATCAGATCAAACTGGGTGATCTGAAAATCGCCTGTATCGGGCAGGTTGTCATGGAAGTAATCCCTGGCGATCTGTTTCAATTGCCCGACCGGAGTTCTTTCGTCGATCGCGGCCGCACGCACGGCAGCCAACACGCCGGCATCGGCTGCAGCCTGCATTTTGGACTGCATCGTTATGCTACGGCCATAATCCAGGGCGATGCCGGCGGCCAACACCAATGCCAGGAGGGCGAAGGAAAAAATGACTGCGACTGAGCCGCGGGTCGCTTGCAGGAACGACCGCAGTGTGGGGAACTCGTTTGACGCGCGCATCTGGCGTACTCCATGCACAAATTGTTATGCGCGAGACAATAATGCGTAATTGTAATGAAATTCTAAATACTATTTAGGCTGGAACTTAAATGATTAATGGATTTTTTACTTGATAGTTCAAATTTTAGCTTTGGGGCGTAAAGACTGTTTCTATTCGCTCAAGGACGTTCGACAAAGCTGTCCAGGACACGTTTTTCGCCTGCCTTCTCGAATTCGATGGTCAGCTTGTTGCCGTCGATGGCGGTGATGCGGCCGTAGCCGAATTTCTGGTGGAAGATGCGTTCGCCGGTCTCGAAGTTCGCGACGTCGGCGACATCGCGGGCGGTCAGTTCGCCTTCGATGGTTTGCGGCGAACGGGTTTGTGCGGCACCTGAGGCCTGGCGTTCACGGGCGCGCTGCCAGCCGGGGGTGTTGTAAGTGGCCGAGAACGGGCTCAGGCTGTCGAAGCGCGAGCCGCCGAATGCAGAGTTGCCGTAGGAGCCGAGGCCGTAATCGGACGACATCATGTCGGTGTCGACATTGGCTTCGGGCAGTTCGTCGATGAAGCGCGAGGGCAGGGCGTTCTGCCACAGGTTGTGGATGCGGCGGTTCTGGGCAAACGAGACGGTGGCTTTCTGGCGGGCGCGGGTGATGCCGACATATGCCAGGCGGCGCTCTTCCTCCAGGCCGGCGCGGCCGTTTTCGTCGAGGGCGCGCTGGTGCGGGAACAGACCCTCCTCCCAGCCGGGCAGGAACACGTGGTCGAACTCCAGGCCCTTGGCGGAGTGCAGGGTCATCAGGTTGACCTTGTCTTCGGCCTCGGCAGTGTCGGTGTCCATGACCAGCGAGATGTGTTCCAGGAAACCGGCCATGTTCTCGAAGTCACCCATCGAGCGGACCAGTTCCTTGAGGTTCTCCAGCCGGCCGGCGGCGTCGGGTGACTTGTCGTTCTGCCACATGGCGGTGTAGCCGCTTTCGTCGAGGATGATTTCCGCCATCTCGGTGTGGGCGATGCCGTCCAGCATGGCGCGCCAGCGGGTAAAGTCCTGCAGCAGTGTCTTGAGGCTGTTGCGGGTCTTGGGGGTGAATTCATCGGCCTCGCACATGGCGGTGGCGGCGCGATAGAGCGAAACGCCCTGATCGCGGGCGACGGCATGCATCTTCTTGACCGAGGTGGCACCGATGCTGCGCTTGGGCACGTTGATGATGCGCTCGAAGGCCAGATCGTTGTCCGGCGATATGGTGACCTTGAGGTAGGCCAGGGCATCGCGGATTTCGGCACGCTCGTAAAAGCGCGGGCCGCCGATGACGCGGTAGGGCAGGCCAAGCGTGATGAAGCGGTCTTCAAAGGCGCGCATCTGGAACGAGGCACGCACCAGGATGGCGACATCGTTGAGGCGCTGGCCCTTGACCTGCATGGCCTCGAGATCGTCGCCGATGGCGCGGGCTTCCTCATCGCCATCCCAGTGGCCGCGCAGGGTGAGCTGTTCGCCCTCGGTCCGGTCGGTCTTGAGGGTCTTGCCGAGGCGGCCCTCATTGTGGGCGATGAGGCCGGAGGCGGCGGCGAGGATGTGCGGGGTGGAGCGGTAGTTCTGTTCCAGCCGGATGACCCGCGCGCCGGGGAAGTCTTTTTCAAAGCGCAGGATGTTGTCGACTTCGGCACCGCGCCAGCCGTAAATCGACTGGTCGTCGTCGCCGACGCAGCAGATGTTGCGGTGGCCCTGGGCGAGCAGGCGCAGCCACAGATACTGGGCGACGTTGGTGTCCTGGTATTCGTCCACGAGCATGTACTTGAAGCGGCGCTGGTAGTCGGCCAGCACGTCCGGGTTGTCCTGGAACAGGCGCAGGCATTCGAGCAGCAGGTCGCCGAAATCGGCCGCATTGAGGATTTTCAGGCGCTGCTGGTATTCGGCATAGAGGTCGCGGCCCTTGCCGTTGCCATAACTCTGGGCTTCGCCGGCGGGCACCTTGTCCGGCGTCAGGCCACGGTTCTTCCAGCCGTCGATGCAGCCGGCGAGCAGGCGGGCCGGCCAGCGCTTTTCGTCGATGCCGTGGGCGCCGATAATCTGTTTCAGCAGGCGGATCTGGTCGTCGGTATCGAGGATGGTGAAATCGGACTTGAGGCCGACCAGTTCGGCGTGACGGCGCAGGATTTTCACGCCGATGGAATGGAAGGTGCCGAGCCAGGTCATGCCCTCGACGACGCCGCCGATCAGCCCGCCGATGCGGTCCTTCATCTCCCGCGCCGCCTTGTTGGTGAAGGTGACGGCGAGGATCTGGCCGGGCCAGGCCTTGCCGGTGGCGAGCAGGTGGCCGAGGCGGGTGGTGAGCACCCGGGTCTTGCCGGTGCCGGCGCCGGCGAGCACGAGAAGCGGGCCGTCGGTCGCCTCGACGGCGGCGCGCTGTTCGGCGTTGAGGGTCTTGAGATAGGCCGGCTCGCCGCCGGACATGGCGCGTGCGGCCAGTCCGCCGGGTGCAGGCGCCGGCGGCGTCAGGTCGTCATCGCCGAAGTCGTCAATGTCCAAGGGGCGAGAGGTCATTTTTTGCCGATGTGATTCCGATGTGATTCCTTCAATCTTTACCTATATAGCATTAGATATGGCTGGCATCAGGTGGGCAGCGGACAAAGTTGCACTGTGAAGTCCGGCTGTCTGTTTGGTGAAGGGATTCCCGTGATTTGACGCTCAAAACGCTGGCATATGTCGTGATCGCCCTGGCGCTGGCGGCCGGGTTGCTGAAGGCTGCGTGGACGGTGAGCGGCTCGATGATGCAATCCGAACAGCCGCAACCGCTCCCGGCTGCGGTCGAACAGCAACCTTCGGATGCCGGTGCGCCGGCCACTGCCGATACATCAGCGATAGGCCAGGGCGAGCAGCCCGAACCGGCTGACACCGAAAAGCCGGCGGACGCGGAAACGGAAGGCGCGGCGACCGAACGTACCGCGGATGACGAGGGCTATTATGACGATGGCGTCTCGAACCAGCCTGCAACGTTCAAGCAGGAACGCAAAGACAAACAGGACCCCTATGCGCCGGATGAGCGCGAGGAGGAAAGCGCCGAAGTGCCGTTCAACGCCGACGACAGGGAGGTGGACCGGCCGGCGCCCGCCAAGGGCGATGCCGGTCCGCCGCTTGATCCATACGCTCCGGACGACCGCGAGGCGAACTGACGCTGGTAGTCCAACTCAAACCATACAGCCCGGCACAGGCTCCGGCCGGGGTCCGAAGCGTTAACCTCATGAATGTCTCGATGTGCTGCCTGGATTCCGGCCTTCGCCCACTGCTGTCCGGCTAAGCGATGATTGCTCCTTCCCCCAGAAAGGGGGAAGGTTGGGATGGGGGTTGATGGCGGTGCAATTCGGCAACGATTTCAATCTTTTGCACCGCCGTCAATCCCCACCCTAACCCTCCCCTTTTCTAGGGGAGGGAATGGCCGAGAGCCAACCCGAAAACATGTCGGAGCGTTCTTCGGTGCATGCAACTATCTGATACAATGGAAGAAATGTGCCCTGTCCCAATGTTAAACCGGACAGCAGTGGGCCTTCGCCGGAATGACGGAATGTTGGGTTGATACGGATCCTCACGTCCTATCGTTTTGGGATGGTTTGGATATTGGCTATTTGCCAGGCTCCTTATCCAAACGTGACATGCGCCAGGCAGCGGTCGGGCCCATGCCTTTCAGGTCGACTTCACCGAGCGGTATGTTGTTGAATTTTGGGGGCAGAGCGGCCCGGGTGGGCTGGTCGACGATGATGTCGCCCGGGCGGCCCGCTGCCTCGAGGCGGGCGGCGCGGTTGACGGTTTCGCCCCACACGTCATAGGCAAAGCGCGATTTGCCGATGATGCCGGCGGTGAGCGGGCCGGTGGCGATGCCGATGCGCAGTGTGAGTTCGACGCCGGAGCGGTCTGCGACCTCGCCGGTGATGGCAATCATCTCCAGGGCCAGGCGGGCGGCTGCGGCGGGCTGATCTTCGATTGGCTCGGGCACGCCGGCGACGGCCATGTAGGCATCGCCGATGGTCTTGATTTTCTCCACGCCATTGTTTCGCGCCGCGGTATCGAAGGCCGAAAACAGGCCGTCTAGCAGGGAGATCAGCTGCTCCGGGGCCAGATTGGCGGTCAGCGGGGTAAAGCCGCACAGGTCGGCGAACAGCACCGTTGCGGTGTCGTGGCGTTTGGCGATGGTGTGCCCGGGCCGGGCCTTCAGGCGTTCGGCGATCTGGCTGGGCAGGATGTTGAGCAGCAGGCGGTCGGTGCGTGCCTGTTCGCGGCGCAGCAGGCTCAGAACGTAGAACAGGACCAGCGCGACGACGGCGGTCATCGTTATGGCGGAAAAGGTGTAGGTCTGGGCGAGGAAGTCTGCCGGCAGGGCGTTGCCGACGCCACCGACGCGATAGAGGAACCAGCCGGCCAAATGCAGGATGAGCCCCACGACGATTATGGCGACCGCGAGCCACTTGTACTTCAGCCCGAGGATGAGGAAGGCGATTGCCGCTGTCGGCAGATAATTGAGCTGGATGCCGGATCCGCGCCCCAGATGTGAAATGAAATAGAAGATTGTGGAGAAGATCGTCGCGCACAGGATCAGACCGACGACGACCCGCCCAAAGCGGTGCCAGAGTGCGATGGTGCCGGTGATGGCGGCGGACAGCAGGTTTCCGTAGATGAGCGGCTTGAGGACCTCGTAATCCTGCACAGCGTACGCCGCGGCGTAGCCAAGTGACGATGCCGCCGCCAGGTATCCGGTGACATTTGCGGCGACATGGTAATGGCGGTCTTCCGGCCGAACCTGAGACGTTCCGGCGTAGGCCAGGCGGTACAGGACGCGCGTCAGCGCTGTCTTTCCGCCGTCCGCCCCCTGATCGGTTCTTTCAGAGATCATCGGTGTTCTTCTATGTTCGCCTCGATCAGGGCGTTGTTGAACGCGGTGATCGCCTTGGCATACTCGGCCCAGCCGATCTGGTCGGGCTGTTCGTCAGAGAATACAGCGATCCGGGTCTTGCCTGTAGCATCGAATGCGCGCAGCGCCACCTCGAGCGTGTCGTTTGGCGCCAGTCGGGCAGCGTCTTCGGAGATCTCCGGCGGAGATGCCCGTTCCTCCTCGGTGAGCGGCGCAATGAAGTCGGAAATGCGCAGGGTGCGCATGATGCGGCGGTGTGGGCCGCCGCCGAGATACAGCCCCCGGGTGGCCAGTTGCCAGTCGAAAAAGCTTTGTCCCAACAGGGTCTGCATGATCATCGAGGCGATGGACACCGACAGGAGCAGGGCGATGGTCATCTCGTAGCCGCCGGTCAGCTCGAAGACGATCATCGCGGTGGAGATCGGTGCCCCGAGGATGGCGCCGGCAACGGCCCCCATGCCCAGAACGGCGTAGACGCCGTAGCCGGATGCGTATTCCGGAAACACCTGCGCGGCGATGATGCCGAAGGCGCCGCCGGCCATGGCGCCGAGATAGAGCGAGGGCGAGAACACGCCGCCGCCGAAACGGCTCGACAGGGTGATGGCGGTGGCAATGGTCTTGGCGAACAGCAGCACGAACAGGAAGGCCAGGGTGTATTTCTCACGGATGGCCAGATTGGTGGCTTCGTAACCCACGCCGAGCACCTCCGGCACGACCAGGGCGATCATCCCGACCAGGGCACCGCCGAGAATTGGGCGGAACCACACCGGAAGGTCGACTTTGCGCGCCGCCCAGTCGCTGGTCATGACTGACAGCTGGAAGCCGACGGCGACCAGGCCGCAGACGATACCGAGAAGGGCGAAGGCCGGGAACTCCCAGTAGGACATGATGTGCAGGTCGGGGATGATGAAGGCTGGGAAATCGCCGAGATGGACACGGGTCAGGAGCGTTGCGGCGACGGCCGCGATGACGGTTGGCACGAAGGCCGACAGGGCATAGTGGGTGAGGATCACTTCGTGGGCGAACAGAACGCCGGCGATCGGGGCGTTGAACGAGGCGGAAACGGCGGCGGCCGCGCCACAGGCCAGCAGAATGCGCCGGGCGGCAGCGGGCATCTTGAACCGGCGTTCGAGAAACGAGGCAATGGTGCTGCCGAGATGCACCGCCGGGCCCTCGCGACCAGCACTGGCGCCGGAGCCCAGAGAGATGGCGGAGACGCAGGCCGAGGTCAGGCCTTCGCGAAGCGATATGTGCGCACCGCGCACGGCGCGGGCCTCGACGACGTCGGCAATGCTGTGGCTGCGCCTGGACGGGCTGGCGAACTGCAGGATGAGGCCGACCACCGTGCCGCCGCACACCAGGGCCAGCAGGATGACCCAGGGCTCGCGCAGGCTGGCCAGCGTGGCGACGACATTCTCGTGCTCGCTGCCGAGCCACAGATACTGGATGGCGCCGATCAGCCAGCGGAAGCCGAGGATGGCATAGGCGGCGGCAATGCCGATGATCAGCGCCAGCAGCCAGGTCAGCGGCTGGCGCGACTGCCACATGGCGCGCAGAGATGGCGCGGTGCGTTCGCTCAAGAAGCGGAATATGCTGGCCTTGAGGCCGTCCATCGGCGCAAACAGTCGGTTGTTCTGGTTCTCTCAGAGCCTGACCGAGAAGTCCTGAGGTGGTTTGACGGACCATATTTTGAGTGATTTTTGTTGAAATTCAAAGCCATAGGGCAGGTTCCCTTTGGCTTTGACTTTCGGCAAAAAGCGCCAGAACATGGTCCGCCCTTCAGGGTTTTGCATAAATTGCCCACTTCCGGCGGGGTTTCCCTTGCCAAGGGCACCACCCTTGGCTGCGGAAAAACTCTTGAAATTGAACAATTTATGCAAAATCAAACCACCTCAGGACTTTTCGGTCAGGCTCTATAGGGAAGTCTGGCGGATTATCGTGAGGATTGTATTACCTGCCAGCCCGCTTGCAAGTGCCGCTCAGGTTTGATCCATCAAACGGCTCGGTATTTTCAAGAAAGGCTCCAGGGGTAGGCACGAAACTGTTGCGAGCCATCGCGTCACCCCGGCGAAGGCCACTGCTGTCCGGTTTAACATTGGGTGAAAGCACATTTCTTCCATTGTATTGGATAGTTGCATGCACCCCAACAAGCTCCGACATGACTTCAGGTTGGCTTCGGGCCATTCTCTCCCCTAGAAAAGGGGAGGGTTAGGGTGGGGATTGATGGCGGTGCAAGAGATTGAAATCGTTGCCGAATTGCACCGCCATCAACCCCCATCCCGACCTTCCCCCTTTCTGGGGGAAGGAGCATTCATCGCTAAACCGGACAGCAGTGGGCGAAGGCCGGGGTCCAGTGTGGCAAGCGCTTGAACTTGTTGATAGGCCCCTGGATTCCGGCCTTCGCAGGAATGACGAACTGTTCGGTCAGGCTCTTAGAACAGACTCTCTTGTTCCGAACTCTCCTCTAGTCGAGCAAAGCCATGGCCTGGGCGGCGATGGCGGCAAGCGTGTCCGGGTTGGCGTTCGAGCGGGCCAGAACGCGCAACCCGATCAGCAGGCCCAACAAGGAGGCCGCCGTGTGGTGTGGATCGACGGTGGCGGGAACCTCTCCGGCGGCCTGTGCCTTGACGATCATCGCCTCGATGTTGGCCTGTACTGCAGCAAGGCTGTCGTTGACCAACTCGCGGATGTCGTCGTCGTGCGGCGACATTTCCATGGCCGTGTTGACCAGCAGACAGCCGGCAGGGTTGCCGTCGGTGCCGTCTCCGGCTACGGCACCCTCGAACAACTTCCGCAGCGCGGCGCGCGGGGTGCAGTCTTGGCTGAGACGGTCGAGAACCGGCTTGCAGCAGGTCTGGTCGTAGTGTTTCAGCGCCTGCACGAACAGGTCGCGCTTGTCGGCAAACGCCGTGTACATGCTGCCGCGATTGATCCCGGTGGCCCGGGTCAGGTCACTGATCGAGGTGCCCTCATAGCCGCGGGCCCAGAAAGCGCGCATGGCATTTTCCAGCACCTGCTGTTCGTCGTAACGCTTTTCGAATGGCATGGCGATTCCTTACGGAACGGCAAAATTGTCCCGGCCGTACTGTTTGTCAATGTGAATTGATGCAAATTCTGGGAGCAAATGCAGTATCTTGCACGTTCACGATTTCGTGAATGATCCGAACGAAGGAAAACGCTACCGCCGTTTCCGGGTGCGGTTCAGGCGATCTTGCGGACGATGCCGATGCGTCTGCCGACCTGGGCCGGCACCTTGAGATCCTTGTGGTCCTCGTACATGGCGGCGATCCTGTTGCGCATGTCGTCGGGGAATGGTGCCGACTTCTTGGCCGTCATGTCGACATGCATGCAGATCGCCTCCATGGTGGCCGACAGCCAGCCTTCGGTGGCGTGGTGCATTTCCTGGAAGTAGTGCATGCGCTTGGCATCGTAGTCGAGCATCTGCACGGTCACCGTCACCTCGTCGCCGGCATGCAGCTCGCGCTGATAGGTGACGTGGGTTTCCAGCGTGAAGAACGAGCAGTTGGTTTCCTCGACATATTCAGGCCCGAGGCCGACGGTCATGAAGGCCTGGTCGCAGGCCCGGTCGAACAGCACATTGTAGTAGGCCATGTTGAAATGGCCGTTATAGTCGATCCACTGGTCTTCGACCTTCTGCGGGGCGGCAATGAACGGGGTGCTGGTGGAGGTCATGAACTTCGTCCTGTTTGTCTTGCCGCCGGTGCGGTCCGGTGTGGTATAGATGGTGGCAATCACGTAGCAGAGGCGTGTGGTCGCCGTAAAGCGTGATGCGGCAGGCAATATCCGGAGCGACATGGCACAACCTGCAGGCAGCAAGCGAAACAGTGTCCCGCTGGCGATATCGGAACTGGCCGAGTTGCTGGGCGACCGGCTGTCCACGGCGGCCAGCGTGCGCCAGCAGCATGGCGACGATCTGACCTGGAACCCGGGCAGTCCGCCCGATGCCGTTGCCTTCGTGGAAAACGGCGAGGAGGTGCAAAGGGCGGTTTCGATCTGCGCCAAGTACAACGTGCCGGTGATCCCGTACGGCACCGGGACGTCGCTGGAGGGGCATATTTCGGCCCCGCTCGGCGGGGTTTCGATCGATCTGTCGGGAATGAACCGGATCATTGAGGTCAACCAGGCCGATCTCGACTGCCGGGTCGAGGCCGGCGTCACCCGCAAGCAGCTCAACGAGTACCTGCGCGATACCGGGCTGTTCTTTCCCATCGATCCTGGTGCCGATGCCAGCATCGGCGGCATGACGGCTACGCGAGCCTCGGGCACCAACGCGGTGCGCTATGGCACGATGCGCGAAAATGTTCTCAACCTGAGCGTGGTGATGCCGAACGGCGAAGTGGTGCATACGGCCAAGCGGGCCAAGAAGTCCTCGGCCGGCTACGACCTGACGCGGCTGATGGTCGGTTCGGAGGGCACGCTGGGGGTGATCACGGAGATCGGGCTCAGGCTGTATGGCATCCCCGATTCGATCGCTGCGGCGGTGTGCCGGTTTCCCAGCGTCGAGGCGGCCTGCCAGTCGGTTATCGCCACCATCCAGCTCGGTATCCCGGTGGCGCGGATCGAGTTGCTCGACGAGGCGCACATCAAGGCCGTCAACAGCTATGCCAAGCTCGATCTGGAGGTGGCGCCGACGCTGTTCCTGGAGTTTCACGGCACCGAGGCCGGCACCCGCGAGCAGTCGGAGCTGTTCGGCGAAATCGCGGCCGAGGCCGGCGGCAGCGGCTTTGAATGGGTGACCAGAACCGAAGACCGCAACCGGCTGTGGCAGGCGCGCCACGATGCATTCTGGGCGGTCAAGGACATGGTGCCGGGCAAGGCGGCGTTCGCGACCGACGTCTGCGTGCCGATTTCGCGGCTGGCGGAATGTGTGGCCGAAACCCAGCGGGAAGCGGAGGAGGCGGGGCTGTTCGCGCCGATCCTCGGCCATGTCGGCGATGGAAATTTCCATGTCGTGCTGTTTTGTGATCGCGATGACCCGGATGAGTATGCCAATGTTACGGCATTCTATGAACGCCTGATTCTGCGCGCCATCGCCATGGACGGCACCTCGACCGGCGAACACGGCGTCGGGCAGGGCAAGATGAAGTTCATGGAGGCCGAGCATGGTGCCGGCCTGTCGGTGATGCGGGCGATCAAGACGGCGATCGACCCAGAGAACATCATGAATCCCGGCAAGATCGTGCGGTTGTGAGGTAGATGACGCAAGCCATGGATTGCAATTGCCCAGGATGTGCCCCGGAGGACTGTAGCCTGCCATGAGCGCCTGGAAATCTCCGCTCCTCTATCTGGGCATCCTGCTGATTGCCATTGCCGGGCTGGCGATCGCGGTGCCGCCGTTCATGGACTGGACGCGCTACCGGGCCGATATCGAGGATTACGGAAAACGGGTGACCGGGCGCGAGGTGACGATTGCCGGTGCGGTCGAGGCGCGGCTGTTTCCCTGGCCGCGTTTGCGGTTGAAAGACGTGCGCATCGCCAATCCGCCGGGTGCTGCGACGCCCGATTTGCTGCGGACAGGCGAAGTGACGGTTGGCTTCGGGCTGGTGCAGCTGATGTCCGGCAAGGTGGCGGTGCAGTCGGTACGGGTTGACGAGCCGGTGTTTTCATTCGAGCGGCTGGCGCGCGGCAAGGGCACCTGGGCGCTCGATCCGGTCGACGAGCTGTCGGAATTGATCGATCTGGAAAAGGTCTCGCTTGAGGCGCTGGAGCTGCGCAACGGAACGGTGATCCTCGGCGATGCCCGCCGCGGCGGGGCGGCGCGCATCCAGGAGCTTGATGCGACCGTTTCGGCGCCGGGCCTCGACGGTCCCTGGCGGCTGCGCGGGCTGGCGTCCTATGGCGGCGAGCGGCTGTCGATCGGCATGTCGACCGGCAAGCTGCGCCAGGGCCAGCCGCTGCGATTTGCCGTGCGGGTTGCGCCCGAGGACGATGCCGGGCTGGCTTATGTGTTCGACGGGATCGCGCATACTGATGATACGATCACCGGGCGGCTCAAGGTGCGTCCGGCCAAGTCCCGCGACGGGCGCTCGGATACCGAACTGGACCTGCGCCCGATGGCGATGAGCGCCGATGTGTCCGCGACCTTCGATACGGTCAAGCTCGGCAAGATCGAGATTGCGCCGGATGACGCGAGCGACGCCGGGAACCTGATCACCGGTGCGGCCGAGATCGAGCTCGGCAGCCGGATCAAGCTGAAGACGCAGCTGAAGGCGGCGTCGATCGATGTTGACGGGATGACGGGCGCCCGTGGCCGCGAGGTGCTGTATGGCGGCCAGTTGGCCACGGCTGTGTCGGATGTGCTGGCGCAGATGCCGGACGGCTTTTCCGCCGAGTATGAGCTGTTCATCACCAGCTTGCGGTTCGGCGGCGAGACGCTGGATGGCGTGGTTACGGTCGGCAGTGCCGAGCGCGACCGGTTGGTGGTCAGGCAGTTTCAGGCATCGATGCCGGGTCAGACGACGGGCCGGCTGCGCGGGATGTTTCTCCCCGGCGCCGGCAAACAACAGTTTGCCGGACATTTCGACCTCAATTCTGTGTCGCTGCGTGATTTCGCGATCTGGGCGGTGCCGGGATATCGCGACGAGATCGGCGCCGTGTGGACAGGTGCGCGCGGCAGGCTGGCGCTCAAGGGGGCATTCGACATCACCGGCGAGAGCCTGCGATTTTCGGCGGAGCGCTACACCCTCGATGATACATCCGGTCTTGGTGAACTGCGGCTGGCGCGCGGCGAAAAGCCCGGCGTGGCGCTCAGGCTGGTGGCCGACAGCCTGAATGTGGACCGCTATGCGCCGCGCGGGATGACCGTCGGTGCGGTGGAGAGCGGTGCGCTGACCGGGGCGGTCGACCTGATTGCCGCTGCCATGGCGCAGGGCGAACTGCAACTGACGGTGCAGGCCGACCGGCTCGATCTGCACGGCGTGTCGGCGCGCGATATCGCAATCGACGTTGGGGCCGATGAGGATGGCGTGGAACTGCGCACCGTGGAAATCGGAGAGGTAGGAGGGGCCCGGCTCGACGTGGCCGGCCTGCTGGGCTTTCCGGATGACGGTGTGTCCGGCGCTCTGCGTGCTGATATCAAGGCGCCGGACCCGCGCGGGCTGTTGCGGCTGTTCGGGGTGATCCCGCGCAATGCGCGCAACGAACCGGCCTGGGTGGCGCGGCTCGGCGGCCTCGATGTCCGGGTCAACGGGCAGGCGGAGACGCATGGCGGGGAGACCACAGGGTCGCTGCGGTTGCGTGGTGAAGCCGGGCCCTCGCATGTCGAGGCGGATGGTACGTTCAAGGGCGAAGCCCGGCGCTGGGACGAGGGCACCGTTGAGCTTACCGCCGAACTGGCAGGCGGCGACGTGCGCGCGGCGGCCAGCCTGGCAGGCCTTGAACTGTTCGGCGATGGGCAGTCGGCGTTTTCCGTGAGCGTCAAGGCGAAGGGCGTGCCGGGCGAGGGGCTGACGGCGTCGGCGACCGCCGAAGCGCTCGGTACGGCGGTGCAGTATGCCGGCAAAGTGGGCGCAAAGCGCGATGGCGCCGCGTTTGCCGAGGGGCGATTGGCAGTTCTGGCCGAGCGTGCACAGGAACTCTACGCCGCGCTGGGATTTCCGGCGGGCGAGCTGGGGCCGCTGGCGCAAGTGCTGTCGGCGGAAGGGCGATTGCGGCTCGACCGGGCCGGGGCGGAATACAGCGACATCAACGGGACACTGGCAGGAACATCGTTCAGTGGCGATGCCGGTCTGGTGTTCGCTTCAGGGGCCGGGCCACGTGTCGAACTGAAGGGCCAGTCCGGACGATTGGATCTGGGCTGGTTGCTCGGGACGCGGCTGTTTGCCCGTGGCACCGGGGCGGGCGATGGATTGCAGACCGGCTTTGCGCCGTCGGACAATGGGCTGTTTGCACTGAAGGCCGAGATCGCCGCCGGGCGGCTGTCGGTCCTGCCGCAGATGAACGTGCAGAAGGCGGCGGTTACCCTTGAGGATGACGGCGAACAGGTCTCGGTGTCGTTTTCCGGCCAGCTTGGCGGCGACCGCGCGGCCGAGGGCGAA
Organism: Aestuariivirgaceae bacterium; assembly: GCA_965216335.1. Taxonomy (GTDB): domain Bacteria; phylum Pseudomonadota; class Alphaproteobacteria; order Rhizobiales; family Aestuariivirgaceae; genus JAHEJE01. Next base: position 1,146,568 of record OZ244154.1, on the reverse strand, counting down.
GCGGTGTTCAAGCGGCGTTCGCACGACGTGCAGGTGACCGGGACTTTTTCCGCCGGTCTTGATCTGAAGAAGGTCTTGCAAACCTCCGGCGGCGGGCAGGCGGTTTCGGGACAGGCTGACCTGTCGGTATCGTTCACCGGAGCGGGGCGCAGTCCGGCCGGAGTGCTGTCGGCGATGGCCGGGAGCGGCAAGTACAGCGTTGCCGGCGGCGTGCTGCATGGCGCCGGGGTGGCGGAGTTTGTTCGCGGGCTCGGCGAACTGGAGGACGCCGGGGGCTTTGACGGTCTGGTGAAGTCGCAGCTCGCAGCCGGAACGCTGCCATTCGGTGACGGCGGTGGAGACGTCAAGCTGGATGCCGGGATCATGCGGTTCGGCGATTTCGCGGTCGCCAGCGGCCGGACCAGCGGCAAGCTGCGGGCGGTGGTCGACCTGCCGAGCGGCGAGATCGATGTGTCGGCGCTGCTGCAGTCCGATGCGATCAAGGACCTGCCGCCATTCGAGATCGCCTATGCCGGGCCGCACCGGGCGCTATCGGCGTCGCGCGACGTTGCGTCCATGAAGTCGTTCGTCGGCGTCAACGTGCTGCTGGAGGGTATGAGCAAGCTCGAAGCCCTGCAGCGCGAGGAGGAGCGGCTGTTCCGGCAGGAAGCCCGGTTTGAGCGCGAGCAGGTGCTGCAGCAGCTCGAAGATGCAGCCAGGGCCCGGCGCCGGGCGGCGGAAGAGGCGCGGCGCAAGGCGGCGGCTGAACGCCTGGCGCGCGAGGTCGCGGCGCGTGAGGCGGCGGAAGCCGAGGCGCGGCGCCTTGCCGAAGAACTTGAAAAGCAGCGCCGGATCGATGAGCAGAAGCGCAAGGCCGATGAACTGGCCCGGGCGCTGGCCGAGGAGGAACAGCGCCGGGCGCTGGAAGAAGCGGTATCACGCACCCGGCTGGAAAAACACATCCGCCGCGCCACGTCCTCGGCGGGAGCCGAGCCGGCACCGGTTGAAATCGTGCCGATACCTGAGCAAAAGCCGGTCGAGACCGTCGCGGGCGGTGTTTCTCAATCGTCGGACGGTTTGCCCGCCGGAAGTGAGCCCGTGGTCCTCGAACCTCTGCCACAGATCATTGTGCCGGAGGTTTCGCCAAAGCCTAAGCGTAGTCGCGGCCTAAAAGAAATCGACAGGCGTTGATCGGGCAGTGCCGGCGCTCCTCTTTTCTGACGTGTGTACCGGGCGCTGTCCGATCTAGCGATGAATGCGCCTTCCCCCAGAAAAGGGGGAAGGTCGGGATGGGGGTTGATGGCGGTGCAATTCGGCAACGATTTCAATCCCTTGAACCGCCATCAATCCCCACCCTAACCCTCCCCTTTTCTAGGGGAGGGAATGCATTGGAGCCATACCCGAAGTCATGTCAAAGCTTTTTTGGGTGCATGCAACTATCCGATACAATAGAAGAAATTTGCTTTTACCCAATGCTAGAGCCTTTTTTGACAATACCGAGCCATTTGATGGGTCAAATTCGTTCAGCCCGGCAAGCCATGGCGCGCCGCGCGATGTGGTGCATCGGGCAAGCGGCATGGCGCACCGGATGGGCGAATTTGTCCCACCGAAGGCCGGCCTTTCGCGCTCGCTGGACAGCGTTAGGCGGCACTTGTGGTCAACCAGACCACGGCACGCCGCCTGCCTTGCCAGCAAACGCGAAAAGCCGGTCAAATGGCTCGGTATTGTCAAAAAAGGCTCTAGCTTGACAACAGTGCGCATGTACCGGGCTGATATGGCAACGGTTTCCCAGCTCGGGTATCTCACGACGGATTCACGCTGCCGTTCGACTGACGCTGCAGGTGCTGCAGGACGTGCACCCTGAGGGCGCTGGACAGGTTGCGGGTGCCGCGGGCGGCGTCGACTTCGCTGACTAGGCCCGGCAGGGTCCGGCCCCGGGTCACGGCGATGGCCTTCAGGGCGTCCCAGAATTCAGCCTCAAGCGAGATGCTCGTCCGGTGGCCGGCGATGGTCAGCGAACGTTTGCGCGGCTTGCCGTTTCCCGGATCAGTCATCGGCGTCGGTCAGCCTGTGGCCGGCAAGGCGTTTGTCGTCCAGGGCGCGGTTGGCCCGTGTGGCCTGCTTTTCGGCCTTGCCCCGTCCGTGGCTCAAGCGGTTCTGCTCAGCCTTGTCGGCCTTGGCCTGGCGCGCCTTGCGTTTGCGGTGCCGGCGCAGGTTGACGATCTCGGCCATGGCGCTACTTCGGTCCGATCATGTCCTCGGGCCGCACAACGGCGTCGAACTCGGCTTCGCTGACATAACCCAGCCGCAGGGCCTCTTCGCGCAGGGTGGTGCCGTTCTTGTGGGCGGTCTTGGCGATTTCGGTGGCCTTGTCGTAGCCGATGGTCGGGGCAAGGGCGGTGACCAGCATCAGTGAGCGCTCCATCAGCTGGGCGATCTGCTTCCTGTTGGGCTCGATGCCCTTCACGCAGTTGTCGGTGAAGCTGACGCAACCGTCGGCGATCAGGCGGATTGACTGCAGCACGTTGTAGATCATCACCGGCTTGTAGACATTCAGCTCGAAATGACCCTGGCTGCCGGCGACGGTGACGGCGGTGTGGTTGCCGAACACCTGGCAGCACACCATGGTGAGCGCCTCGCACTGGGTCGGGTTGACCTTGCCGGGCATGATCGAGGAGCCGGGTTCGTTTTCTGGCAGCGCCAGTTCGCCGAGCCCCGAACGCGGACCGGAGCCGAGGAAACGGATGTCGTTGGCGATCTTGAACAGCGAGGCGGCGACGGTGTTGAGGGAGCCGGAAAGTTCGACCATGGCGTCGTGGGCGGCCAGCGCCTCGAACTTGTTGTCGGCGGTCACGAAGGGCAGCTTGGTGATCTTCTTGACGTGGGCAGCGAATTTCCGGTCGAAGCCCTTCTTGGTGTTGAGGCCGGTGCCGACCGCCGTGCCGCCCTGGGCCAACGGGTAAAGGCGTGGCAGGCAGGCTTCGACGCGCTCGATGCCGAGCGCCATCTGGGCAGCGTAACCGGAGAATTCCTGGCCGAGGGTCAGCGGCGTTGCGTCCTGGGTGTGGGTGCGGCCGATCTTGATGATCTTGTTCCAGGCTTTGGCTTTCTTCTCAAGGGCTTTGTGAAGGTACTTGAGAGATGGAATCAGGGCGTGCCGGACCTGCTCGACGGCGGCGATGTGCATGGCGGTCGGGAAGGTGTCGTTGGACGACTGCGAGCGGTTGCAGTGGTCGTTGGGGTGTACGGGTTCTTTCGATCCCATCTTGCCACCGAGCATCTCGATGGCGCGGTTGGAGATCACCTCGTTGGCGTTCATGTTCGACTGGGTGCCGGAACCGGTCTGCCAGACGACGAGGGGGAAGTGATCGTCGAGCTTGCCGTCGATCACCTCGTCGGCGGCCTTGGCGATGGCTTTGGCGATCTTCGGATCGATGTTCTTCAGGTCGATATTGGTCAGCGCCGCGGCCTTCTTGATGATGCCCAGGGCGCGGATCAGCGGGGCCGGCATGGTTTCGCCGCCGATCTTGAAGTTGCCGAGAGACCGCTCGGTCTGGGCGCCCCAATATCTGCTGGCGTCGACGTCAAGGGGGCCAAAAGAGTCGGTTTCGGTGCGGGTTTTGGTCATCGGGAACGGTCCTGGCGGCAAGCGTTGAACGGGATGACGCCGGTTTATCACGCACATTGCGCGATGGCCAGACGGCAGGGCAGGGGTGCGACGTCCGCTTCCGACTGCGCCGGCTCAATCCTGTGACGGCAGCGTCTCCAGCCCGGCCAGGTGGCAGGCGATGGCGTGGCGGACGACGGATTGGACGTCGTCGATCTTCAGGACCTGCAGGCGGCCGGTAAAGGCCATCTGCATGAGGCCATGCACGCTGGCCCACAGCACCCGGGCCGACTTGGCGCGCACCGCCGGGTCCGGCGCAACCGGTTCGAGGGCCTGTTCGAGAAACCCGAACAGGCGGTCAATGCGCACCTGGTTGGCTTGAGCGCTCTCGGCGAGCTTTCCTTCGAACAATACCGCCCACAGATTGCGGTTGCGCTGCACGTAATCCATGTACCGGGTGGCGAACTCCTCCAGAACGTCGCTGACGCTGCCGGCGGACAGATCGATCTCGGCGATGTCTTGCTGCAGGCGCGCCAGGGTGCGGGCGTTCACCTGTTCGACCAGGTCGTCCATGCTGCCGTGCACGTTGTAGACCGTGCCGACGGAAATGTTCAGCGCCTTGGCCAGGCCGCGCGCCGTCAGGGCATCCGCGCCATGCTGCTCGATCACCGATTGGGCTTCATCGATCAGGGCGCTGCCCAGTTCATCGCGGTTCTCGATCGCCCGCCTTGCCATGTTCCACTCTCCCCGATCCGGCCATGCATGTTGACCCGCAATCATCCTATGCCCTGCCTGGACCTGTTGCCAGTAATCAAACGGCACCAGTCGTGATCTAGGGCCTGTAACCCTGAAGGTCCACAGGACCTAGCACGATTCACCGGCGCTGCTGTACCCGGCCAACGGTATGCGCACAACCGCGTTCCGGGTGCTGGCGTGTCGGGCCGCACCTGTCTATTTACCATGCAATGGAGAGGATTGAAATTTTATATTGAACATTGTTCAGGGATGTGTCATATTGCAAATGAACGTTGCTCAATTAATGCGTTCAGGAAATGAACACCGATCAATTATGAAGGAGCACCTGCCATGTTCATCAACCACATCAAGACGACCCTGATCGCCGGCGTCAGCGCCCTGGCCATTGCCTCAGCCGTTCCGGCGACCACGGCCAGTGCCGCCGGCCTGATGACGCCGGCCGGATCCAACCTGCCGAAGCTCGATTTGCGCGATCACAACGTGAAAGTCGTCATCGAGGACGGTTACGCCATCACCACCATCGACCAGAAATTCGCCAACCCGAACGGCACCGACCTGGAAGCGGTCTACTCGTTCCCGGTGCCGGAAAAGGCCGCCGTGTCGGAATTCACCTACTGGATCGACGGCAAGCCGGTGACCGGCGAAGTCGTCGAAAAACAGCGTGCCCGCAAGATCTACACCGAGGAAAAGCAGGCCGGGCGCGAGGTCGGCATGACCGAACAGGACGATTACAAGTCGTTCGACATGAAGGTCTGGCCGGTCAAGGCGAATTCCGACGTTCGCGTCCGTCTGTCCTACATCCAGCCGGCCAGGCTCGACACCGGTATCGGCCGTTTCGTCTATCCGCTGGAAGAGGGCACGGTCGATGAGCAGAAGCTGTCGTTCTGGACTGCCAACGAGACGGTCACCGGCAATTTCAGCTTCGATCTCGACCTGCGCGTCGACTATCCGGTCGAGGCGCTGCGGCTGCCGGCCCATCCGCAGGCGGCCATCACCCAGAATCCTGACGGCACCTGGCATGTCCATGTGGACAACAGCGCACCGGCTGCAGCTCCCGCCCAACCGGCGACGGGCCAGGCGGTGAGCGATGAAGAGGCGCCGGCCATGGCGGCCACGACGGCCACCCGCCTTGACACCGATGTCGCCGTCTACTGGCGCCAGGCCGCTAACCAGCCGGCCCGCGTCGATGCCGTGAGCTACAAGAAGGACGCCGCCGCGCGTGGCACCTTCGCCCTCACCCTGACACCGGGCATGGACCTCAAGCCGATCACCGAAGGCCGCGACTGGGTGTTCGTGCTCGACCAGTCCGGTTCGATGCGCTCCAAGATCGCCACGCTGGCCGAAGGCGTCACCCGGGCCCTCGGCAAGCTGCGCCCGGACGACCGGTTCCGCATCATCACCTTCAACACCCAGGCGCGCGAGATCACCAACGGTTTCGTCCCGGTCAATGCCGAGACCATCCAGCGCTATTCCGCCGTGGTGCAGCAGATCCAGGCCAACAACGGCACAAACCTCTTTGCCGGCCTGTCGATGGGCATGAACGCGCTCGATGCCGACCGCACCGGTGCCATCGTCCTGGTGACGGACGGCGTGGCGAATGTCGGCACGACGGAGAACCGCAAGTTCTTCGATCTCGCCAAGCAGAAGGACATCCGCCTGTTCACCGCCATCATGGGCAATTCGGCCAACCGGCCGCTGCTGGAGCCGCTCACCCGGCTGTCGAACGGCACCGCCGTTTCGGTGTCCAACTCCGACGATGTTGTCGGCGTGCTGCTCAACGCCACCACCAAGGTGACGCACGAGGCCCTGCACGGCCTCAATGTCGAGGTGAAACCGGTCGGCGGCAACCTGCGCATCGCCGATATCGCCCGCGACGACATCAAGACGCTCTATAACGGCGAGCAACTGGTGCTGTTCGGGCACTACTGGAATGCCGGCGCAGCCGAAGTCACCCTGACCGGCAAGATCTCCGGCCAGCCGGTGAACTACACCACGACATTCGACTTCCCCGAAACCGCTACGCGCAATCCGGAAGTCGAGCGCCTGTGGGCCTACCAGTCGATCGAGACCGAGCTCTACAAGATGCAGTTGCTCGGCGAGGATGCCGACGCCAAGCAGTCGGTGATCGACACCTCGAAGGAATTCGGCATCGTTTCGCCGTTCACCTCGATGATCACCGTGCGCGAGGAGCGCTTTGCCGAACTGGGCATCGACCGCACCAACAAGCAGCGCCTGGCCGTCGAACAGGCCGCCCGGCAACAGCGCGCCGCCCAGCCGGTGAAGACCACCCGCGTCGACAGCGCCAAGCCGATGTTCTCGGGCAAGTCCCAGCCGACCTACAAGCCCGGCTCCGGCGGCGGCAGCGGCAATCTCGGCCTCCTTGGTGCCATCCTGGCCGGTATCGCAGCCTTCTTCGGCTTCAAGACCCGCCGCGCGGCCTAACCCGGCAAGAAGGAGGATAGAACGATGACGACCCGCTTCAAGTCCCTGGCCCACGGCATGCAAATGCCGTGGGTCACCCTGACCCTTACCGCGGCCATGCTGATCGCCCATGTGATCCCCGGCGCGTTCGAAACCCTGGTCTATGACCGCACTGCCGTGCAGGGCGGAGACTTCTGGCGTCTGGCGACCGGCCATCTGGTCCATCTCGACGGGAGCCATCTTGCCGCCAACGTTGCCGCCTTCCTGGGATTGGGTTGGCTGATCGAGACCACGCCGCGCACCGGGCGGGCCACGTTGCTGAAGCTTCTTGCCCTCGGCGGCGGTGCCATCGGCGCGATGCTGCTCGCGGTCTCGAACACGACGCTGGGCTACGCCGGCCTGTCCGGTGTGCTGAACGCCCTGTTCGCCTATGTCTGCCTGGAGCTGTTCACCCGCACCCGCCACAAGGCGTGGCTGGCCCTGGTTGCCGGCGCCGGGGCCAAGATCGCCTGGGAGGCCGCCTTCGGTCCACTGTTTACCACGGAGCTTGCCTGGCCAAGCCATACCTGGGCCCATCTGACCGGGCTTGCGACCGGTGTCGCCTGTGCGGTCGCCCGCGCCGTGCGAAGCGCCCGCAGCTCCTGGTATTTCCCGTGGAGCTACTGCCCTTTAACTCCGGCGTGAAATCGACTATATTAGCCATGCCGGTCTTCGGGCCGGCTATGGCGATAAAAGGCCGTCGTAATAAACCATTCGGACCCGGGGGCAGTACCCGGCACCTCCACCAAATGCCGTCTCGCGCGAGACAATGGCCGGCGGTGGCGTCCCCAGATCAGAGACTGCATCTGATGGGGGTGAAACAGGATCGACGAGGGTGTAAAGGGCAGGTTTTCGCTCGGCATGGTTCCGCCGTTATCGGGCCGAACACAATAGTTGCAAACGACAACTATGCGGAAGCACGTCTGGCTGCGTAACGCAGTCCGATCGCTTCAAATTAAGTCCTAGTCCGTCGCAGGGCTAGGCGGGGTCCGAGGGCACCTGGCAACAGAAGCCCTCCCTTCATTTTCCGATAGGGCCTGTGGCCGCCACGGCAATGCTGCTATAAGGTCGCCATTGAGTCGATGCCTTGGCATCCAGCTTGCGGGAGACACCTGATGGCCGAAGACCTGATGCGCTATGACCTGCTGGCACAGCATGCCCTGCGCGGCGTAGTGCGCCTGGCGCTGAAGCGCGTCGAGCGCGAGGGCCTGCCCGGCGAGCATCATTTCTTCATCGCCTTCGGCACACAGGAGCCGGACGTCGGCATTTCCGATCGGTTGGCCAAGAAATATGCCGAGGAAATGACCATTGTCGTGCAGCACCAGTTCTCCGGCCTGAAGGTGCTCGACGACCGGTTCGAGATCCAACTGTTCTTCGACGGCATTCCGGAAAAGCTGTCGGTTCCGTTCGCCGCCATTAAGGGTTTCTTTGATCCTTCGGTGCAGTTTGGTCTGCAGTTCGAGGTCGCCGAGAATGACTCGGCGGTCAAGGCGGACAATGAATCCGGTGATCCGGCCGAAGGCGAACATGAGGCCGCGCCGGACAATGATGCCGGAGAGGATGCCAAGCCCATCGATGCCTCGAATGATGATTCAAAGGTCGTCTCGCTTGATACGTTTCGAAAGAAATAGCCTGATCGCCGCTCTCGCGGTCGTGGCAGCAACCGCTGTTCTGTTGCCCTCGATGGCCGCTGCGGAAACGGTCAAGCTTTCCGAACGCCAGGTTACCAAGACACCGGCCAAGAAGCTTTTCGGCCGCATGAAGTCGGCCGCGCCGCTTAAACCGCGGGCCATCGGCTTCTACTCCAAGGGCTGCCTGGCCGGTGGTGTCAAGCTGCCGGAAACCGGTTCGGCCTGGCAGGCCATGCGCCTGAGCCGCAACCGCAACTGGGGCCACCCCGAACTGGTCGAACTGGTCAAGCGCCTGGCCATCGAAGCCCGGGCCCAGGATGGCTGGCCGGGCCTGCTGGTCGGCGATCTGGCTCAGCCGCGCGGCGGGCCGATGCTGTCCGGCCATGCCAGCCATCAGGTCGGTCTCGACGCCGATGTTTGGCTGACCCCGATGCCGGATCGCGAACTGACCTACAAGGAACGCGAGAAGATGTCGGCCATTTCCGTCATCAAGAGCCGCAGGAAGGTCAATCCGAAGATCTGGACCGAGGCGCATGCCCGGCTGATCAGGCGCGCGGCGTCCTATCCGGAAGTGGCGCGGATATTCGTGCACCCGCCGATCAAGGGTGAGCTGTGCCGCTGGTCGAAAGGGCAAGAGGACCGCTCGTGGCTGAAGAAGGTGCGGCCCTATTACGGCCACCACTACCATTTCCATATTCGCATCAAGTGCCCGAAGGGCACGGCCGGCTGCCGCAACCAGAACCCGCCGGCGCCCAAAGACGGTACCGGCTGCGGCGGTGAGCTGGCTTACTGGTATTCCGACAAGCCGTGGGCGCCGCCCAAGCCGAAGAAAAAGACCACCAAACCGAAGCCCAAGCCAAAACCAAAGCGCCAGTTGACGCTGGCCAGCCTGCCCAAGGCCTGCCGCACGGTGCTGACCGCGCAGTAGGCTGAGTCTACAGCGAAACCGACACTTGCACGTCGGTTTTGACGTTGAATGCGAAGGGTGAATCCCTTACCGGGTTAGGTGTCACCGGTCATCATGCAAGGACATACTGCCCGTGCCTGTACTCTCACCCTTCTCTCAGCCGGGGCGCTTCTGGCGCGGTAACCTGCATACCCATTCCACCCTGTCCGACGGCCGCCTCAGCCCCAAGGAGGTGTGCGATGCCTATAAGGAGGCCGGCTACGATTTCCTGACCCTGTCGGAGCACTTCGTCGACATCTACGACTGGCCGGTCGCCGACACCCGGGCGATGCGCTCCAACAGTTTCACGACCATTCTCGGTGCCGAATTGCATGCACCCAAGACGTCGGTCGGCGAGTTCTGGCATATCCTGGCGACCGGTCTGCCGCTTGACTTCGCGCCGTGCGGTGAAACAGAGACCGGTCCGCAACTCGCCCGGCGTGCCTCACAGGCCGGCGCCTTCGTCACCATCGCCCACCCGGCCTGGTCGCAACTCAACATCGAGGACGGCCGTTCGATCGACATCGCCAACGCGGTGGAAATCTACAACCACGGTTGCGCGCGCGAAACCGACCGCGGCGGCGGCTGGTACCTGATGGACGAGCTGCTGAACGAAGGAAAGCGCCTCACCGCCATTGCGACCGACGATGCCCATTTCGCCGACCATGACCATGACGCCTTCGGCGGCTGGATCCACGTCAAGGCCGAAAGCCTGGACCCGGACGCCCTGCTGGACGCGATCAAGGCCGGCGACTTCTACTCAAGCCAGGGTCCGCAGTTTCACAGCATCGCCCTGGACGGCGACGAACTGACCATAGAGTGCTCGCCGGTCGACACCATCGCGGTGATGGGTGGGACGTCGCGCACCGTCACCCGCACGGCCCGTGCGATCACCCGGATCGCGCTCGACATCTCCAAGCTGACGCATCCCAGGGATGACGGTTGGCATCCGGCCGGACCGTCACCCTGGCTGCGCGTCGCGATCATCGACCACGCCGGCAAGCGTGCCTGGTCGAACCCGTTCTGGCTGGGCGATCTGGCGTAATCGGACGGTCCGCCCGGATCAGCCCTCGACGATCAGTTCATAGTCAGGCGTCGGGTTGAGGGGGCAGGAGAAGTAGTATTTTCCAGGCTTCAGGGTGATGTTGTAGTCCTTGGTGGTACCGGTCGTCAGGCCGCCGCCGGAAACGCTGGGCAGGGTGGCGCGGCCGGTAATGCCCTGGCCGCGCAGCCAGAAGCCGAGATCGTAGGGCACGTTCTTGTTGGTGACCCGGAAGGTATAGGCGCCGGGCTTCAGTTTGATGACGCTGGACTTGGCGACGCGCTCGGCGCCGGATGTCTTGTTGATCGTTTTGCACTCGGCGGCTGACTTGACCATGTAGGCATGGTCGGTGCCTTCGGTCTCGACGAACTGGCAGGGTGTCTGGGTAAGGGTGATGACGTTGCCCGCTGCCGTGCTGTCGGCGTGGGCCGGTGCGCCGATCAGGGCCAGTGTTGGCAGGCTTGCGGCGAAGAGAACTTTCAGTGTGCTGTGCATTTTGCTTTTCCCGGGAGGTTTGGCTATCGTTTGGTTGACAGGTAACAGATATTGTCCTTGACGCTATGATAGTGAGGTGTGTTGCAGTATTGAAATGACATTGTGCTAACAAAATCGAGAGCAGACGACGCGCCGGTCACACAACCGGTTCACCGGATGGGCCGGTGCTGAATGGGGGAGAGATGAGCAAATACCTCGAAGGTGTTCACAGGTATGCACCGGAGGCCGATGAGGCGCATGTGGCGGCGATTGCCAAATACCTCGGCATTGCCCTGCGCAACCGCGACTCGTCGCTGGTGTCGTGCAGTGACCGGAACGAATTGGACCGGGTGCGCGACAATTTCTGCAAGAAGAAGCTCGGACTGGAAAAGGCGCGGGCCGATGCGGCGATCAAGGCGGTCTGCGAGCAGATGGCCGAAGACCGCAACAAGCACCGGGTCACGTTCTACTATCTCGTGGCGCAGAAGACGGGTACGCTGGACCGACTCGTCTGACTTGGAACCCGAACGACTGTGACACTGCTTGACCGTATCCTCGGGCCGCGCCGGTTCGATACCGTTTCGCCCTGGGGGCCGCTGGCGGCGTGCGCCACGACGATCGGGCTGGGGATCGGCTCGATCATCGGCCTGTTTGCCTTGCTCGCGGCCTTGTACTTCGCGCTGCCGGGGTGGGGTGAAAACCTGCTTCAATGCGTGCACACGGCCCGCACGGCGCCCAGCGCATCGTGCGCCGGGTGGCTTTTGGGCTTCAGCGGCCTGTGGGGTGTGGTGCTGGCCGCCGGGTTCTATTTCCTGTCGCGCTCGGACCCGAACGGCTCTCCGGCAACAGTGCTGCTGCTGCGCCGGCCGCACCTGTCGTGGTGGCAGTATGCGGCCATTCTGGTCGGCATGCTGGCGTGCCTGTACCTGGTGGAAATCGTGCTGTCGCTGGTCAGCGGAGCGACCGAGGCCGATCTGGAGCGCGGCATTGAGCCGATCAAGGCACTGACCGCCGCGGGTGGGACATGGTCGTGGGTGCTGCTGGTGTTCGTTGTTGCCGTGGCGGCGCCGCTTTCTGAGGAGTTCGCCTTCCGCGGCTTTCTTCTAACGGCGCTGATCAACACGCGGCTCGGCCTTTGGGGCACGGCAATCGTGACGTCGGCCGGCTGGACACTGCTGCACTATTCCTACACCTGGCAACTGCTGCTGGCGCTGTTCGTGTTCGGCATCCTGCTCACCTACATCGTCTGGCGCACCGGCAGCGTGTGGACCGGGATTTTCGTGCACGCCGTCAACAACTTCATATCGGTTGTGCTGTTGCCATTGAGATAATCAACTGGCCGGACATCCAGGGAATCACGTTAGATGGTGGCATGAAGCAATATCTCGACCTGATGCAGCGGGTGCGCGACGAGGGCGCGCAAAAGGGCGACCGGACCGGGACCGGCACCCTGTCGGTGTTCGGACACCAGATGCGCTTCGATCTGGGCGAAGGCTTTCCGCTGGTCACCACCAAGCGGCTGCATCTGCGCTCGATCATTCACGAACTGCTGTGGTTTTTGAACGGCGATACCAACATCAGGTATCTGAACGACCATGGCGTCAGCATCTGGGACGAATGGGCCGACGACAATGGCGACCTGGGACCTGTTTACGGCCATCAGTGGCGGTCGTGGCAGGCACGCGATGGCGGGACCATCGATCAGATCGCCGATGTCGTCGACCGCATCCGAAAGACGCCGGACTCGCGCCGCTTGCTGGTGACGGCGTGGAACCCGGCCGATGTCGACCGCATGGCGTTGCCGCCGTGCCATTGCCTGTTCCAGTTCTATGTCGCCGACGGCAGGCTGTCGTGCCAGCTTTACCAGCGTTCCGCCGACATCTTCCTCGGGGTGCCGTTCAACATCGCCTCCTATGCCTTGCTGGTGCACATGATGGCGCATGTCACGGGCCTGAAGCCGGGCGACTTCGTGCATACATTCGGCGATGCCCATCTTTATCTCAATCACCTGAAACAGGCCGATGAACAATTGGCGCGCGACCCCCTGCCGCTGCCGCGTCTGGTGCTGAAGCGCGAGGTTGAGGAAATCGACAAGTTCCGCTTCGAGGACTTCGAGATCGTCAACTACAAAGCCCATCCGCATATTTCCGCGCCGGTTGCGGTGTGAGCTGTTTGACCTTGGATTGTCGGCGCTTTTGGATGGCTGGCGGGTGTTCAGGGCTATATAGTGCAATTGGAGCGGAGTGTATGGAGAGGGAGCCATCGCCGATGGCTGATGTGGATGTCTGAAGCGAAAATCACGCACGTGGTCGCGATGGCGCGCAACCGGGTGATCGGGGTGCAGAACCGGTTGCCGTGGTACCTGCCGACGGAACTGAAGAAATTCAAGGAACTGACCAAGGGCCATCCGGTCGTCATGGGCCGCAAGACCTATGAGGCGATCGGCCGTCCGCTGCCCGACCGGGACAACATCGTCGTGACCCGTGGCGAGGTGGTGGACGACCCGCGCGTCCACACGGTGAATTCGATCGAGGAGGGCCTGGCGCTGGCGCAGCGTTTTGCCGTCAACCGCAAGGTCGACCAGATCATCATTGCCGGCGGCGGGCAGATCTATGAGCAGACGTTGGGGATGGCACAGCGCATCTATCTGACCGAAGTGGACATGGAGATGGAGGGCGACACGGTGTTTCCCGAACTTAACATGAAGCGCTGGAAAGAAGTGGCGCGCGAGGATTTCGAGGCCGGGCCGGAAGACAATGCCGATTTCTCCATCGTAACCTATGAAAGAATTGCGCCGCGCCCGTGATGAGATAATGCCATGACCGACGCCTCTCAAGTCTTCCATTCGGTCCTCGATGCCATCGGCAACACGCCGATGCACGAGGTGACCCGGCTCGATACGGGGCCGTGCCGGCTGTTCCTGAAGCTGGAGAACCAGAACCCCGGCGGGTCGATCAAGGACCGTATCGGCCTGTCGATGATTGCCGCGGCCGAGGCCGACGGCAAGATCGCGCCCGGCGGCACCCTGATCGAGGCAACCGCCGGCAACACCGGGCTGGGGCTGGCGCTGGTGGCGGCGCAGAAGGGCTACAAGCTGGTCATCGTGGTGCCCGACAAGATGGCCCAGGAGAAGATCTTCCATCTGCGCGCCATGGGGGCGGATGTGCGCACCACGCGGTCCGACGTCGGCAAGGGGCATCCCGAGTACTATCAGGACATTGCCGAGCGGCTGGCGAACGAAAACGGCTGGTTCTACGTCAACCAGTTCGGCAATCCGGCCAATCCGCAGGCCCATGAGGAGACAACGGGCCCGGAGATCCTGGCCCAGGTGGCAGCCGCCGGCTGCACGCTTGATGCGATGGTGTGCGGCGTCGGCTCCGGCGGCACGATCACCGGCCTGTCGCGTTGTTTCGCTGCGGCCTCGCCGGACACCGAAATGGTGCTGGCCGACCCGGAAGGCTCGATCCTGGCGCATTATATCGAGACCGGCGAGATTTCCGAGGATGTCGGCTCGTGGATGGTCGAGGGGATCGGCGAGGATTTCCTGCCGGACGTGTGTGACCTCTCACGCACCAGGACCGCTTGTACGGTGAGCGATGGCGAGGCGTTTCATACCGCACGGGAATTGCTGGAAAAGGAAGGCATTCTGGCCGGCTCATCGTCCGGCACGCTGATCGCCGCCGCGCTGCGCTGGGCGCGGGCACAGGCCGAACCGAAGACCGTCGTTACTTTCGTGTGCGACAGCGGCAACAAGTACCTGTCGAAAATGTTCAACGATTTCTGGATGTTGGACAACGGTTTTATCGAACCGAGTCAACGCGGCGACTTGCGCGACCTGATCGCTCGCAAGCATGGCGAGCGCCAGACGGTGACTTTGAAACCGTCGACCACGTTGGAGCAGGCCTACCGCCAGATGAAGCTGTACGACATCTCGCAAATGCCGGTGCTCGACGAAGACCAGAGACTGGTTGGTATCCTAGACGAGGAAGACCTGCTGCTGCACGTCTACCAGTGCAAGTGCTTCGACGGTGTCACCGGCGACATCATGGCCCGCGACCTGCGTACCGTCGGCCCCGACGACGGGCTCGACAGGGTCCTGCTGCTCTTGACCAAGGGCATGGTGGTGCCGGTCGTCAGCGACCAGGGCTTCCACGGCCTGATCACCAAGATCGACGTCCTCAACCACCTCCGGCTGCATGGCGGGTGAGCATGGACGTTTTCCTGTGGCAGACTCTTTTGACTTGTCATTGCCCGACTTGATCGGGCAATCCAGTAGCCATAACGGTCTGTGCTGTGGCTCGAGGTTGCCATGGCCGCAGACGGCAATGGTTACTGGATCACCCGGTCGACCCGGGTGATGATAATCGGGGCGGAACTGCGGCAACGCCATCAGGAACAAACTGGATTAGACATCAATGAAAAAGAACCGTCAGGGCTTTGCGACGCGGGCCATCCACGCCGGGCAGCGGCCGGATCCGACCACCGGGGCGATCATGACGCCGATCTATGCGACCAGCACCTATGTGCAGGAGAGCCCCGGTCAGCACAAAGGCTATGAGTACTCTCGCTCGGCCAACCCGACGCGCCAGGCGCTGGAAGACTGCATGGCGGATCTGGAGAACGGGGCGCGCGGCTTTGCCTTTGCCTCGGGGCTGGCGGCCGAGGCGACGATCCTGGAACTGCTCGATGCCGGCTCGCACATCGTTGCCGGCGACGATCTGTACGGCGGCACCTACCGGCTGATCGAGAACGTGCGCAAGCGCACCGCCGGGCATTCGGTGTCGTTCGTCGACTTCTCCGACCCGGCCAGGGTGGAAGCGGCGATCACGCCGGACACCAGGATGCTGTGGGTCGAAACCCCGACCAATCCGCTGCTCAAGATCACCGACCTCAAGGCCATCGCCGACATTGGCCGCAAGCACGGGCTGATCACCGTGTGCGACAATACCTTCTGTTCGTCCTACGTGCAGCGGCCGCTCGATCATGGCATCGACATCGTGTTCCATTCCGCCACCAAATACCTCAACGGCCACAGCGATGTGGTCGGCGGCATTGCCGTCGTCTCCGGCGATACGCCGCACAAGGACCTGTCCGACCGCATCCTCTACCTGCAGAACGCGGTCGGCGGGGTCATGGGGCCTTTCGATTCCTTCCTGGTGCTGCGCTCGCTCAAAACCTTGCCGGTGCGCATGGAGCGGCATTGCGAGAACGCCATGAAGATTGCCCAGTGGCTCGATGCGCACCCGAAGATCGTCCGCGTGCATTATCCCGGCCTGCCGGGCGATCCCGGCCATGCCCAGGCAAAAAAGCAGATGCACGGGTTCGGCGGCATGGTGACGGCGATCATCGAGGGCGGCCTTGTGCCGGCCAAACGGTTTCTGGAACGCACCGAACTGTTCGCCCTGGCGGAATCGCTCGGCGGCGTTGAGAGTCTGATCGAGCATCCGGCGATCATGACCCATGCCTCGATCCCGCCGGAGGTCCGCGCCGAGATCGGTATCGACGACGGCCTGGTGCGCCTGTCGGTTGGCATCGAGGACGGCGACGACCTGATCGCCGACCTGGCGCGGGCACTGGACTAGGCGATGCCGGCCGCCGCCCTTGAGCAATCGGACGACGGTCTGTCGCTCTACCGCGATGCGCCGGCGAGCGTAGCGTTCAAGAAGCTGCGCAAGCGGCTGGTGCGGCAGGTGCGCGAGGCCTTGGAGGCCTACGCCATGGTGCCCGCCGGCAACGTGCCCGTGCGCTGGCTGGTCGGCCTGTCGGGGGGCAAGGATTCGTATGGTCTGCTCGCCATCCTGCTCGACCTCAAGTGGCGCGGCCTTCTGCCGGTCGACCTCCTGGCGTGCAATCTCGATCAGGGCCAGCCGGGATTCCCCAAGCATATCCTGCCGGATTTCCTGGACGCGCACGGCATCCCGCATCGCATTGAGACGCGCGATACCTATTCGATCGTGACCGAAAAAGTGCCGGAGGGCGCGACATACTGTTCGCTGTGTTCGCGGCTCAGGCGCGGCCATCTCTACCGCATCGCGCGCGAGGAGGGCTGTTCGGCGCTGGTGCTCGGCCATCACCGCGAAGACGTGCTGGAGACCTTCTTCCTCAACCTGCTGCATGGCGGCCGGCTGGAAGCGATGCCGCCGAAGCTGCTCAACGACGAGGGCGACATTCAGGTGCTGCGCCCGATGGTGTTCTGCGCCGAGGCCGATCTCGAACGCTTCGCCCGCGACATGGAGTTCCCGATCATCCCATGCGACCTGTGCGGCTCGCAGGACGGCTTGCAGCGCAATCTGATGAAACAGATGCTCGCCGACCTGGAAACCCGCATGCCCGGCCGCAAGGACACCATGATCCGCGCGCTCGCCAACGTGCGGCCCAGCCATCTGCTTGACCGGGAACTGTTCGATTTTGCCGGGTTGCCGAGAGGGAAAACGTAAGGAGACCTTGAATGACAGACGCAGCTGCAAAACACACTGGCGGATGCATGTGCGGGGCGGTGCGTTATGAGACGGCCGGCGGGCCGAGCCGGGTGTTGCACTGCCATTGCCATAGTTGCCGTCATCACACCGGTGCGCCGATGGCGACGCTGGCGGTGTTCGAGGCCGGCCAGGTGCGTTTCAGCGGCGAGCCCCGCAAGCCTTATGCTTCCGCCGCCGGCGTCGAGCGGGCGTTTTGCGGCAACTGCGGCACGTCGCTGACCTGGGAAACCGTCCTGGGGGCTGAAGGCGCGGTCTGCGCTGTCCACATCAGCACCTTCGACGACCCCGAGACGCTCAAGCCGGACGGACATTCCTTCTACCCGGAGCGCATCACCTGGTTCGATGCCGCCGACGACCTTCCCAGGCACGCCGGCTTCGTGGCGGGCAGTGTGCCGATGCAATACGGGCCGGCCACGGAGTAATTGTTCCAGCGGCCTGACGGTTGACATGTGGCGAGCAGTCATCTTCGGCTTTGCCGGGCTTGTCCGGTTCAGCGATGATCACTCCTTCCCCCAGAAAGGGGGAAGGTCGGGATGGGGGTTGATGGCGGTAAAAGAACACAATGGGGGCAATGTGTTGCACCGCCATCAACCCCCACCCTAACCCTCCCCCTTTCTGGGGGAGGGAATGTTGTCCAACTTTTCCGGCCGGTCAGGGGCCTATGCCGGGCCGTAACCGTAGTTCTCGGTCACGAAGTCGATGTCCTTGTCGCCGCGGCCGGACAGGTTGATCAGGATGGATCTGCCGGGGTGGTTGCCGGCCTCGCGCATGGCGAAGGCGAGGGCATGGGCGCTTTCAAGGGCCGGAATGATGCCTTCGCGCCGCGACAGGGCATAAAAGGCATCGAGCGCCTCGGCATCGTCGCAGGTCGTGTAGTTCGCCTTGCCGGTGCGATAGAGATGGGCGTGCTCCGGGCCGACGCCGGGATAGTCGAGGCCTGATGCAACGGTGTGAACCGGTGCAGGCTCGCCCTGGTCGTCCTTCAGCACCATTGTGCGGAAGCCGTGGATGTCGCCGTCTTCGCCAAAGGAAATGGTCGCGGCATGATCACCCAGCTTGGACGACGTGCCGAGCGGCTCGACCCCGTAGAGCGCGACGCCGTCATCATCGATGAAGCCGGCGAAAATGCCCATCGCATTGGAGCCGCCGCCGACGCAGGCGGCGACGATGTCGGGCAGGCCGCCGGTCAGTTCCAGGAACTGCTCGCGCGCCTCGATGCCGACCACGTGCTGGAAGTTGCGCACCATCATCGGGAAGGGATGCGGGCCGACGACCGAACCGATGGCGAACAGTGCTGAGTCGGCCTGCGGAACGTAGGACTGGAACGCGCTGTCGACCGCCTCCTTGAGCGAGCGGCCGCCGAAACCGACCGGCACCACGGTCGCGCCGAGAAGCTTCATCCGCGTGACGTTGGGGGCTTCCTTCTCGATGTCGATCTCGCCCATGTGGATTTCGCACTCCATGGCGAAATAGGCAGCCGCCGTTGCCAGGGCGACGCCATGCTGGCCGGCGCCGGTTTCGGCGATCAGCTTGGTCTTGCCCATGTACTTGGCCAGCAGCGCCTCGGCCATGCAATGGTTGAGTTTGTGCGCGCCGGTGTGGTTGAGGTCCTCGCGCTTGGCGTAAATCTGGGCACCGCCAGTCTGGCCGGACAGGTTCTTCAGGTGAGAGATCGGCGTCGGGCGCCCCTGGAAGTGTTTGCGGATGTAGCCGAGATCGCGGGCGAACTCGGCGGATTGGGATATCTGCCCGTAGGCCTGGCGGATCTCGGCGAAATGCGGCTCCAGCGGCGGCGGCAGCATCGCACCGCCGTAGCTTCCGAAATAGCCGTCACGATCCGGGGTGGTGTCAAGGTAGGATGTCATCTTTGCGCCTTTCAAATTTCGTCGGGGCATGGGGCATAACCTCACCAACTTGCATTGCTGGCTGATGCTCAGATCGCGATGATCGCGGCGGATCATGGATTTCTTCTTTGCCGGGCTCATCACTTGAGCCCTTGAGACAAAAAATCGTTCTCGACCGCCAGCCTCCCGATACCCTGGTCAAGCCAGAGTACAAGCCTTGGCATGAAGCTCTTTGACTTCCGCCTCGGTCGGACCATCGGGCTTGCCGCCACGGGCAAACACCTCGGCCATGCCCTCGACAGCCTGGCGTTTCCACGCGCTCACCTGGTTCGGGTGCACCTGGTGCCGAGCCGCGATCTCCTGAATCGTCCTGTCGCCTCGCAGCGCTTCCAACGCCACCTTAGCCTTAAACTGGTCCGTAAACTTCCGGCGCTTCGCCATCTCGTATCCCTCCAAAAGGTTCGGGATACACCTTAACTCGCTGTCCGGATTTCTAGGACCACTTCAATGTGCCCGATGGATGGCAGCTTCATTCTCTAATGCTACCATTGCCCAGAATGGAAATGGTGACCCAAATCAGAAGTCAGAACCGTGCTTGACTAGCCTAGATGGGTTCTCCCGGCCATCAGTTCGATCAATTACCCGTGCGCGGTGCCGGAAGGTTCTCAAAAGTGCTCGCATCAGTGGTCGTGGTCGAGGGGTGAAAGGCACTCGAACCATTATGAAATAGCCGGGCCGATTGCTGAACCGGACGACCGTTCCTCGAAGAACACGCTAATCTATGTCCGCAGTCAATGCGTGTTTGAGTCCGTTCTCTATGTGCTTGCGCAAAACTGTTACCGCGCGATCCTTGTTGCGGTCGAGGGCGGCATCAAAAAGTTGCTTGTGCTCGCGCGCGGCGGGTGCACCGCGGAACGTCAGGACCTGCACTTGGTACCGGAGATACTTGTCGAAAATCACCGCGTGCAATCGCAACAGATTTAGCGAACCGCAGGCAAGGATCAAGGACTGGTGAAACTCCCAGTCATAACGCTTCCACAGCTCAATCTGAGAATGGTCGCCGGAGATGATCTTGTCTTCCATGCGGTGCAGCTTGTGATAGGCGGCCGCCACATTGCCTTCCCACTCCGTGTCGCCGAGGCCGATCGACATCTCCAGCGCCGTGCATTCCAGAAGAATGCGAAGATCTGCTATCTCCTTGAGATCGGCCTTGGAAATTGGTGCGACAAAGAAACCTCGCTGCTCCTCGGCAACGACAAACCCCTCGCTGGCCAGCCGGTTTAGGGTCTCACGCAGCGTTGGGACGCTTGCCTGGTATGATGCCTTCATAACGTCAAGCTTCAGCTTGGCTCCAGGAGTCAGTTTGCCGAAAATGATGTCGTGGCGGATGGCCTCATAGGTGTTGAGGCCCACAGTCGATGCAATGGCCATCTGTTTCATATCTTCAAATACCAAATATTTCTCAAAATGTCAGCCATATGAGCATGGTGATTGAAATTTTGCATTTTTGCAAATATAAGATGAATATCAAAATCTCTTATGATATCGATTGCGTGTTCAAATGATGCTGCCATGCGTCGGCAGCGCAGGTTTGAAGGTCAGTTATGAAATTAGACTCCAGTGAGGAAATGTCGCGCGCGCTCCGTATCGCTGTGGCTGGTGTCGGCTTGATAGGGAAGCGGCACGTAAAGGCAACCCGCTACGTCGAAGGCATGGAGGTCTCCGCAATTGTCGATCCATTGCCGGCTTCGAGAGAATTCGCAGCGACGCACGGAATCGATTGGTATGGCAGTCTGGACGATCTATTCGCTAGCAATTGCCCCGATGGTGTTATCGTTGCAACACCAAACCAGGTGCATGTCGAGAACGGCCTGACGTGCATCAAAGCGAGATGCCCAATGCTGATTGAAAAGCCGATTGCTTTCAACAGCGATGAGGCAGCTTGCTTGGTTGATGCCGGTAACAAAGCACAAGTGCCGATCCTTGTTGGTCATCATCGGCGCCACAATCCGGTCATTCGCAAAGCCAAGGCAATTTTGGAGGGAGATGGCGTTGGACGTATCGTGTCGGTGCACGCAACCTGCTGGTTGTCAAAGCCGGCGGATTACTTTGACGCTCTGTGGAGAAAAAAGAAGGGCGCGGGGCCGGTACTCGTCAACGCAATTCACGACATTGATCTCTTGCGACACTTGTGCGGCGAGATCGACAGCGTTCAGGCCATCGCATCCAACAGTGTGCGTTCGCGTGTTCTTGAAGATTCGGCTGTGGCTGTGTTGCAGTTTGCTTCAGGGGCGCTGGGCACACTGAACATCTCGGACACGATTGCTTCGCCGTGGAGCTGGGAACTGACAGCAAGTGAGAACAATGCTTATGCGGCGACAGGGCAAAGTTGTTATGTCATCGGCGGAACGAGAGGTTCGTTGTCGATACCGGACAACCGACTGTGGAGCCATGGCCCTGAGGGGCACTGGATGAGCCCGATCCAGGCGACATCCTTCCCTAGCAACAGCGATAATTCACTAGTCGCCCAGCTCAAACATTTTCGAGATGTCATCGCGGGCGAGCAACAACCGTTAGTTTCTGGGGCCGAGGGCGTGAAATCGCTGTGCGTAGCCGAGGCGATTCTGCAGTCGGCCGGCTCCGGCCAGCCAGTGCATCTCAACTCATCGGTCGGCCCCGCTGATCAACCAACAAGAAGCGAATCATCACAGGCGGCTTCGCTCGAACCGACTGCGTGAAACCTGCTAACCCTACAGGCTGCACGCGATGCTATGGAAAGCAATGCAGGATCGTATCAGCCAGAGCAAAAGTATAAGATATTTTTAAAAATTAAAAAGATTTTTGACTCTGCCTTACGATTGCGATATTGAGAATGAGAGAGCATGGCTCAAATACGGTCATTTCTGTAACCAGGGAGGAATATCAATGACCTTAGGACTCGCCCGCAGGGCATTTCTTACTTTGACCACTGCTGTGGCTTTTGCTGGCGCAGTCGCAGCGCCAAGCTTTGGCGCCGACAAAGTGCAGCTTCGGTTAGCAACTTCGGGATCGGAAACAGACCAGCGCTCCGTCGCCATGGCCGAGGTGTTCGCACCCATGGTCGCAGAATTCGCCGACTATCAGCCAAGCTACAACGGCACGATCTTCGCACAGGGCACCGAACTTGACGCGATCAGCCGCGGCAACCTGGAAATGTCGATCACATCGGCCCAGGAACTGGCTCAGTTTTTCCCCGAGTTTTCGATCTTCACAGCTGGTTATGTGCACCAGGATGCGGCCCATCAAGTTGCTGTGTTTAACGATGGCCTAATGGACCCTTTCAAACAGAAAGTTGAAGATGAACTCGGCGTCAAACTGCTGTCTGTGATGTACCTGGGGCGCCGTCAGTTGAATCTGCGCCAAACCAAAGACGAACTGACGGTCAAAGCCCCCTCGGACCTGAAAGGCGTGAACTTGCGCATGCCAGGTACTGATGCCTGGCAGTTCCTTGGCAAAGCGCTTGGTGCTGCGCCCACGCCAATGGCGTTTTCAGAAGTTTATACGGCGCTGTCGACCGGTGCAGTGGATGGTCAGGACAACCCGCTGCCCACGGTGGTGGACGCCAAGTTCTATGAAGTGACGAAGCAGATCGTATTGACCTCCCATTTGGTTGACCTCAACTATATCGCGATTGGCAAAGGCGTATGGGACAGCTTGTCGGCAGAGCAGCAAGCGACTGTCCAGAAAGCGGCTGATGCGGCTGCCGAGGCAGGCCGTCAAGCCCAGTTAAAAAAGGAAGCAGATCTGGTTTCCTTTTTGAAGGAACAGGGTCTTGCTGTTTACGAGCCTGATTTGGCTGCGTTTCGTGGCCAGGTCCAGGCGATGTATCTGGAAAGCGATTTTGCAAAATCCTGGCCTGAGGGCGTGCTCGATAAAATCAACGCACTAGGCAAGTAAACCACACCGAGCCTGGGGAGAACTTGATATGAAGAACATTCTTGGACGGTTCTCCCGTTTCACAGAAATGATTGCCGGTGGGATGCTGGCGGCAATCTTTCTAATCTTTCTTCTGCAGATCGTTCTTCGGTACTTTTTCACTCCCGCAGGTTGGACGCTTGAGTTGATCGGTATTCTGTGGGTTTGGGTGATTTTTTTCAGCTGCGCGTTTGTTGTGCGTGAGCAGGATCACGTCAAGTTCGACATTATCTATCTATCCGTACCCAAGCGCGTGCGACAGATCATGGCCATGGTTGGTGCTGCAGCAATTGTGATCGGCATGCTCTACACCTTTGTTCCAACCTGGGACTACATCAACTGGATGAAAATCCGCAAAACGGCGACCGTTACGAACCCCTTTACCGGTTCGAAAATTCCGATGCGGGACGTCTTCTCAATCTATGCAGTTTTCATGCTGGTCGTTGCTGCTCGCTATGCCTGGATGTTTGTCGATGTGCTGCGACACGGGCCACCAAAAACCGAACTTGAGGTTGTCATCGAAGCGGCGCACGAGGACGACGCCAATAAAGGGGATGCGTCATGAGTTTCGAACTCGCGGTCTGTCTCGTCACCCTCTTTGTGCTGGCAGGTATCGGCACGCCTATCGGTTATTCAATTCTGCTTGCATCGGTTTCGTACCTTGCAGTGGCGGGCCTTGACGTAGCGCTCGCTGGTGAAAAGATTTTGCAAGGCTTCTACAAGAGCACCATTCTGCTGGCTGTACCGCTCTTTATCGTTGCGGCCAACATTATGAATGCCGGTTCGATCACGGACCGCTTGCTAAATTTCTGTGTGGCTGCAGTTGGTCGCTTCAAGGGCGGATTGGGTCATGTGAATGTAGTGGCTTCGCTGATATTTTCGGGGATGTCCGGATCCGCCGTGGCCGACGCTGCTGGCATTGGCAAGATCATCATTGAGATGATGACCAAGGACAATCGTTACAGCAGAGGTTATGCCGCCGCGATTACAGCGGCTTCGGCCACGATCGGGCCGATCATACCGCCATCTATTCCGATGGTTTTGTATGCGCTTGTGTCCAAGGCTTCGATAGGCTCCCTTTTTCTCGCTGGTATTTTGCCGGGGTTGATCATGGGCGCCGTACTGATGTCCATGAACTATTACCTTGCTGGCAAGCGCGGGTTCGCAATTGAGCAACCAATACCGTTGCGTGAACTCCCCGCAAAAACCGCAAATGCGTTTCCTGCACTTCTCATGCCCGCAATCCTGCTCTACGGCATTTACGGCGGTGTTACGACACCAACAGAGGCGGCTGCGGTTGCTGCGGCCTACGCGCTCCTGTTGGCAGCATTTTTCTATCGCGCAATTTCGATCAAAGGGCTCTATCGGGTCTTTGTGGAAAGTGCCCGATCATCGGCTGCGGTCGGCATTGTGATCGGTGGCGCATTCATCCTGAACTTCATTGTAATTTCCGAGCAAATCCCACAGTCGATCTCAGCGCTTCTCGAAGGGTATGATGTCAGCCCGATCGTGTTCCTGATTCTCGTCAACCTGCTCATTCTGGCGCTCGGCTGCGTACTGGACGCAACAACGATCATCCTGGTTATTGTCCCGCTCTTCATTCCGACCTGCCAGGCGCTCGGCATCGATCTGGTTCACTTCGGTGTATTGGTTGTGGTGAACTCGATGATTGGGCTGATAACCCCGCCCTATGGCATCCTGCTTTTCGTCATCAATGCGGTAACCGAAATACCGCTGCGCGAGATCATCGCTGAAGTATGGCCCTTCCTGGCCGTGCTGATCTTAGCGCTCATAACCATGATGCTGATGCCGGATCTGGTGCTGTGGTTGCCGAGGCAGTTCGGATACCTTGGATAGTAGCTGGTGCATCGAACCAACAAGTTGTGATTGTTTTGGAGTGCTAACCAAATGACAATCGCGATTGCGACAATTTCTGTTCCCGGCGACCTGCCCGCAAAGCTTTCGGCGATCGCAAATGCTGGTTTCAAGGGGGTCGAGATTTGCAATCAGGATCTGATCCGTTTTGATGGCTCCGCGGCGGACGTGGCCACGATGGCGGGTAACAACGGACTCGACATTGTACTGTTGCAGGCGATGAACGATCTTGAGGGATTGTCGGGGGAAGACCGTGTCAAGGCGTTCGATCGCCTCGAACGAAAATTTGATGTCATGCAGACGCTCGGAACTGATTTGCTGCTGGTCAATTCTTCGACCAACACAAATGCAAGCGGTCATGAAGACCTACTAGTTTCCGACCTGGCAGAATTGGCCGACCGGGCCGGCAAGCGAAGCTTGCGGGCTGCATACATGGCGTTACCGTGGGCGCGCCACGTTTCAACCGACATTGCGGCTTGGCGTTTACTCGAGAAGGCCGACAAGTCGAATTTGGGGATCGGCCTGAATAGCTTTTGCACCCTCGCAGGTGGCACGAAATTTACCCAACTGGGCGATATCCCCGGTCATCGCATCCAGCACGTTCAAATCGCCGACGCTCCAAAAGTTGAAATGGATCTGCGTCACCTTTCTCATCATTTCCGGGCGATGCCTGGCCAGGGAGACTTGAACCTGGAAGGATTCGTGCGTGTTGTGAGCTTGGCAGGCTACAATGGGGCCTGGTCTCTCGAAGGCTTCAACGCGGTGGTGCGGGACAACGACTGCACGGTTGTCTGTCAAGATGCCTATCGGGCACTCGTAAATCTCCTAGACCAGGTCGCAAGAACCAATCCGAAATTTAAGTTTGACATCCCCGAGCTGCCGGAACGGGTAAGTGTCACCGGCTTTGAATTCATCGAGTTCACCGCTGGCAAGACGGATGCATTGGAGTTGAAGAGCCTGCTGACAAAGCTCGGTTTCCGCCAGGAACGCCATCATGCCAGCAAGTCTGTGGAGCTATGGCGGCAAGGTGCCGTGAACATAGTGATCAACACCGAGCAGGAAGGATTTGCCCGTTCATCTTACCTGGAGCACGGACCATCTGTCTGTGACATGGGTGTGCGGGTGAAGGATGCCAAAGCCACCGTAGAGCGAGCCGGCCTCCTCGGCACGCCGAAATTCTCACAGCCTCTCGGCACCGGCGAACTGAACATACCGGCCATTCGCGGCGTCGGCGGTAACGTCGTTCACTTCATCGATGAAAAGTCAGAGTTACATAGGGTCTGGGACATCGAGTTCAATTCCGCCAGCACAGCCAAGGCAAACCGTCCGGTCGGTGTCAGACGAATTGATCATGTGGCGCAGACGATGAAATTTGAAGAGATGCACAGTTGGCTGCTGTACTACATTTCGACATTTCAAATGGAGAAATCGGCGATCATCGGCGTCGAAGATCCTTCGGGACTGGTTCACAGTCAGGCGCTTGAAAGCCCAGAGGGGGAGGTGCGGCTCAACCTCAACGGAACACAAACGGATCGCACCATCGCAGGGTCTTTTCTGAAGGACAGGCTCGGGGCAGGTGTTCAGCACATCGCGTTTTTGACTGATGATATACTCGAAACATCTGAGCAATTAGAGGAACTGGGGTTCGACCGGCTCAACGTGACGGCCAATTACTACACAGACTTGCGCGCAAAGTTCTCTCTCGAGGACGATTTGGTCGAGCAATTGCGAAGCGGGAGCATCCTTTACGACCGGGTCGACGGCAGCGAGTATTTCCAGATTTACAGCTTGCCGATCTTTGGCGGGTTTTTCTTCGAGATCGTTGAGCGCCGCAATGGCTATGCCGGTTATGGCGCGCGCAATGCACCGATCCGGATCGCTGCACAGCAAAGGCTGAAAAAACAATTGGAGGTAGCTGCATCGTGACGGAGCGAGATGACGCACGCGAAGTACGTCACTGGTGGCGAACCTCGATCATCGATATGGAACCTGGCCGTATCGAGTTCCGCGGGCGACCCGTTCAGGAATTGATCGGCAATGTTTCTTTTGCCCAGATGATCTGGCTGTTGTTGCGCGCTGATTTGCCGTCCAAAGAGCAAGCCGAATTGCTTGAGTGCGCTCTTGTTGCGGGTGTCGATCACGGACCACAGGCGCCGTCGATTGCGGCAGCCCGGATGGCGAGCACCTGTGGCCTTGGTTTGAACAATGTCATGGCAACTGCAGTTAATATGCTTGGGGACGTTCATGGTGGGGCTGGGGAGCAATGTGCAGAGCTGTACTACGATGTTGCCGAACGCGTTGCCGGGGGCGGTAATATGGCTGAAGCGGTCGGGTCCGCGCTCGACGCCTGGCGGTTTAACTACGGCAAGATTGTCAGTGGTTTCGGCCACAGATTTCATAAGCCTGTCGATCCTCGCGCACCGAGATTGATGCAGCTGGTACGCGAAGCGGCTGAAACCGGTACCGTCAGCGGTCAGTTTGCTGATATTGGTGAGGCGATCCAAGCCGAGCTTGGCCGTCAACGAGGTGGACGTCCTATAGCCATGAATATCGATGGTGCAACAGCAG
Source organism: Aestuariivirgaceae bacterium (assembly GCA_965216335.1). GTDB lineage: Bacteria > Pseudomonadota > Alphaproteobacteria > Rhizobiales > Aestuariivirgaceae > JAHEJE01. The sequence goes on along the minus strand of OZ244154.1, from coordinate 1,118,953 downwards.
TGATATTCTGTGAGCTTGGATTTCCCGCGCCCTTGTCAAGAGGCCTGTTCTGCCTTTCGCGATCAGTTGGCGTACTTGCTCATGCATGGGAGCAGCGACAGCAAGGTGGCCGCAACAAGGGGCCTTTGCCGCCGAAATTTTTGCCTGTTTACGAACCAGCGGATCAAGTTTAAGTCGGACAATCCGGTGCGGAGTTTGACGGGTTATGGTGATCGATCCATTGAAAGTCGGTGTGGTTGGCTGCGGGCGTATAAGTGACGTCTATTTTAGGACGCTCAAACGGTTCGATGCCGTAGATGTTGTAGCCTGTGCCAGCCTTTCGCTCGAAGAAAGCAAGTTCAAGGCTGATTTGTATGGCGTGCCCAGAGCATGCCTTCTTGACGAGATTCTCGCGGATCCTGGTATAGAGGCCATCCTCAACCTTACAACACCTGCAGCTCATGCCGAGGTAAGCCTCAAGGCACTCGACGCGGGAAAACACGTTTATTCAGAAAAACCAATGGTTTCCAACCTGGCTGAGGGGCGTGACATTCTTGATCTCGCGGCCCGCAAGGGCCTCACAGTCGGCAATGCGCCAGACACCTTCCTCGGTGGACGCTGGCAGACGGTGCGCAAACTGATAGATGCCGGAACGATAGGTAAGCCGACAGGTGTTTGCGCTTTCGTTGGCACTCACGGTACCGAGCGGCACCACCCCAATCCCGACTTTTACTATCAGACTGGTGGTGGACCGATGCTCGATCTTGGCCCCTACTATCTGACTGCCATGGTGTTCTGTCTTGGCCCTATGGTCCGGGTAGCGGGGTTGTCGAACCGTGCCTTTACCCGCAGGATGATAGAGAACGGCCCGCGCCATGGCGAATGGATGGACGTTGAGGTCGATACTCATGCGCTGGGCATGATCGAGTTTGCAAACGCGGCGATTGGCTCAATTACCATGAGTTTTGATATCTGGGACAGTGAGACCCCGCGGATGGAAATATATGGCGAAGCAGGAACAATCTGCATCCCGGATCCGGATCCGGTACACGGGGCAAACATCTTTCAAGGTGAGGTCTGGTATCGTACCCGCGACACTTCAAGATGGTCTCACCAACCTCGCCCGAGTGGGCGGGACAATTGGCTGGTTGCAGAAAACACCCATGGTCACAATGAGGACAGCCGTGGGCTGGGCCTTGTCGACATGGCCTACTCGATCCGACAGGGCCGCATGCCCAGGGCGAGCGGTGAACTGGCTTACCATGTGCTTGAAGCCATGATGGGTATCCTCGACAGTCCTGCAAAGGGACAGTTTTGCGAAATTTCAAGCCGATGCACGCGCCCAGAGATGCTTCCTGAAAACTTCCCTCAAACAGTTTACTGACAAATGGCTGAACAACGTCTTGAGTTTGCCGAACCGTTCTTTGGTGTCCGATTGCTGAGCAACGAGCCTCATAGCCTGATTGCGGATAAGTCCATAGTGCTGAACCTTTCATGGCTCCCAATCGGTATTCGCGAGCAGTCTTTGGGCCATCTGCAATCTGTGATTGTTGCGGACACACAAATTGACAATGTCAGGCATGCGGTTGTGGTTGAGCGATTTGCTGATTATCCCGACGAAGAGGCACTGTTTGCCAATGTAAGGGCAACCTGGCCATCGGCATTCGATGTGCGACAGGAAGAGCGGCTGCGCGGCGTCAGTCATTACATGTCGCCAAAGGTGTGGGTAGGCCAGTTTGGTTTTACCATGTATTTCTCCGGCTCGGTGCCGCTCGATGTCGGGTTGCACCGGGAGCATGCATTTTGCCCGGTTCCCGGGTTTCGTGAAGTCCACACCCAGATCGTTGGATTCGGCAAAATGCAGCAATGCCGCGAAAAGGATGTGAACACCCTCTACCTTGAAGAACCGATGGCACCGGGTATGACGCACCGGCCGATGTATGATGAACAAGGCAACTATCCCTGGCATCAGTTTGAAACCATCACGCCTAGCATTTTCATGGCGGTCGAAATGCTGCCGGCTGATGCGGCTCCGCCAGTTTGAGGTAATACAATGGCTGATACATTGCTGCCCGCCACGTTCGACTTCAGCGGACCATTCCCGCGACTATCGCGTCGGTTGCGTTTGGGCATTATCGGGGGTGGTCGGGTATCGACGATGCAAGCAAATGCTGCCCGCCTGACCAACCGGTGGGAAATCGTCGCCGGAGCATTGTCTTCGCACAGCGCACGAGCGCTCGCTCGCGGTGCTGATTGGTATCTGCCGAAAGACAGATGTTACGCAAGCTTTCAGGAAATGGCGCGCGCGGAATCGTCCCGGCCCGACGGTGTTGACGCGGTGATGATCACGACCCCTAACCATCTGCATTTTGCAAACGCCAACGCCTTCCTTGACGCTGGTATCGACGTGCTTTGCGACAAGCCTTTGACCAATGAGGTTGATGAGGCTGAGGCGTTGGTGGATACAGCAAGGAGTTCCAGTTGTGTCTTTGCTGTTGGTTACGTGATGTCTTGCTTTGCCATGGTCCGGCAGGCCCGTGAAATTATCGCGCGGGGTGAGATCGGCAAAATCAATCAGATCCATGTGGAGTTCATGCAGGATTGGATGACCCCCGATGACGTCTCCGATGCGGATCATGTCAAATGGCGTCTCGACCCGTCAAAGTCCGGCCCGACGAGTTGCACCGGTGACATCGGCACCCATGCAGCGCATCTGGCGAGCTTTGTAACCGGATTGCCGATGACCCAGTTGCGTGCCGAGATGCATGTGTGTGGCGCACCAAAACCACTTGAAGATACGGTCTTCATGATGACCCGATATGAAGGCGACGTTCCAGGCACGCTGATGGCAACACGACTGGCGCCAGGCAATCGCGGCGGTTTGCGGCTGCGTGTCTTTGGCAGTGCAGGCGGGTTGGAATGGAACCTGGAGGACAGCGAGCGTTTGAAATTTAACTGCTATGGCGAGCCTGATCGGATTATCTCCAGGGGGCACGGTCACGGTGTATCATCTGCGGTTGAGCGGTTGATACGCACGGCACGAGGTTTTCCTGAAGGCATAATTGAGGCTTGGGGAAATCTGTATACGGAATTCGCACTTGCTGTTGCTGCGCGGCGCGACAATCTGGCCGTTCCCGAGGATTGGCTAAACATGCCCATGCTTCACGATGGTGTCACCGGTGTGCGATTCATTGATGCCACTGTGCGATCAAGTGCAGATGGTGGCGCTTGGGTGAATCTCTGACATTGGCGCCCTTGCCGCTATAGCAAAGCTTTCCGCAGCCAACCAAAAAAAGAGTTTCTGAGCTCTGCGGGGGACAGGATGCCCGCCCGTTCCTTGTAGGTGTCGCACATTGGTTCAGAAAATTATTGATAAAATGAAAAATATCTTATATTTTTGATTTTGACATATGACAATCCGCTGACGGACAGCCGGAGTTAACTGACATGCCACTAAAGTCCGAGCGGAGCGGCAATGACGCTCTATTTTCTTTGGCTCATCTCACCCTGGTCGGATGCTCTGCACCAGAATTGGTCTATATCGCAGCGCGGGCTGGGTATGACGCAATCAGCCCGCGGTTTATCCCTATGCATGTGGCCGGGGAGTTTGCCTGTCATCCAGAAGACAAGGGCATGGTCAGGGCGACGAAGACTGCACTTGAAGTGACCGGTTTGAAAGTGAATGAGATAGAGCTCGCCAGGATTACCGAAGATTGTGATCCGCGGTCTTTTGAATCGGCAATTCAATTGGGCGGCGAGTTGGGCGCGAAACGGTTGATTGTTAGTGCCTGGACCAAGGACCGGACCGACCGAAACTTCCTGATCGATTGCTACGCCGAGATCTGCGACCTTGCCGATCCTTGTGGGCTGACGGTTGATTTGGAGTTTCCAACCTTCTCGCGGTTGCGGACGCTTGATGAAACCCTTGATATTGTCAGAGCCGCAGACCGCCCCAATTCCGGCATTCTGGTTGATACGCTGTACATGCATATGTCGCGTGTCGACACGTCCGAACTTCTTCATGTGCCCGGAGAACTCATCAATTTCCTGCACATCTCAGATGCCCTGCCGGGCATCCCGGATACGAGGGAAGGAATGATCCAGCTCGCCCGCGACGCGCGGTTGTATCCGGGTGAAGGTTGCATCGATTTCGCCGGCATCATCGAGCGTCTGCCACCGGTCGACTATTCCATCGAACTACCTAACCACAGTCGGACTGCAGAACTTGGACTCGAGGAACATGCGCGACGCTGTCTCAACCACACCAAACAGGTCTTCGGAACCACCCGCTCTCAGCGCCGGCCACTTTCATCTGCGCCGGCTCAAGAAATCGCCCCCAAGGAGGAGCATCATGGCTCGAGAATTAACTGAAGACGACCAAGCACTTGTAGCCGGCATGCTGTCGCGTGCGCGTGCGGCAATGGCGGAGGTTGAAGACTATTCGCAAGCACAGCTGGATAGGCTCGCACAGGCCATCGGCTGGTATGCGGGAAATGAAAAGACGTTCACTCGTCTTGCCCAAATGGGTGTCGATGAGAGCGGTATTGGGGACCGCGAGGGCCGTCCCGCCAAACGTTTCAAGATTCACGGCGTCCTGCGCGATGCATTGCGTCAAAAGAGCACCGGCATCGTCGAGGAAGACCACGACAAGGGTATCGTCAAATATGCTAAACCGGCTGGAGTGATTGTCTCCCTGATCCCCATGACCAACCCGGCACTGACGCCTCCTGTCACCGGAATCTACGCGGCCAAGGCGCGCGACGCCGTGATTTTTTCTCCTCACCCCCGGTCAGCTCGTACAACAGCTGAAATGGTCAATGTGATGCGCGCTGCCTGCCGCGCCGTAGGAGCACCAGAGGATTTGTTTCAGGTCGTTGAAAAACCGTCAATTCCAGTGACGCAGCATTTGATGGCCGTTTGCGATCTGACCCTTGCAACTGGCGGGAAACCGATGGTCAAGGCGGCATATTCATCAGGGCGTCCCGCATATGGTGTGGGAGCCGGAAATTCGTCCATCGTTATCGACGATACGGCCGATATCGATATTGCGGCAGCCAATACCAGAATGTCGAAAACGTCGGACTTTGGATCGGGTTGTTCTGCCGATGGCAACATCATCATCCAGCGGTCCATCTACGAAAAGATGGTCAAAGCTCTGGAGGCCGAGGGCGGCTATCTGTGCAACGAGGAACAAAAGAAGCTTCTCGAAAAGGCGATGTGGGACGAGAACGGCAATCGGACGTTCCCGACGATTGCTTGCCGACCGCAGCAAACTGCCGAGGTGGCCGGGTTCAGCATCCCTGAAGACCGCAAGTTTCTCATGGTCGAGAACCAGGGACAGATTGGCCCAGAGCACAAGTTCTCAAAAGAAAAGCTCACGACACTTATGGCCCTCTATCATTTCGAAGAATTTGACGATGCGCTGGAAATTGTGCGGGCCATCTACAATGTCGGAGGAAAGGGACATTCGTGCGGGATTTACTCCTACGACGATGATCACATAGATGCGTTGGCACGGCTGGCTCCTGTAAGCCGCATGATGGTTCGGCAACCTCAGTCAAAGGCAAATGCTGGCTCATTCACAAATGGAATGCCGATGACATCGAGTCTTGGTTGCGGAATCTGGGGAGGCAACATCACCAACGAGAACGTCACTCTGAAGCATTTCATGAATTACACATGGGTATCGCGCCCGATCCCCGAGGACCGTCCTTCTGAGGAAGAGTTGTTCGGTGACTTCTACCAGCTGGAGGTGGCATAGCAGTGATGAAAAATACTCCAACACAAACTACGAAAACGGTCGCTGAACATGTCGTTGATTACCTCGAGCGCCGAGGTGTTCGCCATATCTTCGGTTTGTGCGGTCACACCAACATCGCCGTATTGTCTGCCATGGCCAAAAGCCCAATTGAATTCGTTACAGTGAGGCATGAGCAGATTGCAAGCCATGCCGCAGACGCCTATGCCAGAGTTACGGGAAAGGCATCCGTCGTCCTGTCGCACTTGAGCCCAGGATTGACAAATTGTGCGACCGGAGTCGCCAATGCGGCGCTGGATTGTATCCCGATGGTCGTGATCGCTGGAGATGTACCGACGCACTATTATGGCAAGCATCCTCATCAGGAGGTCAACCTTCATGCCGATGCCCAGCAATATGAGATCTATCGGCCCTTCGTGAAGCGGGCTTGGCGCGTTGACCGCGCCGATTTGATGGCGGAAATCCTCGAAAAGGCATTCCATCTGGCGGAGAGCGGTCAACCGGGTCCGGTACTGGTGAATGTGCCGATGGATGTGTTTTCACAGATCATTCCGAGTTCATCCTTCGATCGCATTTCTGACAACACGCGCAGCCTTGTGAAACCTTCGATTGACGATGAGACCGCGCGGCGCATTGTCACTGCGCTTGGTGAAGCAGACAACCCTGTCATTTATGCCGGCGGCGGCGTATTGCTCGCTCAAGCCTCCGAAGAACTGAAGGCGTTCGTGGACCATATGCAGATCCCTGTTGCTCACTCGCTCATGGGCAAAGGTGTGCTGCGCGATGACCATCCTCTCATCCTCGGTATGACAGGTTTCTGGGGCACTGAACTTGTCAACCAAACTTGCCTGGATGCAGACTGGCTGTTCGCTATTGGCACCCGCTTCAAGGAAGCCGATTGTTCATCCTGGTATCCTGGTTACACGTTCAACATCCCGGGTACGAAAGTCATTCACGTTGATATTGAGCCTAGTGAGATCGGCCGCAACTATCCGACCGAGATCGGTGTCGTTGCCGATGCCAAGGCAACATTGAACGTACTGGCTCGCGTTGCCCGGGAACTTTATCCCGAAGGTTTCGACCGTCCGGATTTGCTGAACAAGATCACAACATTCCGGTCCGAATTTCGCGACAGCAACCGCGAGATGGCGGAAAGTTCAGCCTTCCCAATGATGCCGGAGCGAATTCTGGCCGATACGCGAGCCGTATTGCCGGAGGACGCAATCATCACCACTGATGTTGGTTGGAACAAGAACGGCGTCGGCCAGCAATTCGACATTCTTTGTCCCGGCTCGATCCTCACGCCAGGTGGTTTCGCTACCATGGGCTTTGGTCCACCAGGCGCTATCGGCGCCAAGCTGGCAGCACCGGATCGCGTGGTTGTCTCGCTTGTCGGCGACGGAGGGTTTGGCCAGAACCCGTCCATGCTGGCAACCGCCGTTGAGCTCGACCTTGGCATCGTCTGGATTGTCATGAACAACAATGCCTTCGGCACCATCGCCGGATTGCAGAAAGCCCACTATGGTCTGACTTATGGCACGACGTTCCCGGGGACAGCCGCAGCTCCCAAGAACGGTCCAGGCTATGCCGACATTGCTCTGGCCTACGGCGCCGAAGGAATTCGCATCTCGAGTGCCGATGAACTTTTGCCCGCCCTCAAAGAGGCAATCGCGAGTGGTAAACCAACGGTCTTGGACGTTGCGATGATCAACAACCCCACCCCGACGACCGGTCACTGGAACATCCTCGACATCTATTCGCCCGATGAGGACGTATCTCACGTATCGACTTGAACACGGATGTTGCCGGGCTCCAAAAGGAGTTCCGCTGCATATCGGCGTAGTCGGTCGCACTGACCGAGCGAGACAGTTGCCTGATGGCCGAACCGGAGATCACTATGTACAAGAATATTCTCATTCCCGTCGCGCTAGACCACGTCACGGACTTTGCGAAAACCCTGGCGATCGCACGTCAGCTGCAGTCCGAAGATGGAAAGATAACGCTCGTAGGCGTTGTTGAGGAGGTTCCAGGCTATGTTGCGGAATATGTAACAGTAAGGCCGGAGACCAAAGTGCGAAGCCACATGGAGGAACAACTGAAAGCCCTGATTGAAGATCAGGGCGACCTTGATGTTGCGGTGCTATCGGGTAAGCCGGGTGTAACAATATCCGACATGGCAGAAAAGGTTGATGCAGACTTGATTATCATTCGCTCGCATCGGCCTGGCGTAGAGGACTACTTCCTTGGTTCAACCGCCTCGAGGGTCGTACGCCGCGCGCGCTGCGCGGTGATGGTGCTGCGATAGCAAAGATCTGGATCGAGATTTGTGGCTAGGTTTGAGATCTAATTCTCCTTCCACAGCCCTGTCAGCTTCGTCACTGTGTCGCCTTTTGGCACATCCCGGAAGTTCGCTAGGCGAGGAAAATGGCCACTTCGCCACCAACATTGGACATTCAACGCCCAATCAATAGCCGGTCGAAAAGTCCGCATTGCTGCCATCTGCACGAACAGCTGTCTGGGCAGCTATGGGCGCTAAAGAGACGTGGTGGTCCACGGGAACAAGAAGGCGGCGATCAGGGGTGGTGTGGGGCTTCTGGCAGGTGTTTGGGTGAATTTTAGTCTGGCAGTATGTCGAGGTGCATTGATGTGGAGGCAGGCCTTGCATCCGTGCGTCCGCCTTGCCAAACTGCGCGTCTGTTTTTTCCAATGAGAGTCTGGGAGGTTGAGCATGAAGACGCGGGCTGCTGTGGCATTTGAGGCGGGGAAACCGCTGGAGATCGTCGAGGTTGATCTGGATGGGCCGAAGGAAGGTGAGGTTCTGGTCGAGATCAAGGCGACAGGGATTTGCCATACCGACGAATTCACGCTGTCAGGGGCCGATCCGGAAGGGGCGTTTCCGGCCATTCTGGGCCATGAGGGCGCCGGCATCGTGCAGGACGTCGGACCGGGCGTGAAGGGCCTCAAGCCGGGCGATCACGTGATCCCGCTCTACACGCCGGAATGCCGCGAGTGCGAGTACTGCCTCAATCCCAAGACCAACCTGTGCCAGGCGATCCGCTCGACGCAAGGCGCCGGCGTAATGCCGGACGGTACCAGCCGGTTTTCCTACAAGGGCGAGAAGGTGCTGCACTACATGGGCTGTTCCACCTTCGCCAACCATACGGTGCTGCCGGAGATTGCGCTGGCCAAGGTCAACAAGGACGCACCGTTCGAAAACATCTGCTACATCGGCTGCGGCGTCACCACCGGCATCGGCGCGGTGATCAACACGGCCAAGGTCGAGGAAGGATCGAACTGCGTGGTGTTCGGGCTCGGCGGCATCGGCCTCAACGTCATCCAGGGCTGCAAGCTGGCCGGGGCGGACATGGTCGTCGGCGTCGATCTCAACCCGGCGCGCGAGGAGTGGGGCAAGAAGTTCGGCATGACCCACTTCGTCAACCCGGACAAGGTGGACGGCGATTTGGTGGCGCATCTGGTCGAACTGACCGGCGGCGGGGCGGATTACTCGTTCGAGTGCATCGGCAATGTCAACGTCATGCGCATGGCGCTGGAATGTGCCCACAAGGGCTGGGGCGAGTCGATCATCATCGGCGTGGCCGGCGCGGGTCAGGAAATCGCCACCCGGCCGTTCCAGCTGGTCACCGGCCGGTCGTGGCGCGGCACCGCGTTCGGCGGGGCGAGGGGCCGGACCGATGTGCCGAAGATCGTCGACTGGTACATGGACGGCAAGATCCAGATCGATCCGATGATCACCCACAAGCTGGCGCTCGAAGACATCAACAAGGCGTTCGACCTGATGCATGCCGGCGAGAGCATTCGTTCGGTGGTTGTCTACTGAACGGATAGCAACGAAGATACCGCCTCCGGACTGGCCGGAGACGGCATAGAGCGCATGCGGGAGGGGCAGGCGTCGGGTCGTGGATGCGGGGGAGGAGGCAGGACCGCATCCCGGTACCCGTCGCTGGCGTGCTACGCTCATTGTTCAGGCGACACACTGGCCGACATGGCCGGATCAGTTGAAGTTCTGATAGCGCTCGCCGTAGTCGTAGACGCGCGAGTGATCGATCTTGCAGCGCACCTGGCCATGCTTGCCGTGGCGAACCGCGTAGACGTCGCGCTGATAGACGCGCCGGCAGGCTTCCCACAGGCCTTCATCGTCATAGGCCTTGATGTCGACCCAGATGGCGGTCAGGTTGCGGTCGTAGAACTCTCCAGCGCCGGCAGTCGTGCTCAGGCTGGCAACGGTGCCGGTTGTGATGGTTGCGGCAATCGCGGCGGTGATGAGGGTTCTTGCGGTCATGAGGTCTACTCCTTAAAGCTCTGTTGCATCATGTGATGGCGTTGTCTGTTGAGGTCAAGCTAGCACCAGCCCGGTCACGTGAATGTGCAGGATGTTACATGCCGGCGCAGCGGCTCTGAGGAGAACATGGACGCCTACAGCCTGATCAAGACTGTCCACATTCTCGGGGCCGCGGTGCTGTTCGGCACCGGTGCGGGCATTGCGTTCTTCATGCTGCGCGGGTGGCTGTCGAAGGATACCCGGGTGCACGCGGAGGTGGCGTCCGGTGTGGTTCTGGCCGACTTTGCGTTCACGCTGCCGGCGGTCATCCTGCAGCCGCTGACGGGCTATCTGCTGATTGCCGGTGCCGGGTTCGACCCGCTCGAACTCTGGCTGGTCGTCAGTTACGGATTGTACGTGCTGACCGGCGTGTGCTGGCTGCCCGTGGTGTGGATACAGATGCGGATGAAACAGATGGCGGTGGATGCGGTCTTGAGCGGTGAAGCTTTGCCGGGCCGCTACAACCGGCTGTTTGCCGTGTGGTGCGCGCTCGGGGTGCCGGCCTTTGCCAGTGTGGTGGCGATCTTCTGGCTTATGGTGGCCAAGCCGCAATGGTAGCACGGGTGCTGGTCATCGGCGGCTACGGCAATTTCGGCAGCTATATTGTGCGCCGGCTGGCGCGCCAGGACGGTATTCAGGTGGTGATCGGCGGCCGCAACGGCGCGGCGGGCCGGCAGTTCATCGCGACACTGGAGGATGGGCCGCACCGGCCGGTGTTCCACCAGATGGACTATCGTAACGGCATGGCCGCGGCGCTGGATGCGGTGCGCCCGGACGTCGTGGTGCACACCTGCGGGCCGTTCCAGGGGCAGGATTACCGGGTTGCCGAGGCATGTATTGCAGCGGGCAGCCATTATGTCGACCTGGCCGATGCGCGCGACTTTGTTGCGGACATCGACAGGCTCGGCGATGCGGCGCGGGCGGCAGGCGTGCTGGCCGTCGCCGGCGCCAGTTCGGTGCCGTGCCTGACGGCGGCGGTGATCGATGCGCACCGGGACCGGTTTGAGACGCTCGATACGCTCGACTACGGTATCGCCACGGCGCAGCAGACCAACCGCGGGCTGGCGACGACGTCCGCCGTGTTGAGCTATGCCGGCAAACCGTTCGAGACGCTGCGCGACGGTGAGATGCGGACTGTCTACGGTTGGCAGGACCTTCACAGGCGGACATTGCCGAAGGCCGGTGCGCGCTGGTTCGGGAATTGCGACGTTCCCGATCTTGCCCTGTTTCCAAAGCGTTATACGGATGTGCGGACAATCCGATTCCGCGCCGGGCTGGAAGTGCCGCTGGTCCATTTCGGGCTGTGGCTGCTGACCTGGCCGGTGCGCTGGCGGCTGTTGGGCGGTCTTGAGGCGTTTGCACCCGTGTTGCTGGCAGTTTCGCGGGTTTTCGACCGTTCCGGGTCGGACCGCAGCGCTTTCTACATGGACTTGCACGGCGTTGACGGGGCCGGCCGGGCGCTGACGGTGACCTTCGACCTCGTGGCCGGCTCGGGGCATGGGCCGTACATTCCCTGCGCGCCGGCCATTATCCTGGCCCGGCGTCTGGCGCTCGGGCAGTGCAGGGCGGCGGGCGCGCAAGCCTGCGTCGGTCTGATCGATCTTGCAACCTATCTGGCGGAGCTGGATGGGCTGGACATTTCCTGGCAGGTGTCCGGCGGCGGCTGAGTGGCGTGGGACAATTCCTCTCTCGACAGGCCGGGGTGGCAGGCGATACCCTGAGCGCCGACATGGAGGAGAGGAAAATGCGGGTCTTTATCGCCTATGCGACCACTGAAGGGCAAACCGGCAAGATCGCCAAGGTTATCGCGGAGCAGGTCCGCGGCATGGGACATGAGGTCAAGGTCTTCGATACAGCCGGACTGCTTGGCGAGGACCGGCCGGAAGCCTTCGACAAGGTCATAGTCGCCGGTTCGGTGCACGAGAAGCGCCACCAGGAAAGCGTCGAGATCTTTGCCATCGCCAACCGGCGCAAGATTGCCGACAAGCCGACAATGTTCATCTCCGTAAGTCTGGCGGCAGCGTTCGAGAACGGCTTGAAAGAAGCGCAAAGCTATGTCGACAGTTTTCTGGAGGAAACCAACTGGTCGCCCGGACAGACACTGCTGGTTGCCGGTGCGGTCAGGCACGGGGAGTACGGCTACTACCGTGAGCAATTCATGCAGCACGTTGTGTTGGAAGACAGCGGCTTGTCCGATCCGGACGCTGATCACGAACTGACCGATTGGGATGCGTTGGCCAAGGATATCGAATCGTTCATAAACGCCTGACGGTTGATATCGGAGGCAGGTCACAATGCACGCGCGGGATATCATGACGTCGCCGGTGGTCACCGCGTCGCCGGACAGCCCTGTGCTGGACATCGTCAACATGATGCTCAAGAAACACATCAGTGCGCTGCCGGTGGTCGCGGCGGACGGGGTGCTCGTCGGCCTGGTCTCGGAAGGCGATCTGATGCGGCGTTCGGAAATCGGCGCGCGCGATTATTCGTCATGGTGGCTCAGTGCCATCGGCGGGCGGGTCGGGCTGGCCGAGGATTTCGTCAAGACGCATGGCATGAAGGCGGCCGACATCATGACAACCGACGTGGTGACCGTGGACCATGACACGCCGATCGGCAAGATCGCCGAAACGCTTGAGAAGAACAGGATCAAGCGGGTGCCGGTTGTGGCAGACGGTGAGGTTGTCGGTATCGTCAGCCGGGCCAACCTGCTGCAGGCCCTGGCCGCGCAGCACGAACGACTGCATGCCGCGCCATCGACCAGTGACCGGGCGTTGCGCGAACAGGTCCTGGACGTTCTGCGCGGCCAGCAATGGTCGGACCTGCCGCACCTCAATGTGGTGGTGCATGATGGTATCGTGCATTTTTGGGGTAAGGTACAGTCCGAAGAGGCGCGCCGGGCTTTGCGTGTCGCCGCGGAAGGCGTTGCCGGGGTCAGGGGTGTGGCCGACCACACCCACAAGACGCAGACGCTATACTGACCCCTGGCCGGCTTGATGGGCGCAAGGCCCGCGCCGTTCGCCGGGCGTTGCCGGTGGCAGGGGTCAAGGGAGTCCGATCATGAGCAGACGTGCAGTGCCGAGCGTTATTGCTGCAAGCCGCGCGGCGTTGTTGTCGGTTCTGTGCTGTGCCGGGCCTGCCGGTCTCTCGCATGCCGGTGAAGCCGGGACAGCCGAAAGCGCTGCGGCGTTTTTCGGCCAGGCCTGTGCGGCCTGTCATGGCGCTGACGGCAAGGGCGGCGGGCCGGCGGCCGCTCAACTGTCAACGCCTCTGCCCGATCTCACCCGGATTGCCGAACGTGCCGGCGGTATCTTTCCGGATCAGCAGGTGTACGAGGCGATCGAGGGACTGGCCATGCCCACCGCCCACGGCACGCGCGAAATGCCGGTCTGGGGCGCGCTCATGCTGTCCGAGGAGCTGGGCGACTCGACCTCCAGGCTGGACGCCAGGACGGCCACCGAGCACACCGAGGAACGCCTGTACGGCCTTGTCGGCTACTTGAGAACTCTGCAAATCGACTGATACGCTGGTGGTTGAGCCTACGTACTGGCGCCAAGTACCGAACGCCGGGCCGCGTCCTGCAGCACCTGGTCGTCGTCCGACCATTCGCCGCACCAGTGGTGCTTTTCGGTGGTCGGGAACTTCTGGATGACGGTACCGGTCTGCGGATTGACGTGAATGCCTGGCGGGTATCTGTGGCAATGCCCGACGGTAGCGACCTCTTTGCTGCCCTCATGGCTCCAATACATGCAATGCGAGCAGGTTGGACGAATGTAATGTGACGACATGGCAGACTCCTTGTTGCGCATGTCTCATTTTGCCGAAAGCGGGTTAACCTTCCGTCTTTGCCGGACATGATACCGGATTCACCGGTTCGGGCGTACCGATCTGGGCTTCGATGGCGGCGCCGGCTTCCAGCAGGGTGTCTTCGCGGAAACGGTTGGCGACGAGTTGGACGCCGGTGGGGAGGTTTTCGCCGGTGGTGCCCATGGCGACCGCCAGGCCGGGCAGGCCGACAAACGGGGTGGCGATCTGCGGCAGCTGGGCCTCGAACACCCGGTCGAAGCTGTCCGGCGACGCGACATCGAGCAGGTCGGGGAAGGGCGGTTCGGCGGAAACCGGGCAGATCAGCAGCGGATAGTCTTCAAGGAACATGTACCACTGCCGGGCAAGCGCGGCGCGTTCCTGCAGTGCATCGAGGAAGCCGTTCAGGTCGGCCTGCGGGCAGTGGCGTTCCATCTGGGCATAGATGAAACTGGCGTCAGAATCGTTCTCCCGCGCCACGGCCTCCCCGGCTGCACGGCGGAACTCGGCGAGCCACAGGGTCGCCTGCAGGCGGGCGGCGGTCCGCCAGTCGGGGCCGGCGGGTTCTTCGATGTGCCAGCCGGCATCCTCGAGCAGGCGTGCCGCCCGGCGCAGTGTGTCCTCGACCTCCCGGCTGACCTTGACGCCGCCCGGCGCCGTGATCAGCGCGGCGCGGCGGCGTTGCGGCGCCAGGGTCAGCGGAGCCGGCACCCACCAGGGGTCGCGCCGGTCTTCTGCGGCCAAGGCGGCCAGGGCCAGGCGGATGTCGGCCATGGTGCGTGCCAGCGGGCCGGAAACGGCCATGATCTGGGCACCGATGTGCCGGTCCGGCGCGCTCAGGTTGACTGCCGGCACACGGCCGAGCGACGGCCTGATGCCGTGGATGCCGCAGGCGTAGGCCGGATAGCGGATCGAGCCGGCGATGTCGGTGCCATGGCCGATGGCGCCGATGCCGGATGCGGTGGCTGCCGCAGCGCCGCCGGACGAGCCGCCCGGGGTGATGCCGGGGTTGTGCGGGTTGCGGGTGTGGCCGTGCAGCGTGTTGCGGGTGAACCAGCGCAGGCTGAAGGCCGGGGTGTTGGTGCGCCCGACGATCACCGCTCCGGCCTTGCGCAGGTTGGCGACGACCGGGCTGTCCTGGCCGGCGATCAGGTCTTTTTGCAGGGTCAGGCCGTTGGTGGTGGCAAAGCCCTCCTGGTCGACGTTGACCTTGACGGTCACCGGCACACCGGCCAGGGGGCCGGCATCCTCGCCGCCGGCGATGCGCTGATCGATGGCCTCGGCGGCTGCCAGGGCCTGTTCGGGCATGTGCTGGACGACCGCGTTGATCGCCGGATTGACCTCGTCGAGCCGGGCCAAAACACTCTTTGCCACGTCCATGGCGGACACTTGCCGGGTGCGGACCAAATCAGCGGTTTCAGCCGCGCCAAGGCGCCAGAGATCGGTCATGCTGCGGGACCTTTTTTGCAAATCGTCGAAGGGCCGGAAGTGTGTCGCGGCGTGGGCTTGCGGTCAAGCCGGTTCCGGGCCTTGGCGTGCTGCGCGATTGACATGAATCAACCGGTCGATCGTCTGCCGGTGCTATTGCCGGTGAGATCGAATCCGGGTGAAGGAGACTGGTATGGCCGTCGAAAATTGGCACGAATTCCTGCAGCAAACGGACAAGCGAATGGCTGAGGTCCGCAAAGGGTGCCCGGATGCGGCCAAGGCATTTGGTGCGTTGGCCAGGGCAGCGATCAGCCCGGGGGTGCTTGATCCGAAAACCAAGGAACTGATTGCCCTGGCCATCGGCATCGCGGCGCGCTGCGATGGCTGTCTGGGGTATCACGCCAAGGCGGCGCTGCACCACGGCGCGACGCGCCAGGAGGTCCTGGAGACAATATCCGTTGCGATCTACATGGGCGGCGGTCCGTCGATGATCTACGGCGCCGAGGCACTGGCCGCCTACGACGAGCTGGCAGCGGCCGGGGCAAAGGTGTTCAGTCCCGCGAAGTGATGGTGTGGATTTGAGATGAACCTCCTTGGCTCGTTTGTCCAGTATCGTGTGATAATGTCCGATTGGCGGCACAATCTTGCCGTCCTCGGGCTTGACCCACTGCTGTCCGGTTAAGCGATGATTGCTCCTTTCCCCAGAAAGGGGGAAGGTTGGGATGGGGGTTGATGGCGGTGCACTTCGGCAACGATTTCAATCTTTTGCACCGCCATCAATCCCCACCCTAACCCTCCCCTTTTCTAGGGGAGGGAATGTCCGAGAGCCAACCCGGAATCATGTCGGAGCTCTCTTCTGCGCATACAACTATCCGATGCAATGGAAGAAATGTGCCTTCACCCAACGCTAAACCGGACAGCAGTGGGTCAAGCCCGAGGACGGCAGAAGACAAAGTTCAAGTCCATATGCGATGGCCCGGCCTTCGCCGGGGTGATGCAATGGGTTGCAGGTGCTTCGTTCGTACCACTCGTCGGCCTTGGGGCAGAAAGCCCCGCCTGACCCCGTGTTCATCCGATCCAGGGCTTGGGCTGTTCTTCAAGCTGACGCCATTGCTGTTGGGTGTTGCGCCAGGCGTCTTCGGCCTGTTGGCTGTGCCAGTCGAGGACGTCGCTGACGGTGCGGCTGAGCCGCCGGCTCTTCTGTGTCGCGCCTTTGGTGATCTCCGGCAGGGTCTGGGCCAGGGCAACGTCGTTGAGGTAACCGAAACTGTCCTGCAGCTCCTTGAGATGCTCGACGAACTTTTCAGCCTTGCCGGCCGGCAGGGCAGGGGCGAAGAATTCCAGCGTGTAGCGCAAGGTCTTGAGGTTCTTGCGCAGGGAGTGCCGTTCTTCGGTGTCCAGGTCGTCCAGGCGGCTGGCCCGCTTGATCACCGGTTTCCAGCATTTCTCGAGCGCCAGGGGGGCGTAGTCGGCAATTTCGCCATCGGCATCGACATTGCCGGCCCAACCGGCGCCATGCGGCAACAGGGAAACCCGCAGCAACAGCGCGTTCCAGCCGGTCTCCTGAAACTCCCGGCGCAAGCTTTTTCGCACGGCGTCGCCGTGTTTGCCGAGGAAGCGTTCCAGCTCGCGCGCTCCGCCGGGCGACTCAGGCGAATTCAACACCGGCCGGGCGATGTCGGCGAGCAGAACATCGGCATCGCGCAGTTTGCCCACCCGCCGGCCGAGAAGCCCGAGATCGCGCACCAGCGTGCGCAGCTCCGGCGTATCGATGGCGCCCCGGAACACGCGAACGGCGGTGCGCAGGCGGCGCAGGCCGACGCGCATCTGATGTGCGAATTCCGGGTCGTCGCCGGTCTGCAGGCCCTTCCAGTTGTTGAGGACCTGGTCCGCCGATGACTGGCTGATGCGTGCGAAGGCCTGCGAAACGTTCTCGCGCGGGTGCACTGACGGTTTGCTCGCCTTGACCGGTGCAAGAGGTTCCGGCTCGCCTGAGGCAATCAGCTGATAGCCGCGGCTGGCCTTGCTCTGCGAGCCGAAGCCGAACGGCACGTCGCTGAACAGGTGCTGGGCAACCTCGAGCAGGTCCACGGCATCGCCGCGCTTCAGTTCAAGTTCGGCCTCGCATATCGCGGCCATGCCGTTCTTGGCCTCGATGGAGCCGCCGTCGAGCGCCAGTTCCACCTCGCTGTCGGATGATTTGATCAGGTGGGTTGTGCGCAGCACATCGGTGCGGAAGAGGGGTTTCAGTTTCTTCTTGCCGACCAGCTTGCGCAGCTTCTTGCGCACTTTGCGGTCGGCAATGAGGTCGAGTTGCGGCTTCTTGCCGGGCACCGGGGTTTCGATCTCGGTCGGGTTCGAGACCCCGCCATGCACGTCCGTGTCAAGCTTGACCGTCTGCCGCCAGCCGCCGCCGATCCGCCTGACGCGAAGGGAGATGCCGGCATGGCGCAGCGCGTGTTTGCCGGTGTCGAAGTAGGTCGACAGGATGCGCTGTCTGACCGGCCCGTCTGCCGCAAGGCGCTCGCTCGCCGCGGCAACGTCCGGCAGCGCGTCTTCGGCAACTTCAAACTTCAGTTCGAACTCTTTCGGTTCGTCTCTCATGATCGCGAGGTTCACTCGTCCCCACTCTTTCAACCAACTGTTCCCGCCCGACGTGCCAGGTCGAGGGAACCGGACAAGCGCACGGATTGCCCACGTCCAGGATGATCCTAGAGCACTTTCCGATCATATGGGATCACTTGATGGAGTCAAATTCGTTCATATGGCAGGCGCGGTGCGCAGCGCGATGCGGTGCATCGGGCAAGCACCACAACGCACCAGATGGGCGAATTTGGCCCACCGAAGGCCGGATTTCCGCGCCTCCCGGACTGCGTTATGCTCGGCTTGCGGCCAACCAGGCCGCGGCGCCAAGCATGCCTAGCCAGCAGACGCGGAAACCCGGTCAAGCGATTCCATATGATCGGAAAGTGCTCTAACACATTGTTTCCAAAGAGTCGGCCAGAACAGCGGAAAATGTCCGAATGGGTCACAACGCCTTGCGGCCCGGTTTTCAATGCCTGCTTTGCGTGTTGACCTTCCAGCCGCGGGAAGTCCTAATGTTGTCAGAACCGGCCGGCCGAACAGGCCGTTCCGCCGATTGATTGAAAGGTAAGTCGATGAAGGCTGTCTCTCTTGTTGCTGCACTGCTAATGGCGATCGCTGCGCCGGGTGTTTCGTCGGCTCAGGATGTATCGAAAATGACGGTGTGGAAGTCGCCATGGTGCGGGTGCTGCGGGCATTGGGTGAAGCACATGGAGCAGGCCGGCTACACGGTAGAGGTCAAAGACGTCGAGGACCTCGATGCGGTCAAGAAGTTGGCCGGGGTTCCGGGCGACCTGCAGTCCTGCCACACCGCGCGCGTCGGTGATTACACCATCGAGGGCCACGTCCCCGCCGCCGACATCGAGCGCCTGTTGACCGAACGCCCCAAGGTCGACGGCCTGGCCGTCCCCGGCATGCCCTCCGGCTCACCGGGCATGGAGAACGGCGAAAAGGATCCCTATGACGTCGTGACCTTCACGCGGTCGGGCGAGACGAAGGTGTTCAGCAGCTACAGGTGAATGCCGTGCCGGCCGCAGTGGTTCCTCGAGCCTCGGGCCAGTGGCGGATTAGAGCCCATCCTCGGTCTTCAGGTTGTCTCCGATGGATGACCGTTCCACCTTCGAAAGCTGCCGTCGCCCTGAAGGGCATTCATGACCCTCAAGAGACTTCCTATTGCTATCCCTTCAGATGCTCAATTGCCTGTTCTAATTTTACCATTGCAGTTTTCCGTTCAGTTGGCCGCATGGAATCGCGATTGATCTCGAGGCTCATTCCCTTGACAGATTCCCGGTATACGGAGTCCTGTTTTTTAGAAGGCTGCCGGTGTTTCAGGACACTGTAAGTGATGACCGGATATGCAATTCCCTTGACGTTGATTTTTCCCTGTTCTTCACAATCAATTGTTTCACTCACAAGAGCGAAGGTTTCATAGGACATAAGGATCTGGTCCGGGTTGGCAGCCGATTCCAGCCGTGACGCCGTGTTCACCGTCCCGCCGATGATCGTGTAATCCATTCTTTCTTCACTGCCGAAGTTGCCCACGGTGCAATAGCCTGTGTGAATACCCATTCTGCATGTCATTCTCTTGCTGATGCCTGACTGTCTCCAGCTTTCATTCAGTCCGACGAGGCGATCGCGCATCGCGATGGCCATTTTCACGCAGGCCAATGCATCTTCTCTGACACCACGTGTTTCCGGATCGCCAAAAAAAACCATGACGGAATCTCCGACGAATTTATCGATCGTGGCGCCATGGTCGAGCGCGATCAGCGACATCTCAGTGAGATACTCGTTCAAAAGCGCCGTGAGTTCCTCGGACTCCAACTGGTCGGCCAGTTCGGTGAAGCCGACAATGTCCGAAAAAAATACCGTCAACTTCTTTCGGGTGCTGGCAACTGCCACCTGCTGCTTACCCGAAAAGATTGACTCATAGACTTGTGGTGAAAGGTACTTTGCCAGCCGGGCCGAAAGGTTTTCCAGATCCTGGGTCTTTTCGGATAGCGCAGCCTCCTGTTCGTCGATCTTTGCCATGTAGACGCTCAGCGCTTGTGCGATTTCGCCAATTTCGTCTGGTCGATTGTCTGAAATTGCGCGATCACGGCTCTCTGCGAAACGCCGCAGTCCATCACGCATCCGACCCAGGCGTCGCAAAACCCTCGCTTGAAGGATCAGCCAGAAAACAATTGAACCTGCAAAAAGAGCACCGACGACTGAAATCATCGCAACAAGGTTGAAACGCGTTGCGGATGCAATCGCTTGAATTTGTTCGGTCAATGCCTGGTTCGCGCGGGCAAACTCCGTGTTGGCGCTACTGAGCAGGCGATTTGCTATGAGAGAGTTCTCTTCAACCAGTGCCTTGATCTTGAACTCGTTCGCCAAGGCAGTTTCTTTGTCATCCAGCAGTCTACTGCCTTGCGCTTTCCAGTACTCAACGACCTTGGACAGCGGCGTGGGTCCGGCTGGCCGGTCCGCCTCTGCCAACGGCGCACTGAATTGCTTAGCCCGGCCTTCAAGCTCCTTCATTTCCGCAACAATTTCGAGCCGGTTTCTGGAAAACCGCGCCCGCTTGCGGTCAAGCAGGACACGTTGTGTGCGGAGAACGGCAACAAGCGCTTTTTGCATTGATGTATCAAGTCCGCCCTCACCCATGGAAAACTTGTGAATATCGCGCGTTAGCTTGTTCAAGGCATCGATGTGCCTTTCCAACCGGCGCCGGACACCGATCTGTTGGCGGACAACAGTTGTGAGTGCAGTTTGATTTTCCGCTAGCAGATTGCTGTTGCGTTCCAGGGCATTCGCGGCATCCTCATTGCTTATCAGTTTGCGTAGCTCCGTTAAGAGCTGCTCCTGCGACCCTTTTTTGTCCTTAAGCCGGGACAGAAGCGTTTCGAATTCAAACCGGCTGGGATTTGTGCTGAGCGCGGGCGCAATGGCGATGCTGGCGGAGGCTTCTTGGCTCAGTTGCGACAACTTGACCAAGCGCGGCAGCGAGGTGTCTTTGAGCTCTCCGATTTCGTTCTGCACATTAGCCAATCGTGAGCCGATCAGAAAAAGTCCACTCAGCAGACCTAAGGCGATTATGGCCAGAACTGTGATAAGGCTCGTCGATACCCTGTGGCGGAAACGAACATGGGAAAGTTCTCTGTTGCTGGAGTTCAACATCAGCGCAGCGGCGGACTGTAGAGCAAGCCCCCATCCCGCCACAACCGATTCACGCCGCGCTTGATGTTAATCTCGCTACTCGGCCCGAGGTATCGCTCGAATATCTCACCATAGTTGCCTGCGCCGGCGACGATGTTGCGCGCCCAATCAGGCTTCAGGCCCACCTGTTCGCTGCCCTCGAGCGGTTCCAGACCTAGCAGCCGTTTGATGGTCGGGTCCCGGCTGGCAAGATGTTCCTTGTAATTGGAACGGCCAACGCCGCTTTCCTCGGCAGCGATTGTAGCAAAAATAGCCCATCGCACCACGTTCGCCCACTGCATGTCAGTTGTATTGACATAGGCTACGAGAGGTTCCTTTGAAATGATCTCATCGTGTATGACGTAGTTTTCTGCTGCGTCTGTGGCGGTGGAGCGAGTGGATGCAAGAACCAACCGATCGGTTGTTAGCAAATCACAACTTCTGGAAAAGAAGGCATCGTTACGGCCTTCTGACGATTCGAACGACAATATCTCCCAATCAAGATTGTGAAAGGCAATGAAATCTTCCAGATTGGCAATTGTGGTTGTCGATCTCGAAACACACACTCTTGCTTCGAGTAGGTTTGTGAGTTTCCCGCGAACTGCCCCTTTATGCGACATGAAACCCTGCCCGTCGTAGTAGAGGATGGCGGCAGGCGTGAGATTACGGGTGAAGTCTCTCGAAAATGTCCAGGTTACGTTTGAGACATAGATGTCAACCTCGCCCTCCTGGATACTTTGCAACCCATGCCGAATAATGACGGGATGCAGTTCTACGGCATTTCTGTCGTTGAAAAGCGCCAGTGCCACCACCCGGCAGAACTCCGGAAAGAAACCCTCATATCCAGTCTCACCTACACGTGTCACGGCAACCAGCCGGTTGCCGATGGCGCAACGCACGTAACCGCGGTCACGGACGTCCTGGAGAACCTGCTGGGCGTGCACCTGACTCGGCAGAATAGCAAACACCGCGCTCAGGACGATCAGGACAAAGTGTGTGACTGTGCGTGTGATGGCAACCTCCCAACAGCGGGACCGCTTACCGAGGCAGTGGCATAGACGTCGCGTAGTGCGTCCTCGCTTGATTGACCAATCTTAGTGCCAAAACGAGACGGCTTCCAGTGCGGCAGCGGGGGTGAGGTCGAACCGGCTTTCGCTGTCTTCGCCCAGTGCTGTCTGGCGCATGGAGTACCAGGCGGTGACGCCGCCGCGCGGTGGTGAATGGAACACCGGAAACTGCGGGTCGCCGCCGTCCTTGCTCAGCGACCTGTTGGCCAGTTCCGGGTCGAGAACCATCGCCCGGGCCAGGCTCACGGCATCGGCGCTGCCGCTTTGAAGGGCCGACAAGGCCTGGGCCCCGGTGCGAAAACCGCCGGTCAGGGCAATCGGGATGCTTGTCAGCTGCCTGGCGCGTCTGGCAAAGTCGATGAAGTAGGGCCCCGTTGACGACGTGCCGTCGGAACTGGAAGCGGCGCCGGGAAAACAGGTGCCGCCGCTGACGTCGATCAGGTCAATGGAGGTCTGCCCGATCATGCGGACCACCTGCAGGGCATCGTCGTTGTCGAGACCGCCCACCAGTTTGTCGGTTGAGTTGATCTTGATACCGACCGGGTAGGATGCGCCAACCGCCTGGCGGACGGCATCGATAACTTCGCGGATCACACGGCAACGCCGCTCGACCGGACCGCCGTAACCGTCCGTGCGGCGATTGAACAGGGTCGACAGGAACTGGCTGAGCAGGAAGCCGTGACCGGCGTGGACCTGAAAGCCGCCGAAGCCGGCGTCCTTTGCCAACTTCGCCGTTCTGGCGTATGTGCCGGGCAACTGCCGGATATCTTCCGGCGACATGCCATCGCAGCGCAGACCCTCGACATCCAGTGCGGACGGCCCTTTCGGCCGGCTGACCGGCAGATGCGAGAGCGCGCCGGCATGGCCGAGCTGCGGCCAAATATGCGCCGCGTTGGCCGATCCCCGCCGGGCCAGAGCCTGCATGGCCGGCAGATCGGCATCCGGCACCAGGACCCTTATAATGTGGTGACCTTCACGTGGTCGGGCGAGACGAAGGTGTTCAGTGGCTACAGGTGAGGGCCGTGCCGACCGCAGCGATCCGTCAAGCCTCAGGCCAATGGCAGTTTCGGGCCGATGTTGTTGAAGAAGTCAGCTGGAAGGCAGACCCCTCATCGGCCTTGTTGTTCAAGCCAGTCGTTGAGCTTTTCTGTGTATGTGGCCAGTTCTTCCGATATGGCGGGATGGCGGGTTAGGTGCAGCCGGTAGTTTGTCACCTGATCGGGCCAGGTGATATCGAGGTCGAACGGGTGGTTGAGCCTGTCCAGCCAGGCAAAGGTTATCGGATAACCGCAATCGGCCAATGACAGCGGGCTTTCGCCGCTTGTCCCGGTGCTGTCCAGCAGCTGCGCGAGCTGGTTCAGCCTGGCATTGATGGCCTGGCATTGCTGGACAGGTGTCGTCGCATCTGTGTTGCCCGAGCCGATCAGAGGAAACAGCTTGCGGACTTCCGGCTCCAACCGTGTGTCGTGAAATCTCGACAACTCGCGTATTTTCACCCGCGCACGCGGGTCGGCCGGCAGCATGGGCGGGTCAGGAAACTTCTCGTTCAGGTACTCCGCGATTGCTTCAGAATCGCCGACGACGAAGCCATCGTCGATCAAGGCCGGCAAGTTGCCGGATGGAACAACCGTCTTGTACTCATCGGAACCGTAGCCACCGGGAGGAGGGATCTCGCGCCATTCAAGGCCTTTGTGGCGCAGCAGCACCCGCAGCTTGGCGCAGTACAGACTGACTGGAATGGCATATATCTCGATCATGGCCGCTTGGTCCGGGAATTCGCCGCCGCACACCCCCACATTCAATGCGACAGGATTTGGCTTAAAAACAGCTTGGTGCGGTCGCTTTTCGGCGCCGTAAAGAACACGTCTGGCGTGCAGTGCTCCACGATCCGGCCCTGGTCCATGAAAATCATGGTATCTGCAACCGTCCGGGCAAAGCCCATCTCATGTGTCACGCACAGCATGGTCATGCCGGTGTCTGCAAGCTCGATCATCACGTCCAGCACTTCCTTGATCATCTCAGGGTCAAGCGCCGATGTGGGTTCGTCGAACAGCATGATCGTCGGTTTCATGCACAGCGAGCGCGCGATGGCGACACGCTGCTGCTGGCCGCCGGACAACTGGCTGGGATACTTGCCGGCCTGCTCGGGGATGTGCACCTTCTGCAGCGACTCCATCGCCAGTTCTTCGGCTTGCGCACGCCCCAGCCCGCGTGCCTTCATCGGGCCCAAGGTGCAGTTCTGCAGCACGGTCAGATGCGGAAACAGGTTGAACTGCTGAAAGACCATAGCGATATCGCGGCCCTTGGCTGGATCGTCGTCCATCACGGTTCCATCGACAATGATTTCTCCCTCGTCATGGTGCTCAAGCCGGTTGATGCACCTGATCAGCGTGGATTTTCCGGAGCCCGACGGTCCGCAGATGACCACCCGCTCGCCGCGCTCAACCGTCAGGTTCACGTCGCACAGCGCATGATAATTGCCAAACCATTTGTTGACGTCTCGCATCTCGATGATCTTTGCGTTGGCCATGCTTGCCGGATCCTTTAGCGCAAATGCCGTCCCATGCGCCTTTCGAGCCAGGAAAAGGCGAGTGCGCAGGAATAGCAAACGGAGAAGTACATCAGTCCGACGAACAGCCAAACCTCGAAGAACCTCTGCTCTGAGATGGCAATCTCCATGGCCAGGAACGACAGCTCCTGAATTGAAATCAGGGCGACCAGCGAGCTGTCCTTGATCAGGGTGATGAACTGTCCGGCCAACGGCGGAACGACGCGCTGGATCGCCTGCGGCAGAACAATGTAGCGCATGACCGCGGCGCGGCCCAGGCCGATGCTGTGACCGGCTTCGAACTGGCCGCGCGGGATGGACTGGATGCCGGCCCTGACGATTTCGGCAATGTAAGCCGCGGACATCATCGCAAGGCTGATGAGACCGGAAAAGAAGTTCTCAATCAGGTTGGCCGGTCCGAACAGGAAATCGGCGACCGACTGTCCCGTGGGCCCGAGGCTGTCCACCGTCTCGCGCACGCCGAGCAGCGGGATGATCTGGCCGCTGATAAAGAAATAGAACAGGAAAAGAAACGGCACCGGCGGGATGTTGCGGATGAATTCGACATAGGCCCAGCCGATCAGGCGCGGTAGCAGGCGCTTGCTGGCGCGGGCAATGCCCAGAAGGATGCCCAGGACTGACGCAAGCAACAGCGCCCAGATCGAAATCCGGATCGTCGCAGCCAGTCCCTTGATCAGCAGATTACGCACATATGAACCGCTCGCCTCATCCCACCGGAACAGATAACCCGGAATAACCGACCAGTCCCAACTGTAAACCAGCACCGAATCGACACGGTAGAAGACGTAGCCGATGAAAACGCACACACTCGCCAGGACAAAGACGTCCGCCAGCTGGAACCTTGCTTTTTGAGAACGCGGGAACATGTCAGCTCCTGTGCGCGACGTGGCGTTCGAGCCATCCGACAAGGGCGGAAAGGCTCATTGTGATAGCCAGATACATCCCGCCGACCACGAACCAGACTTCGAAACTCATGAACGTGTCGCCAATGAGGTTGCGGGCTTCGGTGGTCAGCTCGAACACCGCGACAAAACTCAGAATGGCCGAGTGCTTGATCAGGTTGATCAGGATGCCGGTCAACGGCGGCAGCATGAGCGGCAAGGCCTGCGGGAGGACGATATGGCGGTATGCAGAGCTGCGGCTGAGGCCAACGGTGTGTGCAGCCTCCCATTGCCCGCGCGGCACGGCACTGATGCCCGCCCGTATGATTTCAGACGCAAAGGAGCCCTCGAAAAAGGCCAGACAAAGAATGCCGGTCCACAACGGATTGTTGATCCCGAGGATCGGTTGCAGCACGAAATAGAAGATCGAAACCTGGACCAGCAGCGGTGTGTTGCGGATCGTTTCAAGATAGACGCGAGACAGAATTCTGCCGGACAGCGAGTTCGACAGCCGCAGAATGGCCGTCACCAGCCCGATGAGCAACGTGATGACCATGCCCCACGCCGCGATGTAAAGCGTCGTCTGAAGACCGTAGACCAACGGCCCCCAGATGATTTCTCCATCGATCTCGCGATAGAAGAAGGCCGGCACGCGGTACCACTGCCAGCGATAATCAAGCGCTGCAACACCCCGCCAGGTAAGCCACATCAAGAGCGCGGCCAGAGCCAGGAACTGCGCGATGTCGCCCCAGGCCAGGTGCCACCCCCGCACCTTGCGCTCCGGGGGCTGGCGTGCGCCCTGGTCAGCCATCATGAAATCACCGCTGGATTTCGCAGCAGCCCCGGTCCGTCACTCGACCTGATCTTTCCACGACCGGCTTTGGAACCAGTTCGCATGGGCCTGTTCAAGCCAGCCGTCGAGTGTGCGGTACTGGATCCAGTTGTCGAAGAAGTTCAAGGCGTCCGGATCGCCCTTGCGCACGGCGAACGCCGATGCCGACGGGTCGAACGGTCCGACACCGAACGGATGGAACAGCACGTCAGAATTGTCGATCACGTAGTAGGCCGGCTTCGGCTCGGATGTCAAAAAGGCGTGTGCGTTGCCGTTGAGAACATCCTGCAAGGCCTGGGCGTCATCATCGAACTGACGCACGCGGGCCTTGGGGAACAGGCGCGCTGCTGTCTCTCCCGGTGCCGTGCCGCGCTTTATGGTGAGTGTCACGTTAGGGTTGTTCCAGTCCTCCATGGATTTCAGTCCGTCACGTTCCGCCATGGCCTTGTTGGCCGCCATGCCGACCTTGAGATAGGCATAGGGCTTGGAGAAATTGACCGTCAGATTGCGCTGCGGCTTGTGCACCATGCCGGTGATGATCACGTCGAACTTCTTTGCCAGGAGAGCCGGAATGATGCCGTCGAACGCGGTGGGAACCAGTTCCAGCTCCACCCCCATGTCCTCCGCCAATTTGCGTGAGACATCGATTTCAAAACCGATCAGATCGCCCTTCTTGTCGCGCATCGCCCACGGCACGAAGGTCGACAGGCCGACAATCAGCTTGCCGCGCTTGACCACGTCGTCGATGACACTTTGCGCGGCAACCGGACCGCTTGCCATGGCAGCCAGAATGAATGCCACAAAGAAACTTCTTACAATGTTTGCCACGCTCATGGGGTGGTTCCTCCCTCGCTCTACCGGCCTCAGATGGCCCCGCTGAACGCGGGTGCCTTAACCGGGTACCCGTCGGCACTATAGATCAACAGTTGGGACTGGCAAGCCTGCTGCACCCGCGCTAGACTTTCCCGGCGAGCGGCACCGCGGCGCATTTGAGCCGGAACGGAAGTGACGAAACCAATATGAAAAAACGGATATCGAGCGGCCGTCCCTGGGAGAAAAAGGCGGGCTATTCGCGCGCCGTTCGTGCCGGGCCTATAGTTGAGATCGGGCTGACCTCGCCGAGCGCGCCGGACGGAACGATACTTCATGCGGGCGACGTTTATGCACAGACGAAGTTGTCGATCGAAATTATCGCCGGCGCCCTGGCCGAGGCGGGCGCTTCGTTGGATGACGTCATCAAGACCAACATCATGATGCTCGACACGCGCCAGTGGGCCGAAGCAGGGCGCGCGCATGCAGAACTGCTGGGTCAGGCCGCGCCGGCGCTGTCGTTCGTCGGCGTCAGCGGTTTCTTCGATCCGCTGATCGAGGTTGAAGTGGAGGTGACCGCCTATGTCGATGCAGATTGACGGCGCTACTTTCTTGCCGGGGCCGGCTCAATGAGCGCCTGGATCAGGATGATCAGCGACGAAGACGCTGATCGCGAACTCCTCGAGGTGCTGAAACTGGCCCGCACGCCACATGGCACGGTGGACAATGTCATGCGGGTGCACTCGTTGCGTCCCAATACCATGCGCGGCCATGTGGTGCTCTATCGCGCGGCACTGCATGACGATGCCAACACCTTGCCCACGTGGCTGCAGGAGACGATCAGTTCTTATGTATCCATTCTGAACGACTGCAGCTACTCGCATGCCAATCACTGGGCCAATGCGCGCCACCTGATCGGCGATGATGCGCGCGCCGATAAAATTGAGGCTGCGCTACATGCCCGCAAACCCGAGCAGGTTTTCGAAGGCGCGGAACTCGCCTTGCTGCGATACGCCGAAAAGCTCACAACCGAACCGGGCGACATGGCGGAACAGGATGTCAGCGCCTTGCGCGAGGCAGGGCTGGACGACGGTGAAATTCTCGAGGCAAACCAGATCATCTGCTATTTCAACTACGTCAACCGGCTGCTGAATGGATTGGGTGTCACCACCGAGGGTGATATCGTAGGATATTACACAAACCAGTAGGGCTCCCCGGACCAACGCGAGCATCACTGGTCAAGACTGCGAGGACGATTATGGCTTATGCGAAAGCACGGCAGCTGGAGCCTGAAACCATTCCAATCATCGATATCACGCCGCTTCGCGACGGAACGGATCCGGCCGGTGTTGCGCAGCAACTGCACAGCGCCAGCAAGGGGCTCGGCTTCATCTACATCAAGGGTCACGGCATCCCCGGCAATGTCATCGATCAGGCGCGCAGCACCGCCCTGGAGTTTTTCCGTGCACCGCCGGTGCACAAATCGACTGTTGCGATTTCGTCCAGGCACCGCGGCTGGCTCGGTTGCGGCGGAGCCAAGATGAAAGACGATGCCAGGGCGGACCTCAAGGAGAGCTTCATTTGGGGTTATGAAGACAAGGCCGGTCAGACGCCGGACGATCATCCCTTACGCGGCAGCAACCAGTGGCCGGATTTTTTGCCGTCGATGCGTGAGCATGCCATGCACTACTTCGAACAGGCGCATGCCGTCGCCCACGATCTGCTGCGCGGTTTTGCACTCGGGCTGGGTCTTGAGGAATCCTTCTTCCTGAAAACCGCATCGCAGCCGTTGAGCCGCGCCTCATTCGTTTATTATCCGCCGCAGCCCGCCGAATTGGGCGAAGAGCAATTCGGTGTCGGACCGCATACCGATTTCGGGGTGCTGACCGTCTTGTGCCAGGATTCCGTCGGCGGCCTGCAGGTGGAGGATGTCAACGGCGAGTGGCTTGAGGCTCCGCCGGTCGAAGGCACACTGGTCGTCAACGTCGCCGACCTCCTGGCCCGCTGGACCGATGGCGCCTACAAGTCGACGCCGCACAGGGTGGTCAACAGTTCCGGCCGCGAACGCCTGTCGCTGGTCCTCGCCTACGACCCCGATCCGGATACGATGATCGATGCCCGCGACGTTTTCGGCCAAGCCCATGATCCCGCTGCACCGCCCATCACGTGCGGCGACTATCTGATCTGGCGTTTCGAGAAGGCGTTTGCCTATCGAAAGGGGCAATGAGGGGATCGGTGAAACATCAGGCCCGGCAGAGGTTTTGACATCGGTACAGATTGAACGGGCGCTCCGGGCGGCCCGCGCGATCTTGGGGAGTGGCAGCAATGAGTTTGCCGGCAGGTATGGAGCAAAGCGTTCGCAACTTGCTGATCAACTGCGCGCAACTGCAACCGGACGACAGGCTTCTTATGGTCCACGAACCGCCCGATCTGGGCTGGTACGACGCGGCTGTGGTTTCCGCGGTCGAGGCGGGCGCGCGCGAGATCGGCTGCGAGACGGACGTCCTGACGGCGTGTGCGCCGGACACGGATCAGCCGCACATTTCGCGGGCCGCGCACAACTACGATTGCACCATCTATCTTGCGCGTATCGGTGACCAGGACCGGTTTGCGCCGGCACGTGACGGGCGCCGGACCGTCATGGTCTACAGCCGGGATGCAGCATCGTTTGCCTCCAGCTTCGGGCGAACCGACCACCGTGCGATGCAGGCCTTCAAACTGGCCATGGACGCCACTCTGGCCAATGCCGGCGAGATTTCGATCGAGTGTCCGGCCGGAACGAATTTGACGGGACAGCCGACCGGGTGCTTTCGCCAAGCCGCCCAGGATGTCAGCGTCAGGCGGTTTCCGCTCGGCGTACCGGCACCGATGCCGGCCGCACTGTTTTCCGGCACGGTTGCGGTTTCTAACTATCTGACGCCGACGGGCTCGCGACCCTACCATCCCGCCTGCCTTGCCCTGCCGGCCACTGTGTTTGCCGAGGTCGACGCCGGGCAGATTGTGAATTTCACCGGTCCACCCGCCTTGGTCGAACAGGTAAGGCAACACTACGCCCGTGTGGCCGAGCAATTTGGCATCGACAGGGATGTCGTCCATTCCTGGCATGCAGGCATCCATCCGGGGTGCTTTTACGCGGGTAATGCAGCGGACGATCCCGATCGCTGGTCGAACACGGTGTTTCCCAATCCCCGTTTGCTGCACTTCCACACCTGTGGCGCCTACGCCCCCGGCGAGATTTGCTGGACCGTACTCGATCCGACCATCAGCATCGACGGCGTTGCCCTGTGGGACAAAGGCAGGCTGCACGCCGAACGGTTCGCTCAGCTTTCGCAGTGCATCGTTGAATGGCGGGAACTCCAGGCACTGTTTGACAACCCGGACCCTCGCGTGGGCATTCAGAGCCCGAACGCCGACACGAAACTGAGAGCGAACGGAACACACCGGTAAAGGAACACCCAGAACCGACACCGTTACCGTCACGTCGGACCTAGCCATCAAACCGGGCATCTCGGGAAACCGTCATTACCGGGCTTGTCACGGCAATGACGACGTTGGGAGTTGTCGGAGATCTCCACCTGTTTGTCGTCGCTGCAGAATGCTGCAATCTGAACCTGAGATGAACCCTGGCAAAGGCCTTCGTTCAGGCTGTGTCGTGTATTCACACAGATGCGGCGCTCATGGCCTGCCACACGTCAGCTTGTCTAATGCTGCGTGATAGGGTTCAATGGCGCTGTATCGGCAGAGTTGTCCGAACAGCGCTGAGTTCGCTGTGAGCATCGATGTATTTGGGGGCCGGCCAGACGGAGGTTGGGTCGATGAGATTCGCAAGGTCCCCGCGTCTATATGCAGTTGTTGTTTTCTTCTGCTTGATCGTCAGCGTGATGCCCGCAAGGGCAGACCGTCACACGGTTGATCAGGCCGCCGACAACTGGGCCGAGCAGCTGGCCGGCGAGAGCACGGATGATTTCCTCCGCGATCTTGAAAAGGACGTTCCCATCGATCCCAGCGCCCGCAACGCCCTCAAAGGCGCGCTGAAGTCGTTCATCAAACGCAAGATCAAGGAACGGCTCATTCCCGGCAACATCTCGCTGGCCATGGAATCGATCCTGAATGCCATCCGGGACAAACTGAAAACCCAGAGGGGTGACCCCTGCCAACTGGCGGCGATCAACACCGCATGGAATTCGCTCGGCATCTATCGGGTTCTGCGCGGCGCGGCCAACACGTTTCCCGAGGTGCTGGGCGGCGCCGCCGGCGGTGCCGGCATTTTGCGCAACATCGGCGCCGCCATTGCCGGGCAGGTGCGCAAGCGCATCGAAGAAGCCATTGACCGCTATCTTGCCGACTATCGCGTCGAAACCTTCGCCGAGACCCGCAGCGCCTTCGGCTGCAACGTCACCATCCGTGTCGTCTGGATCAAGCAGAAGGGCGAATACCACTACGTGCTGATGGGCGACTGCGGCTGCAAGGACATCCCCGTACGCGGCGGCGGCCGCACCATGAAGCTGTCGCGCTGGAGCATCACCGGCAAGGGTTCCGCGGCCTGGGTCGGCGAAGAGCGGGAAAAGGCGAACGAAGATAATGTGGTGCCGCAAAGCGCCATACGCGGACGGGCCGCGCCGCCGCGGATGAGCGTCAGCGCCATTTGCTGCAGGCAGAATACCCCCGAAACGCCCGGCTACGATCCCTGGAGCTTCGATCCTCCCCCGCAGACAGAGCGGCCGCGCACCGGCACTACACCGCAGCCGCCCCGGGTGACCACCGGCACCGATCCCGAACCCGTGCCCAGAACCCGCACCAACGAAGAGGTGCTGGAGGAAAATCGCGGCAATCAGGACCCGACCGGTGCCATTCCTGAAATTCCCGCAGGGCCGGTGTGTCCGGAGGAAAAGCAAAAATTGCAAACCGCGGCGTTCAATGCCTGGCGCGCCGCCGTCGACCGCAAGGAGCTGGCGCAGGCCGCCGTTGAACGCCTCGAGGGCGACCGGCTCGACGGCAAGACCGTGAGCGATGCCGACATGCAGACCGCCCAGGATGCCGTGACCGCCGCCGATGCCCATCTGAAAGCCGCCGAACGGGCCCGCGAGGCCGCCGATGCGCTCGAAACCACCGATTGCCCCAAGCCCGACGACCATTCCGGCCTGATCCCGTCGGAACCGGTCGAGGAGGGCTATGCCATTGCCGTCGAGGTGCCGGAGCGCTGTGTCGGCACCTGGTACTATCTCGACAGCGGCGTGAGTGAGCCGGACTCCTCGATCAATATTTCCTACGCGCCTGAAGAACTGGTCGACACACCGGAAACGGTGACGACGGACGAACCGGAAATCCCGGTCTGCACGAGCACCCCGACGGAGACCGGTCAGCCCGAGACGCCGACACCGCCGACCGACGAGGACCAGCCGAGCCCGCCGACAACAACGACTGAGGTGCCGCCGGAACAGCCCGAGGAACCCGAAGAGCCCGATCTCGGCCTGGTCAAGGCCGATATCACCGTGGTCGAGCTTGCTCTGTCCAGTGTCCAGACCGGCGAACCGGTCGAAGGCGCGACATTGAAGCTGTTGCAGCCGGCGCCCGAGCTTCCGTCGAACGATGAAACGGCCGAGACGGACGCCGCCTTGACCTCCGCCGAAAACTATCAGGAAGATGTCCCGGCGGCGACGGCTGACGAGACCGGAACCGTTGCGTTGCAGCTTACCCAGGCCGAGGATGGCGCAAACGAGCCGGAACTCGCTCTCGTCGAAGAGCCTGAAGACGGCACGGCGGCGGGGCAGGAGACTGCAGCGGCGCCAGCCGACAAGCGCGAAATCAAGATCGATACCGCGCCCTCGCGGCAACTGGTTGTGGCCGGCAACAAGCCGATGACCGGCCTGCCGGCCAGCCTGGCCCCGGCCGCCAGCAAGATTTGCATCAGGCGCGGCTTCCGCGTCGGACCGACCCCGGTGTTCGTCGTCGATGTGCCGCAAGCCGAGGTGCCCGCGTTCACCGGCAGCCTGGGGAGTTCCGAGGTGATTTCCTGGTTCGAACCCGATCCGTGCCGCAAGAAGGAATTCAGCGATCCGTTCTTCAAGTCCAAGGGCCTGTGGGGCCAGAAGTTCGACAACCAGTGGGCGATCAAGCGGGTTGGCTACGACGTCGGCAAGCCGCCGCTTCAGTCCAGGCCGACCGATAAACCCGTCACCGTCGCGGTCATCGACACGGGCATCGACTGGTATCATCCCGACTTGCCGCACAGCGCCATCTGGATCAACCCCAACGAGACCCGCGGCAACGGCAGGGATGACGACGGCAACGGTTACGTCGACGACATCATGGGCTGGAACTTCATCCGCGCGAGCCGCAAGCCCTGGGACTACGACGGCCATGGCACCTTTGTCGCCGGCGTCATCGCCGCGGGGCGGGACAACGGCACCGGCATCGTCGGCCTCAACCCGTCGGCGCGGATCATGGTGCTGAAGGCGCTGGACGCCTTTGGCCGCGGCCATGCCTCGCATGTCGCCGAGGCGATTGCCTATGCCGCCGACAATGGCGCCCGGGTGATCAACCTGTCGCTCGGCGGACGTGGTCTGACCAAGGTCGAGCAGCTCGCCGTCGATCACGCCCGCGCCAAAGGGGCGATCATCGTGGCCGCCTCCGGCAACGCCGGCAAGAGCGTCAGCCAGTTCTCGCCCGCCGGGCTGAACGGCGTCATTACCGTGTCGGCCACCGACCGGCGCGACAAGCGGGCCGGCTTTTCCAACTGGGGCACGGCGGTCGATATCGCCGCACCCGGCGTCGACGTGCTCAGCTTGCGCGCTCGCCGCACCGATCTCCTGGCCTTCATCAGCGGCGTCAAATACAACAAGGGCGAAGGCATCGTCGGTGACGATCGGGCCTACTACCGGGCCAGCGGGACATCGTTCTCCGCCCCCATCGTCGCCGGCACACTGTCCCTGCTGCTGTCGCGCAACCCGGCCCTCAAGCCGGATCAGGCCATCCGCATGATCCTGCAGTCGGCCACCGACATCGAGACGCCCGGCGTCGACAACTACTCCGGCTACGGCCTGATCGATGCCGAGGCGGCCTTGAAGGCCGATCCTGAATACTTCATCGAAAGCCGCATCGACGGCGCCAAGGTCGTCGGCGGCTCGAAACCTGCCGTACGGATCATCGGCACTGCCGCGGCCAGCGAGTTCGCCGAGGCCGCGATCCTGATCGGCAAGGGCGACCGGCCGGAGAAGTGGTTCCGGGTCAACAAGGCGATCGTCAAGCCGGTGCTGGACGGCGCCCTGATGGATCTGCCGGCCAAGTTCTTCGCCGGCGCCAAATCCTGGACCATCAGGCTCATCACCACACACAAGAATGGCACCAGGCGCGAGGCCCGCTTTGCGCTGCGCCTGGGATGACGAGGTCAGGCAGCACATCGAACCATCAAGGAGGTTTGAGACCATGAACAAGTTTAAATTAGAGCCCTTTTTGACAAAGCCGGCCTTCGGTGGGTCAAATGGCTCGGTATTGACAAAAAAGGCTCTAGGCGTGGCGTTTGCTGTTTCCGCCGGACTGGCGGTCGTCGGCCCGGCTGGGGCCGTTACCGTGGACATCGATGTCCAGAGCGAGGGCGAACCGGTTCCGGGAACGACGATCAGCTTCGAGACGCCCGACGGCAAGGAGGTTCCGGCAACCGAGGTGACCGAACTCGTCGAGGAGGACAAACCAGCCGAGACGCCGCAACAGGACCAGCCCCCGGCGCAGACACCGCCAGCCGAGAGCGAGACAACGGCAGCGGAAACTCCGGCCAAACAGCCGCCGGCGAAAACCGAGCCGGAGACCGAGCCTGAGCCTGAAGTCGCAGAGGTGCCCTACACACCCTTCCGGGCCGATCTGCCGGACACGTTCATCGGCCAGGACATCATCGTTGTTGTCCGCAAGGGCGATGAACTCATCAAGCGTGAGCCGGTTCGCGTCGATCCGGAAAAGCCCAAGGTGGATATCGAGGCCTACGATCCGGCCGATGCCAATCTTGTCGTTGAAACGAAACAGCCCAAGACCTGCCGGCGCGGCCGCGATTGCGCCCAGCACCTGTCGGTCACCAACACCGGCAACGGCATCTACACCGGGCCGGTGTTCCTGACCGGCATGCTGCACGGCACGCCGCGCAGTGCCGGCGAAGAGGAAAACCAGTGGACATGCGGCTACGCTGGAGGCGGCCGGCAGCTTTGCCAGAACGACGTTTCGCTGCAGCCGGGTGAAACCGCCAAGTGGGACGTCACCGTGCGTCTCAACGGCAAGATTTCACAGCAAGCGTCGAGCTGCCTCAGTGTCACCGGTCTGGCCGGCCAACCCGAAGGGCGCCGAGACCCGCTGCTGCAGGCGGTTCAGCTCGGTCTTGCCAAGCGCGGCATAAACACCGGCCGCCCGGACGGCATCATGGGTCCGAAGACCGAGGCGGCGATCGGCCGGCATCTCGAGCAAAGCGAGCTCGAAGAGACCAGTACGCTGCCGCAGATCTTCCAGTCGCTGTACGGCATCTCTCCAGCGCGTCTGGCGCGACTGGGAACCCCGGAAGATGAAAGCTGCACCAAGCTTTCGCTGCTGAAGGAAAAGCCACGGGTCGCCAGGAAGAAGAAAAAGAAGCGAAAGAAAAAGCGCCGCGCCCGTCGGGAAGTGGTCGAAGAGGAGTATTACGAGGAGGATGAACCGCGCATCCGGATTGGTATCGGCATCGGCTTCGGCGGTACCATCAACCGCGGGCACCGGCGCCATCGCAAACATGTCCGTCCCCGCCACAGGCAACGTCAGCACCGCATCGAACGCCGCCGCCAGCCTCGCATAGAGCGCAGGCGCCACCGCCGTATCGAACGTCGTTGGCAGGACTAGGGCTGCATTGGTGCTTTTCCGGCCAGGCCCGTCCTAAAGCTCGCCGATACCCACCAGTCGGTCGATTGGTGTGTAGTCGTCGGTGAGGAGAACCGCACCTGTTTTGGCGATCCGCGCGTCGAGGCGGTTGGGCAGGAGT
The DNA here is from genome assembly GCA_965216335.1 of Aestuariivirgaceae bacterium. Lineage (GTDB taxonomy): Bacteria > Pseudomonadota > Alphaproteobacteria > Rhizobiales > Aestuariivirgaceae > JAHEJE01. The sequence goes on along the minus strand of OZ244154.1, from coordinate 1,082,731 downwards.
CTGACGAACGACCGGTTGTCGTCCTGCGGGTCGACGGCTCGGTCAATGCCGCTCGGCTGTTGGGATGCAAAGACCACGAAGGTTGTGCGGCCACCTGCCAAAAGGTCTCCTTCTTCGCCGAAAACCTCCACATTGCCGAACACGCTCTTCAAAGTCGCATAAATGGCAAACAGTGCATTCATGCTGTCGGAATGATCCACCACGTTCATGGCGTAAACGCCATCGTGCGACAGGCGCGTCTTCACGAGCTCGAAGAATTCACGGGTCACCAGGTGTGCCGGCACGGCGATATCGGTGAAAGCGTCACCAACGATCACCTGATAGCGCCGTTCAAGGCGCGAGAGGGTTGCCCGTGCATCGGCATGAATGATCTCGATGCCGGCTGTGGCCAGCCACATGCGCTCCCGGGCGAGTTTGGTCACATCCGGGTCGATTTCGGCGACGGTAATCCGCGCGCCGGGTGCTGCGTGGTTCCATGCGCGGGGCAGCGTGTAGGCGCCACCGCCGATAAAGAACGCCGATGAGGGCTTGCTTTTCAGGCGCATCGTCAGCACCCGGTCCATCAGGGCCACATAAGGGGTAATCAATCGCTGCGGTGCGTCCTTTACATTGATGCCGTGGCCGAGGTGATCGAGCACCATGAGATTGGCATGGGCCCCGGCCTGGCCGGAAAAGTCGACAATGCGGATGCAGTAGTAGCGGCTCTCCTTGGTGCAGATTTGCGCCGCACTGAGATTGTACAGGCCGAGGGCGATGGCGGCCGCTGAAAGCAGCGCCGTGGTCAGGCGGTGGCGGCGTCCGCCCGCAGCACAAAGCAACAGCGCGGCGAGCGCCACGTACACCGCCACAACAATCATGATCGTAACCGCGGTCCCGAGCCAGGCGATGAAGACAAACCCCGTTGCCAGCGTGCCGACAATCGCTCCGATGGAGCTTGCCGCGAAGATGGCGCCCAAGGCGGTGCCTTCGCCGCCGGGTTTCAGGGCGACGGCGATCCGTGCAAGGACCGGCGACGGGATGCCGGCGAAGAACGAGGGCAGGAAAGCGATGACACAGGCGAGAATGAGGATCGCCACGCCTGCGCTTGAGATGTTCGACAGCACGCCGGAGGCCACCGCGCGCAGGAGAACCAGCGTGAGCGCCGTCGACAGGCCGCCCAACGCCATGGCCACCGCCGTCTGGGCCAGGGCGTCCTCGGCCGGCCTCTGGGCAATGTGCCCGCCCACCCAATGGCCAAACGAAAAGCCCGCCAGTACCACCGCGATGACCGCCGTCCAGGTGTACAGCGACATCCCCACATAGGGCGAAAGCATGCGGCCCGCCAGGATTTCGACCACGAGTCCGGCTGCGGCGACCAGCAGTTGAACCAGGATCATGACGGGCAGGGCGCGCAGCCGATGCGGCACCTCGTCCCCCGATTTTGGTTCTGTCCCTTTTGTCATGTCGAACCGATGATGCGCACGGCTGTTGAGCCTGATCCATACGCTGAAGGAAAACCGTAGTCGTATCGGCGCGGTACGACAGTCAGAGACAGCCGAACGCCAATACCGCCGATATTAGAGCATTTTTCGATCATATGGGATCACTTGATGGAGCCAAATTCGCTCATATGGCAGGCGCGGTGCGCGGGCGCGATGCGGTGCATCGGGCAAGCACCGCAACGCACCAGATGGGCGAATTTGGCCCACCGAAGGCCGGATTTCCGCGCCTCCAGCCTGTCCCCGCGAAGGCGGGGATCACCATGCTCGGCTTGCGGTCAACCAGATCGCGGCGCCAAGCATGCCTAGCCAGCAGACGCGGAAATCCGGTCAAGTGATTCCATATGATCGAAAAATGCTCTAAAGCCGGGCCGACAAGCCCTGTCCACTGCTAATGCCAGCGGCCACAAGTGACGTGTTGCCCGGCGCGGCCGTTCATCAGGTCCGCAGATCCGGTAGCGCCCTGGTGTCCCTGCCTGATGCACGTGATGTCCCCAATTGACGATAGTGATCCCCTCAACTGCGGGCAGCGTCCCTTTGGTTGACGATTATCCGTTTCGGACTTGCGGCGTGATTCTTTGATACTTCTTGCAGCTCGGATTTGTTATCATCAATTGATGGTATCGAGATCGGCGAAATGCTCGTGTGGTCAGCTCACCGCCTTATGCGAAGGGGAACCTGAGTTCGTTTCATTGTGCCACTGTATTGAATGCCAAAGACGGACCGGCAGCACCTACGGAATTGCAGCGTTCTTTGGTGCAGAGAACGTTGAAATTTCCGGCAACTCGACAGAATTCAGACGATCTGCAGACAGCGGGCACCCAGTGGCTTTTTACTTTTGCCCAGACTGCGGAAGCAGCGTTTATTGGAAACCTTCCCGCATGCCCAAGCTCGTTGCCGTCGCAGTGGGAGCATTTGGTGATCCATCCTTTCCAGCTCCCAACCAAAGTGTCTTCACTGAACACCGCCATCATTGGCAAACAACCGACGGTTGCTAGAGCCTTTTTTGACAATACCGAGCCATTTGACGACCGAAGGCCGCTTTTTGCGCTCGCTAGTATTTTGCATCACTTAGATTGATATGTTGTGATGCGGGTGTGGATTTGATTCTCTGTGTCTGATTCGGATGCGGAGGTTTGCACATGGCGAACAAGAGGTACGTTGTTGAGCTCACGTTGGACGAGCGCAATGATCTATTGGCGAAGATCAGCAAGGGCACTCTGAAGGCCAAGAGCAATCTGAAGGCGCGGATATTGCTGAAAGCCGATAAAGGCGAATTCGGTGAAGGCTGGACTGATCGGAAGATTTGCCGGGCGTTGGAGGCGTCGCCTTCAACTGTGGCCCGCACGCGCGCGACATTCGTCATGGATGGCCTTGAGGCAGTGTTTGCGCGTGCCCCGCGCATGCACCAGTCGATCAAGCCAATCTTCGATGGGGAGGCTGAAGCCAAGCTGATCGCCCTGGCTTGCAGCGAGCCACCTGAAGGATATGCGCGCTGGACAATCCGCTTGCTTGCCGAGAAGGTCGTTGAGCTGAACATTGTCGACAGCGTTCACTTCAACACTGTTGGGCGCACGCTTAAAAAAACGAACTTAAGCCTCACCGCAGCCAATACTGGGTAATCCCTCCCAAACAGAATGCAGCCTTTGTTGCGGCCATGGAAGACGTTTTGTCGGTCTATACGCGTGCCCACGATCCAAACAGGCCGTTGGTTTGCCTTGATGAAGCAGCCAAACAGCTTGTCGGTGCAACCCGCCTACCAATCCCCATGGCGCCCGGGCGCACCGCACGCCATGACTATGAATACAAACGGGCTGGAACAGCAAACCTGTTCATGGCCTTCGCTCCTCTTGAAGGGCTGCGTCATATCAAGGTCACGAGCCATCGCGCAAAAACAGACTACGCTCATTTCCTGGCTGATCTCAGCGATCAGTGCTTTGCCGATGCCGAGAAGATTGTTCTGGTTCAGGACAACCTCAACACCCATAGCCCAGCGTCACTGTATGCGACTTTCCCACCAGCCGAAGCAAGGCGATTGGCCGAACGCTTCGAATGGCACTTCACCCCGAAACATGGCTCCTGGCTCAATATGGCAGAGGCCGAGCTATCCGTACTCGCCCGTCAATGTCTGGGGGAGCGGGTCGAGAGCAAGGAGAAACTCAAAGACAGGGTCGCCGCATGGCAAACCCAGCGCAACAACCAACGCAAAATCGCCAACTGGCAATTCACCAACGACGATGCAAGAACAAAGCTTGTGAAACTCTATCCATCAATCTAATTGATTCAGTCTACTAGTATTTTGCATCACTTAGATTGATATGTTGCGATGCGGGTGTGGATTTGATTCTCTGTGTCTGATTCGGATGCGGAGGTTTGCACATGGCGAACAAGAGGTACGTTGTTGAGCTCACGTTGGACGAGCGCAATGATCTATTGGCGAAGATCAGCAAGGGCACTCTGAAGGCCAAGAGCAATCTGAAGGCGCGGATATTGCTGAAAGCCGATAAAGGCGAATTCGGTGAAGGCTGGACTGATCGGAAGATTTGCCGGGCGTTGGAGGCGTCGCCTTCAACTGTGGCCCGCACGCGCGCGACATTCGTCATGGATGGCCTTGAGGCAGTGTTTGCGCGTGCCCCGCGCATGCACCAGTCGATCAAGCCAATCTTCGATGGGGAGGCTGAAGCCAAGCTGATCGCCCTGGCTTGCAGCGAGCCACCTGAAGGATATGCGCGCTGGACAATCCGCTTGCTTGCCGAGAAGGTCGTTGAGCTGAACATTGTCGACAGCGTTCACTTCAACACTGTTGGGCGCACGCTTAAAAAAACGAACTTAAGCCTCACCGCAGCCAATACTGGGTAATCCCTCCCAAACAGAATGCAGCCTTTGTTGCGGCCATGGAAGACGTTTTGTCGGTCTATACGCGTGCCCACGATCCAAACAGGCCGTTGGTTTGCCTTGATGAAGCAGCCAGGTAGTGTCCAGAGTCTTTCGCACTTTTTGTCATGCGACGGCGGTTCCTTGGGGTTGGTTTTTCATTGCAGTCAGCGGGTCCATGTTCATGTAGCGCCTCGTTGACCACTGGGTTCCAGCAATGTGTCTCAACCTGGCTGCAGCCAGGTTGAGACAGGATTGTCCGTCCGGGAAAGCCCCGACCACCCTGGTTCGCCGTCTGATCTCGCGCATCAGCCGCTCCAGCGGATTGTTGGTGCGCAACTTGATCCAGTGACTGTCCGGGAACGCATAGAAGGTCAGCGTCTCGCCAATCTTGTCCTCAACCAGCTCTGCCGCCTTGCCCATGCGCTGGCGGCGCAGCTCGGCCGCGACCGCTTCGGCCTTGTCGGTGGCCGCCTGCCGGTTCTCCTGGGCATGGATGGCCTTCAGCATGTGGCTCACCTGGCGCATCTTGCCTGCCGGCACATGACTGAAGACATTGCGATAGAAATGCACCATGCAGCGCTGCCACCGGGTCTCGGGCAGATAGTCGGCAACGCTCTCCACCAGGCCACGACAGGCGTCTGATACCACCAGCTCCACACCATTCAGGCCCCGGTCCACCAGATGGCGCAGGAACGACGACCATCCGGACTTGTCCTCCTTGGCCCCCTCGCAGATGCCCAGAACCTCGCGATAGCCATCCGAGGTCACGCCAATCGCCACCAGCAGCGAGACGTTGCGCACCTCACCGGCCCATGAGCGCTTCATCACGATACCATCGAGAAAGACATACGGATGTGAGCCCTCAATCGGCTTGTGGCGCCATTCCTCGATCTTGGCATAGATCTTCTTGTTGAGGTTCGACACCGTCGACGGGCTCACCCGCGTGCCCCACAGCGCCTCGGTGATGTCTTCGACCCGGCGCACCGAAACACCCGCCAGATACATCTCGATCAAAGCTTCCTCGACGCTGCTCTCGCGGCGCTGGTAGCGTTCTATGATCGCCGTCTCGAATGTTTGTCGCCGCAGCTTCGGCACCTTCAGCTTGACCGCGCCGGCCTTGGTGTGAAGCGACCGGTCGTAGCTGCCAGCGCGTGTGTCGGTCCGAGCCTCACTGCGCTCATACCGGCCAGCCCCGCACAACCGGTCGGCCTCGGCATCCAGCATCGCATTCAAGGCTTCTTCAACCGTGCCGCGCACCATCTCGCCAAGGTGATCGCGTATCCGCGCCTCGTCGATCTGGATCACCTGACCCATCGCCTTGGTCTCCGTATCATCACTCATCGTCTCGCTCCTCTCACTCAGTGTGAAAGGAACCACCGCATCAGGCAAATGTGCGAAAGACTCTCTACGTTATCAGCAGCCAAACAGCTTGTCGGTGCAACCCGCCTACCAATCCCCATGGCGCCCGGGCGCACCGCACGCCATGACTATGAATACAAACGGGCTGGAACAGCAAACCTGTTCATGGCCTTCGCTCCTCTTGAAGGGCTGCGTCATATCAAGGTCACGAGCCATCGCGCAAAAACAGACTACGCTCATTTCCTGGCTGATCTCAGCGATCAGTGCTTTGCCGATGCCGAGAAGATTGTTCTGGTTCAGGACAACCTCAACACCCATAGCCCAGCGTCACTGTATGCGACTTTCCCACCAGCCGAAGCAAGGCGATTGGCCGAACGCTTCGAATGGCACTTCACCCCGAAACATGGCTCCTGGCTCAATATGGCAGAGGCCGAGCTATCCGTACTCGCCCGTCAATGTCTGGGGGAGCGGGTCGAGAGCAAGGAGAAACTCAAAGACAGGGTCGCCGCATGGCAAACCCAGCGCAACAACCAACGCAAAATCGCCAACTGGCAATTCACCAACGACGATGCAAGAACAAAGCTTGTGAAACTCTATCCATCAATCTAATTGATTCAGTCTACTAGAGCACTTTCCGATCATATGGAATCACTTGACCGGGTTTCCGCGTCTGCTGGCTAGGCATGCTTCGCGCCGCGGCCTGGTTGGCCGCAAGCGGAGCATAAAGCAGTCCAGCGGGCGCGGAAATCCGGCCTTCGGTGGGCCAAATTCGCCCATCTGGTGCATTGCGGCGCTTGCCCGATGCACCGCATCGCGCTGCGCACCGCGCCTGCCACATGAACGAATTTGGCTCCATCAAGTGATCCCATATGATCGGAAAGTGCTCTAGACAGCGTTAGGCGGCACTTGTGGTCAGCCAGACCGCGGCGTGCCACCTGCCTCGCCAGCACTGTAACCCCGAATGTCCACAGGCCCTAGGCAACAATCCTCGGCCTCAGTCAGTACACGTCGTGCTGTGTGTTGTAGACATTGAACTTTCCGGTTGGCGTAATAAGGCGACTGTCTTTGATCACCGTTTTTAGTTCAAGCGTCTTGTCATCGACAACGACCAAAGCTGAAGGTTGATCCTTTGCATTCCAAACAGAGAACCAGACCTCGGTCCCATCCTTATTGAACTCGCCCTGGACGACGCGGCGCACACCTTGTTCTATGCCGGACCATTCGCCGATCGGCAGCACCTTGTATTCCTTGTCCAGCGCCGCGATGTCGAAGACCGCCACGGATTGAGACGTTTCTTCGTCAGGATTGAGCGGGGTGTCGACGTAGAGATGGGTCGAGTTCGGGTGCGTCTTGATGAACAACGAACCACCGCCCTGGCCCTCTAGGCTTCGAACCACTTTCCAGGCGTGCTGCGGGTGCTTTTCAGGATCGGTCCCGATCACTGCAACGGTTTCATCACCCAAATGGCTGGTCGCCCAAACCGGGCCGAACTCCTTGTCGATGAAATTTGCACCCCGCCCGGGATGCGGTGTCGGCCCGGTCTCGATCAGCCGGACAAGTTTGTTGTCCTTGGTGTCGACCACAGCCACCTTGTTGGACGCATTCGCCGCAACGAGGAAGTATCGCCCCGATGCATCGAAGCCGCCGTCATGCAGGAACTGCGCAGCCTCGATCTCGGTGACCTTGAGGTTTTTCAGGTCCGTGTAGTCGACCATGAGAACCTTGCCGGTTTCCTTTACATTGACGACAAATTCAGGCCGGTAATGGGAAGAAACGATGGCTGCGACCCGAGGCTCGGGGTGATACTCCTGGGTGCCGACGACCATGCCGCGCGTTCCAACGATCTTCAGAGGTTCGAGTGTTGCGCCATCCATGATGACGAACTGCGGCGGCCAATAGGTCCCGGAAATGGCAAACCTGTCCTCCCAGCCCTTGAACTTCGAGGTCTCGACGGAGCGGGCTTCAATGCCGGTGTCGATTTCGGCAACCGTTGCCGGCGGGTCCATCCAAAGATCGATAAGATTGATTTTTGCATCGCGGCCGGTGGTGAACAAATAGCGGCCAGAAGCCGACATCCTGGAAATGTGCACGGCATAGCCGGTCTTGATGATCGATTTGATCTCGTAGGTCTTTCCGTCGAGCAACGCGATCTCGCCGCTATCGCGCAGCGTTACCGAGAACAGGTTGTCGAGATCCCAATCGTTCATCTTCTCTTGCGGACGGTCTGCAACGGGGACATGGACCTTCCAGGTGGCTCTCATGTCCTTCATGCCGAATTCCGGCGGCGTCGGGATGTCCTGCAGGACAAACCGGGCCATCAGGTCGATCTGATCTTCGCTCAGCTCACCCGATGTGCCCCAACTCGGCATGCCGGCCGGCGAGCCATAGGTGATGAAATTCAAAAGATGGTCATAGCCAAGCTCGCGGGTGATCTTTGGCGTCAGCGGCTTGCCGGTTGCGCCTTTGCGCAATACGCCGTGGCAGCCGGCGCAGCGCTCAAAGTAAATTTCCTTTGCGGCGGCAAACTCCTTGGCCGACATGATGGGAACGCCGGGCACGGCACCGGGTTGATCGAGCGGTATCGATTCGGCAGGTCCGAACGGAAGCTGTCCTTTGGAGTGATCCTCGTCGTGTTTTCCTTGTGCAAATGCACTGGCCAGCGGCCACATCGCCATTGACCCCATGATTGCGGCCGCGGCAAACCTGCGCAATGCAGACTTGCCGATTGTCAAACAACTGACTGATGAAGGCAAAGCGTAGTCCATGATATCCTCCCTGGCGGCGGAGAATTATTTGCATGGCTCTTGCCTGATCGCCCTAGCCCCCACCGACTGCCAAGGAGGCAAGATCACTCAGTTATTATCTCGCACCAGAAAGGCTGCAACGGAATCGCGCAACCATCCTTGATATCGGTCAAGTCCCATCGAAAACATGACGTAGAGTAATGTTCTGCCCTTTCAACATCTCTTCTGACATGGAAATGACTATGATCCCGGTCTCCCATTGGTGCTTCTTATACCAGCGGCCCTCAGAAAACACCCATTTGACCGCATTTTCGCTTTTGCTGGCTAGGCATGCTCGGTGCCGCGGTCTGGTTGACCACAAGCCGAGCATAACGACGTCCAGCAAGAGCGAAAATCCGGCCTTCGGTGGGCCAAATTCGCCCATCTGGTGCGTTGCGCCGCTTGCCCGATGCACCGCATCGCGCTGCGCGCCGCGCCTGCCATATGAACGAATTTGGCTCCATCAAATGGGCGTTTTCTGAGGGCCGCTGGTATTAGAGGTGAGCATTATGGGCCGGCTTCCTGTTCAGCCATCAACACCTGACATCGGGCAGAATGTTCATACCCGGTCAAAACGCCCCACATTGCACAGTTCAATATGAACCACCGGCGATGTCGGATCATGATCCACTGCCTGCTGAATGCATCGCGGGCATGCCATACGCACGGGCGCTGAGGTTGACTCATGCGGTGGCGGAAGATCGTTGCCATACCAGCGCGGTACAACGGTCTGAAAAGCGAACGCCAATACCGCAGGTATCCATCCTCAGAAATCGGTCGGCTGGCCGCCTTCGACTATCCTCCGGTCGATGAATGCGTCCAGTTCCGCCTCGACCGCCTCGTCCATCGGCGGCGGCCGGTAGTCGGCCAGGGCCGCCTTCCAGGTGTCGTACGCCTTGTCCATCGCCGTTGGCGAACCTGCGGCCTGCCATTGTTCGAAGTTGCGCCAGTCGGAGATGATCGGGGCGTAGAAGGCGGTTTGGTAGCGCGCGAGCGTGTGGGCGCAGCCGAAGAAGTGGCCGCCGGGGCCGACTTCGCGGATGGCCTCGAAGCCCAATGCATCCTCCGACATTTCAAGCGGTTCGAGGAATTCGCTGACCATTTGAATCAGGTCGATGTCGAGGGCGAACTTCTCGAAACCCGCCACCAGACCGCCTTCCATCCAGCCGGCGGCGTGGAAGATCAGGTTGCCGCCGCCCATGATCGCCGCCCACAGCGAAAACACGCTTTCGTAGGCCGCCTGGGCATCGACGGTGTTGGCGGCATTCGTTGACGAGGTGCGGTAGGGCACGCCATAGCGCCGGGTGAGCTGGCCGGCGATGATCGTCGCCTTCATGTATTCCGGCGTGCCGAAGGCCGGCGCGCCCGACTTCATGTCGACGTTGGAGGTAAAGCCGCCATAGATGAACGGTGCGCCGGGCCGCACGATCTGGCCCAGGGTCATGCCCGCCAGCGCCTCGGCGTTCTGCTGCACCAGCGCGCCGGCGACCGTCACCGGGGCCATGGCGCCGGCCAGGGTGAACGGCGTGACGCAGCAGATCTGGTTCATGCGCGCCATCTCGATGATCCCCATGGCCATCGGCTCGTCGATCTTGAGCGGCGAGTTGGTGTTGACGTTGGTGATACAGCTCGGCTGGCGCTCCATCTCATCCCAGGAGATGCCGCGGGCAATCCGGGCGCACTCGACCCCGTCCATCAGCCGTTCTCGGCCGGTCGATGAGGCGAACACCACCTTGTCGGTCAGCTTGGCCTTGGCACGGGCAATGTGGAGGTGGCGGACGGAGGCGTGCACGTCGAGCGCATCGACCGAGATGCCGCCGGCCATGTGGATGGCACTGAAGTACTGCGACAGGCGGATGAAGTTTTCCGCATCCTCCAGTGTGCCCGGGCGGCGGCCATTGTCGTGGTCGGAGCAATTGGGCGGCCCGCCGACGGGGGCGAAGGTCACATGATCGCCGCCGATCTCGACCGAGTGCGCCGGGTTGCGGGCATGGAAGGTAAACCGGTGCGGGACGGTCTTCAGCGCTTCATCGACCAGTTCGCGGCCGATGCGCACCATGTAACCGTCGACGATGGCGCCGGCCTTTTTGAGGATCGCGCAGGCCTCGTCGTTGACGATTTCGAGGCCGATGTCTTCGAGGATACCGAGCGAGGCCAGGTGCAGCACCTCAAGCTCATCGGCGCTGATCAGGTCGCTCGGCCTGAATGGCCGCCTGGGCTGTTTGAAGGGCAGTTGCCGGATGGGGGAGGCGGCGCCATTGCCCCTTGGGCCCGCGGCGCGGCGGCGGGAGGATTTGCGGCGGGGTTGGTCGGTGGCGGGTTCCATGTTCGAACCCTGCACCTTTTCCATCCCCGCCGGAAGCTCTTTTTTTAGCGCCGTGGCAGGCGGTCTGCGAGGATTTTGGCTAGGCTCGGCTTCGGCTCCTTGGCGGCAAATGCGGCGGACCAGTTCTCGGCGTAGAAGAAGACCTCATGCATCTTTGTTTTTCCTTGTAGATTAATGAGTTGTTAACGCGCTGCGTCTGTTGAAACAGCTTTTCTCACGTGCTAAGAGATGAATCAATCTCCAAATATTCAGCGGTCTAGTGAAAAACTTTCAGCCATGCTGCGTCTCGATATCCGCCATTTGCAAATGATCGTGACCCTTGCCGACGTCGGCAGCCTGGCGCAGGCGGCCGATCGCCTGGGGGTCACGCCGTCGGCCCTGTCGCATCGCATTCGCGAGGCCGAGCGGCGGCTGGGCGTGCCGCTCTATGCAAAGCACGGGCGCAGTCTGCGCCCGACGCTGGCGGCGGAGCATCTGCAGGCGACGGCGGAGTACCTGCTGGGCGAGCTGGACAGTGCAGAAACCGCAGCCATCGCCTCGATGGAGGGCGTGCGCCACATCGTGCGGCTGGCGGTGTCGACCTACAACAGCTTTCACTGGCTGGCGGCCTTTCTGAGTGCGTTTCGCGACAAGTATCCGGAAATCGACGTCGACATCGCCACAAACGCTTCCATGATGCCCTATGGCGCGCTCGGCGACGGGTCGCTCGATGTGGCAATCTCGCCCAACACCATCCTGCCGGCCGGGCTCACCGCGCACGACCTGTTCGATGACGAACTTGTGGCCGTCATGCCGCCGGATCATGAACTGGCCGGGCGTCCGTTTGTCGATGCCGAGGACCTGCAGAACGAAACGGTCTACACGTACAGCCTGACCCGCGTGCCGGATTTCGAGGGCGACCGGTTCTGGTCGGCGGCCCGGGTCATGCCGCAACGCTACATCCGGGTGGAATCGGTCGAGGCGACGGTGGAACTGGTCAAGGCCGGTTTCGGCATCTCGGTGCTGAGCAAATGGGCGCTGAAACCGCATCTCGACGCCCACACCCTCGCAGCCGTCCGCCTCACCGCCGACGGCCTGCCAATCACCTGGCGCGCGGTGACCCGGGCGGATGAGGCCGACGACAGCGCGGCCATGCAGCTTGTGAAGTCGATGACACGGTGGTTCACGCACGCCAATTGACCTGCAATCGATGAGGTTTGTTGTTTTTCGGGGTTGCCTGTGGTGGGTGACGGCGGCTACCCATGGCGCGGATCGAATTTTCTGACGCGAGGGTGCAGATGGCGTTGACGACGGTTTCCGAGCAGGCCTGTTTTGGCGGGATGCAAGGGGTGTATTCGCATGCGAGTGCGGCGACGAAGACGGATATGACCTTTGCCGTGTTCTCGCCGCCGCAGGCCGCAGACGGGCCGGTGCCGGTGGTGTGGTACCTGTCGGGGCTGACCTGCACACACGAAAACGTGATGGTGAAGGCCGGCGCGCAGTGCTGGGCGGCGCGGCGCGGGGTTATGCTGGTCATGCCGGATACGTCGCCGCGCGGCGAGGGCGTACCGGACGATCCGGACGGGGCCTACGATTTCGGGCTCGGCGCCGGGTTCTATGTCAATGCCACGCAAGCGCCTTGGGCGGCCAATTACCGGATGTACGACTACATCGTGGACGAATTGCCGGCGATCGTCGGGGCCGATTTCAACGCCGCCATGGATCGCCAGGGCATAACCGGGCACTCGATGGGCGGGCACGGGGCGCTGACCATCGCGCTCAAGAACCCGGGGCGCTTCCGGTCGGTTTCTGCCTTTGCACCGATCGTTTCGCCGACAAACTGCCCATGGGGGCACAAGGCGCTGGGCGGCTACCTGGGCGATGACAGGGCGGCGTGGGCGGCGCATGACACCTGTGCGCTCATCGCCGAGGCCGGCGAGCGCCTGCCGCTGCTGGTCGATCAGGGCGATGGTGACAACTTCCTCAACGAGCAGCTCAAGCCGCATTTGCTTGAAGAGGCATGCGCCAGGACCGGCCAAACGCTGACCTTGCGCATGCAGCCGGGCTACGATCATTCCTACTTCTTTATCGCTTCATTCATGGAAGATCATATCAACTGGCACGCAGATGCATTGAGCGGGTAAATCCGACTGGTTGACAGCAACGTAAAAACCCAAACAGCATGGACTTCACCGGGTGGGTTGCCTATATGAGGCAACAAGATTACACGGCGGACGGCGTGGGCTGTCCGGCAAGCGCGAGGAAATTACTAGATGCCATGGAGCAACAACGGCGGTAATGGCGGCTGGCAGGGTGGCGGCGGTGGCCGCGGGCCCTGGGGTCAGGGACCATCCGGCGGCGGCGGACCGGGGCGCGGCGGGCAGACGCCGCCCGACCTTGAAGAGATCATCAAGAAGAGCCAGGACCGGCTGAAGGACATCATTCCCGGCGGCGGCGGATCGTTCCCGTGGATCCTGATGATCATCGCGGCACTCGGTATCTGGGCCTACAACAGTGCCTACCGGGTGCAGCCTGATGAGCAGGGCGTCGTGCTGCGCTTTGGCGAGTATGCCCGCACCACCCAACCGGGTCTGCATTTCGCTCTGTGGCCGCTTGAGACCGTCGAGACGCCGAAGGTTCTCAAGGAAAACCAGATTTCGTTCGGCGGGCGCGGCCAGGCGGTCGGGCAGATGCTCGCCGGCGATCAGAATATCGTCGACATCCAGTTCACCGTGCAGTGGCGCATCAAGGATGCCCAGAACTACCTGTTCAACGTGCGTGAGCAGGAAGAACTGGTGGCGGTCGTGGCGGAAAGCGCCATGCGTGAAATCGTCGGGCGTACCCGTGCCGACCAGATTCGGACCCGGGGCCGCCAGGAGGCCCAGCAACAGGTGCGTGAGCTGATCCAGGAGACGCTCGACAGCTACAAGGCCGGCATCACCATCAACGGCGTGCAGCTGGAAAAAGCCGACCCGCCGCCGCAGGTTATCGACGCCTTTGAAGAGGTGCAGCGCGCCGAGCAGAACCAGAACAAGTTCATCCGCGATGCCGAGCAGTACCGTAACCAGCTCCTCGGTGAAGCGCGCGGCCAGGCCTCGCAGATCGTCGAAAGCGCCAAGGCGTACAAGTCCCGCGTGGTTGCCGAGGCCGAAGGTGAGGCGAACCGCTTCAAGCAGGTTTACGGCGAATATTCCAAGGCGAAGGACGTGACCCGCAAGCGCATCTTCCTGGAGACCCTGGAAGACATCATGCAGAAAACCAACAAGGTGATCATCGAAGGCGACAACAAGGGCTCGGGCGTTGTGCCCTATCTGCCGTTGCCGGAGATCCAGAAGCGGTCAAGCGGAGCAAGCCAATGAAGAACTTCATCAAGTCATTCGGATTGCTGATCGTCATCGGCGCCGCGATATTGGTGTTCACGGCGACGTTCATCGTCGATGAGCGTGAGAAGGCACTGGTTGTCCGCTTCGGCGATATCAACCGCGAAATCAGCGAGCCCGGTCTCTACTTCAAGATTCCTTTCGCCGAAGAATTGGTGCGCATCGAAGACCGCATGCTGTTCATGGAGACCAACGACAAGTCCGTGCAGGTGGTCGACGGCCGGCGCTATCTGGTCGATGCGATCACCATGCTGCGCATCGTCGATCCGCGCAAGTTCCGCGAGACCGTCGGTGCCGACCTGCGGCTGGCGCGCGACCGGATCGAGACGCGTATCGAATCCGCCCTGCGGCAGACCTATGGCCGGCGGACGTTCGATTCCGCGCTGTCCAAGGATCGCGCGGCGATGATGCGTGAGATCCGCGATCAGGTGCGTCCGGAAGCCTTGTCGCTCGGCATCGAGATCGTCGATGTGCGGGTGCGCCGCACCGACCTGATGCCGGATGTTCTGAAGGACACCTACGAGCGCATGAACTCGGAACGTTTCGCCGAAGCCGCCGAACTGCGCGCCGTGGGTCAGGCCCAGGCGGCCCGCATCAAGGCCGAGGCTGACCGCCAGAAGGTCGAACTGGTCGCCGATGCCCAGCGCGAATCGGAGATCGTGCGCGGCGAGGGCGATGCGGAACGCAACAAGGTGTTCGCCGAGGCTTTCGAGCGCGACCCTGAGTTCTTCTCGTTCTACCGCACCATGCAGGCCTATTCGAAAAGCCTGACCGACAAGGACACAACCCTGGTGCTGAGCCCGGATTCGGAGTTCTTCAGCTACTTCGGCCAGTCGACGGACCGCAGCGGAGCCAAGCCCGCCGCGGAATGAGCGAGTTCGTCACAGCCGTCGGCCTGGTGTTTGTGATCGAAGGCTTGCTGTATGCGCTGGCGCCGGGGATGCTTAAATCGCTGACGCGGCTGATACAGGAGCTGCCCGAGGACAAGCTCAGGGTGAACGGCATGTGGGCGGTCGGCATCGGTGTGCTGATCGTCTGGCTGGCGCGCAGCTACATCGCCTGATCGTGACGGGCCGATGTTCACAATGTGATGGATGGCGGGTACGCCGGGCCACTGACTTTTGATATGGATCTGATTGACATGAATTTTCGGAGAACTGACATGCCGGCAAACCCCAAAGTTGCCCGCGCGCGGGTCGCGGCCCCGGTCCATCTGGCAACGGCACAATGGCTGTTCCTGGCGATGCTCGCCACGGTACTGCTGCTCATGGTTCCGGGTACGGCCCGGGCGGAAGGTCCGGTTTCGGTTGCCGACCTGGCGGAAAGACTGACGCCGGCGGTGGTCAACATTTCCACACGGCAGAGCGTGAAAGGCGGCGGGCAGAGCCTGCCGATGCCTGACCTGCCCGAGGGCTCGCCGTTCCGTGAGTTCTTCGAGGAGTTTTTCGAGAAGCGCAACAAGGACGGCAAGCAGGGCAAGCCGCGCCAGCCGCGCAACCTCAATTCACTGGGCTCGGGATTCGTCATCGACCCGGAAGGCATCATCATTACCAACAACCACGTGATTGACGGTGCCGACGAGATACAGGTCAACTTCGCCGACGGCAGCAAACTGAAAGCGGAGATCATCGGCCGTGACGCCAAGACCGATCTGGCGGTGCTGAAAGTCGAGCCGACAACGCCGCTCACCGCGGTCCCGTTCGGCAATTCCAGCAGCATCCGGGTCGGCGACTGGGTGATGGCGATCGGCAATCCGTTCGGGCTGGGCGGTTCGGTCACGCTCGGCATCGTGTCGGCGCGCAACCGCAACATCAACTCCGGACCCTATGACGACTTCATCCAGACCGATGCGGCGATCAACCGGGGCAACTCCGGCGGCCCGCTGTTCAACATGGACGGCGAGGTGATCGGCATCAACACGGCGATCATCTCGCCCAGCGGCGGGTCGATCGGCATCGGCTTTTCGGTGCCGTCGTCAACCGCCGTCGGGGTGATCAACCAGTTGCGCAAGTTCGGCGAGACGCGGCGCGGCTGGCTCGGCGTCAAGATCCAGTCGGTCGGCGAGGACATGGTGGAAAGCCTCGGGCTCGATGAGCCGCGTGGCGCGCTGGTCGCCGATGTGACGCCGACTGGTCCGGCGGAAAAGTCCGGCATCAAGGCCGGCGATGTCATCGTCAACTTCAACGGCAAGCCGGTGAACGAGATGCGCGACCTGCCGCGCATCGTGGCGGAAACGCCGGTCGGCACCGAGGTGACCGTGGAAGTGATCCGCAAGGGCGAAAGCCGCAATATTTCCGTCGTTCTCGGCCGCCTGGAAGAGGGCGAGAAGATCGCCGCCAAGGCCGAGGGCAAGGCGCCGGCCAGCGAGAGCGCCGAGGTGCTGGGCATGAAGCTGTCACCGCTGACGGACGAGTTGCGGGCCAAGTTCAAGATAGACGAAGCCATTCAGGGTGCCGTGGTGACCGATGTGGCACCCGACAGCCCGGCGGCGGACAAGCGTATTCAGCCGGGCGACGTCATCTCCGAAGCGGGCGAAAAGAAGATCTCTGCACCAGGCGATGTTTCCGCCCAGGTCAAGGCACTCGAGAAGGAAGGCCGCAACTCGATCCTGCTGCTGGTCCTCAAGGCGTCACGCAAGTTCGACCCGCATTTCATCGCCCTGCGCCTGAAGAAGAGCTGACGCCGGCTGCCGTCAGCGCTTCAGCGCACGAACTCCGCTGCCCGGTAGCCCTGCAGATAGAGCAGGGCGGTCAGGTCGGCGTGGTCGATGATGAAGCGCGCGGCGTCGCGCACCGCCGGCTTGGCGTGCATGGCGACGCCCATGCCGGCGGCCTCGATCATGGCGATGTCGTTGGCGCCGTCACCAACCGTCAGGGCATCGCACAGGGAAAGGCCAAGCTTGCCGGTCAGCCGGTTCAGGGCCTCGACCTTGGCGGCGCTGCCAAGAGCCGGTTCGGCGACGCGGCCGGCCAGGTGCCCGTCTTCGATGATCAGCTCATTGGCCTGATGCTCGTGGAAACCGCACTCGCCGGCGACGTACCGGGTGAACTGGGTAAAGCCCCCCGAAATCAGTGCGCAATGCGCACCCTGCTGCGTCATGGTGGCGACGGCCGTGCGGCCGCCGGGCACGAAGGTAATGCGATCTTCGATGACCCCGGCGATTGCGCTTTCCGGAAGACCCTTCATGAACGAGACGCGTTCGCGCAGGGCCTCGACGAAGTCCAGCTCGCCGCGCATCGCCCGCCGGGTCACCTCCCTGATGTGTTCGCCGGCGCCCGCCGCTATGCCCAGCTCGTCGATGCACTCCTGATGGATCATGGTGGAATCCATATCGGCGATGAGCAGTTTCTTGCGCCGGCCTTCGGTCGGGACAAGGTTGATGTCCACGGGCCGGTCCGCCAGCGCGGCGCGGGCGGTCGTCAGCAGGTCGTGTGCCTGGTGCTGCGACATCGGCGGAAGGGTCAGGTCGCAGGCGACACCCGGTGCCAGCCAGGTGGTCCGGGCCCTGTTCAGCCCGATCATGTCAGCGACATCATTCGACAGTTCTTCGTCCAGCGCCGCTGCGTCGGGGCTTGTCACAAGGGATAAAACGAACATCATGGGGCCTGTCGGTCGGTTGTCGGAACGTGCTGAAAGGAACGGCGGGATGCGTCAGCGTGTGGTTCTTATTGCAGGGCCGACGGCGAGCGGCAAGTCGCATGCAGCCATCCGTATGGCTGAGGAAATGGGAGGTGTCGTCGTCAATGCGGATTCCATGCAGGTCTACCGTGATCTGCGGGTGATATCGGCCAGGCCCGATGCCGCCGACCAGGCCCGCGTGCCGCACCATCTGTTTGGTCATGTCGATGCCGCCGAACGCTACTCGGTCGGTCGATGGCTCGACGATGTGGAACCGCTCCTTCAGGCGTCGGCAGAACGCGGTCTGCCGGTGGTGGTGGCCGGGGGGACGGGGCTCTATTTCAAGGCATTGACCGAAGGGCTGGCCGATATGCCAGACGTGCCCCGGCAGGTGAGCGCGCGTTGGCAAAGGGCTCTCAAGGAAGACGGGTCGTGGGCGTTGCATGCGGTCCTCGCGGCGCGCGATCCGGCTGCCGCGGATGCACTGGAGCCGGGCGACGGCCAGCGCATCATACGGGCGCTGGCGGTGCACGAGGTGAGCGGCAGGCCGATCAGCCAGCTTCAGTCCGCGGCGGGCCGGCCGCTGGTTGGGGCCGCGGACATTGTCCGACGCCTTGTCATCATGCCTCGGCGTGAGGAGCTGTACCAGCGGATCGATGCCCGGTTCGAAGCCATGATCGATGCCGGGGCGCTTGACGAGGTAAGAGCCCTTGTGGCGCGTCGGCTCGACGCGGACCTGCCGGCAATGAAGGCGATCGGGGTTCCCGAGCTTGCCCGCTATCTTGCAGGCGAACTCACCCTGGCTGATGCCGTGGAGACGGCCAAGATGAAGTCCAGGCGCTACGCCAAGCGGCAAATGACCTGGATCAGGGGGCAGATGGCGGACTGGGACGTTAGAGCCTGACCGAAAAGTCCTGAGGCGGTTTTACTGCGCATCGCGCGAACTGGCGCGCTGATTGCACGCTGCGATATCAAGTTCGTTGCCAAAGCGTTAATCCGCAGCGGCAATGTCTCAATTTGGTACAAACCGCCCGGTCCGTGTCCTGATCCGATACGCAAGGGCAACCGAGACATGCCAATAGGCCGGGGGAAATCCATCGCCAATCGGTTCTGTCTCTTACGTTGAACGAGGGAGATGTTCAAACATGTCTTACAACACGACCAGTTCCGTCAACAGAATCTACGGCACTGCAAGCAACGACTATCTGATCGGGACCAATGGCCGTGACCTGATTTCGGGCGGTGGCGGCAACGACAAGATCGTCGGCAAGGACGGCAACGACAAGCTGCTTGGCGGCAAGGGGCATGATAGCTTTTCGACCGGTAAGGGCGCTGACAGTGTGTATGGCGGCAGCGGCAAGGACGGGGTCAACTACGCCCAGTCGGATGCCGGCGTGCGTGTTGATCTGGCCAAGGGCACCGGCGCCGGCGGTCATGCGCAGGGTGACTATCTGGTGAGTATCGAGGTTCTTGTCGGCTCATGCTTTGACGACAAGCTGCTGGGATCGGATGCTGCAAACAAGCTCTACGGGCTCAAGGGCGACGACCTGCTCAACGGGCGCGGCGGCAACGACATGCTGTTCGGTGATGCCGGCAACGACAAAGTGCTTGGCGGAACCGGCAACGACATGCTGTTCGGCGGCGGCGGAGACGACAGCCTTTACGGCGGTTCGCAGAACGACAAGCTGGCCGGCGGTGCGGGCGACGATTGCCTGCACGGCGGCGGCGGCCGGGACAAGCTGTTCGGCGGCACGGGAAATGACAAGATCGACGGCGCCGGCTCCAACGACTACATCGTCGGCGGCAAGGGAGATGATGTCATAGATGGCGGCGCCGGATTTGATACGGCGGTGTTCTCCGGAGTGTCGTCCGATTATTCCATCACCTTCGATACCGATGGCGTCCTACGGGTCGGCAATGCTCATGAAGGCTATGACACGCTGACCAATGTCGAGCGTTTCAGGTTCCTGGGCGAGGATTATGCCGTCAAGCTGTCTGATTTCGATCAGAGCACCGAAACCCTCTACCATGATATCCCCCGTGCAGCTCAGTACCCCCTGGGCGTGACCGGAAACGACGTGTTCGTCTTCAAGGGAAACGCCTCCAAATTCGACTGGGATGTGACCTCAGATGGCCAGGGCTATGTCGTGTGGAACGTCCACACCAATGCCTTTGATGTTCTGATCGGCTTTGAGTCGATCCGGTTCGACGATGTGACGGTGCGGCTGACCGGCACGGTGAGCGAGTACGCCGACGCCGGTGCTGCAAAGCAGACGATTTTCGGCAGCGCCCGGACCGACCGGTTCCTCATCAACGGTGAGTCCGGCGACTACGACATTTCGACGAAGGCGGACGGCAGTGTCGTTGTCCGGGGACAGGGCGGTGAGGACTGCCTGTACAATTTCGAAGAGATCCGGTTCACCGACACGATGGTGTCGCTGGATGGCGATTGGGTGTAATTGCACCAACGACAGGAGGGCCCCGCGAGGGCCCTCTTGACCCTTGCCCCGTTTGCCCTTACAACCCGCCGCATGAACACTAAGTCAATTCTCGTGGTGGTGAAGCGCGCGTCCGGGGTGGTCCGATAGATCATCCGGCCAACGGATGTGCGCGCGACAAGGTCCCTCAAGGGGCCTTTTTTATTGCCCGGTAAAGGTGTTCGGGGTTACGAGCTAGATGTGCAACGACAAGATGAACGCGGAACGAGACGATGGGTGAACAAGACGGACAACAGATGACGGGTGCGGAGATCATTCTGACGGCGCTGGCCGATCAGGGTGTGGGCCATGTCTTCGGCTACCCGGGCGGGGCGGTGCTGCCGATCTATGACGAGATCTTCCAGCAGGACAAGGTCCGTCACATCCTGGTGCGCCATGAGCAAGGCGCCACCCATGCCGCGGAAGGCTATGCCCGTTCGACCGGCAAGCCGGGCGTCGTTCTCGTTACCTCCGGTCCCGGCGCCACCAATGCGGTCACTGGCCTCACCGATGCACTGATGGATTCCATTCCTCTGGTCTGCATCACCGGTCAGGTGCCGACGCAACTGATCGGCAACGATGCCTTTCAGGAATGCGACACGGTCGGCATCACCCGGCCATGCACCAAGCACAACTACCTGGTCAAGGACGTCAACGACCTGGCGCGCATTCTGCACGAGGCGTTCTATGTCGCAACAACCGGCCGGCCGGGCCCTGTCGTCATCGACGTGCCCAAGGATGTCCAGTTCGCCACCGGCACCTATGTCGGGCCGCAGAACATCGAGCACAAGACCTACAAGCCGCGCACCCGGGGCAAGCCGGAGCGCATCGAACAGGCCGTCGAACTGCTGGCCAGGGCCAAGCGGCCGATCATCTATTCCGGCGGCGGGGTGATCAACTCCGGACCGCAGGCCTCCAAGCTGCTGCGCGATCTGGTGGCGATGACCGGCTATCCGATCACCTCCACCCTGATGGGGCTCGGCGCGTTTCCGGCCTCGGGCAAGGAGTGGGTCGGCATGCTCGGCATGCACGGCACCTACGAGGCCAACATGACGATGCACGACTGCGACGTCATGCTGTGCGTCGGCGCGCGCTTCGATGACCGCATCACCGGTCGCACCGATGCCTTCTCGCCGGGCTCGAAGAAGATCCACATCGACATCGACCCATCCTCGATCAACAAGAACATTCATGTCGATGTTCCGATCGTCGGCGATTGCGCCAGCGTGCTGAAGGACATCATCGCCGGCCTGAGACAGCGTCCGGCGGAGCACAACATGGACGCGCTGCAGAGCTGGTGGCGGCAGATCGACCGCTGGCGTGGGGTCGAATGCCTGAAATACAAGCCGAACAAGGACGTGATCATGCCGCAGTACGCCATCGAGCGGCTGTACGAACTCACCAGAGACCGCAAGACCTACATCACCACCGAGGTCGGCCAGCACCAGATGTGGGCGGCGCAGTTCTATCACTTCGAGGAACCGAACAAGTGGATGACGTCGGGCGGGCTCGGCACCATGGGCTACGGCCTGCCGGCCGCCGCCGGCGTCCAGGTGGCCCACCCGGATGCGCTGGTCATCGACATTGCCGGCGATGCCTCCGTCCTGATGACCATCCAGGAGATGTCGACGGCGGTTCAGCACCGGCTGCCGATCAAGATCTTCATCCTCAACAACCAGTACATGGGCATGGTGCGCCAGTGGCAGCAGCTTCTGCACGGCAACCGGCTGTCGGAGAGCTACACCGAGGCGCTGCCGGACTTCGTCAAGCTGGCCGAGGCCTATGGCTGCGTCGGCATGCAGTGCTCCAAGCCGGGCGAACTCGACGATGCCATCCAGGCGATGATCGACACCGACGAACCGGTGATCTTCGACTGCCGGGTCGCCAATCTCGCCAACTGCTTCCCGATGATCCCGTCCGGCAAGGCGCACAACGAGATGCTGCTCGGCGAGGAAGTGTCGGACGAAGACATCGACACGGCGATCGGCGAAGAAGGCAAGGTTTTGGTATAGGCAGGGCAGGGGACCAGAAACATGAACGATCAGACAAACAATCAGCCCGGTTCGGCCTATTTCCTCGGCGGGGCGCGCGATCCGGAAGAGGTGCACACGCTGGCCGTGCTGGTCGACAACGAGCCGGGCGTGCTGGCCCGGGTCATCGGCCTGTTCTCGGGGCGCGGCTATAACATCGAGTCGCTCACCGTATCGGAGACCCAGCACGAGGCGCACATTTCGCGTATCACCATCCAGACGCGCGGCACCGCCGCCGTGCTGGAGCAGATCAAGGCGCAGCTTGAGCGCCTGGTGCCGGTGCACTCGGTCGCCGACCTCACGGTCACCGGCAACGCCATCGAGCGCGAACTGGCGCTGATCAAGGTCACCGGCAAGGGCGACGCCCGCGTCGAGGCCCTGCGCCTGGCCGACGCCTTCCGCGCCCGCGTCGTCGATGCCACCAACGACAACTTCGTCTTCGAACTCACCGGCAAGACCCGCAAGGTCGACCAGTTCATCACCCTCATGCAGCCCCTGGGCCTGAAAGAAGTGGTCCGCACCGGCCTCGCGGCGATCTCGCGCGGCCCCGAAGCCATGCAAGGCTGATGCCGGCGGCATCAGCGTTCGTCATTCCGGCGTGTGTACCCGTGTTGGACGGACAACGGTCGTCCTTGAGCGGGTGGGCCGGTCTTTTGCGCGGCTGATCTGATGGATCTGCGACCGGCAGAGCTCCGAAAACCACCTCCAGCCAAAGCGCTGCTTTAACCCGGAGCAGAGAAGCCGTGCGTGGGAGCAACGGCTGCTCTGCTGACAAACCGGACATTGCCAAATTGGGCTTCCTCCGCCTCATTTCGGGTTCGCAGCGGGATGCCGTTGCGGCCAGAAAACTTCGAAGAACACCGTTCCCGAGACGACGACGATGGCAGCAAATTGCAACCACGTTGGACTATCGCCCAAGAAAACTATCGCGAGCCCGGCTGCAATCACCGGCTTGAGGAAAAACAGATAGGAGGCGCGCGTCATATCAGACGCTGCGGCCAGCCCTCCGAGCCACAACAGTTGAGTAATTGTCGTGTTCCACAGCCCCAGAACAATCAGAGATCCGATTGCGACGGATGGCTTGTCGGCAAGCGAAATTGGGTTCACCCATTTGCCCCAAAAAATGCCGACGCCGACCCATAGTCCGATCGCACCGATACTGATCGCAAGCGTGGTAATGCGCATACCACCGTGGCGAACCATGAGGGGCTTGGCAATCACGGAGTAACCGGCAACAAGCGCCGCGCAGAGTATCGCCATCAGAATGCCCCATAAAGATACGCCACCAGCAGTCAGAACGTCCAAATAGCCGTCGGTAAGTAATACGGCGACGCCGACCAGAGCCAGTATACCGGTGATAACTCTTACCGTGGGAATCGGAGTGCGGTTGACTGCCAGGTTGATGAGCCCAACGAAAACCGGGATCGTTGTCACCAACGTTGCCACTTGAATAACGCTGGCGAAGTCCAGTGACCAGTGGAAGAAGAAATAGGCAAGAGAGACCCCGAGTAACGACAACGGTATCAGCCTCCGCCAGTCTTCTCGGAGCGGTGTTACAAGATCGCGCGTGTCGCTGCGCATGATCGACCATATCAGCAGCCCCGCTGCGCCGATAAGGTATCGCCAAACTGACACTTCGGGACCGGCCACGCCGGCCAATTTTGCAAAGAACTCCGAACTCGCATGGCCGCATACTCCGACGAAAACAGCAATATAGGCCCATTTGGCGGGAATGTTCATTGCTGTTCGATCTCTGTCCCGAACCTCGCGAGGCTCTTGGCAAGCCGTTCAGGCCGTTCAAGCGGCAAAAGGTGGCCGGCATTGTCCCAATCCTCTCGCCTTGCGTCCGGCAGCAGGGAGAAGAGGCGGTCAATGACTTCCGGGTCACGGAACACACGGTCGTGCAGCCCGGTGATCGAAAGCACAGGGAGATTGAGAGACGCCCAGTCGAAATCCCAATCCGTCTCGACGGAATTGCGCATCAGATTTGCGTGGCCATGTCCCGGGTCGAGCGGCGTGTACGGTCCGCTCAAGTAGTTTGAGCGAACGCTGGCGGCAAAGTCGGGGTTGGTCAACAGTGGCATCATTAGCCCCATGAACAAGGAGGCCCCTCCGTTCGCCACATAGTGTGGAAGAGCGTCATTAATCCATGCAATGCGCGGGTTGATTTCGCGTAGCGTGTTTAGAAGAACAACGCCACTGACATCTGCACCGTTGGCGCATGCCTGCGATGCGTATAGTCCACCGATTGACAAGCCAGTCAGAATGGGCCTGTGCGGCCTGACTTCGTTGAGAAGGTGCACCAAATCATCGACAATCAACGCATTCGTCAGTTCCAAGTCCTGCCCAAAGGCCGACTTGTCCTGACCCCGAAAATTGTAGCTGAGCGTCCCGAATCCACGATTGCGCAAGTCCGGCGCAACTGTGCCTTCCCAATGATCCGTCGATCCAGTCAGGGCATTGACGAACACAAATGTCTGAGCACCTTCGCGCGTTGGCCGCGAGTAAAGGTAAAAGATCGAGTTGTTTGAATCGATGCGGAGATCGGTCATTGAAATGGTCCACCAGCGGTGTGAGTGGCACCATACAGCAAGAATAGATCCCGGCCAAAGGGATCGCTTGTAAGAGACGGGCAACTCGCCAGGGACAGGCCGCGTTCTGCGGTCCGCATCGGGCCCTAGGCAGCCGTTTGCTGGCGACAGTAGCAAGACGCCCTGATTGTGACCTCCGCCCGCGCCAACGCTTTGTCCAGTTGCAGTTTGATATGTGCGGCTTCAGTCTTTTCGCCGCGTTTGACGAGGCATTCGTGCAGGCCATGCAGGCTCCACACGTTGCCCGGGTTCTGACAGGCCCGGCTGAGGGTTGAGTCCAGACCGAGGTCGGCGCGGTACACGGCTTCGGCTTCCTCGTAGTGGCCCTGTTCGAGCAGCAACGCGCCCAGGGCGTGGCGGGTCGGCTGCATCCAGCCCCAGGGCTCATCGTACTCCAGGTTGTCGTCCAGTTCGACCGACTTGCGCAGATGCTCGAACGCCGCGGCATGGTTGCCCTTGTGATACTCCAGTTCGCCAAGCATCATCTGTTCGGCGACCCGCAGCACATCGTCGGCCGTGTTGTTTACGACGAGGCGGCTTTCAGGCACCGCGGCGCGGGCCGCGTCGAATGCCCGAACGGACTGTTCCGCTTCACTGAGTTTGCCGAGATTGGCCAAGGCCACAGTGCGGGCGTAGTGCAGCACCGCGGTGGTGTAGCAATAGAACTTCTCGTCGTCAGGGAACGGCGTGTCGAGGATGTCCTGCCACTGCCCGAAGCGGATCTGGACGTGTTGCTTGACGGAGATGAAGCACTCGAGAAAGTCCCCGAGAATGCTGATAGCCGATGCGGGCAGGGTGTCAGCCAGTTCGTCGGCCGACTCATGGGCGACAGACGGCTGGCCCAGGAACATGGCGCCGTAAACCCTGAAGTGATAATCGTGGGCGCGGTAGAACGAGTAGAAATTGTCGGCGCCGCGGTGCTTGTAGTACTTGCGGTTGGCAACGATTGCCTCGCCATTGCGATCGACCACGTTCTGGTAGTCGCCGCACAGCACGTCGATATGCGTCGGCATGTGTCTGAGATGGCCAGCGTCGGGCGCCAGTTGACGCAGCCGATCGCCCTGCCGTAGGGCGCGCTCGGGATGCGGCGACATCTCCATGACGTGGATGTAGAGGTGAAGCAGGCCGGCATGGTCCCAGGCCCCCTCGATGTCCGACAGGGCGGTTTCGATGACGTTGATGATTTCGGCCGTGTCGGCATTGTCGGCAATGTTGCCCGACTTCAGATCCCACAATTGCCACGGCGTGCGGTTCATCATCGACTCGGCGAAGATCGTGCACACCTCGAGATCGTGCGGATAGTCCTTGTGGACCTTGCGCATGGCATCGGCAAAGGCGTCATGCCAGGCAGAAAAGTCCTCTGTTGCGGGGTCTTGCGGATAGCGCTGGACCAGGGCGGTGATCAATTCCGCCTCGACCGGCGTGATGCGGTCGACAAGGCCCGTTGCAGCCGTCAGCGCGGCAGCGGCCTTGGCGAGCATGTCGGTCTTTTCATCAGGATCGTAAGTATCCCAGGCATGGTTGTAGTTCGGCCCGATCGCATAAGCGATGCCCCAATGGGCCATGGCGCAGGCCGCATCATGGCTCAGCGCCTGCTCAAAACAGTAGATGGCCTCTTCGTGATTGTAGCCGAAGATCCACATCAGTCCCTGGTCGAACCACCGCTGTGCTTCAGCCGAGCCGGTCGTTACCTTGCGAGAATATGATCCTAAATTGTAGCTGGTCATGCCGCACTTCCCGTCCCATTTCCGTTAGGTCACAATGAGCAGCCTACCGATTGCCCTTCGGCAACACAAGGACCGGTACCGGCACGTAGCGGGTACCTCGTCGTAAGCGGGAGATTTATGCAAAATCCCCGAGCCGTTCAGTTGTGGCTTGCAACCCCGTCCGGCGTCGGGTGACTGGCCGCATTTAGTCCGTTTGCTTTGGTCTAAGGGTTTGATTCCTGCGTGGCGTCGCACAGCATGGAGGTTGTTTTGTCAAACGCTCAACAGCTGCGGCCCGAAGTCTTTTTCGTGGTTGAGAACATCCAGCCGACCTGCGGGCTGTCGTAGTATGGCGTAGCCTGGTAATAGAGCCTGCCACCGGCTTTCATATCGACATTGCGGTACTTGAACGCTTTTGCCAGGGCGGCGCCAATTGCAGCGCCGAAGTTGGCGAAGGCGTTGGGCGATACCTGAATCTGGTGTTTTCCTGATGATATGGTCAGGCGCACGCATTGGCCATTGCTGATCGTTCCCACGTTCTGGCCATCCAGGATAATGTAAGCGTCCTCGTGCCCGAATACACGGTGATCCGGGCGGCTGAGATAAAGTGTCCCAGTGCCGCTGCCTGACGCCAACGCGATCGCCTTGGGCGACCCAGCGGTTCGCGGCCCGCTTGCGCAACCCGCCAGCAAAGTTGCAGCAACACATACGCAGACTAATTGTCTCAAGTCGAAGTTCCCCAAATTTTGTCAGTTGTCATTCAGTCGAAGGGAAGTGTAGCCAGGGCATTCATTCAATAAATCACAATTGTCTGTAATGGCAAGGTAGAAATGCATGTTCTCTGTCCACAATTTCAACTCCAGTCTTTCCGTCCTCGTTTTGTCATCGGCGAAGGTAGTTTCCTGATGGGCTTGCTTCAATCGAGGAAGTGTTCATGTTAAAACCTTGACAAAATTCCTATTTTGTTTTATCCTGCCCACACCTCCTGCCGGTTTACGGGTGGTATCCTAGGTCGCTTTGGTATCGGGCAGGGGGCGGTGTCTGGGGGTTGGGTGTCAGACGAGACATTCGGCTTTCAGAGGTTCGTCGAGGTCCTCCGCCCTGGGAGGCATTCGTGAGATGCCCGGGGCCGCCGGCAGCAGCGCTGGCTTGAGGTCTTGCAGTGGATGAGGTGCTGGATATGTCGATGTTGGGCTCAGCCGATCTTGCCGGGCATCTGTGGGGTGCGTCTTGCGCCCCGGCGTCTCATCCGTGTGGTGTTCAGGCTGGCGGCGGTGCCGGCTGGGTCCGGGCGCGGATTATCCCCGCGCCGTCGGGCCCCATGGCGGCATTGCGCGCGGGCATCCACCTGTTGGACAGGAAGCGGGACCGGTTCCCAAAACCACCGGAGCGGAGCGCCCCCGGCGTTCCGGGGCCGTCGGAAAGCTCGGCCCCGACAAGTCGACTTTGAACGTTCGATAAGGATATCCGCGCTGGATCAGGCGCTCCGCTCGACCCGTTCATTCACCCTCCTCCCCGCAGGCCAAAAGGCCGGGCGGTGGAAAGGCGTGCCCGCCCGGCACAGCCGGTCCCCCCCCCCCCCCCCCCCCCCCCCCCCCCCCCGTGGGGAGGGTTGGAGATCGCGCCAAGAACAGACGCGTGGTTCCGGTCAAATGGCTCGGTATTGTCAAAAAGGCTCTAGACAGAACCGGCATCTACCACCAGCGACATGATCTCGAACATGATGCTGCTGGCGACCATGGCGGTTTGATTGTTGGGCAGATCCTTGGTCGGCATCAGGCAGACGACGTCGCCGCCGATGATGCGTTTTCCACGGATTGAGCGAAGCAGCTGGTTGGCTTCGTCGATCGAAAAACCGCCGACGCCCGGCTCGAGGTTGGACACCGCGGGGGCAACGGTCGCATCGAGGCTGTCGAGGTCGAAGGTGATGTAGACCGGACCGTCGCCCAAGGTCTTGCGGATCAGGTCGCAGGCCGCCGGCAGCCCCATGTCGCGGTATTCCGCCATGGTCACGACTTCGTAGCCGAGGTCATAGGAACTCTGCAGCCAGTCGAGCGACCGGGTGTGGCCGCGCAATCCGATCTGCACGCTGCGGCTGGCGTCGACATGGCCCTCGCGCACCAGGTAGGAGCCCCAGTGGGCGGCGCTGTCCTTTGCGCCCAGGAAATGATCGAGCTTGTCGAATGTGTCGGTGTGGGCATCGATGTGCAGGAGGCCGGCCTTCTGACCGCCGGTCAGTTTGGCATCCTTGCCGGCGATAGCCCGCAGGATGCCGCCGGTGATCGAGTGATCGCCGCCGATCGACACCGGCCGGACCCCGGCGGCGTCCAGCTTGCGATAGTGTTCGGTGATGCGGGCAATGCACTTTTCGTTGTTGTTTGCCTCCGGCAGCAGAACGTCTCCGACATCGCGGATCGTGCAGGTCTGCCAGGGATCGAACCCGAAGTCGCTGTGCACCCGTCCGCCGAGCCACGGGGAGACATGGCGAACGGCGCGGGGCCCGAGGTGCTGGTCGCGCTCGGTGGTACCGTTGCCGGTTGAATGGGGAACGCCGACAAGGGCGATGTCGCAGCCGTCGAGGGCCGGTTCGTGCGGCGCGCCGAGCAACGTCGGAATGCCCCACCAATAGGTGCCCTCAACAACAGTGTCGTGAATATCCCTGCCGGCCATCGCTTGCCCCCCCGTCGTCATGTTTCAAAGAAGACTATCCGGGAAACCGGCGCGCGTCACGGTCCCCGCCGGCATGACGGGGACCGTTCCGGTGCGGTGCTACTTCTTCTTGTTCTGCCGGTTCTCGATCAGATCGTCGACGACGGCCGGGTCGGCCAGGGTCGAGGTGTCGCCGAGATTGGAGAAATCGTCCTCGGCGATCTTGCGCAGGATGCGGCGCATGATCTTGCCGGAACGGGTTTTCGGCAGGCCGGGGGCGAACTGGATCGCATCCGGCGAGGCGATCGGGCCGATCTCCTTCCTGACGTGCTGGACCAGTTCCTTCTTCAGGGCGTCGCTTGCTTTCTCGCCGGCCATCAGGGTGACATAGCAGTAGATGCCCTGACCCTTGATGTCGTGCGGGTAACCGACGACGGCGCTTTCCGACACCTTGTCGTGCGCCACCAATGCCGATTCAACCTCGGCGGTGCCCATGCGGTGGCCGGAGACATTGATCACGTCGTCGACGCGGCCGGTGATCCAGTAGTAGCCGTCCTCGTCGCGGCGGCAGCCGTCGCCGGTGAAGTAGGTGCCCTTGTAGGTGGCGAAGTAGGTGTCCATGAAGCGCTGGTGGTCGCCGAACACGGTGCGCATCTGGCCGGGCCATGAGTCGAGCAGCACAAGGTTGCCGTCGACGGCGCCTTCCAACTCCTTGCCCTCGGCATCGACCAGCGCCGGCTTGACGCCGAAGAACGGGCGCGTCGCCGAACCGGCCTTCAGTTTGGTGGCGCCGGGCAGGGGGGTGATCATAATGCCGCCGGTCTCGGTCTGCCACCAGGTGTCGACGATCGGGCAGCGGCCGTCGCCGATGACGTTGTAGTACCACTCCCAGGCTTCCGGGTTGATCGGTTCGCCGACCGAGCCGAGCAGCTTGAGGGAGGAGCGCGAGTGGCGTTTGACGAAATCGTCACCGGCGCCCATCAGGGCGCGGATGGCGGTCGGTGCGGTGTAGAAGGTGTTGACCTGATGCTTGTCGACGACCTCCCAGAAGCGGCCGGCGTCGGGATAGTTGGGCACCCCTTCGAACATCAGGGTGATGGCGCCGTTGGCCAGGGGACCGTACACGATGTAGCTGTGACCGGTGACCCAGCCGACGTCCGCGGTGCACCAGTACACATCGCCGGGGTGGTAATCGAAGATGTACTCGTGGGTCATCGAGGCATAGACAAGGTAGCCGCCGGTGGTGTGCAGCACACCCTTCGGCTTGCCGGTCGAGCCGGAGGTGTAGAGGATGAACAGCGGGTCCTCGGCGTTCATCCTTTCGGGTTTGCACTTGGCCTTCGCCGTGCGGATCGCCTTGTGATACCAAACATCGCGGCTGTCATCCCAGCCGACCTTGCCGCCGGTGCGGCGGACCACCAGCACCTTGCAGTCCTTGCCGTTCTTGGCTTTCTTCAGGGCGGCGTCGGTGTTGTCCTTCAGGGGAATGGTCCTGCCGCCGCGCAGGCCTTCGTCTGCGGTGATGATGAAATTGGAGTCGCAGCCTTCAATGCGGTCGGCCAGGGCGTCGGGCGAAAAACCGCCGAACACGATGGAGTGGACGGCGCCGATGCGGGCGCAGGCCAGCATGGCATAGGCCGCTTCCGGGATCATCGGCATGTAGAGCGTGACCCGGTCGCCTTTCTTGACGCCATTGTCCTTCATCACATTGGCCAGGCGGCAGACGTGCTCGTAGAGCTCGCTGTAGGTGATCTTCTTGTCGTCGAAGGGATTGTCGCCTTCCCAGATGATGGCGGTCTGGTTGCCGCGCTTCTTCAGGTGGCGGTCGACGCAGTTGTAGCAGACGTTGGTGACGCCGTCCTCGTACCATTTGATCGAGACGTCGGGGTAGTTGTAGTTGACGTTCTTGATCTTGGTCGGCTTCTTGAACCAGTCGATACGCTTGCCGTGTTTTTTCCAGAACTTGTCGGGGTCCTCGATAGAGGCCGCGTACATCTTCTTGTATTTTTTGTTGTCGATGTGCGCGTTGCGTGCCCAGGCGGCGGAAACCTTGTGAACGTGAACTTCGGACATGCGGACAATCTCCCTTCTGTTATCCTTTGCGCATCTTATTGCACTGCATTATGCGGACCCTGACGCGGCGCGCAATGGTTCTTTGGGTCTAACCTAAACGGCGCCGGGATTCGGGGCGTTTTGCGGGCGCAAAGTCCAGACGGTGGCCTGTTTGAACTCACTGTCCTCAAGCTCGCGCGAGGTCGGCACTGTGTAGGTGGCGAGCGGCGCGAGACGGTCCTTCGGCAGATAGCTGCGGCCGGGATCACCAATGAGGACGTGGCTGCCCGCGCCGGCTGCGGCGCTCAGCCAGTCAAGCAGCGGCGCGGCGACATCGCGGTCATAAAACAGGTCGCCGATGAGGATGGTGTCGCAGGTCGGCGGCGGCCCGGCCAGCAGGTTGCAGGCGGTAAGTGCAAAGGTCACACCGTTTGCCTCGGCGTTCAGCCGGGCGGCTTCGACGGCGAAGGGATCGATATCGGCTGCCGTGACGGTTGCAGCGCCGGCTTTCATGGCGGCGATGGCGACCAGGCCGGACCCGGTCGCAAGGTCGATGACCGTCTTGCCGGCAACGGCTTGCGGATGGTCCAGCACAAAGCGCGCCAGCGCCTGCCCTCCGACCCAGGCGAAGGCCCAGAACGGCGGCGGCAAGCCGATTTCGCCGAGGTCTTCCTCGGTCTTGCGCCACAGCGGCAGCGATTCCTCGGCCAGGTGGAGGGTAATTTCCGGCGCGAGGGGGACGGGCAGGGGTTTGGTGTTGCTGAGAATGAATGCGCGGCGTTGCGCGGGCGTTCTCAGCACCTTGGCGGGTTGTCCAGGCCGCCCATGCTGCAGACTTCCAGCCATTCGTCTTCGGTGACCGGCTGGACGGACAGGCGCATGGAGGTGACCAGGGACATGTCGGCCAGTTTCGGATTAGCCTTGACAGCCTTGAGGGTCACCGGCTCGGGCATGTCGCAGACGGCTTTGACGTCGACGCAGTCCCAACGTTCGTCGTCGGTCGTCGAGTCAGGGTGCGACTCTGCGCAAACCTCCACGATTCCAACGACATTCAGTCCTTCGTTCGAGTGATAGAAGAATCCGAGGTCGCCGATCTTCATGGCCCGCATGTTGTTGCGGGCCTGGTAGTTGCGGATGCCGTCCCATTCCTCGCCGGCCTCGCCCTTGGCCTTTTGTTCGTCCCACGACCATTTGAACGGTTCGGACTTGAAGAGCCAATAGGCCATGGTCAATCTCCTTAATGTGATGTCTGGCCGGGAGAGCGGGCCGGCCAGGCTCAGGCTAAACGTCATTCCGGCTTGACCGGGCGAGCGAGCAGCCGGGCGATCTCCTCATCCGCCGAAGACCGGCCCTGCACGATGGCCGCCACGGCCTCGCAGATCGGCATTTCTACGCCATGCTTGCGGGCCAGGTCCACAAGCACGCCCGCGGTATGCACACCTTCGCTCACCGTGCGGCGGCCGGCCATGTAGTCGTCCAGCGTCTGGCCGCTGCCGAGCGCGGCGCCGAGCGAAAAGTTGCGCGACTGGGTGCTGGAACAGGTGAGGATCAGGTCGCCGAGGCCGGACAGGCCGGTCAGCGTTGCCGGGCGCACGCCGAGGGCACTGGCCAGGCGCGACAGTTCGGCAAACCCGCGGGTGATCAGCGCGGCGCGGGCGCTGTCGCCGAATGCCTTGCCGGCGGCAATGCCGCAGGCGATGGCCATGACGTTCTTGGCGGCACCGCATAGTTCTACGCCTTCCAGATCGGTTGCGGCGTAAACCCGGAACGACGGGATGGTCAAAGCCTTGGCGAAAGCCGAAGCGAGGTCCAGGTCATGGGCCGCCAGCGTGACGGCGGTCGGCAGGCCCCGCGCCACATCGGCGGCGAAACTGGGGCCGGACAGCACCGCCGGGACCAGGCCGGGGCAGACGTCTTCCAGCACCTCGCTCATGTACTTGCCCGTGGTCATTTCAATGCCCTTGCAGCAAGTGGCGGCCGGTATGCCGTCGTTCAGGTGCGGAGCGAACCCGGTCATCACCTCGCGCATCGCCTGGGCTGGCGTGACGACAAGCAGGGCATTGCAGGTCGCAAGGTCGGCTTGCGCGGTTGTTGTGACTATTCTTTCGGGCAGCGTGATGCCGGGCAGGTAGACCGAATTCTCGTGCGCGTCGTTGAGGCTCGTGCAGAGCCCTTCAGACCGGCACCACAGCGATACCTGATGGCCGGCGCGGGCGGCGGTGGCGGCAAGGGCGGTGCCCCAGGCGCCGGCGCCGATGACACCGATATGCTCAAACTGCGCTGTCATGCCTTCACTCCTGCGAACGGGGCCGGTTCGGCCTGCGGATCAAGCGGCCATCGGGCGCGGGCGGAAACATCGAGTTCGTCGGTCATGCCGCGAGCCAGGCGCTCAGCGCCGGCCCAGGCGATCATGACAGCGTTGTCGCCGCACAGTTCCAGCGGTGGTGCGACCAGCCGCCAGCCATGGCTCAGCGTGAGGGCTTCCAGGGATGCCCGAATGGTGCGGTTCGCCGCCACACCGCCCGCGACCACCAGGACCGGTGCGTCCACATCCGCAAACTCGGCGGAAAAGCGCTCGAAGGCCTGAGACAGGCGGTCGCCGAGCGTATCGCACACCGCGGCCTGAAAACCGGCGCAGATGTCGGCGATGTCTTGTTCCTGGAGCGGATCGCACTTCGCCGCCGCCTGGCGAACCGCGGTCTTGAGGCCGGAGAACGAGAAGTTACAGCCTTCGGTTCCGACGAGAGGCCGGGGCAGGGCGAAGCGCTCAGCGTCACCGGTCTCGGCCGCCACCTCGACCTGTGGTCCGCCGGGATAGCCCAGGCCAAGCAGTTTGGCGGTCTTGTCGAAGGCCTCGCCAAGGGCATCGTCGATGGTGGTGCCATAGCGGCGGTAGAGGACGACATCCTCCACAGCGAGAATTTGCGTATGGCCGCCGGAAACCAGCAGCAGCAGGTAGGGCGGCCTGAGGCCGTCGGTCAGGCCCGGGGTCAGGGCATGGGCCTCGAGATGATTGACGGCGATCAGCGGCTTGTGCTTGGCAAGCGCCAATGCCTTAGCGGTCATCAGGCCGACCAGCACGCCGCCGAGCAGGCCGGGGCCGGCGGTGGCGGCGATGGCGTCGATGTCTTCCAGGCCGCATTGGGCTTGGTCCAGGGCCCGCGCGATCAGGCCGTCCAGGGCATTGATGTGGGCCCGCGCCGCGATCTCGGGAACGACACCGCCGTAGGGGGCGTGTTCGGCCAGTTGAGACAAGACAAGGCTTGAGCGGATGCAGCCCGAACCATCGGCATTCCGGGTTACCACCGCGGCGGCGGTCTCATCGCAGGAGGTCTCGATACCAAGCACCGTCACTGCGCTGTTATGTTCACATCCCGTGGTCAATGATCATCTTTCCTCAGGCGTGCGAAACGCTATAGTGCGCGCCATATCTCCCCTTCTGCAGCCTCTAGCACCGGGACCGGACGCTTGCAAACATCTGACCTGAAAATCGGCACCCGCGGCTCGCCCCTGGCGCTGGCCCAGGCGCATGAGACCCGCGACCGGCTGGTCGCCGCGCACAGCCTGTCCGCCGATGCCATCGAGATCGTCGTGATCACCACGACCGGCGACAGGGTGCGCGACCGGCCGCTGGCCGAAATCGGCGGCAAGGGCCTGTTCACCAAGGAGATCGAGGAAGCCCTCTTTGCCGGCGAGATCGACATGGCGGTGCATTCGATGAAGGACATGCCGGCGGAGCTGCCGCCGGGGCTGGAGATTGTCTGCCTCCTGGAGCGCGAGGATCCGCGCGATGCCTTCCTGAGCCCGGTTGCCGGGCGGTTGCAGGACTTGCCGCATGGGTCGGTGGTCGGTTCGTCGTCGGTGCGCCGCGCGGCACAGGCCAAGGCGATCCGGCCTGACCTGAAAATCGTCCAGTACCGCGGTAATGTGCAGACCCGGCTGCGCAAGCTCGACGACGGCGAAGTGGCGGCGACGTTTCTTGCCTGTGCCGGATTGCGGCGGCTTGGTCTGGCGGACCGGATCACCCAGGCGGTGCCGGTCGACGACATGCTGCCGGCGGTCGCGCAGGGGGCAATCGGCATCGAGGCGCGCGGCGACGACACCCGCGTGCGTGACCTGCTGGCGCCGCTCAATCATCGCGAGACCGAAATCACCGTCGCCGCCGAGCGGGGGTTTTTGTGCGAACTCGATGGTTCGTGCCGCACGCCGCTGGCCGGTCATGCCAGGCTCGTGGGCGACAATGTGCACTTCGCCGGCATGGCCCTGACCCTTGATGGCGGCGAGCAGTTCGACGCGGTGCGCACCGGTTCGGCAGCGGATGCCGCGGCTCTGGGCCGGGCAGCGGCTGAGGAAGTCAGGGCCAAGGCGGGCGACAGGTTGTTCGCATGACGTCTGCGGTGGTGATCGTGACACGGCCGCAGCCCGATGCGGCCCGGCTGGCGGCCCGGTTGGAGCAGGCCGGACTGACGAGTGTCGTTGCCCCGCTGATCAGTATCGAACCCCGCAGTGTCGATCCGCTTCCCGTCGGCGATGTCCAGACTGTGGTGTTCACCAGCGCCAATGGCGTGCGCGGACTGATGGCGCGTCCCGATGGGTACAGATTCACCGGTGTGCCGGCCATTGCGGTCGGGCCGGCCTCGGCGGTGGCGGCGCGCGCGGCCGGGTTTGGCTGCATCATTGAGGCGGCGGGAGATGTCGACGCCGTGGTCAGTGAGGTGCAGCAGTACTGTCAGCCCGGGAAGGGCACCATCCTTTATCCGTCAGGCGTCCATACAGCCGGCGATTTGGCCGGACAATTGGCCGCGCTGGGGTTCACAGTGGCGCGCGTGGTGGTTTATCATGCGGTGCATGCGCAAGCGCTGCCGCGGGAGGTCGAGGAGCTGCTCGGATCCCGGACTCAGGTGGCGGTATGTCTGTATTCACCGCGCACGGCGCGTATCTGGTGCACATTGATGGGGCGGTTGGGCCGCAACCGTACGGGGGCAGGATTCATTCGCTACTACTGTCTGTCGGACAATGTTGCCAAGGCGGTGCGCGAAAGCGGCTGCCCGGCGGCGGGCCTGGAAGTCGCCGGGGCGGCCAACGATGACGCAATGGTAAGCATATTGTCGGCAACACTGGGCGGTCAGGGTTGACATTCCCGGGCATTGCCGGATTGTGGAACTGGGGTCAGGACCCTTGAGAGAGCCGGAGGGCACAAATGGCACGCAAGACGAGGCGTACGAGCAAACCGCGCAAGCCGGCGCGGCCAAGGGTGATCGATCTGGAAGCCGAAGAGGTCAAGGCCAGCGCAGCGCAAGCCGGCGAGGATGCCAAGCAGGCCGTTGAGACCGCAGCGCAAGACGTTTCCGAGGCCGAACGGAACGATGCCGAGGGCTCCGAAGACGCAACGTCGGCATCAGGCGATG
Organism: Aestuariivirgaceae bacterium; assembly: GCA_965216335.1. Taxonomy (GTDB): domain Bacteria; phylum Pseudomonadota; class Alphaproteobacteria; order Rhizobiales; family Aestuariivirgaceae; genus JAHEJE01. The sequence continues at coordinate 1,046,018 of OZ244154.1, read as the reverse complement.
AAGCGCCGGTTGAGGCGGCAGCTGATAGTGTAGGTGATGACGCCGCTGAGACCGCGGAAACCGAAAGGCCGGAACCGGCGGGCGCGCAAGCCGAGGACGGCGCAGGGGACACTCCTGAAGAACAACCGCAAGAGAGTGCTGGGACCGCCAGTTCGGGTGGCGGCAGCGGCAAGCTGATTGCCGCCGGGCTGGCAGCGCTGATCCTGGCCGGCGGGGCAGGGGCCTGGCTGTACCGGACATACGGACCGGCTGCGTCCGGCGACAGCGCCGTGATCACGCAACTCCAGCAGCAGCTCGAACAAGCACAAAAGGCTGCCGCGGCGAACGCTCAGAAGGTCAGCGTTCTGGAAACAACCATAGCGACGGTCAAGCAAGAGGCCGACGCCGCCTTGCAGGCGCAACAGAAGCAGGCCGCTGACCGGCAGAAAGAGGCCTCTGCGCAGTTGGCGCAAATGCAGGCCCGCATCGACGAGTTGAACACAGCCATCAGCGCCGCGGCACAGTCGGGAGAAAGCGGAACGGCAGCCCAGGCCGGCACGGCGCTGAAGGTGGAAGAACTGACGGCGAGTGTTGCCGCGTTCGGCGACAAACTGTCTGGTTTGGAAGGCAAGCTCGATGCGGTGAGCCAGGCAGGCGGTGCCGAGGCCGGTGCGGTCGATGCCCTCAAGGCACAGGTGTCGGGCCTGAGTGAAGCGCTGGCAGCGCTCAAGGCTCAGCAGGAGGCCCGCGCCACGCAAACCGTTTCGGCATTGGGGCAAAGCTTTGCCAAGCTGTCATCAGCCGTTGCCTCGGGCTCGCCGTTTTCAGGCGAGCTTGACGACCTTGTCAGTGTGGCGCCGACCCTGCCGGGTATCGCGGAGCTGCGCGAGCTATCGTCGGGCGGTGTCGGTTCGCTGACGTCGCTGGCCGGTGAACTGGAGCAGATCGCCGCCGGACTGGCGGAGCAAAAGGCTGATGAGGCTGCCAAGAAGGTCGAGGAGGGCGGCATCATGTCGGCCCTGACGTCGCAACTCACCAAGGTGGTCAAGGTGCGCAAAGTCGGTGAAACCGACTGGGGCGAGGAGCTCAAGCAGGCCGCAGCGCGGGTTGCCGCCGGGGACCTTGAGAACGCTGCGGCCGGTCTTGCCGCCAAGACCGACAATGTGCCCGAAGCGCTGGCCGGCTGGCAGGACAAGGCGAAACAGAAACTGGCGGCCGAGGCTGCGTTGCAGCAGTTGTCCGAAGCCGTGCTGCGGCAGCTGGCGGCAACCGGTACGAGCGGCTGACGGGAGCAGGTGGCATGATCAAATTGCTGGTACGTTTTGCAATTCTGGCCGCGCTGGCCTTCGCCTTTACGTGGATGGCCGATCAGCCGGGCACGATGTCGGTCACCTGGCTCGGCTACCAGATTGAAGAGATTCCGGTCTACCTGATGATCGGTCTTTTCGTGCTGCTGTTCTTCGTGTTGTGGTTCGCCTGGTGGCTCATCCGGCTGATTTTCGGGTTTCCGAGCTCCGTTGGCGATGTGTTCAGGGCGCGCCGTCACCGCAAGGGCATAGAGGCCCTGTCGAAGGGCATGGTGGCGGTCAGTGCCGGTGATGCGCAAAGTGCCCAGCGCCAGGCCCTGCAGGCCAAGAAACTTGTGGCGGACAGTCCGCTGGCGCACCTTCTGGAAGCCCAGGCGGCACAGTTGCGCGGCGACAACTCGCGGGTGTCGCAGATCTACCAGGAAATGCTCAAGGACCCGGAGACCGAAGTCGTGGCGTTGCGCGGGCTCTATGTGGCGGCGCGCAAGGATGGTGACGATGCGGCGGCGCAGAAGTATGCCGCCAAGGCGCACCATCTCGACACATCGCTCGCCTGGGCGTCGCAGGCCCTGTCCGGCTATCTGTCGAACGATGAAGACTGGCCGGCCGTGGCCCGGCTGATCGACAGCCAGCGGCGCTCCGGCATCATCGACCGCGACATGTCGAATGCCAGGAAGGCGGTGGTGTATACCGCCCAGGCGATGGCGGCGGAGGATGATCCGGACGCGATGATCGATCTGGCCATGAAGGCGCACAAGCTCGATCCGTCGCTGGTGCCGGCTGCCGTCGTGGCCGGGCGGGCGCATGCCGAACATGGCTCCTTGCGCAAGGCCTCGCGGGTGCTGGAAAAGACCTGGAGGCTGTCGCCGCATCCTGATATCGCCGATGCCTACATCCATGCCCGCTCGGGCGATTCCGCCCAGGACCGGCTGCAGCGTGTGAAGGAACTGCTGCGGGTCAGCGACGGCGGTGTCGAGGGCGCGATTGCCCAGGCCCGTGCCGCAATCGATGCGCGCGACTGGACGGCGGCCCGCAAGGCGCTCGATGTGCATACGGCAGATCGCCCGTCGAGCCGGCTGTGCCTGATGATGGCCGAGATCGAGGACGGCGAGTTCGGCGATCATGGCCGGTCGCGCGAGTGGCTGTCTCGGGCCGTCAGGGCGCCGCGCGATCCGGCGTGGACGGCGGACGGATATGTGTCGGAGACCTGGTTGCCGGTGTCGCCGGTGAGCGGCGAACTCGGCGCCTTTGAGTGGCGGGTGCCTTTGACGGCACTGGGCACACCGCCGGAGGACAGTTTCATTCCCGAGCCTGAGAAAGAAGCGCCGTTGCCGGGCGACGATGCCGTGGTCGTTGGCGGGTCCGGTGTGGCGGCGGCAGCGGAGGCCGTCGCTGAAGAGGCACCGGAGCCCGATGAAGACGTTGCCGATGAGCCGGCGGTCGAAGAGCCCGCGCCGGAGGATCCGGTTGACGAGGTTGCAGCCGCCGGTGGCGAAGCGGACGAAGCCGTAGCTGCAGAGGAAGATCAGAAGGCCGTCGAGGAAGCCGAAGCGCAGGCCGAAGACGCTGAAGAAGACCCGGACCGCGAAGCGGACACGGCTTCGTCGCAAGAGCCCGACGAAACCGCGGCTGACCGTTCCGGTTCCGCGGTACCGCCGGCCGAGCCGGTCAAGGCGGCGGCCGAGGAGGAAGCTGATGCGCCGGACATGGAAGATGTCGTGCGCAAGCAGGCGGCCGACACGGTCGAGGCCGGCGAGGAGGTCATCGAGCAGCTGTTGCCGGACAACCGGCAGCCCGACGACCCCGGCCCGCGCACCGACCGTCCCGTCAACGGCAAACGCAGCTGGTTCAGCTGATCAGCAGACTTGAAATGACACCGCAGAACGCGTATCAGACCCAACACCCAGAGCCGCAATAGCTCAGTTGGTAGAGCATCGCATTCGTAATGCGGGGGTCGGGGGTTCAAATCCCTCTTGCGGCACCATTTTTCCACGAGTGTGACCCTGAAGCTCACCCGGGGTGGGGCGATCCCGGCGACAGGAGCGGTTCACCGGCGGTGACGGTGCCAGGGGTATTTCCCTCCCAATGCATTCGGTTCCGGTCCAGCACTAATCGTGGGTCCGCTTGTCTTTCCCGCTCACGCGCAGCTTCGTTATTCATTGCGGTGGTCGAATTGAAAAGTGAATTACGTCAGGCCTAAACCGGCGCGCAGCTTGTGTTTTTGGTCCATCTGAAGCTCTGGCGCCCTGGGTTTTCGGTGACCTGATTTGCTCCAGAGCGCCGGCTGCCGGCATCGATTCGTCCGGTCAGAAATGAACCGCTTGGTGACGCCGATGCGTCTTTGATCGTCAACCCGGGGCTACTTCTAACAATCCTCTGCCTGCTCATACCCGCGGTGTTGGCGGTTGTCCCTTCTGGCGGTCGTTCAGCACTGACGAGACGGCGGTAATGCGACAGCATGTGAGTTAAACTCAACGATCCAGCATATCGTTCCGGAGATGGACCAATTTAATTGGGGAGGTTCGGCTGTTCACCGGGCGGACGTTCGGCTATTCCTGCCTGTCGGGTCGAATGAAGCGAGCGAGGGGACGGATATATGGTTTCTGCAAAGTCGGCAGCGTTTGAGACCTGCCGGAGCCTGTTTCCCGAGTGGGCAAATCTCTCCATTTCGGATTTCGACCTGGACGATCCCAAGGGCTTTTCCTCATTCACGATAGGTATCCGGTCCAAGGCATGCGTTCAGCCGATCGAACCGGCAGCCGTGCTTTACCGGCGCCTTGAGGGCAAAGAGAACGCCATCCTGGACTTTGAAACGGAAAGGGAGGTGTTTCAGGCGCTTGGGGCCAACAACATCGCAGCCCATTGTTATCACTATGACAGAACATGCCGCATCGAAGCGTTTTACCGAGGCCGCACATTGCGGGCCGATGATCTGTTCGATCGTGAAAACTTGCGAAAGATTGCCGGTCAGCTCTACCGCCTGCATCAGTTGAAGCCGCCGAACCTGCCGCAGGAGACGTTCTTCGAGGCTCTTTTCGCCAAGTGGGGCCGGCTGGCAAGAACCATACTGGAAGACAGGATCGATGCCTTCCCGCCTGAGGAGCGGGCGCTGTGCGAAGATCTCCGCCAGATTTACAGCCCCAAGACCCTTTCAAAAGTGCGGCGCTGCATTCCCGAGGGCGATCTGACCTTCTGTCACAACGACACCTATCACGGCAACATCATGAAGCTGGACAACGCAGAGATCAGATTGCTCGATTTCGAGTTCTCCTGCCTCAACAACAAGGCGTACGATTTCTCAAACCTGTTCGCCGAAACGGTGATGCGCCACCAACAGCCGGACTATCCTTATTTCCGGATTGCCGAGCCGGAGTTTGGAGATCAGGAGCTCGGTATGCTGATCGGCGCCTATCTCGACCATGTCGAGTTTGCGTCCCACGGTGACAGAGAGACTGAATTTCAAAGGCTGCTTCAGAGCACGAGAGACCTGTTGCCTCTCTCCGACTTCAAATACGCCATGGCCGCGTTGCCGCTTGCCGTGCAACCCATTCAAAAGATCCGCTTCATCCCTTACGCCCACCAAAGGTTCACCAGGTTTCTGAGTGCCTATGAGCAAAGATTCGGGCGGGCCGAGACGACATGACAGCGCTGCGCTGCCGCTCGCGAACTCCAAGAATAATCGCTGGGACTACTCCTGGACTTGGTCGCGTTGGGCGCCGCGTCAAATCCTGACACCAAAAGCAAACGGCGGGCCTCAACCAGCCGCGCTTCTCTAGGTAATACCAGCGGCCCTCAGAAAACACCCATTTGACCGCATTTTCGCTTTTGCTGGCTAGGCATGCTCGGTGCCGCGGTCTGGTTGACCGCAAGCCGAGCATAACGACGTCCAGCAAGAGCGAAAATCCGGCCTTCGGTGGGCCAAATTCGCCCATCTGGTGCGTTGCGCCGCTTGCCAGATGCACCGCATCGCGCTGCGCGCCGCGCCTGCCATATGAACGAATTTGGCTCCATCAAATGGGCGTTTTCTGAGGGCCGCTGGTATAAAGAGAATTTTGTGCACTTACTGTGCTTGTTAACGGACGGTCCTCGATCTCTAAGTGGTTAAGCTTTGACTGCCCAAAGCAAATACAAATTCCGATATAGTTTTGAAGCAAGGGAAAACCTTGTTTATCTTGAATCAACCGGTCTATCTTCGCTCCTGCGCAACGAGAACGTGGGGCGAACCGCAACACATAAAGACGCAACGATCTGATCGCGACAGTGAAGAACACAAAGGAATGCGAAACATCAACGCGTCTTTGAGTAGAAAATTGGCATCATGCTGTCCGTCGTCAGATGTTTTGGGACAACCTGCGACCCGCGTCCAGGTGCATCTTGATGGTGCCGAGGGATGTTCGACGGTCTATTGGGGTTGGCGCATCGCTTTCGGGTGTGCGTTGCCATCTGTTCGACAACATCCGGCAACGGATGCCGTGCTGCGGACAGTGGATGCAAAGCCTGCGGCTTGCAGGGCGGTTTTGATCATTCATTGACGCGGTGGAGGTCCATCGCGGGCGGGGTATTCTCGTCGCCCTGATCGTCGTCCGTTGCCCCCGAAACGCCCAGCGGCTCCAAATCATTTCGTGTCCACCAGTACCAGAAACCCTGTTCGCGCAGCCAGGGCTCGAGGCGGTCCAGGCTGTTCCACTCGCGACCGTGGCCGCGGGCGCTGTTGACCCGGGCCAGCACGGTATCGACGTAGACAAGCACACCCCAGGCAAACGGGCGGCTGCCCTGATCGCCGAAGCCGCCACCCTGCTGGCTGCGCCAAACCCGGTAGACAACGGCATACTCCCCCAGCCGACCGGCCGCCCGGAGTTCGGGCAGATCAGCCTGGGTTACCGTCATTTGAACGCCTAATGCGACATCTTGATCCATAGTGTGTAATAATTTGTTAGTTTTCCTGCAATATGGTGTATGATGTTCGAAAGCCGCAAGCCGGCTCATCGACACTCAATTCATGAACTAACGTCATTCGGAGAACTTGACATGGCCTCTAAACGGACTTCAACCAAAAAACCCAAAGTCGCCCTCACGCCGTATATCACGGTGAGCAATGCCGCCGCGGCAATCGCATTCTACAAGCAGGCTTTCGGCGCCAAGGAGATCACCCGCAGCAATGTGACGGGTACGGAACTGATACAGCATGCCGAGCTGGAAATCTGCGGTGCACGCCTCTATCTGTGCGACGAGTTTGTTGATGCCGGCATCCTGTCGCCGCTGTCAATCGGCGGCTCGGCCTCGATGCTGCACCTCGACGTCAAGGATGCAACGTCAGTCTGGGCCGACGCGCTGGAAGCGGGCGCGGTGGAAATATCCAGCCTGGCCGAAGTTCCCTGGGGCGGCATCTGCGGCAAGCTGGTTGATCCGTTCGGTCACTTCTGGTCGGTTGCCAGCGCTTGCGTCGAGACCAAGGACGACGTGTTCAGCGACGTTGCGCCGATTGAGCTGGGCATCCAGCAGGACCAGTTCGAAGCAGCTCACGCCTGAGCGTGAACCGCACCAACACAATGGCACTGCCGGGCCGCGATATCCGTCGCGGACCGGCAACCGGCCACTCAGCCGCACAATAAGAAGAAAACAATTCTGCATGAGGAAACAAGCGTCTAATATTGGAATCAGCCATAACAACAAGAACTGGCCCAGCCCATGACCCCTTTTGCAATCGCCGGCATTCAAATGCACGTTTCGGCGTTTCACTCGAACGTCGAAGCGATGCGGCACCGGCTCGATATGCTCATGGCCCGCTTCCCGTGGACCCAGATGGCGGTGTTCAGCGAACTTGCCGCCTTCGGACCGCTGACCAAGTTCGCGATGCCGTTCGAGAACGAAGTCATCGATCAGTTCTGCGCCGATGCCCGGCGGCACAACCTGTGGATCATTCCCGGCTCGATGTTCGAGCAAACCGCAGACGGTCAAATCTTCAATACATCGGTGGTCATCGACCCCCAAGGACAAATCGTCGCCAAGTACCGCAAGATGTTTCCGTTCCGGCCCTACGAGGCCGCCGTTGAAGCCGGAACCGAGTTCTGTGTGTTCGATGTGCCTGATGTCGGGCGCTTCGGGCTGTCGATCTGCTATGACATGTGGTTTCCCGAAACCACCCGCCAGCTCACCTCGCAAGGCGTCGAGGTGCTGATCCACCCGAGCCTGACCGGCACCACCGACCGCGAAGCCGAACTGGCTATCGTGCGCGCGACAGCGGCGCAGTTCCAGTGCTACGTCTTCGACGTGAACGGCCTTGGCGCCGGCGGGATCGGCCGGTCTTGTGTCGCCGACCCCAACGCGACTATGTTGTACCAGACATATGGTCAGGAAGATCTGTTTCCAATCGAGATCGATCTCGACCTGGTCCGCCGCCAGCGCGAAACCGGGATCAGGGGCCTTGGCCAGGTTCTGAAAAGCTTCCGCGACCGCAGCACCGATTTCTCGGTTTACGACCGCAGCAGCGGTACCGATGCCTATTTGCACACGCTCGGCCGCCTGGAGGTTCCAAGACAGGGCTCTCAAGCCGGCCTGGCGGCGCGCGGCCCGCACGAAACAGAACCGCCGGCGGGAAAACCGGCCGGCGGCAAGATTGCCAAATTACCACGCAAGATGGTGAATGGCTGAGCAGAACCGGGAAACACAATAAGAGGTTCGCGAACCAAGGCGCACCTGGCCGGTCTTGCTCTGTGCAAGAGAAGGGAGGAACCGGCACATGAAGTCGATGAGCGATTATTACAGTGCAGTGCAACTGCGATCCGACCGCTGGAGTTCGCTACGTGACCTGACCGGCGCGCTGGTGCGTACTCCTTCGCGACACCCGACAAAGAAGCAGTTGCAGCAGATCAACGAACTGTTCGAGGCGCTGTCGCCGATCGAGTCCTACTGGGCGTTTCCCGGCAGATCGGCGTTCGAGCATCTCCGGCGCCAGTTCACCAACAAGAGCTACGACGATCTGGCTTTTTCCGTCGGACGGATCCTGCGCGCGCTGACGTCGGGCGCCTATCGGCGCAGGCACATTCCGCTCGAGCGTGACGAGGCTGAGAACGACGAATTCGAGGACGAGGCGCTGCTGTCGCCGGAGGCACGGGCCCTGTCGAAGCCCTATTTCGAGATCCTCGTCGTCGACCAGCTCAACGAGCATCAGGAACGCTGGCTCAGAACATCCATGCACCAGACGCGGCGCGGCGAAGATCCGTTTTTCTATGAACCGGTGGTCGTGCCGAGCCTTGAGGACGCGTTGATTGGCATCCTGTTCAATCACAACATCCAGGCCGTGGTGGTGCGGCCCGGGCTGACGCTGAAGTCGCACAACGAACTGACGATACTCACGCGCTACCTCAACCGTGTCGGCGATGACGAGGATGTCGATGCTTTCCGCCCCGAAGAATATGGCCCGGAGCTGTGCCGCCTGATTGCCAAGGTGCGGCCGGAACTTGACACCTACCTGATCACCGATCGCTCGGTCGAGACGATCGCCGGGCTCGATCTCGGGCTCTGCCGCAGGGTGTTCTACAATCAGGAAGATTTCCTCGAGCTGCACCTGAATATCCTGCGCGGCGTGCAGGCACGCTTCAAGACACCGTTTTTCACCGCCCTGAAGGACTACTCCAAGCAGCCGACCGGCGTGTTCCATGCGCTGCCGATCAGCCGCGGCAAGTCGATCTCGCGTTCGCACTGGATACAGGACATGGGCGCTTTCTACGGCCCCAACATCTTTCTTGCCGAAACCTCGGCCACCTCGGGCGGTCTCGACAGCCTGCTGGAACCGCAGGGTCCGATCAAGGAAGCACAAACGCTTGCCGCCCGGGCCTTCGGGTCGAAGCAGACATTCTTTGCCACCAACGGCACCTCGACATGCAACAAAATCGTAGTTCAGGCGCTGGTGCAGCCTGGCGATATCGTGCTCGTCGACCGCGACTGTCATAAGTCGCACCATTACGGCATGGTGCTGGCCGGTGCCCAGGTGGTCTATCTCGACAGTTATCCGCTGCACGAGTTTTCCATGTACGGCGCGGTGCCGCTGAAGGAGATCAAGCGCCAGCTCTTGCGGCTCAAGGCCGCCGGCAAGCTCGATCGGGTCCGCATGCTGTTGCTGACCAACTGCACGTTTGACGGCATCGTCTACAACGTCGAGCGGGTGATGGAGGAATGTCTGGCGCTGAAGCCGGATCTGGTCTTCCTGTGGGACGAGGCATGGTTCGCCTTTGCCCGGTTCGGCCCGACCTACCGGCAGCGCACGGCGATGCACGCCGCCGATGTGCTCCGAGGCCGGATCGCAAGCCCGGCCTGCGCCGAGGCCTACGCGGCCCAGCAGGAGGCGCTCAAGGACGCTGATGACGAGACGCTGATCAAAACCCGCCTGGTGCCGCCGCCGCACGCCCGGGTGCGGCTCTACACGACCCAGTCAACGCACAAGACGCTGACGTCGCTGCGCCAGGGTTCAATGATCCATGTGCACGATCAGGATTTCAAGGGCGAGGTCGAACAGGCGTTCCAGGAAGCCTACATGACGCACACATCGACATCTCCGAACTATCAGATCATCGCCAGTCTCGATGTCGGCCGGCGCCAGGTGGAGTTGGAAGGCTTCGAGTTCGTGCAGCGCCAGGTCGAGGCGGCGATGTCGCTGCGCCGCGCGGTTGCGACCCACCCGAAGCTGCAGAAATATTTCAGGGTGCTGACCGCCGGCGACATGATACCGGCCGAATTCCGCGAAAGCGGCATCCAATCCTACTACGACTCGGAACAGGGCTGGAACGACATCTGGGAGTCCTGGGCGAACGATGAGTTCGTGCTCGATGCGACCCGGGTAACCTTACTGGTCGGCGGGACCGGCTGGGATGGCGATACCTTCAAGAACAAGATCCTGATGGACCAGTACGGCATCCAGATCAACAAGACGTCGCGAAACACTGTGCTGTTCATGACCAATATCGGCACAACGCGATCCTCGGTCGCCTATCTCATTGAGGTGCTGGTGAAGGTCGCAGAGAGCCTCGACGACCTGCTCGACGATGCCTCGCGGATGGAGAAGCTGGGCTTTGAGCGCCGGGTCAAGAGCCTGACCGAAGACCTGCCGCCGCTGCCCGATTTCAGCCGGTTCCACGACGCCTTCCGAAGCGACGCCGAGACGCCTGAGGGCGATATGCGTGCGGCGTTCTTCCTCAGCTACGATGAAGACAACTGCGACTATCTCTATCTCAACGACATCGAGCGCGGGAAGTCGAAGGACCTGGTATCGGCATCGTTCATCATCCCCTATCCGCCAGGCTTTCCGATCCTGGTTCCCGGTCAGGTGATCTCTGAGGAGATCCTATCCTTCATGCGCGCGCTCGATGTTTCGGAGATCCACGGCTACCGGCCCGACCTGGGTCTGCGCATCTTCACGCCGGACGCGCTCAAGCGCCACGCGACAGGCCAGATGACTCTGGCCGCAGAATAAACATCACGACAGGGAGACGATAATGCCAAAGAAACCACTGCAGAACATCTCGGAGATCCGGCGGTTCTTTCATCGCAACGAGCAGCCGATTTATTTCGTCTCTGCGACCAACTTCAACCTGCTCGGCCTTGATGAGTGGTGCAAGAACTTCAAGTATATCTGCTACATCGACTGCTACGATGGCCGCCATCCGAATGTGTTCTGCCCAAGCGAGATGCCGCACCCGGAGTTCCAGTCGATTGAGGACATCAACAACTATCTCCTGCAGCACAAGGAGGTGATCGATCTCATCAAATCACGCGGCGGCAAGCCTAGGTTCGTGTTTCTCATGTTCGACGAGCGAACGGAAAAGTTGGCCAAAGAACTGGGCGGCGAAGTGTGGTTCCCCAAGGCGAAGCTGCGGACGCGCTGCGACAACAAGATCGAAACGGTGCGGATCGGCAACAAAGCCGGCGTGCCGTCGGTGCCCAACACTCTGAGCGAGGTGAAGAGCTACGACCATCTGCGCCAGGTGTGCGATGCCGCGAAGATCGGCCATGACCTGGTGCTGCAATCGGCGTTCGGCGATTCGGGCCACACGACATTCTTCATCAAGTCCGAAGCCGACTTCCGGCGCCATGAGCACGAGATCGTCGGCGAAGGCGAGATCAAGATCATGAAACGCATCGATTGCCGCGGCTCGGCCATTGAGGCGTGTGCGACCGATCAGGGAACCATCGTCGGGCCGCTGATGACCGAACTGGTCGGGTTCAAGCAACTGACACCCTATCGCGGCGGCTGGTGCGGCAACGAAATCTTTTCCACCGCCTTTGCGAAAAAGGCCCGTCAGAAGGCACGCGACTACACCTTCAAGTTCGGTGAGCAGCTGCGCGAAGAAGGCTATCGCGGCTATTTCGAGCTCGACTTCCTGATCGACAAGAAGAACGGCGATATCTGGCTCGGCGAACTCAACCCGCGCATCACCGGCGCCTCGTCGATGACCAACCACGCCGCGTTCGCCCATGCCGATGCGCCGCTGTTTCTGTTCCATTTGCTGGAGTTCTCAAAGAAGCCGTTCAAACTCGATGTCGATGAGATCAACGCCCGTTGGTCCGACCCGGAGATGATCGACAGCTGGTCGCAGATGGTCGTCAAGCACACCGATGACAGTGTCGACATTCTGACCGAGGCGCCGCAATCGGGCATCTACCGGCTGCTTGACGACGGGCAGGTGGTCTTCGACCGCTTCGACTATCACCGGCGCGCCGTCGAAAGCGAAAACGAGGCGTTCTTCCTGCGCATTCTCAAGCCGGGCGACTATCGCTACGAAGGTGCCGATCTGGGCATCCTGGTGACCCGCGGACGTTCGATGACATCGGATTTCGAACTCAACGACCGGGCGCAGAAGTGGATTGAAGGCATCAAGTCGGCGTTCAGGGCCCGGCCGCTGCCGACAGCGCAAAGCCTGACTGACCCGGCATTCAAGATCCTGTAGCCGGCCGGATGAACGTTCTCTGGCGCGCAGTCTCAGAGGCCGGGCCGGATGCCAAATGGGCGGCCCTGTTCGCCGAATATTGGCCGGCATACCGCCGGTGGTGGACCCGACAGGACATCAAGGCGCGTCCGACCTATCTGGAAAGCCGCAAGGCAATCGAGACCCACATGCCGGAGCTGGTCGATCTCTATGACCGGGTCTGCGAATGTGCCGGCGGCAGCGACAAGGCCGCCCGATTCCTCAGTTTCTATTGTCCGCCCGCCTACATGTCCGGCTGTTCCCAGGCCATCTGGCCCGGCGCCGAACCGACGCTGGTGCGCAATTACGACTACAGTCCGCATGCCTCCGACGGCATCATCCTGCACACCAGATGGCAGGGCCGCACGGTCATGGGCACCAGCGACGGGCTCTGGGGCCTGGTCGATGGCATGAACGATGCCGGTTTGGTGATATCACTGACCTTTGGCGGCCGCCAGGTTGTCGGTGTCGGTTTTGGCGTCCCGCTCATCCTGCGCTACGTGCTGCAAACCTGTTCGACGGCCGAGGAGGCCGGCAAGGTCTTATCCCGTGTACCGACCCATATGAGCTACAACGTCACGGTTCTGGATGCTGAGCGGCGCTATCTGACCGCGATGATGGCGCCGGATCGGCCGACCGTTATCACCCGCGCGCCGGTGGCGACCAACCATCAGGACGCCGTCGAATGGGCCGATCATGCCCGCTTTACCGCAACGGTCGAGCGCGAACGCTTCCTGCTGCAACGCCTCATGCTACACGTCGAACCGGAGGCAAAGTTCGTTGCCTCCTTCCTCAAGCCGCCGCTGTACTCCACCGCGTTCGCCGCCGGTTTCGGCACCCTCTATACCGCAGTCTACCGGGCGCGCCGCCGCGAATTGGACATGCGCTGGCCTGGCGCAACCTGGCCCTTGTCTCTCGACCGGTTCGAAGAAGGCGAACGATACGTCAGGATCCCCGACTAGAGCCTTTTTTGACAGTATCGAGCCAAGGTGGCGCATGGGAGGCCCGAAGCTGGGGAAGAGCAGGGGCTCTAAGCTTGCTTCACAATTGCGGAGATTGAAACCGGGGCGCGCTTGTCTCGGGAACTCGCGATTGGCAAATCATTGCCTCAGCAGGCAATCCTGTCTCCCGGCTCTCGGCCAGCGAAATAGGCATCGAGATTATCAAGGGCGCGAAAACCCATGGCGTCGCGGGTTTCGCGGGTGGCGCTGCCGATGTGGAGCAGCATGAAGACGTTGCCGAACCGGGCGAAATCCGGATTGCCGCCCGGTTCGGCGGCAAAGCAGTCGAGCCCAGCCGCCGCCGCCTGCCCGGACTTGAGCGTGGAGATCAGATCATCCTCGACTACCAGCGCGCCGCGTGCGGTGTTGACCAGGATGGCGCCTTGGGGCAGTTGGGCTAGGCGTTCGGCATTGATCATGCCGGCTGATTGCGGCGTTGACGGGCAGTGCAGGGACAGGAACTGCGACACCGGCAACAAGGTGTCCAGCGTGTCATGGTAGACCGCGCCCTTTTCCCTGTCTGGGGGCAACCGGGTGCGGTTGTGATAGTGCACCGTCATGCCGAAACCGCGGCAGCGTTCGGCCATCACCTGGCCGACCCGTCCCATGCCGATGATGCCGACGGTCTTGCCGGTGACCTGGGTACCGACCATGAACGACGGGCTCCAGCTGGTCCATTTGCCGCCTCTCACCATGTGGTCGCCTTCCGCCGCGATTCAAACAGACCAAGAAAGCAATATATTCCAACATACGAGACAAAGATTGCCTCAATCAAAGATGGTCCGTCAAACCACCTCAGGACTTTTCGGTCAGGCTTTTAGAGATCAAACGCCAACTGCAACGCCATCTTCCGTCTTCAGACGAGCCGCTCTAGGTGTTCAGTCCCGTGGAGTGATGGAATCAGTCTAAACGATCTTCCATCACTCAAGGAGGCTCTATGGGACAGATACTACACGGCAGCGCCACGACCACTCACGCCGTCAGAGCAGCAATACAGCGATCGACGGCTACGATCGGGCAGCTTGCCGACGAGCACGGCCAATTCGGACTCGGCCAGGTTCAGCCAACTGCCGTGCTTGGGGCTATAATGCCACTCGAACCGGTTGATGAGTCGGCGCGCCTCGGCCGGGGCGAATGCTTCGTACAGCGACGCCGGCCTGTGCGTATTGAGATTGTCCTGAACGAGCACAATTTTCTCTGCTTCGGGCAAGTGGATGTCGCTGAGATCGCGCAGGATCTTCGCATAATCGACCGCGGTGCGCCGGTCGGTGACCTCGACATGGCGCCAGCCTTCGAGCGGCGCGAACAGCATAAACAGATTGGCCGTGCCGTTGCGCCTGTACTCGTAGTCGTGGTGCGCCGGTTGTCCCGGCTGCATCGGTTGAGGCGTTCGCGTCTCGGCGATAAATTGCTTGCTCGTTTCATCGAGACAGACCAGCGGCCGGGCCGGATCGTGCGGCCGGGTGTAGACATCGAGCACATCCTCCATCGCAGCGACAAAGGCCGCGTTGGCTTTCGGCGGGATCACCCAATAGTCGCTCAGTTGCGGTTTGAGAGCGCTTTTTTAAGCGCGCGGCCGACCGTATTGAAGTGTGCCGCCGGCACGATCTCCCGCGCAACCACGTGCTCGGCAAGCAGGCGGATGGTCCAGCGCGCATGGCCTTCCGGCGGCTTATACGCACGGCAGTGAGGTTTGACTCTTTTTGGATTCCCAAATCAGTTGAGGAATGATTCATAGGGTTGGCAAGGGAGGATTTGCCATGCCGAGAATTGGGATTTCACTTCGTGACGACTACGATGCCGGCGCCTGCCGGGGCTTGGCCAAGGCCAGCAAGGATGTCAGCCAGAGCCGTCGGCTGTTGTCGATAGCAGCGGTGTATGAAGGCGCCAGCCGGGCCGATGCGGCCAGGGTTGGCGGGATGGATCGTCAGACGCTTCGCGATTGGGTGCACCGGTTCAACGCCGAAGGCCCGGACGGGCTGTATGACCGCATGCCGCCGGGCCGGCAGCGTTGGCTGAGCGATGAGCAGATGCGCGAACTATCACAGATCATTGAGACCGGGCCGGATCTGGAAACCGATGGCGTGATCCGCTGGCGGCGGGTCGATCTTGCGCGGGTTATCGAGGAGCGTTTCGGCGTCGTCTATGCCGAGCGTTCGATCTCGCGGCTTCTGACCGAGCTTGGGTTCTCCCACATGAGCGCCCGACCGCAGCATCCTGAGCAGGACAGCGCCGTTATCGATGCATTCAAAAAAACTTCCAGCGCACCCTTGCCGCCCACATAGCCGACCTGCCGCAAGGCACGCCGGTCGAGCTGTGGTGGCAAGACGAAGCGCGCATCGGCCAGAAGAACAACCTTGTGCGAGTGTGGGCACGCAAGGGGACCAGACCCTGTCAACCTGCCGACCAGCGCTATAAATCGGCCTATCTGTTCGGCGCCATCTGCCCGGCCCGCGGCACCGGGGCCGCCATCATGATGCCCAGAGCCAATACTCATGCCATGCAACTACATCTTGAGGCAGTCAGCGATACCGTGGCCTCCGGCGCCCATGCCGTCGTGCTGATGGACCGGGCCGGATGGCACACGACCAGCAAACTCAACGTGCCGCATAACATCACCATCATCCTACTGCCGTCCAAGTCGCCGGAGCTCAACCCGGTTGAAGACATCTGGCGATACATCCGTCAGAATTGGCTCTCAGCCCGCGTCTTTGCAGACTACAACGCTATTCTCGATGCAGGCTGCGATGCATGGAACAGGCTTCTTGCCCAGCCACAAACCATAACCTCAGTCGGAACAAGGAAATGGGCAACCATGGGTCAGCCCTAAATGCCGTGCGTATTAGAGCAGGCCAGCGCGATCAACCGGGCTTCAGCCTCGCCATCGAAAATAGGCGCCACTGGCGGCGTTTTCCGCTGCTTGCGGGAAAACACCGCTTCGAGCCCCTCGGTCACCAGCTTCTTGCGTATACGCGACACCATGGTCCGGTTGGTGTCGAGCGCATCGATGATTTGCGCGTCCGGCCAGCCCGGGCCAAATTCGCCTTGGTTCGCCTTCAACAGGATGCGCGCCTTGAAGATCGTCTTTGCCGGCGCCCGGCCTTTGGATATAAGAGCATTCAGCCGTTCGCGCTCAGCTACCGCAAGCTCGACGATGTAGGTTTTTGCTGCCATGATCGTGATGTCCTATCGGGTTCCACCGAAACGACATGAATCACTGTTCGCAGCAGTTGAACATGAGTCAAATTAGCCGATGCAGCCCATTAGATCGGACGCCGGCTCCAATCAAATCTGAATGGCAAGACGGGTCTAGCGCTTGCTCATCGGGACGTACTCGCGCTGCTTTGGGCCGGTGTAGAGTTGGCGCGGGCGGCCGATTTTCTGGCTCGGGTCCTCGATCATTTCCTTCCACTGAGCGATCCAGCCGACCGTGCGGGCCAGGGCGAACAGCACCGTGAACATCGATGTCGGGAAGCCGAGCGCGCGCAGCGTGATGCCGGAGTAGAAGTCGATGTTCGGGTACAGCTTCTTCTTCTTGAAGTACTCGTCGTTGAGCGCCACCTGCTCGAGCTCGCGGGCCACATCCAGCAGGGGGTCGTCCTTGATGCCCAGTTCGCCGAGCACCTCGTGGGCCGTCTTCTGCATGATCTTGGCGCGCGGGTCGTAGTTCTTGTAGACGCGGTGCCCGAAGCCCATCAGCCGGAACGGGTCCTTCTTGTCCTTGGCACGGTCGATATATTCGGGGATGCGGTCCGGCGTGCCGATTTCCGCCAGCATGGTCAGCGCGGCTTCGTTCGCCCCGCCGTGCGCCGGCCCCCACAGGCAGGCGATGCCGGCGGCGATGCAGGCGAACGGATTGGCGCCGGACGACCCGGCCAGCCGAACCGTCGATGTCGAGGCGTTCTGCTCGTGGTCGGCATGCAGGATGAAGATCCGGTCCATGGCGCGCGCCAGCACCGGGTTGATCTTGTATTCCTCGCACGGCACGGCGAAGCACATCTGCAGGAAGTTGGCCGAGTAGCCGAGGTCGTTGCGCGGATAAACGAACGGCTGTCCGATATGGTATTTGAATGCCATGGCGGCAATCGTCGGCAGCTTGGCCACCATGCGCCGGCTGGCAACCTCGCGCTGCCAGGGATCGTTGATGTCGGTCGAGTCGTGATAGAAGGCCGACATGGCGCCGACCACGCCGACCATCACCGCCATCGGGTGGGCATCGCGCCGGAAGCCGGAAAAGAACCGCGTCATCTGTTCGTGCAGCATCGAGTGATAGGTGATCGCGGTCTCGAATTCCTTGCGCTGGGCCTGGTTCGGCAGGTCGCCGTACAGCAGCAGGTAGCAGGTCTCGATAAAGTCGCCGTGCTCGGCCAGTTGATCGATCGGATAACCGCGGTAGAGCAGGGTGCCGTCATCTCCATCGATGTAGGTGATTTGCGATTCGCAGCTCGCCGTTGCGGTAAAGCCCGGGTCGTAGGTGAATGTGCGGGCTTCCTTGTACAGGCTGGAGATGTCGACGACGCTCGGTCCGATCGTCCCGTCATGCACCGGAAAATCATAGGTCTTCCCGTCCAGGCTCAGTGTTGCGGTTTTGCTTTTGCTGCTTTTTGACATGAGCTCACCTCCGATTGGGATGGGATGGAAAACAGCGCCGATCCGGTTGAGGAAACCGGGAAGCCGACCTGTCTGGTGCCTTCACGCTGTGGGGGACGCGATCGCTGCATATGGCTAGCGCATCGCAGGCCCTGCCGCAAGTATTGCCAAAGTTGTAGATTGCCTGAATTTTACGCACTTTGCCGTCGCCATGCCGGCTCAGCGGCGTCAAACCACCTCAGGACTTTTCGGTCAGGCTCTCAATCCGCGCGACAGCCTCGTCCCGGCCCAGGGCGTGGAGCACGTCGAAGATGCCGGGCGAGGTCGTCTGTCCGGTCAGTGCGGCGCGCAGCGGCTGGGCCACCTTGCCGAGCTTCAGGCCGTTTTCATCTGCGAACGCCCGCACCGCATCCTCGAGCGCCGGCACCGTCCACGCCGGCAGATCCGCCAGTGTCGGTGCCAGCGCGGACAGGAGGCCGCGGGCCTCGTCGCCCAACAGCCCGGCGGCCTTGTCGTCGAGTTTCAACGGATGCTGCTTGAACAGGAATGCCGCACCGTGCAGCAGATCTTTGAGCGTCCTGGCCCGTTCCTTCAGCCCCGGTACAATCGGCATCAGGCGGGCTCGCGCATCGTCATCAAGGGTCTCGGGCATCCAGTCCTCGCGCTCGCAGTGCGCCAGGAAGTCCGCCAACTGGTCGACCAGTTCTATATCCGGCGTGTTGCGGATGTAGTGCCCGTTGAGGTTTTCCAGCTTGGCGAAATCGAACCGCGCCGCCGACTTGCCGATACCGTCGAGCCCGAACCATTCGATCATCTGTGCGGTGGAGAATATCTCGTCATCGCCGTGGCTCCAGCCGAGCCGCGCCAGATAGTTGCGCATCGCCTCCGGCAGGTAACCCATCTCCCGGTAAGCCTCCACGCCGAGTGCCCCGTGCCGCTTCGACAATTTCGCGCCGTCGGGCCCATGGATCAGCGGAATGTGGGCCATCACCGGCACCGGCCAGTCCATTGCCCGGTAGATCTGGGATTGCCGCGCCGCATTGGTCAGATGGTCGACGCCGCGCACGATGTGGGTCACGCCCATGTCGTGATCATCGACGACGACCGACAGGTTGTAGGTCGGCGAACCGTCCGAACGCAGGATGATGAGGTCGTCCAGATCCTTGTTCTGATAGGTCACCGGCCCCTGCACCTGATCGTCGATCCGCGTTTCGCCGTCGCGCGGTGCCCTGAAACGGATCACCGGGTCGATGCCGGCCGGCGCCTCGGCCGGATCGCGGTCGCGCCAGGTGCCGTCATAGCCGACCGGGCGGCCATCGGCGCGCGCTGCCTCGCGCATCTGCTGCAACTCTTCCGGGGAGCAGTAGCAGCGGTAGGCGTGTCCGGACGCCAGGAGCTGGTCGACCACCTCACGGTGCCGGTCGGCCCTGGCGAACTGCGAAAACGCCTCGCCGTCCCAGGACAGGCCGAGCCAGGTGAGGCCGTCGAGGATCGCATCGACCGCCTCCTGCGTCGAGCGCTGACGGTCGGTGTCCTCGATCCGCAGCAGCATCCTGCCGCCCGAGTTGCGGGCGACTAGCCAGTTGAACAGGGCCGTACGGGCGCCGCCGACGTGCAGAAAGCCGGTCGGCGAGGGGGCAAAACGTGTGACGACAGAAGATGACATGCCGGTCAATTTCCGCAATTATGATCTGATGATCGGTTCAAGGATATCGGTTCGCTGGCGCTCCCTAGCACAGCCGCCTCGATCTGGTAAGGGCTGGAGCGAAAACGGGCGCGACCGATACCGGTCCCTGTGCAGAAGCGGCGGGGTGATCGATGCTGCGGGGTTGGGCGAGCACCGGCTCTGGCAGGGCAGGGTGCCGGGAAGGTGAGCGGGCATCATGGAAAGGCAGAGGAAGTGTTATCTGAAATTTCCTAGCGGAAGCAAAATCTCAAAAAACATTCTTATACAATTGAAGAAAAACAGAGAGTTTTAAATGCCGGATTTTCAAATGCGTCTACAGAATTCTGCACCGGCTTGCGCTGAACCGGTATTTGTTCCGAGACACCGGGCCGACGCACCACGCAGACGCTACTGACATGACGGTGCATCCGGCGTGGCAGTACGAGGTGGACCGGCCGGTCGGCGATACGGCGGCTCCCTCGGTCCTTGCCAGGTTCCGGGTGTTTGCAGCGCGCGCTGCCCGGGTGCAATCCGGCCGGGTGTTCCTGTGGGCACCGGTTGCGCTGGCTGCCGGTGTTGCGATCTACTTCTGTCTGCCGCGCGAACCCGGTTGGCCAGCGGTCGGCGCTGCCGCAGTCGCCTCTGGCCTGTGCTTCCACAGCGCGGCGCGTGCCCGGGCCGCTGTTGCGTGGTTGCTGATCGGTCTGGTGTTGGCCGGATTGTGCCTGGCCAAGGCGCGCATGGAATGGGTTCGCGCGCCCGTGCTGCCGGCCTCGTCGAGCGGTCAGGTGCAGATCTCCGGCTGGGTGGAGCGCATGGTCTCTGCCACCAGGTCCAATCCACGGCTCATTGTGCGCGTTGATGAGATCAAGGGTCTGAAGCCGGAGGCCTGGCCGGCCCGCGTTCAGCTCACCCTGTTCAAGGTACCGCGCATGCCGGTCCCCGGCGAGTTCATCACCGTCGACGGACGCCTGTTCCGATTGCCCGGTCCGGTGACGCCGGGTGGCTATGATCATGCCCGCACGCTGTGGTTCCAGGGCATCGGTGCCACGGGTCGGGGCCGGCTGACCGAAGCCGGTGTCGGGCCGGTTAAACCGGACCGCTGGACCTGGCGGCGGCCAGTCGATGATCTGCGCGCCCGCATCAACCGGCGCATCGAACAAGCCCTGCCGCGCCAGACCGCAGGCTTTGCCATTGCGCTCATCACCGGCGACCGCTCGCTGGTCACCCGGGCCCAGCGCGACCAGCTGGCCGTCGCCGGACTTGCGCACGTCCTGGCAATCTCGGGTCTGCACATGTCACTGGTCGCCGGCGGTGTTTTCTGGCTGGTGCGCGCGCTGCTTGCCATGTTTCCGGCCGTCAGTCTCAACCGGCCGATCAAGAAATGGGCCGCGGCGGCGGGCGTACTGGCCGGTGCCGGCTATCTGCTGCTCTCCGGGTCCGGAATCGCCACCCAGCGTGCCTTCATCATGTTGTTGATCATGCTGCTTGCCATCGTCGTCGACCGTCCGGCGATATCCTTGCGCAATCTCGCCGTTGCCGCTGTGCTGGTCATCGTGTTGGCGCCGGAAGCCGTAATGTCAGCCAGCTTCCACATGTCGTTCATGGCGGTCATGGGGCTGATTGCCGCCTATGAAGGTGTGCGGGACCGGCGCGCCCGGCATTTCGAGGGCAGGACCGGGCGGCGGCGCCGGTGGCATCCGGTGGCTCGCTGGATCGGAATTGCTCTGGCGGGTCTGGCGTTCACGACCCTTGTCGCCGGCGCGTTCAGCGGCCTGCCCGCCGCCTACCACTTCAACCGGGTCGCGCCGTACTCGCTTCTGGCAAACATCCTTGCCTTGCCTGTCGTCAGCATGATCGTCATGCCTGGCGCGGTTGCGGGTATCTTGGCGATGCCGCTCGGGCTCGAGGCCGCCCCGCTTTGGGTGATGGGGCAGGGGCTGGACCATGTTCTCAACATCGCGAACATGGTTGCGGACTACGATGGCGCCAGCCTCACCGTGTCGCAAATGTCGCTGCCTGCGACCTTGGCTGCCGTGTTCGGCGCCGTCTGGCTGTGCCTCATCAAAGGTCCGGTCAGATGGGCGGGCGCGGCGCTTGCGGTTCTCGCCCTGGTGCTGTCTCCATCCATCAGGCAGCCGGATATCTACATCGAGGCCGCCGCGAAAAACGTTGCCTTGCGCAATGGCCAGGGCGAGTTGGCCTTCGCCCATGCGCGACGCGGGCGTTTCTCGGCTGAGCGGTGGCTCCGCAACGACGGTGATGATGTCCCATTGAAGACGGCAGCGCAGCGCCCGGGCTGGATGTGCCAAGCCTCCGTTTGCCGCGGACAGTCGGGCGGCCGCACCATCGTCTATGCCATGGACGGTTCCCAATTGCCGGCGAACTGTTTCGATGCGTGGATCGTCATTGCGCAGTTTCCACTGCGCGGACGCTGCCGCAAAGCGCAACTGCGCATCGACCGTATCGACGTCTGGACGTCCGGCACCCACGTGATCTACATGCCGGAGGCTTCAAAGACCGCAGAGAAAACCAATCCCGAAATGGCCCAAGTGGAGCCCTCAAACCAAACGAAAACCTCGAGGGCGATCAGATCCCAAAACCAATCTACCCCCAAGCCAGTCGTCGTCACGGCACAAGCGCTGCGTGGCGACCGCCCATGGGTCAGCCGGCCCATCGCCCGCAAACACATTCTCACCACCGAACAACCCAAACGTCCTGAGCCTAACCACACAAAGCCCGAAAAGAAGCTCCCCGATGCCGAGCTCGATCCCTGACCAGGATACAGGGCGTCTGACCTGCCGTTGACGGGCTGTCCGCCCCTGACAGCGACGACACCTAGAGCCTTTTTGGCAACACCGAGCCATTTGACGGGTCAAATTCGTTCAGTCCGGCAAGCCATGGCGTGCACCGCGATGTGGTGCATCGGGCAAGCGGCATGGCGCACCGGATGGGCGAATTTGTCCCACCGAAGGCCGGATTTCCGCGCCTCGAGCCTGTCCCCGCGAAGGCGGGGATCGTAATGCTTCGCTTATGGCCAACCAGGCCATGGCGCAAAGCATGCCTAGCCAGCGGACGCGGAAATCCGGTCAAGCGATTCCATATGATCGAAAAATGCTCTAGACCTTTCTTGACCGTTGCACCGCGCTGATATGGCACCGGTTTTTCGCCAGCGTTATGGGGCCAAGCCCAACGATCGGGCGTATCAGTACCGCCGCAACAGGCCGACGAGTTTACCCTGCACCTTGACCCGGTCCGGCCCGAAAATCCGGGTCTCGAACGCCTTGTTGGCGGCTTCGAGGGCAATTGAATCACCTTTGCGCCGCAGCCGTTTCAGGGTCGCTTCTTCTTCGTCGACGAGCGCCACGACGATCTCACCGCTTTGCGCGTTGTTGGCCTTCTTGATCAGCACCGTGTCACCGTCGAGAATACCGGCATCAATCATCGACTCACCAAGCACTTCGAGCGCGAAATGTTCGCCATGCCCGAGCATTTCGGGGGGAACCGAAATGTTGTGGCTGTGATCCTGGATGGCTGAGATCGGCACACCTGCGGCGATCCGGCCCATCACCGGTACAAGAGCGGCGTCAGTGTCGGTGTCGGACTTGGCTTCGGGCCTGATCGGACGCACCTTTCCGAGCGAGCCTTCGATGACGTCGGGCTTGAAGCCACGCCGCGGCGTCGCCAGCCCCGGAGCGACGGATTCCGGCAGCCGCATCACTTCCAGCGCCCGCGCCCGATGCGGCAGGCGGCGGATGAAACCACGCTCTTCCAGTGCCGTAATCAGCCGGTGAATGCCGGATTTGGACTTCAAATCCAGTGCATCCTTCATCTCTTCGAACGACGGCGGCACGCCGCTCTCTTTCAAGCGCTCATAAATGAACATGAGCAGTTCATGTTGCTTGCGTGTCAGCATGGCTGGTTCTGAGCTCCCTTCACAGGTTCCTGTTGTGCGTCAATGCACGATTCGGAACAAACCTGAAACAAATATAGTCGTTCTGGTTATGTTCGGCAAGCGGTTTATGCTGTGGTCGTGGTCTGTTTTGACATTGCCGTAGGGGGTTGTCTGCTGGCGGTGTTCGGTCGGAAACAGTGAACAGGCGCCGTTGGGCGTGTCTGGCCCCTGGTTTTCGGCGCCGTTCAAAGCTAGAGCCTTTTTTTGACAATACCGAGCCATTTGACCCACCGAAGGCCGGCTTTTTGTGCTCGCTGGACAGCGTTAGGCGGCACTTGTGGTCAGCCAGACCACGGCGCGCCGCCTGCCTTGCCTGCAACCGCGAAAAGCCGGTCAAATGGCTCGGTATTGTCAAAAAAGGCTCTAGCCGCAGACAAAGGGGCATCGCCGGCACAGTAACGCTGAATGTCGACGGACCCTACTTGGGCTGTCGCTCCCAACCTCACACGATACTGATATCGTCCACCAAATCCGCCGGGTTGGCGATGCCGTTGACTTTCAGGATGTCGCCGGTGGTGAAGGTGAAGACGGTGTTGGCGCCGACCGTGGTGGCGAACATGGAGACGACCTGGGCGGCGGTCAGGGTGCCGGCCCACAGGTTGTCGTTGAGCTCAAGCGTGTCGAGGTCGTCGGCGAAGTCGGTGACGGTGTCGGTGCCGCCGTTGCGGGCGAACATGAACACGTCCGGGTTGGCGCCGCCGGTCAGCCGGTCGTTGCCGGTGCCGCCGTCGAGCGTGTCGAGGCCCGACTGGCCCTGCAGGGTGTCGCGGCCGGACCCGCCGAGCAGCAGGTCGGAGTGGTCGCCGCCGGCCAACAGGTCGTTGCCGCCGCCGGCCTTCAGGGTGTCGATGCCCTTGCCGCCGCGCAACTCGTCGTTGCCGCTGGCGCCGGTCAGGCTGTCGTTGCCGGTGACGCCGTTGATGGTGTCGTGGCCGCCGTCGCCGGCAACCGTGTCGTTAAGCGCCCCGCCGTCGAGGAAGTCGTCGCCGGTGCCGCCGCGCACGATGTCGTTGAAGAAGCTGCCGAGCAGGCTGTCATTGCCGGCGCCGCCGAGAATGGTGTCCTCGCCGGTCTGGCCGTTGATGGTGTCGTTGCCGTTGCCGCCGATGACCGAATCGTCGCCGAGCCCGACCAGCACCTCGTCATTGCCGTCGCCGGCCGCCACGGTGTCGTTGCCGGCATTGCCGCGCACGGTGTCGTTGCCGCCGCGGGCGTTGATGAAGTTGTTGCCGGTGGTGCCGTTGATGAACTCGCCGGCATTGGAGGCCACGACATGTTCGAACCCGGTCAGGGCCTCGGAGCCGGCGCCGACCTGGAACACGCCCGAGCGGATGTTGATGGTGGTGCCGTTGGCGAGGGTGAGGGCGGAGAAGTCGATGGTGTCGTTGCCGGTGCCGCCGGAGTGACTGTCACCGTCGATGGTGCCGTCGCCGGCGATCACCCGGTCGTTGCCGGCCCCGCCGATGACCGTGTCGGCGCCGGTGCCGCCGGAGATCGTGTCGTTGCCGGCCCCGCCGTCGAGGCGGTTGGCGGCGGCGTTGCCGGACAGCATGTCGTTGAATGCCGATCCGGTGGCGTTCTCGAAGCTGCCGGCGACGATGGTGTCTCCGGCCGCATGGCCGCCCGAGGCGCTCGACGCCGCCAGGCTGACCACCACCGCGGCGTTGGACGAGGCATAGCTCAGGGTGTCGCTGCCGGTGCCGCCGTCAAGGCTGTCGGCCCCGGCGCCGCCCTCGACCAGATCGTTGCCGGACCCGCCGAGCAGCGTGTCGTTGCCGGACAGGCCAAGCAGCGTGTCGTTGCCCGCGCCGCCATTAAGGTTGTTGGCCGCCGCACTGCCGGTCAGGCCGTCACCGAAGGCCGAGCCGATGACCTGTGCGAAGCTGGCCACGACGATGGTATCGCCGGCGGCATCTCCGCCCGTGCCTGAGCCGGTGGTAAGGTTCAGCGCAACGCCGGCGCCGGCTGCTGCATATGTCAGGGTATCGCTGCCGGTGCCGCCATCGAGCGAATCCGCCCCCGCGCCGCCTTGCACAAGATCATTGCCGGACCCGCCGAGCAGCGTGTCGTTGCCGGACAGGCCGTTCAGGGTGTCGTTGCCGCCGCGGCCTTCCAGGCGGTTGGCGCCGGACGTGCCGGTGATGGCATCGCCGAATGCCGAACCGATGGCGTTCTCGAAGCTGCCGGCGGCAATGGTGTCGCCGGTAGCGTGCCCGCCGGTGGCGGTCGAGGCGGTCAGGTTGACGGTCACCGCGGCGACCGAGCCGACATAACTCAGGGTGTCGCTGCCGGCCCCGCCATCCAGCGAATCGGCCCCTATACCGCCCAGCAGCGAATCGTTGCCGCCGCCGCCGAGCAGCGTGTCGTTGCCCGAACCACCGAACAGTATGTCGTTGCCGTCGCCGCCGTCGATGCTGTCGTTGCCGGTGTGGCCGTCGATCCGATTGGCGCTGGTTGTGCCGGTGACGGTGTCGTTGCCCTGCGAGGCGGTGAGGTTTTCGAAGTTGGCGATGGCGCCGAAGCTGATCGCGTTGGTGGCAAGGTTGATGGTGAAATTGAAGGTGTCCCCGCTCATGTCGAGCAGATCCGTGCCGGCCCCGCCGTCATAGTCGTCGCCGTTCAGGATGAAGTTCGCGACAACGGTGTCGTCGCCGCCACCGGCATCGATCGTATCGCTGCCCTGGGAATTGCCGGCCACTCCATCGATGATGAGGTCGTTGCCGAGGCCGGCCTGGATGGAGTCATTGCCGAGGTCGCCATTGAAGGTGTTGTTGCCGGTACTGCCGATGAGCGTGTCGTTGAGGAAGGACCCGAAGGCGCTCTCGAAGCCGGAAACGGTGTCGCCGGTGGCGTGCCCGCCGGAAACGGCCTGCGTCGACAGATCGACCGAAACGGCGGCATTCGACTGGGTGTAGGCCAGCGTGTCGTCGCCCGCTGCGCCGACCAGCGAGTCCGGGCCCGCTCCGCCTTCGATGAGATTGTCGCCGGCATCGCCGATGATGGTGTCGCCGAGCGCCGTGCCGATAACGGCCTCGAAGCCTGATATCGTATCGCCGGTGGCGTGCCCGCCGGTCGCGGTCTGCGTCGTCAGGTTGACCGATACGGCCAGGGGCGATCCTGCGTAACTCAGCGTGTCGCTGCCGGGCCCGCCGGCAAGCGAATCGCCGCCGGCTCCGCCGTTGACGCTGTCGTCGCCATCGCCGGCAACGATGCTGTCTATACCGAGGCCGCCGGATAGCGTGTCGTTACCCTCGCCGCCGACAAGCGTGTCGTCGCCGGTCGCGCCGGACAGGTTGTTGTTCCTGAAATCGCCGGTGAGCATGTCATTGAACGACGAGCCGCTGACGTTTTCGAAGTTGGAGATGGTGTCGCCGGTGGCCGTGCCTCCGGAAGCCGAAGAGGTCGCGAGGTTGATCGTGACGCCGGACAGGGAACCGGAATAGAGCAGGATATCGATGCCGTCGCCGCCGTCGAGCAGGTCGGCACCGGCACCGCCCTGGACGAAGTCATTCCCGGCGCCGCTGTTGACGGTGTCATTCCCGTTGTGGGCGTTGATGCTGTCGATACCGCCGCCGGTCTCGATGAGGTTGGCGAACACCGAACCCAGGATCGTGTCGTTGCCGCCGCCGGTCCGGACATTTTCAAAACCGGCAATCGTGCCGAAGTTGATTGTGTTGGTGGCAAGGTTCACATTGAAGGTCGTGATGGAGTCATTGCCCAAATCAAGTAGATCGTTGCCTGTGCCTCCATCAAAGTCGTCGCCAGTGCCTATGAACCACGCGACAACCGTATCGTCACCGCCGCCGGCATCCACGGTATCGGCACCTTGTGAGTTGCTGGCAATGCCGTCGACGATCATATCGTTGCCGAGGCCGCCCAGGATCGTGTCGTTGCCGGTGCCGCCGTTGAGGGTATCGTTGCCGGCCAATCCGCTGAGTATGTTGGCGGCCGTGCTGCCGGCAAGGGTGTCGTCAAACGCTGATCCTGTCAGGTTCTCGAAGTTCGAAATCGAATCGCCCGTGGCGTGACCGCCGCTGAACGACAGCGGGCCTGACAGGTCGGCGTCGACTGCCGCATCCGAGCCGGCATAGCTCAGCGTGTCATTGCCCGTCCCGCCGTCCAGCGTGTCCGCACCGGCGCCACCCTCGATCAGGTCGTTGCCAGCTAGGCCGTCGATGAGGTTGGCAGCCGTGGAGCCGACGATCGTATCGCTGCCCGTACCGGCGATGAGGTTCTCGAAGTTGAATGTCGTGCCGAAACTGCTGGTGCCGGTTTGCAGATTGATGGCTAGGGGGTGGCCGTTGTTGCTCAAATCGAGCAGGTCGGTGCCGGCGCCGCCATCATAGAAGTCACCGCTGGCGGCGACGACGGCAACCGTGTCGTCACCTTGACCGCCGCTGATTGAGTCAAAACCCTGCGAAGAACCGACTCCGACCCCGTCCAGAATGAGATCGTTGCCGGCGCCGCCATTGATGGTGTCGTTGCCTTCACCGCCATTGATGATATCGTCCATGATGGAGCCGGTGATGCTGTCGGCGCCGATGGTGCCGGTGATGGAGATTGTGTCTTCGCCGGCGGTCCAGTTGCCAAATGACCAGCCGGTAGCATCGAAGTTCGAGGCTTCAAGAACGATGATTTGCTGCGTCGTCCCTACTTCGCCCTGAACGAACAGGTTCGTTGGCAGTGCGCCGAAGCTGCCATCGAGTTGACTGGCGTCGAATGTTGCACTGTTGTTGCCGAAGTGCATGATCAAAGCTTCGGCATCGAAGAAATTGTTGCCGATGACCCTAAAGTCCATCGCGATGGAGCCTTCGACGACGAGGTAGTCAAATCCTGCGTCAAAAAAGAACGAATCCCCAAAATTGGCCTGGCTTGGATGGGTGAAGACGACAAAGTCGATGTCTGTCGACAGAAGTGGAGCGTCGATACCGGCGGTTGCATTATAGGTTATTGACATGCCATCCAGACGCCGCGGGCGCCCTCCCTGTTGTTGTAGCCACCGCTTGTCCGGTGACGCTGATTGCAACCCGCCTCGCGACAGGCACTCGTGCCGGCAACCGATCCGCTGCCGGCCACGGAAAGGATTCCGAAGGTGCGGGACCTTGATGGGCGAGTATTCCTTTGTTGCGCGACTCGGTCAAGCAAATTTACGTATCGTCAACCAACAGGCGTGTTTGTGTCCCTTTGAAATATCACCGTTGATTCAGTTGCGTTTGAGGGCAGGGGAGGGCCACAGGGGAAGAGTTGGCGGGGCAGATCGAAGTAGCACGTCCCGCCACACCCCAATGCGGTCACGCGATCTCGACGTCATGCCCGAGGTCTGCCGGGCCTGTAGCGCCGGGGACGTTCAAGGTACCGTCAGCGATGAAGGTGGACGCCGGTAGGCGCCGGAATTGTGATTGAGACTTGAGCAGCCAACGAGACTGCTTCGCCCCGGTCAAAGGACGCTCAGACACCTTGCTTGCAGCAGTCCGACAGCCAGGCTGATCAGGCCGCCTGTTCCTTGATCTGGCGCAGGGCCTCGCGGACCTTGTCGGTCAGTTCGTTGCGGGTGAAGGGCTTGTTGATCAGTTCGATGAAGTTCGGCAGGTTCTGCATTTCCGCGGCCGCGCCCTGGGTGTAGCCCGAGGCGAACAGGACCTTGAGGTCTTCGCGGATCTTCATGGCTTCGGCGGCCAGTTCCGGGCCGTTCATGCCGGCCATCACCACGTCGGACAGCAGCAGGTCGATTTCCGGATGGTTGCGGATCAGCTCCAGCGCATCGGCGCCATTGGAGGCCTCGAGCACGTTGTAGCCCATGTCCTCGACCATGGCGACGGCGACGTCGCGCACGGCGTCGTTGTCTTCCACGACCAGCACCATGTGCTTTTCCTTGCGGTCCTCGTCATCGGCGGACTCCTGGTCGGCTGAGGCCTGTGCAGGCGGCGCTGCCTTGGCTGGCGGTTCGGTCTTGGCGGGCTTGACAGCGTCATCTGAACTTTTCGCCGCCTCGCCGGATTGCGTTTCATCCTTTTCAGCCTTGAAAGCGGGTTCGGCTTCCGGTTCACCGGCGCGTTGGCCGAACACCGTCTTGGCGTTGCCCGTCGTGCTGCCGGCTGCTGCGGGGGAGGGGTCCTTGCCGGTGCCGAGTTTCTTGTCGATCTCGGCCAGCGTTTCGGCGATGCTCTTGTGTCCGGAGGCTGCCGGTTTGGTGTCTTCTTCCGCCTTGTCGTCGGCGTCATCGGCAGGTGCCGGTTCTTCGGCCTTGGCATCCGTGGCGGTGTCGGTGTCTTCCTCCTCCACGGCCGGTTCCAACTCGACGGCCGACTTGGGAAGATAGATCTTGATCGTCGTGCCCTTGTCGACCTCCGAGGTGATGTCCATGTGACCGCCGGACTGGTTGACGAAGCCGTAGATCATCGACAGACCGAGGCCGGAGCCGGCCTCCGGCGGCTTGGTCGTGAAGAACGGCTGGACCACCTTGTCGATGATTTCCGCCGGCATGCCGTGGCCGGTGTCGGAGACGGCGATCATCACGTAGGCGCCCGGTTCGAGGTCCTCATACTGGCGGCAGTAGGCATCGTCGAGCACGGAGTTGGAGACCTCGACCTTCAGCTTGCCGCCTTCGCTCATCGCGTCGCGGGCGTTGATCGCCAGGTTGAGGATGGCGGTTTCGAGCTGGGTGCGGTCGGCATTGACCGGCCAGACGCGTTCGCCCGGGATCATTTCCAGGTCGACATTGCCGCCGATGGCGCGGGTCAGCATTTCCTTCATGCTCATCACCAGGCCGGTGACGTCGATGTTCTCGTCTTCCAGGGTCTGCTGGCGTGAGAAGGCCAGCATGCGCTTGGTCAGTTCGGAACCCTTGTTGGCGGCATCGATGACGGCGTGGACGCGCTTGAGTATCTTTTCGTCGTCCTCGACCTGGCCTTCGATGAGCTGCAGGTTGCCGACCATGACCATCAGCAGGTTGTTGAAGTCATGGGCGATACCGCCGGTCAGGCGGCCGACGGATTCCATCTTCTGGGCCTGCAGGAACTTGCGTTCGAGCAATATCTGCTCGGTGATGTCCTGGCAGATGCCGTGCAGGGTGCCGACGCGACCGTTCTCGTCCAGCTCGGCGTGCAGGTGCACCTGAATGCGCATGGAGATGTCGCGGCCGGTATGGATGTCGACGTCGAACGGCTTGACCAGCTGGCCGAGCTTGG
This sequence comes from Aestuariivirgaceae bacterium, assembly GCA_965216335.1. GTDB lineage: Bacteria > Pseudomonadota > Alphaproteobacteria > Rhizobiales > Aestuariivirgaceae > JAHEJE01. The sequence goes on along the minus strand of OZ244154.1, from coordinate 1,015,372 downwards.
CCAGTTCGATGGCCTCCTGCCAGCGGTCGCGGTGGGCATCGGGCATGCGCTTGACGATCGGCTGGAAGGACGGCGGGGCGTCCTGGTCGACGAAGTCGAAGATCTTGTACATCTGCTCCGACCATTCCAGCGAACCGGTGGCGACGGTGATCACCCAGGAGCCGATCTTGGCAATGTCCTGGGAGCGGGCCAGGTTGCGCTGCGAGTTTTCCAGCCGGTCGACCTCGACCATGCGGTCTGAAATGTTGCGCAACAGGCCGATGACCTTGACGTGGTCGCCGGTCAGCGGGTCGCGGATGACGGCGGCGATCTGTTCAAGCCAGATATAGTCGCCGAGCGCGTTCTTGTAGCGGAAGCGGTCGAGCCAGTACTTGGCGCCCGGGTCGCGCTTTATCGCCGAACCGAGGGTGCGGTTGCGGTCTTCGGGATGAACGCCGTCTTCGAACTTGCGGAAGTCGAGGCGCGGGTCGCCGGGGTGGTAGCCGAGAATGGTGTACAACTCGTTGGAGATCTGGTGCGTCCGGTTGCGGAAGTCATAGTCCCAGCTGCCGTAGCCGCCGGCCTTGACGGCCAGTTCCATGCGGGCCTGGGTTTCCTTGTCCTGGGATGCGGTGGTGCTTTCGCTGGTGCGTTCCGGCACCGGGTTGACCAGCAGCAGATATTCCTGGTTGCCCTCGCGCACATGCTGGGGGCGGAAACGGACACACTGGGCGTCGCCCTGGTCCGGGCGATAGGTGACTTCGATCTTGGTCTGGGCCTGGGTCGAGATACCGGATATGCCTTCGTCGACGTATCGGGCCGATATGCGGCTCTTGTCCGATTGCGACAATTGCCGGCCGACGAGTTCGTAGCGGTTGCAATCCCATTGTTTCATCAGGCACTGGGTGGCATCGACGATGCGCGAATCCGGCAGGCTGATGGCGAGCATTTCGACACCGGAAATGTCCAGTGCCTTGATCAATTCACCGATGGTACCGTTGGCAAATGACATGTAGGGCAGACCTTTTCAGACAATATCCCCATGGTTTTGCCATAACAGTGTGAACCAAGGGTTGACGCGGGTTGAGTTATTGCGCCTATCAGGTCACAGCTGATGGGCGGCGTGGATTTGAGGGATCAGAGATGGCCAAGGAGTTGAAGGGCGACGTCGATGAACGCTACGAAAAGGCGTTCCCGGTGTCATGGGAGCAACTGCATCGCGATGCCCGGGCGCTGACCTGGCGGCTGCAGGCGCAGGGTCCGTTCGATGCGGTGGTTGCGGTAACGCGCGGCGGCATGGTTCCGGCAGCGATCGTGGCGCGCGAACTGGGCGTTCTGGTTATCGAAACCGTGTGTATCTCCTCCTACGACTACGGCAAGCAGGGCAAGATCAAGGTCATGAAAGGCGTGGCCGACGAGTTGCGCGAACAGAACGTGTTGATCGTCGATGACCTGGTCGATACCGGCGCCACCGCCAAGGCGGTACGCGACATGCTGCCGAATGCCCATTTCGCCACCGTCTATGCCAAGCCGGCGGGCGTCGAGCTGGTCGACACCTTCGTGACCGAAGTCAGCCAGGACACCTGGATCTACCTGCCGTGGGATATGACCCTGCAGTTCTCACCGCCAATCCGCGAGGGTGCGGCTGTTTGAATGATGCCGGCCCGGCAGGCCGCCGCCGGCCCGGCAGGCCGCCGCCGGCCCGGCGGGCCGTTGCCAGCCGGGGCAGGGCGGTGCATAAGCACTGACACGGTGACACACGCAGCGGGCGTGCTGGAATTGGTAGACAGACCGGACTTAAAATCCGTTGGGGGTAACCCCGTGGGGGTTCAAGTCCCCCCGCCCGCACCACCGTGGATTGCCTGTCGGCCGCTGGCAGGAGGCGCCGGTGGACTTGCGGTCAGGCCGGATGCTCGCCGTTTTGCAGTCTCTTGATCAGGCGGTAGGTGTTGCGTTCACTGATGCCGAGTGTTTCGGCGAGATCGTGACGGCTGCCACTGTGGCTTTCCAGCAGATGTTTCAGGTAGCTGTCGCGCAGTTCGTCAAGCGTCGGTTCTCGGTCGAATGCCAACGTTATCTTTGCCCCGGAACCGTTATCCGTTTCCGGCAGCGAGATGTGCTCAGCCGAAATATGCGCGCTCATGCCGGAGACCAGGAATGCCCGTTCGATCACGTTGCGCAGCTCGCGGATGTTGCCCGGCCAGTGGTACTTCGACAGGGCCCTGAGCGCCGATGGTGCGAACTGCTTGGAGATATTGCGGGAAAACTTGCGGTTATCGAGGAAGTGCTGCGCCAGCAGCCTGATGTCCGGTTTTCGCGATCTGAGCGGCGGCACGGTGATGACGAATGCCGTCAACCGGTAGAACAGGTCGCTGCGAAATTTCTGCCCGTCGGTCATTTCACGCAAATCACGGTTTGTCGCAGCCACGAAGCGCATGTTGGCCGTCATGTCGCGCGTGCCGCCAAGCCGCCGGAACTTGCCGGTTTCCAGCACGCGCAGGAGCTTGGCCTGGATGGAGGGGCTGATCTCGCCGATCTCATCGAGGAACACCGTGCCGTTCTCGGCCACCTCGATCAGGCCCTCCTTCTTGCGGTCGGCACCGGTAAAGGCACCGCGCTCGTGGCCGAACAGCTCGGATTCGAAGAGGTTTTCCTGCAGGGTACTGCAGTCGATCGGTACGAAATGATACTTGGCGCGCTGCGAGGCGTTGTGAATGGCCTGGGCGACCAGCTCCTTGCCGACGCCGCTTTCGCCTTCGATCAGCACCGTGGTGTCGGCGGCAGCGACGATATTGATCAGCTTGCGCACCTCGCGGACCGCAGCACTCTTGCCGACGATCTCCGGGCTCGACTTGGCACGCGCCCGCGATTGCCAGAACTCGGCCGACTTTCTGAGTTCGGCGGTTTCCAGCGCCCGGGTGACCGTCAGTTCGAGGCTTTGTGCCGAGACCGGCTTGATCAGATACTCCGAGGCACCGGCCTTGACCGCCTTGACCGCCTGGTCGATCGACCCGTAGGCGGTCAGAATGACCACCGGGCATTGCTCGGCCAATTCGGGCAGGAACTCGAGGCCTTCGCTGTCGGGCAGCCGGATGTCGAGAATGGCCAGCGAGGGCTCGAAGTCAGGCAGCGCCTTGACCGCTGCAGCGCGGCGCTCCACGCCCTTTGCCATGAATCCCAGCCGGCCGAGCTGTTCGACCAGCAGCCGGTTCAGCGTGGTGTCGTCTTCGATCACCAGAATACGGTGGCGCTGCCTATCGTTCATCTTCGCTCGCTTCTTTGTCCGCGCTGGGCAGACGGACTGTGAATGTGGTTCCGACGCCCACCGTGCTTTGCACCGCGATCGTACCGCCATAGCGTTCGATGATCGCGCGGCAAATCGACAGCCCCAGGCCGCGGCCGGTGCTGGTATCAGCGCGGTGGCTCCAGAACGGTAGGAAAATCTTGTCGATGTGGCTTTCGGGAATTCCGATGCCGGTATCTTCGAAAACCAGCTCGATGTTGGCGCCAACGCGCCGTCCGGTTATCGTCAGCGTGCCGCTGTCGGGCATTGCGTGCAATGCGTTCTGGGCCAGATTGATGACGATCATGCGCATGTCGCTGTCTGCCGCCACGACGCGCAGGCCTTCTGAAAGGTCAAGGTTGGCGGCGATGCCGGCCTGCTTCATCTGGTAGGACAGAAGCGACACGACCTCGGGGATGAGCTTGCGGAGCCGGACCAGCCCGCGCAGATCGCGCGGCGGTTCGCTCAGCCGCATGAGGCCGTCGGTCACCTCGAGGCATTTGGTGATTTCGTTGCGGGCGATGCCGAGATACTCGAGATTGGCGCCGGCCTTGCCGGGGTCGTCCAAATCCTCGCGCAGCGAACTCAGAGCCAACTCGATCGAGGACAGCGGATTGTGGATTTCGTGCGCCACGCCGGTGGCCAGCAAGCCGATCTCCGACAGGCGCTGTTCGTGGGAGTATTTGACCTGCTCGGCCAGGTCGCGGATCGATTCCACAACACAGGGTACAAGCGTGCCCTGGGCCGGCAGCTCGGCGCGTGCCGCGGTCACCTCGACGAACAGATCGGCACCGTCGGCGCGGACATGCTTGTGGCTGGCTTTGAGGCGGTCGGTCGCCGCCTTGCGCAACTCGACAACGGGGCAGGTGACCAGGGTATGAGGGCAGGGTTCGCTGCGTGCATGGCTTGAGGCATAGCATTTTGCGCCAATGACGTTTTGCGGGTCCTGGCCGAGCTGGGCGCAATAGGCCCCGTTGGCCTTGACGATGTTGAAATCATCGTCGATCACCCGAACCCCATCGGGAATGGCGTCAATCACCGCCTGCAGGAAGTGCTCAGCCGAGTTGACCTTGTCCAGCGATGCCGACAGCTCATCGGCCATATCGTTGAAGGAGCGCGCCAGGCCGCCGATTTCATCGGCGCCGGAGACTTGGGCCCGTGCCCGCAGGTTGCCGCCGGCAAGCCGCAGGCTGGCGTCGTTCAGCACCGACAGCCGGCCGGCCACGAGCCGTTGCATGGCCCACCATACCGCTGTGCCCATCAGCAGGATGACAAGCCCGCCGATGCCGGCCAGCAGCAGGGCGGTGTTGCGGGCCGCCGTTCTCAGGCCGGCGGACTTGTAGTCGACGACCAGCAGGCCGTTGACCGGGTTGTCGGCAATGGCGCCGTGACAGGTCACACAGGGCGCACGGTTGCGCACCGGTATGATCGAGCGCGTCCACTGATCGCCGTCCGGGGCCGACACCACGTCGGTCTGCGGTGTGCGTTGTTTCAGCGCGGTACGAATGACGGCGTCTGCGAGCGTCGTGCCAACCTTGTCGTCCTGCGACGAGAACCGGACTTCCAGGCCGGGGTTGAGGATGCTGACCCCGGCGATCTCTTCATGCTGGCCGAGCCGCGCGACAACAGTGCGCAAGCCGTCGAGGTCGCGCTTGAGCATGGAATTCTCCAGCGAGGCCTGCAGCAGCCGGTTGACCTGCAGCGACGCGCGGACGTGTTCGCGCTCTAGGCTTTGCTGATAGATGCCGACCAGTACAGCCATAAACACCAGCGAAACCGTGAGGAGAATGACGATCAGAATGGCAAGGAACTTGCGGTGAAGATGCCTGGCAAACCAATCAAGAACCGGCCCGAACCCCTTGCGCGGCGTCATTCGAGGACCTGAAACAGCTTGCTGTGATGATTGGACCGACGGCATGTCCAGCACAATTCCTGCTTGGTTCCTGCAACTTGTGGTGTGAACGACAGCACACCGCATGCCCGGCAGATGAACTGCGACAGGGCAATGCAACTAGTTTCAGCCTTCGCCGCCGGCTCGATCGTCACAGCGCCCGTGTCGCAAACCGCAACGCACAGGCCACAACCGGTGCATCTGTCTGGGCGAACCTCATAACGCGGATCGTCCGGAAGGTCTTTGCGCGAGATCAAGGCATCGTGCGGGCACAGCCGGAAACAGGTATCGCATGCGGTGCATTTCGCCGCATCGATATGCGGCACCGCCCTGTGCAGTGCTGGCGCGTCGACCGCAGGCCGGGCAAGCAGCGCTTCGAGCGCTGCGGCGCGGTGCGGTTCGTCCGGTTCCGGCAAGACCTCATCGCCAGCAGGCAGTATCGCGCGCAGGAAACCGCGACGACCTGCATCTGCCTTGTCCCTCAGCCGCGGCCGCACCGACTGCCAGACGGTGAGCGGCTGTGGTTGAGACGTAGTCCTTACCGTTTCGAGACCGCGGCTTTCGGCAATTCCGTTGAACAACGACAGGGTATGCGAAAAAGCATCGGTCTCTCCATAGGGACAGGTGCTGCAGTCCGCCGTCTTCAGTTCGATCTGGCGGACGCCGCCCTGGTAGAGCGTGGCCAGGCGCTCGAGACTGACACTGTGGATACACGATAGGGTTGCGACCTGTCCTTGTGCCGCGCTGAAGCGGCAGGCCAGAAGAGCGCTCACGCCACGCTGGACGGTATCACCGGAAACGCTGATCGCCCCTTCCGGACAGACCGGCTCGCACAGACCGCAATGGGTACACGCGTCTGCGTCGATCGACAGGCCATCCTCGTCGTCGATGATTGCACCGTGCGGACATATGTCGCTGCACCGGCTGCAGGTGGCGCGCGGCGTTGCGGCCAGAATGCAGCGCTGCGGGTCAATGGTCAGATCGCGCGCACCATTGCCGGGCCTAGGCGGTTCCCGGTGACTTGTGGCTTGCACTCGCACGGTCTACCAGCTTTCGGAAATGCCGGGATGGTATGCCGTTTCGGGCTGCGGTTCCTTCGGATACAGCCGGTACCTGGGCTTCTTGTCCACCTCCGGTTTCGGCCGATCAACGCCGGTTGCCTCGGCCAGCATGTCCCTGATGTCTTCAATGATGCCGGCGGTCAAGGCGGCGGCTGCAACGAAGAACGGCGCCTTCGCGCGCTCTGCCATGCGCTTGGCGAAGTCCGGCAGCCATTTCAGCAGACTGTCATCGAGAAACTTTGCCGCATCGCATGCCGCCTGCCGGTTGCCGGTGCGCAGCAACATGGCGAGGAACTGCAGCTGATGTACGAGATGGTCATCGGCGCGGTTGCGCCAGTCCGGCACCTCGATGCCGTAGCATTTGTACCAGGCGCGCACATCGAACATCGGCGCCTGGCGTTCAAGACTGTCTTCCGTCAGCCAGACCGACCCGGACGGCGAGATGCGATAGGCGTAGGTCAGATAGACATCGGCATACTCCGCCGCCAGCCCGTCGAGCGTCGCCCGGTCGGGATTGTCCGGCAGGCAGGCAAGGGCAGCATCGAGCTTTGAAAGCGCGGCACCGGTGCGCTCGGATGTGAAGACCTCGCGGAACCACGTGCCAACCACCAGCCGCTTCAATCCTGCGATGAATTCGGCGTCCGGTTCACGGTCGTGGAAGCGTGCCAGCAGATCCAGCCGCTCGGCGATGGCATCGTGATCGGCGAGTCCGGACGGCGGTTGCGTTGCTGTTTCGCTCATCCCTCAACCTTACCCTTGGAGTGTGGCACGAAGACGATGGACGGGTTAGTCAGTTCGGGATCGGCCATGGTGCGGACCTGGCGGACGACCTCGTCGTTGGGCCCGCGCGCCTTGGTGTCGGCGGTGCCGTCGCGCAACTGGTCGATGGGGCCGATATCGAGCACCCGCATCATGCAGGCCATGACGCAGTAGGGCTTGCGGCCGGCCTCGATCTCGTCGACGCACATGTTGCACTTCTTGACCAGGTTGTCTTCCGGATCGAACTGCGGTGCTCCAAAGGGACAAACCGCCTCGCAGCGCCGGCAGCCGATGCACAGGGTCGAATCGATATCGACAATGCCATCCGACTTGCGCTTGAAGATCGCGCCGGTCGGGCAGGCCGGCAGGCAGGCCGGTTCGGCGCAGTGGTTGCACGACATGTTGATCTTGAAGGCGAACACGTTGGGATAGGTGCCGCCCTCGATGTACTGCACCCGGCGGAAGCGCGGGCCAGGGCCGAGGCCGTTCTTGTCCTTGCAGGCGATTTCGCAGGCCCGGCAGCCGATGCAGTCGACATTGTTGTGGATGAAGCCGAGCTGCATGTCCGGCACAACCGGCTCATAGACCTCGCGCTTCTTCTTTTGCACGGCGGCTTTGATTTTTGCTTTGTCCAGTTCCTGGGCCATATCAACTCTCCTTCGTGCCGGTTACATGTCACGCCGGAAGACGTGGCTGCGCGATGTCTGAAGCTGGTCCCAGCCGGGACGGTGAGACAGTTCGCTCTTCTTGATGTTAGCCAGCACTGTGTTGTAGGCGAACGCGCCCGCCGGGCTCGGATTGTCGTCGGTCAGGAAATCCGGATTGCCGGCCCGGTCGACCCCGTTCTCGTCAAGGTCCATCCAGGCCCCTTCATGCAGCACCGCGACCCCCGGCATGCAGCGCTCGGTGACGTAGACCGGCGTGACCACCCGGCCGCGATCGTTCCACACTTCGATCGTATCGCCGGTCTTGATGCCGAGGCGTTCGGCGTCGGCGGCGTTCATCGTCGTCTCCTGGCTGTAGGTCTCGCGCAGCCAGGGGATGTTGTTGAAGATCGAGTGGGTACGCCAGCGCGGATGCGGCGAGATCAGGTGGAACGGGAAGTCCTTGGTCTTTTCGCTGTTGAGCGACTCCCACGGCTCGATCCACTTCGGGATCGCCGGGATGTGGTAGCCGTACTGGGTGTAGCGGAAGTCCTGGATCTGCGCCAACTGGCCGGAGAAGATCTCGATCTTGCCCGAGGCCGTCTGGAACGGCAGGCCCTGTTCGATCTGCGCCCGAAACGCCACATGCGGCTGGGCCAGGCGGAACTTGTAGACGCCGCGTTTCTTGAACTCCTCCCACGAGATGTCGGCATGCTGGTGGTGGATCACCCGGTCGTTCCACCAGGCGGCCAGATAGGCCTCGTCGACGGGCTCGGGATTGTTCCAGTAGTCCGGCGTCGAGCGCGGGTTGTAAGCCTGGCCGAAACCGAGCTGATAGGCCAGTTCGGTGAACACCTGGAAGTCGGTCTTCGATTCGCCCAGCGGCTGAATGACCGTCGGCCGGTGGATGTAGTAGTGTCCCTTGTACCAGGGCAGGGCCACGTCGTGCCGCTCGAAGTGGGTGGCGATCGGCAGCAGGTAGTCGGCCCAGATGCCGGTCGGCGTGATGGTCGAGTCCATGCACACCAAGAGGCTCTCGCCCTCGCCATAGGAATCGAGTTTGCGGATCGCCTCGATCTCCTTGTTGATGTTGGTGAGCTGGTTGAACCAGTCCGAGCCCTGCCAGAAGATGCCGCGGATGTTGGGAATGACGCCGTCGAGATTGTCGTCGCGCGGCCACAGGCCGATTTCCTCGCGGCTGACATTGGGATAGTTCAGCACGCAGTGGGCCCAGCGGTCGGACTTGATCGCGGCATACCAGATGTTGGCGTTCTCGTCGTACGGATAGGCCACGCCTTCGGCATGCCAGGCCTTGCCGACACCTTCGGCACAGCCGCCGAGGATGCCGACGTTGCCGGTCATCGCCTGCACGGCGGCCGCCATGCGGTTGTACTGTTCGCCGTAAGCGTTGCGGCCAGGCGCCCATGAGGCCTTGAGGGCGGCCGGCTTGGTGCGGGCGTACATGTCGGCCAGCTTCTTGATGTCGGCGGCGCTGACGCCGCAGATCGGCTCGGCCCATTCCGGCGTCTTCGGCTGGCCGTCATAAACGCCGTAGATGTAGTCGCGGAAGTTCTCGTGGTTGGCGGCCCAGGCCGGCATGGTGCCCTTGTCCATGCCCTGTACGAAACGGTTGATGAACTCCTGGTCCTGCAGGTTGTTGTCGAAGATGTAGTGGGCCATCGCCGCCAGCATGGCGGCATCGGTGTTCGGCTTGATGGGGATCCACCAGGCGTCGTAGGCCGCCGCGGAATCGGTGTATTGCGGATCGACCAGCACGAACTTGCAGCCGCGCTGCTTGGCCATGCGCATGTAGTAGAACGTGTTGCCGCCATGGAAGGTGTAGGCCGGGTTCCAGCCCCACATGATCATCAGCTTGGTATGGGCGAAGGCATCGTCCTCGTTGCCGTCCTCGATGGTGCCGAAGGTCATGCGCGAGGAAAACGTCGTGCCCTGGTAGGACGGCACCGACCATGAGTTGGTGCGGCAGCCGAACATGCCGAGGAAGCGGCCCAGCAGGCCTTCGACCTGATCCGACTTGTGCAGCACACCGTAGGAGGCGCCGGCGTAGGACTGGTCGAGCAGCGCCGTCGGCCCGTAGGTGTTCTTGATGTGCACCATGCGTTCGGCGATTTCCTTGGCCGCGTCGTACCAGGAGATGCGCTTGAATTTGCCCTCGCCGCGCTTGCCGACCCGCTTCATGGGGTAGAGCAGACGCTCGGGCGAATAGAGCCGCGAGCGGTAGGAGCGGCCGCGCAGGCAGGCACGCACCTGCGGCACCTCCTCGGTGTCGGTGCCGAACGGGTCGCCCTGATAGGTGCCGTCGTCGGTCGACAGCCGCACGATCACGTCGCCCTTCTTGTGCGCCACCAGCATGTGCCGCGAGCCGCAGTTGTGGGCGCAACTGGTGACCACGGTGGTCAGTTCGTCGTCCTTGGGATAGGGCTCGTAGGCGAAGGCGTTGGCCTTGCCTGAGGTCTTGGCCGCGACCAGCCCGGTTGCGGCCGTTGCGGCCGCCGACTTGAGAAAGTCGCGCCGGTCGACATCGAGCAGTTTTGCCATCTTGGAAATTCCGGTCTTGCGGCTCATGTTGCTTGTCTCCCGTTATTGCGCGGCTTCGGTCTTGAGTTGGTATTCGGCGTCGGAGGCCGTTGGCCGGTCCTTGGCCCAGTCCGGCACTTCCGGATCCATGTCCGGCCACGGTGTGCGCGGATACGGATAGGCGATGCGGTACCAGGAACGCCCGCCGTGGCAGCCGTAGCAAACGTCCGACGAGGTCTGCGCGGCTTCCTCGATGCTCTTGGCCTTGAGATAGGTCACACGATGGCGAACGGTGCGGAAGGCGTCTGCGTGGCAGCTCAGGCAACCGTTTGGCGCATCCTCGCTTTCCATGTCGGTGCGCACCTGGTGCCAGGGGCCTTCAAGACCCATGATCTCTTCCGGCGACGGCATGGCGCCGTGGCAGCGCAGGCAGGTGTCGGTCGGATTGACCATCTTGCGCAGGGTGAACGCGGGTTTGTCGGCCGATGCCGAAAACGCCTTGCGTCCTGGCTGCATGTCGGCGGATTCCTCACGCGGATCGTTGCCCTTGTGGCAGAAACCGCAGCTCAGGTTCATCACCTGCTTGGCATATGGGCTTTCCATGTGCCGCCAGTGGAACATCGCCTGGTCGCCGGTGTAGGTGTCGAGGGTCTGATACCAGGCAAGCGAGTCCGCGGCCTTCACACCGGCAGGCGATGCCGCACGGGTCTCGGCCTTCAGGATGCCCTGATGGCAGACCAGGCATTCAGCGTCGCTGGCCTTGGAGATTTCCGGTGCGAAATGAATCGGGTGAAACCGCGCCCGCTCGTAGTCGAGCTTGGCTACGGTCTGTTTCAGCGCCGCGACCTTCTCGTCGATCTTGGCTTTTTCTTCGGCACTCATGGCGGGAGGATCGGACAGACCCGCAACCGCGGCGGCGCCGGTTTCTGGCTCCTGCGTGTCCTGATCGGCGCCATTGTCCTGCGCGGCGGCAGCAGCCGGTGCTGCTGCGGCAAGTCCCAACTGATCGGCGGCAACCGGTGTATCCGACTGTTGAGCGAGATAGGCAATCAGGTTGTTACGCTGTTCGGGTTTCTTGAGGCCGGCAAATGCCATCTTGTTGCCGGGAACGGCCTTTTTCGGTGCCGCGAGATAATCTGACAGAAAGGCGACATCCCAGGCCTTGTCGGCGAGCCCGGTCAGAGCCTTGGAATATTTAAACCCTTCGACCGAAGCAACGCCGCGTCCGATGATCGACCACAGGTTCGGGCCGACCTTGTTGGCACCGCCCTTGTCGAGTGTGTGGCAGGCCTTGCACTTGGCATAGACCTTTGCCCCGGCTGCGGCATCCGGCGCGCTGGCCTGCACCGTGTTTGCCGGCTGGCCGGCCGCTGGCTGTTCGGCTGTTTGCGTTCCGGACGAGGTGCCGGCGGTCTGGGCGCCGACTGCCGCCTGTTGGGCGCTGCCCGGGGTGTATTCATGCTGGGCCGGTCCCTTGAACACCAGTGTGCCAACCGCGATAACGGCCAACACCGCCGTGCCTACCGCACCGGCAAAGGCCAGGTAACCCATGGAAGACTCGATTATTTTCATTGCCCAGGCTCTCAGCTGATCGGGTTTGTTGAGCAATCCGGGAAGGCAGAAACGCCACCTTCCCGAACCGGTTCATGCTGCAAAAGCGTCAAGCAGGGGACGGTGGTCCCCTGCGTTTCGGTGGTCAGTTCTTCTTTTCGTCCTTGGCTTTTTCACCGGACATGCCACTCATGCCGGACATGCCACTCATGCCGGACATGCCGCCCATGCCTGACATACCGGACATTCCGCCCATGCCGGACATGCCGCTCATGCCACCCATGCCGGACATTCCGCCCATGCCTGACATACCGGTCATGCCCATCATGCGGGGTGCGGTGTAGGTCCACTGCGAGCAAGCCCAGCCCGGACCGCCGAAGCCGGCCATGCCTGACATACCGGACATGCCACCCATGCCACCCATGCCTGACATACCGGACATGCCGCCCATGCCGGACATGCCGCCCATGCCTGACATACCGGACATGCCACCCATGCCGCTCATGCCGCCCATGCCTGACATACCGGACATGCCGCCCATGCCACCCATGCCTGACATACCGGACATGCCACCCATGCCGCTCATGCCGCCCATGCCTGACATACCGGACATGCCGCCCATGCCACCCATGCCACCCATGCCTGACATACCGCTCATGCCTGACATGCCACCCATGCCTGACATACCGGACATGCCGCCCATGCCGCTCATGCCACCCATGCCTGACATACCGGACATGCCGCCCATGCCGCTCATGCCACCCATGCCTGACATACCGGACATGCCGCCCATGCCGGACATGCCGCCCATGCCGGACATGCCACCCATGCCGGACATGCCGCCCATACCGGACATGCCACCCATGCCGGACATGCCACCCATGCCTGACATACCGGACATGCCACCCATGCCGCCCATACCGGACATGCCGCCCATGCCTGACATGCCGGACATGCCGCGTGCGAAGTGGCCGGGTCTAAAGCCGACAAATGTGTATTGCGTGCAGGTCCATGTCGGATAGCCTCGGGCGCCGGCCATACCAGCCATGCCGGACATTCCGCCCATTCCGCCCATTCCAGACATACCGGACATTCCGCCCATGCCTGACATGCCACCCATGCCGGACATTCCGGACATGCCACCCATGCCGGACATACCGCTCATGCCGGATTGCCCAGCGTGCACGGCCCCAGCCACCAGCAAGGCGGTTGAGCACATAGCCGCTGCAGCAAAATTCCTTAGCATTCGAGTCTTCATCCTCTCTCTCCTAGTTTTGAATTTGCAACCGGCCCCTATGGCCGACTGCTATTTGCCGGAACGGGGGTTCCGGGAAATTCCATTGCCCGCCGGCCTCACTGCGTTGGCGGCGGTTGATGCCAGTTGCGAATGTCGTAGGGCCCGGTCATTCCGGGTTTGTTGAACGGCGTGTACCAGGCACCCTGAGCGTCAAGCCCGAGGTTCGGCGGATAGGGCTCGCTGACGCCGGTAAGCGCCGTCGCGTACCACTGGTCCGTCTTGTCGGTTGTTGTGATGACGGGTGCATTTTGCGGCCGCACCGAAGGCTCCGTCCCGGCGATATACTGATCCTGGGCGAAAACCGAACCCGCCATAGCCAGGTAAGCTGCCAAGGCAACCAAGGCGGTGCGTTGCAATATCATTCCAATAACCTCCCACCAATCTTCTGCGCAAACGACGGTTACGCGGCTGGCAAGATGGTTAACGGCAAGTTTCGTGCCAAACGGCCTGCTTGTTTTAACTTATTGATAAGGCCGAATTTTTTATTCCGGAGCGGTAGTAAAGATCAGTTGGGGGCGCATATTTCTGCCAAATTGGCAGCAAGACCGCCGCCCGGTTCGCTATCTCTTTGGAAAACAAGGATAATCGCCACTGCCAATTTGGCAGGGCCGGCATGCTCAAGACCGTTCCGGTGCCGGCCGGCGGAGCAAGCCGTCTTCTACCCCGTTGATATGACGCGACAATCGGCTCCGGTACGTTTTGGCAGTCGTTCGCACGGGCGTAGAGCTTGACTCAGTTTGCCGGCGGAGTAACGTCGTCACACCAGCGCGGTCCGAGTGTCCGAAACACCAAGAGCCAGTACCGCTGGCATGGCCCAATCCCGCCGCTCCAGGCTGGAAGTTGACTGGTGTTTTCTGAGAGCCGCCGGCATCACATACTCACCAGCGAATAAATCTCTGATTTATGACTTAATAACATATATTAATCTGTATTTTCTAATGTGACATGAGAACCGGTATCGTCATATTCTTCAGCACGTGCTGAGCCGTCGAACCGAACAGGATGGTGCCGAACTTGCCGCGCCCGAAGGCGCCCATCACCAGGACGTCGGGCTGGGTCGCGTCGCAGTGGGCGAGAATGGTCTCACCGGCGCTGCGGCCCTTCGGATTGATCTGCACCAGTTCGGCGTTGATGCCGTGGGCCTTGAGGTGGGCGATCAGGTCGTGTTCGGGCAGAACCCGCTTGGCTTCGTCATCTTCGGAGGAAATCAGCCGGATCACGTCAAGCCGGTGCTTGGTCTCGAGGATCTGCATGGCATCGGTCAAGGCCCGGGCAGCCGAGCGGCTGGCGTCCCAGGCGACGGCGGCTGTCTCGGTGAACGGCTTTTGCTCGTAGTTCTTGGGCACCACGACGATCGGCTTTCCCGAGCGCAACAGCAGTTCCTCGGGGTTGACCGAGCCGCCCTGGCCGCCGTTGCCGCCGGAAAACTGACCGGCAATCAGCATGTCGAAGTAGCGGACGTAACGCGGCAGCAGCACGTCCGGATTGCCGGGCGCGGCAATCCAGTTGCTACGGCCGGAAAATCCGCAGGTCTTGAGCGTGTCGTAGAACGCAGCCTCGACCGCCTTTTCGGCTTCCAGCGTCGAGGCTTGCAGGTTGTCGATCACATCGTCGGGAATCCAGCGCCGGATGTGGCTTTCGAACTTTTCCTGACGGTAGACATGCAACCCGGTGACCGAGGCGTCGTACTTGACCGCCATTTGCGCGGCAAACCTCAGGGCCCGCACGGAAGGCGGATTGGCATCAAAGGCAACGAGCAGGTCTCTTATGGCCATGGGTGTCCTCAAGTCTTCGCGGTGTCGGAACCTGGCCGAGTAAACCATATGTCCGGTCCGGGCGGGATTTTGGTTCCAGGATATGGGATGCTAGAGCACTTTCCGATCATATGGGATCACTTGATGGAGCCAAATTCGTTCATATGGCAAGCGCCGCAACGCACCAGATGGGCGAATTTGGCCCACCGAAGGCCGGATTTCCGCGCCCGCTGGACTGCGTTATGCTCCGCTTATGGCCAACCAGGCCATGGCGCGAAGCATGCCTAGCCAGCAGACGCGGAAACCCGGTCAAGTGATTCCATATGATCGGAAAGTGCTCTAGTATTCGGTTGCGTACGAGATTTGAGCATTGTCGTCACAACCTTATCGGTTGCACTTGATCCAAATCAACGAACTACGCCACTTTGACGACATACTCCACGGCGCAGTTTTGTAACATACAGGCAGGAAAATGACAGACGAACCCAAGACCAACGGCGCCGAACCACAAGAGACGAGCGAGGCGGATCCGCAAGCCTTGGCCGATCCGGGTCCAGCGGCGGATTTGGAGCCTGTCACGGATCCGGCAGAATTCCCCGTAGCCGATGAGCTGCACAAGGCTGTTGAAAAGCACGCCCCGCTCCCCAAGCCGCCCGGCAAGAAAATGCGCAAGAAGAAGCGCAATGCCGAAGAGATCCGCCGCCTGTTCGAGACCGGTGAGTACCCCTACAAGGAAAAGATCCGCCGGCGCGAGTACGAAAAGAAGAAAGCCGCGCTGCAGATCGAGCTGCTCAAGATGCAGGAATGGGTCAAGAGCACCGGCCAGAAGATCGTCATGGTGTTCGAGGGCCGCGATGCCGCGGGCAAGGGCGGCACCATCAAGCGTTTCATGGAGCACCTCAACCCGCGCGGCGCCCGGGTCATCGCCCTCGACAAGCCCAGCGAACGCGAGCGTTCACAATGGTACTATCAGCGCTACATTCAGCACCTGCCGGCGGCCGGCGAGATCGTTATGTTCGACCGGTCCTGGTACAACCGGGCCGGTGTCGAACGCGTCATGGGGTTCTGCACGCCGAATGAATATCTCGAATTCATGCGCCAGACGCCCGAATTCGAGCGTATGCTGACGCGCTCCGGCGTCCTGTTGTACAAATACTGGTTCTCGGTCACCCAGGAAGAGCAGCGGCGGCGCTTCAAGTCACGCGCCAACGAGCCGCTCAAGAAATGGAAACTGTCGCCGATCGACCGCCAGTCACTCGACAAGTGGGACGACTACACCGAGGCCAAGGAGGCGATGTTCTTCTACACCGACACCGCCGATGCGCCGTGGACGATCATCAAGTCGAACGACAAGAAGCGCGCCCGGCTCAACACCATGCGCCACTTCCTGAGTTCGCTGCCTTACACGAACCGCGACGACAAAATCGTTGGCCCGCCCGACCCTCTGATCGTCGGCTTGGGTTCGCACGTGGTGCACAACAGCGAACACATCCTGGGCAAGAGCCTGCATCCCGAGCTGCAGCGCGGGGACTAGTCTTCGAGGCAAAGAGGATCGGTCAGTTTGCCCGCGGCATCATCGCCAGACCTTCGTCGAGTACGCGGTCGTAGTGCGGGTCGGCGAGCAGGTCGATGGCATTGACGATGCGGTCGCTGACGCTGGCGCGCATGACGAAGTTGCCGATCTTTGCGGCTGCTTCCTTGTGGTCCTGGATCAGGTGATGATTGTGGTAGACAAAGCCGGTGCCCTGCGGCCTGACATCGCTGCGCAGGGCCGCCATGTGGGTCGCAGCTTCAGGGTCGTCTGCCTCATCCAGTATCTTCAGCACTGCGTCAAGGTCGCCGCCGGCGATGACGATCATGCCGAGGACCTCGCCAAGATCGAACTCCAGGCTGTACCCGGCTGGCCATTCGAGCAGCAGTAACTGGTTGATGCTGGCCTCCAGAAAGGCGGCGAAGAACTCGTTCACCGCCGCGACCTCGTCCTCAGGCCAGCGGTTCCGGTAGTTGGCATTGCCGAGCCGGTACAGGCAGGTCTCGCCACCGATCGCGCTGGGCATGTCGCAGTGTCCGATCAGATCGAAATAGCGTGGCAGGAAAAACTTGAACTCCTGCTCGATCTGGTCGAAGTCGTAGCCGTGTGCCGAATTGGTGTACTCGGCCAGCAGGTCCGCACCGAGCTCCTGCAGGGGCAGGGTTGACAGTTCGCGCGCCGTTTCATGGGTCATGCACACCGGGCAATCGCAATGAGCGATCAGGCCGGTCCGCCGGTAGGGACTGAACACCCGGTATGCCTGGGCAATCGCAGCCTCCAGCCGATCCGTCATGACAGGTTCGATATCTTCCCAGAACATGGTCGTACCTCGTGCGCGGGACTTCACCTACCGTGCACAGTTTCACATCCGCTCACACAAGTATGTGCGTTCAGTCACCTGTCGGCCTGGCGGGCGAGGAGGCCGAGGGTGGCAATGATCAACCGTGAGACGGTCAGCGCGCCAATGTTGTCGACATCGGCTTCAGGCATGTACTCGACGAAATCGACAGCGGCGATGCGTCCCCTGGCGGCGGCACCTTTGAGCAGGTCAAGCACCTGAAAATAGCTCAGCCCGCCCGGCGTGCGCCCGATCACGCCCGGCACGATCGCAGGGTCCAGTGCATCGACGTCAAGGCAAACGATAATCTCCGCGCCGTACGGAATGCGCGCCAGGGCGCTCGACGGGCCATCGACGTGCAGATCGTAGGCGGTGACGAACTGAGCGCCCCAGTGAAGGGCAGCGTGATAGTCCCGGGTGTGGCCGGACCCCAGCCCGCGCGCGCCGACCTGCACGATGGCTTCGATATGGTCCATCTCCGAGGCCCGGCGCATGGTCGAGGACAGCCCCATGTCCTCGCCCATGTGAGACTGCCGCCAATCGATATGCGCATCGATCTGCAGGATGGTGTAGGGCCCGCTGCCGGCCAGGGCTTGAAGCATGGGGATGGGGATTGAGTCATCGCCGCCGATGACGACCGGCACGGCGTTTGCCGCCACGATTTTGCCGATCGCCTTGCGGATCGTCGCGCGGTTGCCGGGGGCGTCGTTTTCGTCATAGGGCAGGTCGCCGCAATCTACCGCACGTTGCGTGTCGACCGGAAACACCGGCCCGCCGAGATCGAAATTGTGCCGGTCGATGTTGGCGGCCAGTGTCGCGGCTGCCTGGCGCAGGACCTGCGGCGCGTTGCGGCAGTAAGCGCCCACGGACCCGTAGGGTGTCGCGCAGGGTGCGCCGATCAGCGCCACCGGAGCGGCCAGTTCCTCCAGTGATGCACAGGCCTCCAGTCCCAAAAAGGTCGTTACATCATCGGGCGCGCCGAACAGGGCGCCCAGATCGATGTTTTCAGCCATTGCATGTTCCTCCAGACTGCTTGCCAAATGCGATGCTATCGCGTCGCCGCGTTTGCTGGCAATCCGCGCAGCCGCCGGGGCTGTGCCAGAGTTCGGTTACCGCCCGTCGGTCAGGGCGCCGGCCAGCAGGTCTGCCAGATTGCCCTGGTGGACCGTTTCCACGCCGGCAAGTCCGAGCCATGCGCCCAGACCGGTCAGTTGGGCTGCAAGCTCCGCGGCGGTGGCGTGCGGATCGTGGCCGGGCTCGATGTGAGCGGCGTTGACGCGCAGGATGCCGGCCTGGCGGTCGGACTTCAGGCACACGCGGCCGGCCATACGGCCCTTCATCAGGAACGGCAGCACGTAGTAGCCGTAGACGCGTTGCTCGGCGGGCGTGTAGATCTCGATGCGGTAGCTGAAGCCGAACACACGTTGTGCCCGCTCGCGGTTCCACACCAGCGGATCGAACGGCGACAGCAGCGCTGAGCGGGTGGCCCGGGCCGGCAGTTCCGCATCGCGGGCGAGGTAGGCGGGCTTGTCCCAGCCTTCGACAGCCACCCCGCTCACACTGCCGTCCTCGATCAGTTCGGCGAGCGCCTGTTTCGTCTCGGCGACCGGCAGGCGGAAGTAGTCGCGCAGGTCGCGCTCGGTGGCGACGCCCAATGCCTCGGCCGACAGGCGCAGCAGCTCGCGGATGGCATCCGCCTTGTCCGGGGCAGGGGCGTTCAGCGCATCGGCGTCGATCACCCGTTCGGGCAGGTCATAGAGCCGCTCGAAATTGCCTTTGCGTTCGGCGGCGGTGACTTCACCGGTGGCGAACAGGTACTCCAGTGCGGTCTTGGGATTGCTCCACGCCCACCAGCCGGCTTCGCCCGGTCCGGCATCGGGCAGGTCGCCGGCGCGTACCGGGCCCTCGGCGGCAACGATGCGGCGCACCTCGTCGATGTAAGCCCGGTTCTCGCGGGCGAATTTCCAGGTGCCCTTGTAGATGCCGCCGCCGCTGCGGGCCTGGTCCATGCGCCAGCGCATCAGGGGATAGAGCCGCATCGGCAGCAGACTTGCCTCATGCGCCCAGTACTCGAACAGCGCTCGCTTGCGTCGCGAAAACGCCCGCTCGTCGAGAATGCCGGCCTTGTAGGGGCCGGTGCGGGCCAGCACCGGCAGATAGTGCGAGCGGGCCACGACATTGACGCTGTCGATCTGGATCAGGTGCAGCTTGTCGATCACCTTCGAAATGCGCGGCCAGGTGGCGAGCGAGCCGGGCTGGGCCGCAGACGCCATGCCCTGGGCCGCCAGTGCGATGCGCCGCGCCTCATTGGCGCTCAGGCTGCCGGATGCGAGCGGAATGTCCCCCAAACCATTTACCCTTCATTCACCAGAAAATTTGATTCAAATTTTAATTACCGCGCCGCGATGGCATTATCCATCCCAGTTAGCGGCTTGGACGACAGGACAGCACCTGGAAACCAACTCAAGCTCGCAGAACGCTTGGGGGGCTGGCCTTGCCGGCGTGGCGGATGTGGGACCGTGGCGCCAGGAAACATGGTTTCGAAGGCCAGTTAAGGAGCGGCGGTGTTACCGGAGGGGGAACACCGCCGCTCCATTTTTTAACCAACATCAAAGCGCGGAAATGCGCAACGGCACCGACAGGTAAACGCCGAATTCGGCGCCGATATCGCAGCTCACCCGGGCATGCACCTTGCCCTGGCGGTCGAGAAAGCGCTGTTCGTCCTCGACCGGGAAGATGCCCTCATGCCAGATGTTCGGATGGATATAGAGACCGCGCGACCCATCGCACCAGAAGGCAACGACCTTCTCCGGCCTCAGGTCGTCGCCGGGCAGGGCCGCCGGCACGACAAACGGCTTGCTGTCGAGCGGAAAGAACAGTTGGCCGCCATCCGGATGGTAATTCATGTGCCACAACAGCACCTGGTCGCGCGGGCAGGTTGCGGTCTCGGCACTGGCGCTTTGCGGATCGCAGCTCCAGCCCAGCACGTAGTGGCCGTCGACCGCCTCGTTGCGGCCCATCAGCACATCGCCTGTCCAGTTGCCGTGAAAAATACCCTCGGTGTGGCCGCCCTCGTTTCCGGTGCCTTCGTCGACCTGGCGCCAGCCCTGGGCCGGCCAGGTGGCGATCTCGATTGCGAACTCCGGGTCGTCGACCAGCTGGCCGTAGCCTTTGACGGTTTCGTCCGTTGCCCTGATCAGCGGCACCTGATGCAGCGGCAGGCTCGGCTTGTCGCTGGCCTTGAAGATGTAGGTCGGGGCAGGGGCGCTCATCGCGGCCGCAGGTCAGCCCCTACCGGTACCGGTGTAGACGGCATCTGCCGGGTTGGCCTCGCCCGCCGTCAGATCGTCCTTGTGACGATAGAGCGTCGAGCAATACGGGCAGACCATTTCGTCTTCGTCGCCCATGTCGAGAAACACGTGCGGGTGGTCGAAGGGCGGTGAGGCGCCGATGCATTCGAACTCCCTGGCGCCAATCTCGATGATCGCCACGCCGGCGTCATTGTGGAATTTCGGAGTGGTCGTGGCCGCCATGATCTGTGTCCCCGCTTGCGCCTGGTGGTTGACTGTTCGTCCATGCGCGGCGATAGCATATCTTGCGCGGTCGGCAAAGGGTCTGGCCGGCTTTTCGCTCAGGCTATCAGGGCAGGGGGACAATCTTGAACTTCTTCGATTCAGCCGGCGTACGGATTGCCTATGACGTGTTGGGAAACGGGGCGCCGGTGCTGCTGGTGCACGGCTTTGCCTCCAACGGCCGGGTCAACTGGGCGGCCACGGGATGGGTCAAACGGCTGATCGATGCCGACCGCAGGGTCATCGTGTTCGACAACCGGGGGCATGGCGAGAGCGAAAAGCTCTACGACCCGGCGCGATACTACACCGCCGAGATGGCCGAAGATGCCCGCCGGCTGCTCGATCATCTTGAGATCACGACCTGTGACGTGATCGGCTATTCCATGGGAGCCCGCATCACGGCGCTGCTGGCCATTCATCACCCGTCGCGGGTGCGCCGGGCGGTCCTCGGTGGCATGGCCGCCAACATGACCAGGGGCGTGCTGCACGCCGGGCTGATCGCCGATGGGCTGGAGGCGGCGCGTCAGGAAGATGTCACCGACCCGATCGCCCGCGCCTTCAGGCTGTTCGGCGAGCAGACCCGCAGCGACCTCAGGGCGCTTGCCGCGTGCATGCGGGCCGGCCGGCCAGAGGTGCCGCCGGACGCCCTGGCGCGGATTGCCTGTCCGGCGCTGGTGGTGGCCGGCGATGCCGATGAAATCGCCGGACCGGTCGAACCGATGGTCGAGATGATACCTGATGCGCGCGGGCTGTCGCTGCCGGGCAAGGACCACATGAAGGCGGTCGGCGACAAACAGTTCAAGGCCGCTGCGGTGGAGTTTCTCGCCGGCTGATCCTTGCCTTTGGGTTATCTTGACATCCCGTAGGTCCATGATCCAATTGCGACATGGACGTCGGCGTTATCTCAAGCGAAACGGCACAGCGTACCTTCACCGGTGCCGACGGCAACGCGTTGACCGCCGACATCTTCGAACCGCGTGGAGACGCCTGCGGCGTGGCCCTGTTGCTGCATGGCGGCGGGCAGACGCGGCACAGCTGGGCCGGGGCGGGCCAGGCGCTGGCGGCGGACGGCTGGCATGTCGTGTCGATCGACCAGCGCGGCCATGGCGGCAGCGCGTGGGATGCCGAAGGTGATTATTCCATGCCGGCCTTTGCCCGCGATCTGGTGTGCGTTGCCGACCGGATCGAAGCGGACTATGGCGAGAAACCGGTGGTCGTGGGGGCATCGCTCGGTGGTCTTGCCGGCATGATCGCGGTCGGTGAGCTGGCACCGGATCAGTTCCGCGCCCTGGTGCTGGTCGATGTCACGCCGGACATGAAGCAGGATGGCGTCGAGAAGATCCTGGGTTTCATGGCGGCCAATGCCGAACACGGCTTTGCCAGCCTGGAAGAGGCGGCCGAGGTGATCGCACACTATCTGCCGCACCGGCCCAAGCCGCGCGACACCAGCGGCCTGGCAAAGAACCTGCGGCTCGGCGACGATGGCCGTTTCCGATGGCATTGGGACCCGCGCTTTCTCGAGTCACGCAATGACGCCAGTGAGCATACCGGCCAGGTGCGCGAGGTGCTGTCGGAGGTGGCACGCCGCATTGCCTTGCCGGTCCTGCTGGTGCGCGGCCGCGAGAGCGAACTCGTCGGCGATGAAGAAGCCGCGCGCTTCAAGGCGCTGGTGCCGCATGCCGAGTTGGCCGACGTCTCCGATGCTCGGCACATGGTGGCCGGCGACCGGAACGATGTGTTCGTCACCGCAGTGCGGACGTTCCTTGAGCACCTGAACGCGAAGAGCTGAGTTGATACAGTTAGTTGCCACCCGCTGCTGACAGTTCGAGTCAGTACTGACGCGTGATCTCCACCTCAGGCTCTTAACATTCGCGGCAATGATCTCCACATGTGCAGGTGAATTCATGTATGATGGCCGCACGGTAGCTTGGAGGACAACATGGTCCAGAATGTCGTAACTGCAACACAAGGCTCCCCGGCCAAACTCGAAGCGGTTGATCCGGTTTGGTACCGAATCCGTCAGGAAGCCCAAGATGTTATTCGCTCGGATCCGAGTCTCGGCGGGCTGATTTTCAGTTCCATTCTCAATCACGACCGGCTGGAATGCGCTCTCAGCCACCGGCTGGCACAGCGACTGGGCAACGCCGATATCGGTGCGGAACTGATCGTTCAGGCCTTTGACAACGCGATCGAAGCCAACCCGGAGATCGGTGAGGCGATCCGCGCCGATGTGCTGGCGGTGTTCGACCGCGACCCGGCCTGTGACCGCTACATCGACCCGTTCCTGTATTTCAAGGGTTTCCAGGCGGTGCAGACCTACCGGCTGGCGCATCAGCTGTACAACATGGGCCGGCACGATTTCGCCTACTACCTGCAGAGCCGCTCGTCCATGGTGTTCGGCGTCGATATCCACCCCGCGGCCAGGATCGGCCAGGGGATCATGATCGACCACGCCCATTCCATCGTCATCGGCGAGACGGCAGTGGTCGGCGACAACGTCTCCATGCTGCATGCCGTCACGCTCGGTGGAACCGGCAAGGAACATGGCGACCGCCATCCCAAGATCGGCAGCGGCGTGCTGCTCGGCGCCGGCGCCAAGGTGCTCGGCAATATCCGCATCGGCGAGTGCTCGCGTGTCGCCTCCGGTTCCGTGGTGCTGCACGATGTGCCGCCGAACCGCACCGTCGCCGGAGTGCCGGCCAAGGTCGTTGGCTATGCCGGATGCGCCGAGCCGGCCACGTCGATGGATCAGACCTTCGACACGGTCGAACCGCCGGAGTGCTGAGAGTACGTTTTGAAACGGCACAGCCCTCAAAAACCTCCTTCGGGGTTTTGCAGCTTCGCGGACCGGCCATTTGCGGATTGTTGCCCGACAGGCCTTGTGCGGGCCGGCGTTCTCGCGTTAGACGATGCCACGACGCGCCGCCGACCGGTGGCCGGCCAAATTTCATGCAGGGGACCGAAAACCCATGTCGCCAGACGAAATCCGAAAGCTGACGAATTTCTTCCGCACCAAGTTCGAAAACAGCGCCCTATCGGTGCGCAAGCGTCCGCAGAAGGACGATTCGGCGGAAGTCTATATCGGCGATGAGTTTATCGGCGTGGTGTTCCGCGACGATGAGGACCCCGACGATCTGTCCTATTCGTTCCAGATGGCCATCCTCGACTTCGATCTGGAGGACTGATGCCGGCGGCCTGTGCCTAGCTGTCGCTGCCGGCTGTGCCGTTTGCCTTGAAGTGAAAGACCTGGTTGATGATCTGGCCGATCGTCGCTTCGATGCGGTGCCAGTCGCGCAGGTGTTCGAAGGCAAAGCGGTAGCGAAGGGTGAGCCGGTCGTTGACGGAGATCAGGCGTTCGCACAGGCGCGGGCCGAGGCTTGAGGCCTCCTTGGCGCAGGTTATGAACACGGAGTCCTTTTGCAGCTGGCCTAGATAGAGATCGATGCTGGCATAAGGCGATTGCGGCAGGAAGGCGTAGTGCCACAGGTTGCTGACGGAGGGGCGCGGTGAGCCGGCAAAGTAGGTCTTGTAAATCTTGTCGAACCTTTCCTGGTCGCTGAAACCCTCAGGCCGCCTGATAATGCTGACCAGGACATAGTTCGAATAGTCCTTGATGTCTTCCGGTTTGACCGCCGGGGCACCGGGCGCGTAGGGCCATGCGAACTGAAGATCGATCTGCTGCACGCCGCGCAGGGTCCGCGACTTGATCCGGGAAATCAGGTTGGCCGGTACGACGATCTCGCTGTCCTCGAATTCGATGAACACCAGCCGGTCAGGATCGCTGTTGCGTTCATCAAGCACCGAAAGACCGGCTGAGTCGGGCAGGAAGTAGTAGGCAAACACGATGCCGGACAGGCCGACGAATATCGCCAGCACAATGCCGAACAGTGCGGTCAGCGAGCGCTCACGCACCTTGCGGTTCCGCGATTGATACCAATCCGGTACTTTGGCCATGCCAACCTGCCCCTGATCCTGTCACCAATGCGTCTTTGGCTGCATCCGGACCTGCACTGGTACTGCGCGGGCGAGCATAAACCAAAACAAACCGTAGTGCGACAGCATCGAACCGCCTAGGGCTTGTGGGGATTCATCTTGAGTTTATGACGGCAGCACAGGCATAGATCATCGATGTGTAGTGTGTGTCCGTTTTTTCAGACCTCATAGCGATGCCCTTGAATTCCTTGAGTTTGCAGAAGAAGTTTTCGATCAGGTGGCGCCACTTGTAGATTTCCAGATCGATCTGCAATGGGTGCTTTCGCTGCGGCCGTTGCGAGATGCAGATCACCGCTCCGCGCTCATCCAGCTCTTCAATGATCCAATTGCTGTCGAAGGCCTTGTCTGCCAACACAGCATCAAAGTTAAGGCCGTGAATGAGCGGTGCAACACCGATGGTATCATATCGGTTTCCTGGCAGCAGACCGAAGCGCACGAGATTACCCAAAGCATCTGTCAAGGCGAGGATCTTTGTCGTCCAGCCACCTTTCGATTTGCCTATCGCCTGGCTTTGAGTCCCCCTTTAGCGCCATGTCCATGACGATGAACCGGGACTATCGTTGCATCGATCATGACATATTCCATGTCGGGGTCGTCTGAGACCGCCTCGAATATGCGTTCAAAGACGCCGGCTGCAGACCAGTCGCGAAACCGGCGAAATACCGTACTCCAGTTACCAAAGGCTTCTGGCAAGTCACGCCACGGGCTGCTTGTACGCGCCTTCCACAGCACCGCTTCGAGAAAAAGACGGTTGTTGGTCCCGCTGCGCCCAGGGTCAGACTTCTTGCCCAAGCAGTGCGGCTCGATCTTGGCCCATTGAGTGTCAGTCAATACTGTCCGGATCA
The DNA here is from genome assembly GCA_965216335.1 of Aestuariivirgaceae bacterium. Classification (GTDB taxonomy): domain Bacteria; phylum Pseudomonadota; class Alphaproteobacteria; order Rhizobiales; family Aestuariivirgaceae; genus JAHEJE01. The sequence continues at coordinate 989,836 of OZ244154.1, read as the reverse complement.
TCAAAACCTCCTCAAAAGGAAGTCTGAATCACAAATCAACTGATTTGGGAATCCTGATTCCCCACAGACCCTAGAGTATCCGTGTTGGTCAAGAGTTGGCTTCGGTCCAATTTCGGTTGTCGCGGATTAGGGCGTTGGCGATTGTGATGAGCTTTCGCATGATTGCGGTGATTGCGACTTTGCAGGGTTTTCCGGCGTCGATGAGAGCCTGGTATTTGGTTTTGAGTTGATGATTGAAGCGCACGGCGACCAATGCCGGCATGTAGAGCGCCTGGCGGACATGTTGTCTGCCGCCCTGGATGAAGCTGTTGCCGCACCATTTGCCCGACTGACGTGTGACGGGTGCCAGGCCTGCCAGTGAGGCGGCCTGTCGTTTGTGCATGGTTCCAAGCTCCGGCATTTCAGCCAGCATGGTCATGGCGGTGACTTCACCGATGCCGGGAATGGACAACAGGATGGCAAGCCGGGCCTGCAGAGCCTGATCTGCTTCGACGCGCCTGCGGCATTCGCCATCGATGGCCTTGATGTCGGCCTCGATCTGTTTCAGGCGCCGTCTTGCCTGTGTTTTGAGCAAGGCTGATGAGAGATTGTGGCGGCGGTTCTTGGCTGCGGTCCTGTCCTTGACCAGGGCACGCCGGGCCGCAACCAGTTCGCCGAGAGCTTCAATGGTCTGGCTGCGGGTCACGGTTGCCTGCGGCTCGAGCACGGCCCCGAACCGGGCCAGCATCATAGCGTCGACCTTGTCGGTCTTGACCAGGGTGCCGGCGGCCTCGGCGAACCGGCGGGCTCGACGGGGGTTGACCTTGGCATGGCTGATGCCGGCCTCAACCAGGCAACGCTCCAGATTACGGTGATAAGCACCTGTCGGTTCAAACACAACGCGTTCGACCTTACCGGCCCGCATCCATTCGATCAGTGACCTGTGGCCCTGTTTCGAGTTGGCGAACCTGATGCTGGTCCCATCAGGCAGGCGGTGAACGTCGAGATGGTCTTTCGAGATATCGATACCGATGATAGTATGGGTCATCTTTTCCGTGTCCTATGCTTGTCATCCGGGCCGCAAGTCCCGGGTATCCGTTCAGGCCGCAGGGAAAAGACAGGGGTGATCACACTCTAGCCCGGCCCGTCAAACGGCCAGCACATTCGCGATCCGTCCCCTGCCGCTGCCCGGCGAGTGTCGTCTCGCCAGCAGCGGTTCCTTCTTGCACTGAACGATGGCAAAATCATAAGACAAGCACTTTCCGATCATATGGGATCACTTGACCGGGTTTCCGCGTCTGCTGGCTAGGCATGCTTTGCGCCATGGCCTGGTTGGCCATAAGCGAAGCATAACGATCCCCGCCTTCGCGGGGACAGGCTGGAGGCGCGGAAACCCGGCCTTCGGTGGGCCAAATTCGCCCATCTGGTGCGCCCACGGCGCTTGCCCGATGCACCGCATCGCGCCCGCGCACCGCGCCTGCCATATGAGCGAATTTGGCTCCATCAAGTGATCCCATATGATCGGAAAGTGCTCTAGCCGGCAACTGGCACAGCGATTGCTCCGTGGATGTCATTGCAGAGCCAGCGGTCCCGAAATGGGCCGTTCAAGAAAAGGCGCGCCCTGAGCCATGACGTTGTACCAGTTCATCGTGATCTGCCTGTGCGGCTTTGTCAGCGCCGGGGTTGTACGCGCCCTTTGGACGCTTGTCAGTGGCCACTCTCCGAAGCTGTCGCTGCTGTTGCAGCCGGGCGTTCTGGCGCCTTTGCGCGGGGTGTGCGTGGCAGCCTGCGCGCCGGTGCTGCTGGCCGAGGTCGGCCTGTCGGCGCTGCAGCAACGGGGCAGGGGTTTCGTGGCGCTGCCGTGCCTGGCGATGGCCGTCGCCCTGTGTTTCGTGCACGGGGTCGTGGTGCTTGTGAGCCTCGGGCTCGTCGGCTAGTTTGCCTTTCCGATCATTGTTGGATTTGAAAAAAGGAAAGCCTATGGCGATCTATGGGCTGAAGGGCGAGCGCCCGCAATTGCCGGCCGACGGTGCCTATTGGATTGCGCCCGATGCCAGTGTCATTGGCCGGGTCAGGCTGGAGGAAGAGGCCAGCGTGTGGTTCGGGGCCGTTCTGCGCGGCGACAACGAACTCATTCACATCGGTCATCAGAGCAACATTCAGGACTGCTGCGTGCTGCACACGGACATGGGCTTCCCGCTGACCATCGGTCGCGGTGTCACCGTCGGGCACAGCGCCACGCTGCATGGCTGCACCATCGAGGATGGCGCGTTGATCGGCATGGGGGCGACCGTACTGAACGGCGCGGTGATCGGGGCCGGCAGTATTGTCGGCGCCAATGCGCTGGTGCCCGAGGGCAAGCAAATTCCGCCGCGGTCGCTGGTTGTGGGCATGCCGGGCAAGGTGGTGAAGACGCTGAGCAAAGAGCAGTCCGCCGCGCTGGCGGGAGCGGCCGATATCTATGTCAGAAAGCAGAAGATCTACATCGACGGACTTGAGAGCATCGATTGATGCCAGCGGCATTGGCAAAAAATCTCTAGCCAAAAAAGGGGTGGGCCGATCTTGGGTGGGATCAAGATCGGCCCGTGACCCGGTCTGGTGGGGATGGGGAGGGGGACGCCGACCGGGCCAGTAAACTCTATTGTGTCATTTCGCCGCTCGTCAGTTGCCTCCAGAGACAAACTGGCCGCGGCGGCTCTGTTTCGTGGTCAGCGAAACCCAGACATTCGGATTGGCCTGGGACTGACGCTTGAGGAACTGATAACGGGTCTCGCTCCAGCGGCGGACCTCGTCGCGCCGGTTGTCGAGAATGAAGTCGCCGGCGTCGGTCTTCACGGTCAGCACCGCATGGCCAAGTCCGGTTTCGTCGAGCACGACGGTGATCAGCATGGTTTCAGGCGCAAAGCCCAAGCCTTCCAGGTAGCGCTTCTTCAGCAATACGTAGTCTTCGCAGTCGCCGGCATGCTCGGGCATTGTCCAGTGCTCGGGCGCGGCATATTGCTCAAGGTCGCTGACCGGGGCGATCTTGGCGTTGACATAGGCATTGACGTCGATGAGCTGCTGCCAACGCTGTGCCGTCAGGATGACGGATGTGACGCTGGCGTTGCCCAGTACGCGGCATTCCTCGCTGTGGCGGGCGCAATAGTCGACATACCCGATCGGCGGTGAAGTGTTGCCATAAACCGGGGTGAAGACCGGGCCGTTGTGGTAATTGACGGTCTTGGCGACGGTGTCGTAGGCCGTTGCTGCGGGTGCGGACAGGCAAATTGCCGCAAAGGCAATCGCTGCTCCCTTCAGTCCTCCAACTCTACCCATATCGACGCCCCGAACTCTTTGTTTCGTTGCAGGCACCATACGGGGGAGAATTTGCGATTCAGATAAGTGAACCGGTCGAACTGTCGGTAAACGACGGAAAATCCGTTAATCATGAACAACTGGTAATGCCGGCGGCATAGGCGTTTTGGGCTTTTTTGGCGTGTGTGATGCGTTGAGATGACGCCGGTTTTTCGCCAGGCCATGAGTCAGACCCAGCAGCCGCACTTTCCAGCCCGCTGCGCGCCGGCGATGTCCGATGAGGACGAAGGCGTGGGATCAATTGGGATGATTGCCGGCGAAAGACCGGCCGTTACCACAAGTCCTGGTCAGGGACTTATCGGATCTGGGCGTGCAGGGTCTGCTGATCCAGTTGCTTTGTGAACTCGATCGCCAGGCCGTTCGGCAGATAGCGGACAACCCGGCCGGACATCTTACCGAGCATCACCGTTGTCCCGAGGGACGGCAGGATATCGGTGGTGATCGCGGCGCCCGACAGGGAAATGTCCTGCACCTCGCAGGCATAGACGCGGCCATCGGGCAGGGCGAGTTGAGATTTTGTGTCGGCAGGTTCGAACCGCGGATGGCGGCGATTGTTCACGGAGCTGCCGCTGGACATGTCCCGCAGGGCAACCAGGCGCTGTTTAAAGCGCTCGCGGCGGGCGTCATTTAATTCAAAGCCGATTTCGAAACCGCCGGGAATGTGCGCGGTGATCTTGCCCTCGATCCTGCCGACATCCTCGATGTAGGCGACAACCTGAACGCCGGCGGGCACGTCGAGGTCGGACAGCAGAACCGCCTTGCTCAACGACAGCTTTGCGACCTGGCAGGGATGCTCGGTCATGTCCGGCAACATGAAACGGCCAAACAGGATTAAACCGCCGCCATTCGAGGGCGAGCTGGCTTGTTCAGACGTGTTTTCGAGCGCGTGTGCCATTGTTGCGTTTTCTAGCTAGATTGAGGTCTTCGGGAAAACCTACAGCACGGGGCGTAAAGACAGGGTTAAATGGAACGGTTCCAGACGCTCTGACAGCGCTCTAGTGCGGAAATCTCGCCCGCACCGTCCGCAAAGCCTTGCGAACAATTGTGCAGTGCGCTACGACCGGGGGCGAGAGTCTGAACAGGCCCTTCGGGGGCGGCGGCCTGCAGGATTTGAGAGGGTGGCAACATGCAAGAATTGCTGATGGACTACCTGCCGATCGTCATCTTCATGGGGATCGCGGCGGTGATTGCCCTGGCGCTGATGGTGGCGCCGTTCATCGTTGCGGTGAACAACCCGGATGCGGAGAAACTGTCGGCCTACGAATGCGGATTCGACGCCTTCGACGATGCCCGCATGAAGTTCGATGTGCGGTTCTATCTGGTCGCCATCCTGTTCATCATCTTCGATCTTGAAGTGGCGTTTCTGTTTCCCTGGGCGATCACTCTGAAAGAGGGCGGTGTGTTCGGCTTCTGGTCGATGATGATCTTCCTCGGCATTCTCACCATCGGCTTCATCTACGAGTGGCGCAAAGGGGCTCTGGAATGGGATTGACCGACGCCGGCCATGGCGCATCGGGCACGGCGCTGACCGCCGGCCAGCAGCAGTTCTACGGCGAGATCAACAACGAGTTGGCCGACAAGGGTTTTCTCGTCACCTCCAGCGACGACCTGATCAACTGGGCCCGCACCGGCTCGCTGATGTGGATGACCTTCGGGCTGGCCTGCTGCGCCGTTGAAATGATGCAGGCCTCGATGCCGCGCTACGATGTCGAGCGCTTCGGTTTTGCCCCGCGGGCCAGCCCTCGCCAGTCCGACGTGATGATCGTCGCCGGCACGCTGACCAACAAGATGGCGCCGGCGCTGCGCAAGGTCTACGACCAGATGCCCGAGCCGCGCTATGTCATGTCGATGGGCTCGTGCGCCAATGGCGGCGGCTACTACCATTACTCCTATTCCGTGGTGCGCGGCTGCGACCGCATCGTGCCGGTCGACATCTACATCCCCGGCTGCCCGCCGACCGCCGAGGCGCTGGTCTACGGCATCATGCAACTGCAAAAGAAAATCCGCCGCACCGGAACGATTGAGCGCTAAGGACGCATAGGTCCATGGATGAAACCCTTGAAGAACTCGCCGAGCACATCGCTGGTGAACTGGAAGGCGCGGTCCTGTCCAGCACGGTGGCGTTCGGTGAACTGACGCTCGTTGCCAGCGGCGGCGATATCATCAAGGTGCTGCGTTTCCTGCGTGACGATCCGACCTGCCGGTTCTGCTGTTTCATCGACATCTGCGGTGCCGACTATCCCGAGCGCGAGAACCGTTTCGACGTCGTCTACCATCTGCTCAGCCCATACAACAATCTGCGTATCAGGGTGAAGGTCCAGACCGGCGAAGACGGCGTGGTGCCCAGTGTGATCGGCGTGTTTCCGGCTGCCAACTGGTTCGAGCGCGAAGCATTCGATCTGTATGGCATCCGCTTTTCCGGCCACCCGGACCTGCGCCGCATCCTGACCGACTACGGTTTCTCCGGTCACCCCTTGCGCAAGGACTTCCCGATGACCGGCCATGTCGAGGTCCGCTACGACGACGAGGCCAAGCGGGTGGTCTACGAACCGGTCAAGCTGGTCCAGGAATTCCGCAACTTCGATTACTTGAGCCCGTGGGAGGGGACTGACTACGTGATCCCGGGCGATGAGAAGGCGGGGTAGGCAATGGGCAATGGGCAATCGGCAATGGTGAAGGAAAAGGGGTGGCCGAGCGTTGTCGCCGGCACCGAGATCGAGTCGCATCGCGACCTTCGTGTTTGGCAGGCTGCGATGACACTGGCTGAGGATTGCTATGCACTGACGAGAGTTTTTCCCGATGCCGAGCGCTTTGGCATGACAAGTCAAATCCGCCGCGCCGGTGTGTCGATTGCTGCCAACATTGCTGAGGGATACGGGCGCGATTCGACAGGGTCCTACATTCAGTTTCTCAAGAACGCGCAGGGATCGTTGAAAGAGCTGGAAACACTTCTCGAGATTTCCGATCGGGTGGGATTGATCGACGATGTGGGCCAGCAGCTTGCAGATTGCGACGGTATCGGACGAATGCTTCGCGCTCTCATCCGGCGCCTGCAGGTGAGGTAAGCCATGATCGCACAATTTTATACGATTGCCCATTGCCCATTGCCCATTGCCCCCGTGAGCGGAGCGAACTGATGGCAGAAGCTGAAGTCCGTAATTTCAACATCAATTTCGGGCCACAGCATCCGGCCGCCCACGGCGTGCTGCGTCTGGTGCTGGAGCTGGACGGCGAGGTGGTCGAACGTGTCGACCCGCACATCGGCCTGCTGCATCGCGGCACCGAAAAGCTGATCGAGGCCAAGACGTACCTGCAGGCGGTGCCGTATTTCGACCGGCTCGACTATGTCGCGCCGATGAACCAGGAACATGCCTTCGCGCTCGCCGTCGAGCGGCTGCTCGGCATCACCGTGCCCAAGCGTGGACAGCTCATTCGTGTGCTCTATTCCGAGATCGGCCGCCTGCTGTCGCATCTGCTCAACGTCACCACCCAGGCCATGGACGTCGGTGCGCTCACGCCGCCGCTGTGGGGCTTCGAGGACCGCGAGCAGCTCATGGTATTCTACGAGCGCGCCTGTGGTGCCCGCATGCATGCGGCCTACGTCCGTCCCGGCGGCGTGCATCAGGACCTGCCGCAGCAGCTTATCGACGATATCGCCGCCTTCTGCCCGCGCCATCTGAAACGCCTCGACGACATCGAGGGCCTGTTGACCGGCAACCGCATCTTCAAGCAGAGAAATGTCGATATCGGCGTGGTGTCGCTTGAGGACTGCTTTGCCTGGGGATTTTCCGGCGTCATGGTGCGCGGTTCGGGCGCTGCGTGGGATCTGCGCAAGGCCCAGCCCTATGAGTGCTACGACGAGCTGGAGTTCGACATCCCCATTGGCAAGAACGGCGACTGCTACGATCGCTACCTGATCCGCATGGAAGAAATGCGCCAGTCGATCAGGATCATGCAGCAGTGCATCGAGATGCTCAACTCAGCCGAAGGGCAGGGGCCGATCTCCTCGACCGACGGCAAGGTGGTGCCGCCCAAGCGCGGCGAAATGAAACAGTCGATGGAAGCGCTGATCCATCACTTCAAGCTTTACACCGAGGGCTACAAGGTGCCGGCCGGCGAGGTCTATGCCGCCGTCGAGGCCCCCAAGGGCGAGTTCGGCGTCTATGTCGTCTCCGACGGCACCAACAAACCTTACCGCTGCAAAATCCGCGCCCCCGGCTTCGCCCACCTGCAAGCCATGGATTTCATCTGCCGCGGCCACATGCTGGCCGATGTATCAGCCGTGCTGGGCTCTCTCGATATCGTGTTTGGTGAGGTGGACCGGTGATGATGGCGCCATCCAACATGACCTCCCCTAGAAAAGGGGAGGTCGGGCCGCAGGCCCGGGTGGGGATTGACCGCCGGTTCGACCGCACGCAGGCCAAGACGAAACGCGCTCAAACCCTGCGCCGCGACATGACAGAAGTTGAGCGCAAACTATGGTCTGCGTTGCGCGGCAAACAGATGGCCGGTGTATCGTTCCGCCGCCAGCATCCTGTCGGGAATTACGTTCTCGACTTCTATTGTCCGTCAGTGAAACTGGCGATTGAGTTAAACGGCGGGCAGCATGGGTTTGACGGACAAGCCCGCCGCGACGCCCGGCGCACCGCGGTACTGGAAAGTCGTGGCATCAAGGTGCTGCGTTTTTGGAACAACGAAGTGAATGAGAACTTCGCAGGCGTCCTCAAGACGATCCACAGCGAAGTGCAAGCAAGTGGAAATGGTGGGTCAACCCCCACCCCAACCCTCCCCCTTTCTGGGGGAGGGAGCAATGGTGATGAGGTGGACCGGTGAGTGTACGCCGTTTAGATCCCGTCCAGCCCGAGGGCTTCAAGTTCACCCAGGCGAACCTGAAGTGGGCGAAAGAGACGATCAGCAAATATCCCAAGGGCAAACAGGCCTCCGCCGTCATCCCGGTGCTGTGGCGTGCCCAGGAGCAGAATGAGGGCTGGACCTCGGAAGCCGCCATCCGCACCGTCGCCGAGATGCTGGACATGTCCTACATCCGCGTCTACGAGGTGGCGACCTTCTACACCATGTTCCAACTCTCACCGGTCGGAAAGAAGGCCCATGTTCAGGTTTGCGGCACCACCCCGTGCATGCTGCGCGGTGCCGAAGACCTGATCAAGGTGTGCAAGAAGAAGATCGCCCGGAACCCGCACCAACTCTCCGAAAATGGCGATCTGTCGTGGGAAGAGGTCGAATGTCTCGGCGCCTGCACAAACGCGCCGATGGTCCAGGTCTACAAGGATGTCTACGAAGACCTGACGCCGGAGGATCTGGAGCACATCATCGACGGCTTTGCCAATGGCGAAACGCCCAAGACCGGCCCCTATAACGGCCGCCAGCACTCCGCCCCGATCGGTGATCTGACCAGCCTGACCGACCCGGAACTCTATGAAGGCCGCGTCAAGGCCGCTGCCCGCAAGGCCGCAAGTGCCGTGAAGAAGGTGACCGGCGCCGCAAAACCGTCCCCGGCCAAGAAAGCTGCCGCACCGAAGAAGGCCGCAGCGCCGAAAACACCAGCGCCGGCCAGGAAGCCTGCGCCAGCCAAAAAGGCCGCGCCCGCCAAGCCGGTCGGCCCGGAGCGCCTGACCAAGCCGCGCGGCCAGGCGGATGACCTCAAGCTGATCTCCGGCGTCGGTCCGAAACTGGAGCAGACACTCAACGGCCTCGGCTTCTGGCATTTCTCCCAGATCGCCGCCTGGCGCAAGTCCGACGTCGCCATCGTCGACGATCAACTGTCCTTCAAAGGCCGCATCGAGCGCGACGAGTGGATCAGACAAGCCAAGGTTTTGGCCAAGGGCGCTAAACCGGAGAACCACAAGTGACACCGGTATCGAAACACGGCACTTACATTGATATTGCACCGGAACTGCCCGGCGCCGGACGTGAGAATGTAATGTTTTATCCCGGCGCAAAGCCATCGGGGAATTGCAACTTCATGGCTCGGGTCCATCCCGTCAAGGGGGACAAATGGTATGCATGTGCAATGGTGCTAGGAAATTGTGCGGCACCTTGCACCGAACTACCCGACGGCAAGAGTTTTCTTATCGGAAGTTTCGTTGTTGACCGTGATGACCCGCAAAGTTGGATGGAGCTAAGTTCTGATGCACGTCATGCCGCTTGGGCGCCGGACAGTGGCGTGTTTTGCATGTTTGAGTTCAGAAATGGAATCGCCTTCGACTGCAATGGGCTCCGTTGGCAGAATGAGTGGCCTGCCTTTTGGATCAATAGTGTCGAGGAAATGACTGGTAATTCAGTCACGTTGTTGGGGGAAGACCTGAGTCGTGGCGATTGTGATGCTCGGTTGGTTGTAGATCTCGTGACGGGAGCAGGTGAATTGGCCGTTGTCGCAGAAATGCCGGTGAATTAGGGGATAGCCATGCTGCACGATAGAGACCGCATATTCACCAACCTGTACGGCATCCACGATGTCGGCCTGCGCGGGGCCATGCGCCGGGGGGCCTGGGACGGCACCAAGAAGCTGCTCGAGATGGGTCGTGATGGCATCATCAACGAGATCAAGGCCTCGGGGCTTCGCGGCCGTGGCGGGGCGGGGTTCCCGACCGGTCTCAAGTGGTCGTTCATGCCGAAAGAGATCGGCGAGCGCCCGCACTATCTCGTCGTCAATGCCGATGAATCCGAGCCCGGCACCTGCAAGGACCGCGAGATCATGCGCCACGACCCGCATCTGCTGGTCGAGGGCTGCCTGGTCGCCGGTTTCGCCATGGGCGCCCACACGGCTTTCATCTATGTGCGCGGCGAATTCATCCGCGAGCGTGAGGCGCTGCAGCGCGCCGTCGACGAGGCCTACGAGGCCAAGCTGATCGGCAAGAACAACAAGCACGGCTGGGATTTCGACGTCGTCGTCCACCATGGCGCCGGCGCCTATATCTGCGGCGAAGAGACCGCCATGCTGGAGAGCCTGGAGGGCAAGAAGGGCCAGCCGCGCATGAAACCGCCGTTCCCGGCCGGCGTCGGCCTTTACGGTGCGCCGACCACCATCAACAACGTCGAATCCATCGCCGTCGGCCCGACCATCCTGCGCCGTGGCGCGCCGTGGTTCGCCGGTCTGGGGCTGGAAAACAACACCGGCACCAAGCTGTTCTGCATCTCCGGCCACGTCAACCGGCCGTGCAATGTCGAAGAGGAAATGGGCATCACCTTCCGCGAGCTGATCGAGACTCACTGCGGCGGCGTGCGTGGCGGCTGGGACAACCTCAAGGCAGTGATCCCCGGCGGCTCGTCGGTACGCTGCGTGCCGGCCGACCAGATCATCGACTGCCCGATGTGCTTCGACAACCTGATGAAGCTGAAGTCCGGCCTCGGCACCGCCGCCGTCATCGTCATGGACAAGTCCACCGACATGATCAAGGCGATCGCCCGCCTGGCCTATTTCTACAAGCACGAAAGCTGCGGCCAGTGCACCCCGTGCCGCGAGGGCACCGGCTGGATGTGGCGTGTCCTCACCCGCATGGTCGAGGGCCGCGCCGAAAAACGCGAAATCGACATGCTGCTCGATGTCTCCAAGCAGATCGAAGGCCACACCATCTGCGCCCTCGGCGACGCCGCCGCCTGGCCGGTCCAGGGCCTGATCACCCACTTCCGGCACGAAATCGAGGAGCGCATAGATCAATACACGGCAAACGCCGATCCCGCCGGCGCGGTCACCGAGCGCCAGGCGATGGAAGCGGCGGAGTAGGGGAAGGCCGAGATGCCAAAGGTCATAGTCGACGGCAACGAGATCGAAGTCGAGAACGGCACCACGCTGATCCAGGCGTGCGAGATGGCGGGGGCGGAGATACCGCGTTTTTGCTATCACGAGCGGCTGTCGATCGCCGGCAACTGCCGCATGTGCCTGGTCGAGGTGAAAGGCGCGCCCAAGCCGCAGGCCTCGTGCGCCATGTCGGTCAACGACCTGCGCCCCGGCCCGAACGGCGAGCCGCCGGAAATCGCCACCAACTCGCCGGTGGTCAAGAAGGCCCGCGAAGGGGTCATGGAGTTCCTGCTGATCAACCATCCGCTCGACTGCCCGATCTGCGACCAGGGCGGCGAGTGCGACCTGCAGGACCAGGCGATGGCCTACGGCATCGACAAGAACCGCTTCGGTGAGAACAAGCGCGCCGTGGAGGACAAGTATATCGGCCCGCTGGTCAAGACCGTGATGACCCGCTGCATCCAGTGCACCCGCTGCGTGCGCTTCACCACCGAAGTGGGCGGCGTGCAGGAACTGGGTCTGGCCGGGCGCGGCGAGGATGTCGAGATCACCACCTATCTCGAACAGGCCATGTCGAGCGAACTGCAGGGCAATGTCATCGACCTGTGCCCGGTTGGCGCGCTGACCTCGGCGCCATATGAGTTCAAGGCCCGGCCCTGGGAGCTGACCAAGACCGAAACCGTCGATGTGATGGACGCCGTCGGCTCGAACATCCGCGTCGACGTGCGCGGCCGCGAAGTGTTGCGCATCCTGCCGCGCCTCAATGAAGAGGTGAACGAGGAGTGGATCTCCGACAAGACCCGCTTCGTCTGGGACGGTCTCAGATCGCAGCGCCTCGACAAGCCCTATGTCCGCGAAAACGGCAAGCTGCGCGCCGCCACCTGGGACGAGGCCTTCGGCAAGATCGCCGACAAGGTCGCCGCCGCCGGCGGTGAAAAATGCGCCGCTCTGGTTGGCACCCTGTCGGCCACCGAGGATGCCTATGCCCTCAAGGCACTGATGACCGCCATCGGCTCGCCCAACATCGATTGCCGCGGCCCGGGCTCCGTGCTCGGCCAGATCGGCGGCCGCGCCGGTCATATGTTCAACGCCACCATTGCCGGCATCGAAAACGCCGATGCCATCCTGCTCATCGGCAGCAATCCGCGCCTTGAGGCGCCGGTCCTCAACGCCCGCATCCGCAAGGCCTGGCTGGCCACCGGCCTGCCCATCGGCGTGATCGGCGAAGACGCCAGTTTAACCTATGCTTACGCGCACTTGGGCGCTGGACCTGAATCACTTTCTGAACTTACCGACGGCAAAGGCAAGTTCTTCCAGATCCTCAAGAAAGCCGAACGTCCGCTGATCATCGTCGGCCAGGGCGCCATCGCCCGTCCGGACGGCAAGGGTGTCATGTCCGCTGCCGCCAGGCTGGCGCTTGCCTGCGGTGCCGTCGGCGAGGATTGGAACGGTTTCAGCGTCCTGCACCACGCCGCCAGCCAGCCCGGTGCGCTTGAAGCCGGCGCGCTGCCCGGTGAGAACGGCCTTGCCACAGGCGAGATGATCAAGGCCGCCGCCTCCGGCGATGTCCAGGTGCTCTATCTGCTCAACGCCGACGAAATCAACATGGATGCCCTTGGCGATTGTTTCGTCATCTACCAGGGCAGCCACGGCGATGCCGGTGCCCACCGGGCCGATGTCGTGCTGCCCGGCGCGGCCTACACCGAAAAATCCGCCACCTGGGTCAACACCGAAGGCCGCCCGCAGATGGCCCGCCGCGCCGCGTTTCCGCCTGGCGATGCCCGCGAGGACTGGACCATCATCCGCGCCCTGTCGGAAAAACTCGGCGCAACGCTGCCGTTCAACACGCTCGCAGAACTGCGCGCCCAGATGTACGAACAGGCCCCGCAGCTCGCCAAGATTGACCAGGTGACACCTGCCGACCCGGCCGGCATTGAAGACCTGGCAAAGGCCGGCGGACGCCTGAACAAGAGCGCATTTGCCTCGCCGGTGAAGGATTTCTACATGACCAACCCGATCGCCCGCGCCTCCGCCGTCATGGCCGAGTGTTCGGCGCTGAGAGCCGGTATGGCAAAACATGGGCTAGCCCATCAGGCAGCGGAGTAGGGGGCGGCCATGACCGAAATCATCTGGACACTCGCCATCATCGCCCTGCAGAGCGTCGCCCTGCTGGTCGCGCTGCTGATCGGTATTGCCTACCTCATCTATGCCGACCGCAAGATCTGGGCCGCCGTGCAGTTGCGCCGCGGACCCAACGTCGTCGGCCCCTGGGGCCTGCTGCAGTCGTTTGCCGACATGCTCAAGTTCGTCACCAAGGAGGTCGTCATCCCCGACGGCGCCAACAAGGGCGTCTACCTGATCGCCCCGCTGGTCTCCTCCATCCTGGCGCTCACCGCCTGGGCCGTCGTGCCGGTCAACGAGGGCTGGGCGGTGGCCGACATCAACGTCGGCATCCTGTTCATCTTCGCCATCTCCTCGCTCGAGGTCTACGGCGTGATCATGGGCGGCTGGGCGTCGAACTCGAAATACCCGTTCCTCGGCGCCCTGCGCTCGGCGGCGCAGATGGTCTCCTACGAGGTCTCCATCGGCTTCGTCATCATCACCGTTCTGCTGTGCGCCGGCACCCTGAACCTGACCGGCATTGTCATGAGCCAGCAGACCGGACTCGGCACCATGCTCGGCCTTCCGGGATCGTTCCTCGACTGGTACTGGCTGCCGCTGCTGCCGATGTTCGGCATCTTCTTCATCTCCGCCCTGGCCGAAACCAACCGCCCGCCCTTCGATCTGCCGGAAGCAGAATCCGAGCTGGTCGCCGGTTTCATGGTCGAATACTCCTCGACGCCCTACCTGCTGTTCATGCTCGGCGAGTATGTCGCCATCACCCTGATGTGCGCCATGACCACCATCCTGTTCCTCGGCGGCTGGCTGCCGCCGCTCGACATCGCGCCGTTCAACTGGGTGCCGGGCGTCGTGTGGTTCCTGATCAAGTTCTGCGCCGTGTTCTTCATGTTCGCCATGGTCAAGGCGTTCGTGCCGCGCTATCGCTACGACCAGCTCATGCGCCTCGGCTGGAAGGTGTTCCTGCCGTTCTCGCTGTTCTGGGTGGCGCTGACCGCCGGCGTGCTGGTTGCCTTCGGGTGGGCGCCATGATGAGGGTCGAGAATGGACATATCTTACCTTTCGCTGATCGGCGCCTTCGCCATGCTGGTGATCGGTGTGGTGGACTATGCGATTCTGCAGCGGTTTCTCTATCTGCCGTTGCGCCAGAGTTACGAGAGCGCCAAGGTGACGGCCGACAAAAAGCTCGATCCGGACACCTTTTGGATGATCATGAAGCTGGTGAACTTCGTCGCCATGCCGGTTGTCGGCTTCATCTTCGGCGACACAGTGCTGCGCCCGTTCTTCGGGTCGTGAAGTTGGTGGATAGCGTGATGTATAGCCTTTCCGTCTTTGCCCCTTCCCCCAGCAAGGGGGAAGGCTGGGATGGGGGTTGGCCGGCGGCGCAAAGCGACACAGCGTGCGCGTTTGGCAGGCGCCATCAACCCCCACCTCAATCCTCCCCCTTTCTGGGGGAGAAGGAATGGTGGCGGGCGCCCTGGGCAGTTGTGGGAGGAAACCGGTCATGAGTGTCAGCCAGGCCATCAATTCCCTGTTCCTGAAGGAGTTCATCGGCGCCTTCTTTCTGTCGATGCGCTACTTCTTCACGCCGAAGACGACGGTCAACTACCCGTTCGAGAAGGGGCCCTTGAGCCCGCGTTTTCGCGGCGAGCATGCCTTGCGGCGTTATCCAAACGGCGAGGAGCGCTGCATCGCCTGCAAGCTGTGCGAGGCGATCTGTCCGGCCCAGGCGATCACCATCGAAGCCGGCCCGCGCCGCAACGACGGCACCCGGCGCACCACCCGCTACGACATCGACATGACCAAGTGCATCTACTGCGGCTTCTGCCAGGAGGCATGCCCGGTCGAGGCGATCGTCGAGGGACCGAATTTCGAATTCACCACCGAAACCCGTGAAGAGCTGATGTTCGACAAGGAAAAACTGCTTGCCAACGGCGACCGCTGGGAACGCGAGATCGCCAAGAACATCGCGCTCGACGCGCCGTACCGGTAAGGGAATGACGGGGTAAGAGGGGACATGAACAGATGATTTTTGCCACGTTGTTCTTCTACTTGTTCGCCATTGTGGCCTGTGCGGCCGCGGTCATGGTGATCGTGTCGCGCAACCCGGTCCACTCGGTGCTGTACCTTATCCTGGCGTTCTTCAATTCCGCCGGCCTGTTCGTGCTGCTCGGTGCCGAGTTCCTGGCGATGATCCTGGTCGTCGTCTATGTCGGTGCCGTCGCCGTGCTGTTCCTGTTCGTCGTCATGATGCTCGACATCGACTTCACCGAACTGCGCCAGGGCTTCTTGAACTACGCGCCTGTCGGCGGCACCATCGGCCTTATTCTGCTGGTCGAACTGGCATTGGTCCTGTCGGGCTGGGTGATCTCGCCTGACGCCGTCACCGTCGCCGCCGCACCCGCCGCCGCCGACGGGCTGACCAACACCGAGGCGCTCGGCCGGTTGCTCTACACCCGCTACATCTTCTACTTCCAGGCCGCCGGCATGGTGCTGCTGGTCGCCATGATCGGCGCCATCGTGCTGACGCTCAGCCACAAGCCAAACGTCAAGCGCCAGAACATTTCCGAGCAGGTCGCGCGCACGCCCGAGACCGCCATCGAAATCAAGCAGGTCAAGCCGGGGCAGGGGATCTGACATGGAAATTGGACTCTCTCACTACCTCACCGTCGCGGCGATCCTGTTCACCATCGGCGTGTTCGGCATCTTTCTCAACCGCAAGAACGTCATCGTCATCCTTATGTCGATCGAGCTGATGCTGCTGGCGGTCAACATCAACCTGGTCGCGTTTTCCTCGTTCATGGGCGATCTGGTCGGCCAGGTCTTCGCGCTTCTGGTGCTCACGGTGGCTGCCGGCGAGGCGGCCATCGGGCTCGCCATCCTCGTTACCTACTTCCGCAACCGCAGTTCCATCGCGGTTGAGGATATCAACATGATGAAAGGCTAAATCAGGTGGATACGGTCTTTCTGCTCATCGTCTTCCTGCCGCTGATTGGCGCCCTTGTCGCCGGGCTTGGCGGTACGCTGGCCCTCAAGACCATTGGCGGTGCCGCCGAACTGGCGCACGGTCATGACGACGGCCATCACCACGCCTATGACGGCCCGCGCTGGCCGGCGGTGCTGGCGACCGCCTTGCTGCTGATGTCGGCGGCACTCAGCTGGTATGCCTTCTTCGACGTCGCCATCGGCGAGCATCAGTACAAGGTTCCGGTGGCCCAGTGGGTCCATTCCGGCGGGCTGGCCGCCGACTGGGCCTTGCGCATCGACACGCTGACCGCCGTCATGCTGGTCGTCGTCACCACCGTGTCGGGCCTGGTGCATGTCTATTCCAACGGCTACATGAGCCACGATCCGCACCAGCCGCGGTTCTTTGCCTATCTGTCGCTGTTCACCTTCGCCATGCTGATGCTGGTGACCTCGGACAACCTCCTGCAGATGTTCTTCGGCTGGGAGGGCGTCGGTCTGGCGTCCTACCTGCTGATCGGCTTCTGGTACACCCGGCCGTCGGCCAATGCCGCCGCCATCAAGGCGTTCGTCGTCAACCGCGTTGGCGACTTCGGTTTCGCGCTCGGCATTTTCGGCACCTACTGGGTGTTCGGCTCCATTGAGTTCGACACCATCTTCGCTGCCGCACCGGAGCAGACCGGCAAGACCATCCATTTCCTCGGTTACGACCTCGACGTCATGACCACCCTGTGCCTGCTCCTGTTCATGGGCGCCATGGGCAAGTCGGCCCAGTTCCTGCTGCACACCTGGCTGCCCGACGCCATGGAAGGCCCGACCCCGGTGTCGGCGCTCATCCATGCCGCCACCATGGTCACCGCCGGCGTCTTCCTGGTCGCGCGCATGTCGCCGTTCTATGAACTGTCGCCGGATGCCGCCATGGTCGTCACCCTGATCGGTGCGGTCACGGCGTTCTTTGCCGCCACAGTGGGTCTGGTGCAGAACGACATCAAGCGCGTCATTGCCTATTCGACCTGCTCGCAGCTCGGCTACATGTTCGTCGCCATGGGCGTCGGCGCTTACGGTGTCGGTATCTTCCACCTGTTCACCCACGCCTTCTTCAAGGCGCTGCTGTTCCTCGGCTCCGGCTCTGTCATCCACGCCATGTCAGACGAACAGGACATGCGCGAAATGGGCGGCCTTTATCCGCACCTGAAGAAGACCTGGTTGATGATGCTGATCGGCACCATCGCGCTCACCGGCTTTCCGCTCACCGCCGGCTACTATTCCAAGGACGCCGTCATCGAAGGCGCGTTTGCCGCCCACACCGGCATGGGCACCTTTGCCTTCGTGCTGCTGGTGCTTGCTGCCCTGTGCACTTCGTTCTACTCTTGGCGCCTGATGTTCATGACCTTCCACGGCCGCGCCCGCGCCACCAAGGAGGTCATGAGCCACGTCCACGAGAGCCCGGCCTCCATGCTGGTGCCGCTTTACGTGCTGGCCGCCGGTGCGCTGTTCGCCGGCTTCCTGTTCAAGGACTACTTCATCGGCCACGACGAGGCGCTGTTCTGGGGCGAGGCGCTGTACCGCGCCTCCGGCAACACCATCGTCGACGACCTGCATCACGTCCCGGCCTGGGTCAAATTCTCGCCGCTGATCGCCATGATCCTCGGTTTCCTCGTCGCCTGGTGGTTCTACATCAAGAACCCGTCCCTGCCGGTCAGCCTGGCCGCGCAGCACCGGCCGCTCTACAAGTTCCTGCTCAACAAGTGGTACTTCGATGAGCTGTACGACCTGCTGCTGGTCCGCCCGGCCATGTGGCTCGGCCGCTTCCTGTGGAAGAAGGGCGACGGCTGGACGATCGACGGCTTCGGGCCTGACGGGGTGTCGGCCCGCGTCATCGACGTCACCAACCGTATCGTCCGGCTGCAGACCGGCTACGTCTATCACTATGCCTTCGCCATGCTGATCGGCATTGCCGCGCTGGTTACCTACTTCGTCATCGGGGGAGCGCACTGATGCCTATCCTGTCGGTTCTCACCTTCCTGCCGCTGCTGGTCGCGCTGTTCGTGCTGGTCAGCCGTGGTGATGACGCCATCGCGGTGCGCAACATGCGCATGACGGCGCTGTTCGGCACGCTGATCAACTTCGGTGTCGCGCTCTACATGTGGGGCGAGTTCGATCCCTCCATCGTCGGCTTCCAGTTCGAGGAGCACGTCGCCTGGGTCGGCCCGAGCGCCTACCGCATGGGCGTCGACGGCATCTCCATGCCGTTCGTCGTGCTCACCGCGTTCCTGATGCCGATCTGCATTCTCGCCAGCTGGGGCGTGGAAAAGCGGGTCAAGGAATACATGGTTGCCTTCCTGGTGCTCGAGACCCTGATGATCGGCGTGTTTACCGCCCTCGACCTGTTCCTGTTCTACGTGTTCTTCGAGGCCGGCCTTATCCCGATGTTCCTGATCATTGGCGTGTGGGGCGGTCCGCGCCGGGTCTATGCCAGCTTCAAGTTCTTCCTCTACACGCTGCTGGGCTCGGTGCTGATGCTGCTCGCCATCATGGCGATCTACTGGCAGACCGGCA
Organism: Aestuariivirgaceae bacterium; assembly: GCA_965216335.1. Lineage (GTDB taxonomy): Bacteria > Pseudomonadota > Alphaproteobacteria > Rhizobiales > Aestuariivirgaceae > JAHEJE01. Next base: position 971,103 of record OZ244154.1, on the reverse strand, counting down.
CAACCGACATCGCCGAACTGCTCAAGAGCTCCAACCTGCCGGCCGGTATGCAGACCTGGCTGTGGCTGGCGTTCTTTGCCTCCTTCGCGGTCAAGATGCCGATGTGGCCGGTGCACACCTGGCTGCCCGATGCCCACGTCGAGGCGCCGACCGCCGGTTCGGTCATCCTGGCCGCCATCCTGCTGAAGATGGGCGGCTACGGCTTCCTGCGCTTCTCGCTGCCGATGTTCCCGGTGGCCTCGGAACTGTTCGCACCGCTGGTGTTCGCCCTGTCGGTCATCGCCATCGTCTATACCTCGCTGGTGGCGCTGATGCAGGAGGACATGAAGAAGCTGATCGCCTATTCGTCGGTCGCCCACATGGGCTTTGTGACCATGGGCATTTTCACCCTCAACCGCCAGGGCATCGACGGTGCAATGTTCCAGATGATTTCGCACGGCCTGGTCTCCGGCGCGCTGTTCCTGTGCGTCGGTGTGGTCTACGACCGCATGCACACCCGCGAGATCGCCGCCTATGGCGGGCTGGTCAACCGAATGCCGGCCTATGCCATGGTATTCATGGTGTTCACCATGGCCAATGTCGGCCTGCCCGGCACCTCCGGCTTCGTCGGTGAGTTCCTGTCGCTGCTCGGCGCCTTCAAGGCCAACACCTGGGTCGCCTTCATGGCCACCACCGGCGTCATCCTGTCGGCCGGCTATGCGCTGTGGCTGTACCGCCGCGTGGTCTTCGGCACGATCGAGAAGGACAGCCTGAAGAAGATCGCCGACATGACGCCGCGCGAGGCCGCCTGCCTCCTGCCGCTGGTGGTGCTGACGATCTTCTATGGTGTCTATCCGGCACCGATCCTCGATCTGTTCTCGGTGTCGGTCGACAATCTGGTCACCCAGGTCCAGGCCGGTATCGATGCCGCCGGCACCGTCAAGGCCGCAGCGGCCAACTAGCAAAGGGCGAGAAACGACATGTCCAACATCTTGCTCACCGCCGACGCCGCAGCCGCCCTGCCGGAGATCGCCCTGGCCATCGCCGCCATGGCATTGCTGATGCTCGGGGTCTTCCGCGGCAAGCCGGCCAGCGATCTCGTCACCTCGGCGGCGCTGTTCGTGCTCGCCGGCACCGCCGTGCTGGTGCTGATCACCACATCCGGCACCGAGCTGGCCTTTCATGGCGCCTTCATCGCCGATGGTTTCGCCCGGGTGATGAAATGCCTGGTGCTGTTCGGGTCCGCTGTCGCCATCATGCTGTCGTCGCACTTCATGAAGATCGAGAAGATCGAGCGCTTCGAGTACCCGGTTCTGATCCTGCTGGCGACGCTCGGTATGATGGTGATGATCTCGGCCCGCGACCTCATCGCCCTCTACATGGGGCTCGAGCTGCAGTCGCTGGCGCTCTATGTCGTCGCCGCCATCAACCGCGATTCCGCCCGTTCTTCCGAGGCCGGCCTGAAATATTTCGTCCTCGGCGCCCTGTCGTCCGGCATGCTGCTCTACGGCTGTTCGCTGGTGTACGGTTTTTCCGGCACCACCTCGTTCGAGGGCATCGCCACAGTGCTCAAGGAACCGGGCGTCAATGTCGGCGCCATCGTCGGCCTGGTGTTCATCATCGCCGGTCTGGCCTTCAAGGTCTCCGCCGTGCCGTTCCACATGTGGACGCCGGATGTCTATGAAGGTTCGCCCACGCCGGTCACCGCATTCTTTGCCGCGGCCCCCAAGGTTGCCGCCATGGCGGTCTTCGTGCGCACCATGTTCGACGGCTTCCAGACCGTCACGCCCGACTGGCAGCAGGTCGTCGTGTTCATCTCGATTGCCTCCATGGTGCTCGGCGCCTTCGCGGCCATCGGCCAGTCCAACATCAAGCGCCTGTTGGCCTACTCGTCCATCGGCCACATGGGCTATGCCCTGGTCGGTCTGGCCGCCGGCAATCAGGAGGGCGTGCGCGGTGTCGTCATCTACATGGCGATCTATCTGGTCATGACGCTCGGCACCTTTGCCTGTGTTCTCGCCATGCGCCGCCGCGGCACCGCCGTCGAAGAGATCAGCGACCTGGCCGGCATGGCTCAAAACCACCGGGCCATGGCCTTCATCCTCGCCATGCTGATGTTCTCGCTGGCCGGCATTCCGCCGCTCGCCGGCTTCTTCGGCAAGTACTTCGTGTTCCTTGCCGCCATCAAGGCCGACCTCATCTGGCTCGCCGTCATCGGCGTGCTGGCCAGCGTGGTCTCGGCCTACTACTACCTCAACATCGTCAAGGTGATGTATTTCGACGAACCGGCAGATGCCTTCGACAAGACCCCGTTCGAACTGCGCGTCATCATGATCGCCGCCGGGCTGTTCGTCGTCGGGTTCGTCGTTGTCGCCCGGCCGGTGTGGAATGTCGCCCAGGCCGCCGCGGCCTCGCTTTTTTGACGGCGCGCGGGCAACCGGACACAGCGTCTGTCCCGCCGGGATACCGGCTGCTTGCACTCGGCGATGTCGATTCGACTAATGCCCATGCCGCCCGGCTGGCCGGCGAGGGTGAAACCGGACCGTTGTGGATCTGGGCCGGACGCCAGACCGCCGGGCGCGGCCGGCGCGGCCGCAACTGGGTCTCCGAGCCGGGTAACCTCTACGCCACCTTACTGATCAGCCTGCCCGTTGAGCCGGCGGTTGCCGCGCAACTGGGGTTCGCCGCCGCCCTTGCCATTCACGACCTGGCCGCCGAGGCCCTCGGCTCGGCCGACGACCTGCGCCTGAAATGGCCAAACGACGTGCTGCTGTCCGGGGCAAAGCTGTCCGGTGTTCTGAGCGAAGTTCTGTCGGCCGGGCAGGGGGCGCCGGTGCTGGTCGCCCTTGGCTGCGGCGTCAACCTCGCGCACGCCCCGCAACACACCCCGTACGGCGCGACCAGCCTGTCGGCCCACGGTGCCGTCGTCAGCCCGGATTGGGGCATAGCTGCGCTGGCCGGTGCCATGGACCGCTGGCTCACGCTGTGGAACGGCGGTGCCGGCTTTGAGCACCTGCGCCAGGCCTGGCAGCACCGGTCGTTCCCGCCCGGCCACCCGCTCACCCTGACGGTTGGAACAGAGACAATACACGGACATTTCAGAGCATTGACGGCGAGTGGGGCGCTTGTGCTACAACTTCCGGATGGCGGTGAACGTTCGTTCAATGCTGGTGAGGTAATAAGCACCAGCTGGACATGACGGCGTGGCCGGGGGGACAATGAACAGCAAGAAAAATCGCGCCAGCGGTTCGCGCGCTTCCGGTGAACTGGTGTATCTGCCGTTGGGTGGTGCCGGTGAGATCGGCATGAACCTGTATCTCTACGGCATTGGCAAAGAGCACAAGCGGCAATGGCTGATGGTCGATTGCGGCGTCAAGTTCGGCGACCAGCGCGACCCCGGCATAGACATCATCCTGCCCGACACGGCCTTCATCGAGGAAGAGCGCAAGTCTCTTCAGGCGATCGTTGTCACCCACGCCCATGAGGACCACCTCGGCGCCATTGCCTGGCTGTGGCCGCGCCTGCGGGTGCCGGTCTACTGTACCGAGTTCGCCGCCGTCATCCTGCGCCGCAAGCTGGACGAGGCAGGCCTGTTCGGTGATGTCGACATTCGCGTCGTAAAGCCGGGCAAGCCCTTTGATGCCGGCAAGTTCAATGTCGAATTCGTCGCCGTCACCCATTCCATCCCCGAGCCCAATGCCGTTGTCCTGCGCACCAAGGCCGGAACCGTCGTCCATTCCGGCGACTGGAAGCTGGACCGCAATCCCGCGATACCGCCGGACCTAGACGAGAGCCGGCTGCGCGAGATCGGCCGCGAGGGCGTCGATTTTCTGGTCTGCGATTCGACCAACGTCCTGCGCGAGGGCCACTCGCCGTCAGAGAGCGATGTCGCCCAGGTGTTGACGGATATCATCCTCAACGCTGAAAACCGCGTCGCCGTCACCACCTTCGCCTCTCATGTCGGGCGCTTGTCGACCGTCATCCGCGCCGCCCGCCAGGCCGGCCGCGAGGTCGTGGTTGCCGGCCGCGCCATGCGCACCATGATCGAGGCGGCCCGCGAGGTCGGTCTGCTCAAGGATGCGGGGACTTTCCTCGAAGAAGAGGCCTACGGCTTCCTGCCACGCAACAAGGTTCTGCTGCTGTGCACCGGCAGCCAGGGCGAAAGCCGCGCCGCCATGGCCCGCATCGCAAACGACTGCCATCCGAACATCACGCTCAACGGCGGCGATATGGCACTGTTCTCGTCCAAGACAATTCCCGGAAACGAAAAGGCCGTCTCCGCGGTGATGAACAATCTCGCCGCCCAGGGTGTCGAGATCGTCACCAGCGACGATGCGCTGGTCCATTCATCCGGCCACCCCCGGCAGGGCGAGCTGGAGGAGTTCTACGGCTGGCTCAAACCGCGCGCCCTGGTGCCCATGCACGGTGAAATGCAGCACCTGGTCAGGCACGCCGCCTTCGCCGGAAGCTGCAATATCGCCGATACGCTCGTTGTGCCCAACGGCAGTCTGACCCGCCTGATCCCGGGTCCTGTGAAGGTCATCGACGAGGTGCCCTCAGGCCGGCTGCATGTCGACGGCCGCCTGATTGTGCCGAGCATCGACGGGCCGGCCCGCTTCCGCCGCAAATTGTCCTTCGCCGGCATCGTCTTCGTATCGCTCACGCTCGACGGCAAAGGCAACATCGCAGCCGAACCGCAACTGGTCACCGATGGCCTGCCGGAGTTCGATGCCGACGGTTCCAGCATCGACGATGACCTGCTCGACATCGTCGATATGGCGCTTGACGCCTTGCCCAAGGCCCGCCGCCGTTCCGACGAACCGGTCATCGACCTGATCCGCTCAGCCGTCCGCCGCGCCGCCTCGGATGCCTGGGGCAAAAAACCCGTCTGCCACGTCAACATCCACCGGGTGTGATGATTTTTCGGCTGCACTTTTCCCTCCCCTGGAACAGGGAAGAGCAATCGCACATGAGCGTGCTGCCGGTATGGCCGGCCATACAAATTTGCCTTCCTCGGCCTTCGCCCACTGCTGTCCGGTTAAGCGATGATTGCTCCTTCCCCCAGAAAGGGGGAAGGTCGGGATGGGGGTTGATGGCGGTGCAATTCGGCAACGATTTCAATCCTTTGCACCGCCATCAATCCCCACCCTAGTCCTCCCCTTTTCTAGGGGAGGGAATGCCCGGGAGCCAAGCCGGAATCATGTTGGAGCTTTCTTCAGCGCATGCAACTATCCGATGCAATGGAAGAAATGCGCCTTCACCCAACGTTAAACCGGATAATAGTGGGTCAAGCCCGAGGAAGCCAAATACAAAGCTCAAATCCGTATGCGATAGTCCTGCTGGAAAACCGGAAAGGTCAGGGGGACTGATGGCGTTTGCGCGATGGCCGCCGTCCCGGGTGTCATCCCGGCCAAGCGCAGCACGAGCCGCGATCTTTGGGAGGTGGTTGGGCTGTCGAGAGATCCTGGATAAATCGGCGTGGATTTTCCGGGAAGACACCTGAGACTGGAAGATCAAGGGGTGACCGGAAAACTGCGGTATTCCGGTGAAAACACGAGTGATTCCCATGCGCTGGACCTGTGTCGGCATGCTATAATCTCCGAATCATGAGCGACCTTATCACCCCTCCAACCGGCGACGACAGTCAGGCCATCGACCTGCGTGAGGCGCTGGAGCAGCGCTACCTCGCCTATGCCCTGTCGACCATCATGCACCGCGCCCTGCCGGACGCCCGCGACGGCCTGAAGCCCGTCCACCGGCGGCTGCTCTATGCCATGCGGCTGTTGAAGCTCGACCCGGCCTCCGGCTTCAAGAAATGCGCCCGCGTCGTCGGCGACGTCATCGGCAAGTTCCACCCGCACGGCGATCAGGCGGTCTACGACGCCATGGTGCGTCTGGCCCAGGATTTCGCCCAGCGGTACCCCCTCGTCGAGGGCCAGGGCAATTTCGGCAACATCGACGGCGACAATGCCGCCGCCTACCGCTACACCGAGGCCCGCCTGACCGACGTCGCTGTCGCTCTGCTTGACGGCATCGACCGTGACACGGTCGATTTCCGCGAGACCTACAACGGCGAGGACGAAGAGCCCGTCGTTCTGCCCGGCGCCTTTCCCAACCTGCTCGCCAACGGCGCCTCGGGCATCGCCGTCGGCATGGCCACGTCGATCCCGCCGCACAATGCCGCCGAGCTGTGCGATGCCGCGCTGCACCTGATCAAATTCCCCAATGCCGGCATCGACAAGCTAGTGCAACTCGTGCCCGGTCCGGACCTGCCGACCGGCGGGGTCATCATCGACGACCGCGAAACCATCGCCGAGGCCTACCGGACAGGCAAGGGCGGTTTTCGCGTCCGCGCCCACTGGCACACTGAGGACATGGGCCGCGGCACCTGGCAGATCGTCGTCACCGAAATACCCTATCAGGTGCAAAAAGGCCGGCTGATCGAGAAAATCGCCGAACTGCTCAACGACCGCAAGCTGCCGCTGCTGGCCGATGTGCGCGACGAATCCGCCGAAGACATCCGCCTCATTCTCGAGCCCAAGAGCCGCACCGTCGACGCCACGGTGCTGATGGAATCGCTGTTCAAGCTCACCGAGCTGGAATCCCGCCTGTCGCTCAACATGAACGTGCTGTCCGAGGGCAGGGTGCCCCGGGTGCTGTCGCTGCGCGACTGCCTGCACGAGTGGCTCGCTCACCGCAAGACCGTGCTGGTGCGCGGCACCGAGTATCGTCTCGACCAGATCGCCAAGCGCCTCAACATCCTCGAAGGCTACCTGATCGCCTATCTCAACCTCGACGAGGTGATCCGCATCATCCGTGAGGAGGATGAGCCCAAGCAGGAACTGATGCGCCGGTTCTCGCTCAACGACATCCAGGCCGAGGCGATCCTCAACATGCGGCTGCGCGCCCTGCGCAAGCTCGAAGAGATCGAAATCCGCAAGGAGCACGAGGCGTTGACCGCCGAGCAGGGCGAGCTGCAGGCTCTCTTGGCCTCCGATGAGCAGCAGTGGCAGACCATCGCCGGCCAGATCCGCGATACCCGCAAGGCCTTCGGCCCGGACACCGATCTCGGCCGCCGCCGCACTCGGTTCGCGGATGCTCCCGCCGTCGAAATCGACCTGGAACAGGCGATGATCGAGAAGGAACCGGTCACCGTGGTGTGTTCCGATAAGGGCTGGATCCGCGCCATGAAGGGCCACTTGGCCGATCCCTCGAATCTGAGCTTCAAGGAAGGCGACAAGGGCCGCTTCGTCATCCATGCCGAAACCACGGATAAGCTATTGCTGCTGGCATCTTCCGGCAAATTCTTCACCCTGGATGTCAACAAACTGCCCGGCGGCCGCGGTCACGGCGAGCCGGTCCGCCTGATGGCCGATGTCGAGGCCAGCGACGCCATCGTCGCGTTGTTCGTCCACGACCCCGAACGCCGTGTGCTGCTTGCTTCCAGCGACGGCAACGGATTTGTCGTCAACGAGGCCGATTGTATTGCCAACACCCGCAAGGGCAAACAGGTCCTCAATGTCAGGCTGCCGGCCGAAGCCCAGGCACTGGCGTTCATCGCCAGCGACCACACGCATGCCGGCATCGTCGGCGAAAACCGCAAGTTGTTGCTGTTCGCGCTCGACGAACTGCCGCAGATGACGCGTGGCCGCGGCGTGCGCCTGCAGAAATACAAGGATGGCGGTCTCAGCGACGTCACCACCTTCGCGCTCAAGGCCGGTCTGTCCTGGCTTGATACCTCCGGGCGCACCTGGACCGTCACCGAGCTCACCGAATGGCTCGGCCAGCGCGCCCAGGCCGGTCGCCTGCCGCCGAAGGGGTTTCCGCGCTCGAACAGGTTCTCGTGACGGCGCTAATCCGGCTGCCGGGGGTATTAATGCACAATTAAGCACACCCCAAGTTTCGCGGCGTTCCGCTTAACACAATGTTTGCGGACGTGTGCGACATTGTAGGCGAATAAATCTGTTCACTGAACATTGCCGCTGGGCTTGGGGTGTAGGGGCGGCACGTTCGAAGGATCGGACGAAATGGGCACGGCGAGCGACGAAAAAGTAACCTGGATCTATCGCGGCGACATTTTGGACAAGCTCCCCGAGGAGCTGTTCTGGAAGGAATCCCGGGGCTGGGATGGCACGGAAGAATCGCTGTTGCAGCGCAAGGGCCTGGTTAAGGCCGTGATATCCCCGAAGGGGACCGAAATCAGCTGGCCGTTGTTTGCGGCCAACTGGTCGTCGCTGTTTTTCGCCATGGAATGGCTGATGACAGCGCCCGGTCCGTACACGCTGAAGTATTTCATCGTCGGTTGGGCGGAAGAGACCTATGACGATCCCCTGCAGGCGATCGAGCGGATCAACCAACTGGTCACCAAGAGCGACGTTCACCTGACGACCCGGACGTTTGTGAAAAACGGCGTGCCCGAGAAAGGCTATGTTCCAGGCCTGCTGAAGGACGCCCTGCGCGACGGGACCACCAAGCCGGAATACAGCGTTGACTGCGTCTTCGACGACGTTGCCGGAAAATTCCGGGTCGTCCGTATCGGCCATCGTTCCGAAATAGCAAGGTTCTGGGGCATGAACCCGGTTTCATATCCGTGCCAGGCCGGCAATTCCTACGACCAGATCATCAGTCAGGCCTACCGGGACGTCATCAAGTCTGATGCGCCTCACTACGATCAGGTGTGTGCGGCAATGGATACTCCGGAACGCCAGACCATTTGGTTCGGATATCAAAGAGTCGTGCTTCCGCAAAGGTTCCCGACCGGAGATCGCGGCGTATCGATCCTATCCAGGCAGTCCGACGTCGACATCAGGTTTGTGTGAGATCGGTCTCGCACGCCAGCCGTTCCAGGTTGACCTGGTCGGCCAAAATCACCCATTCGACCTCATCGGCATAGCTTGGCGCCCACTCCCAGTCGAGAAAACCGCGCTCGGCGTGATCGTAACCCGCTTTGGAAACCAGGCCACGGGTGATCATGTACTCTCCGACCAGCGCCCAGACCGCGTTGGGCTGCCATTTCAGGTGAGCCGTCAGCAGGCCGTACTTCATGAACTCGGCGAAAACCCCCTTGTTGGCCGCCCGCCGGTCGATCCACACTTCACCGTGATAGACCAGCGGCCCCTTCATCGTCCTGGTTCGGCTCCTGGTGAAACGGTGATTGTGTTTGGGTATGATCAGCTCATCGCGCTGCAGGTAGAGGTTGATCATCCATCCCGACACCCAATCGGCAAGATTTGGATAAACCTGGTCCAGCCGGAACGCCTGCAGGGCGCACAGCGCGCCCTTGCTGTCATACATGCCGACCCAATAGGCGCTGGTTGGCAGTTCCGGGCAGAAGTCGCTGTTGAACATCGGCGATACGGGGGTGCCCCGGTACTTCGGGCGAAGGTCGGCCAGCTCGGCGAAGTCGCCTGAGACCACAACCTTGAGGCCTTCACGCTGCAGATTGTCCCTTAGGCCAATAAGGGTTTCGGCCGCGCGGATTGGATCGGACAGTCCTCGGCCCGCCGGCCGCGTAGCATCCAACGGCGCCGCATCCACGAGGGCGCCAACAAAGCTGTCCTCGTAGGCGTTCATAAGCCCAAATATATCCGTTTATGGTTAATCAATTGCCTCCCTTGCTCCCATTTTGACTATAGGGATTGATCAGTAGGCGGACAAGCTTCGATCGCGGACAGGCGCTGAAAAACTGCCGGATGTGCTTGTTTCGGAAGCATTTGCTACCGGTTTTGTATGGGGTTGACCCACCGTACACCACCCTAAACTTGTAGCTGGTTGCAGTTTTGAGACGACGAATACGGCAGGGACTGCAGCACCACAGCCAGAAAGGTCGAATGCCAACCGTGCTCGACATGACCTGACCGTCAAAGCGCGTCAGTTGAAATTGGGGTCCGTAGCGGCAGACTGTGGCTGGCCTGCAAGCCGCGACCTTTGTCTCAGTCGCCAGACGCTGTGCACCATCAGTGCGCAGAAAATTATCGCCCCGCCGATGAAGACCTGTCTGGTCGGAAGTTCGTCGAACACCAGCCACATCCAGACCGGCGTCAAGACCGTTTCGAGCAGGAAGAACATTGCCACGATCGGGGCCGAAACGAATCTCGGGCCGAGCAGCATCAGCGCCGAAGCGGCCGGCACGATCAGCAGCCCGTTGAGGGCCAGCCAGGCCCAGCTTTCAGAACTGAGCGATCCCGGGCTTGCGAACCAATAGACACCGACTGCCGCCAGCAGGGTGCCGAAGGCCGGACTCATGGACATATCCTTGCCGCTGTGGCGCACGGTCACCAGCGAGACCGCCAGCAGAGCCGAGGTGCCGAGCGCAAGAAGGTCGCCCAGCATGTTCCCGCTGTCCAGACCATCCCAGACGATGATCAACACACCGGCAAACGACGTGAGAATGGCCAGCAGTGTAACCGGGTGTGTGCGTTCACCAAGCACCAGCCACGACAACAGCGCGGCAAACATCGGGTTGAAGGCCAGGATGAACACCACATTGGCCACGGTGGTGTGCTGAATGGCGTTGAGAAACAGGATGCTGCCCAATGCCGTGGCGCAGGACAGCGCGACACTGGTGTATCCGTTGACGAAGGGAGGATGTCCCGGCCGTCCGCGCCGGAAGAAGAACCAGAAGCACCACAGTGCAATGAACGAGAACACGCCACGCACCAGGATCATCGTCCAGGCGTCGGTGTCCGCCATGCGCAGGATCGGCACATCCACAGACAGCAGCAGGCCACCGGCGAAGGCCATCGCCAGTCCCATGTTCTGCTCTGCTGTGCTGCGGTCCCCCCCTCGCATCGATGACTCAGGCTCTTCTCATTGGTTGTTTGTCCGCGATACTGGCCCGCAAGAGTGACTCAACCCTTAACCCCACTCTATCCACGCACCAGTTTCCAGCCGTTGGCCGTCAGGCGTTCCTGCGGCAGAAACCGGGCCTTGTAGTCCATCTTGCGCGACCCGTGCACCCAGTAGCCGAGATAGACATACGGCAGTCCGAGGTCTTCAGCCCTGAGGAGGTGTTCGAGTATCATGTATGTGCCCAGGCTGCGGGCCGCCGCCGAGGGGTCGTAGAAGCTGTAGATCATCGACAACCCGTCCTCCAGGACATCGCTCAACGCGGCGGCTGCCAGCGGTCCGCGGCGGTAGTCCGCGCCGGCCAGCGATACCTCAGGCGGCAGCCGGTACTCGATGAGCCGCGTATCGACGAAGCTTTCATCGACCATGGCGGCGAAGTCCAGCGCCGTCATCTCCGCCATGCCGCCTTGTTCATGGCGCTCGGCAATGTAGTCGCGAAACAGCGAAAAGTGCTCGCGCGTGGCCTTGGCCGGCAGCATCTGCGCCTTCAGGTCGCGGTTGCGGGCAACGATCCTGCGGAACGACCGGGTCCAGTTGAAAGACTTGACCGGCACCCGCACCGACATGCACGCCTTGCAGCCGTCGCAGGCCGGCCGGTAGGCGATGTTCTGGCTGCGCCGGAACCCGCTCTGCGACAGGGTGTTGTGCAGTGCGATGGCATCCTGGCTGATCAGGTGAGTAAACACCTTGCGCTCAACCTTGCCAGCAAGATAAGGGCAGGGTGCCGGCATGGTTATGAAGAACTGCGGAAAGTTTCGGCGTTCTATACTCAATCGGTAATCTCTGCCGCGTTTGGGGCCAGGCCCGATGCTATCTTTCTGTCAGGCAACGACTATTACAGGTAACCCGGGCCGGCGCAAATAAACTTTCGCCCTGATTGCAGATGACGTTAACGCCGAGGCGAAGGCGAAGCCGCCGAAGCGCGCGCCGGCCTATCTCGCGGTCTGCTGGCCGTGCGGTGCATCCAGCACGTGAATGACGAAGCCCTGGCTTTCCAGCGTTGCCACGATCTCCTCGGCATGGCGTCCGTCGCGGGTCTCGATCATGAAGTCGATGTCGGTGGCCTTGGCCGGCGTGTCGAGGAACATCCGCTGGTGGCTGACCTCCAGGATGTTGGCGCCGAGGTGGCCGAGCGAGGTGGCGATACGGCCGAGGATGCCCGGCCGGTCGTCGGTCTTGAACCGCAGGTTGACGATGCGCTGGTCGCGCTCCAGTTCGCGGTAGATCACCGAGGCCAGGATGCGCAGGTCGATGTTGCCGCCGCACAGCACTAGCCCGATCCTGCGGCCGCGGAAATGGCCGGGATCGGCCAAAACCGCCGCCAGCCCGCAGGCGCCCGCACCCTCGGCGACGGTCTTCTGCTCCGACAGGTAGGCGGCGATGGCCCGCTCCACATCCATTTCGGCGACCAGCCGGATGTCGTCGGTGAACTGCTTGCAGATCGAGATGGTGCGCTCGCTCACGTTCTTTACCGCGATGCCCTCGGCCAGTGTCGCACCGCCGCATTTGCCGGTCCGGCCGCGCACCGCGTGGTACATTGACGGGTACTGTTTGACCTCGACCCCGAGGATCTCGATGTCCGGGCTCAGGTGGCGCGCCGCGATCGCGCAACCCGACATAAGCCCGCCGCCGCCGATCGGGATCACCAGTCCCTCCAGCTCCGGTTCGGCCTCCAGCATCTCGATTGCCACCGTGCCCTGTCCGGCGATGATCTTGTCGTCATCGTAAGGGTGCACCAGAGTGAAACCCTTCTCGGCGATGATCTCTTCTGCCGTCGTCTGGCTCTCCGCCAGGGTCTCGCCGGCCAGCACGATGTGCGCCCCGTGCGCGCGGGTGCGCTCCACCTTGGTGAACGGTGTCGTCTCCGGCATCACGATGGTCGCCGGAATGTCCAGCCGCCTGGCATGATAGGCCACCGCCTGGGCGTGGTTGCCCGCCGACATGGCGATCACACCGTTCCGGCGCGCCTCGGCATCAAGGCTCGACAGCTTGATGAACGCGCCGCGGTCCTTGAACGAGTTGGTAACCTGGTGGTTCTCGAACTTCACGAAGATGTCCGCTCCCGTAAGCTCAGACAGTTTCGGCGAATGCAGCATCGGCGTGCGCACGACATTGCCTTCAAGCAGGTCGTTGGCGCGTTCGATATCGGCGAACTTGACGGTCATCGTTCTCCCATCCGGAATTGCCGGCCACTGTAGACGGCTCAGCGATTGTAACAAACGGCAACTTCTAATACTAAATCAGGCAAATGGAATGGGAAAACCGCCGCTGTCGCGCTCGATGACGACACCGGCCTGACAGAGAAAGTGAGCAAGATGGCAAAGCGCGTGGCATGGTTGGGCCTGGGTGTGATGGGTTATCCGATGGCCGGGTACCTGGTCACCAAGGGTGGCTACGACGTCACCGTCTACAACCGCACCGCTGCCAAGTCGGAGCAGTGGGCCAAGGATTATGGCGGCAACACGGCCGCCACGCCTGAACAGGCCGCCGAAGGTGCCGATTTCGTGCTCGCCTGCGTCGGCAACGACGACGACCTGCGCGCCGTGACGACGGGCGAGGGCGGGGCGTTCCACACCATGGGCAAGGGCGCCATCTTCGTTGACCACACCACCGCCTCCGCCGATGTCGCCCGCGAGCTGCACGCCGCCGCCAAGGCCAAGGGCTGCGGTTTCGTCGATGCGCCGGTGTCCGGCGGCCAGGCAGGTGCCGAGAACGGCGTCCTCACCGTCATGTGCGGCGGCGACCAGGCCGACTACGATGCCGCCGAACCGCTCATCGAATGCTATTCCAAGTCGCGCCGCCTTCTGGGCAGCGTGGGGGCAGGGCAGTTGGCCAAGATGTGCAACCAGATCGCCATCGCCGGCCTGGTCCAGGGCCTGTCGGAAGCCATCCACTTCGGCATGAAGGCCGGCATGGACATGGAAGCGGTGATCGACGTCATCTCGAAGGGTGCTGCCGGGTCCTGGCAGATGGACAACCGCTACAAGACCATGATCGCCGGCGAGTTCGAACACGGCTTTGCCGTCGACTGGATGCGCAAGGACCTGGCCATCTGCCTCGAGGAAGCCCGCCGCACCGGCGCCCACATCCCCGTCGCCGCCCTGGTCGACCAGTTCTACTCCCAGGTCCAGAAGATGGGCGGCAGCCGCTGGGACACCTCCAGCCTGATCGCGCTGCTCGAAAGATGAGGGCTCAGGGTCAGGTCACTTGCCCTCGGAATCCAACGTGATGCCGAATCTCTTCACCTTACTCGCACGCATTGGCGACTTTCCGGCAATTCGGCGAAGCGCAGCCGATGCTGCGGCGAGAATTGCATCTGATTCTGGGTAGTTCGAGCGGCCGAGTGAAAGTAACGTTTCAATCGAACTTCGAACCTCTTTGCCGCGTAGTGCCTCAAACATGCGTTCGAAATCGTCTGCCGACTGCTTTTGCATCAACGCTATATCAGCTGCGCCCCAACCCCGTTTCTCGCCCATTGCACGTAGAACTTCCAATGGGTCACGCGGATCGATGTACTCTGAACGAACTCTGTCAAATGCATCCTTGAGCGTTTCGTCAAGGGGATCATGTGGGCTCAAATCGTGTTCGTCGAGATTGAAGAACTTCATTGGCTCTTGACGTCGCGCGTCGATAAACAGGCGAACCACTTCATCTGCCTGCTCTTTTCTGTCGAACTCGCGCAACATGCGTATCGCACTGTTGAGATTGAGCAGGCTGACGCGATCAAGGTTTTCGGTCGCTCCCTTGTAAAGTGCATCCAGAAACTCGTCGTCGTCGGTTGCTAAAGAGCCATGGTAGAGGGCCGACCAAGCCTCGGTGAAGGAGTTTGGGCGCGAGGCGTGCTGGATTTGCTTTTCAACCGCAGTTGCCTCAGCGATGAGCTCAGCTTCCCTGAAATAGCCGGAGACCGCTCCGTCAAGGATGATTTCTTCCAGCTTACCTGTTGATTGATAGGGATACTCTTCGAGCAATTTTTCCCACTTTGCGGCGGCTCCTTCTGGTTCTGAATCCTCAAGCTGCCTTGAAACCAGATAATCATTATAGTTTCGTATGAATTCAGGTGGTGGTGCCAAGTCGGGCTCTTGTACCGACCAGCCGGCAAGAACTACGGTGTTGATTGCGTGTTCGACGACGCGCTCATCTCGGTCTTGCAGAACATCTGCGAGCTTGCTGGCGAGGCGCTCGATCTTCTTTATGACGCGAATGTTGGATATTCCCAACTCAACGACCCGCGATCGCAACAACTTGTCCACTCGTTGGTTGCCGGAAAGTGCGACCTCCAACGCCTCCTCGGCAGAGAGGTCAAATGCCAGCGTCACGTCGCAGACCTTTTCGAGATATCGCTGAAATTCACCAGGTTCGTTCTCTAACAGCTGCTGGTCGTTGAGAAGGAGGACAACCTTGCAGCCGCGCTCCTCCTTCAAGAATGAAGCAAGGCCGAGAACGTCACGCACCTTCAATCCTTCGCCTGCCCGTTCAAGGTCATCAAAGCAGACAACTTGATTTTTGACAGCTGTAAACGCCATCTTGAAAAAGAGTTCACTCAGTTCTTTTCCGCGAAAGACCGCTGAACCAGCAGAAACGAGGGGGCGAATCTTGGAATGTCTGGCAAGGCTTTCGCAGAGGCGTTCAAATCCGCCGCTGGTTGCGGACTGATCTTCCGACTCGTCCATGGTGCGTGCTTCAACGATGGCGAAACGCAGCTCCTCAAGGGAGTTTAATCCAAAGAGCGTCACATAGGATGATTGCTGAAGGCCGAGTTTCTTATCTTCTTGGGCCTCGCTCAGATAGCGCTTCCAAGCAAAGGTTTTTCCAACACCCCATTTCCCTTTAATGCAAAGAACCTCCGGCTCAGTATCAACCAAGAATCTGAGTATTTCAGTTCGGACCAACTTTAGTGACATGCGATTTTTCCGCTTCTGTGTGGTGGCGCTCCTTGTATATATAGAGAGAGATGCACAGCTGAGAAGCGTCAAATGTTCTTTTTTTGTTCTTGACTAATATCCTTGCCTGTGATACCGTCACCCCACCTCCTGCCGGTTTACGGGTGGTATCCTAGGTCGCTTTGGTATCGGGCAGGGGGCGGTGTCTGAGGGGTGGTGCGTGTTACGAGACGCAGTTTCCTTTCAGAGGTTCGTCGAGGTCCTCCGCCCCGGGGGTTATTCGTGAGATATCCGGGGCCGCCGGCAGCAGCGCTGGCTTGAGGCCGTGACAGGTTCGAGGTGTTGCATATGATGGTGTTCGCATCAGCCGATTTTGGTGGACATCTTGGGGCGGGTTTCGCCCCGGCGCCTTGGCGCGTGGCGGGTCCGGTTTGCCGGGCCGCTGCGAGACGTGTGAGGGTCTGGCTGGCGGCGGGCCGGCTGGCGGAGCGGGGCGGGACATATCGCGCGCCGCTGCTCCTTATGGCCGGTTCGTGCGCGAACCCTCACCGGCATGGCAGGAAGCGGGACCGGTTCCCAAAACCACCGGAGCGGAGCGCCCCCGGCGTTCCGGGGCCGTCGGAAAGCTCGGCCCCGACAAGTAGACTTTGAACGTTCGATAAGGATATCCGCGCCGGATCAGGCGCTCCGCTCGACCCGTTCATTCCTTCTCCCCCGCAGGCCGAAAGGCCGGGCGGCGGAAAGGCGTGCCCGCCCGGCACAGCCGGTCCCCTCCCCCTTGTGGGGAGGGTTAGGGTGGGGTGCGGCGGTTGCGGCATTCACAAACGGTGGAACCCCGTGGTCAGGCCCAAGCCCCACCCGGTCAGCGCTGCGCGCCGCCCGTTTGAACCTGCAATCGCTCCACTGGAGCGATTGCAAATCGGTTCTCACCCCCGCAAGGGGGAGGGTTTGGAACTGCCACAGGCGCGCCCGCGATGGTCCCGCCAAGCGGTCATCCAGGCGTTTCGGCTGTTGCCGCAATCGACAGGGGGCCTGAGTTTGTGTAGGGCAGGGGGATGATCACTGAGGTGAAGAACGCGACCCTGACCATCGGCACGCTGCTGCTCGGCGCAGCACTTGTGCTGGCCGGTCTCGGCCTGTGGCAGACGGTGCTGCCGCTGCGCGCCGGGCTGGAGAGCTTTTCCGCCCAGACGATCGGCTTTCTCGGCACGGCCTATTTCGGCGGCTTCATCGCCGGGTGCCTGCTGGGGCCACGGCTGGTCAAGGCGGTCGGGCATATCCGCACCTTCGCCGGCGTGTCGGCCTTGCTGGCAGCGTCGATCCTGGTGCTGCCGGTCAAACCGGATGCCTATCTGTGGATCGGCCTCAGGTTCCTCAGCGGGGCCTGCATGGCGACGGTGTTCATGGTGCTGGAGAGCTGGCTCAACGAGCAGTCGGGCGATGAAACGCGCGGACGGGTGCTGTCGATGTACATCATCGTCACCAATATCGCGACGATGGCCGGCCAGTTGATGGTCAACCTGTCCGGCGTCGCCGGCTTCACGCTGTTCGTTCTGGTGGCAATTCTGGTCTGCCTGGCGGTCGTTCCCCTGGCGCTGACGCCGACCAGCGAACCGACCCCGATCCCGACGGCCAAGCTCGACATCAGGGGCCAGTTCGCCATTTCCCCCGTCGGCACCGTCGGGTGCTTCCTGGTCGGGGCAGTGGAAGGGGCGTTCTGGACCCTCGGGCCGGTGTTCGGCCAACAGCGCGACATGAGCGTCTACGAGGTTACGCTGCTGATGGCGGCGTTCGTCCTGGGCGGAACGCTGTCGCAATGGCCGCTCGGCCGCCTGTCGGACCGGGTGGACCGGCGCCGGGTCATCCTGGGCGCGGCGCTCGGAACGGTGACGACCGGCCTGCTGATGGCGTTCTGGCCGTTTGCCGGCCTGTGGCCCACCCTGGTGCTGGCAACCGTGCACGGGGCGCTCATGGTGCCGCTCTATGCCCTGTGCCTTGCCCATGCCAACGACAGCGTGCCGGCCCACAAGCTGGTGCAGGTCTCCGGCAGCCTCTTGCTGATCTTTGCCGTCGGCGCCACCCTCGGCCCGCTCGTTGCCGCCGCGGTCATGGACAAGTGGGGCGCGGGTGGCCTGTTCGTGTTCATTTCCGGTGCACTGGTCATCTTCGGCGCCTTTGTCGCCTACCGGCTGTTCCGGTCGCCGGCCGCCGAACGTCCCGAGCCCAGCCCGTTCGTGCCGATCCCGAAGTCCTCGCAATGCGTCTATGAGCTTGAGGTGGATGATGAAGACGATCCGACGTTGCGCTGACTGGCATGGGCGCGCGGCGGCAAACTGGCCGGCGACGTGAACCGTCGGCCATGGTAACAACTCTACACCGCTGATGTTCCGGAACGAACCGATGACCTGCAAACTCTCAGTCAACGTCAATGCCATCGCCCATGTGCGCAACCGGCGTGATCTGCCGTGGCCGAGTGTGGTCGGTCTGTCGCGCATCGCGCTTCTGGCCGGGGCCTATGGCATCACCGTGCATCCGCGCCCGGACGAGCGGCACATCCGGCGCAGCGACGTCTACGAGATCAATGCCATGATCCAGGCCGAGTTCCCGGACCGGGAATTCAACATCGAGGGCAATCCCGATGCCCGGTTCTGCGAACTGGTCGAGAACGTCAAGCCGGACCAGGTGACGCTGGTGCCTGACGACATCCGCCAGTCGACCTCCGATCACGGCTGGAACATCGCTGCCCACCGGGAATTCCTCACCGGCGTCATCGCCCGCTTCAAGGGGCAGGGCCTGCGCACCTCGGTGTTCGTCGATCCCGACCCCGCGGTGCCGCCGCTTGCCGCCGAGGTCGGCGCCGACCGGGTGGAGATCTACACCGGCCCGTACGGCGGTGCCTTCGAAGAGCCGGCCCGCTCGCGCGAATTTGACAATGTCGTGGCGACCGGCAACGCCGCCCGCGACGCCGGCCTGGGGCTGAATGCCGGCCATGACCTGACGCTCGACAACCTGCCGCCGCTGGTCGCCGCCCTGCCGCATCTGGCAGAGGTCTCGATCGGCCACTGCATCACGTCCGATGCCCTGATCTACGGCATGGCGGGCGCGGTCGAGCGTTATCGTTCGGCGTGCGGTGATCCTGTTTGATTTTCAAGACGTTCGACAAGATACCTACCACGCCGGGTGAGGCGATGCAATTCGATCAGCCGCCATGCGGTCTTGCCGTGCTGGGCAACGGCGTTGGCCCGCGCTGCGATCCGCCGCGCGGTCTCGCACAGCTGCAGGTAGGTCATGACATGGTTTTCGGGCAGGATGCCGGCATCGCCATATCCGTCCATGAAAGCGGCAAGGTCGCCGCGGTCGCCGCCAATGTGATCCATCCGCCCGGCGGGCGTGAGCAGGTACTTGTAGACATCGGCGTAGGCCATGAACCGGCACACATCCGTTGCCAGCGGCCCCTCCCACTTGACCAGGAAATCGATGCCCGTCACCCGCTCGGCCCCGGCAAACAGATTGGTCGGTGTGTAGTCGCCATGCCTGCGGCCGCAAACGACAGGCATGTCAGCGACCTGTGTGTAGTGCTGCTCGAGTGCTGCAAGGCATTCATCGAGCTGCCGGTTGACTGCCTCAGGCACTCTGGCCCGGTCGATGCCGGCGGCGATCTTGTCGGCCAGCCGCAGGTGGGGATAGTCACCGAGCGGCCGGCTGGTGCGCGGTGCCTGGGCGTGAAAGGCCGCCAGCCAGCGGCCGGCCTTGCGGAACTCGCGGCGCCGCTTGCCGGCGTTCATGCCGGACCGCAGCAGCGCCCTGCTCATGCGTGGATCGCTGATCCATTGCATCGCCATGGTGTTGTTGTGCTGGTCGAGCAGTACCGGTTCCGGCACCGCAAGGCCAGCATCGCGCGGCATGGCGCTGAAATAGTGCTCCAGGCACGAATAGTGCCGTGGCATCGAGACCTGCGGCATGACTTCCGGGTTCTGCACTTTGATGGCGACCGCAAAGCGCGCCGCCGGATGACTGGCCTTGAACAGCCAGCCGTTGCGGTTGTGGAACACCGGCCCCTCGACGCTCCAGCCCTCCAGCGGCGCACCGAGGTGCTGCAACTGCGGCACAATCGTGTCGCGCACCCATTGCGCATCCGGTTGCTGGCTGGTGTTCAAGGCAATTGGCCACGCGGTTCAAGGTTTCAACGCCGCGCCGGGGTAGCAGATCGAACCGGGATTGCCAAACGTTCAGTGAGTGCGGACCGGCGCCAATCCGCGCCAACTCAGCCGATTGCCTGCCTTTGCGGTTCTGCATGTCCTGCAGTTGGAGCACAAAGACCATGCTTGAGTCGCCGGGCCATCCGGATGAGCACGGCCTGCAACACAGGGCTCTTTCGTGCTTTCGCATCCCGCTCCCGCGAATTGCCGCCGCCCGGTTGCGCTCTAAGTTTGGTTGGCCGGGGGGAATGGAGTGGGTCGGACTTCCGGCCGTCGGGCACGGCATTTTTCAATTGCCTCGGCATCTGTCCCGGTATATGAAAGCATGCGTACTGTACGGTACGGTACGGAAATGTGAGGCACGAAAGCACAGCTGAGTTGGCCTGGGCAGGTTGAAGCAAGCGCCGCGGGCAGAGCAGGGCGTACAGGCAGGCATGAAATGCTGGAAAGAGCGTCTTTCGACATTGCAGACACAGAACTATCGCAACGCCAGCGCGAAGTGCTGACGGCGGCGCTCGATCTTATGGTCGAGCTTGGCGACGGGCTGACCATGACTGCGGTGGCACAGCGGGCAAGTTGTTCCAAGGAAACGCTGTATAAATGGTTCCGGGATCGTGACGGCCTGCTGACGGCAACGGTGCAGTGGCAGGCCGCCAAGGTGAAGGTGCCGGCGCTCGATGCTCAGGGGCTGGATGCGGCATCGTTGCGGACGTGTCTTGAGCAGTTTGCCGAAAGCTGGCTTGCAGTTCTGACCAGCGAGATTTCGATCGCCCTCAACCGCCTCGCGGTCGGCCATGCCGGGTCGGCCAGGAGCGGCCTGGGCCGTATCGTCCTGCACAACGGGCCGTTTGCCATGGCGCGCCGCCTGAAACCGATCATGGAGCTTGGACGCGAGGCCGGTCTGCTGCGCTTCGACGATGCCGAAACGGCCTTCCGGACATTCTTTGGCCTGGTGGTGCGTGACGTGCAGATCAGGGCTCTGCTCGGCGATGATTACTTGCCGTCACCAAAGACCATCCACCGCGACGCCAAGCGCGCCACAACCCAGTTTCTCGCGCTCTACGGCGCGGGTCCGGCACACCAGCAAGACGAAAGGATATGAAATCATGCGTGTGTACTATGACCGCGATGCGGACGTTAATCTGATCAAGGGCAAGAAGGTCGCCATCATCGGCTATGGCTCGCAGGGCCGGGCGCATGCGCTCAACCTGAAGGACTCCGGTGTCAAGGAGGTGGTCGCCGCCCTGCGTCCCGGTTCGTCGACGGCCAAGAAGGTCGAGGCAGACGGCCTGAAGGTCATGAGTGTGGCCGAAGCGGCCGGCTGGGCCGACATGATGATGATGGCGACACCTGACGAGCTGCAGGCCGACATCTGGCGCGACGAGATCGCCCCGAACATCAAGGACGGTGCGGCAATCGCCTTTGCCCATGGTCTCAACGTGCACTTCAACCTGATCGAGCCGGGACCGTCGATCGACGTCGTGATGATCGCGCCCAAGGGGCCGGGTCACACAGTGCGCGGCGAGTACCAGAAGGGTGGTGGCGTGCCGTGCCTGATTGCCATCCACCAGGATGCCTCGGGCAATGCTCATGATCTGGCGCTCAGTTATGCATGCGGCGTCGGCGGCGGACGTTCCGGCGTCATCGAGACGACCTTCAAGGAAGAGTGCGAGACAGACCTGTTCGGTGAACAGGTGGTGCTGTGCGGCGGCCTGGTCGAGCTGATCCGGGCCGGGTTCGAGACCCTGGTCGAAGCCGGCTATGCGCCGGAAATGGCCTATTTCGAGTGCCTGCACGAGGTCAAGCTGATCGTCGACCTGATCTACGAGGGCGGCATCGCCAACATGAACTACTCGATCTCCAACACCGCCGAGTGGGGAGAATACGTTTCCGGCCCGCGCATCATCACCGATGAGACCAAGGCCGAGATGCGTCGTGTCCTCAACGATATTCAGACCGGCCGGTTCACCTCGGAGTGGATGCAGGAATGCAAGGCCGGCCAGGCCCGCTTCAAGGGCACCCGCCGCATGAACGACGGCCACCAGATCGAAGACGTCGGCGAACGCCTGCGCGGCATGATGCCGTGGATCTCGGCCAACAAGCTGGTGGACAAGGCCAAGAACTGACAAAGCGGCAATATCAAATTGAGACCATTGGGTGGCCTTGCGCCGCTCAATGGCCTGGCCTGTTCACTCTTTCCAGAACCACCAAACAGCTCGTTGCATTGTAGCAACACTGGTTCTTTGATTTGATCGAAAGCTTTTAGTTTACTTGCGCTCAACCGGAATAGCCGATACCCAACTCTCTATCTTACAAACAAATTCAGGGGTAAAGGCAGTGATCAAAAAATTTCTAGTCAGCACAGTATGTGCGGCCACGATGGTGACTCCAGCGCTTGCGGCGGACTACGGTTCACCAAGTTCAGGCTACGGCGGTGCCTGGTATCTGCGTGGTGATATCGGGGTTGCCATTTCCAAGGATTTCGACTTTGTCGGCAGCGATGAGACCGTCGGTTTCGGTGCGGGCATCGGCTACAAATACAACCATATGTTTCGGGCTGACGTGACCTTTGACGGTGCTGTCGACTACAACTATTTCGGCGTTGATGTCGATGCCTACAGCGTCATGGTCAACGGCTACGTCGACTTTCCGCTGGGCGATATGATCAAGCCCTACATCGGCGGTGGCATCGGATATGGTTGGGTTGAAGCCAACGGATTTGGCTTTTCGGCCGATGACGACGGCCTGGCTCTGGGAGGCATGGCTGGCGTGGCGGTCGAGATCACCCAGAACATGGCAATTGATGTCGGCTACAAGTTCCGCAATATTTCGATCTCTGGTGAAGATTTCCAGGATCACATGATTCGCGGCGGCTTGCGGTTCTATTTCTAGTTCCCACGTCGTCTCATTTTCTTATCAGGCAGGCAGTCGGGCGACCGGCTGCCTGTTTGCTTTGCAGCTTGCCGAATCCCGGCGGACCGGTATGCATGCGGCATGCATCAAGAGAACGTGTCAGAGATCAAGGCCGTTGATCTGCAGTTGGCGGATCGCGTCTGGCCGTTTGCTCAAGCCAACACGGATCGCATCGAAGCGCATTGGGATGCCGTCGTTGCCCGGGCACCGGCATCGTTCAACGGCCCCGTCCTGATGACCCGCAACCCTGCGGTGCGCGACGGCATTCTGCAGGGCGATGCAATTGTCACCGACTATGCCAGCTTTATCGCCTGGAGCGATTGGGGCTGGCCGGACCGGACGATGTTCAACCTGTTCGGGACCGCCATCGTCAGGGCAGGGGATGGCGCCTTGATCTTCGGCGTCATGGGGGCCCACACGCTCAATCCCGGGCAGTGCTATCCGCCCGGCGGTTCGCTTGACCCCGGTGATGTCGCCGGCGGCGGCAAGATAGACATAATGGGGTCCATTGCCCGCGAGCTTGCCGAGGAAACCGGGCTTGACGCGGCCGATGCCACGCCTGCCGGGCTTTATGCCGTGTTCGACGGACAGCGAGTTTCCATCGCCCAAGTGCTGCAGTTTGCGCAACCGGCGCGCACCCTGGCCGAACGGGCACGTCGCCACATCGCTGCGGATGCAAAGGCCGAGTTGGACGCTGTCGCCGTCTTGCACAGCTCAGGCGATCTGCCGGATCCGGCCCCCGGCTACGCGAGGATGCTGGCCCGCCATCTCTTAGGATAGGGGTCAGGCACTTGTGGCTCGGGTGCGGGTTTGTCACGGTGGCAATATTCCGCTTTTCGGTTTGGCGCCGGATGTGTCAGGGTTGCCGATACTTTCCTGCCTGGAGAATGCTGTCATGGACTACCATTTCTACACCCTCGACGTCTTCACCGCCGAGCGGTTCGCCGGAAACGGCCTTGCGGTGGTGCTGGATGCGGACGGGCTGACCGGCAAGCAGATGCAGAGCGTGGCGCGCGAATTCAACCTGTCGGAAACCGTATTCGTCGAAAAGCCGCAACAGGCCGGCAGCACCGCCAGGGTGCGCATCTTCACGCCCGGCAAGGAACTGCCGTTCGCCGGCCACCCGACGGTCGGCACCGCGGTGCTGCTGGCGTCCAACCGCACCGAGCCGTGCAACGATGTCCGGCTCGAGGAACAGCTCGGCCTGGTAGATGTCCACGTCGACGACATTGCCGACGATTGCGGCTACGCCCAGTTCACCTCGCCAGCCCTGCCGGAAGCGGCCAGACCCGGACCGGCGGTGGCGGAGGTTGCCGCAGCGCTCGGGCTGTTACCGCAGGACATCGGCTTCGACGGACACCAGACGCGCCTGGTAAAAGCCGGCAACGAGTTCCTGTTCGTTCCCGTGGCGTCGCTCGATGCCGTGCAGCGGTGCATGATGAACTCGGCCCGGCGCGAGGAGCTGCTGGGTGCCGCCGGCATGGTCGGTGCCTATGTCTACTGCCGCGGCGGCGTGGCGGCAGGGGCGTCGTTCCATGCCCGGATGTTCGGCTCGCCGGCATCGGGCATCTTCGAGGACCCGGCCACCGGCAGCGCGGCGGCGGCCTTCCCCGGCCAGGTTATCGCAAGCGAGACGCTCGGGGACGACACCCATCACTGGCACATCGAACAGGGCTTCGAGATGGGCCGGGCCAGCGACATCTTCCTGGAGGCGGATACCTCGGGCGGAGCGCTGACTGCCGTGCGGGTCGGCGGCCATGCGGTCATCGTGTCGCGCGGGACGATCAACATTTGAAGACTTGCCAGGCCCCGAAGCGGGGGGTAAAACCGGCGTAACGCGACTTTAATGTTTGTCGGCGACGATAGCCCTTTTCGGGGACACGAGCTTCGGTACGATGATGGCCAAGCGCTCACAGGATGGAATGTGCAGAATGACCGGCCGGAACGGCGGACCTGCGATTCTTGCCGGCACAGCGAACCACCTACTCCTTCTTATCAGCCCCTGACAACCGGCGGGCCGCACGGGTTGTGCGGCAGGTTTTCAGGGGACAGGCATTTCACCACTTCAACTGATGAGAAGCGGCCGCACCGGCCCATGAAGCTGCACCGGCCCCAAGGTTTCAAGGAACCAGACCCATGACCGACACGACCAAAGACCAGGTATTGATTTTCGACACCACCTTGCGCGACGGCGAGCAGTCGCCCGGCGCCACCATGACGTTTGAAGAAAAGCTGGAGGTCGCCGACCTGCTCGACGAAATGGGCGTCGACATCATCGAGGCCGGTTTCCCGATTGCCTCGCAGGGCGACTTCGAGGCGGTTTCTGAAATTGCCCGCCGCGCCAAGAAGGCAACCATCGCCGGTCTGGCCCGCGCCATTCCGGGCGATATCGCGCGATGCGGCGAAGCGGTGAAACACGCCAGGTTCCCGCGCATCCACACCTTCGTGTCCACCTCGCCGATCCATCTGGAACACCAGATGCGCAAGACCGAAGACGAGGTGCTGGAGATCATCGCCGCGACGGTCACCATGGCGCGCAACCTGTGCGACAATGTCGAATGGTCGGCGATGGACGCCACCCGCACGCCGATCGAGTACCTCAGCCGCTGCGTCGACGCCGCCATCAAGGCCGGTGCCTCGACCATCAACCTGCCGGACACTGTCGGCTACAGCGTGCCGGATGAAATCCGCGACATGTTCCGACAGGTGCGCGAAAACGTTGCCAACGCCGACAAAGCGGTGTTTTCGGCCCACTGCCACAATGATCTCGGCCTGGCGGTGGCCAACTCGCTGGCTGCTGCCGATGGCGGCGTGCGCCAGATCGAGTGCACTATCAACGGTCTCGGCGAACGGGCCGGCAATGCGGCGATGGAAGAGATCGTCATGGCGATCAAGACCCGCAGCGATGTGCTGTCCTACACCACCGGCGTCGACGCAACCAAGCTGACCCGGGCCTCCAAGCTGGTCTCGGCGGTGTCGTCCTTCCCGGTTCAGTACAACAAGGCCATCGTCGGCCGCAACGCCTTCGCCCACGAAAGTGGCATCCACCAGGACGGCATGCTGAAGAACAACCAGACCTTCGAGATCATGACGCCGGAGTCCGTCGGGGCCGGCAAGACTTCGCTGGTGATGGGCAAGCATTCCGGCCGCCATGCCTTCATGACCAAGCTGGAAGAGCTGGGCTACAAGCTGACCGACAACGCCTTCCAGGATGCCTTTGAGCGCTTTAAGAACCTGGCCGACCGCAAGAAGCACGTCTATGACGAGGATATCGAGGCGCTGGTCGACGAGAACATCGCCACGGCGGAAGACCGGGTCAAGCTGGTCTCGCTGACGGTTATCGCCGGCACGGTCGGCCCGCAGGCCGCTACCCTGACGCTCAGCATCGACGGTGTGCATGAAACCGTGCAGGCGACCGGCAACGGCCCGGTCGATGCCACCTTCAATGCGATCCATGAGATCATTCCGCACGAGGCCAAGCTGGCACTGTACCAAGTCCATGCGGTTACCGAGGGCACGGATGCGCAGGCCGAGGTATCGGTGCGCCTGAAGGATCCCGAAAGCGGCTCGAGCGCCACCGGCCGGGCGGCCGACCCCGATACCCTGGCGGCTTCGGCCAAGGCCTATCTGTCGGCACTCAACAAGCTGCAGGTCCGCCGCGAGCGCGGCCAGCAGCTCGGCATGACCGATGAACTGGACCGCAGCGCCCGCCGCGGCCCCTGATTCGCATCGGCCAACGATCATTGCGCTGGACAGATCAGCGGCGGTTTGATAGGACAACCGCCGCTGGTCCAGCCCACATTGCGTGTACGCAAACAGCCACCAGCCTCACCGTACAGGTGCCGGGTGTATAGCTCAGATGGTAGAGCAGCTGACTCTTAATCAGCGGGTCCAAGGTTCGAGTCCTTGTACACCCACCAAATTTTTCAAAGGCTTCAGCAAATAGTCACGGTTTCTTGGTCCAGTTTAAGAGCAATGTGCGGTTTGAGTGAATGACGGACGCTCCAGTTCCAAGCGTGGAGCGCTGTTCGGGACCCAAATCACCACTTGCGGGCCAGCGCAACACGGCGCTGGCGTTCATTGAGAGCCTGTTTCATGCATCTGCGGTCTGTACTCGGTGCGGGCAAATGTCGGACAGAGGCTTTCGATGAGGGAGCCAACTCGAAATGCCCGGAGATCGTCATAGGAGCGGGTGACGACTTGCAGGCCGGCAGGCAAACCGCTGGCGGACAGGCCAATCGGCACCGCCAGTACCGGCAGGCGGCCAAGCATGTTGAATGGTAGTGTCAGAACCCAGCCGAAATCCGTGTCGACATCCACCCCGTCGACGGTAACGCTGTTCCAGGGACCGGCATCGGCCGGTACCTCATGTGTCGCAACCGTCGGGCAGATGAGAGCATCGAAGCGTTCAAGGATCGGGGCGAGTTCCGCGGACATTGCCGAAGCCGCCTCAAGGCCTTGCATCAGTGCTGCCGGTCTTGCCTGTGCCGCTTTTTCGGCATAGTAAATGGTGTAGTCGCACAACGTCTCGCCGTGCTGCTGCACAACGTCCTTCAACATTGGATCGAACAACAGGTCGAGATAGGCCGCGCCGTCACGTACAACCTGTCCGGACCAGCAGAGCCCCACGTCCTCGACAACGGCGTCATGGTCGCGCAGCCGCGCCACTGCCTGCTCCAGCATTGCCCGAACCTCCGGGGCGATTACCGAGAACCCCAGATCATAGCTGATCGCAATCCTCGGCCGCTCAGACCAGTCGGCTGCCGCTACCAGGTCGATTTCTTGCCGAATGCTGGCAGGATCTTCGATGTGGAAACCGGACATGACATTCGCCATCAGCGCACAGTCCGGAACCGATCGCGCCATTGGGCCGGTGACGCAGTATGGTTCGAGATTGAGCGGGCTGACACCGGGGATGCGGCCATACGGCGGCTTGTAGCCGACAACGCCGCAACATGCCGCCGGCACACGGATCGATCCCGCGATATCGGAACCGGTGGCGAGCGTCACCAGCCCTGCGGCAAGAGCAGCACCGGCACCGCCCGATGAACCGCCGGCAGTGTAGTGGGGGTTCCAGGGTGTGCCGGTGACGCCGAACAGCTTGCTGTAGGTCACGCCGGCCAGGCAGAATTCCGGCGTTGTCGTTTTGGCGGTGACAATTGCTCCGGCATCCAGCAGCCTCTGGCAAGCCGGGTGCGTGCCGGCCGCGACGTCGTGCATATGGCCGATACAGGCGTGCGTTGTCCGCTTGCCGGCGATGTCCTGATGGTCTTTGACGGCGAGCGTCAGTCCTTCCAGCGGCCGTGCCCTTCCTGCCCGGTAAGCCGCCTCGGCATCGTGCGCCTGGACAAGAGCCTCGTCAAAGAAAGTGTCCGTAAAGGCGTTGACCGTCCGTCCCGAACGTTTTGTCCGCATAGCCTGCGCCTGGACGATGTCCACCGGCGACAGGGCGCCGGCCCTGAACATTTCCAACGCCTTGTGCCCGGCCAGGTAGCACAGATCAACGTCATTCAATGCCGGACCTCAGATCTTGTGGCAGCCGAACACAACCGCCGGAGCGCGTCCGGCTGCGGGTGTGGACAGATCAGCCGCCGGATTGGACGTCGGTAAACAGCGTCTGGTACTTCTTCTCGAACTCCGGCGCCAGCGACTTGAAGAACAGGCTGTTGTTCAGCACTGCGACCGGGTCAGAGATGCCGAGATCGGCAAGCTTCTTGGCGTCGGCGACCTTGTAGGCCTCCTGATTGGTCGAGCCGTAGCCGTAATTCTCCATCAGCCAGGCGCCGGACTGCGGGGACGTCCAGGCATCGATCAGATCGTATGCAGCATCCTCGTTCTTGACGTTCTTGTGCATGACGAAACCGGCAATCCAGGTGAACATGCGTTCCTTGGGGATCATCATTTCGACATCGACGCCCTGTTTCTTCAGGTTGACCAGCGAAGCATTCCAGCCATAGGCGGCGACAACTTCACCGGACGCCATGGCTTGTTCAAGCTGGGTGGCGTCGGACCAGTACATGCGAAGCAGGTCGCGCTGCTTGGATGCAAGCTTCTTGATCTCTGCCAGCTGTTCGTCGCTGAGCGTGTAGATGTTCTCGTAGCCGAGCACCAGTGCTGCGCATTGCACCGCTGCCGCGGACGTCTCGTAGTTCGCCAGGCGGCCCTTGTACTTATCGTTGTAGAGGAGGCCCCAGCTCGGCTCAGCGACATCTGCAGCGTCGACGAGGTCCTTGCGGTAGATCACGGACGAATTGCCGTACTCGCTTGGGATCATGTACTGCTGACCGTCGTAAACACAGGAGTCGTCGTTGCGGACACTTTCGATTATGCCGCTCCAGTTCTTGAGCCGCGAGGTGTCAATCGGCTTCAGCAATCCGGCATCCTTGAACCTGCGGACGTTGTAGTTGCCCGGGTGTATCAGGTCCGGCGCCCAGCCGGTCTTCATCTTGGTGAAGGACTCCTCCTCGCTGGCGATATGGCTTACCTCGGGCATGCCGCCGTATTTGTCGATGTAGGGCTTGAGCAGCTCTTTGGCGTCATAGCCGGACCACGTGTGATAGTGCACCTCGTTGGCGGCACGTGCCTGGCGCGACACCACCGGCATCACCGTGTAGGTCACACCAATCGCGGCGAGCGATTTCAGGATGTTGCGTCGGCTGATCGGCAATTGTGTTTGTTTGAACATCGGGGGTTCTCCCTTTTCTCCTGGTAAAAGTGTTTGCGCTTCAGGCGTGCTCTCGGTTTTCGCTCGGCAGTTGCCGCATCACTGCCGCACAAGCCCCTTCAACATGGGCAATACAGGCCCGGCGCATCTTTTGCGGATTGCGCGCCGTCGCCGCGGCGACGATGTCATCCACTTCCTTCAGCATTGTCTCTACCCGTCCCATACTGGCCAGCGACACCCGGCGGAACATGGACACCCGGGCATTGAGCGACTGGATGAACTGTACGCAGACCCGGTTGCCGGCGCCTTCGAACAGTACGCGGTAGAACTCGGCCACCGTATCAAGCGTGTCGGCCGCGTTTCCGTTTGGCGCCGTCTTGGCCATTTTGCGCGCTACCGCTTCCAGCCGGGCAATCTGGGCATTGCTGGCATGGGTGGCGAACAATTCGCCGACCAGTCCTTCGAGTGCGGCGCGCACTTCGTAAAGTTCTCTGGCGTCCTCGGCAGTCAGCGTTGCCACCACGGGGCCGCGATGCGGCACGGTCACTATGAGCTGTTCGGATTCAAGATGGCGCAAGGCTTCGCGTACCGAGGTGCGGCTTACCCCGAGCAACTCGCACATCTCACGCTCTTTCAGATGCGTGCCGGGCGGTAGCCGGTTGTCGATAATCGCCTGGCGCAACACGTCGGCAGCGCGTTCACGGAGGGTCAGGGAATGACGCCCGACACGCATCGAATCATCGATATCGGCCATTGCGGGGTTTGCTGTTGCTTTCAGCATCGCAAGCCATCTTTCCTTGTCGTTTCCGACACGAGGACCAATTCACCGGCGTGCCGGATACGACATCTTATCACTTCAATTTTGTATGACAAACTTATAATACTATCATTGTTCGGTGAATGCGACCGACTGCGAGATCTCAGGAAAGGATTCCATAAGTTGGCTTCAACGGTGGCCAAGGATCATGTTTCTGGAGGATTGGCGAGGGTGTGGCATCGCAGCCCTGCGGTGCGCAGCTACGCGCTGCTGGCGCCGGCGCTGCTGATCATGGTCGCGGCACTCCTGGCCCCGTTCGCTCTATTGATCGGGCAAAGCTTCGTTGTCGAAACCGGCGGCGAAGACTGGCATGTCGGGCTGGCCAACTACCATACGTTCTTTGAAAAAACCCAGTATCTTAGGGTTCTGTGGCGCTCAATCGGGATCTCGAGCCTCGTTGCCATTGCCACGGTCCTGCTTGCTTATCCCGCGGCCTATTTCATTGCCTTTCACGTTCATCGCAACAAGATGGTCTGGCTTATTCTCATTACCTTGCCGTTCTGGACCAGCTACCTTCTTCGGGTGTTTTCCTGGAAACTCATCCTCGGCTTCAACGGCGTCGTCAACTCGGGCCTTGTTTGGGCCGGCCTCACTGCCAAGCCGCTCGAATTCCTGCTCTACAACACCTTTGCAGTCGTCCTGACGCTCGCTCATGCCTGGGCGGCGTTCGCCATTCTGCCGATCTATGTGTCTCTGCAGAAGATCGACCGCTCGCTGCTTGAGGCCGCCGAGGACCTTGGCGAAAATGCGTTTTGGACGTTCTTGCGCGTTACCCTGCCGCTGTCGCTGCCTGGCGTCATCGCGGCGTCACTGCTGGTCTTCATTCCGACGGTGGGCGACTACGTCACCCCCAAGCTGGTCGGCGGCCCCAACGGCATCATGATCGGCAGCCTCATCCAGGTTGCCTTTGGCCGGCTCGACAACTGGCCGCTTGGCGCGGCAATTTCCGTCGCTTCAATGCTGACAGTCACCATGGTGGTGTGCCTGTTTCTGTTCGGTATCGACAGGTTCAAACGGTGGCTGGCATGAATGCGGGCGGTACAATGCGAGGCGCGCGGATGCTCGCGGTCTACACGGTTACCTATCTGGTCTTCATCTACCTGCCTGTGCTGCTGCTGCCGCTGTTTTCGTTCAACGACGCAATCTATGTCGCCTTCCCGATGAAAGGCTTCACGACCAGATGGTGGGCGGAAATGGTTGACCAGGACGGAATGCACCGGGCCTTGTGGAACAGTTTTCGAGTTGCCGTACCGGTTGCGCTGATCAGCACGATGCTCGGCATGTGCGCTGCAAAGGCTCTGACCAGCGGCCGGCTGACAGGCGTGAGGCTTCTCACTGGCCTGTTCACATTGCCGCTGGTCATACCGTTCATCATTCTGGGCATTGCCTTGTTGATCTTTTTCAACAAATGGGGCCTCGGGCTGTCGCTGATTTCCGTCGCCATAGGCCACATCATCATCTGCGTGCCGTTTGCGATGTTCGTTTTGATGTCGCGCCTCGAAAGCTTCGACCGCAGCATTGAAGAGGCAGCGCTGGACCTCGGCGAGACCCCGTGGATGACCTTCTGGCGGGTGACATTCCCGATTTCACTGCCGGGTATTGTCGCGAGCCTGCTGCTGACGTTCACGATATCGTTTGATGAGTTCCTCCTTGCTTTCTTTCTCACCGGTACGGATTCCACGTTGCCGATCTTCATTTGGAGCCAGTTGCGTTTTCCGGCCAAGTTGCCTGCCGTGCTGGCGCTCGGCACAGCCATCCTCGTTGTCACGTTTGCCATTGTGATCCTCGCCGAATGGCTGCGCCGCCAAGATCGAACCGCCCGATGACCGGACAACCCGCCATGACCGACCACGACTTCATCCATATCGCCAATGTCTCCAAGCACTTCGGCCCTGTCCGCGCGGTCGATGGTGTCGATCTGCAAATCGGCCGCGGCGAGTTCTTCTCGCTGCTTGGGCCGTCCGGCTGCGGCAAGACAACGCTGCTGCGCATGCTGGGCGGATTCGAAACGCCGACCAGCGGTGAGATTTTCATCGACGGGGAACCGGTGTCCGGCGTGCCGCCATACCGCCGGCCGGTCAACATGGTGTTTCAGAGCTATGCCATTTTTCCTCATCTCAACGTGTTCCAGAATATTGCCTTCGGCCTGCGCAAACAGGCATTGACCAGAGATGAGCTGTCGGCGAGGGTCGACGAGGCGTTGGCCATGATCAGGTTGGAGGGTTATGGCGAGCGGCGAGCCGATGAGCTGTCAGGCGGCCAGCGCCAGCGGGTTGCCCTTGCCCGGGCTCTGATCAAGCGGCCCAAGGTGCTGCTGCTGGACGAACCGCTCGGTGCGCTCGACAAGAAGCTGCGTGAGCAGATGCAGCTCGAATTGCGCGACCTGCAGAAGTCGCTGGGCATTAGCTTCATCCTCGTCACCCATGATCAGGAAGAAGCCCTGACGATGTCTGACCGCATTGCCGTCATGGACCAGGGCAAGGTTCTCGAGGCCGATTCCCCGACGAGTTTGTATGCCATGCCGCGCACCCGTTTTGTTGCTGAATTCCTGGGGGCCATGAATATTTTCGAAGGCAGGGTCGGGAGCTCGGACGGGAAAGCTCTGATTGTCGACACAGATCGCCTCGGGCGTGTGCGGCTCCCGGCAAGCAGCGGTTCACACGAGCCCGGCGACGCGGTCGTTCTCGGACTGCGTCCGGAAAAGATCTTCGCCGGGGCGAACCGCAAGAGTGCGCACGATGCGTCTGCCCAGGCAATCGTCCGTTCGGCAGCCTACCTCGGCGACAGAACGCATCTCTATGTCACCGTGCAGGACCAGACGGAACCGATCCTGGTCGCCATGCAGAATGCCGACGACACGAACCGTGCCAAGTACCAGTCCGGTGACGGCATTACGGTATCGTGGCCACAGCAGGCAGTGCTCCTGCTTGAGAATTGACCGCGAGCCAATGCTTGCGGTCTCTGCTGTTATAGCGCGACCTTGTATTCCTGGATGGTGTTGCCGCCATCCACGACAACGAGTTGGCCTGTGACATAGCTCGCCTCGTCGCTCGAAAGAAACACGGCGACGTGACCGACCTCCTCCGGCCGGCCGGGGCGGCCCGCCGGGGTGTAGCTTCCGGCGACGATTTCTGCTTCGCTGCTGGAGGCGGTCTCGATCCAGCCGGGGCCGACACAATTTACGGTTATGTTGTACGCGCCCGCTTCGATGGCCAGCGAACGGGTCATTCCAAGCATGCCGGCTTTCGCCGCGCCATAAACCGCGCTTCCCGGGATGCCGACGACAGGACCGGTCACCGAGGCCATCTGTACAATACGGCCATGGTTGCGGTCCATCATTCCCGGAAGGACGGCGCGGGTCACGAGGAACGCGCTGGTCAGGTTGATGTCGAGACCGTATCGCCACCCTTCATCGGAGGTCCGGTGAAGCGGCGCCGATGGTTCATCCCTGCCAACCTGCACCATGCCTGCGTTGTTGACCAGGATGTCTATCGGTCCGAGTGCGTCCGCAACATCGCCGACCAGAGCATTGACCGCAGCCGGATCGGTGAGGTCCGCCGGTTTGGCAAACACCTGTCCTGAGGGTCCGTCAAGTTCTGCGAGGCGCTCATCGATGCGCTCCGTCGTCGATGTGATGGCAACCCTGGCTCCGGCCGCCAAGAGCAGTCTTGCAGTCGCAAACCCGATTCCACCCGCGCTGCCGGCACCGGTCACGAGGGCAACTCTTCCTTTGACACCAGCCAAGCTGAACTCTCCCCTTCATTGAGCCTCTACAGGTCTTGCCGCTTCAGCAACACACAGCATCAACGGTGCGCCGAATTCCTGCCCTTACGCAAGCAATGGCGTTGTTGAACTGGTCTTAGCATGGCCGCAGTCGCTCCGGTACGAGATTTCGCTGGAACCCACCGGAAGGCGGCCGGGCTCGGCGGATGGCCCATCGAGAGTCCGCAAACGGACGGTGCTCTCAGCCGGATGCGGTCATCTGCGATCCGATGGACTCCGCAATGCGGCGGGCACTCACGCCTGCGGCATGAAAGAAGCCCTGAAAGATAACTCCGAAGCCGGTAAACCAAAGGCCTGGGTTCATGGCATCGGCCTCACCCATCGGGTGTCTGGGATAGCCCTTGTCGTTCAAGACCCCAAGCTCGCCGAACAAGTCGCCTAGGCCCGGCCGGTAGCCGGTGGCGCAAATCACCACGTCCGGATGAAGCTGGCGTCCGTCGGTCAGTTCAACTGAAGTCGGCGTGAAGCCCGCGGTCTGCTCGACAGCTTCGAAGCGCCCGGCCTTCAGTGCGGCCACAAACCCGTCATCCAGAGCGAACGTCACGCCATGATCAAGCAAACGGGTGCCGCCGCCCAATGAATGCCGGCGCAGGCCGAAGCGGTGCAAATCCCCAAGAAACAGCCTTTGCATGATTGCAAAGGCCGGATCCAGCGACCACCTGGGAAACGACGCGAACAGATTGGCGAGGCGATGAAGCGGAAAACCCAGTATCCGTGTTGGCAGGATCGCCGGGCCATGCCGGACGGAAACCCACACGCGGGCGGGATTGCTGCGCGAGAGATGGTTGAGGATATCCGTTCCGGAGTTTCCCGCACCGATCACCAGAACTTTCTTGCCGTCGTAACTGGACGGCTCGGCGAAGTCTGCCGCGTGGACGATTTCACCGCCGAATTCCTCCATGCCCGGCCATGTCGGTATGTGCCGCAAGCGCTCGCGCCCGGTGGCAACGATCAGATGGGTGCTGTGAAAGTTCCGATTGTCTGTTTCCAAACGCCAGCCATCGCGATCACGCTGCACATCGAGAACTCTCGTTCCCAGATGGATCGTCACATCCAGCGCTTCTGCATAGTCTTCCAGGTACGCGACCACTGCGTCCCGTGGCAGGTACGTGTCCCGGTTAGGGACTTCCTGCCGGCCGGGCAGCCGAGCAAAGTGCCGGTGAATATTCAGGCGCAGCCTCGGGTGACGCGCCCGCCAGGGTGATGCGATGCGATCTGATGCCTCAAGAATTGTGACGGGGACATCGCGGGCGCGCAGCTCTTTCGCGGCCGCAAGACCGGACAGGCCCGCGCCAATAATGATGACATCCCTTGTCTCTTTTGCCTTCATGTGGATTTTCCTCGAACACGTCCCGATCATACGGGATCGATTGAAAAAGCCAAAATCGTTCATCTGTCGGACGGGGCGCACGGGTGTGATGCGGTGTATCAGGCACGCCCGTGGGCGTACGCGATGGGCGAAACTGGCCCACCGGAGGCCGAGTTTCCGCACCTGCAGACCGTCCCCGTGAACGCGGGGACCGCCATGTTCGGCCGGCAGACCCGGAAACCCGGCCAATCGAAACCGGTTCTAATGACGGGCGACAAAGTAGGCATTGATCGGGTCATGCGCCAAGCGGTGCATCTCGACCTGTTTGAAGCCTGCGTTGGCAAGGAACTCCGCCGCCGTTTCAACGCCCCACATTGCGCCCAGTCCCGGACCGCCTTGCCCGATCGAGACCGGGGTGCAGTGCATCAGGGAAATCGTATAGAGAAGTGGTGAAAACGGGTTGCCGATATTGGTCTCCAGGTCACGCGATCCCCCGATGTCCTGCATGAGGAACACGCCTCCATCCTTCAAAGAATTGAAGACCAGGTCGACCAATCCCTGGGGATCCTTTTGATCATGAACCGCGTCGAATGCCAAGATGACATCGAAAGCACCGATCGTTCGGACCTGCGACAGGTCCCGGGCATGGAAATGGACATTTGACTGGTTCATTTGTGCGGCTTCGTGCTCGGTCTCGGCAAAGGCTTCGGCGCACAGGTCAACACCTGTAAACTGGCTTGCAGGAAACCTTTTGGCCAACTCCAACAATATCCGGCCGGCGCCGCAGCCGACGTCGAGGACGTCGACGCCACGCGTCAGGTCTTCCACCAGTCCAGGAACGAGCGGTAGGATCCGGTCGTCCAAGGCCGCGGTGACTGTCTGTCCGCTGTCTTCCGCCATCACCTCGTGGAAGCGGCAATATTGGTGGTACTGGGTTCCGGCACCATCACGAAACCGCGCAAGCATCTCATCCTCCACCGAGGCGTTTACCGTGATCAACTGGCTGGTGACCGCCATGTTGTTGGGGCTTGCCGCGCGGGTTAGCCATGCTGCATGTTCGGCGGGCAGCCTATAGGTTTTTGTTCCAGGCGCGTATTCGACAACGCCCGCAGTCACCATCGCACCCAGCCATTCGCGTACGTACCGCTCGGCCAAACCGGCTTTGTCGGCCAGTTCCCCCGCCGTCACGCCGGGCAGAGTGGCGAAGACATCGAAGAGATGGGTGCGATGACCTAGCGACGTCATCAGTATCAGGGCAGCATCGTTTAGCGCGCCGACAAGCCGATCAGCAAATGCTTCCGACTTGGCGGTATCAAAGGCGATTGGGGTCTGATCGTTCATGGTCTTTCTCCGGTCGTGCCCAAAGGGGCTGGTCAAGTTCCTTAGTGTCTTGCCCCGTACTCTCCTCCCATGATATGCCGGGAAATGACCAAACCGGTGAATATCCGACATGATGATGAGTTTCAGTGACAATGTTTGCCGCACGGCAGTCGTGACCTTGCCTTGCTCCGGGTCTTAGACGGCCTATTGCATTGTCGATGCACTTGCGTCGGTGGGGCGCGATTGGGAAATGTTGCATGGGGCGCAACCCAAGCCTCCGGTTTTCCAGGCAGCACTGCTTTCACTCGACGGCAGATGCTATGTCGACATCAACGGTCGCAGGATTACACCGGACGGTCGCCTCCGGGACTTCGGTCAGCCGGATCTTGTGATCGTTCCTGATCTGCACCTTGACCCGAATGGGCCTCTGCCAACGGAATTCGGTGAGCTGATCCCCTGGCTGACACAGGTCCATACCAGTGGGGCGATCATCACTTCGGTGTGCTCAGGGGCCTTGCTTCTTGCAGCGACCGGATTGCTGGACGGCCTTGAGGCCACCAGCCATTGGGGTGTTTGTGACGTGATTGCACAGCGTTTTCCTCAGGTCACGCTGCGCAGGGAGAGGGTCCTGGTCCCGGCAGGAGACGGACACAGGATCGTTACCGCCGGTGGTGCGTCCGCCTGGGGTGACCTTGTGCTCTATCTGGTAGGAAGAATTGCCGGCCGCGAGGAGGCCAGGCGCATTGCCAAAGTCTACCTGCTGCAGCCGCACGATGAAGGCCAGTTGCACTATGCTTCGCTGACCGCTGGGGTGCAGCATGAGGACAGGCTCGTTGCCCAGGCCCAGGTTTGGGCCGCTGACAACTATGCTCTGGCGGCCCCTGTGGCCGCAATGGCCGAACGTTTCGGGCTGGCCGAGCGCAGCTTGCTGCGCCGCTTTCGAAAGGCCACCGGGCACACGCCGATCGACTACATACAGACACTGCAGATCGAAGAGGCAAAGCAGATGCTGGAAACATCAGACATGCCCATAGAAGATGTCGCTGCCGAAGTCGGTTACACGGAACCGTCAAGCTTCCGGAATGCCTTCAGACGGCACGTCGGAATGCCGGCGTCCAGATATCGCAAGAAACGCTTGTCACTGTTTTCATCCTCACCCGTGACCATACCTCGTCCGGTAGCGGACGCGTAGGCTGTCGGCCCGGTACGCCGTCGGTAACTGTGGGTCCGCCTCAACGCTGATCCACAGTACCCTTGAATACGGCCAGCCAGCCCAAGCAACCGTCAACCTCGCTGGAGACCACAAACTACACACACCTGTTGTTCGCGTTTTCCGTTTGGTGATGTTAGGGTCACGCTCGCAATTGTTTGAATTCGGGGAAGGTGCACATGGCTGAATTGGTGCCACCGCATGGCGGCGGTGAATTGAAACCACGGCTGGCGCCAGCCGGCGAGCGGGCGGACGCTCTGGCGCGGGCGGCAACGTTGGACAAGGTGGTGCTGACCAGCCGGGAGGTTTCTGATCTGTTCATGCTTGGTATGGGGGCATACACCCCTCTGGCCGGCTTCATGGGCAAGGCCGACTGGCATGGCGTGTGCGCCGACATGAAACTCTCAGACGGTGTCTTCTGGCCGATCCCGATCACGCTGTCGACGAGCCGGGATGTGGCCGAAGGTCTCGCGATCAACGACGACGTCGCGTTGGCCGATGGCGAGACCGGCGAAATTCTGGGCATTCTCACGCTCACCGAGACATACGAAATCGACAAGGCGTTTGAATGCCGCAATGTCTATCGGACAACAGATGAGGATCATCCGGGCGTCCGGAAGGTCATGGAGCAGGGTGACGTCAACCTTGCCGGTCCGGTCGTGGTTCTGTCGGAAGGCCATTTCCCCGAGACATATCCCGAACTGTACCTGCGCCCGGAGCAGTCGCGGGCCATGTTTGCCGAACGCGGCTGGACGCAGGTCGCCGCCTTTCAGACCCGCAATCCGATGCACCGCAGCCATGAATATCTGGCCAAGATCGCCGTTGAAATCACT
The DNA here is from genome assembly GCA_965216335.1 of Aestuariivirgaceae bacterium. Classification (GTDB taxonomy): domain Bacteria; phylum Pseudomonadota; class Alphaproteobacteria; order Rhizobiales; family Aestuariivirgaceae; genus JAHEJE01. The sequence goes on along the minus strand of OZ244154.1, from coordinate 932,345 downwards.
GACGGCGTCTTCATCCATCAGGTGCTTGGTGCCCTGAAGCCGGGGGACATTCCCTCAGAAGTCCGCACCGCGGCGATCCAGGCGATGATCGACAACTATTTCGTCCCCGGCACGGTCATTCAGGCCGGTTACCCGATCGAGATGCGATATGGCGGGCCGCGTGAGGCGCTGATCCATGCCCTGATCCGGCAAAATTTCGGTTGTTCGCATCTGATCGTCGGTCGCGATCACGCCGGCGTAGGCGACTACTACGGGCCTTACGATGCCCAGGATGTATTCGACGACCTGTGGGCCGGGGCGCTGCATACGGCGCCGCTCAAGATCGACATCACCTTTTACTGCAACAAGTGCGACGGCATGGCGACGGCCAAGACCTGTCCGCATGGGCCGGAGGAGCGGATATCGATATCCGGCACGCGTCAGCGCGAAATGCTGACCAACGGCGAGGACATTCCAAAGGAGTTCAGCCGACCAGAGGTGGTTGCGGTGCTGCGGGACTATTACGCAGGATTATAGGGCGCGTGTTTTTGTCAAGCGCTTGTTGTTTACCGAACATTAACCATAAGGCCCGAGCCTGTGGACGTGGCGACAGGGTTCGGTATCGGATCGGGGGATGTGTTTTCGAACGCAGACGAGGGTCGTCGCCAACTGGCGCGCCGGGTCTCATGCGTTTGTCCGCTGAGCTACGGGAGCGATTATGAACAAGCATCTCATGTCCGCATGTGCGTTGATGTTTGCCGGCCTGCTGTTTTCGCCGGGTGAAGCGGCGGCGAAATCGTGCAAGCACCGTTGGGCGGTGCCCGGAACCTACAACATCACCGGGAGTTTCCGCGGTACCGTTGAGACTGCGCGGGCGCGCCTGACCCGGAACTGCCGGGTCACCATTCAAATTCCGGGTATCTACTCAGGCGCCAAGGTGACCCGATCCGGCAAATGTCTCCGGTTCCGGTTCAAGGTTGAAGGCGTCAAGAAGGTCTTCTCCGCCAGATGGTGCAACAAGGTCGGTTACATCCCGTGGAAAGGCAAACGCATCCGTGCCCGCGTGAAGTTAGTAAAAAGGCTGGGCGTCGCAGGCGGGTAGGGCGTCTACAGCCTTTCATCCTGCATTACCATCGCGTATATTGCAATCAGCAAGCTAGAGCACTTTCCGATCATATGGGATCACTTGATGGAGCCAAATTCGTTCATATGGCAGGCGCGGTGCGCAGCGCGATGCGGTGCATCGGGCAAGCACCGCAACGCACCAGATGGGCGAATTTGGCCCACCGAAGGCCGGATTTCCGCGCCCGCTGGACGTCACCATGCTCCGCTTGCGGCCAACCAGGCCGCGGCGCGAAGCATGCTTAGCCAGCAGACGCGGAAACCCGGTCAAGCGATTCCATATGATCGGAAAGTGCTCTAGCAACAGTTGCCGTCTGGCGCCTCCGCGCCGGCGCTGTTTGCTGCCGCAGGAAATGCAAGACGATACGAGGTGATCCATGAGCGAGCAAAAACCCGCAACCGATGTCCCCGTTGGCAAGGCGCGGTTCTTTGAAACCCGTCAGATGAAGCCGAATGCCAAGGGTTTTGTCGGGTTCGAGACGGTCTGGGAACCCATGCAAAAAGAAGCGGACTATGAAACGCCCAAGCGGCCGTAGATCGCGTGTGGACCATGGGCGAACGAACCGACTGGTAGCGTCGATATCTTAAAATACAGGCGGTCTGGAAGCAGGGTGTTCAGACCGGCACTTTCAGGGCATCACCGGTGTCGCTGTCGGGAAGCTGCGGGCCGCCCGCTTCGATCTCCTCGGCGGTGGCGTCGCGCACTGTCAGCACTTTGAGCGTGAACACCACCTGGCGTCCGCATAGCGGATTGTTGCCGTCGACGGTCAGCGTCTTGTCGTCCACGCGCGTGACGAGAAAGCTGCGGGTCTGTCCGTTGTCGTTTTCCATCAGGATTGAGGTGCCGACCTTCCGGAATTCCTCGGGTACATTTTCGATGTGGTCGGTAAACACCAGGGCCTCGTCCCTTGGGCCATAGATCTCGCTGCCGTCGAACGGCACCTCGATCTCGTCGCCGGCGGATTTGCCTTCCAACTCCTTGTGAACGAAGGGCGCCAGAACCTCGTTGTGGCCATGAACATAGCCAAGCGGAAACTCGACCGCCGTCAGCACATGGCCCGATTTGACATCGGTCACCTTGTAGGTGAGTTCGACAAGCTTGCCGTCCTGTATGGTTTCGTTCATGCGGGGTATCCGTTCAGAAGATGGACGCGCCGAAGATTTTGACTTTTTCGTCTTCGTAGCCGAGCACGAGTCTGCCAAGCCATTCGCCCGGCCTTTTGGTGCTGCGTTGGCGGTAGAGAACCGTGACATGCTCGCCCCGGCGGATGATGCCGAGATAGTCCATGTGTTCGGACAGGTTCCGGGCCAGTTCGCTTTTGGCAAACTGGTGGCCCACCGCGACATGATCCATGGCGAGCGCGAAGGAACTGGAGAAGTTCTTCACGAACTCTCCGTACCGCCCTTCGTTCGAAAACTTCACGAGGTCGCGCCACAGCGGCTCGGCTATGGCCTTGATCTCCTCGTCGGATTTCTCAACGATGTTCACGTGCAGTGCTCTGCCGGCCGGCTTACCGTCTACTCGTCCTCACCGACCAGGTGATAACAGGGCGCTTTTTCCATGGTGTATTCGCCGGTCTTTGGGTCGCGGCGCGAAACCGTCAGCACGTGCCAGTTCTTGTCGTCGACCTTCATGGCGTCGCCGCGGTAGTAGTAGCCGGGCCAGCGGGTCTCCTTGCGGAACAGGGTATGCTGGGTCACGCATTCGGCAGCGCGATGGCGGTGCTTCAGCTCCCAGACCCGCAACAGCTCGTGGATGTCTTTTGCGGCCAGGCTCTCGAAGTCCTCTTCCATGATCTTCAGTTTCTTGAGGCCGATGTTGAGCAGCTTGTCGTTGGTCACGTAGTTCACGGTCATGCCGCCGCAATACTCGTCCATCATTTTCTGCAGACGATCCAGACCCTGCTTCGGGTTGATGTAGTGCGGATTGACATCGCCGGCGACGATCTCGTTGCGGTAGATCTTGTAGTGCTCGAGCGGCTTGTAGACCTCTTCCCGGCGGCGGTCGATCTGCGCATCGGAAACGGATATCCCTTCCGCCTTGCCGTCATCGATGTACTTGCAGGCTGCCTTGGCCGCCAGACGGCCCTCGGTGAAGGAGCCGGAGGAGAAGGCGTGCGGTGTGCCGCCGACGGCGTCGCCGGCGCCGAACAGGCCCTCAACCGTGGTCATGCGGTTGTAACCCCAGAAGTACTCGGGCGGAGAAATGTCTTCCGGCCCAGAGCACCAGGCGCCGCTGCCGGTGGCATGTGAGCCCATCACATAGGGTTCGGAAGTGGTCAGTTCCGGGTTCTCGTTCTTCGGGTCCACGTCCGTGGCCGCCCACAGCACCGCCTGACCGACAGTCATGCCGAGGAAGTTCTCCCAGCCGACCTCTTCCAGATGCGGGTCCTGAAAGGCGCGCATGGTCACCATGTGAATGGGGCCGCGCCCGGCATTCACTTCGTTGATCAGGGCATGATTTCGAAGGCACGTCGGTATCGGCCGATGGGTCAGATGCGAAGCCTCGGGATCGAGATATTCCTTGCCGACCATCTTCTGCAGGGCCGGGAACCACTTGGACTCGTACTCCTCGCCATAGGCGTTCTGGGTGTAGGTCTTCAGGTGCAGGAAGTAGGCACCGACCGGCCCGTAGCCATCCTTGAAGCGGGCCAGCACGATACGGTTTTCCATTTGCGTCATCTTGGCGCCGGCCTCGATCATCAGGCCATAGGCGGAGGCGGATGACCAGGGCGCATACCAGGTCCGCCCCGATCCTTCTCCGACAGAGCGTGGCTTGAAGATGTTCGAGGCGCCGCCGGCACCGCAGATCACGGTCTTCGACTTGAAGACGTGATAGTTGCCGGTGCGGACGTTGAATCCGACGGCACCGGCCACCCGGTTCGGCTTGCTTTCGTCCATCAGCAGGTGCGTAACGCAAATGCGATTGTAAACCTCGTCTGCGGACTTCTTGGCCGCCTCAGACACGATGGGTTTGTAGCTTTCGCCGTGGATCATGATCTGCCAGCGGCCTTCGCGCAGATAGCGGCCCGTCTCCGGGTCCTTCATAATCGGCAGGCCCCATTCCTCGAACTGGTGCACGGTGGAATCGACGTGGCGCGCCATGTCGAACAGCAGGTCCTCGCGCACCAGCCCCATCAGGTCGATGCGGGCATAGCGGACATGGTCTTCCGGATTGTTCTCGCCCCAGCGGGTGCCCATGTAGCAGTTGATGGCGTACAGGCCCTGCGCGACCGCGCCGGACCGATCCATGTTGGCCTTTTCGGCAATGACGATCTTCTTGTCCTGCCCCCAGAACCTGGCCTCCCAGGCCGCGCCGGTACCACCAAGGCCCGCACCGACGACCAGAATATCAATGCCGTCTTCGACGATCGTTTGGTAAGCCATCAGTAATACACGCCTTTCTTCATCGTAAGACCATTGGATTCCAGGGTGTGCAAGCCGCCATCATCAAGGCGGATGTATTTCGGCTCGTTGTACAAGAGCTGGCTGTCGCGCATTTCCTGGCTGGGTGCCGGAACGTCGGCAAGCTTGGGAATATCCCGCCCCCACGGTTTGGTGGTGATCGGCGACAGGAAGTTCTTTTCGGTGCCGTTCCGGAACTTGATCCGCCAGGCGATGGTGCCCTTTTCCTCGTCGCGCTTGACGCGGACGCTGTGGCCGAGCGGTGCGAAATCGGCATAGCCGCGCACGTCGATAGCGTTCTGTGGACAGGCCTTCACGCAGGAGTAACACTCCCAGCACATATTGGGCTCGATGTTGTACGCCCGGCGATAGGTCTTATCGATGTGCATGATGTCGGAGGGACAAATGTCGACGCAATGTCCGCATCCATCGCATCGTGTCATGTAGACGAAGGTTGGCATGAGCCGGCTCCTTATCTCTCAAAATGGATTTGCAGACTGCCTTTTAATAGTGCCGCGGTTCTTCACGCTTGATGCCAAGCCCCATGTCCATCGGCGCATCCTGCAACAGCTGCATCGAGTGGCGCTTGCGCTGCTCGGGGTCGTCGCGGGTCTGCGTCGGCAAATTCATTGCCGATCCGTTGGCATAGGACAATCTCTTTTCCAGCGCGGCGGCCGGCTTGAAGAACATGTGCGAGAATTTCGACCAGGGAACGCCGCCAAACAGCACGGTCGTGGCGATGATGTAGAGGATCAGCAGCAGCGTGCTGCCCGTCCAGGACCATAACAGGCCGAACGTGGCGCTCGCCACGAGCGACAGAATGAACAGGTCGGCCCGCACGATGCGCCACCATGGATTGCCCTCAGCAGCCACATCGACCCGGATGGCGAACCAGAACCAGTAGCCGCCGGCACAGATCATCAGGGCACCCACCGTCCACAGGAATGGCCAGATACCGGCCGACACCGACGTCGAGTAGCAAAAAATCATGATGGCAGATGCAAGCACATAGAGTATGAACCCATACATGCCCAGCAGGTGCGATATGCGACGGTTCTGGTTGCAGAACTCCGATGAGGTGAGCACCTCCGAGGCCGCCGTCTTCACGGCGAGAGACACGATTTCGCCGTTGCCCACCTGACGGTCGCCGGTGGACTGTGACTTCTTCCAGTTGGTGAAGAAGTACTTGGCGCTCCTTTTGTGCAGGACGTCGTAGATCGTGCCGCCGACCACACAAATGATCATCAAGACAGCGTAGGTCTGTATGATCCCCGGCGAAATCGACACCGCCAGCTCAGCGAAGGGATTGCTGAACATCTAACTACCTCCCCTACATGTCCGCCGACGTCTCGGCGGTAGCAATTTGCGCGCAACCTGCTCTCCTGCGGCCCCTGACGCCAGAAGAGATCGGGCCCGATTGGCCTATCAATATATCAAGATTGCCCCTTTGTCACCCGAATGTAAGCGCTTTCATGTCGCGCCTGTGAAGTTCGACTACGATGTCGGCGTCGACAGCTTCGGTTCACTCGATTATTGCCGAAAGCACAGGCCCGACTCGTACTTGGCCGACAGTTCCAGAGCGTTGCTTGAAGCCTGCAGTTTGGCAGCAAACAAGCGCGACCTTGGGCGCAACGCCTGGCCGCAGGGCGAGCGTTTGAGCGCTCTCGATTGGCAAACCCTTGCTGCGTGTATTGCACGTTGGCTGCTGATGACACCTGCATAAAGAGCATCAGCGGTGGGTTTTGGCTGCCTTTCAAGCGGGTTTGTGTCACCTTGCTGTTGCATATGGCAGCCTGACGGGCCAATGTGTCCCCAGAGCGTGTGGGTTGTTCCAATTTTGGTTTTGAGAAGCAATTTGGACGCCCCGCTATCGCCTATGCCGCTGCAGCGGCCGATACATGTCGAAGTACGTTGCAGCGATTGCCGAACCTAGACATCGCAAGTCAGTAGAAGGGAGATCAAGCATGTCATTTTCCAAAAAGCTTATCGGAGCCTCGTTCGGGGCCTTGTGTGCGGCCAGTCTGGCTGTGAGCGGCGCCAGCGCCAAGACGCTGGTGCACTGCTCGGAAGGCTCGCCGGAAGGCTTCGACGCTGCGCTTTACACAGCCGGCACCACGTTCGATGCCTCCTCGCGCCATATCTACAATAAGCTGGTCGAATTCGAGCGCGGCACCACCAACATCACACCGGGTCTGGCGGAAAGCTGGACGGTGTCGGACGATGGTCTGGTGTACACGTTCAACCTGCGCAAGGGTGTGAAATTCCACACCACAGATTTCTTTACCCCGTCGCGCGACTTCAACGCCGACGACGTGGTGTTCTCCTTCAACCGTCAGCTCAAGAAGGATCACCCCTGGCATCAGTATACCGCCGGTGCGGCATGGGAGTATTTCGACGGCATGTCGATGCCTGACCTGCTGAAGGAAGTGGTCAAGGTCGACGACCACACGGTCAAGTTCGTGCTGAACCGTCCCGAAGCGCCGATGATCGCCAATCTGGGCATGGATTTTGCCTCGATTGTCTCTAAGGAGTACGCCGACAAGCTGGATGCCGGCGGCAACAAGGAAGACCTGAACCAGAAGCCGGTCGGGACCGGGCCGTTCAAGTTCGTTGCCTACCAGAAGGACGCCGTGATCCGCTACAAGGCGCATGACGACTACTGGGCCGGCCGGGCGCAGATCGACGATCTGGTGTTCGCCATCACCACCGATGCCTCGGTTCGCCACCAGCGCCTGAAGGCCGGAGAGTGCCATTTCAACCCGTATCCGAACCCGGCTGATCTGGAATCCATCGCCTCCGACCCGGACCTGAAGCTGCCGCAGCAGGAAGGTCTGAACGTCGGCTACATGGCCTACAACACCAAGGTGGCGCCGTTCGACAAGCCGGAGGTGCGCAAGGCGCTCAACATGGCAATCAACAAGAACGCCATTCTCGATGCGGTGTTCCAGGGTGCCGGCAAAGCGGCCAAGAACCCGATCCCGCCGACCATCTGGTCCTACAATGATGCCGTTTCGGACGATCCGTACGATCCCGAAGGGGCCAAGAAGATGCTGGCCGATGCTGGCGTCACGGACCTGTCGATGAAGATCTGGGCAATGCCGGTACAGCGTCCGTACAACCCGAATGCCCGGCGCATGGCCGAGCTGATCCAGTCCGACTTCGACAAGATCGGCGTCAAGGTCGAGATTGTCTCCTATGAATGGGGCGAATATCTCAAGCGCTCCAAGGCGGAAGACCGCGACGGTGCCGTGCTGCTTGGATGGACTGGCGACAATGGCGATCCGGACAACTTCCTGGCTGTTTTGCTCGGTTGCGATGCCGTTGGCGGCTCGAACCGTGCGCAATGGTGCAACAAGGAGTTCGAGGACCTGATCCAGAAGGCCAAGGTCGTGTCGGATGCGGCCGAGCGCACCAAGCTTTATGAACAGGCGCAGGTCGTGTTCAAGCGCGAAGCGCCATGGGCGACAATTGCCCACTCGGTTGTCTTCAAGGCGATGCGCAAGGAAGTCGAAGGCTACAAGATCGATCCGTTCGGCGGCCACAACTTCTATGGCGTCGACATCAAGGAGTAACGTACACACGGGGCGTCCGGATTTGTCCGGGCGCCTCTTGTTCCACTGATTGGGGTTGGGTCAGTTCATGCTTGCATTTCTGCTGCGCCGGATCGGTTTGCTCATACCGACCTTCATCGGCGTGACGATTGCCTCTTTCGGGTTCATCCGGCTGCTGCCGGGCGACCCGGTTCTGCTCATGGCCGGCGAGCGCGGTCTGACACCGGAGCGGCATGCCGCGCTGCTTAAGCAGTTCGGCTTTGACCGACCGCTGTGGGAGCAGTACCTCGATTATTTCTTTGCCATTTTTCAAGGCGATCTGGGGCAATCCCTGGTCACCAAGGAGCCGGTGTTCAGCGAGTTCCTGGCACGTTTTCCAGCGACCATGGAACTGTCCCTCTGCGCCATCATTTTTGCCGTTGCGCTCGGCATTCCCGCCGGCATGTTCGCGGCGGTCAAGCGCGGCTCGACATACGATCATTCGATCATGGGCACGGCACTCGTCGGCTACTCGATGCCGATTTTCTGGTGGGGCCTGCTGCTGATCATCTTCTTTTCCGGCATTCTGAAGTGGACCCCCGTGTCGGGACGCATTTCGCTGATGTTTTTTTTCCCGCCGGTGACCGGCTTCATGCTGATCGACAGCCTGCTGTCGGGCCAGAAGGGGGCGTTCACGTCCGCACTGTCGCATCTCATCCTGCCGACGATTGTGCTTGGCACCATCCCGCTGGCGGTGATTGCCCGCCAGACCCGGTCGGCGATGCTTGAGGTGCTGAGCGAGGATTATGTGCGCACGGCCAAGGCCAAGGGGCTGGCGCCGTCTCGGGTCGTCGGCGTGCATGCGCTGCGTAATGCGCTGATCCCGGTGATCACCACCATCGGCCTGCAGGTTGGTGTGCTGTTGGCCGGCGCGATCCTGACCGAAACGATTTTCTCCTGGCCCGGCATTGGCAAGTGGATGGTCGATTCGATCTTTAGGCGCGACTACCCGTCGGTGCAGGGCGGACTGTTGCTGATCGCCGCCATTGTGATGGTGGTCAACCTGATTGTCGATCTGCTGTACGGCCTGATCAATCCACGTATCCGGCACACGGGAGGCTAACGATGACCGACGAAGCCTTGTCCAGTTCAGAGCCTGCCGACACCCGTCCTGGCGGTACCAAGGCGGTGCTGTCCGAGTTTTGGCATTACTTTAGCGAGAACCGCGGCGCAGTTATCGGCATGTGGTTCTTCATCGCCGTCATCGTCGTCGCCGTTCTGGCCGACGTGATCGCGCCGCATGGCGCCATCGAGCAGTACCGCGATGCCCTGCTGGTGCCGCCGGTGTGGCAGGAGGGGGGCGACTGGCGTTTCATTCTCGGCACCGATGCGGTCGGGCGCGATATGCTGTCGCGGCTGATCTACGGCAGCCGGTTCTCGCTGTTCGTTGGCTGCATCGTCGTGGCGCTGTCGCTCATGGTCGGTGTGGTCATCGGGCTGATCTCCGGCTATCTGGGCGGTGCCTTCGATACCATCGTCATGCGCATCATGGATATCATCCTGGCGTTTCCGAGCCTGCTGCTGGCTCTGGCGCTGGTCGCCATTCTGGGGCCGAGCCTCACCAATGCGATGATCGCCATTGCCATCGTTCAGCAACCCCATTACGTGCGTCTGACCCGTGCTGCGGTGATGGGCGAGCGCGGCAAGGACTATGTCACCGCGGCGCGCATCGCCGGCGTCGGGCCGGTGCGGGCAATGTTCATGACCATATTGCCGAACTGCATGGCGCCGCTGATCGTGCAGGCGGCATTGTCGTTTTCCTCGGCGATCCTCGATGCCGCAGCCCTCGGCTTCCTGGGCATGGGCGCCCAGCCACCGACGCCGGAGTGGGGCACCATGCTGGCCGAAGCGCGTGAGTTCATCCTGCGCGCCTGGTGGGTGGTGACATTCCCCGGCCTTGCCATCCTGCTTACCGTGCTGGCCATCAACCTGATGGGCGACGGCCTGCGCGACGCGCTCGATCCCAAGCTGAAGAGGTCGTGATGCCGCTGCTAGAGATCGAAAATCTTACTGTTGAGTTTGCCACCGCGGGTGGCCAGTTCCGGGCCGTGGACAGGTTGTCGCTTCAGGCCGATGCCGGTGATGTGCTGGCGATCGTCGGCGAGTCGGGCTCGGGCAAATCGGTTGCCATGCTGGCGATGATGGGGCTGTTGCCGTGGACGGCGACGGTTACCGCTGACCGCCTGTCGTTCGACGGCAAGGACCTGCTGTCCATGTCGTCGGCCGGGCGGCGCAAGATCATCGGCAAGGACATTTCGATGATCTTCCAGGAGCCGATGTCGAGCCTCAATCCGTGCTTCACGGTCGGTTTTCAGCTCGGCGAGGCGATGAAGATCCATCTCGGCCTGTCGCGGTCCGAACGCCGGGCCCGGGCCATTGAATTACTCGACCTTGTCGGCATCCCGGCGCCGGAAAAACGCATCGGGTCGTTTCCGCATCAACTGTCCGGCGGCATGAACCAGCGGGTTATGATCGCCATGGCGATTGCCTGCAACCCGAAACTGCTGGTGGCCGACGAGCCGACCACGGCGCTTGACGTGACCATCCAGGCGCAGATTCTCGAGTTGCTGGTCCGGCTGCAGCAGGAAACCGACATGGCGCTGATCCTGATCACCCATGACATGGGCGTGGTGGCGGAAACGGCGGAGCGGGTCAGCGTGCAGTATGCCGGCCAAAAGGTTGAAGAACAGCCCGTCAAGTCCTTGTTTGACGACCCGCATCACCCTTACACAGCGGCTCTCCTGGCAGCGTTGCCGGAGCGGGCTCACTCGCGCGAGCTGCCGTCGATCCCCGGGGTCGTGCCCGGCCAGTTCGACCGGCCGGCCGGCTGCCTGTTCTCGCCGCGCTGCACATTCGCCACTGAGCAGTGTCGGGCCGAGCCGCCGGTGCGACCGGACGGCGATACGACATCGGCGTTGTGCCATTATCCGTTGAAAGATGGCGTTCCGCAGGGCCATCCGGGCAGGGAGGCAGCGGAATGAGCGATGAAGTCGTCCTGATCGCCCGCGATCTGAAGAAGCACTACCCGATCAAGCAGGGCATGTTCGGCGAGCCGGTCATGCTCAAGGCGCTCGATGGTGCGAGCTTTGAGCTCAGGCGCAAGAAGACACTGGCGGTGGTCGGCGAATCCGGCTGCGGAAAATCGACCCTGGCCCGCCTGGTCACCATGATCGAGGAACCGACGGCCGGATCGCTGCAGATTGCCGGCGAGGAGTTGGCGGACGCCGGCGACGAGGTACGCAAGAAACTGCGCCCGAAAGTACAGATCGTGTTCCAGAATCCCTACGGTTCGCTCAATCCGCGCCAGAAGATCGGTTCGGCGCTGGAGGAACCGCTGCAGATGAACACCTCGCTGTCTAAGTCGGAGCGCCGGAACAAGGCGCGTGAGATGATGGATGCGGTTGGCCTGCGCCCCGAACACTATGACCGCTATCCGCACATGTTCTCAGGTGGTCAGCGTCAGCGTATCGCCATTGCCCGGGCGCTGATGCTCAATCCGGATATACTAGTGCTCGATGAACCGGTGTCGGCGCTCGATGTGTCGATTCAGGCCCAGGTGCTCAACCTGCTGGCCGAGCTGCAGGACCGCCTCGATCTCGCGTACCTGTTCATTTCGCACGACCTGTCGGTGGTCAAGCACATCGCCGATGAGGTGATGGTGATGTATCTCGGCAAGCCGGTGGAGCAGGGCGGCAGAGACGACCTGTTCGCCAAGCCGCAGCATCCCTACACCCAGGCCCTGTTGTCAGCCACGCCGGTTCCCGATCCGGGCCGGGAGCATCAGCGCATTGTGCTCAAGGGCGAATTGCCGTCGCCGATCGATCCGCCGGTCGGCTGCGCCTTCAATCCGCGCTGTCCGCATGTGTTTGACAGGTGCCGCAGCGAAGCGCCAGAATTGGCCATGTCAGGCAAGGTGATGGTCAGTTGCCATCTGATGGAGGACCGGGGCGCGAAATAGCAGCAAGGCAGCGGTGATGGACATCGTGATGGAATTGTTGAACCGTGATGTGGCGACAATCCCGATCATGCTGTTCTTCCTGGGCATGCTGTGCGGCGTCATTCTCACCTATCTCATGATGAAACAGTAGGGCCGATACGCCGCCGGGGCAGTGTGGCCGTCTTGCCACGCGTGGCAGAAAACGCACAGTGGTGCGATATCCGATCTTGAACTTCAATTCCAACTCCCGCCTTAATGTAGAGAGGGTGATTCACAAGGTTTAGCGGAATTCTTTGGGGGTTTTTCGAATGGTTTCGAAAGTGTTTGGCAAGGGACTGTTGGCAGGAGCGGGCGCGCTGGCATTGTGCGCCATAGTGAGTGAAACAGCGTTTGCCGGTGGCTTTGCGGTGCGCGAGCAATCGGCAGAGCTTCAGGGCATGTCATTTGCCGGAGCAGCAGCTGGCAGCATGGGCCTGTCGTCGATGTTCTTCAATCCGGCCACCGTCACCCAGCACGGCGGCATGAATTCGGAAAGCAACATCTCGCTGATCATCGGCAATTCGCGGATCAAGGATGCAACGGCCACCACTGGCGGCGGATTTCCGATTCCCGGTGGCAGTGACAGCGGAAACATTTCAGACGGCAACCTTGGTCAGATTGCCGCGGTTCCAGCCTCGTACATGAGCTATCAGTGGAACGACAACCTGTTTTTCGGGCTGTCGATCAATGCGCCGTTCGGCTTGGAGACGAAAGCTGAGAAGGCCTATGTCGGCGCCGTACATGGGGTCCATTCCAAGATCCTGAATATCATTGCCAATCCGGTTGTCGGCTACAAGATTAACGACATGATCTCCGTCGCGGCCGGACCTCAGATCAGCTACATCGATGGTAAGCTGACGAGTTCTTCGTCTCCGTTTGCATTGAACGACGATGTCAGGCTCAGAGGGGATGACTGGGGTTTTGGCTTTACCGTGGGCCTGCATGTCGATTTGGGGCAGGGGACCAAATTGGGCGTCGGCTACCGCTCGCAAGTCAAGCACAAGCTTGAAGGCGATTTCCGGGCATTTGGGACAACCGTGGATGCCTCGGCCAAGGTCGATTTGCCCCATACCGTGACCGTCAGCGCATCTCACCAGGTGACAGATGCGTTGAAGCTCAATGCATCGTTCGAATGGGCCGATTGGAGTTCGCTTAGGGCGCTTTCCATTTCGACGCCGATACCGAATTTTCCGCCCGACACGCCGTTCAATTGGAAAGACAGCTACTTCTACGCGATCGGTGCTGAGTATGCATTCAATGATGCACTGACCGTGCGGGCTGGATTTGCTTATGAGGACTCACCGGTTCCCGATGCCACGCGAGGCGTCCGTGTGCCGGACAATGATCGTTATTGGGTATCCGGCGGCATGTCGTATAGGCTGATGGATTGGGTAATGGTGCACGGCTCATACACCCACATCTTCGTAGAAAATGCGAGTGTGAACCTGCCCGAAAGTACAATTCCTTCACTCGCGGGCACTTTCAAGACCCACATCGACATTGTTTCCCTGTCAGCCACCATCAACTGGTAGGAGCAGAGTTTTTCGAGGGGAAGTCGGGGGGCTTCCTGCGGGCCCGGTCGAAAGACCGGGCCTGTTTCGTTTCAAAGCCTTGCGGTTTGGTGTTAAAGTTGTGTGACATGTCCATTCAGGGAGATCGATCATGTCGTCACAACTGCCGGAAAGCGCCTATACCCTCGATGCCGATGAGTTGCCTCGCGAGGTCGATGCCCTGACCTTTCCCAACGGCGACTATGCCGTCGCAAAGCGCCTGAAGCGGGCCAAGTTCGACGATCGTTTGGAAAAGCTGCAGATCGAACTGGTCAAACTGCAGAAATGGGTGCGCGACAGCGGTGAGCGCATTGTCATGGTGTTCGAGGGTCGCGATGCCGCCGGCAAGGGCGGCACGATCAAGCGGTTCATGGCGTACATGAACCCGCGCCATGCTCATGTCGTGGCGCTGTCGAAGCCGTCCGATGTCGAGCGCGGCCAGTGGTATTTCCAGCGCTATGTCACGCATTTGCCGACCGAGGGCGATATGGCGCTGTTCGACCGGTCCTGGTACAACCGGGCCGGCGTCGAGCGGGTCATGGGGTTCTGCAGCGAGGACGATGTCGAGACCTTCTTCCTCGAAGCGCCGGTGTTCGAAGGCATGATGGCGCGCGAGGGCATTCATGTTTTCAAATTCTGGCTGACCATCCAACGTGAGGAGCAGCTCAAACGGTTCTACGAGCGCAAGACCAGCCCGCTCAAGAACTGGAAGCTGTCACCGATGGATCATGCCTCGATCGGCAAGTGGCACGATTACACCAAGGCAATCCACGACATGCTGCGCATAACCGACACCCCGCATGCGCCGTGGACCGTGGTCGACGCCAACGACCAGCGCCGGGCGCGGCTGGAATGCATCAAGACCGTGCTGCATGCCTTCGACTATCCCGGCAAGGATGCCAGCAACATCCGCGACATTGACGAGCGCATCACGATGTCGGTCGATGATTTTCTGAAACGCGAGGGTGCCTGACGCCAGCGGTATTGGCCCGAATTCTGTCAATGAACGCCTTAAACTGTACAGCCGCGAGCTTCCGCGACGGCCAGAGAGGACGCCCGTTGGCCTCTCGCTCCGGTACAAGCGTCAACAACACTCACGCAAGTGCCGCCGGCACTAAATGCTGGAGTTGAACAGCCCGCCGTCGATCAGGAAATTCTGACCGGTGATGTAGCCGGCCTGGGCCGAGCACAGGAAGGCGCACAGGCGGCCGAATTCCTCCGGAGAGCCGAAGCGGCCGGCCGGGATGGTCGACCTGCGCAGGTCGGCCATTTCGTCTTCGGAAATGTCCTTCAGGCCGGCCATCTTGTTGATCGAGCCACGCAACCGGTCGGTGTCAAACATGCCGGGCAGGATGCCGTTGACCGTGACATTGTGCCTGGCAATGTCGCGCGCCGGCCCGGCCATGAAGGCAGTCAGTCCGGCGCGGGCGCCCGATGACAGGTCGAGGCCGAGTATAGGCATTTTCACCGAAGCCGAGGTGATGTTGACGATGCGGCCGAACTTCTGATCGATCATGTGATCAAGCACCTTCTGGATCAACTCAATCGGCGTCACCATGTTCTGCACCACTCCATCGAGGATCGCCTGGCGGTCGAGGGTGCGGAAGTCCTTCAGCGGCGGACCGCCATTGTTGTTGACCAGGATGTCGGGTTCGGGGCAGGCGTCGAGCAACGCGGCCTGGCCATCGGGCGTGCCGACGTTGGCGGCGACCGGCGTCACGGTCACGCCGTGCGCCTTGGCAATCTCCTCGGCGATGCGAGCCAGGCGGTCGCCGTCGAGGCCGTTGATCACCAGTTCAACGCCGTCGGCCGCCAATGCCTCGGCGCAGGCCCGGCCAAGGCCGCGGCTCGATGCGCATACGATGGCCTTGCGGCCGGCAATTCCCAGATCCATCTCTTCGCCTCTCGTTTTTCAGGTGCCGTCCTGGGGTAACGCGAAAAAGGGCCTGCTGACAACAGCAGACCCTGAAGGTTACTGAGATGTGGGACTGAAACCTAGAGCCTTTCTTGACAGTACCGAGCCATTTGATGGGTCAAATTCGTTCAGTCCGGCAAGTCATGGCGCGCCGCGCGATGCGGTGTATCGGGCAAGCGGCATGGCGCACCGGATGGGCGAATTTGTCCCACCGAAGGCCGGCTTTTCGCGCTCGCTGGACAGCGTTAGGCGGCGCTTGTGGTCAACCAGACCACAGCGCGCCACCTGCCTTGCCAGCAACCGCGAAAAGCCGGTCAAATGGCTCGGTACTGTCAAAAAAGGCTCTAGCTTTCGATGTCGACGGTCTTGTCGCGGCGCTCGGCCATGAACCTTTCGAATTCTTCGCGGTCGCGGGCCTGGCGCAGCTTTTCAACATACTCGTTGAAAGCAATCTGCTCTTCTTCCAGACGCTGCAGGGTTTCCGCGCGATAAGCATCGAAGGCGGCATTGCCGCTTGAGCCACCGGTTGTGGTCGGACGGCGGGCCATGCCCTTGACGCTGTTGACCGTGTCATTCACGACGTCGTCAATGCTGCCGCCCCACAAGATGTAGCCGATCGTGGCCAGGCCGATGGGCCACCAAACTGCAAAACCAAGGACAACAGCAGCGACGCCGATCGGCGTCCAACGGCTGGTCCGGCGTGCAACACTAGTCATGAATATGCCTCCGGTTCTGTGGGAATACGTACCAGATATGGGGTTGCATTCTGGCCATTCAAGGGTATGCCTGATGCAGTCAGCGGCAGGAGGCAGCATGGACACCGCCGAACCCATTGCGATCACTGATATTGAGGCGGCCCAGCGTCGCATCGAAGGGCAAGCGCTGCGCACACCGCTGCTTGAATCAACACGCATCAACGAGATGGCCGGTGGACGGGTGCTGCTCAAGCCGGAATGCCTGCAGCGCACCGGCTCCTTCAAGTTTCGCGGGGCGTGGAATCGGATCAGCCAGCTGGCCGCGGACAAGTGCAAGGCCGGTGTTGTTGCCTATTCATCGGGCAATCATGCTCAGGGTGTCGCGGCGGCGGCCAGGTTGCGCGGCATGCCGGCGGTTATCGTCATGCCGGGCGATACCCCGGACATCAAGAAGGCCAACACCCGGTGGCTGGGGGCCGAGATCGTCGAGTACGACCGGACAACCGAAGACCGTAAGCAGATTGCCGAGGACATCGCGCGTGAACGCGGCGCTGAGATCGTACCGCCCTACGATCATCGCGACATCATCGCGGGGCAAGGCACCGTCGGGCTGGAAATTGCCGAGAATCTCGTCCGCAGCGGCATAACGGCAGATGCCGCCGTGGTTCCGGCCGGCGGCGGTGGTCTCATCGCCGGGGTGTCCATGGCCTTGACCGAGCGCCACAAAGGCATTGCGGTGTTCAGCGCTGAGCCGGCCGGGTTCGACGACCACGCCCGGTCACTTGCCGCTGGCAAACGGGTGTCAAATGAACGCACCGGGGGCTCCATCTGCGATGCGTTGCTGGCGCCGGAACCGGGCGAACTAACCTTTGCCATCACCAGCCGGCGCCTGTCCGGCGGACTGGTGGTCAGCGATGCGGAGGCGGGCAGGGCGGTGGCCGAAGCGTTTTCGCATCTCAAGCTGGTTGTCGAGCCCGGTGGGGCGGTCGCATTGGCCTCGGTACTGACGGGCAAGCTGGATTGCACCGGCAAGACAGTCGTCGTGGTCCTGTCCGGCGGCAATGTCGATCCGGCGCTCTATTGCGATTTGTTGGCCTCGGAAGGCTCATCCAGTCCCAGGTAGTCGGCAAACGGTATGTTCTTTTCCTCCGAAGCGCCCTTTCGGATGACGACAATGCGTTGCTTTTCCGCGTCCGTTATGGACATTTCCGGCTGCTCGACCTCACGATGCGTGGTCGGCGCTGCGGGCGCAAAGTCACCGAATGCCTCGAAAATCTCAGAGGCCGCTTCGACCTCCGGGTCGGAGTTGTTTTCGGTGCGGTCGGCGCCTGCTTCACGATCGTCAACCTGCAAATCACATTCTTCGGTGTGAGGCGCTGTCGTTTCGTCGTTCGTTTCGGCGTGCACCGGGATGTCTTGCGGCTCGCCTGCGGCAGATGCGTCGTCGTCACCTGCTTGTTCATCGGTGGCGGATTCCCCATCACGGGTCTCCGTTTCGTCAGACTGCCCTGCCAACGCCTGATCGTCGTCATTGTCGTCGGGCTGAGAAACTCCGGCGCGGACTACGACCACCTCGGGCTCGTTCTCGGCCATGGGCTCTGACGAAGGCTCTTCGGATTGGAGATCTTCAGAGATGTCCTCTTGGTCCTGCGGAGTTGTAGCTTCAGCCTCCGGTGCTTCGGTTCCGGAGACGGGTTCAGGTTCGATGGCTGCTGCATCGGAGATGTCGACAACCTCGAGCATGGCGGCTTCCGCCGCATCTTCAGCTTTGGCGTTATCATCGTCTGTCTGGTCTTCTGCCGCCATATCTGCGGTGTCGGCCGGTTCGTCTTCGAACAATTCTTCATCGCCGGCGAAGTATTGCTTGCTGTCAGTGTCAGTATGATCGGCATCGGCCGTATCCGGCATATCCGGCGCGGCGCCGAAGGCCTCCAGTGACACTTGAAGATGTGTCAGCAGACGCATGGCCTTGGTGATGCGCTGGGCAAGCACATCATGGCGCCAGCTGTTCTCGAACAGCTTGCCGACGTTCTCGTCAATGGCGTTGACATGGACATCCTGGCCTGCGGCTTCACGCATGCCGGTGACCGCGGCCTGCAAGGCTTCGGCTGTCGAGATCAGGGCGTTGGAGATTTCAGCGGCATCGGACGACAGGCTTGCAAAGACCTGATGACGGTCGGACAGCTCGCAACCATCCTCGACCATGTCGTTGCGGACCGAGCAAATATCGTCGCTGGTGGCGGAGATGGCCTGGGCCAGGTCGTCGAGATCATGGCCAAGATCGATCGGCGCACGCTTGTGCGTCGTGAGGCTGTCTTCGAGACGGGCGATGGCGTCGAGCAGCGTCTGTGTTTCGGCCACACGATGCTGCTTGGCGAACTCATCGAGAAATCTGCGGCCACGCTCCGTTTCCATGACCGCGGCCTTGATGGCGTCGTAATCCTGGTCGGACAGCGCCGACGCGGCTTGATCTTCACTCATTACCCACTCACTTACCCGAGCAATACAGCGCGCATGGCCATCACCGGCCCCAGGCGCTCAACCTGAACTATGGTTAATCATGCGGGAAACAGGTTAGCGAATGGTATACCTGTGAGGTATGGCGGTCAGCTTTTTTGACGTGTGTGCCGAACTGAGGGGACAGCGGGTTTCCTTGAACTCTGAAATTGGCGCTTTCGAAATTGTTGCCACGGGTTGAGGAAACCCGCTGTCAACTCCACAGGGTACAAACGTCGGTAAAGCTAACCACTAGTGCCGCTAGTGCCGCGCATTAGCCCCACAGTGCGGCGGGTGGTGGGTGCATTGTGGCGCCTTCGAAGGCGATGCCGGGGTGACGGTCACGGGCGAGCAGCAGCGGGCCGTCGAGGTCGACCACGGTTGCCCGCTGGGCCACCAGCATGGCGGGCGCCATGGCCAAGGACGTGGCGAGCATGCAGCCGCACATGACGCCCAGGCCTGCCGCGGCGGCGGCGTCGGCAAGCGCAAGCGCCTCGGTGAGGCCGCCGGTCTTGTCGAGCTTGATGTTGATGACGTCGTACTTGCCGACAAGCGAAGTCAGACCGGAGCGGTCGTGGGCGGACTCATCGGCGCAGATCGGAACCGGATGCTCGAACTCGCGCAAGAACCCGTCGGCGTCGGCGGGCAGGGGCTGTTCGACCAGTTCGACCCCGGTCTGCCGGCATACACCGAGCATGCCGCGCAGGGCCGCCGGGTTCCAGGCTTCGTTGGCGTCAACAATGATGCGTGCATCCGGAGCGGTTTCACGCACGGCCCGCAGGCGGTCCTCATCACCGTCGCGGCCGAGTTTCAGCTTCAACAGCGGGCGGTGTTCGTCGATCGCCTTTGCGGCGCCGGCGGCCATCGCCTCCGGAGTGTCGAGGCCGAGAGTGAAGGCGGTCGTCACCGGCTCAAGACCGGCAAGACCGGCCAGCTTCCAGGCCGGTTGTCCGGTCAGCTTGGCCTCGAGATCCCAAAGCGCGCAATCCAGCGCGTTTCGGGCCGCTTTCGGGGCGACGACGGATGCGATGTCGCTTCGCTCCAGTCCTGCCTCAATCGCCGGGGCTGCAGCATCGAGCGCGGCCATGACACCGTCGATGGTCTCGCCATAGCGGGCGTAGGGCACGCACTCGCCGCGTCCGGTCGCGCCACTCTGTTCGAGGGTCACCGTGACCACCTCGGCGCTGGTCTTCGATCCGCGCGATATCGTGAAGCTGCCGGCGATCGGCCAGCTTTCGTGGGCGACGGAGAGGCGCCGCAGGGTCATCACGAAAACCGGCGGATCAGTTCATCGATGATCGGACCGGTGCCGGTGCGGATCGGATCGACGCAGGGCAGGCCGTACTCATTGCCGGTGTCCTCAAGGTAGCGTGCGGCTTCATCGTCTCCGAGTGCCTGGGTGTTGATCGCCAGACCGATGCACTGGATGTCCGGATTGGTCAGCCGGCCCTCCAGCATCACCCGGTCGATGACGTCGCCGATACTGGGCAGCGCATTTTCGACCCCGCGCATTCTGGTGCGGGTCGGTTCATGGCAGACCACGAAGGCATCGGGCTGGCTGCCGTGCAGCAGTCCCAGGGTGACGCCGGCAAACGAGGGATGGAACAACGAACCCTGTCCCTCGACCACGTCCCAGTGATCGGGTTCGTTGGCGGGCGAAATCCATTCAGCAGCGCCGGCGATGAAATCGGCGACGACCGCATCGAGCGCCACGCCGCGTCCTGAAATCAGCACGCCGGTCTGGCCTGTGGCGCGGAAATCGCTGTTCAGCCCGCGGGCCCGCATGTCCCTGTCTAGGGCAAGGGATGCGTATTTCTTGCCGACCGAGCAGTCGGTACCGACTGTCAGGAGACGCTTGCCGGGCCGTTTTGTCCCCTGGCCGGTGGCGAACCGGATGTCGGAAAAGCGGACGTCGTGCAGGCCGCAGCCGTTACGCGCCGCCGCCTCGGCGATCTGGGGCACCGACGACAGGCGGATGTGCAAACCGGTTGCAACATCAAGGCCGGCATCGAGCGCGGCGACAATCTCGCTGATCCAGTGCTCCGGCAGCACCCCGCCGGCATTGACGACGCCGACCACCATGGTCCTGACACCGTTTGCCGCGGCCTGTGCAGCGGTCATGTCGGGCACGCCGCAATCGGCCTTGCAGCCGGCTAGGCGGCGTTGTCCAACGCACCATTCCGGGCGCCAGTCGGCGACGCCCTGGGCGGTCTTGGCGGCCAGCTGATCCGGTACGTCACCCAGAAAGAGCAGATAGGGGGTCTGGAGTTCCATTGGCGCTGACCGGACTGGCTGTTGTTGTTGTTGTCAACTGTCGAGACGGCCGGATGCCTGGGCCAGCATGATGTACAGCTTGCCGCTTTCGGACGCCAGGCAGGCATCGACCACCTGCTCGCCGTGCTCGCCTTCGGAGACCGTGTCGAGCAGACGCTCGAACAGCCTGATGAAAGCATCGACGCGGCCGCGCAGCAAACGTTCGGCACGGTAGCGCCCGGTGATGTCGGCCTGCAGTTTTCTGCTGATCCGCCTGTACAGGTGATGCGTGTAGATGTGGGCTTCGCCACCCTTGAATGTGGTTTCAAGGTTCGATGCCAGCTTGCCATCCAGAGCCTCCACCAGGCCACGGCTGGCGGAATTGAGCTTGTCGACAAGCTTTTCCATCTCCGGTGCTATGCCACTGCCGGATGCCTGCTTGCCGTTCCTGGCGGTCGGGCCATCGGTGATGTCAAGCGTCGGAATCAGGTCGGCGCTTCCGGCCGGCGACTTGGCCTTGACCAGCTTGGCGACCGGGCGGCCGCGCAGTGTGCGCTGCTGGTCGTCCCGTTGCAGGTTCGGACGCTCGGCCGTGCTCCGCTCTGCTTCGGTTTTCCGGGCATCCTCGGTCTGCATCAGCGGAGCCGCAGACGGGATGCCCTCAGCTTTTCCCGGGCTTGATTCCCTGTCGTCGTCGGGCGGCAGGTAGATGCCCGGGCCGGACAGGTCGAGCACGGCGCTCTGGCGCTTGACGATGTCGGCCAGGGCACTCAGGGCGGTGATCTGGTCGGACACGACGCGACGCATGGCATCGGCGTTGGAGCGGGTCTCTTCCGGCAGTTCGAGGATCGAACGCTTGAGCTCGCTGCGGGCCGAGTCGACCTCCTTGACCACTTTCTGGGCCATCACGCGCATGTCCTGGGCGGTTTCCGCGAACTCCTCGTTGGTCGCCTGCAGCATCTGGCGCATGGAGGCCATGACGCTTTCGTGCTGGTCGCGCAGGGTCTTTGCCGTCTGACCGATCTGGGTGTCGGAAGCTTCCTCGAGGCGGCGAATTTCCTCGCCGAACGAGGCCGCCGCGCTTGACGTCTGGGAGGCGATCAGCTTGGCGATCTCCTCACCGCGCGAATGGGCATTGTTCAGCGAATCTTCGATCAGCTTCATGTAATTGCGCATCATGCCGTCGACATCGGAAGCCTTGGCGGCCAGCTGTCCGGTAAGATCGCCGAGGATATCCTCGCGGCTGCGCAGCACTTCCTCGATACCGTCGTTGAAGCGGGTCACAGACCGTTCCACCACGGTCCCGACGTCCGACAAGCGCTCGGAAATGCGGTTGCTCGACGTCTCCAGCCGGCTGGTCAGTTCGGTGCTGACATTATCGAGGCGT
Organism: Aestuariivirgaceae bacterium; assembly: GCA_965216335.1. Lineage (GTDB taxonomy): Bacteria > Pseudomonadota > Alphaproteobacteria > Rhizobiales > Aestuariivirgaceae > JAHEJE01. The sequence continues at coordinate 909,977 of OZ244154.1, read as the reverse complement.
TCATCAAGCACATTCGCGGTTTCGGCCAGGCGCTCCGACAGGAACTCGTTGGCCTGCTCGATGTGATTGGTGAATTTGATGCCGGCATCGTCAAGCCGTTTGTGGGTCGCGTTTCCACGTTCCTCAAGCAGCTTGGACACCTCGTCGATGCGGTCGACAAGCGAGCCCGTCGTATGTTCGAAGCGTCCGGTGATTGCGCCGGTGCTTTCCTCCAGGCCATCGGCAAAGGCAGAGCTGGCCTTGCCAAGTTCGCTGATCAGGTGGGTGCTGGCGCCATCCAGACCTTCGGCAAACGAGCGGCTGGCGCGGTTGAGATTGCCGAGGATGGTTTCACTGGTTTCGTCCAGTTTCTCGCTCAGGCCGGCACCGGTTGAGCTGAACCGCTCGAAGAACGCCGAGTTGGCGCTGTCGAGCTTTTCGTGGAACAGCGCACTGGTCGATGCCAGGTGCTCATGGAAGTCGGTGCTTGTCGTGTCGAGTTTCTCGAGGACCTGGCGTCCCGACTCGGTGAACTTTTCGGACAGGCCGTCGTTGACCGTTTCGATCCGGGTCTGGAACTCGGCGCTGGTCGAGTTCAGGCGTTCGTGGAAGTCGGCATTGGTTGCCGCGAGTTTCTCGATGACCTGGTTTCCGGTCTCCGCGAACTGGCTGGACAGGCCGCTGTTGACCGTTTCCAGCTGGTGCTGGAAGGCGTTTCCGGTCGTTTCCAGCTTTTCGGTGAAGGCATCGCTCGTGCTGGCCAGCTTGTCCTGGAACGTATCGCCGGCTTCGGTGATCTTGCTGACGATTGCGGTTCCGGTCGTGCTGAGCTGCTCGGATAGGTCGGCCGACATCTCGTTGAGCAGCGCATCGGCGCCGTCGAAGCGTTCGCCCAATGTGCGGGCGGAGGACTCGATGCGTCCGAGCATGTTTTCGCGCGTTGAGTCGAGTTGGCCGGTAAGGCGCGTTGAGGTCTCGTCCAAGCGGCCAAGCACTTCACCCGACACGCCGGCAATGTCCTCGTGGAACTTCATCGTCGTCGTGTCGAGGCGCGACGACAGGTCGATCGAGGCCTGATCGAGTTGGCGGGTCAGGTCGGCGGTGGTTTCCGACAGCTTGGAGTTCATGTCCTGGGAGGCGCCATCGAGCTGGACCGACAGTTGCGAGGCGTTCTCGGCCAGTTTCTGGGCCAACTGGTCGGACATGCCTTCCAGCTGGGCCGACATGCCGGCTGCCGAACTGTCGAGGCGCGAGGCCATCGATGTGGCGGCGTCATCCAGTTCGTGGGTAATGCGCGCGGCGGTGTCATCAAGGCGGGTCAGCATGCCCGAAGACACATCGTCCAGCTGGGTGGTGACGCGCGAGCCGGTATCGTCCAGGCGATGCGTGACATCCGACGAGACCGTATCCAGCCGTTCGAGCAGGTTGGAGGATGTGGTGTCGAGGCGGTCGGTCACGGTATTGGATACACCGTCCAGCTTCTCAATGAGATTGTTGGCCGTATGATCGAGGCGGCCGGTGAGTTCGCCGGAGGTATCCGCCAGGCGGTCGGTAACCTCCGAGGAGGTCGAGGCCAGCCGTTCGGTCAGTACGCTTGAGGTCTGCTCGAGCTGATCGCTCATGCGCAGGGAGGTTTCATCCAGGCGCGACGCAATCTGGCTTGTGGTGTCCTCGAGACGTCCCGTCAATTCGCCGGACGCCACGTCGAGCAGGCCGGAAAGCTGCGATGTGGCGTTTTCCAGCCGTGTGACCATCTGGCCGGAGGTCTGTTCGATGCTTTCGGTCAGCCGTGCGGTGGAGTCGTCCAGGTGGCCGCCCATCAGGGTGGAGGCTTCGCTCATGCGCGAGAACAGGGTCATCGAGGTGCCGTCGAGCTTGTTCGACATCTCGTCGATGCTGCTGGACAGGTGGGCCGTCGATGCATCGAGTTGGGCCGACATCTGTCCAGTTGCCTCGGCGACCCGGCTGAACAGGACGCCGGAGGTCTCCTCGAGCTTGTTCGTCATATCGCTCGTGGCGGTTTCCACTTCAGTGTAAAGGCCTTGGGTCGTTTCCTTCAACTTGGATGTGAGGTTGCCGGACGCGGATTCCATGTAGTTGTACAGTTCGTCGCGGGCCTCGGCGACCTGCTGAACGAAATCGCCGGATACCGACAGAAGTTTCTCGCTCAAGCCGCTGCCGGACTTCTCGATCTGCTGGGAAATCTCGACGCCGGATGATTCGAGCTGCTGGGCGACCTCACCGGAGGTCGACTTCATATGATAGGTGATGTTGCCGCTGGTAGACTGCAGCAGGTCGGCAAACTGGGTGCCGGTTTCGCGCAGTTGCTCCGATAGGGTACCCGACATGCGTTCGATGGTGCGGGCCACCTCTGCGTTCACCGCTGTGATTTCCGAGGAACTGGCGCGCATGGTGTCGACCACCGAGCCTTCCAGGGCGCGCAGCTGGTCGGTGAACTGGCCGTGCTCGGCATTCAGGCTCTGCGATGAAACGGAAAGCGTGTCGAGCTGTTGCGAAAGATTGTCGGAGAACACCCGCATCTCGTTGAGCAACACGCCCGACATCTGTTCCATGCGGGCGGTCTGGTTGCCGATTTCGCTGTTGGCCATGGCGGCGCGGCCGGAAATCTCGTCCATCGTCTGGCTCAGGCTGAGGGACGAAGTTTGCAAGCCCTGTTCGAGCGAGGCCAGGGTGGACGCGGCGTTGTGCACCACGGCACCGAGCTGGTTTGTGTTCTCCTCAAGCCGGCTGAGCATCGGATTGGATTCCGAGCCGATCAGCTCTCCGGCCTGATAGAGTGCGTTGCGCTGGTTCTCCAGGCCGTTCAGCAGAGTGCGGATGCGTTCTTCGTTGGCGCCGAAAGCACGCTCGATATTGGCCATCTCCCGGTGTACGACGCCTTCCAGCTCCGATGCGCGCTGAACGACGTGTTCGATGCCGCCGACGAGCTGTTCGACTTCACGGCGCACGGTCTGGGTGATGGACGACAGACCTTCGGATGCGATGTCCTGCGGGCGGACCAGGCGCATGGCGGTATGAATGAGTGCTTCGGAAACGTGGCGCATCTGTTGTGCGCGCCACAACAGGAAGGCGGAAGCCCACACGAGCAGGATCGGCAGAAACATCGACATCGCCGCGATGGCCACGTTGGGCAGGTTTTCAGTGCCGAACAGATTGCTTTGCTTCGACAGGACCGGGGCGAAAATGGCGGAGATGGCCATCACCCAGCCGAGCGAGATGATGAAGGCGACCCAGAACGGTGTCGTGGATGGCCGGCGCCGGATGCTGGCGATCAGCGCGGCGGTGCTGGCGTCGTTCTGATTGGCGGGATTGCCACGCAAACGGCGCTCGTTGATCGTCTGTTGCCGGTTGTTAGCGGCGCTCTGGTCTGCATCTCGCCGGCTGCGACGGCGCGTGCTGCGGGTATTCTGTGAAGGGGTGCTCGCCATACTCTGTTTCCCGATACGCCACTCAAATGTCCATCCTGCGATCCGTCCGGCTCTGGTTCGTGTTGGCCGGTTAGACCTACGGCCGCAGATCGTGCAAGGCTGTTTGCGTGCAAGAACACAGCAAAAACCCTGCCAATGCACCAACCGGAATGCCGTTGACGCGGTTGCGCAACGACTTGTGCAGCAGCCCTGCCTGGGGTGTCAAACGGTGATTTGACGCCCGGATTGCCGCACATTTTTCCGGTCAGGGCACGGTGGAGGCCTCCTCCAAACCCATGGCCGCAGTGGTTAACGATACATTAAATCGTACACGGAATGAACCGCTAGGGTGGTGCGGTGGATATTTATTTTAAAGTTTGGTTAAAATCCGACCGAAGTCGTCAACAGTCAGCTAACTTTGGCGGAATTTTGCGAAAATTGCGCGGTTGCCATTAACCGGATCGGCACCGCTGCCGGGCTAGTTTTGCTGCTGGCGCAACCAACAGGCATGGCGGGCACGATGGCGAATGCAGCAGCAACTGCGGAAACAACCACATTGCGCGGTTCCACGTGCGGAAGTGACCGTCAGGTGATCGATATTGAACATCTGAACCACCAAACTTTCAATGATCCGGCGCTGCGCAGCGAATTGCTGGAACTCTTCACAACCCACCTCGACCGGTACATTGACGCGCTTGAAGCCAGCGGTGATGCCGACGAGTGGTTTGCCGCGGCACACACCTTGAAAGGTTCGGCCAGGGCCATCGGTGCCGTTGCACTGAGCGAAATCTGCCAGGAAATGGAACAGCTTGACTGGCGTGAGAAGGGGGCCGGGTGTCTGTTGCGCTTGCGCAAGAGCGCTGAGGAATGCCGGGTCGCCATCAAGGCGATCGCTGCATCGCAATAATTTGAACGCGCGCCGCAATGGCGCATTGTCAATTCCTGACCAATCGACTAGACAGGCTGGCGAATTTCCCTTGTACCTGTTTGCCGTCGTGGCGTGCAGGCACTATCTGTTTTGCTACAGTTTCGGTCCCGCGTACGCAAATGCCAACAGCGAGCGATCGTGTGTGGAAACCGTTCAGTCAGGAGCCCGTCCGATGGCAAAAATCACCTTCATCGCTTTCGATGGCACAAAGCATGATGTCGAAGCCAGCAATGGCATGTCGGTCATGGAAGCGGCGCTGAAGAACATGGTGCCAGGCATCGATGCGGATTGCGGTGGGGCATGTGCGTGCGCGACCTGCCATGTTTACGTCGAACCCGATTGGGTAGAGGCAACCGGCGAGCGTAGCGAGATGGAAGAGGACATGCTCGACTTCGCTTTCGATGTTCAAGATAATTCTCGTCTGTCGTGCCAGATCAAGGTTTCAGACGCACTAGACGGCCTGGCAGTGAAAGTGCCTGAGAAGCAGTTCTAGCCGCAAGTTTCCCAATAATCCGGAGATGTTACTATGAGCGCTGAGGCGATCACGACCGATGCCGTTATCATCGGCGGGGGCCCGTGCGGCCTGTTTGCCATATTTGAACTGGGGCTGCTCGACATCAAATGTCATGTCATCGATATCCTCGACCGGCCGGGTGGCCAATGCACCGAGCTTTATCCGGAAAAGCCGATCTACGATATTCCCGGACTGCCCCTAGTGACCGGTCAGGAACTGACCGACCGTTTGATGGAACAGGCCAAGCCGTTCGATGCGCAGTTCCACTACAACCAGATGGTCACCGGGCTGGAAAAGCGCGGCGACAACGATTTCGTCGTGACGACGGATGCCGGCCAGGTGTTCCACTCCAAGGTCGTGATCATCGCTGCCGGCGGCGGGTCGTTCCAGCCCAAGAAACCGCCGATGCCGGGCATTGATGACTACGAGGGCACCTCGGTGTTCTATTCGGTGCGGCAGATGGAGCAGTTCCGCGGCAAGGACATCCTGATTGTCGGCGGCGGCGATTCGGCGCTCGATTGGACGATCAACCTGCAGCCGATCGCCAATTCCATGACCCTGTTGCACCGTCGACCGGATTTCCGGGCTGCACCTGACAGCGTCAACAAGATGCGCGAGCTGGTCGATGCCGGCAAGATGGAGATGAAGATCGGCCAGGTGACGGCGCTGCATGGCGAGAATGGCCAGTTGACAGGTGTTTCCGCAAAGTCAAAAGAAGGCGAGTTCGATATTGCTTGCAACACGATGCTGCCGTTTTTTGGACTGACAATGAAGCTCGGCCCGGTGGCTGAATGGGGGCTTCATCTTGAGGAAAACCTGATCCCGGTCGACACCGAGAAGTTCGAGACGTCGGAACCGGGCATCTTTGCCATTGGCGATATCAACACCTATCCCGGCAAGTTGAAGCTCATCCTGTCCGGTTTCCACGAAGCCGCACTTATGGCGCAGCAGGTGTTTCACTACATCAATCCGGGTGAGCGGCTGCTGTTCCAGTACACCACCTCCAGTTCCAGCCTGCAGAAGAAGCTCGGCGTCAGCTGATCCCGTCGCGGCAACAGGATTGAACGCCCAGTGCCGGGATGGATGCCCACAGCCGGGCGTCGCCGCGAATGTGACCAAACTTTAATTTGCCTGGCGCAATTGCGTCCCAATCTTGGTGAATGTGGAGAGCATCACGCGAACACTTCATCAAGGAGAACTGGGACATGCAGAAACGAACAACGATCATTCTCGCCAGTGCCATTGCAGGCGTTGTGGGCGTTGCCGCTGTCGGAGGTGCAGTTGCCGGTGGCAAGGGTTACGGGGAGCATCGCGGCTGGGGCCACCACGGCATGCACATGGGCGGCCATAGCGGTGGCTGGGGTCACAAGCGCGGACACGGCATGCGGCACATGATCAAGAACTTCGCCAAGCGCTACGACGCAGATAAAGACGGCAAGATCTCGCAGGCCGAAATCGACACCAACCGGACCGAGTGGCACAAGAAGTTCGACGCCGACGGCAACGGCACGTTGTCGCTGAAGGAGTTCGAAGGCCTGTGGCTTGAGGCCAAGCGCCAGCGCATGGTCCGTGCGTTCCAGAAGTTCGACACCGATGGCGATGCACAGATGTCGCTGGGCGAGTATACCGAACCGATGGCGGGTGTCGTCGAGCGCTGGGACCGCAACGGCGATGGCGTACTCAGCCGCGACGACCGCCGGCGCCGCGGTCATGGACGGTCCATGGACCAGGGTGGCTCGCAAGCTCAATAGACCCGGAACAGAATCTCTGAAACCTATGGGCGCCCGGACAGTTTGTCCGGGCGTTTGCCGTTCAGCGGCGGATCGCAGGACCTTTCCGATTTAATTAAAATTTGCCGATCGCCGGAAAGCCTTGTTTTGCCCTTTTCAGGTAGGCTCTGCCTCGATAGGGGTATGTTCTGTTTGGGGCGAGTATGACGGCGATGACGGATACGGCGATGGACGACCGCCGGGGGCTGTTGCGCGATACGCACGAGGCGCTGCCAAGTGCGCCGCGGGTGCCGAGGTATCTGGATTTGGACGTTCTGCGCGCTTCTCACGCCACATGGCAGCTGGAGGTTCAAACCAGCCGCAGCCTGGCTGATCTCTACGGTCTTGAATCCGACTGGCATGATCTGGAAGAGCGAGTGGCCTCCGGCGCCGGTGCATTCCAAAGCTTTGACTGGTGTGTTGCCTGGAGCGAAACGTTCCTGAAGCGCGACAAGGCACCTGAGTTGTGTATTGTCACCGTGCGTGACCGGGGGCGGCTGGTCATGATCTGGCCATTGATGATGACGTGTGTCGGCCCGTTCTGTGTGCTGCGGTGGCTCGGCGAGCCGTATGGTCAGTATGGCGATGTCCTGGTCGACCCGGGCTATGCCCGCGCGCTGGTGTTCGATGCGGCCTGGAAACACATACTTGAGACCTCGAAGGCCGATACCGTGTGGCTCAGGCATGTGCGCGGCGATGCGGCCGTTAGGGACTATCTGGCCGAGCGCTGCCAGGTTTCCGGCAAGCTGCAAACCGCTCCCTTCTTCGACATGACGGCGTTGCGCAGTGAGGATGACTTGGACGCCCGCTACAGCAAATCGCAAAGGCGGCGGCGCAAGAGAATTCGGACACAACTTGAAAAGGCATTCGGGCCGGTTTCAATCGAATGCGCCGACCAGTCAGACGGCCTGAATGACGTGATGGATGAAGCCGTGGCGCAAAAGCGCGAATGGCTGCACCAGCGTGGCCTGTATTCCGAACCAGTCAACGCGCCGGGGTTGAGCGAGTTCTTCACGCGTCTGGCAAAGCGGACTGGCGGGAGACTGCAGGTCAGCGCCTGCCGTTTGGTGGCCGGCAACACGACGCTCTCTTATCAGGTGGGCCTGAACTACTTCGGCCGCCATTTATGTTTTCTGACGTCGCACAATTGCCGCTACACCAATCTTTCGCCGGCGCGCCTGCACATGGACCTGGCGCAGCGGCGCGCCTTCAACCAACGCCTGCGGGTGTTCGACCTGATGGTGCCGGGTGATCCGCACAAGAAGACCTGGAGCAACGGCGAGGTGCCCGTGTGCGACTTCTTTGCCGAGACCAGCTTTAAGGGCAGGGCATTCGGCGGGATCTATCTTTCTGCGCTAAGGCCCCTGGTGCGGGCATCCTACAAGGCGATGCCATCACGCCTGCGCAGTATGATGTTCTCCTTCATCTAGAGCCTTTTTTGACAATACCGAGCCATTTGATGGGTCAAATTCGCCCATCAATTGGCTCGGTATTGTCAAAAAGGCTCTAGGAGCGGCTTCTAACGAAATTTGATAGGCGTTGCGGCGTGATGCGGTGCATCGGTCAACGCACAAAAAACCCCCGGAGCGGAGCTCCAGGGGCTGCAACTTGGCGTTTGACCGGTTCGCCCGCTAGCGCTTGGAGAACTGGAAGCTGCGGCGGGCTTTGGCGCGGCCGTACTTCTTGCGTTCGACGACGCGGGCATCGCGGGTCAGGAAGCCGCCTTTCTTGAGTACCCCGCGCAGGCCCGGTTCGTAGTAGGTCAGGGCCCGCGAGATACCGTGGCGAACTGCACCGGCCTGGCCGGACAGGCCACCGCCGGTGACCGTGCACACAACGTCAAACTGGGTGGCGCGCTCGGCGGCCTCCAGTGGTTGGCGTAGGATCATCTGCAGGGCAGGGCGGGCGAAATACTTCTCGACATCGCGGCCATTGACCGAGATGCGTCCGGCACCGGGCTTGATCCATACGCGGGCAATAGCGTTCTTGCGCTTGCCGGTGGCGTAGGAGCGGCCTTGGGCATCGATTTTCGGTTCGGCGGGGGCTGCCGCAGCTTCGGTAGCGGCCGCATCGACGCCCATGGCGTCGCCGAGGTTTTCCAGTGTGGTCTGTTCTTCTGCCATCGGGCTCAACCTCTAAACTTGTTCTTGGCGTTTGCGCCGGCGACGTCGATGACTTCCGGCTGCTGGGCTTCGTGTGGGTGCTCGGCGCCTGCGTACAGCCGCAGGTTGCTCAACTGGCTGTTGGACAGCGAGCCCCCCGGCATCATGCGGCGGATGGCAGCTTCCAGAACACGGGTCGGAAAGCGTCCGTCGAGGATCTGGTCGGCCTTGCGCTCTTTGATGCCGCCGGGATAGCCAGTGTGCCAGTGGTAGGTCTTGTCGGTGCGCTTGTTACCGGTCAACACAACCTTGTCGGCGTTGATGACGATAACGTTGTCGCCGCAGTCAATGTGCGGGGTGTAGATCGGCTTGTGCTTGCCGCGCAGGCGAGTGGCGACCAGGGCGGCCAGACGGCCGACGATCAGACCTTCCGCGTCGATCAGCACCCACTTCTTTTCGACCTCGGCGGGTCGTGCAGAATAGGTTCTCATGAACAAAATCCCGATGTCCGGTGTGACTCATCAATACGCGCCGAGATCAGACCGGCGCGCCTGTGTGCGGGTGTCTACGCCTGCCACGATGCTGTGTCAAGCGCAATTGCCCCTAATGCTACTGAAAAATTGTTGTATTGCAGAAGCTTATGCATACGGTAATATAATACCGTAATACGCTACCATTCAGCGTGAGCCATGTAGTAGGTGGCCTCGGAATGGGCGATGAGCTGGCCGCTGGCGCGCTCGGTGATGCGGGCCGAGGCGACACTCAAGGTGCGGCCATGCTTGAGAAATTCCGCCGTGCAGGTCAGTTCGCCGGGATTGGCCTTGCGCAGAAAACTGATCTGCAGGTTGGTGGTAACGGCGAGCCGGGCGCTCTCCTTGTGATGAGCCAGCAGCAGGGCATAGACGGAGAAGTCGACCAACTCCATAAGGGCGGGGCCTGAGACTGTGCCGCCCGGGCGCAACTGACTTTCGGTTGCGAGAAAACCGACGCTGACCTGACCCGGCTCCAATGCCGAAATGCGGTAGTCCTGTCCGTGCTGGAAGGCCTGCGGGAACTCGCGATGCAGGAACGCGTCGATCTCGCGTGCTGTCCATTTGGGCTTCGATTTCGTCATGGCCGCCTGTGTTTGCCCGGAATTGCCAAGCCGCACAAGCCGGTTTATCCTGCCTGTCACGGCAGGGCGGCGCTGTCGCAGAGAGCTTGCCCGGGCGATTTGGGGGCGTCTTTGGATGTGGTGGACAACACGATATGCTGCCCTAGAGCCTATTTTGGCAATACCGAGCCATTTGATGGGGCAAATTCGTTCAGCCCGGCAAGCCATGGCGCGCCGCGCGATGTGGTGCATCGGGCGAGCGGCATGGCACACCGGATGGACGAATTTATCCCACCGAAGGCCGGCTTTTCGCGCTCGCTGGACAGAGTTAGGTGGCACTTGTGGTCAACCGGACCATAGCGCGCTGCCTGCCTTGCCAGCAAACGCGAAATGCCGGTCAAATGGCTCGGTATTGTCAAAAAAGGCTCTAGGCCTGCTGTTTTGCGGCTGGTTCGGTGCCGCGTGCGGTCCGGCCCTGGCTGCCAAGGACCAGTCGCGTATCGACGGGCTTGCCCCGTCGGCTCCGCCCGCCTACGAGGGCAGGGGTCTTCCCGGTCTGACGCCGGTGCCGGACGATGAGGCTGATGACGGCGAGCCCGAGGCGGAGCCGAACGGACTGGAGCCGGGATACTCCGAAGACCTGCAGCATTTTCCGCCGATCGAGACCATAGAGCTGAGCCGAGACATCGCGCAGCGGGCTCTGGATGGCCTGGAAGAGGTGCGCACCAAGTACGATGAGGCGGGGCTTGCCGAATACGAGACGCTGGAGGAGTTCGTCGCAAAAACAGAGGCCGGCAAGGCGCTTGATGCCGATATCAAGCGGTTCGGCTTCGACAATGTCACGCAGTGGAACGCGGCAATCCTGTCCATTGAGTTCGCCTATGCTGCGCTCGCGGAAGGAAACGATGCGGAAATCCAGGCGGAAATCGCTGCCGTGCATAAAGATGCCAGCTTGCCGAAGAACGAGCGCGAGGCGCTGCTCAAGGGACTTGAGGCGATGCTGTCCACGGCACAAAACAAAAAAGTCGTGCGCGAACTGCTGGATGATGCCAATTATGCCGTGAAGATCAGATATCTCGACGAGCTTGAATGATGGCACCAATCGAAGCATCCAAATCGCCCGGCGCAATTGACGAGGAGGCCGGAGACATCGTCTTGAGCGCGCTGAGTGGGACTGGCGTGCTGCGCATCACGATGAACCGGCCGCGCCGGCGCAATGCGCTTTCGCAGGCGATGCTGGCCGCCATTCAGGGCGAACTGGAGGCAGCGGCGGACAATGCGTCCGTGCGCGCCATCGTCATTGCCGCCAACGGACCGGGGTTCTGCGGCGGTCACGACCTGAAGGAGATGACCGGCCATCGCGGCGATGTCGACGGCGGACGGGCGCATTTCGAGGCGACTTTTGCCGCCTGCGCGACAGTGATGCAGACCATCGTGGCTCATCCCAAGGTGATTGTCGCCCAGGTTCAGGGCATCGCCACGGCGGCCGGCTGCCAGCTTGTGGCGGCGTGCGACCTGGCGGTGGCCAGCAGCGCGGCCAGGTTCGGTGTCAACGGCATCAATTCCGGCCTGTTCTGCTCCACCCCCATGGTGGCCTTGTCACGCAACATCCCGCGCAAGCGGGCGATGGAACTGCTGACCCTGGGCGAATTGATGGATGCCGACGAAGCCCGGGCGGCCGGGCTGGTCAACCGGGTCGTCGCGCCAGACGAGCTGACAGGCGCAACCGATGACATGGCGGAGCGTCTGGCCAGCCGGGCCTCAGCCGTGCTCAAGCTCGGCAAGCAGGCGTTCTACCGGCAGCTGGAGATGCCGCTCGATGAAGCCTATGCCTTCACCTCCACGGTGATCGTCGACAACATGCTGCTCGACGATGCCATCGAGGGCATCGGGGCGTTCCTCGACAAGCGCAAACCGGACTGGAAGACATGACCGGGATCGATCATGACGCGTACCCGGCCGCATATGTCCGCGGCATCCTCAACGAGGTAAAGACCATTGCCATCGTCGGGGCGTCCGACAACGATGTGCGGCCGTCCTACTTCGTGACCAAGTATCTCATCGACAAGGGTTACGACGTCTATCCCGTCAACCCCGGCAAGGCAGGCAAGCCGGTGCTTGGCCGCACCTTCGTGGCCAGCCTGGCCGACGTGCCGGTCGCCATCGACATGGTGGATATTTTTCGCAACTCCGATGCCGCCGGCGCCATAGTTGACGAGGCGCTCAACCTGGAGCCGCTGCCGAAAGTCATCTGGATGCAGCTCGGAGTACGCAACGATGATGCGGCAGCGCGCGCCGAGGCGGCAGGCGTCAAGGTCATCATGAACCGCTGCCCCAAAATGGAATACGGCAAACTGTCGGGCGAGTGGGCCTGGGTTGGCGGCAATGCCGGGCGGGTTTCCTCACGCAAGCAGAAGCTGCATGCATCGGGCAAGATGCAGAGCCTCGGCCTGGCACCGAAATAATCACTGCGCCGGTCGCGCGAACCGGTTCAGCGCATCACCAGGACCGGAATGTTGGCATGACGTACGACGCGCGCTGCGGTGGAGCCGAGCAGATAGTCCTGCGCGCCCGGCTTGTGTGACCCGACGATGATGATGTCCGCGTTCCATTCCTCGGCAGCTTCCAGGATGGTGCGATAAATCGAACCGGTGCGGATTTCGGTCGTCACGGAAGCGCCCGCTTTTTTCGCAAAATCGGTCAGTTGCTCGGTGACCAGCTTTCTGGTGTTTTCTAGCGTTCCGGATGGCAATTCGGCGAGTACGAAGCCGGGCAGTTCGTCCACGATACTGATCAGCCTGATTTCCGCGTCAGGTGCTGCGAACAGTTTTGCGGTCTCAATGCAGCGGGCGGCTTTCTCCGTGCTGCCGAGATCAATCGGGATGAGGATTTTCTTGTACATGGTCGGTCCTTGTTTCCTTGCTCTCAGCCGGAAAAGTGCGCTTAGAGCCTGACCGAAAAGTCCTGAGGTGGTTTAACGGACCATATTTGGAGTGATCTTTGTTGAAAGTCAAAGCCATAGGGCAGGTCCCCTTTGGCTTTGAGTTTCGGCAAAAAGCGCCGAAATATGGTCCGCCCTGGCGGGTTTTGCATAAATTGCCCACTTTCCACGGGTTCTTCCTTGCCAAGGGCACCACCCTTGGCTGCGGAACAACCCTTGAAATTGAACAATTTATGCAAAATCAAACCACCTCAGGACTTTTCGGTCAGGCTCTTAGGCCTGAGCGGTCAGTGGGTTACAGATTGAACGGATCAGAAATGCCGGATCAACATAGGGAGGCGCCTTGATGCAGGTCAAGCATTCCAGGGCGCAGTCTTTCGCCATGCGGCGCTTGCATGGCAATCATTCCTGAAACGACGGGCCGACGCATGCTATAAACGGCGCTGTCCGCCACAAAAGATGAGCCCTAATCAGGATGGCCAGACCACTGACCCCACTTAGCGAAACGACCGGTTGGCGCCGGCCGGCGGTGTGCCTGGCGCTCATGGCGGCCGGCAACGCGTTTGCCTTTGCCACGTGGTCGGCGCTGCTCAACAATTTCGCCATCGAGGAAGTGGCCTTTTCGGGACGCGAGATCGGCATCCTGCAATCGTTGCGCGAGGTTCCGGGGTTTCTGGCATTCACCGCCGTTTTCTGCCTGCTGTTCATACGCGAGCAAAAATTCGCCATTCTGGCGCTGCTGTGCATGGGCGTGGGCACAGCGGCGACCGGATACTTCCCGACCGAGTACGGCTTTTACCTGACAACCATCGTCATGTCGGTGGGCTTCCACTACTTCGAGACGATCAATCAGTCGCTCACCCTGCAATGGCTGCCCAAGGGCGAGGCGCCGAAGATCATGGGCCGCCTGCTGGCGGTCGGCTCGGCCGCCACCATTACCGCCTTTGCGCTGATATTCCTGACCTGGAAGTGGCTGGCGCTTGATTTTCACCTGGTCTATCTGGCCGGCGGTGGCGTCACCATTGCCCTGGCGCTCGCGGTGTGGCTGTTCTACCCGCAATACAAGGAGGACGTGCCGCAGCGCAAACACCTGGTGCTGCGCTCGCGCTACTGGCTGTACTACGCTTTGACCTTCATGGCCGGTGCACGGCGGCAGATCTTCATCGTCTTTGCCGGCTTCATGATGGTCGAGAAGTTCGGGTTTTCGGTGCCGGCGATCACCGCGATGTTCCTGGCCAATGCGGTGTTCAACATCTACCTGGCCCCGAAGATCGGCTCGCTGATCGTGCGCTGGGGCGAGCGCCGGGCGCTGATCTGCGAATATATCGGCCTGATCGGCGTGTTCGTTGCCTATGCCTTCGTCGACAACGCATGGATCGCCGCCGCGCTCTATCTCATCGACCATGCGTTCTTTGCCATGGCGATTGCCATGAAGACCTATTTCCAGAAGATCGCCGACCCGGCCGACATGGCGCCGACGGCGGGGGTGGCGTTTTCCATCAACCATATTGCGGCGGTCGGCATCCCCGTGGTGTTCGGTCTGATCTGGCTGAAATCGCCTTCCGCCGTGTTTCTGATCGGCGCCGGCATGGCCGGGGTCTCGCTGATCCTGTCGATGCTCATCCCGCACGATCCGCGCGAGGGCAATGAGACAGTGCTGGTCCGGCCGGACCGTGAAGCGGCCTCGCAGCCGGCCGAGTAGGGGCGGGCGATGAAGCGGATGACGAAATGGCGGATCGTCGGCTTTGTCCTGCTGATCGCGGTCGCCGCCTTCGCCCTGCTGCTCAGCCTGCCGTTTCTCAAGGAGGGAGCATCCTGGGAGGAAATTCCCTTCTATCTCGGCGTGGCCGGGGCCTGCATCGGGGCCGGTTTCGTGTGGTGGCTGGCGTGCGGGTTTTCCTGGCGCCGGGCGGTGTGGGGCTGGGGCGTCCTGCTGGTGCCGGTGCTGGCGCATCTCACGCTGGCCGGCGGTTTGATCATGGACCGTTTCCAGGGCGGTCGCGACGCGGCGCGGACAACGGTTGCAGGCTTTGTCGAAGAACCGATTATCTGGCCCGGATTCGATGGTCCCGTCGGCGTGAAGATGACCCTGCAGCTGGAGCATCCGCCCGGTATGACATGGCGGTTGATCGATCCGCCGGAAATCCGCATGGGACCGGTTCTCGACATTCCCTATGCCAAGCTGTCCGCGACACGTACCAATGGCAGCGGTTTCTTCAAGGACAGGTATCTCAAGACCAAGACCGGCAATCTTGCCGTGCTCAAAACGGTGCTGTTCCAAAAGCACTTCGAGACGCCGTCGCCGCTGAGTGAACATATGACGTGGAACGCCTCGGCCCGTTTCGGCTCCGACGGCCGCACCGAACTGACCTATTTCCTTCTGCCGGGCATCGTCGATTATCTGACCGGCGAGAACCACATCTGTCTCAACAACCGCATCGAAAGCCTGCCGCGATGTGGCGATGGGGTAGCGGTCGAACTGGGGTGCGAGGCTAAGAACACTGTGCTGCTCAGCGATCCGGTGTATGCCGATGGCGGCGATTTGACCGCGCTGTGGACGGCATGGCCGGGCATGAACCTGAGCGCCCGGCTGACTGAAATCCTGCGCAAGAGCTCGGTCTACCAGAACAAGCCTGCAGACTGGACGGCACTGCACAAGCGGGTCGAACCGGGCGGTCTGGTGCGGGCCGGCTATTCGCTGTGCGAACCCGGTGAGGACAGCCACACGGCGCGGCGCATCTGCTACTGTCGTGAGACTCAGGATGCGCCGTGAAGATGCGCCCCTTCCGGCGAACCCCACTCGCCGTGACGCTGGTCAAGTTCATGGATTGCGAAGTTGACGCAATGTGAATTCTGTCACATTTTTCTCGTTTGGACAGGTGATACACTTCCTGCCGCTGGCATTCGAAATCTTCGGGGGCTTGGGTTGACGCCAGAGAAAGAATGAGGTTCGGGGATCGATCGTTCGCTACACAGCGATGGGGCAGCAGCACCGGCGGCAAGGCATCCGGCGCCGCCTGTCGGCCGGGCGCCGATGGCTCCGCGACGGCCGGTGCCCAACAGGGAAGACTCAAACACAAGCCTTCAGAGCCGGCCAGCCGCGCAACAGACTGAAGCGCGACCGCTGAACCTGGCCGGAACCATCGCCGGCGCACTGGCCAGCGGGGCGCTGGTCATCATGCTCACGGCATCGCACGCTTCGCTGATTTTTTCTCCTCGGCAGCCGGATCTGTATGCCATCGGCTTTCAGATGGCGGTGATGTCGTCCATCGTGCTCTCTGCGGTCATTGCGCTATTCAGCTCGATCCGCGGCGCCATTGCCTTTACCCAGGATACCACCTCGTTGTCGATCTCGGTGTTGTGTGTGGCCGTCCTGGCCGCGTTGCCGGCTGGGATCGGGCAGGCAGAGCAGTTGTCGACGCTTTTGGCGGGCATTCTCAGCGCAACGTTCGCTGCGGGCCTGTTCTTCTATCTGATGGGCCGGTTCAAGCTCGGCCGTCTGATCCGCTTCACGCCGATTCCGGTCATTGGCGGTTTTTTGGCGGCCACGGGCTGCCTGATCGTCAAGGGTGGATTCGGCCTGGTCTGGACCGGACCGGGGGTACTGGACTCGCTTGCGCAGTTCGGCGGTGCGGAGCAATTGTTCAAGCCGTTGGCCGCGATCTGCCTGGCCGCGGTGCTGTTCGTTGCGGCCCGGCGGTCGGCCAGTCCGTATGTCGTGCCGGTGTTGGTGCTGGCCTGCGTTGCGGTATTCCACCTGGTTCGGTTGCTGTACGGTTTTACGGTCGGCGATCTCGCCGCGTCGGGCTGGCTTGCCGGCGAAATCCCCGCGCAGGCGGTGCAGCCGGCATTCATGCGCATCGATCCGCAGGCTGTGGAGTGGACGCTTCTCATGCGCCAGTTCCCGTTGATCCTGACCGTTCTGGCGGTCGGCACCATCGCCTTGCTGATGAGTTCAAGCGCCATGGAACTGTCGCTCGACAACGAGATCGATCTCGACCGGGAGCTGCGTGCGGCCGGCGCTGGCAGCATTCTGTCATGCCTGGGCGGCGGCCTGCCGGGCTATGTCAGCCTGAGTTGCACAATGCTCAACCGGCAGCTTGGCGGGCGTGCGCGGGCGGGCGGGCTGATCGTTGCAGCAATGGGCATCGGCGTGCTGGCGATGGGAGCAGGTGCGCTGCAGATCATTCCCTTGCCAGTGCTCGCCGGCCTCTTGATCTGGGTCGGGTCGTGCCTGGTTTACGATTGGCTCTATCGCAGTTGGTCCCGGGTTTCGCTGGCGGAATACCTTGTTCTGCTAGTCATTGTGCTGGTCGTCGTGTTCGTCGGCATGCTGGAAGGCGTGTTCACGGGGTTGATCGCCGGCGTGGCGCTGTTTGTCATCGACTACAGCCGCATCGAGGTGATCAAGACGCAGCTTACGGCCCGGCATTTCAATTCGCGCCGGGTGATGCCCGATGCCTGGCGGGATATGATGCGCCGGCATGGCGGCGAGATCGTCATCCTCAAGCTGCAGGGCTTCATCTTCTTCGGCACCGCGCATCAGCTCGTCGAACGAATCCGCACGCGGCTTGAAAGCCAGGACCAGGCGCGTGTGCGTTATCTGGTGATGGATTTCCGCCATACCAACGGCATCGATTCATCAGCCGTCCTCAGCTTCATCAAGCTGGAGCGGATGGCCAAGGAGTTTCGCTGCAAGGTCGTGCTGACCAGCCTTGACGACGATACTTTTGCGACGCTGAAGCGCGGCGGTTTTGCCCGCGACGAGACCTCCAACGCCCGCTTTTTCGATACGCTCGACACCGGATTGCAATGGTGCGAGGACAAGTTGATCGCCAAGGTTGCGCCGGACCTGGGCGAGATCAGCCGTGTGCCAATACAGGAGCGATTGTTCGATGGCGATGGCAGCAGCGCGATGGCAGAGCGCATGCTGTCCCACATGGGGCGCTACAATATTGAAGCCGGCACTGTCTTGATCGAGCAGGGCAGCGCCTCGCGTGACATGTATTTCGTCGAGAGCGGGCAGTTCTCGGTGATGATCGATCGCGGCGATGGTGCAGACCTACGCATCTCCACGCTGCTGCCGGGTGCGGTGATTGGCGAGGTCGCCTTCTACATGGGCCGCGAGCGTTCGGCATCGGTCGTCTGCGACGAGGCCGGTTGCGTGTGGCGCCTCAGTCGGGATGGACTTGAACGAATGAAACAGGCCGACCCGGAGGCTGCCAACTACCTCAACGAGCGCATGTCCTACATGCTGGCCGAGCGCCTGATCGGCACCACCCGCCTCGTCCAGCACCTCGCCGACTGAGATGCCGGGGGCATTTGCCGTTCGTTTTGCTGACTGTTGATGGGGTTGGTGAGGACAACGGGCTTCCTCGGGCATCTTTGATGGTGGCGGAAAATCCATCGAAGTGACGTTTTGCGGCAGTTGTGCCGGCGCGCGGCGGGATTAGACTGGCCCTCTTCGAGAAGGGGAGGCCCATGACCACCGTACACCGCGCCAATGATCCACTGCTGCAGCCGTTTCAGCTCAAGCATCTGACCCTGAAGAACCGCCTCATGTCGACGTCGCATGAGCCGAACTACTCCGAGGACGGCATGCCAGGCGACCGTTACCGGCTCTATCATGTGGAAAAGGCCAAGGGGGGCATCGCGCTTACCATGACGGCCGGGTCGGCGCTGGTCGGGCCGGATTCACCGGCCGCCTTCGGCAATCTGTTCGCCTACAAGGACGAGATTGTCCCCTATCTCAAGCGCCTGACGGACGAATGCCACGAACATGGCTGTGCGGTGATGATCCAGATCACCCATCTCGGACGGCGCACCAACTGGCACCACTCCGACTGGTTGCCCGTGCTCTCGCCATCTCCCGTTCGCGAGCCGGCCCACCGGGCCTTTCCAAAGGAAATGGAGGACTGGGATATCGAGCGCGTCATCTCGCAATATGCCGAGGCCGCGCAACGCATGCAGGCGGCCGGGCTCGACGGTGTCGAGGTCGAAGCCTACGGCCACCTGCTGGACGCGTTCTGGTCGCCCAACACCAACAGGCGCGAGGACGCCTTCGGCGGTTCGCTGGAGAACCGCATGCGCTTTTCCAAGCGGGTGTTCCGTGCCATCCGCGAGGCGGTCGGGCCGGACTTCATCATCGGTCCGCGCATGGTGTGCGATGAGGATTCCGAAAAGGGCCTTAGCAGGAAGGAGGGCGTCGAGATTGCCCGCCAGCTGATCGACACCGGAGACATCGACTTCATCAACGTCATCCGCGGCCGCGTCGAGCATGATGCGCCGTTGGCCGAGGTCATTCCGGTGACCGGCATGCCATCTGCGCCGCATCTCGACTTTGCCGGCGAAATCCGGGCGGAAACCAAGTTCCCGACCTTCCATGCCGCGCGTATCACCGATGTTGCCACGGCGCGCCACGCGGTGGCCGAAGGCAAGCTCGACATGGTCGGCATGACCCGGCCGCACATCGCCGACCCGCACATCGTCAACAAGACCGCTGAGGGCCGCGAGGACGACATCCGCCCCTGCGTCGGCGCCACATATTGCCTCGACCGCATCTACGAGGGCCTCGACACGCTGTGCATCCACAACCCCGCGACCAGCCGCGAAGCGACGATGCCGCATATCATCGGGAAGACCGACGGTCCGGCGCGCGCAGTCGTGGTGGTCGGAGCGGGTCCAGCCGGGTTGGAAGCCGCGCGGGTGTGTGCCGAGCGCGGCCACACCGTCACACTGTTCGAGGCGGCCGACAAGGCGGGCGGGCAGGTGCGGCTGGCTGCCCAGGTCAAGCGCCGGGCGGAACTGATCGGCATCACCGACTGGCGGGTTACCCAGTGCGAGCGGCTGGGCGTCGAGATGCGCTACAACACCTATGCCGAGGCCGATGATGTGCTGGCACTGAACCCGGATATCGTACTGATCGCCACCGGCGGCCTGCCCAACATCGAAGCAGTGGAGGAGGGGGCCGATCTCGCCACTTCGAGCTGGGACATTCTTGCCGGGGACGTCAAGCCCGGTAATGACGTGCTGCTGTTCGACGACAATGGTTCGCATGCCGGTCTGGCGGCGGCCGAGGTCATTGCCGCAACGGCGGAAACCTTCGAGATGATGACCCCGGAGCGGATGTTCGCACCCGACATCGGCGGTCTCAACGCGGCGCGCTACGTCAAGCTTCTGCACGAGGCGGGCGCGACCATCACCACCATGACCCGCGTGCGTGCTCTCAAGCGCGATGGAAACAAGATCGCCGCCAGCCTGTGGAGCCCGTTCACCGAGGCCGATTGCGGCGAGCGGCTGGTCGACCAGGTGGTCATCGAGCACGCCACCACGCCGCTCGACGAGGTCTATTTCGCCCTGAAGGAGCAATCCTCCAACCGCGGCGAGGTCGACTATCAGGCCCTGATCGACAGCCGTCCGCAGACCATCGTCGCGAACCCGGACGGCACCTTCCAGCTGTTCCGTCTCGGCGATGCCGTCTCAGCCCGCAACATCCACGCGGCGATCTACGATGCGCTGCGGTTGTGTAAGGAATTCTAGACATTCTTCTGCGATAACTGCCGGTGATGGAAGTTAAACGGGGATCGGTCAAGACGCTGGACTTCTCGTTTCCTATGTTGAAGGAAGTCGAATTGCATATTCTTCTTGGAATACTCACCGTTTTGGGTGCGGCCGCATTTTGGTACTATCGCATGAAGTACATTGGCGAGGCGGCCAGTGAAGTCGTGGATGCGGCCGGCAAGCTGCGCGGTGCTTACAACCGCCGTAAGTTCCGCAAGAAAGTCGAAGGCTCTGTGCTGACGGCCATTGATGACCCGGTCAGTGCGGCAGCGGTGATGATGACCTCCATGGCAATGGAGCGCGGCGGGATCTCAGACAAGGCCGAACAGTTGATCCGTGCCAACATTGCCGAGATTTCGGGTTCCGGTGACACCGAAGAACCCTATGTCTTCGCCAAGTGGACGTCCGAGCAGGTTATTGATGCCAACGACGTATCACTCAAGCTTGCCAAACTCTGGACCGGGAGCCTGACGGAGGACGAACGGCGCCAATTTCTCGGCATGGTCGAAGAGATCGCCACATGCGACGGCCCTCCCGAACCGAACCAGCAGGATGCCTTGCGGCGTCTGGCCCAACGACTGGCGCTCGCGCCGTAGCGCGGTGGCGACGGGCAACCCGGTTTACTGTGGATGTTATGTGGAAAACCCCTGTTTCCTGAGAGACAGCGGCGCCGCGCTGTCGCAAAATCCTTTTGCACGGTCCGGAAAGGACGTCGGGAGAGCCTGGATTTTCAGGTTGGTGATTGCAGAGAGTGGCTCGCCATAATCAGTAGTTACCGTGAGGCCGAGAAAATACGAGCTGTTTCGGATGGCCCGTGAGGTGGATGTGGAAACATGTTTGCCGAGACGTGGTCAGCGTGTCTGCCGAGGCAGAGCCGGTAGCGTATGCTGCGCCTTCGGGCTGCGGTGCTGCAGGTGAAGCGTTGGTAGAAAAAGCGCGGAGCTGTCTTCGGACAGTTCCGCGTTTTTCGTTTCCGTTCTCTGTAGTCGGAAAAACACTCCCTACAACGAAAGCATTCCCTACAACGAAAGCATTCCCTACAAAGAATGGCCCCACCTAATCCGCCGTGGAAAGGTGGGGCGATGTGGGTGCGAGTAGTCCTGTCTCCACTCAGACGGCGTGTGAAAACCTCGCGAGCCGAGGATAGGCGGGAGTCGTCGGGAATTCAAGCAGTAACCAGGCCGACCTCAGGACATTTCGGTCAGCCCCTTAAACAGGCGCCAACGAGAAACGGCCGGCCCCGGTTTGGAGAGGGCCGGCCGCAGGTTTCAGCTCTGGAGCTTTTTGGTTATTGGGTCAAGCGAACCCGGTTCTGAGCTTCCGGCAATTCCGGCAGACCGGCGGCCTGATAGTCGGCACCGATGCGGATTTCCAGTGTGCCCGTGCCCTGGATGTCGATCGTGTCAGCCATGATCGCGAACTGCGAGGCGGTCGCGCCGATGACACCGTTGCCGCGAATGTCGAGCGGCTGGGTCGGGATGTAGACGATGCCGTTGATGTTGACGTCGCCGCCGCCGGTGATCAGATGCGGTTGTGTGGGAACCGCATCAGCCAACTGGGCAATTGCAAAGCCGGCGAAGTAGCCATCGGACTTGGCGTTGATTTCCACGTTGCCGCCACCGAGCACCTCAAGACGACCGGCCGGGCTTGTCCCCGCCATGATGAGCGTCTGCTGGCTAGGCCAATCGAACTGACCATTGCTGACGACATTGCCGAGGCCGTCTACGATGTTGGGGTCGCCGGGCAGCAGGTAATTGCGCAAAGTGCCGCCGGACTGAACGGTGATGCCGCCATTCACGAACACATACAATCCGTAAGCGGGATCGGTCTGCTGTGCTGTCTTGGTTCCGGTGAGCACGAGTGTGTCGCCAGAAGTGACTTCAAGATCGCCGCAATACACACCCGGCTCAAGGAACTTGATCTCATCGCTCGCGTTGTTGCCCTTATCCTTGGCGAACAGCAAGGTGATGTCTTCGCAGGTAGAGGTGTCGATGTTGGCTGCGGCCCAGTGTGCCTGGAAGTGTTCCGCAAGCGGATCTTCCTCCTTGACGCAGTTGTTCTCTGGTGTCGGCTGAAAATTGTCGCCGACGTAGTCACCACGAACGCAGAAGCTCTCGGCAACGGCCTGGCCGGAACCGACCTGGCGCAAGGCCTCCGGATCGTCGGAGTTGACATGCACCGAGCAGCCATCGGCCAGAACATCGGCGGTGCCGTTCACGTACAGGGATTCCTTGGCGTTCGGGTTCAGCGCCATAAGGCAAATCGGGTTGCCGGGATCAACAGCCGCCTTCGCCCGCACCATCAGATCCATCTTGTCGGTCAGCAGGTTGGTGAGCAGCCGGTCGGTCGACACGGAAACACTCATCGACACCGTTTTGTTTTCAAAATCCACGGCCGTGTGCGGCGTGGCTGTAAATGAGCTTTGCGCATCGTCGGACAGGTTGGCATAGAAGGTGTCTTCAGCCAATTGACGCTTACTCGTGTCATCCTGGTTACTGGCGAGCGCCGTTGCGGCGGCAAGTACGGCCGCGTCCGCTGCGGCCTGAAGCTGCCCTTTGAGGCGGATACCGGTACTGTAGTCGACAACCATCGAGGTAGCGGCAAACAGCGGGATCGCCGCAACTCCGAGGATCAATGACACGTTGCCCCGGTCATTCTTGGCCAAGCGGTGCAGCGGTGCGGCACAGTTCATCAGAAATGTGCGAAGTGGGGTAGACTGCATCTGGTTGTCCTCCAAAAATTGAACACCGGCAATCTACAGGTGAAGTTTGAAAGGACAGTTCATTTGTCCGGTACAATTTTCTGCAAATTTGTGGCTAGCTTTTCTGGTGGCCTTGCGAATGACCAGCGTCTACTGGTTCAGTCATGATGCGTGGATTTGCCGAAAATTGGCTGCAGTCCGGCAATTTCGGATGTCATACCACACCGGGATCGGGTCAGGTCCGGCAGTTGTTTGCATCCACTTTGCCGCGAATTCGCACAGTGCCCTTTACCAACGCTTAAGGCAGTGACCACAACCCGGGTGATACTAATGATTGAGCCAGCCGCGGATCAGTTGCACGACAGCCATATGCGAGTCCGCCAGGCTGGCGTCCTTGCGCGGCGCGGCCGCCGTCTCGCCATGCCAGGTCACGAGGTGGCGCTCATGCAGTACTCTATGGACAATGCTCATGTCCCGCGGCGGGCTCAAGACGCCATGGCGGGCCAGGGTTTCCATGATGCCGCTTGCAGCCTGCCAGCGCAGCCGCCAGGACACTTCCGGCAGGTCGAACAGTTCGACAGGGCGGGCCGTCGCGCAGGCCTCTGCGATCATGGAGATGCTGTCGCTCGTGACCAGGAAGCGGTCGGCAAAAGCGAGGATGGCCTTGTGCGGGTTGTCTTCCGGGCCGGTCCAGTGATGCACATGGGCGGGAACCACCAGGGCGCGCTCTATGGTCTTGGACTGCACCCGCCCGGTGCGTGGCGAGGTCGAGACCAGAAGCGAACCGCCGGTGTCATGGGCCAGGCGGCTGGCGGCGGCGGCCAGCTTGTGGGCGGCGGCCTCATCCAGCTTGTACGGCCAGCCGGTACCGCCGACCAGAACCCCGACCCATGGCCGGGGCAGTCGCGTGAACTGTTGCTGCCAGTCGGCATGTTCTTCCGCCCGGCCGGGCGGGTCGGTAAAGGGCAGCGGCAGTTCAACAAGGTTCGCTGCGGCGGGTAGGCCGTATTGCGGGCTGGTGATGATCAGATCGAACCAGTCGAGCGGGGCTCGCGGCCGGCCGATCTGCACCAGACGGGTCTTACCACCGCTCTGTTTCCTGATCCATCGGGCGACCGGCACACTGCGCCGGCCAGCCGAGATCACCAGGTCCGGCCAGGGGCTGTGCAGATCGTCGCTGGCGTTTCGGTCAAGGCTCGTCAGGCGGGCGCCAAGCACGATGTTGGGCACACGGTACAGCTTGTTGTAAACCAGCCGCCGGGTGCTGTATTGCGGCGTCAGCCGGGCAGCCAGAGCGTGCGCCTGTGCATTGTCGCCGCGGCGGGCGCCCTCGAGAACCCAGATGCGGCCGCGCTTGGAGGGCGGAATGATACGCCGCGCGGTGCCGGGCGCCGGGATGTCATTTACGGGTGCCTGTGACATTCGTTCTGGATGACGCAAGCGTTGCGTCCTAAGATCGCATCTGTGTTGTCTCTCGGGTGTGTGTCACACACATTATCAAATATCCAGTGAATACACAGCAAGGGTGCCACCATGACCGATAAACCGGATGTCCAGGGGTTCTTCGACGAAGCAACCAACACCGTCAGCTATGTCGTTTCCGATCCGGCAACGAAGGCCTGTGCGATCATCGATTCGGTTCTCGATTTCGACGCCGCGGCCGGGCGTACGCACACCACGTCGGCAGACGAACTGATTGCATATGTCAGGGATAATGGGCTTGCCTGCGAGTGGATCCTCGAAACGCATGTTCATGCGGATCACCTTTCGGCGGCACCTTACATTCAGGACCAGATCGGCGGCAGGATCGGTATCGGCGAGAACATCACGGTCATTCAGGACACCTTCGGCAAGGTGTTCAACGAGGGTACAGAGTTCGAGCGCGACGGTTCGCAGTTCGACAAGCTGTTCGTTGACGGCGATGAATTCGACATCGGCTCGCTCAAGGTCACCGTTCTGCACACGCCGGGCCACACCCCGGCCTGCATGACCTACGTGATCGGCGATGCCGCTTTCGTCGGCGACACCCTGTTCATGCCGGATTTCGGCACCGCACGGGCCGACTTCCCGGGTGGCGATGCGCGCCAGCTCTACCGCTCGATCCGCAAGGTGCTGTCGCTGCCGCCGGAAACGCGGCTGTTCATGTGCCACGACTACAAGGCGCCGGGGCGCGATGAGTTCGCCTGGGAAACCACCGTTGCCGAGGAGCGGGCCGGCAACGTCCATGCCCGCGACGGTATCAGCGAGGATGAGTTCGTCGCCATGCGACAGGCGCGTGATGCGCAACTCGGCATGCCCAAGCTGATCATCCCGTCCATCCAGGTCAACATGCGGGCCGGCGAAATGCCGCCGGCGGATGACGACGGCAACGTCTATCTGAAGGTACCAGTCAACAAGTTGTAGCCTTTTGAGGGAGCAGGGCCATGATCGACGCCGCCGACTTCATCGACCTTTCACGTTATCCCATCGATCAGGCCGGAACGGCTGCCTATGACGATCTTGTCGAGCAGACACGGGTGAAGCTCGCCGGTGATGGCTGTTCCGTCCTGCAGGGTTTCATCCGCGCCGGGCGCATCGAAGAGCTGATCACCGAGGCCGATCGCGTTGCCCCTAACGGCCACCGTTCGTTCAATCGCACCAACGCCTATTTCACCCAGGACAAGCCCGATCTGCCGGAAAGCCATCCGTTGCGCCGGTTCTACGACCGCTCGAACGCCTTCGTGCCGGCCGACAATTTCGGCCCCGACAGCATTCTGCGGGCGATTTACGAGTGGCCGCATTTCGCCCCGTTCATCCAGGCGGCCTTGGGCGAGGCGAAGTTCTACCGCTACGATGACCCCTTGGCAGACGTCATCATCAACGTGGTGGAGGAGGGCGGCGGCTTTCCCTGGCATTTCGACACCAACAACTTCACCGTGACCCTGGCGATCCAGAACGGCGAGGGCGGCGGCGAGTTCGAATACTGCCCCAACCTGCGCTCATCCACGGACGAGAACTACGCCGGCGTCGAGGCTGTTCTCGATGGCGCCAGCCCGGCGGTCAAGACACTGCATCTCGGCCCCGGCGACCTGCAAATCTTCAAGGGCCGCTATTCCCTGCACCGCGTCACCCCGGTCAGGGGCGCCCGCAACCGCTATGTCGCCATCTTCTCCTATGTCGAGGAGCCCGGCATGGTCGGCAGCCCCGAACGCACCCGCCAACTGTATGGCAGGGTGTTGCCGGTCCATCTAGAGAGGGCAGGGCTGAGGGCGGATGCGCTGGTGGATTGACATGGCGAATACTTGAGGCGAGGCCGGCCCGTCTTTATTTCCCGTGTTGAAGCCGCATTGATGTCTGCTACAGTCCAATCATGAATCGACTGAAACCACGATCTCAAATTGCTGCGCCCTTGGTGATTTCCTTATTTTGCACCCCTTTACTTGCACAGGAGCTTCCAGTCGTCTCTGTGCAGCACGCTCACCAGATGGTTTCGAGCGGAGACGCCCTGCTTGTCGATGTGCGGACACCGAATGAGTGGAAAGTCTCGGGAATTCCTCAAGGCGCAGTGCCGATTTCCTGGCACGATCCCAAATTCATGCGGAAATTCCGGCGGGCGGCAGAAAGCAAATCCCGCCCCATCATCCTCATCTGCGCCATCGCTGGGCGCTCGCATGATGTTCAGGTCAAACTAATGAGAGCGGGATACACAGACGTACGCAACGTCCAACAGGGCATCTTGGGCAATGAGCATGGTTTCGGCTGGCAGGACATTGGACTGCCGATGGTGCGGTTTGAGGGTAGCGACGAAACTGTTGGGCGCCGCTAAAGAAAGCGGGTTTGTTCCCTCGTGATGAAGTAAGCGGAAATCAATAGAGAAAAGCAGGATAGTACCGGCCGGATCGGGAATGGAAATACTCGTAGTCCCCTTCACGATTTCGATAGAAAACGTAACTGGTGGTTGCGCCCCTGATTTCCCCGTTTGATTTCAATTGATAGTTCCAAGGTCCGCCTGTTCTGCCATTTTTTCGGAACACGTATGTACCATTACGCTTAAACAAAAATTCTCCAGATGGTCCCGCCATGGTTTTCCGATGAACAGCTTTTCCACCTGGGATTTCTGCAATCTCATACGTTCCCCCGCAGTAGCGAGGATCGCACTACTGAAGGCAAACACAACCAATATCGTGGCCGGTAAAGAGAAACGCTTCTGCATGAAAAAACTCCACCCAACCTGTTGGGCCTTGTCACAAACAGCATTGCCAATACAAGGGTAAAGTCAATAGTGGTTGCGAGAAATTCGACACTTCACAAAACGCGGATATACTACCGCCCCAGCTCCTTGATCGCCTCGTCGATCCCCTCCAGCGTCAGGGGATACATGCGTCCCTCGAACATCTGCCGGATGTAGTCGATGGTCGGGGTGTAGTGCCAGTATTTTTGCGGGCTGGGGTTGAGCCACACCGCGCTTGAATAGACCTCCGTTACCCGCTGCAGCCACAGCGCGCCCGGTTCCGGGTTCATGTGCTCGACCGAGCCGCCGGGGTGGGTCAGTTCATACGGGCTCATCGAGGCATCGCCAACGAAGATCACCTTGTAGTCGGCCGGGTAGGTGTGCAGCACGTCCCAGGTGTCGATCTTTTCGGTGCGCCGCCGCGAATTCTGCTTCCACACGCCCTCGTAAATGCAGTTGTGGAAATAGAAATACTCCATGTGCTTGAACTCGGCCCGGGCGGCGGAGAACAATTCCTCGCAGGAGCGGATGAACGGGTCCATCGACCCGCCGACATCGAAGAACAGCAGCACCTTGATGGTGTTGCGCTTTTCCGGCACCAGCTTCAGGTCGAGATAGCCCTTGCTGGCGGTCGAACGGATGGTGTCGTCGAGGTCGAGTTCTTCCAGCGCGCCCTCGCGGGCGAATTTGCGCAGTCGCCTGAGCGCCACCTTGATGTTGCGGGTGCCGAGCTCGACGCTGTCGTCCAGATCCTTGAACTCGCGCTTATCCCACACCTTGATGGCCCGGTTGTGCCGGTTGCCGTCCTGGCCGATGCGGATGCCGGCCGGGTTGTAGCCATAGGCGCCGAACGGCGAGGTGCCGCCGGTGCCGATCCACTTGTTGCCGCCCTGGTGGCGGCCCTTCTGCTCCTCCAAGCGCTTCTTCAATTCCTCCATGATCTTGTCCCAGCCGCCGAGCGCCTCGATCTGGGCCTTTTCCTCTTCGGTGAGGAACTTCTCGTTCAGCTTGCGCAGCCATTCCTCGGGGATGTTGGCCAGCAATTCTTCCTGAGAAACCGAATCAAGACCCTTGAATACATGACTGAAAACACGATCGAATTTATCCAGGTTGCGCTCGTCTTTCACCAGCGCTGAGCGCGACAGATAGTAGAAATCCGTCACCTGAAACCCGGCCACCCCGGCATCCAGCGCCTCCATCAGCGTCAAATACTCCTTAAGCGTCACCGGCAGGCCGATCTGTTTCAGCTCGTTGAAGAAGGTGATAAACATGGGGTGGTTTTAACCGCAAACGTTCCGGTTATCTATATCCAAGCCACATGGCCTGAGTTTTGTGATACGGGGGTATGTTGGAGTGCAGAATATTTTCGATGGCCCGGCCGGTCGCCCCTTGCAGTGCGGTCGGCTAGTGCGCATATCGCGGCAAGCATGCCCGCACGTGTTGCGATGGTCCTGTGTTCCGGGGTGTTGTACTCATTTCGGGCTTTGGATTGGCGCCGCACCACGGTAGGCTGCTGGTGCATTCGGCTGGCTTGAGGGTCACACAGGAACGGAGCCCATGAGTAACGTCACGCTTTTTGCCGCCTATGCGGTGCGAACTGGTGTCAAGTTGGCGATGGGGCTCATTCTTGCGGCCGGACTTACTCTTATGTCTGGCTTTGCCAACGCCGCGACCTGTCCGGAAAGCAAGGTTGCCGAAAGTGCCGGCAAAGCCCTTATCAAGGCGGCCCAGGCGGGTTCGGCGCCAGAGTTTTCCCGCGCCCTGCAGACCTACGCGAACATGAACACCATTGCCGTATTTGCGCTCGGTAAGCACCGCAAGTTGTTGCCGGAGAGCCGCAAGGCCGAATTCGTCGCGGCAACCACCTCGTACATATCCCGTGCTTTCAATGACTATCGTTTGAAGTTTCGCGCCGACACGATAAGGTTTCTCGACTGTCGTGGGCAAACCGTGAAGACAGAATTGACGTTTCTCGGAGGCCGGCCGCCGCAGCCAGTGCTTTGGCGTATGGCTGGCCGTAAAGTGACCGACGTCAACGTCCAAGGGGTCTGGCTAGGTCAGATGTTGAGAAAGAACTACGACCGTGTGTTGAGTAAGAGCCCAAACGGCATCGAGGCGTTGTTTACCCATATCAAGAGCAAGTGATACGCGGGCTAGGCGATGGCTTGGCGCAAGAAGGCTGCCAGTCCGGCCGGGTCATCGGTGCCGAGGCGAAGCATCTTGCCGTCCTTGAGCGTCACCTCCACCGCATCCAGTCCGGATACATTGTACAGCCAGCCTTTGCCGTAATAGCGGATGCCCCAGCCCCACCACCATTTGTTGCGGACCTGTTCGGCCGCAGCGATGTCGCGTAGCGGGACGGATTTCCTCCACACACCGGGGCCGAACCACCAGGAGAGCGACCCGTCGGCGACCTGGATCGTCATGCTGCCGAACACGAACGTTACGCCCATGGCGATGACGATGGCCAGCAGCGCCAGCCAGGTATGTTGCGGCGCTGCCATATAGATCGCCACGGCGACCACGCCTGTCGCAATGGCAACAATGTGCTTGATGAACTGCCCCGTCTGGCGATGGCTGTATGTTGCGTCCGCGCTCTGCATGCCGTCTCGCCCCCTTCGTGCGTGCTTGACTTCAAAACTTGAGGCGCAGATTAAGGATTCCGCGCGGCGGGTCGGGCTGCTCGCTGAAATTGCGGCCGGTGAAGTTGTATTTGCGGGAAAAGCCGAATTGCGGCTCCGGGTCCGGTCCGCCGCCGAGCGACAGTGTCCCGGCGCTTTCGCCCCTTGGATCGTACAGCCGCTGCAGCACCACGCCATCCTCGCGCGCCTGCCGGTCGCGGGCCTCGAACTCGGACTGTCTGGCGAAGAAGTCGTCGAACTGGCGTTCGATCGAGTCTGCCTGCGCGGGCAGTGCGGCCAGAACCAGCGCTGCCATGAAGGGGAAAGCGGCTTTCAACATCGGTCTCAACCTTTCGCCACCCCCGGCGTCTGGTGGCGAAGTCTAGCCGCATCCTGGTCACGGTGCAAAACGCAATACATCATTCCGTCGCGAGCGCGCTCTTCTGGCGGATTGCGGCGACGAAGCGTTCCAGCGTCGGAGAGATCTCTTCTCGCGGGATGATGATGTCGATGAGCTGGAAGGTTTCCTCGTCCTGCCAGGCCGCTTCCAGGGCATCGGCAAGTTCGCCGCGCGCCTTCACTCTCCGGCCCGTGCCGCCGAGCGTCGTGGCTAGTTCTGCGAAATTCCAGTCATCGAGGTCGTTGTAGGCGGTGTCGGATTGGAAGGTCTTGAGCATGCCCCAGGCGGCGTTGTTGAACACCAGCACGATGGGGTTGAGGCCGAGGCGCCGGCAGTTGCCGAGCTCCCAGCCGGTCATCTGAAACGCGCCGTCGCCGACCAGGATCAGCGGGCGCAGGCCCGAGGCGGCCTGCAGCCCCAGGCCAAAGGGCACGCCGGGTCCCATCGTCGCGTAATAGCCGGGCGCGACCAGCGCGGTGTGCGCCATGTCCATGGCGGTGAACAGGCAGTCGCCGATGTCCGAGGCAATCGGCATCTTGCCATGGCGGGCAAACAAGTCGTTGACGGCGGTGGCGATGTCGAGCGGTTTGATTTGCTCGTTGTCGGCGGGCAGTCCGGTCGGGGCCGTCCAGTGCTGCGGTTTGGCGCTGCCCAGCGGCTCGGCGATGTTGAGTAGTTCATCGACCAGCGCGGGCAGGGGAACGTCGGGATAGAGGTGATGGTTGAACTTCACCTGGCGGCCGAAAGCCTGGGCGGCGTGGCGCATGTCGACCTGGCGTTTGGAAACGCCGAAATTGGTATCGCACATGATGACGCCGAGCATCAGCAGCCCGTCGGACCGCTCGACCCGGCGACGCACCCGTTCCTCGCCGGCCAGTCCCAGGTAGGTACCGGCAAACGGTGCGCCGGTTTCGGCCAGAATGCCGCGGCCCATGAAACTGGTGACCGTCGGAATGCCCAGCTTCTGCGACAGCTCGGCCACCTTGGCTTCCAGGCCGTAACGGCGTACCTCGACGCCGAGCATCAGCGTCGGGGCGCTTGCCTCCTTCAACAACTCCAGGATTTCTTCGGCACAGGCCGCAGCGGCCTCCCGGCTGCCGGGGTGCGGACGGTAGGCCGGCACCTTGCCGCAGGCAACCTCGACCATGTCGCGGGGGAACTCGATATAGACCGGCAGCGAAAGCTCGCGGGCAGCGGTCAGCACACGGGCAATCTCGGTCGGGGCGGTCTCAGCATCGTCGAGCACGGCCTGCGCGCAGGTCACTTCGTTGTAGACCAGGCGCTGGCTGTCGAGATGC
The DNA here is from genome assembly GCA_965216335.1 of Aestuariivirgaceae bacterium. Taxonomy (GTDB): domain Bacteria; phylum Pseudomonadota; class Alphaproteobacteria; order Rhizobiales; family Aestuariivirgaceae; genus JAHEJE01. The sequence continues at coordinate 878,433 of OZ244154.1, read as the reverse complement.
TTGACCTGGTGGTGCAGGCCGAGCCCCATCTTGCCCTCGGCCTCGCCCGGCGCGCCGGAGATCACCACCAGCGGCGATTTCTCGGCATAGGCTGTGGCCACCGGGTTGACCATGTTGAGGGCCCCTGCGCCATATGTCACCGCCGCCACACCCAGCGTGCCGCGATAGCGCCCGGCGGCGTCGGCCGCGAAACCGGCCGCCGGTTCGTGGCTCAGTGTGTAGAGCGGCAGGATTTTCGAGCGTTCGATCTGGCGGAAGAAGGGCAGGGCAAAGTCGCCCGGAATGCCGAAAACCTCATCGGCGCCGTAGTCTTTCAGTGCATGGAGAAGGGCTGTGGAAATGTTCATGTCGCGCGTGTCCTTGTAGTGCCGGTCGGCAGGGTCAGCGGACCATGTGTAGCGTGCATTGAGTTGGCGGGGAAGATACCTATCACAAACCGCGCCACAGTCCGTCACCCCGGCGAAGGCCGGGGTCCAGGTCTGCGGTTTGGTGTTCAACTGCCGCAGGTCTGGATTTCGGCCTTCGCCGGAATGACTCGACTACGGGTCTTGTGGAGTGGCTTGGCCAGTCTGGTGCCCGGCCCTTAATACCAAATCCCCATCCGGTGCCAGTGCACCCGCGGCGGGCGGATGGTCGGCACGATGGGCCCGCGGGTTGGCGGCGGGTCGCCGGCGATGGTGATGTGCCGCGTCCGGTCCTTGCGCAAGGCCATGAGCCGTTCGACCCGGTCTTCGGTCTTGGGGTGGGTGCGCAGGATCGACGGTTGCGGCTGGCGGCCACCGGGCAGCACCACGCTCTCCCACAGCCGGCCCTGTTCGCGCTCCAGCACCTGCAGTGCGGAGGCCAGGCCGTCCGGGTCGCCGGTCAGGCTGGCGGCATCCAGGTCGGCGTCATATTCACGTGCCCGCGACAGGGCAAGCTGCAGCAGCCCGCCGATGCTCGGTGCGGCGAGCAGAATGAGAAATCCCATCCACGGCAGTTTCATGCCGGCAGCGAGGTTGGCGGGAATGGAAAAGATCAGCCCGAACAGCCCGAAACTGGCCATGAAGCTGGTCATCCGGTTCAGCATGTCGGCCAGCGCCATCACCTTCAGATCGCCGGAGCGGATGTGGCTGACCTCATGGGCCAGAACCCCGGCCAACTGGCGCAAGGTGAGGCCGTTCAGCAGGCCGTCGGTCACCGCAATGGCCGAGTCCTCCGGTTTGCCGACGGCAAATGCGTTCATCATCTGGCTCGGCACATAATGCAGGGTCGGCACGGAGGGCAGGTCGGCGCGCGCCGTCAGTTGTCGCATCACATGGTGCAGCTCGGGTGCATCGCCCTCCTGCAATGGGCGCGCTTTGTATAGCTTAAGCACGAATTTTGGCGACACCCGCCCGGCCATCCACAACCCGAACACCCCGAGCAGCCCGGCCCACACAACCCCGCCCGCGCCATAGATCATCCAGGCAATCACCGCCATCAACACCCCCGTGCCGACAACCAGCAGCCACGTGTGAATAGTGTTGCGCAAATTATGCCGGCGGATTTCGTCCTGGTTGAGATGAGCAGCGGTCATCTAGGCAATGTAGGGTGAGAAGTGTACCAGGAAAAGACCACACGTACGCTGTATGGTCGCTGTGGCTGAAGCAACCAGGGTGCGGCACCTAAGGCCTGAGAATGGCTTTGCGCACAAAAGTCTTGGCCTTTCGCTGCAGGCGGTTCTTCAGGGCCGCCTTGGCCGCTGTCTTGGACGCGGCGTCGATCGCGGCTTTGAGGTCTGACAGATCCACCGCTTCGGGCTGCCACTGCAAACCAAGCGGGGCCTCTGGTCGTCTCGCCACGACCATCATGTGGGCAAAAGCGCTGTTGCGGGCCGTCGCTTCGTCTAGCACGACCACCTCAAACCCACACGACTTCAAGAGATTGCCGAGCGAGGACGGCGTGAAATGGAAAAAATGACCGATGCCCGACGCATAGATGTCCGGGGAAGTATTCTTCTTGGGCGCGAGAACATTCTTCTCGTCAAGGAACAGGTATCCGCCCGGCTTGAGAACGCGCCGCGCCTGATGCAAGAACCGCGCAGGCTCCGGCAGATGCGCCAATACGTGGATGGTCAGGCCGGTCACGAGATCGAAGCGTTCATCGCCGAAGTCAGTCATCGTATAGTGATCGGCAATTGACAGTTGCATGGCCTCAAGTCCGGCTTCGCGGCATGCATCCACATTCGGCTGCATCGGATCGCTTGCCAGAACAATCGCGCCTTCTGCGGCAAGAACACCTGCAAGCGCTCCGTTGCGCGAGCGAAGGTCAAGAGCTTTCACGCCATTCAGATCCGGAATGTGCCGCCGTATCGCAGGCAGATAGCGTTCACGCGCCTTGCGGGCCAAGACAGCGAAACTCTTGTGCGCCTTGCCCGCGGCACCAGCGCCCCCGCCGCCGGCATCGCCGGCAAACTCGTCGTCGTAAAAGTCCTGCAGAGCTGTCTGGCTCATCGTCGGGCTGGCAAACAACAGGCCGCAGGTCCGGCAGACCAGAACCCTGTAGTTGTCGGGGCTTTCAGGCGCAACCTGCTCGAAGTTCCCGCTGTTGCAAACTTCGCATGCCTGCACGTGCCTGGAGAATTCCTTGGACATTATAATCCCTTTATAATCCCTTTTGATGAAGTCATGTGGACGGCTTAGGCGAACCGGACCAGTTTGCACTCTTCATGCGCAATGAAACCCGCCCTAGATACCGCCCACATTTCGCTTTACCACAAGCTCAGAATAGACCCGCTACAATCGGATGGTGTCGGCAATTCTCCCGGGTCAGGGTTTGGCAGACTTGTCCTCTCCAAAACTCGTCACCTCCTTCAAAAACTCACCCAATGCCGGTTTCTCCGCCGTCACGAATGGCACCGGCCGGCATAAGTCCAACGCAGCCAGGCCGATCCGGGCGGTCAGGATGCCGTTCACCGCGCCCTCGCCAAATCTCGACGACAGCCGTCCAATCAATCCCTTGCCGATGACGTGCTGGATGAGGTTGTCGGTGAGGGCCAGGCCGCCGGCCACCGCCAGATGAGCGACCACCATGCGGGCCAGTTTCAGGGTGCCGAAGGTGCCGGGGCGGCCGCCGTAGAGGGTGGCCAGGGTGCGCAGCATCTTCAGGTTCTGGGCGGCAACCAGTAGGATGTCGAGGGCGGCGACGGGCGTCACTGCGGTGATCAGGCCGACGCGGCGGGCGGTGCGGGCGATGATCCGGGTCGCCTCGCCGTCGAGCGGGGCGATCACGTCGCGCTCGGCCAGGCGCACCCGATCGGCCGGATCGATGATCTGCCTGTCATGCTCGTTGAGCCGGGCCATGCCCCAGGACACATCGGGCCTGCCGCGGTAGATGGCGCGGATGCCGTCGAGCGTCTTGGCGGCAGCCGCCTTGTCGTCCTGAGAGATCGCTTCGGCGGCGGCCTCCTGCAGGCTTTCCAGCTTGCGCAAGCGCATCAGGCCGAACACCTCGCGCAGAATGATCGCCGCCAGCGCCAGACCGGCCAGACCGACCAGGCCGACGGCGAGCCAGCCCAGCATGTCGTTGCGGGCAAACAGCTCCTCGACAAGCTGCGTGACCGCCAGTCCGGCCCACAGCGAGGCGAGCGAAAACAGGCTGGCAAGCAGGAGCGGTGCCCAGCGGAAAGCGCGCGCCACATCGGCCTCGGGCTGGCGGGTCGGCACGAGGGCGGTCTCGGGTACATCCTCCTCGATCACCACCTCCGGCGCAGGCAGGGCACGCGGACGGCGTTTTGCTGTTGATTTACGAGCCTTTGGTTTGGGTTCCTCATGTCTTGCATCACCCTTTGGGCTTGCTTTCGGTGCGACCTCGTTGGGCTCGCCCATGCGGAAGGCGGCTGGTTTTCTGGGCTTTTCGGTCATGAAAACTGATCCCCGATGAGGAACTCCATCGCCCGGTCGAGCCGGATGTGCGGGAACGAGCCCCTGATCTGGGGCACCGCGCCGGCCTTCAGCAGCGGCGGGCGGAAGCGTACGAAGTTGAGGGCACCGGTGAGCGAACCGTCAAAGGCTGCGCCAGGTTGCGCCGGCAGGTCGCCCGGGAACACCGCCACCTCGGTTTCGCCGTCAAAACTCCCGCCGTCGATGGCTTCACCGGCCATCGGCACGCCGGCGATGCACGGCAGGGTCTCGCCGTCCTGGGTGACATGAGCCTCGCGCGTGGCGCGGATGGCGGCCAGCGCGGCGGCATCGATGCGGGCGCCGGACATTTCGGCGCGTCCCGCCGCCTCGTTGACCAGTTCGGCCAGAATGGCCTCCAGCCGGTCGTGGCTTTCATGGTGCAGAAGGTCGGCCTTGGTGGCGGCAAACAGGATGCGGTCGATGCGGGTGGTGAACAGGTCGGACAGCCAGCCGGTGGTGCCGGCCCGGAAGCAGCCGAGCACCTCGGCCAGCGCCTGTTTCAGGTCGGCGATGGCCTCCGGCCCGGCGTTCAGCGCGGTCAGCAAGTCGACCAGCACGATCTGCCGGTCGAGGCGGGCGAAATGGTCGTAGAAGAAGGGCCGCACCACCCGGCCGACATAGGCCTCGTAGCGCTCTTCCATCATCGCCATCAGGCTGGCCTTGGCCGCGCCCGCATCCGGCTTTACGTCCAGCGGCGCGAAGGTCAGAAGCGGTGTGCCCTCCAGGTCGCCGGGCATCAGAAACCGGCCCGGGGGCAGGGTGGCCGGGCCGATTCCCGCCTTGCGGGATCGCTCCAGGAACCCGGTGAAGGCCTTCGCGGCGGCGCGCACCACCGCCTCATCGGCCGCAGCGGCAGGGTCGAGGTTGCCCACATGGGCCAACCAGTCCTTGGCTGCTGCGGCATGGGCCGGGGTGCGCGCGCGCTCCATTATCCTCGCCGACCATTCGGCATATGTCATGTCGAGCAGCGGCAGGTCGAGCAGCCATTCTCCGGGATAATCGACGATATCGATGTGCAGTTTGCCGCCATGCGTGGCGCGCGCCGTGAGGCCCCTGGCCTCGTATTCCAGCGTCAGGCGAAGTTCGCTCATCCGCCGGGTGCTTTCCGGCCAATGACGGTCCGGCCCGCCCAACGCCTCGATATGATCCTCATAGGCAAAGCGCGGCAGGTCGATGTTGGGCTGTGGCTGCAGATAGGCCCGGGTAATGCGGCCCTCGGCATGGGCGTTGAACAGCGGCAGGCGGGCAGCATGGATCAGGTTGTGCACCAGCGAAGTGATAAACACCGTCTTGCCGGCCCGCGACAGCCCGGTCACCCCAAGCCGTACCTTCGGACTGACGACCCCGGCCGCCGCATCGGCCATCGAGCCGAACACGACGCGCGTCTCGTCGAAAAAGCCGGACAGTTTCATAAAGGAGGCGCCCCGGTGCAGTGAATTCGATCAGGGCATATATAGGGCGTGTCAGGCGGTTTGTGGAGGCTCAGGCGCTACCCCACAACATCCTTCGGCCGAATAAACCGCTCCAGATGCCCCGTTTGCGGCGCCAGGTCCGCCCAGTCGTCGATTGGCAGGTCGATGACGGCCAGGGCGGCTGTCGGGAACTTGCGGTCCATGCGGATCATGCCCCATTCGTCGCCGCTGGCGCACAGCAGGTGGGCGAGGCCTTCCATGGAGGGGTTGTGACCGACCAGCAGCAGTGTGTCGGCCTTGCCGCCGTGTTCCTGGATGACGTCGATGAAGCTGGCGCCGGTGGAGAAGTCGTAGAGGTCTTCGACATACTCCGCCGTCAGGCTCGAGGGCAGGGCCTTTGAGGCCATGATCCAGGTTTCGGCCGCCCGCACCGCCGGCGAACACAGCACCCTGTCGGGCACCAGGTCGTTGTCGGCCATGTACTGGCCCATCACCGGGGCGGCGGCGCGGCCGCGCGGCGAGAGCTGACGCTGGTCGTCGGGCAGGTTCATCGACCAGTCCGACTTGGCGTGGCGCAACAGCAGCAATCGGCGCATCTCAGGTTCCTATCTTGTCGAGGTCGAACGGTGTCGTCTGGTAGACCTGGTTGATCCAGTTGCCGAACAGCAGATGGGCATGGCTGCGCCAGCGGTTCTCCGGCTCGGCTTCCGGATCATCGCCCGGAAAGTAGTTGCAGGGCAAGGCAATCGGTATGCCGGCATTCACATCCCGGGCATATTCCTCGCCCAGCGACGAGCTGTCGTACTCGATGTGGTTGAACATGTAGAGCATGTTGTGGGCCGGATCGCCGATCAGGCACAGACCGGCCTCGTCGCTCTCCATCATGATCTCCAAGCCGCGCCCCTCGGGGATGTCTTTGCGGCGCACCTCGGTCCAGCGTGATACCGGCACCGAAAAGTCGTCGGAAAAACCCATCAGAAACGGTGAGGCCGGGGTCAGGTTCTTGTGCCGGAACACGCCGAAGCGCTTTTGCGGCAGTTCATGCTTGGGCACGCCGTGGAAATGATGTAGCGCTGCCTGGGCGCCCCAGCAGATGCAGAAACCGGCGTGCACATGGGTCTGGGTCCAATCGAAAATGCGGGTCAGTTCGTCCCAATAGCGCACCTCTTCGAACGGCAGGGTTTCGATCGGTGCGCCGGTGACGATGAAGCCGTCGAACTTCTGTTCCTTGACCGTTTCCCAGTCTTCGTAAAACGCCAGCATGTGCTCCTGCGAGGTATTCTTCGGGGTGTGGCTGGTGATGGCGACCAGTGTCAGCTCAACCTGCAGAGGCGAGGAGCCAAGCAACCGGGCGAACTGGGTTTCGGTGCGCACCTTGTTGGGCATCAGGTTGAGCAGGGCGATGCGCAAGGGCCGGATGTCCTGGCGTACTGCATCGTGCTCCTCCATGATGCTCACGCCCTCGCGCTGCAGCGTGGGCCGGGCAGGCAGGTTGTCGGGTATCTTGATCGGCATCCTCGGAACTCAACTGAACAGCACAATGTAGCGTCCCGGTGATGTATGGGGTTATCGCACCGGGCGCAAGCGCAGGCACTGCGGATTATTCCATCCAGTGGTATCGCGGCAGCAGCCAGGCCTGCTATATCCAACGACCCAATCACTGTTGCAAGCGAGGTTGTCATGATCTGGAACGTCTATCTGTCCGGTGAAATCCACACCGATTGGCGCGAGGAAATAGAGCGGGGGACACAGGCAGCAGGCCTCCCCGTCGCCTTTTCCGCGCCGGTCACCAACCATGAGGCCTCGGACGACTGCGGCGTCGCCATTCTCGGGGCCGAGCCAAACAAGTTCTGGCACGACAACAAGGGCGCCAACGTCAATGCCATCCGTACCCGCACGCTGATCGGCAAGGCCGACATCGTCGTCGTGCGGTTCGGCGAAAAATACAAGCAATGGAATGCCGCGTTCGATGCCGGCTATGCCTCGGCGCTCGGCAAGCCGGTGATCATCATGCATGGGCCGGACCACCAGCACGCCCTGAAAGAGGTCGATGCCGCCGCCCTCGCCGTCACCGAAACTCCGCAGCAGGTCGTCGATATCCTGAAATACGTCATCACCAGCGAACTGGCCGGGTATTGAGACCGGAAAACACGGATTTTGGTCCGAACCTGGTCTACATTTTGTGGTTCATTGAAGAAAAATGAGTCTGGACTGAAAAGAGCTCCCGTCATTCCGGCGAAGGCCGGAATCCAGGAAATTCTCCAAGGAACTCCAGCACCTGTGGCTCTGGACCCCGGCCTTCGCCGGGGTGACGGGACCAATACCTTTTGTTGTAGTCGTGCCGCTAGGTCATCCCGGAATGGCTGCAAGGCCATGTCCGGGATCTCTGGACAGTGCGGCGAGGCGCAGAGATCCGGCTCTCGCTCTGCTCGGCCGGGATGACAGCATTGAAGCGCAGGTATGGTGCCGCGCCGGCGGTTGCCGGGGTTACAGCAGGCGTTCGAGGGTTTCCGTATGCTCACCAACATCGCCGATGTTGTCGGTCACCCAGTCTGGGTCGTAGTAGGTCTCCAGATAGCGCTCGCCGCCGTCGCACATCAGGGTGACGATGGAGCCGCGCTGGCCGTCTTTCATCATCTGCCCTGCAACATCCAGCACACCCCACAGGTTGGTGCCGGTCGACGGGCCGGCCCTGCGGCCGATGAGCTTTTCCAGCCACCAGATGGTGGCGACGCTGGCCGTGTCCGGCACCTTGATCATGGCGTCGATGACGTCGGGCTGGAACGACTTTTCGACCACCGGCCGGCCAATGCCCTCGATGCGGCTGGAACAGTCTGCCGCAAGGGTCGGGTCGTTGCGCATGTAGCTGTCGTAGAACACCGAGTTTTCCGGGTCGACGACGACAAGCCGGGTGTCGTGGCCCTTGTAGCGGATGTAGCGCCCCAGGGTGGCCGAGGTGCCGCCGGTGCCGGGGCTCATCACCAGGGTGTGCGGCACCGGGTGCGGTTCGCGCTGCATCTGGGCGAATATGCTCTCGGCGATGTTGTTGTTGCCGCGCCAGTCGGTGGCGCGCTCGGCATACAGGAACTGGTCCATGAAATAGCCGCCGATCTGTTGCGCCAGGGCGGTCGCGGCATCGTGCATTTGCGGTGCGCTGTCGACGAAGTGGCACGTGCCGCCGTAGAGCGTGATCTTGTCGATCTTGCTTTGGGCCGTGCTGCGCGGCATCACCGCCACGAAGTCCAGGCCGAGCATGCGGGCGAAATAGGCTTCCGACACCGCGGTGCTGCCCGACGACGCCTCGATGACCGTCGTTTCCCTGCCGATCTTGCCGTTGCACAGGGCAAAGAGGAACAGCGAGCGGGCCAGCCGGTGCTTGAGGCTTCCGGTCGGGTGGGTGCTTTCGTCCTTCAGGTAGATGTCGATGCCCTCCAGCCGCGGCACCTCCAGCTTGAACAGATGCGTATCGGCGGAGCGCTGATAGTCCGCCTCAATCTTTGCCACCGCGTCTGCGACCCAGTTTGTCATGCCCAACCCCTGCTGGTTTTTCCGGTAGGTTCTGACGGAGTTCTGCGATCCGCGCAAGTCAATGCGGAGAAAAGTTCGGAGCGGCTACGCCCAGCTACTCCCTGACCCTTTCCGGCCTGACGTCCGCCATTGTCGAGCGGGGGAACCAGCGGGGGATTGAACGGGTGAGGTGGGTTTGACCGGTCAAGAGGATGTCTTCGCCGGCAACCGCGTCACCGACCGGCCTATCACCCATCCAAACCTCGACAAGGGTCTCCATTGGCGCCGTTACATAGAGATCGACGTCCTTGCCCGGGTCGTCGGTGCACAGATCGACGGTGCCGTCTTCGGCGATCAGCCACCAGGTGCTGTAGTCCTCGACATCGCTGAGCTTCACACAGAACACCGTTTCGCCATCGGGCAGTTCGTCGGTGTTGAGGGTGCGGTGGAAGTCCCACATGAAGCTGCCGGTGTCGAGGTCTTCCTCCGACAGGCGCCGGCGCGCCCAGCGCAGGCCCCAGGTCGCCATATGTTCGATGACCGGGCCAAGCTCGCGCCCGCAGCGCGTCAGGCGGTACTCTCTGGTTCTGTTGCCGGGACCGGTCTTGCGGATGATCAGGCCATCGGCCTCGAGCTGCTTGAGGCGCTTGGACAGGATCGTCGGCGACATGCGCGGGAAAGCCCGCTGGAAATCGTTGAAGCGCGAGGAGCCGAGAAACATCTCGCGCAGGATCAGCAGCACCCATTTGTCACCAATGATTTCCGCCGACTTGGTTGCCGGGCACAGGCTGCCGGAGGTGTTTGTGCTCATCGTGTCGCCGCTTCGCTACAGAATGTGTAGTTGGATACTACCAGTTTCGATAGCGCCTTGCTACGCGCGGTGCAGCAGCCGGACAGGGTGGCGGGCGTTACCTTCTTCTCCGTCACAACAGCCAAACGAGAGGAAAGACCCATGCTTGCCGAGAACATCATCCCCTTCAGAAACCCCGCTGCCGCACAGAAACCCGTCGACATGCGCGCCCGGCAGGCGCCGTTGCGTGGCCGCTACATGGAAGCACCGCGGGACGCCATCGTCGTCGACCGGGCCCGCACCACTTCGCTGAGCATTGCCGCGGATGACGCGATCCACAGTAATGTGCTGTTCGGACATGGCCGGCCGGCCGACATTGCCACCGGTGTTCACCGCAAGGTCGGCGGCGAGTGCGATCTGCCGAATCCCGGTGAGATACTGTCCGCCGCGATTGCCAGCTGCCTCGACAGCACCATCCGCATCGTTGCCAACCTGTCCGGCATCGAGTTGCGCGAGCTTGAAGTAACGGTCGATGCAACCGTGGACACGCGCGGCACGCTAATGGTCGACCGGCAGGTGCCAGTCGGTTTCCAGACCATCGACATTCGTGTCCACATGCAGGCGGCACCCGGCGTGACGCAAGCACAGCTCGACCGTGTGCTGGCCGCCGCCGAAGCCTCGTGCGTCGTGCTGCAGACCCTAAAGTCGCCGCCCGCCATTGCCGTGGTACGTGGCTGATATTGCACCAATCGTGACGACGACGTTACATTTTCAACAAGGAGAAACCTTATGAACCCGAACGACAAACAGAAATACCTGCGTCTGGCCCTGCGCATCTTCGGCGTGATCTTCTGCTTGGTCTATCCGCTGGCCATCGTCTGGCCGTCCGGCTGGCAGTGGCATGGCGGCGAGGGGGCCTATTACTTCCAGATGATATGCGGTGTTTATGCGACGCTCGGCATCTTCCTGATCATCGCGGCCAACGATCCGCCGGCTCATCGCAGCCTGATCTCGTTCACCATCTGGTCAAGCATTGTCCATGCCCTGATTATGGCCGCGCAGGCCATCGGCGATGCCAGTGAGCATGGCCATCTGGTTGGCGACGTTCCGGCCTTGTTGCTTGTTGCCGCGGTGCTCTGGTATCTGATGCCACCGAAAGCCGAGCCGATTCCTGCATAATAGGACGCTATGACGGAAATCTCTGAAGACCCTCAGTTGACCGGCGGTTGCGCATGCGGGGGTGTGCGCTACCGTCTCAATCGTTTGCCGATGTTCGTGCACTGCTGCCATTGCCGGTGGTGCCAGCGCGAGAGCGGGTCGGCGTTTGCCCTCAACGCGCAGATCGAGCGCGATCAGGTCGAGCTTCTGGCGGGCGAGCCTGAACTGGTGCCGGCCCCGTCGGCCAGCGGGTTGGGACAAAAATTCCTGCGCTGTCCGCGCTGCAAGGTAGCGCTGTGGAGCCACTATGCCATGGGCAGGATCGGCGACCGGATCGCCTTCATCCGCGCGGGCACGCTCGACACCCCGGACGCCGCGCCGCCGGATATCCACATCTGGACCATGAGCAAGCAGCCCTGGGTGGTGCTCGATGACGCGATACCGGTGATGCCGGAGTATTACCGCCGCAGCGAGCACTGGCCGCCGGACAGCCTGGCGCGTTTCGAGGCACTGAAGGGTTAGGTTGCATCGCCGTCCGGCTGGCAACTCAGGCCGGGCAGGGGACATTGGACAATTGACATGGACCCATTCACGCAAGGCACGCTCGGCGCGACGCTCCCGCAGGCAACGCGCCGCAGGACCGAGATCGGCGTTGCCGGAGCGCTCGGTTTCGTATCGGGAATGGCAGCGGATCTTGATATCCTGATCCGCTCATCGACCGACCCGCTGTTGTTCCTCGAGTATCACCGGCAGTTCACCCACTCGCTGTTCTTCATCCCCCTCGGCGGCCTGCTGGTCGCGCTGGTGCTGCATTTCCTGCTCGGCCGGCGCTGGAAGCTGAGCTTTGCGCAAACGGCTCTATTCTGTACCCTGGGCTATGCAACGCATGCCCTGCTGGATGCCGCGACATCCTACGGCACCATGCTGCTGTGGCCGCTGAGCGATCAGCGGTTTGCCTGGAAGATCGTTTCTGTCGTCGATCCGCTGTTCACCTTGCCGATTGCCGGTCTGGCGTTCCTGTCATGGCGCAAACGGACATCGCTCTATGCCCGACTGGGCCTCGCCTGGGCCGGGTGCTACCTGGCGCTCGGCGTGCTGCAGCACCAGGCGGCGCTTGAGATGGGACGGGACATTGCAGCATCGCGGGGACACACGCCCATCCGCCTGGAGGTCAAGCCGAGTTTCGGCAACCTGCTGGTATGGAAAACGCTCTACGAGGCCGAAGGCCGGTATCATGTCGATGCGGTTCTGGTCGGATACGGGCGCCGGGTCTTTCCGGGAAGCAGTGTGGCCAAGCTCGACCTGGCGCAGGATTTTCCCTGGCTGAAGGCCGCAACTCAGCAGGCCCGGGACGTCGAACGCTTCCGGCATTTCAGCGATGGATACATCACCCGGGACCCGGCCCGGCCCAACCGGATCGTCGATATCCGATATTCGATCATCCCCAACGAGATCGCTGGCCTGTGGTCCATCGAGCTGGCCAGGGAGGCGTCCGACACCGAGCACGTCCGGTTCCGCACCCACCGCGAAAACTCATCCGAGGGGCTTGCGCGACTGTGGGAAATGATCTCCGGGGGACTTGTCCATTGACCTGAAACCGCAATCAACCCGACAGGCGCGTCAGGATATCCTTCAGCCGTCTCAGCGAGGCCTGTTCGCGCATCATGCCGATCGGCACGCTGAAATGGCCGCGGCGGTAAACGAAGCGGTTCTCGGGCGGCAGGGCCCATTCATCGTTGAGCGTGCTGGCGCCGTCGAACGGGGTGACGTTGTCGCGGTCGCCAAGCACGGTGACGATGTTCTGCGGGTCGATGACCGGATGCCCATCGGCTTCGATCAGCGGCAGGTAGTGGCGGATCATGTCGGAACGCCAGCCGTGATCTATGGTCGCCTGGGCGATGCCCCAGACCTTGGCCAGTTCGCCGTGCACGACGGCATCCTCGATGTGCCCGCAGTGGGTGATCAGGAACATCGCGTCGGGCTGCAGCCGTTTCGGCCAGAAATGTGCCTTGTCGGCGATGGTCTGCGCCGTCATTGCCCCCAGGCTGCTGCCGCCGATGGCGACCGGGGCGCTGGTGGTGGTGCGGAACCAGTCGATCAGCACCGACCACTCGCGTGCCGCAGAGGTGAACAGGTCGAGCGCGCCGGCCGGTGCCGTGGCGATGAACTTCTCGCCGCCGAACATGCCGTCTGGGACCCGGTGGCCGTGCCAGGGGGCTTCCGGGCGCACGACACGGATGCCCATCTTGACCATAGCCTCGACCTCGTCGACCAGCCCGCGCCAGTGGTCGAACTCGACACAGATGCCGTGGCCGAAGATCAGCGTCGGCGCGTTCTTGGCGTTCGCCGGCTCGTAGACCCGCGCGATGACCTGGTCGGCCATGCGCGTGGACGGCGACGCAAAGCGCAGCCAGTAGCTGTGCTCGCCATCCTTGCCGGGCACGGGGTGGGACATCGTGACCTTGGGCATCGGGTCGGGCAGGGCGAAGGCCGCGGCCGGATCGTCGACCAGCGGGTCGTAGAACGCTGCAACCTCGGCGGGTGAGGGGATTTGCCACTTGATCGGCTGCACATCTGCGGCCAGGCGCAGCGGCACAAAAATGCGGCGCAAATTGTTGTAGTCGGAGCGGTTATGAAGCCGCGTGCGTTCGATCTGTGCAGCCGCGTCTGCGTCCGGTGTCTTGGCGCCGAAGATGATGCTTTCCCATTGGTGCTCGATATCGAGCACCGTATGACGCACCGCCTCAAAGCGGCTTAGGGTGCGCTCGACCGTGCGCTGCAGCCTTTGGGTCGGTGTGATCCCGGTTTCCGCGAAGTACCTGTCGGGGGAGCCCTCGGCGGCGCGCGCGGCGGCCCACAGCCGCGACAGCGGAACGAACCAGTAGGCGATGCAGTTGAGTGCCAGCCTGTCGAACCAGGGCCGGGCCAACAGGTCGCCAAATGGGGTCCGCATGCCGGCAACCAGAATTTCTTGAGTGCTGAAACGCGCCGGCTGGGTCATTGGTCTTCGACAATCGCCTGCCTGGCGGCAAGCGCGGCTTCCAGTTGGATGATGGAATTCGCGTGGTATTGCAGCAAATCCCGTTCGTTTTCATTGATGGCGATCGTGCCCTGCGCAGTTGTCGAAATCAGGTCAAGGTCGCTCATGAGCTTCAGGCCGTCCGCAATGGCGCTTGGTTCTTCGCCGGCCTTCATGCCGGGATGGGCATCCATTTGGCGCAACCGCTCAACCTCCCGCAGCGCCCGCTCGCTCAGCACCTCCGGGGTAGGTTGATCTTCCAACTGCAACAATATCATGGCCAGCAGAGGCACGGCCAGCACCGGGATGACGCAGGTGATACGGCCGTGCAGGTCGTTGCCGAGCGATGAAACGGCAGCGAAATAGTCGTCCTGCGCAAGGCCGGCAAACGATATTCCGTTGTCTCGTGACCACTGACGCAGCGACACCGGCTTGCCGAAGTTGGCGGCGGCCACGCCGAAGCCCTTCGACTGACCGGTGAGCCGGTGCCAGATCTGCATCACCACGAACTTGACCGTCGACCCGAGAATGAAGCCGGCGCTGCGGTTGTGGAAATTCCTGTCGGGACTTGCCACCAGAATGCGTTCCTCGACGACGCGGTCGAAGTTCGTGCCGACGGGAATGAACAGGATATCACGCGCACCAGCAGGGTCGAAGTTGTGGCAGACGTAGCTCAAAAGGCCGAGTTTCGGCGCGTTCACCTTGCCGTTCCGCGACAAGCCGCCCTCGCAGAAGATCGCATGCGGCACGCCGGCCGCGGTCGCCATTTGCACATAGCGACGCAGCACCGTGCGGTACAGCGTATTGTCCTGGCTGCGGCGCAGAATGTAGGCGCCGGCCAGCCGCAGCAGCGGGCGGAACGGCCAGACCCGGGCCCATTCGCCGGCGCCGTAGGACAGCGCTGCCCGGTTGGAGGCAAGATAGCTCACCAGCAGGTAGTCCATGTTGCTGCGATGGTTGATGAAGAAAACCACGGAGGTGTTGGCCGAAGGTTGCTCGCGGGCGGCCTCGTGCACCCAGCCGGCATTGACCCGGTAAAACGACCGGAGGATCCACCGGGCGACCCGGTAACCCAGTCGAAAATAGATGTAGGGGTTGAAAGACGGCACCATTTCGCGGGCGAACACCACCACCTCGGCCATCACACCATCGCGCGGAACGGCCCGCTCCTCGGCGACGCGCGATACAGCGCCGAGTACCTCGGGATCGTAGACCAGCCGATCGATCAGCACCTGGCGCTTGGTGAGCTGGAATGTCGGCAGCTTGAGGCCGAAGCGCCGGTTGACGTCGCTGATCACCCGGTTGGCAATGCGCCGCCCGAACCAGCGGATGGCCGGCAGGAAGAAGTGATTGATGAACGCCAGGGTGGCCAGCGCAATCACCAGCACCGCAAGCCAGCTCGGCAGGGCTATCAACTCCGGCATCGACGTCCTTTTTCAGTTCGCCAGCCCCTGTGCGTGACCAAAGGGCGTTCACCACCTAGCAAGAGTGCGCCAAAAAACCAGCAATGCCAAATGCCTTCCGGCAGGCGCCTTTTTGCCAACCGGTGGTGAACGTCAATCCTTTGCCACAACAACCTGCTGTGCGATGTTGCGAACGTGGCGCATGTCGGTGCCGCAGCAACCGCCGAAAATGGTGAAATGCGGAAAGGTTTTGCTCAGGTTGCCCATCATGGTGCCAAGTTCCACCGGGTCGCCGTCGTCCAGTTCTCCGGCTTCGTCGAGCTCTGCATGGCTACAGCGCGATGCGTTCGCCACGGCGCCCTTGAGGCGCAGAATCCAAGGTTCGTCGGTGAGAACGCTGGAAAAATGATCCGGATGGGCACAGTTGATCAGGAAGTAGGCGGCTGCGCTATCAGTCGCGGCATCCACGGTTTCAATGGCTTCGCGAAGCGGCATGCCGGTTGGCAGATGTCCGTCGGTTTCAACGGTAAACGATATTGCGACCGGCATTCCGTACTTCTGCCCGGCCCGCACAATTCCAATCGCTTCCTGCGGGTAGCACAGCGTGAATCCGGCGGCAAAATCCGCCTGTGATTGTGCAATCACCTGCATTTGCTCGCTGTGATAGTCCTCAGCCTGCTCGGTGGTCATCAGGTCGCCCGGCGCATATCCGTCTCCGCGTGGCCCCATCTGGGCACACAGGACCGTCGGCAGGTCGCCGCCTTCTTTTCGAACCTCGGCGATCAGGTCTATGGCGGCCAGGTTCAGCCGGTGCAACTCCTGCGGTTTGATGCCGATGGCCGCGGCCCGGTCACGGTTGGCCACCCAGGTGGTACTGTCGAGGATGACGCCGGCTCCCGTGCTGCGGGTGGTGTTCATGAGTTGCCGGTAATAGTTGCGGACCGTTTGTGTGCCGTCCTCGGTCGCAAGCAACGGGTAGGATGCAAAGCCAGGAAGGTCGATTCCATGATTGAAGATCAGATCGGTCTCCATCCCGACATAGTGAATGAAGGGTCCATTGCCGATTTGCGGCAGTGCATTGCGGTACTTTGACATTGCAATCCCCATTGTTGTTCTTGCCGATGCCTCGGGAACACGATGCGCCGTATTCGTTTGACAGCAGCAGCTAGGTCGGGCGGCCTGGTCAGGCCCGTTCAATCGCCCTGCAAACCAGCTCAACGAAGTCCTGTTCGTCGCGCACCGCCGGGATGTCGGCCATTTCGACGGTGTAGCCGGCGCGTTTGGCGATGGTTTCGTAGAGCGGGATGCGGTGGTGGATGAGTTGTTCGAAACCCCACACGGCGAAGGCGTCCGGGTCGACGTCATCATCCCGGGGAATTCCGTGGGTGTTCTTGAACTCGGCCCATTTCCTTTCCAGGAACTGCGGCTGGTAGTACATCGGTTTCGGGGCGGCGCGGAATCGGCTGATCAGTTCCTCGGCCAGTTCCTCGGTGCCGCGGATGTACAGGATCAGCGTGTTGTCGGCGAGCGCCTTGAGCACCGGGTCGGTGCGGTCGACCAGGTTGACGACCTCGCACAGCGAACCTCCGGTATCGCATACGAAGTGCGGATAGTCGTAGATCTCGCGGGACTTGCGGATGAACTTTTCGATGTCGAGCAGGGCGGCGATTTCCGCCTGGCGGTGCTGCTCCAGCCGGCGGCGGTACTCGGCAAACGGTATGCCGCCCTTGTCGGGATTGCCGGGCTTGCCGAGATAGGTCGACAGCGGCGACAGGTTTTCAAACGTGATGTTGGAGGAAATGTAGATCGAGTCGGTGCGCAGCAGATCGCGCAGAAACGGCACCTTCATCGCCTCGCGCTTGAAGTTGTCGACGATGTGTTCGCCCATGTAGCGGGTGCCGATGCGGTAGTCGACGGAATAGAGGAACCATTCGTGGGCGCGCAGCAGGGTGCCGAGTGTGGTTTTGCCGACACCGGACATGCCGAAAATCGTCACCGCCTTGGCCGGCCAGTCGCGGAACTCCTGAGCAGTTGAAAATCGCATGGGATGTCCACAGGCCCTAGAACTTCTTCGTCAGGGTCACATTTGCGCCATGGGTCTCGTAGCGGTCAATGGGGGAGTTGGAGAAATTGCGGATATAGGCGTAGTGCAACTGCGGTGTGACGCCCATGATGTCGAAGTCGCGCTTGTGCAGGGAAAGCGAGGCGTTGACCCGGGTGTCCTTGCGATTCGTCGCCAGATTGGAATAGCTGCGGCCATCGTGAATTTTGCGGGTGACTTCCGCCTCACCGTACAATGTGAGACCAAGGGGGGCCTCGTAGTAGACACCCAACCCACCTGACACGGCCCAGTATTTCAGCTGATCGATTTCTGCATTGACTTCTTCGCGTTCTACGCCAGACAGGGCGTACAGGATCAACCCGTCTTTAAGTGAATGCGCAAGGCGGTTGTCGACGCTGATACGGTGTCCGTCGCGGTAGTCGTAAGTTTTGTATTCGCTGTAGCGGTGCTGCAACTTTGTGAACAGCGACCACTTCGGCGCAATGCGGTGAAATATCGATATCTGCGGACCGATCGACCAGGTGAATTCATCGCCGCCGGCATAGTGGGTTCCATCGAATATCTCGCCGGTCCAACGCTGGCTCGCGGCGATGCCGAATGAAATCGAACCGCGCAGATGCTTTTTTTGCAGGGTCAGGCTTTCAGAGACAATGAATTCGTCGAAGGTCGAGCCCTCGTATTCAGAAAAGTTGATCCCGGCGCCGGCAATGAGGTCGACGTCCTTTGCGAGCCGGAACCGATAGCTGCCATTGGCGCCGCCGCGAATGCCAATACCGCTTTTTTCCCGGTTGTCCGGAGAAAAGGTCACACCATTGATGTTGATCATTCGGGTGCTGGTGCCGTTGTTGTAGTTGGTGCTCGGCGCCACGGAAACATAGGCATCGAAGGCCCAGGGTCGCCGGGCGTCGATGCCGTCGATGAAGCGGTCAAATTGTTTTGAAGTCTGGATCGTCGGCGCAGCCGACTTCAGAATTTCCAGGTGGTGTTTGGCGCCGGTGTCTTCTTCCTTCAGGAACAGGGTGTGCGCCAGTTCCATGCGCACCAGCGACAGGCTGGGGTTGTCGGCCAGCGCGGCACGGTAACTGGTCACCGCGTCATCCAGATTTCCGCGCGCCTTGGCAATCATGCCGTTGAGAAACAGGGTGCGGTTGGGCGCCAGCGGCCCGGTGAACGGGTACTTGGCCAGCAGCCGTTCGGCGAGCGCCGCCCGGCCGGTCTGGATCATGCGGATCAGGGTGTGCAGGCGGTGTTTTTCCTGCAGGGCGGCGAACTCCGCATCACTGGAGACGGTTATCCGGTCGGACTTGCCAGTTGGTGTGGCGGCGTGGGCGTCAAGCCCGGCAGTGGCCAGTGCGGCGAGGCCGGCAAGCACCAAACCAAAGACGCGCCGTGCGGCGCGCCCCGGTTTGCGTTTGCTGGGTGAAAGGCACTGGCCTGGCGTCACTATTGAGACCCCCAGAAGACACCACGTGTGTTGACGTAGCCGCGACGGTTCTGCTCGTACGGGCTATCTCCGTCAGTCGGACCGGGCGCCGTGGACTCATTGTAGAAAATACCGGCGGCCTCTTCTCCATTCGGCCCGTAGAACGACCCGGATGCGTGATTGGTGCCCTGGACATATCCACCGACCGAAGTGACCGAGCCGGCGAAGTCGGCGCCGCGAATCGTGCCGTTGACGTTGTAACGATGTGGGAAGGGGCTTCTGCCTTCCTGGCTGTTGTAGATCGTGGTGTATCCGTTGACGTCGGCGGTACCGTCGGACGCTCCGGTCCATTTTTTCCATACGGTGTTGTCGAACCGGCCGGTGATACGTCCGGCGGCAAAATCGGCATTGAGCGTGGCGTCCGCCGTTACACGCCATTCGCCGTTCGGATCGACGGAGGCTGCCCTGATAATCTCGCCTGTCGCCGGATCGCGCTCGAATGTCTGGCTGGGGTCAGTCGCATCGATATCTTCGACGGTGCGATCGAAAGCAACCCAGTTGGCAGCCGTGGCGGTTCCGCCCATGCGACCCGTATAGGTTGCCGTGGCCGGCAGATTGGTAGCGTTTGTCTTGTTGCCGCCGTGGAACACGGCCAGGTTCCTTTCGTCGGGCGTGTTGCCGCCACGCCAAACGCGGTATTGGCCGATATAGCTGTGGTTGTATTCCCAAAGCTGGAGCTCGGCGTCAGCGGTTCCGTCGATACGGCGGAATTCGCCGTAGGTCGCGCTGGTGTCGGCGCCCTTGAGCAGGGAGTGGTTCTGAATATCGCTGGCATCGTAGTTGCTTGCGTGGTTGCCGCGGGCGGTGCCGGCGGCATAGAGCGGCACATCGATGGGTTCCGGCCAGTCGAGCGCGCCGCCGGTGCCATCGTCAACTGCAACGCGCATGCCTGTCGCCGTTGGTATTGTCTGCACCAGCGCTCCGGAGTCGGCGCTTTGTCCTACGGAGTTGAAAGCCATGCCGGTATCGCCATCGGCCAGTGTGGTGATGGCCGGATCGCCGGTGCCGCTGTTTTGTGTATCGCCGGGCGAGAAGGTGCTTGAGCTGGTCGATGCGGTGCTGGTTGTTCCCGTATCCGTTCCAGTGCTGGCCCCGCCGGTTCCAGTGCCCCCGGTGCCGGTTCCACCGGTCGTACCGCCCGTCGTCGTGCCGGAACCGCTGGCCGGCGAGAGCCCGGCGTCGAAATCCGGATTGGTCGATTGACAGCCGCTGATGGACGCTGCGGCGATGGCCAGGCCTGCGACCAGAATGCCTTTACGCATAACTGTTGCCTCATTTCACTAACACACTCGTGGGGGCAACAATGGGCTGTTAAGGTTAATTTTGACTGAAGGATGTGCGCATTAAGGCAGCTTTCTGGTTGGCCTGTGTTCAGCGGTCGCCGCGACGGTTCATGAAGGCAAGGCGTTCGAACAGGGCGACATCCTGTTCATTCTTCAACAATGCACCGTGCAGGGGCGGGATCAGTTTGCGCGGATCGCGTTCGCGCAGGGTTTCGGCGCTGACATCCTCGTTCAGCAGCAGTTTGATCCAGTCGAGCAGTTCGGATGTCGAGGGCTTCTTCTTAAGTCCCGGCACCTCGCGCATGTCGTAGAAGATGTTCAGCGCCTCCGATACCATGCGGCCCTTCAGACCCGGGAAGTGGACCTCAATGATGTCCTGCATCGTTTCCGGATCGGGAAACTTGATGTAGTGAAAGAAGCACCGGCGCAGGAAGGCGTCCGGCAGCTCCTTTTCATTGTTTGAGGTGATGATGACCACCGGGCGGACCTTGGCGTGGATGGTTTCGCCGGTCTCGTAGACGAAGAATTCCATGCGGTCGAGTTCCTGCAGCAGGTCGTTCGGAAACTCGATGTCGGCCTTGTCGATCTCGTCGATCAGCAGGATCGGCCGGGTGTCGCTGGCGAAGGCATCCCACAGCTTGCCCCTCTTAATGTAGTTGGCAATGTCATGGACGCGCTCGTCACCCAGCTGGCTGTCCCGCAGGCGCGAGACCGCATCGTATTCGTAAAGCCCCTGCTGGGCCTTGGTCGTCGACTTGATATGCCACTCCAGCAACGGGGCACCGAGCGCCTTGGCCATCTCGTGGGCCAGGACCGTCTTGCCGGTGCCGGGTTCGCCCTTGACCAGTAACGGGCGTTCCAGAACGATGGCCGCGTTGACCGCAACCTGCAGGTCGTCCGTCGCCACATAATCCTTGGTGCCTTCAAAACGCATCGCGTCCTCCTGATCCAGTGCGAAACGCTGTTTAGCGCAGCATGCCTCCAGGTGCCAGTCCCGGGTTGTTCACATGTGTCAATTTGGATTGTTTCTCGCCCGGTAAGACGCCGGCAATCATGCCCTCCATCGAGGTTCCGTGGAATTGTGGCTTTGAATCAACGCGCTAGCCCGACCCGATCACGATTGTGATGTTTTTTGCTTTCACCGACACAAGACTATTGTCGTAGTCCGGCACTACGGATATACAGGCGCTCAAATCGCGTTTGTTGGTCAACGTTCTGCATGGTGAGGTTTTGAAATGTCTGCTGTCATGGAGGCCGAGTACAAACCGACGGCGAAAGAGCCGTTCATGAATGAGCGTCAGCAGGCCTATTTCAGGGAAAAGTTGCTGGCCTGGAAGGAAGATATCCTGCGTGAGAGCAAGGAGACCCTTCAGCATCTGCAGGACGAAAACAACCCGCTGCCCGATCTGGCCGACCGCGCCTCGACCGAGACCGACCGGGCGCTGGAGCTGCGCACCCGCGACCGGCAGCGCAAACTGATCTCCAAGATCGACGCCGCCCTCAAGCGGATCGACGACGGCACCTACGGCTATTGCGAAGAGACCGGCGAGCCGATCAGCCTGCGCCGCCTCGATGCCCGGCCGATCGCCACACTTTCCCTCGAAGCCCAGGAACGCCACGAACGCCGCGAACGTGTCTACCGCGACGACTAGTGCCTGCGGCACGGGCGTTAGGTTTGCAGACGTTTGAACTCAGACGGGCCGGCAACGGTTGTCCTCTGCCGCAGGGCGCTGCATGCGTCAGTCTTGACGCCGACTGGCTCATGCGCTGTGTCATTTCAGCCCGTTACAACAGCCAGCAAGTCAAACGCCGACACCGCTGGTATCATTTGTCCAAATCCGGGTCCCGGCTGCCGGTTTCCAGCGTTGGTTCGGCACGTTCGACCGGGCGCAAGTTCGGGGCGCGGTCACCGAAAACGGCGGGTTTTGGAGACCGGGGTGCCATCGGTGCGGTCTTGCGGTCCTCACGGTCCATGTCCCTGGCAACGAAATCGGGCGGCGAGAACTCGCGTGCAGTGTGGTGCGTCTCCTCCAGCCCGATGCCCGGCTCGATCACCAGGTCCTGCGGGCCGCCGATCATCACCAGGTGCTCGACATCATCGCGCCGCACCAGGATGAGCCGGCGGCTCTTGTCGATTTCGTAGAATTCGGAGATGCCGAGGCGGCTGCCCTTCTTGCCGCGCACCGTATTGCCGACCGTCCGGATCAGGAACAGCAGCACGATCAGCAGGCCGATGGCGACCAGCGCGTAGATGCCATAGTCGGTGTAGGGCGTCAGATCCATTGCGCTATGCTCTCTGTGTTCACGTCGCGGCCAGTGGCGACGTTCAGTTGCCGGCTGCAGCCATAACACGAAACGCTGGCAGCGTCATTTGATCAGGCGTTGTGTGGCGCGGTATATCCGCCGTTTCGGCCAAAATTGCGGCCCTTCCGGCGATCTTTGGGCGACAACACAGTGGGATTTGCCAGCGCGGCGGCAAACTTGCGCTTCAGGTCCGGGCAAATCGCATATACTCGCTGGTGATTCGGGTGCTGCCATGGCGTTGCGCGGCATACTTGGGGGATGCCGAAGACATGAGGTTGGGATGCCAGCAGGTCCTAAACAGACATGAGTGATGCCACCATTCGACACGACCGCGAAACAGCCGCAGCATCGCGCATGACCGCCAGTCAGGGGCGGCCGCTGCTGGCGATTGCGCTGGCCGTGCTGCTGGCCGGTATCGTCGGGTTTCTGGGCTATCGCATCCAGGGGCAGTGGCCGGCGCTGATCCTCATTCTGCTGGGGTTGTTCGCCTTTTTTGGCCTGCTCGCCGCGTTTGGCGTGCTGGCCGGCTTCGTCCATTTCGGCCGCCTGCCAAGGCAGCGGGCGTTTTTCGATGGCCTCATGAACGCCATCGGCGACAGTTGCGTGGTCAGCGACGCCCGGGGCCGCGTGGTGTTTGCCAACGACGCCTACCGCGGTCTGCTGGCGGCGTCCAATGTCGGGCGCCAGATCAGCATCGAGAACCTCTATACCGGCTATCCGGAAGTCTCCGAGCGCGTGTACCGGCTGGTGCAGTCGTCGCGCGACGGGGTTGCCGCCAGCGAGGAGTTCAGGCTGGCGGAGGGCTCGGCCGCTGCCGGAGCGCACGCCGATCATCCGACCTGGCTGCGCGCCAGCGTGGCGCCGGTCACCACGTCGATCGGCCAGCGTTTTACCCTGTGGCGGCTGCAGGACATCACCTCCGACCGGGCCGACCAGGAACGGGCCTTCTCCAACCTGCAGTTCATCATCAACTACCTCGACCATGCCCCGGCCGGGTTCTTCTCCACCGCCAGGGATGGCCGCCTTGCCTATCTCAACGCTACCCTGGCCGACTGGCTTGGCATCGACCTGCCCGATACCACGGATGGCACGGTGACGCTCGCCGATTTGCTGGAAGAAGACGATGAACGCATGCTGATGGCGATCGAGCCGGAGCCGGGCGGACATCGCACGGAAACCTTCGATCTGACGCTGAAGCGCAAGACCGGCTCGCCGCTGCCGGTGCGCATCGTCCACCGTGCCGACTACGACAGCGCCGGCAAACCCCAGCCGTCGCGTTCGCTGGTGCTCGACATGCGCGAGGTGCCGGGCGGCAGCGATGTCAACGATGTCGCGGAGTTGCGCCTCAACCGGCTGGTCAACGCGGCGCCGATCGGTATCGCACGCATGTCCGGCGATGGCGAGATCGTCTCGGCCAACGGCGCTTTCGTTGCGCTGTCGGCAAATGTCAAACGCGGCCGGCAGCTGTCGGATGCGGTCATCGAAGACCAGCGGAAGGATTTTGCCGCCTGGTTGGACAGCGCGCGCGCCGGCGATGAGGTTGACGACTCGATCAGTGTCACGTTTTCCGGCGATGAAAGGCTGACCGGCGAAATCTTCCTCGCCCGGGCCAGCGATGAGCAGGCAAATGGCGGCACCGCCATTGTGTTCGCCATCGACACTACCAAGCACGATTCGCTGGAAGTGCAGTTGGCGCAAAGCCAGAAGATGCAGGCGGTTGGCCAGCTGGCCGGCGGTGTGGCGCACGACTTCAACAATGTGCTGACGGCGATCATCGGGTTTTCCGACTTGCTGCTGGCCAAGCACCGGCCGACCGATCCGTCGTTCGCCGACATCATGAACATCAAGCAGAACGCCAACCGGGCGGCCAATCTGGTGCGCCAGTTGCTGGCGTTCTCGCGGCGCCAGACCTTGCGGCCCGAGGTGCTGTCGCTGACCGATGTGCTGTCCGATCTCGGTAACCTCCTGGGCCGCCTGCTGGGTGAGAAGATCGAGCTGAAGATCAGCCACGGGCGCGATGTCGGGCTGGTCAAGGTCGACGTCAACCAGTTCGAGCAGGTGATCGTCAACCTGGCGGTGAATGCCCGCGATGCCATGCCGGATGGCGGCGTGCTTACGGTGTCGACGGCGAACATCTCGGTTGAGGACTCGCGCACCGTCAAGCCCGGTCTGATGCCGGAGGGCGAGTATGTGCTGTGCCAGGTGCAGGACACCGGGGCCGGCATGCCGCAGGATGTGCTCGACAAGATTTACGAGCCGTTCTTCTCGACCAAGGAGGTCGGCAAGGGCACCGGGCTGGGGCTTTCGACCGTCTACGGCATCATCAAGCAGACCGGCGGGTTCATATTCTGCGACAGTCAGCTGGGGCAGGGCACGCTGTTCCGCATCTATCTGCCGCGCCATGTCGAGGCCGCCGGCGATGCGGAGGCCAAATCCTCGGCGCTCGACAAGGAAGAGCCGCGCGCCGATCTGACCGGCCACGGCACCATCCTGCTAGTCGAGGATGAAGACGCGGTGCGGGCGTTTGCCTCGCGCGCCCTGGCCTCGCGCGGCTATACGGTGGTCGAGGCCGACAGCGGCGAGCGGGCGCTGGAGGTCGTCGAGGAACACGGCGAACCGTTCGATCTGGTGCTGTCAGATGTGGTGATGCCGGAAATGGATGGCCCGACACTGCTCAAGGAGCTGCGCAGCCGCGGGGTCGCCACCAGGGTTGTGTTCATCTCCGGCTATGCCGAAGATGCCTTTGAGAAGAACCTGGAAGGCCAGGAGGATTTTGCCTTCCTGCCCAAGCCGTTCTCGCTGAAGCAACTGGCCGGGGCGGTGAAGGAGGCGATGGAAGGGTAGTGCAGGCGTGACCGGCAAGACGCTTGAGGATCTGGCGACAGCGCTGGAAAGCGGGCATGTGACGGCCCGCGAACTGGTCGAGGGGTCGCTGGCCCGCATCGCCGATAGTGGCGGTGAGGGTGCGCGGGCGTTCATCAGCGTCGACGGCGACGGCGCCATCGCCCAGGCGGATTTCATCGACGGTTTGCGCAAACGCGGTGCGGCGCCGTCGCGGTATGCCGGGATCCCGATGGGTGTGAAGGACCTGTTCGACGTGGCCGGCGAGGTTACCCGCGCGGGCTCGAAGGTGCTCGATCACGCCGCGCCGGCCAGCCGCGATGCGCCGGCCATAGCGCGGCTCAAACAGGCCGGTTTCATCGCCGTTGGGCGCAACAACATGACCGAGTTCGCCTATTCCGGTGTTGGCCTCAACCCGCATTACGGCACGCCGCTGTCGGTGTGGGATCGCGACACCGGCCGGATACCGGGCGGATCGTCAAGCGGGGCGGGGGTCTCGGTCGGCGAAGGCATGGTGCCGTTGGCGATCGGATCGGATACCGGCGGATCGTGCCGCATTCCGGCAGCCTTCAACGGTATTGTCGGTTACAAGTCCACCGTCGGCCGCGTGCCGACGCGCGGTGTCTATCCGCTGTCGCCGACTTTCGATTCGATTGGGCCGCTGGCCAATTCGGTGCGCTGTTGCGCTTCCGCGGACGCCCTCATGAGCGAGGATTGGGACGGCCGGGTGACCGCCAGGCCGGCCGCCGGGTTGCGACTCGGTATCGTGCTCGATCTGTTTTTCGACGACGTCGAGCCGGCAGTCGCGGATTGCTTCGAGCGAAGTGTCAAGAAACTTTCGCAAAAGGGTGTTGAATTTCGGGAAATTGAGTTCGCAGACTTGCGCGATTTGCCGCAGATCAATGCCAGTGGCGGCATAGCGGCGGTCGAGGCGTTCGTTCATCACCGCGATCGGATGTCCGAGCATGGCGAGGGTTACGATCAGCGGGTGCTGAAGCGGATTGCTTCCGGCGGACTGATCTCCGCTGCCGATTTGCTCGATTTGCAGGCGCGGCGCCGGGTGTTGATCGAAATGGCCGATCTGGCGATGGCGGGTCTCGATGGCTGGTTGGTTCCGACCACGCCGAACGTGCCGCCCGCGGTTGCGGCCTTCGACACGTTCGAGAGCTATTCGCGGCTGAATTTCCTGTGTCTGCGCAACACGTTCGTCGGCAATTTCCTGACCCGTTGCGCCATTTCCCTGCCGCTGCCGGTGGACGGCGGCGCGCCCGTCGGCGGTATGGTCATGGCGCCCGCCGGCAGCGACCACCGGCTGTTTGCCGTCGCTGCGGCGCTTGAAGACGCCTTGGTGTGAGCGGAAACGTTCAAAAATTTGTACGCAGCGTAAGGCGGTGTTAACGGGGCATGGTCGATAATCCGCACCATGTTCGATGATGGTGGCGATTTTCTCAAGTGGATGTTCGTGCTCACGTGGCTCAACGTGTTTGTGCTGTTGGAGCCGTTCGCCAACAAGCACGGCTACCGCACCATCATTTTCGCCAAGGATGCCGGCCTGCGGTCGAGAATCGCCTTCTTCCTTGCCATGAACGTCGCCTTCCTCCTGTGGGCTTTTGCCCTGACCGCCCGCGTTTGATCCTCTGTTCCTCGCCAGATTGCTCAAAGCGGGGCCGCCAGACGTTCCGCCGGACCGCCGGCAGTTGCCGCTGACAGCTCAATCGGAACAAAACACCTAGGCCGCTGTTTCCCTAACCGTTTAACTAACTGTCTGATTGGAAGCGATTTTCCACAACGACAATGTGCTCCGGTCCACAACCCCCACAAAGAACATAACAAAAACACTTGTCAAAAGAACAAAAATGGTTCAATGTTCTCATTACGTTCAAAACAGCATCGATTGCACACCATACAGCAGTATGAAATAAGGAGACGGGCGAATGGGCCGCGCAGACCTGAAACTGGTAGAGACCGCATCAATGGACAAGCAGAAGGCATTGGAAGCCGCGCTGGGGCAGATCGAACGGGCGTTCGGCAAGGGCTCCATCATGAAGCTCGGCCAGGATCAGGTGATCGAGGTCGAGGCGATTTCGACCGGTTCGCTGGGGCTCGACATCGCACTTGGCATCGGCGGGCTGCCGAAAGGCCGGGTGATCGAGATCTACGGTCCGGAATCCTCCGGCAAGACGACGCTGGCATTGCACACTGTGGCCGAAGCGCAGAAAAACGGCGGCATTTGCGCCTTTGTCGATGCCGAGCATGCGCTCGATCCGGTTTATGCCCGCAAGCTCGGCGTCGATGTGCAGGATCTGCTGATTTCGCAGCCCGATACCGGCGAACAGGCGTTGGAGATCGCCGACACGCTGGTGCGGTCCGGCGCGGTTGATGTGCTGGTCATCGATTCGGTGGCGGCCCTGACGCCGCGGGCCGAGCTGGAAGGCGAAATGGGCGATTCCCTGCCCGGCCTGCAGGCCCGGCTGATGAGCCAGGCGCTGCGCAAGCTGACCGCGTCGATTTCCAAGTCGAACTGCATGGTGGTGTTCATCAACCAGATTCGCATGAAGATCGGTGTGATGTTCGGGTCGCCGGAAACCACGACCGGCGGCAATGCGCTGAAGTTCTATGCCTCGGTTCGGCTCGATATCCGCCGGATCGGCGGCATCAAGGATCGCGACGAAGTGGTCGGCAACCAGACACGGGTCAAGGTGGTCAAGAACAAGGTGGCGCCGCCGTTCCGCCAGGTCGAGTTCGATATCATGTACGGCGAGGGCATTTCCAAGACCGGCGAGCTTCTCGATCTCGGGGTGACCGGCGGTGTCGTTGAGAAATCCGGCTCGTGGTACTCCTATAACGGCGAGCGAGTCGGCCAGGGGCGTGAAAACGCCAAGAGGTTCCTGCGGGAAAACCCGGACGTGGCCAACTCGATCGAACAGGCAATCCGCACCAATGCCGGGCTGATCGCCCAGATCATCACCGATTCCGGCCAGGCCGGCGGAGAAGATGACGGTCCGGCTGCCGTGGCCACGGGCGAGTAACGTCCTTGGGCCGGTGTGGGGCCGGCTGGCCGCACGCGGCTGGCGGACCGTACTGCCGGCGGACTTGATCTACAGTCAAGGCTGGCTGCTGACCCCCCACGGGTAGAGGGCGCTTTCGGATCTGAAGCGTCGAGGCCCGGGCAGCCGGCATTGGGGGACGTCCCACCCCCCGGAAAGACGCCTTCTTCCTATCAGGAGGCGTCTTTTTTGTGTGCTGACGGCGTCGGCGATCTGTGCAAACCGGGCGGAGGTGATCAATCGGAGGCACGCCGTGACCGATCCACATGCGGTTGTCCGGGCTCGCCGGTGCCTGCTCGCTGGACACCTGCGGGGTGGTCTGTATAAAGACCGCGGAGCAGACGCTAGTTCCCGATTTGCCGGGGCGTGACGCGTCGACATCATCATTGGCGAAGGACTTTGAGCACCATGGCTGGCGTCAACGAAATCCGGTCGGCTTTTCTCGATTATTTTGCCCGGCACGACCACGAGGTCGTGTCGTCCAGTCCGCTTGTGCCGCGCAACGATCCGACCCTGATGTTCACGAATGCCGGCATGGTGCAGTTCAAGAACGTTTTCACCGGCATGGAACGGCGGCCCTACAGCCGGGCGGCGACATCACAGAAGTGCGTGCGGGCCGGCGGCAAGCACAACGATCTCGATAATGTCGGCTACACGGCGCGCCACCACACATTCTTTGAAATGCTCGGGAATTTCTCGTTCGGCGACTACTTCAAGGAGTTGGCCATCGAGCTGGCCTGGAATCTGGTGACCCGCGAGTACGGGCTCGACAGGGAACGCTTGCTGGTTACTGTGTTTGCCGAGGATGACGATGCCTTCGATTTGTGGAAGAAGATCGCTGGTTTGCCGGAGTCAAAAATTCTCCGCATCCCGACCAGCGACAATTTCTGGGCTATGGGCGATACCGGTCCGTGCGGCCCGTGCTCGGAGATTTTCTACGACCACGGCGACAGCATTCCCGGCGGCCCGCCCGGTTCAGCCGATGAGGATGGCGACCGGTTCATCGAAATATGGAACCTGGTGTTCATGCAGTTCGAGCAGGTGACGCTCGATGAGCGTGTCGAATTGCCCAAGCCGTCGATTGATACCGGCATGGGGCTCGAACGCATCTCGGCTGTGCTGCAGGGCACGCACGACAATTATGAAACTGACATGTTCAAGGCGTTGATCGGCGCAATCGAAGACGTGACCGGCGTTGCCGCGGAAGGGCGCAACCTGGCCTCCAACCGCGTCATCGCCGACCACCTGCGCGCCTCGTCGTTCCTGATCGCAGATGGCGTCTTGCCGTCGAACGAGGGCAGGGGTTACGTGCTGCGCCGCATCATGCGCCGCGCCATGCGCCACGCCGAGTTGCTCGGCATGAAGGAGCCGCTGCTGTGGCAACTGGTGCCGGCGCTGGAGGCGCAGATGGGCCAGGCGTTTCCCGAACTCGTCCGGGCAGGCGCCCTGATTACCGAAACGTTGAAGCTGGAGGAAAGCCGGTTCCGCAAGACGCTGGAGCGCGGTCTTAAGATTCTCGATGAGGAAACCGCCGATCTGTCAGCCGGTGGCGAACTGGCTGGCGAGGTGGCGTTCAAGCTGTACGACACCTACGGCTTTCCGCTCGATCTGACCGAGGATGCTCTCAAGTCGCGCCAGATCGGTGTCGATACCGAGGGTTTCAACCGCGAAATGGCGCGGCAGAAAGCGGAGGCGCGCAAGGCCTGGTCAGGGTCCGGAGAGGCCGAGACCGAGGACTTCTGGTTCGATGTCCGTGAGGAGGCCGGGGCGACTGACTTCCTCGGCTACGACACCGAAAGTGCCGAGGGTGTCGTCTATGCGCTGATCGACGGCTTGGGAAAGAGCATCGAGACGGCCGGCGAAGGTGTCAAGGTTGCGGTGGTGGTCAACCAGACGCCGTTTTACGGCGAGTCCGGCGGCCAGGTCGGCGACCGCGGCGTCATGCGCAGCGCCGACGGCGCAGTGTTCAACGTTTCCGATACGCAAAAGAAGCTCGGCGACCTGTTTGTCCACTATGGCGTGGTGAAAAAGGGCACGCTCAGCACCGGGGATGCGGTGGAGCTGCATGTCGACCATGGGCGGCGTGGCGCTACGCGGGTCCACCACTCGGCCACCCATCTGATCCACGAAGCCCTGCGCCAGGTGCTCGGCAGCCATGTCACACAGAAAGGCTCGCTGGTCGAGCCGGGCCGGCTGCGTTTCGACTTTTCCCACCCCAAGGCGATGAACGATCAGGAGCTGGCGCGCGTGGCCGAGATCGCCAACGCCGTGGTTCAGCAGAACGAGCCTGTGACCACCCGTCTGATGTCGGTCGATGACGCGATTGCCGAAGGCGCCATGGCGCTGTTCGGCGAGAAGTACGGCGATGAGGTCCGCGTTGTCGCCATGGGCACCCAGCCGGGCGGCGAGGGTAACAAGCCGGTTTACTCGCTGGAACTGTGCGGCGGCACCCACGTGTCGCGCACCGGCGACATCGGGGTGATCAAGCTGGTGACCGAGAGCGCCTCCGCGGCCGGTGTGCGCCGTCTTGAGGCGCTGGCCGGCGATGCGGCCAGGGCGCATCTCGAGGACCAGGACCGTCTGTTGTCCGATACCGCCGCGCTGCTCAAGACCGCCAGCGGAGACGTCCCGGGACGGGTCGCCGCGCTGCTCGATGAGCGGCGCAAGCTGGAGCGTGAGCTGTCGGACGCGCGCCGGCAGCTGGCGCTTGCCGGCGGTGGCGACGGGGCAGGGCCGGCCGAAGAGGAGGTGAACGGTGTCAAGATGCTGTTGCGTGCCCTGACCGGTATCAGCCCGAAGGATTTGCGCGGCCTGGTCGATGACGGCAAGGCACAGCTGGGCAGCGGAATTGTCGGCGTTGTCGGCGTCAACGACGAAGGCCGCGCCGGCATCGCGGTTGGTGTTACGGAGGACCTGTTGGACAGGTTCGACTCGGTGACGCTGGTCCGCGCCGGTGCAGCCGCGCTCGGGGGTAAAGGTGGTGGCGGGCGCGCCGATCTCGCGCAGGCCGGCGGTCCGGACGGAAGCCAGGCGCAAGCTGCTCTGGATGCGATTCGTCAGACCGTTGCCGCTGGCGGATAACCCTTAGCGAATAATATGTTATGAGTTTTTGCCGCTCAAGCTGACTTTTGCCGATCGATATCGGCAAAAATCAAGAATTTGTGATTTGAATTTGCAGTTTGGGGTGAAACTGCGCTAGGATTGGAACTGCGCAATCACCCTGACAAAAAAACCTGTGGGAGGGGCTGGTTCGCACACAAGGGCCTGGCTGGTGAGTCCTCCGGCCAGGCCCACTTGTGTTTAGCGGATCAAATCCCGGGGTTCTGCCGTTTCCGGCAACCAGGCTACAGGTGCCGGTTTGAGGCCGGCCGGGGTTTCAGTCCGCCGTCATGCTCCTTCAATCTTGTTCAGCCACTCAACCGGCATCGAGTCTTCGCTGGTCTTGGCCGGGAGTTCGTGAAGCCGGTGGAAGTGAGGGGACATCGACTCAGCGCCGAACTGTTTTTCCGGCGCCACAGCGTCCGGGTCGTCCAGTGATGGAATTGCCACGGAGATATCATCCAGTTCGGTGTAGTGAAACGTCAGTGGTGAGCCGCAGGAGGCGCAAAACCCGCGTTCCGCAACCGGCGAGGATCGATAGACCGCCAGTTCGCCCCTGGTCAGGCGGAAGTCCGTCATCTCGACATTCGCCAGCGGCGCAAAGTAACTTCCCGTCGCGCGCTGGCACATGCGGCAATGGCAAATGCTGGCGCGCCGCGGCGCCCGCGCCAGTTCATAGCGCACCGCGCCGCACTGGCATCCGCCGGTCATGGTCATGGCTGATCTCCCATCTGAAGATATCTAGACGCCCAGCCTAGACCCACCCTGCTGACAGCGTCGCGTCAGGAGTGCGGGTCGGCAGGTGGAGCCCTTGCGACCTTAGTAGACTGAATCAATTAGATTGATGGATAGAGTTTCACAAGCTTTGTTCTTGCATCGTCGTTGGTGAATTGCCAGTTGGCGATTTTGCGTTGGTTGTTGCGCTGGGTTTGCCATGCGGCGACCCTGTCTTTGAGTTTCTCCTTGCTCTCGACCCGCTCCCCCAGACATTGACGGGCGAGTACGGATAGCTCGGCCTCTGCCATATTGAGCCAGGAGCCATGTTTCGGGGTGAAGTGCCATTCGAAGCGTTCGGCCAATCGCCTTGCTTCGGCTGGTGGGAAAGTCGCATACAGTGACGCTGGGCTATGGGTGTTGAGGTTGTCCTGAACCAGAACAATCTTCTCGGCATCGGCAAAGCACTGATCGCTGAGATCAGCCAGGAAATGAGCGTAGTCTGTTTTTGCGCGATGGCTCGTGACCTTGATATGACGCAGCCCTTCAAGAGGAGCGAAGGCCATGAACAGGTTTGCTGTTCCAGCCCGTTTGTATTCATAGTCATGGCGTGCGGTGCGCCCGGGCGCCATGGGGATTGGTAGGCGGGTTGCACCGACAAGCTGTTTGGCTGCTTCATCAAGGCAAACCAACGGCCTGTTTGGATCGTGGGCACGCGTATAGACCGACAAAACGTCTTCCATGGCCGCAACAAAGGCTGCATTCTGTTTGGGAGGGATTACCCAGTATTGGCTGCGGTGAGGCTTAAGTTCGTTTTTTTAAGCGTGCGCCCAACAGTGTTGAAGTGAACGCTGTCGACAATGTTCAGCTCAACGACCTTCTCGGCAAGCAAGCGGATTGTCCAGCGCGCATATCCTTCAGGTGGCTCGCTGCAAGCCAGGGCGATCAGCTTGGCTTCAGCCTCCCCATCGAAGATTGGCTTGATCGACTGGTGCATGCGCGGGGCACGCGCAAACACTGCCTCAAGGCCATCCATGACGAATGTCGCGCGCGTGCGGGCCACAGTTGAAGGCGACGCCTCCAACGCCCGGCAAATCTTCCGATCAGTCCAGCCTTCACCGAATTCGCCTTTATCGGCTTTCAGCAATATCCGCGCCTTCAGATTGCTCTTGGCCTTCAGAGTGCCCTTGCTGATCTTCGCCAATAGATCATTGCGCTCGTCCAACGTGAGCTCAACAACGTACCTCTTGTTCGCCATGTGCAAACCTCCGCATCCGAATCAGACACAGAGAATCAAATCCACACCCGCATCGCAACATATCAATCTAAGTGATGCAAAATATTAGAGCACTTTCCGATCATATGGAATCACTTGACCGGGTTTCCGCGTCTGCTGGCTAGGCATGGTTCGCGCCTTGGCCTGGTTGGCCACAAGCGGAGTATGACGCAGTCCAGCGGGCGCGGAAATCCGGCCTTCGGTGGGCCAAATTCGCCCATCTGGTGCGTTGCGGCGCTTGCCCGATGCACCGCATCGCGCTGCGCACCGCGCCTGCCATATGAGCGAATTTGGCGCCATCAAGTGATCCCATATGATCGGAAAGTGCTCTAGGGTCTGTGGGGAATCAGGATTCCCGAATCAGTTGATTTGTGATTCAGACTTCCTTTTGAGGAGGTTTTGATGATCCGGACAGTATTGACTGACACTCAATGGGCCAAGATCGAGCCGCACTGCTTGGGCAAGAAGTCTGACCCTGGGCGCAGCGGGACCAACAACCGTCTTTTTCTCGAAGCGGTGCTGTGGAAGGCGCGTACAAGCAGCCCGTGGCGTGACTTGCCAGAAGCCTTTGGTAACTGGAGTACGGTATTTCGCCGGTTTCGCGACTGGTCTGCAGCCGGCGTCTTTGAACGCATATTCGAGGCGGTCTCAGACGACCCCGACATGGAATATGTCATGATCGATGCAACGATAGTCCCGGTTCATCGTCATGGACATGGCGCTAAAGGGGGACTCAAAGCCAGGCGATAGGCAAATCGAAAGGTGGCTGGACGACAAAGATCCTCGCCTTGACAGATGCTTTGGGTAATCTCGTGCGCTTCGGTCTGCTGCCAGGAAACCGATATGATACCATCGGTGTTGCACCGCTCATTCACGGCCTTAACTTTGATGCTGTGTTGGCAGACAAGGCCTTCGACAGCAATTGGATCATTGAAGAGCTGGATGAGCGCGGAGCGGTGATCTGCATCTCGCAACGGCCGCAGCGAAAGCACCCATTGCAGATCGATCTGGAAATCTACAAGTGGCGCCACCTGATCGAAAACTTCTTCTGCAAACTCAAGGAATTCAAGGGCATCGCTATGAGGTCTGAAAAAACGGACACACACTACACATCGATGATCTATGCCTGTGCTGCCGTCATAAACTCAAGATGAATCCCCACAAGCCCTAGTAGACTGAATCAATTAGATTGATGGATAGAGTTTCACAAGCTTTGTTCTTGCATCGTCGTTGGTGAATTGCCAGTTGGCGATTTTGCGTTGGTTGTTGCGCTGGGTTTGCCATGCGGCGACCCTGTCTTTGAGTTTCTCCTTGCTCTCGACCCGCTCCCCCAGACATTGACGGGCGAGTACGGATAGCTCGGCCTCTGCCATATTGAGCCAGGAGCCATGTTTCGGGGTGAAGTGCCATTCGAAGCGTTCGGCCAATCGCCTTGCTTCGGCTGGTGGGAAAGTCGCATACAGTGACGCTGGGCTATGGGTGTTGAGGTTGTCCTGAACCAGAACAATCTTCTCGGCATCGGCAAAGCACTGATCGCTGAGATCAGCCAGGAAATGAGCGTAGTCTGTTTTTGCGCGATGGCTCGTGACCTTGATATGACGCAGCCCTTCAAGAGGAGCGAAGGCCATGAACAGGTTTGCTGTTCCAGCCCGTTTGTATTCATAGTCATGGCGTGCGGTGCGCCCGGGCGCCATGGGGATTGGTAGGCGGGTTGCACCGACAAGCTGTTTGGCTGCTTCATCAAGGCAAACCAACGGCCTGTTTGGATCGTGGGCACGCGTATAGACCGACAAAACGTCTTCCATGGCCGCAACAAAGGCTGCATTCTGTTTGGGAGGGATTACCCAGTATTGGCTGCGGTGAGGCTTAAGTTCGTTTTTTTAAGCGTGCGCCCAACAGTGTTGAAGTGAACGCTGTCGACAATGTTCAGCTCAACGACCTTCTCGGCAAGCAAGCGGATTGTCCAGCGCGCATATCCTTCAGGTGGCTCGCTGCAAGCCAGGGCGATCAGCTTGGCTTCAGCCTCCCCATCGAAGATTGGCTTGATCGACTGGTGCATGCGCGGGGCACGCGCAAACACTGCCTCAAGGCCATCCATGACGAATGTCGCGCGCGTGCGGGCCACAGTTGAAGGCGACGCCTCCAACGCCCGGCAAATCTTCCGATCAGTCCAGCCTTCACCGAATTCGCCTTTATCGGCTTTCAGCAATATCCGCGCCTTCAGATTGCTCTTGGCCTTCAGAGTGCCCTTGCTGATCTTCGCCAATAGATCATTGCGCTCGTCCAACGTGAGCTCAACAACGTACCTCTTGTTCGCCATGTGCAAACCTCCGCATCCGAATCAGACACAGAGAATCAAATCCACACCCGCATCGCAACATATCAATCTAAGTGATGCAAAATACTAGCGTCATCCCGGCTCGCGCTGCGCGTGGCCGGGATGACAGGAAGAGGTCAGGGATCAGCCCATTGCCTTCTGCAGGTTTTCGTCGATTGCCTCGAGGAACCCTTGCGTCGACAGCCACTTCTGTTCCGGACCGATCAGCACCGCCAGGTCCTTGGTCATGCCGCCGCCTTCGATGGTCTTGACGACCACGTCCTCAAGCGTCGTGGCGAATTTTGCCAGCGCCTCGTTGTCGTCCAGCTTGGCGCGGTGAGCCAGGCCGCGGGTCCAGGCGAAGATCGACGCGGTCGAGTTGGTCGAGGTCTCCTTGCCCTCCTGATGCAGCCGGTAGTGCCGGGTGACCGTGCCGTGCGCGGCTTCGGCCTCGACCGTCTGACCGTCCGGGGTCATCAGCACCGAAGTCATCAGACCCAGCGAGCCGAACCCTTGCGCCACGGTGTCGGACTGCACGTCGCCGTCATAGTTCTTGCAGGCCCACACGTAGCCGCCGGTCCACTTCATCGCCGCGGCCACCATGTCGTCGATCAGGCGGTGCTCGTAGGTCAGGCCGGCTTCAGCAAACTTGTCGGCAAATTCAGCGTCGAACACCTCCTGGAAGATGTCCTTGAAGCGGCCGTCATAGGCTTTCAGGATGGTGTTCTTGGTCGACAGGTAGACCGGATAGCCGAGCGTCAGGCCGTAGTTCATAGAGGCGCGGGCGAAGTCGCGGATCGAGTCGTCGAGGTTGTACATCGCCATGGCGACGCCGGACCCCGGCGCGTCGAACACCTCGCGTTCGATCACCTCGCCGTCGACGCCCTCGAACTTGATGGTCAGCTTGCCGGCCGACGGAAACTTGAAGTCTGTAGCGCGATACTGATCGCCAAACGCGTGACGGCCGACGACGATCGGCTGGGTCCAGCCCGGCACCAGGCGCGGCACGTTGGAACAGATGATCGGGGCGCGGAAGATAACACCGCCGAGGATGTTACGGATGGTGCCGTTCGGCGAGCGCCACATCTTCTTCAAGCCGAACTCCTCGACGCGCGCCTCATCGGGCGTGATGGTGGCGCATTTCACGCCGACGCCGTGCTCCTTGATGGCATGGGCGGCATCGATGGTGATCTGGTCGTCGGTGGCGTCGCGGGCTTCGATCCCCAGATCGTAATACTTCAGGTCGATGTCGAGATAGGGGTGGATCAGCTTGTCCTTGATGAACTGCCAGATGATGCGGGTCATCTCGTCGCCGTCGAGTTCGACGACCGGGTTCGCAACCTTGATCTTTGCCATGTGAGAGCGCCTCGTTTGCCGGGTGAAGCTGCGGCGGACCGGACGGTCCATGTTGCAGCGCGGGATAGGGTTTTCCTAGCAGACCACCAGGCGTTGATCAAATACGACAGATGGCCTATTGAGCGACTTGTTGGTTGTGTTGCCAGGCCGGCCCGCCTGGCGACGCATCGCGCGCGTGAGGAAGTCTCGAACCCCATGGCTCAAGCCGCCAAACCGGCCGTTGTACTGGTCAACCCGCAACTGGGCGAAAACATCGGCACCGCGGCGCGGGCGATGGGCAATTTCGGGCTCGACGATCTGCGCCTGGTCGATCCGCGCGACGGCTGGCCGAACAAACGGGCAGGGGAAACCGCCTCCGGTGCCGATTGGATCATCGAAGGCGCCCGGGTCCACGATGACCTGCCGGCGGCACTGGCCGACTGCCACTTCGTCTATGCCACCACGGCGCGGCCGCGCGGCATGGTCAAGCAGGTGGTCACGCCAGCCGAGGCCGCCGCCGACATGCGCGCGCGGGCAGGGCGGGGCGAAAAGACCGCCATCCTGTTCGGCCGCGAGCGTTGGGGTCTCGACAACGACGAAATCGCACTGGCCGACGTCATCGTCATGGCGCCGGTCAATCCGGATTTCGCCTCGCTCAACATCGCCCAGGCGGTGCTGCTGGTCGGCTATGAGTGGTTCAAGCTCACCGCCTCGTCGATTGGCCAGGCGACGCCGGAACTGCCGGCGACAGAGGGGCCGGGCCTGAAGATGCCCGACACCCGGCCGGCCACGAAGGCCGAACTGGGCGGCCTGTTCGATCACCTGGAAACGGAACTCGATGCCTCGGGTTTCTTCAAGTCGCGCGCCAACCGGCCGACCATGGTGCGCAGCCTGCGCAATCTCCTGCAGCGGGCCGAGCTGACCGAACAGGAGGTGCGCACCCTGCGCGGCGTCGTCGCCTCCCTGGTGCGCCAACATCTGCGCCCCAAGCCGAACCGGACGGGGTAGGGGGATGGCACCTGCAACATACAGGCGATCGCCGGACCCGTTTCCCCTTCCCCCAGAAAGAGGGAAGGCAGGGATGGGGGTTGATGAAGGTGCCACACAGCTTGAGCCCGCGGATGAGGCAACTCCATCAACCCCCACCCCGATCCTCCCGTTTTCTCGTGGCGTGAGCCAAAGCATGCCGGACCCCGCCCCATGACCGCCCGCCACATCCTCATCTTCGATTCCGGCATGGGCGGGCTCACCGTCGCCAGGGCGATCCGCGCCGCCGGGCCGGATGCGCGCCTCACCTATGCCGCCGACAACGCTGCGTTTCCCTATGGCGACTGGCGCGAGGACGCCCTGGTCAGGCGCATCGTCCACGTCGTGCAGCAGCTCAACGGCATCGTCCGGCCGGACGTCATAGTGGTAGCCTGCAACACCGCCAGCACCCTGGCGCTCGATGCGCTGCGGCGCGCCATCGATGTGCCGTTCGTCGGCACGGTGCCGGCGATCAAGCCGGCGGCCGCGGCGACCAGATCGAACATGATCGGCGTTCTGGCGACGCCCGGAACGGTGGAGCGCGACTACACCCAGACGCTGATCCACACCTTCGCCTTCCACTGCCGGGTGTTCCTGCACGGCGCACCGCGCCTGGCCGACATCGCCGAGGCCAAACTGAAGGGCACGCCACCGGACATGGACGATCTCAGGGCCGAAATCGCCCCGGTGTTCCGCGAGCGCGCGGGGTTGCGCACCGACACCGTGGTGCTTGGCTGCACCCATTACCCGCTGCTGCTCGACGACCTGAAACAGGCCGCGCCGTGGCCCGTCACCTTCATCGATCCGGCCCCGGCCATCGCCAAACGCACCATGGCGGTGCTGGGCGAGACGCGCAAAACACAGGTCCTCGCCAACCCGCAGGCCGGCAACCTCCTCTTCACCGCTCCAAGGGGCATCAGCACCCCCCAACTCGCGGCCTACTCGGCCTGCGGGTTTGCCGAGCACGAGGTGGTGGACTTGCCGATTTGAGAGGGGGTCGGCCAGGGTCGGGAAAGCTGACATTCAAGGGAGGCAGTACAGTTGTCGGCAACGCGGACAAGTCGCCCCTTTCTTCATCGCGAAGCCAAACTTCCAGTGGAGTGGTTTCTCAGTAGACCAACATTTCGTTGTGAGAGCTCTTCCGCTAGAAATCTTGAAGGCAACGGACGTCAAAGTTGGTCTCGCAACTCCGACAATAGCTCTGGATCGTCGCCCAAGACATTCTCAGCCAACTCCTTGATATACGGGCAGTCCAGCTTGCCGAAGTCGCTGAAAACTGGGAGCTCGCGCTCTGCCACAACCCATTGTTTACCGTCCAACCAATGCCTAGAAAGTTCCTCAATGATCTGGCTTCGTTGAGAGCGGATCTGTTTTGAAATTTTTTGGTTCAATAAATTGGGTATTTCGCGCTCTGAACTCTCGTGGAGTCGCTGATTTAGGACTACCTTTCTAGAATGCTCAAGAGCGATGTTTTGACGGAATATCCAGTGGATTAATTGTAACGAACCAAGACTCAGAGATTTGTTTTCGGTATTGCGCGGTGGTGCGTTCGGCAGCATTTGATCGCCAATGCCAACGGAATCTAAGAAGTATTTTGCGAAATCTTTACCTTCTTCAAGCGCAATTGTTTTTATATTTTCTCTGCCAACGTGTTCCGACCACAACCGCAAACGGATGGGGTAATTAAAGTCTCGAAGAATCATTTTTTCGGCGAGAGCTTCCAAATCTAATTCAGAACTAAAAAATAGGCGCATCTTGACCAATTGATTTATAAGTGAATTGGCCCAAATAAGCGGATCGCGCAGGCATGCAATTACTCTCACGTCAGCCTTCTCCTTGAGGAGTGACAACTCATTCTTGATGGAATCCGCCCGACAGAAACCCTCCGAAGAGAGAATTACGGTGTGGATGTGGCGGTGTTCTGGGGCGTCAAGATAGTCGAATAAGTAACCCAGATCATTAGTTGGGGGTGGGATCAGTGGATCATGATGGTTGATGAAAAGCCCGCACGCCGTATGATGTGCATTCCCCAAACGCTCAATTTTCGGATAGAGAAATCCGAATTGATATAGATGATCCGAGTTATGCGCCAACAGGCCTTGAATCGAGCTGGTGCCCGATTTAGGCCAGCCTATGTGGAAAATGATTTCTTTCAATACGTTCTCCGTTCTTCTGACGTGCTATTCTCTAGTTGTAGTTATCACTCAGTTGGCTCGCGCTAAATATAAATCTACGAAGCCCGTGCTTGGACACCCACGGGCTTCGCATGGCAATACGGTGAATTTTCTCTCCGATCTCGATTCTGGTGCTCTCAGATCTATGAAGCATCGGCAGCTTTGGGCTGATTTTGATGAAAAAGGATTTGTTTAGCCGCCTGCGGGGTTTGGATGCGCGGGCTTGGCGATGGTTTTCACGCTGCCGCTGGGAGGAGTTTTGCGAGTTTGCGGAGGTTTTGTGCTGTTGCAGCGAGGTGGAACTCGTCTCTGGCTCCATTTGGTCCTCTGAGGCGCAGGCGGTCGAGTTTCAGAATTCGTTTGAGGTGAGCAAACAGCATCTCGACCTTCTTTCGTCGTCGCTGGACATCGACATAAGCGTCGGTCGCGGCGATCTCGCGGGCTAGGTCACGAGCCCCTTCATAGATATGCCGGGCAATCTTTCTGGCAGGCTGGTTCGGGGTGCATTGAGCTTTCAGCGCACAGGCTGAACAGTCGCTCTTGCTCGCATAGTAACGGATGAAGCCATCCTTGCTGATCCCGGATCGGGGTTTGGTCATCTTGCGCCAGTACTTCTTCAACCGTTTGCCACCCGGGCAGGCATATGGACACTCTGAAAAACCTCCTCATTTCCTGCCGGATATGATTCAATGATGCTGATTTGGATTGGAGGATTTTATGTCCGGTCAGCGAGGCTTTTTTGATCTTGATGAGCGCTATCAGCGACTGAGCGAAGCGGGTGATCCACTGGAGCGGTTGCTGGAACTGGTCGATTTCGAGATGTTCCGGGCCGATCTGGATAGGGTACTCGGCTACAAATCCGGCTCGCAGGGCGGTCGCCCGCCGCTGGACCCTGTCGTGATGTTCAAGGTGCTGGTGCTGCAAGCGCTTTATGGCCTGTCGGACCCGCAGGCGGAGTATCAGATTCTGGATCGCCGCTCATTTGGCCGGTTTCTGGGGCTGGATGATGGTGACCGGGTTCCTGACGAGACGACGATCTGGCGGTTCCGCGAAGCCCTGACGAAGGCCGGTGCGATCAAGGTGCTGTTTGAGCGTTTCGACGCACACTTGAAGGACAATGGCTATCTGGCGATGGGCGGTCAAATTGTTGACGCCTCGATTGTCCAGGCGCCGCGCCAGCGCATGACGGACGAGGAAAAGAAGATCGTCAAGGACGGCGGCATCCCGGAGAATTGGCGCAAGAAGCCCCGCAAGCTGGCCCAGAAGGACCGCGACGCACGGTGGACCGTCAACTATTCCAAGGCCAAGCCGGACCCGAACAATCCCGGCGCCAAGCGGGTCGATATCGCCGTTCCCCTGTTTGGTTACAAGGATCACATCTCGATTGACCGGGTGCATGGTTTTGTTCGCGAATATGAAGTTACTGACGCGGCCCGCTATGACGGCCATGAGTTGCAGGGCTTGATCGACCCCGACAACACCGCCTCCGATATCTGGGGCGACACGGCCTATGGTTCGAAAAAGAACCGGAAGATGCTGGCAAAGCGCGGCTTGAAGGCTGACATCCACACCAGAAAGCCCAAGGGCCGCGCGATGAGTGAGCGGGCATCAAAAGCCAACAGCCGACGCTCCAAGATCCGCTCCTTTGTCGAACATCCCTTCGCTCATATCAAAGGCCCGATGCGGCTCACGGTTCGAACCATTGGTCTGGCAAGGGCCAAGACCAAGATCGGCATGGCAAACCTCGCCTACAATTTCCGCAGATACACGTTCCATGAACGCAAGATGGCGTGAACCGCAGCGCGAAAGACGCCAAACAACCATGGCCCGCCGGTCAAGCGGGCAGAAATCCCGTCCAAAGCCTCAAGGCTGATCAAAAATCGTCAACCAGACGGTCAGAGCCGATGTTGTTCAGAGTGTCCATATTCATTGGTCGCATGGTTGAAGGCGAATGCCGTGTTCGGGAACGTTCCATCCGCGCGCTTCGATTTGTCGAAGACCGGTATGTACGGCAGGATGCCTTCCTCATGCAAAAGCCAGCTGAGGTTCTCAGCAGCACCATAAGCAGTATCCGCAGCAAGGATCTCGGGATACAGGCCGAACGTCTCGCGGGTTCGCCGGATCATCGTCTGTGTCGCACCAACCTCGGCCTGGCGGATCGCCCGGCTGGCTTCAACATCCACAATCACGGCATGATCCGTATCGATCAGATAGTTGTCGGCATAGGCGAAGAAAGCCGGCCCCTTCATTGCGCCGGCCCACTGAGAGGCCGGATCGCTGTGTGAGGTGAACTTTGACTTCACTTCACTTGCCGCCCCGAAAGCTGCATCGTCCAGCACCTCAAGATACTCCCGCACCGCTCGTGGCACGGCACTC
Source organism: Aestuariivirgaceae bacterium (assembly GCA_965216335.1). Taxonomy (GTDB): domain Bacteria; phylum Pseudomonadota; class Alphaproteobacteria; order Rhizobiales; family Aestuariivirgaceae; genus JAHEJE01. The sequence goes on along the minus strand of OZ244154.1, from coordinate 835,884 downwards.
GGATCAAGATCATCGGGGTTCCAGTCTTCTCTCTGCGTCGAGTTCTGCTTGTTGGCATCCGCCCGGATGAGGCTGGCATCGGCAGCGAAGATATCGCCACCGACTAATCCTTCCTCAATGCAGCGGACAACGACGCCCTCAAACAACTGCCGGAAAAGATCGCTGTCGCGAAAGCGGCCATGCCGGTTCTTTGAAAACGTCGATTGGTCGGGAACCGGATCGCCTAAGTCCAAACGACAGAACCATCGGTAAGCGAGGTTCAGGTGAACCTCCTCGCATAGCCGCCGCTCAGATCGGATGCCCATAATATATCCAATCAGAAGCATTCGGATCATCAATTCAGGGGCAACCGAGGGCCTTCCGATGTCGCTGTAAAAGGGGCGCAGATGCGAGCGGATGTCTGACAGATCAACAAACCGATCTATTGATCGCAGCAGGTGATCCCCTGGCACATGATCGTCAAGGTCGAACTCGTAAAACAGTGCACCTTGTGCTTCCTTGCGAGGTCCCATCATCGGCTTCAGTCTCCCAAATCACTCGAAGAACTGAATCAACTGACAATGGCCCAATCATGGCGACTTTTTCATCAAAATCGGCTCATTGCTTACCTTCGCCGCAAAGCCAACAAGCGCCTTCTTCGGGCTGTGCGTGTCGAATTGATGCATTGTCATCCCTATTGCAGCCCCGACGTGCATTTTTCGTTGAAAGGCGAGCGGGGCGCCGGAAGGTGTCCTTTGCACCAGGAAAGGCCCGCACCGGGCCATCAGGCGCCGGGCGGATGACTATGGATCGATGCACGGTTTCGTGTTGTCCTCGCCGGATTTTCATCGCAAACACGTGACCGCACTTGTGATGCTGCAGCCATTTCAATTTGGCGAACGTTCCCCACCTTCCTTGCTATCGAGCGATTGGCCATTCGAGTTGTCAATCTCAACCATGGAAAAGGAACTGAACATGCACCTAACAAAGATCGTCACCACAGGACTGACCGCCGCCGCATTCTCGACGGCGTTATTCATTGCCGCGCCGGCGCAGGCCGAAAGCCGCACTTTTGCTTACGGCACAACCGGTTCAGCGATTTACGACAGCAATGCGCCTCACCATCTGCGCAGTTCCGTCAATCGTTCGTTGCAGCGTGATCAAGCCGCCCTGCGGGTCCGCGTCAATGACCGCCGGCACAATTTCACCACCGGTCATCGCAAGACCAACCGCATCAAGATCAGCCGCTAGCGCGCAAGCGGGTTAAATCGCTTTGATTTGACCCGCAGGTCTTTTTCACCTGCCCCATCGCGATACTCGCCCAAGTGAGGCGCAATCATCTATGCTTGGGGCATGAACATCGAGCTTCTCGCCAATCGCGCCGAAGTCATTCCGATACTGTCGGCCTGGTATCAGCTGGAATGGGAGCCGTACTATGGCCCCGGGGGACCTGGCGATGCCCGGGCTGATCTGCTGGCCCGTTGCAACCTGGACAAGATGCCAATCGGCTTGTTGGCTATGCATCGCGATGAGGTGCTCGGCACCGTGGCGCTCGGTCTCGATACAGCGACAAATCTGGCGCCGTCAGTCGTTGGTTTGCTGGTCCGCCGCGAACAGCGGGAGAGAGGCATTGCGACGGCTTTGCTGGAGGCGGCGGAGAACCTCGCCCGGCAACTTGGCTATGATCAGCTTTACATCAGCACAGAAGGTCTCGGCGGCCTGCTTGCGCGCAGAGGCTGGCGTCGAATCGGTGAGGTCGAGTTTCTGAACAGCGGGCAAGGCACGATACATGTGCGCGAGTTTTAGTCCTGTGTGGCAGTCGATCCATTGAACCGTCGCGGACGCTGCAAAGTGTTGAACGGGTGGACTGCCTCGTACTCGTTGCATCCAAAAAAACAACCCAGCGGCACGATTCCAACGAGAGAGTTTCCCGTACCGTCACCCCGGCGAAGGCCGGGGTCCGGAACCACGAGTGCCGGAGTGTTTTGAGAAACTCCTGGCTTTCGGCCGACGCCTGTGCCGGACCTGACCCGGTACCGGAACGACAGGCGCCTTTTTCAATCCGGACTCTTCTGTCTTGAATGAATCACCGGTAGTAACTATTCTCTTGACAAATAGGAACAAAACAGGTACATATACTGCACCACTTGCCCTGGTTACCCAGTGGGAAACGATCGGACCATTCGGATCGGTGGCAGGTGGAGCGGTTCTGGAGTTTGGGGCGGCGCCTGGTTGGACAGGTTGAAAAGGGTCCGCCCCCGAGACGGAGGTGTCAGCGAAGATGGATCAGGTCTTGCAGATTGGACCGGGCCATTGTGTTGTGCCTGATGGTCCGGGCTCAGGGTTCCAGCATCCGGTGTGCGCCCCTGGTGCGAAAGCGCCAGCGTCTATCCAAGGCGTTTGGCGGTGAAGGGTTTGCCTATCTGTTTCAAGGCCGGCCCCGAGCAGCCGAACGATGAGCGCGTACACCTGGCGATTTGCCAACCGGGCAACCGGTTTCGGGCGGGAGCCGTCAGGCACTCTCCCTGCGTGGCAGGACAAGCAAAGCGACTTAGCTTTGCGCCAGTCCGTGAACGCACGCTCTTGCGGACGCAAGAGCGGAAACCAAAAACCCAACCGGGCAACCGGTTTCGGGCGGGAGCCGTCAGGCACTCTCCCTGCGTGGCAGGACAAGCAAAGCGACTTAGCTTTGCGCCAGTCCGTGAACGCACGCTCTTGCGGACGCAAGAGCGGAAACCAAAAACCCAACCGGGCAACCGGTTTCGGGCGGGAGCCGTCAGGCACTCTCCCTGCGTGGCAGGACAAGCAAAGCGACTTAGCTTTGCGCCAGTCCGTGAACGCACGCTCTTGCGGACGCAAGAGCGGAAACCAAAAACCCAACCGGGCAACCGGTTTCGGGCGGGAGCCGTCAGGCACTCTCCCTGCGTGGCAGGACAAGCAAAGCGACTTAGCTTTGCGCCAGTCCGTGAACGCACGCTCTTGCGGACGCAAGAGCGGAAACCAGTAAACCCGAAGGCGGAACGCCTTAAGGCATGTAACAGACCGTGACGGAATGCCTGGTCGGGCTGGTCCTGATCCCCTTCCTTCTTCCATAGAGACGTCTCTGCCAGCTTGTCCGGCATTCCGTCTTTCCCTCAAACTTCCCCGCGCGGGTTTTACCCCGTGCCAGGTGCGAAGCCGTGTTTGCTTTCGCTCACGGCTATTCCTCAGCCCGCCGGGCTTCGGGCCTGCGCGGGCGCGGCGCATCAGCACCGACGGGCGGTCGCCCTCGCGTCGGCCCTGTCGGGCTTCGGAGACAGCGGCAGCCACAAACTCAGAGCCTGCCGCATAGCGCCATCCCTACGTGGCAGGGCAAGCATTGCGACTCAGCGATGCGCCAGCCCGTGAACGGACGCTCCTGCGGAGGCAGGAGCGGAAAACAAAGACTTGCCGGCCCGTGACTGAGATCGGCCCGAGCGGAGCGCAGCGAGCACGGGCAAGCCGATCGGCTGTAGACGGCCGCGCGCGCGGAGGCGCGGGCGGAAAACAAAAAAGCAGCCGCTATTTGTGCTGCTGCCGGGCGAGGCGGAGCCAGTAGAACCAGGCGGCCCACAGGCCGGCGGCGATGATGCCGACGATGTAGTAGGTGAGGGTGAAGCGGTGATCGGGATCGGCCATGCCGAGAAAGTATTCGCTGACCGTTGCCGCCAGCACGGCAGTGATGAGGACGTGCCACCAGGAGCGCGAAACGAAACCGCCGGCGATACCCATGGCGATGGGGATCGGGGCCACGAACTGGGCCAGGAACATGGTGAACAGAGCCGACATTTCACCTCACCGGGTTGCTTGGCGCACACTGGGCCGTGCGCGGGCAGACTGCAACATGAAACGCGCCGGTGGACGATTTTTCGCAGGGCCTATGCCTTGGGGAACTGCCGCATTGACAAACTACCGGCGCACCACTAAACACCGCAGCCAGCGTGGGCGCCGTCAGGTTCCCTCGTGTTTTTGCCTGCCTGTGATCCGCGAAACTTTAGCATTGCGCGCAAGTGGTGGATCTGTCGGCCGGGAGACCGGTGCGAGGAGGGCGGGCTTTATATCGCAAACCGGCGGGATTTTCCGCCACACCGTTATTTTTCGGAGTTACTCGCATGAGCAAACGCGCATCCACCAAGTACAAAATCGACCGCCGCATGGGCGAAAACATCTGGGGCCGCCCCAAGAGCCCGGTCAACCGGCGCGAATACGGCCCCGGCCAGCATGGCCAGCGGCGCAAGGGCAAGCTGTCCGACTTCGGCGTGCAGCTGCGCGCCAAGCAGAAGCTGAAGGGTTATTACGGCAACATCACCGAAAAGCAGTTCCGCGGCATCTACGCGACGGCTGCGAAGATGAAGGGCAACACGGCGGAGAACCTGATCGGCCTGCTCGAGCGGCGGCTCGATGCCGTTGTTTACCGGGCCAAGTTCGTGCCGACGGTGTTCGCGGCGCGCCAGTTCGTCAGCCACGGCCATGTCCGGGTCAACGGCCGCAAGGCGACGGTGGCCAGCATGCGCCTCAAGGTCGGCGATGTCGTCGAGGTGCGCAACCGCTCCAAGGAGATGGGGATGCTGCTCGAAGCCACCCAGTCGGCCGAGCGCGATGTGCCGGACTATGTCGAGGCCGACCACAAGAAGATGACCGCCTCGCTGGCGCGCATTCCCGGCCTGGCCGATGTGCCTTATCCGGTAATGATGGAGCCGAATCTGGTCATCGAATTCTATTCGAGCTGATCGTTTCGCGATCCGCCTGCGGCCGCGCCGCAGGCGTTTGGAATGCCAGAAAACCCCGGTCACGCGGCCGGGGTTTTTGCTGTTGGAAAGTCATGCCGTTGGTGCGCAAAAACTGTGCGACAATCTGCGAATGATTGAATTTTGGGCAACGATGTTCTTCGGTCTGTTCTGTGATGCCCTATAAAGTGCCTTAATTACAATGACTTGCCGGCGGCTGCGAAGATGGCACGGAAGTTGAAATGTTGTCTTTGCTGACCCTTTAGACCTGAAGAACGCGGTGCAGCCCGCGGGTGGGAGACAACGATGACGAAACCAGGCAGACTTCCGATCAGCGCCGGTGTGCTGATCATGTTCGGTGCGCTTGCGGGAAACGCCGCGGCGCAGGAGGCCGCGGGCGCGGTGCCGGCCGAGACGAAATACATACTGAATACCGTGCTGTTCCTGATGGGCGGCTTTCTGGTGATGTTCATGGCCGCCGGCTTCGCCATGCTCGAAGCCGGGCTGGTGCGGGCCAAGAACGTGTCGATGCAGTGCACCAAGAATATCGCGCTCTACGCCATCGCCGGGCTGATGTACTGGGCCGTCGGGTACAACCTGATGTACGACGGCGTCGACGGCGGCTTCATCGGGTCGCTCACGCCCAAGGCAATCCCGGACCCGTCGAGCGATGCCGGTGACTATTCCGCGGCATCGGACTGGTTCTTCCAGATGGTGTTCTGCGCCGCCACGGCCTCCATCGTGTCGGGCACCCTGGCGGAACGCATCAAGCTGTGGCCGTTCCTGATCTTCGCGGCCATCCTGACCGGCGTCATCTATCCCGTCCAGGGCGCCTGGAAATGGGGCGCCGGCTGGCTCGACGGCGTGGGTTTCAGCGACTTCGCCGGATCGACCATCGTCCACTCGGTCGGCGGATGGGCGGCCCTGACTGGAGCCATCATCCTCGGTGCGCGCATGGGCAAGTACGACAGGCAGGGTAATGTCCACCCGCTGCCCGGGTCTTCGATGCCGCTGGCGACGCTCGGTACCTTCATCCTGTGGCTCGGCTGGTTCGGCTTCAACGGCGGCTCGCAATTGGCGATGGGTACGATCAGCGACGTCTCTTCGGTGTCGCGCATCTTCGTCAACACCAATCTGGCGGCGGCGGCCGGTGTTGTCGCCGCGCTGCTGGCAACCCAGGCAATCTACAGGAAAGTCGATGTGACCATGACGCTGAACGGCGCGCTGGCCGGCCTCGTCTCGATCACTGCCGAACCGCTCACGCCGTCGCCGGTCATGGCGATCCTGATCGGCGCAATCGGCGGCCTGATCGTCGTGGGGTGCGTGCCGCTGCTCGACAGGTTCCGCATCGATGATGTGGTGGGCGCGATCCCGGTCCATCTGGCCTGCGGCATCTGGGGAACGCTTGTTGTGCCGCTGACCAATTCCGAGGCAACCTTTGTTGCGCAGCTCATCGGGATTGTCGCAGTCGGTGTCTTCGTCAGCGCGACCAGCACCGCGGTCTGGCTGGTGCTCAAGGCGACGATAGGGCTCAGGCCGATACCGGAAGATGAAATGCGCGGGCTCGACCTGGCGGAAATCGGCGTTGAAGCCTATCCCGAGTTCGGTCGGGGCGGCCAGGCCATCTAAGCCAGGCTGACTGAGCCAAAACGCGGCCGGATGGGCAACCATCCGGCCCTTTCATGGCGTCAGCAGAGCGAACGCCAATGCCGCCGGCATCAGTGCAGTTGCCACTCCGCGTCAACGAGCTTCAGTTCAGCCGCGCCGATGATCGACTGGCTGGCGACCCGGACCGACGACAGCGGACCGTCGAGATTGTGGCTCCAGAAGTCGAGGAATTTGATGAGACGCGGAAAACGCGGGGCAAGGTCGTAGTCCTGCCAGACGAACGACTGAAGCAGATTGCGGTGATCGGGCATGTGATACATGATCTCCGCGGTGGTCAGGCTCCAGCCCTTGAGCTGGCGTTCCAGGTCCGATGCGTGCATTTGCGATTCTCCTTTCCGGTAAGCCTCCGGCAACGTCTCCTTTGTGGCATGCGGTTGCGTTTCAGGTAGTATGCCGCGCGGCATGTGAATAATTAATGAATGCCGATCAATGGCTTAGCAGCATCCGGACTGGAGTGCTGACACGGGCTGCTGCCAAGGTCGAGCTCTTTGCCAGCACCGCGCGTGCGCAACGTGTTGAAAATCGTCGCCCGTTTGACTATCTGTTGGCGCGCAACCGGCCGCTGCTGGCCGGGCTTTCACGCTAGAGCACTTTTCGACAATATAGGATCATTTGATGGAGCCAAATTCGCTCATATGGCAGGGGCGGTGCGCGGCGCGATGCGGTTGCATCGGGCAAGCGCCGCAACGCACCAGATGGGCGAATTTGGCCCACCGAAGGCCGGATTTCCGCGCCTCCTGGACGTCACCATGCTCGGCTTATGGCCAACCAGGCCATGGCGCCAAGCATGCCTAGCCAGCAGACGCGGAAACCCGGTCAAGTGATCCTATATCGTCGAAAAGTGCTCTGAGGGTCATTCGAGGTCAGCGGCCATCCGGGCCGGGTGCAACAAGAGGTGTTGATGTCGGATCTTCTGGTGCTGGACGGACTGGTCAAACGGTTCGGTGCGTTCACTGCTGTGGACGGCATATCGCTCAGGGTGGCTGCCGGCGAGGTGCTCGGGTTCCTCGGCCCGAACGGGGCCGGCAAGTCGACGACGATGAAGATGGCCGCCGGGTTTCTCGAACCGGATGCCGGGCGGGCGGAAATCGCCGGCCATGATGTGGCACTGCAGCCCAAGGCGGCCAAACGGGTGCTCGGTTACCTTCCCGAAGGCGCGCCGGCCTATGGCGAGATGCGGGCCGGCGGGTTCCTGGAATTCTGTGCCCGGGTGCGCGGCCTGTCCGGCGGCGAGGCAGCGCGCGCCGTTGATTTGGCCATCGAGCGGACCGGGCTGCAGGAGGTGCGCAATCAGGTGGTCGATACGCTTTCCAAGGGCTTCAAGCGCCGGGTCGGCCTGGCGCAGGCCATCCTGCATGACCCGAAGGTTCTGATCCTCGATGAGCCGACCGACGGCCTCGATCCGAACCAGAAGCACCACGTGCGCGATCTGATCTCGCAAATGGCCGAGGGCAGGGCGATCGTCATCTCCACCCACATCCTGGAAGAGGTCGATGCGGTGTGCTCGCGCGCAGTGATCATCGACAAGGGTCGGATCGTCGCCGACGGCACGGCAGACGAGTTGCGCAAGCTGTTGCCGGGCCGCAAGAAGGGCACGCTCGATGATGTGTTCCGCCATGTCACCAGCACCGAGGAGGCGGCGGCATGACGGCAACGCTCGCCATCGCCCGGCGTGAATTGGGCGCTTATTTCTCCACTCCGGTCGCGGCGGTGTTCCTGGTCGTGTTCGTCGTGCTTGCCGGGGTGTTCACCTTCCAGGTCGGCCAGTTGTTCGACCGCGGCGTCGCCGACCTGCAACCGTTCTTCAACTATCTGCCGTGGCTGTTCCTGATCCTGGTGCCGGCGGTCGCCATGCGGTTGTGGGCGGAAGAGCGCAAGTCGGGCTCCATCGAACTGCTGATGACCCTGCCGGTGTCGGCCGGCGAGGCGGTGGTCGGCAAATGGCTGGCCGGTACCCTGTTTCTCGGTGTGGCACTGGTGCTGACCTTCCCGCTGTGGATCACGGTCAACGTGCTGGGCGATCCCGACAACGGCATCATCCTTGCCAGCTATCTCGGCGCCTGGGTGCTGGCGTCGGTGTTCCTGGCGGTCGGCGCGTGCGTGTCGGCGCTGACCCGCAATCAGGTGGTGGCGCTGGTGCTGGCTGTCGCTGTGTGCTTCGTGCTGATGACCGCCGGGCTGCCGCTGGTGCTCGACGCTGTATCCGGTTATGCGCCGGCGGCTGTGGTCGAGGCGGTGCGTTCGCTGAGCGCGCTCAACCATTTCACCAGCATTTCGCGCGGTGTGCTGGTGCTGTCCGACCTCGTCTGGGCGGTATCGATGGTGGCATTCTGGCTGTTTGCCAATGTCGCCGTGATCTCGCTCAAGAAGGCCGATTAGGGGAGGGCGCGCCATGATCTGGCTGAAAGGATTGTCGCAGCGCCGGCTCACGGCTCTCGCCCTGGCGTTTGCCGCCATCGTGCTGGTGGCGGTCAACATGCTGTCGGGAACGGTGCTGCGCGGCTGGCGTGCCGACTTGACGGCGAGCAAGCTGTTCACCATCACCGAGCCGACGCGCCAGGTGCTGGCCGGGCTCGATGAGCCGGTCACCGTCAAGCTGTATTACTCCAAGGTGCTCGGCGACCAGGCGCCGCAATATGCCGCCCATGCCGAACGGGTGCGCGGGCTGCTGCGGCTCTATTCCGATCTCGCCAAGGGTAAGCTCAATGTCGAGGTCATCGACCCGGAACCGTTCTCCGACACCGAGGACAGGGCGGTGGCGGCGGGCCTGAGCGCCATACCGATCGATAGTGCCGGACGCACTGCCTATCTCGGCATCGTCGGCACCAACAGCACCGACGATCAGGAAACGATTGCCTTCCTGACGCTGGAGCGCGAGGACTTCATCGAGTACGATCTGACCAAGCTGATCCACAAGCTCGGCGATCCGGCCCAGAAGACCATCGGTCTCGTCACCTCGCTCGGCATCGCCGGCGGCTTCGATCCGCAGCGCGGCCAGCGCCCGGCCTGGATGGTGCATCAGCAGCTTTCCGAGCTGTTCAAGATCGAGGTGATCAACCCGGCCGCCGGACCGGTCCCGGACAACATCGATGTGCTGATGCTGGCTGCACCGGCGCCACTCGACGATGCGGCGGCCTATGCCATCGATCAGTTCGCCCTGTCCGGCAAGCCGGTGGTGGCGTTCATCGACCCGTTTGCCGAGACCCATCCCCAGCAACTGCCGCTGCTCGAGGAAACCGACAAGCTGCACGCCTTGCTGAACAGCTGGGGCGCGAAGATTGAAGCCGGCAAGATCGTCGGCGATGCCAAACATGCCCGGCAGGTGCAGTTCGACGCCAATGGTACCCCGCAGGTTGCCAGCTACCTGCCGTGGCTCAACCTCGACAAGCCGGCGCTCGATCAGGGCAACGCATTGTTCTCCAGCATCGAGCATCTGGTGATGGCCAGCGCCGGGTCGCTGGAGCCGGTGGAGGGCGCCGGCCCGACCTTCGCACCGCTCATCCTGACCTCGCCGGAGGCGATGCTGATCGATGCCAACGAGATGCGCATCCCTGATCCTCTGCGTCTGCTCAATGCCTACAAGCCCGGCGGCAGGTCGCTCGTCCTGGCGGCGCGCCTGACCGGTCCGGCCAGGACGGCATTTCCCGGCGGTGCGCCCAAGCCGGAAAAGGATGGCGAAGCCGAACCGGCAGAGCTGCCCGATCCGCTCAAGCAGGGCGATATCAATGTCGTCGTCGTTGCCGATGCCGACATGCTGTTCGACAGCTTCTGGGCCCAGTCGCGGGAAATCCTCGGCCAGCGGTTCATCGTGCCGCGGGCCCACAATGTCGACTTCCTGATGAACACCCTGGAAAACGTCACCGGCGGGGCGGCACTGTCGGGCTTGCGCGGGCGTGGCGTGGCCGAGCGCCCGTTCACCATGGTGCGCGACATCCGCCGCGCGGCAGAAACCAAGTTCCGCCAGCGCGAGCAGGAACTCAACGCCAAGCTGGAGGAAACCCAGAAGAAGCTGACCGAGATCCAGTCGCGGGCCGAGGGCGGCAATGTCATCCTGTCGGAGGACGACAAGCAGGCGATCCTCGGGTTCCGCAAGGAAATCGTGTCGGTCCGCAAGGACCTGCGCGAGGTGCAGCGGGCCTTGCGCGCTGATATCGAGACGCTCGGCTTCTGGGTCAAGGCGATCAATATTGCCGGTATTCCGGCGCTGATCGGACTGGCCGCCGGCGGCATTGCCCTGTCACGGCGGCGGCGGCGGAAAGTCTGAGGAGCCCGCAATGACACCAAAGCTCGTCATGTCACTCGGCCTAGCCGCGATCATCAGCACGGGAGCCGCCGTTGTCGCCTGGCAGGCGCAGAATACCGAAAGCAGCGTCGCCGGGGCAGGTGACCGCCTGTTGCCCAAGCTGGTTGAGGGCGTCAACGCGGTGGCGGAGATAGAGGTCGTTGAAGCGGAAAAGCGCATGCACCTGAAGCGTGCTGCTGAAGGTTGGCAGGTGCTGCCGAGCGACTACCCGGTCAAGCCGCGCAAGCTACAGGAAACGCTGGTCGGCATGGTGCGCCTCACCAAGTTGGAACCACGCACCGCCTCGCCGGACAAGTATCCGGTGATCCAGGTGGAGGATGCCGGCGCGGCGGGCAGCCAGTCTCGTCAGGTGACGCTGAAGAACGAGGCCGGCGAAGTGGTCGGCGATGTGCTGTTCGGCAAGGCTGCGGCGGGCTACACGACCGGTGCCGAGGAGGCGCAATATGTGCGCCTTGCCGGCGATGCGCAAAGCTGGCTGGTGCGCGGCAGCGTGGCCGCGGGGGCCGAGTACAAGGACTGGGTCGAGACGGGCGTGGTGCGCATCAACACCGGCGAGGTCAAGCAAGTCGAGATCACCCAGGCCGATGGCGAAATCCTGTCGCTGACAAAGACCGGCAAGACTGAACAGGGCCACGATCGGTTCACCATCGGCGGGCTTCCCGAGGGCGTTGCCCCGAAGGATGAACAGGCGGTGCGCTATGCCGCGACCGATCTTGCCAACATCGACTTTATCGATGTGCGCAAGGCCAAGGCCGGCGGCGTGCCGTCAAGCAGGGCGATGCTTGAAACCGACAAGGGCCTGAAGGTCGCCTACGGGCTGTTCACCGGCGAGGACAGCAATTGGCTCAGGGTTGCGGTTGAGAGTGCCGGCGAGGATGACGAGCGGGCGGAAAGGCTGACCAAGGCCACCACCGGCTGGGAGTTCGCCATCGCCGACTACAAGGCCAAACAGTTCCAAAAACGCCTGTCCGACCTGCTCGACATGCAGCAATAGCTACCGCGCCGGAGCGGCGGCGGGCTGCGCCGGGGCCTCCTTGATCGGCCAGTGCAATAAAGCGGCGATGATGCTGAGGATGATGCCGGTGTACCAGATCATGTCGTAATTGCCGTATTGGTCGTAGAAGCGGCCGCCCAGCCAAACGCCGAGGAATGATCCGATCTGGTGGTTGAGGAACACGAAACCGTATAGCATGGCCATGTTTCGGGTGCCGAACATCACCGTCACCAGCCCCATGGTGAGCGGCACGGTGGACAGCCACAACAGGCCCATCAGGGCGGAGAACGTCAGCGCCGTCACGGCGGTGACGGGCAGCGACACAAAAACGAGAATGACCAGCCCGCGCGCCAGGTAGATGAAGCTCAAGCCATAACGCTTGGAGTACTTGCCGCCATAGAGGCCCGATGAGTAGGCGCCGATGATGTTGAACAGTCCGATGAGGCCGATAGACCAGCTGGCAACGGTCTTAGAAAGACCGAGATCGGTCAGGTAGGGCGGCAGATGCACGGTGATGAAGGCGACGTGGAAACCGCAGACGAAGAAGCCGGCAAGCAACAGAAGATAGCTCGGATGGCCGAAGGCCCTGGCGATGACGGTGGTCAGCGGCAGGGCGGGGTCGGTCTCAACCTTCGGCGCTTCGCCAGTGCCGGCGCGGGCAAACGGCAGGACCATGGGGATGATCAGCGCCAGAAACACCGTCAGCGCCACCAGCGCCATTTGCCAGCCGAACATGCTGATGAACTGCTGGCCAAGCGGTGCAAACACCAGTTGCCCGGCTGAACTGGCCGCTGTCGCCATGCCGAAGGCCCAGGAGCGCTTGTTCTCCGGCACCAGCCGCCCGAAGGCCGGCATGATCACGGAAAACGAGGTCGTGGCGATGCCGAGCCCCATAAGCACGCCGCCGCCGAGGTTGAGGGTTGCCAGATTGCCGCCGAAGGCCATCAGCAGCACACCGGCGGCATAAATGACCGCGCCGGTCACCACCACCCGCACCGAGCCGAGCCGGTCGGCAAAGGCACCGGCAAACGGTTGAGCGATGCCCCAGATCAGGTTCTGCACGGCAAAGGCAAAGCCGAACGCCTCGCGGCTCCAGCCGTATTCGGTTGTCATCGGAACCGCGAACAAACCGGGGGTCGAGCGCACGCCGAACGCGATCATGCAGATCAGGCAGCCAAGGCCGATGATCATCGCAAGTGGCGGGGCAGGGCGTTGGATCGTGCTGGTCATAGATGGCCTTGCGGTCAAAGAATAGGTCGCTGAGGGTAAACCGTCGCAGCCTCAAGACGCAATGCCGCCATCATGCGTCGGGTGCATGGCAGCCTCTAGTCGTGAAAAAGCCCGGCAAGTGAACCGCTTGCCGGGCTTCCTTGAAAATCTGATTCCAGGAGATCAGGCCTCAACGGCAACCAGGCCCTTGTCGCTCAACGCCGTCTGCAATTCGCCGGACTGGAACATCTCGGTGACGATGTCGCAGCCGCCGATGAATTCGCCCTTGATGTAGAGTTGCGGCACCGTCGGCCAGTCGGAATAGTCCTTGATGCCCTGGCGCAGGACGTCCGACTCCAGCACGTTGACCCCGGAATATGGCACCTGCAGGTAGTCCAGCATCTGGGTCACCCGGCCGGAAAAGCCGCACTGCGGCTGTTCGGGGGTGCCCTTCATGAACAGCACGATGTCATTGGTCTTGACGACGTTGTCGATCCACTCGCTTACTTCACTCATCGGTTGTTGTCCTTCGTTCCTGGGGAATTCGCTTACGGTGTGGCGGTCTGCAGAGCCAGGGCGTGCAGGTCGCCGTCCATGGCGCCTTTCAGTGCCTTATAGACCATCTGGTGCTGCTGCACACGCGATTTGCCCTCGAATGCGGCGGAAACCACAGAGGCGGCATAGTGATCGCCATCGCCGGCCAGATCGCGGATTTCGATCGTCGCATCGGGAAAAGCCTGCTTGATAAGTTCCTCGATGGTGTGGGCATCCATCGCCATGGGGGTGGCCTCCGTTCAATTGCACTTGCGGCCCATTGTGCCATGCCGCAGGGTCAGCCGTCCATATAGTGCGGCAGCCAGCTGTCGTGGGCGCCGTGCAGCTCTTTCAGCGATATGGCGGTTTCGCCGAGGATGTTCAAGCGGTCGCCGGTGACGGTGCCGATGCGCGGCGCGGCGATGCCCAGGTCTTCGGCCTTGCCGATGATGCCGTGGGCGTCCATGGCGGATGCGGTGATCACGTAGCGGGCCTGGTCCTCGCCGAACAGCAGGGCGTGGCGGTTGTCCTCGGGCAGGTCGATGATGGCGCCATGTATTGATGCCAGAGCCATGTCGCACAGCGCCGCGATCAGGCCGCCGTCCGAAATGTCGTGCACGGCCGTCACCCGGCCGCGCTTGATCAGCTTGCGTACGAAGTTGCCGTGCTTGCGCTCGCGCTCCAGGTCAACCGGTGGCGGCGCGCCATCCTCGCGGCCGAGCACCTCGCGCAGGTACATTGACTGGCCGAGGTGGTCGCCGTGGCCGCCGATGACGATGATCGCATCGCCTTCCTCGAAGAACCCGATACCGGCGCGTTTGGTGACATCTTCCAGCAGACCGACGCCGCCGATGGTCGGGGTCGGCAGAATGGCCTTGCCGTTGGTTTCGTTGTACAGCGACACGTTGCCGGAAACGACGGGGAAGTCGAGTGCCCGGCAGGCCTCGCCGATGCCCTCGACGGCCTTGACCAGCGTGCCCATGATTTCCGGGCGTTCCGGGTTGCCGAAGTTGAGGTTGTCGGTGATAGCGATCGGGCTTGCGCCGACGGCTGTGAGGTTGCGCCAGCATTCAGCCACCGCCTGCTTGCCGCCCTCGTATGGGTCGGCCTCGACATAGCGCGGGGTGACGTCGGCGCACGCGGCAATCGCCTTGTTGGTGCCGGCAATGCGGATTACCGCGGCATCGCCGCCGGGACCGGTTGCGGTATTGGACTGGATCAGGTGGTCGTACTGTTCCCATACCCAGCGTTTGGAGCACATGTCCGGCGCGCCGACGACCTTGAGGATGGCGTCCTTGAGATCGTTCGGGGCGGGCACATCATTCACCGTCAGCGGGGCAGGTGAGGTGGGTTCGATCCAGGGCCGGTCATACTCCGGCGCCTCGTCGCCCAGTTCCTTGATCGGCAGGTCGGCGACCTGCTCGCCGCCATGGAAGATGCGGAAGCGCAGGTCGTCGGTGGTCTTGCCGACGATGGCGAAGTCGAGGCCCCACTTCTTGAAGATCGCTTCGGCTTCGGCCTCTTTCTCGGGCCGCAGCACCATGAGCATGCGCTCCTGGCTTTCTGACAGCATCATCTCATAGGCCGACATGCCGTCTTCGCGGCATGGCACGTTGTCCAGGTTCAGCTCGATGCCGAGGTCGCCCTTGGCGCCCATCTCGACGGCGGAACATGTCAGACCCGCCGCGCCCATGTCCTGAATGGCGATCACCGCACCCGAGGCCATCAGTTCCAGACAGGCTTCGAGCAGGCATTTTTCGGTGAACGGGTCGCCGACCTGCACGGTCGGGCGTTTCTCGTCGGCGTCGTCGGCAAATTCGGCCGACGCCATGGTGGCGCCGTGGATGCCGTCGCGACCGGTCTTGGCGCCGAGATAGACCACCGGCAGGCCGACGCCTTCGGCCTTGGATAGGAAAATCCCGTCGGCATCGGCGAGGCCCACAGCCATGGCGTTGACCAGGATGTTGCCGTTGTAGCGCGCGTGGAAATTCACCTCACCGCCAACCGTCGGCACGCCGAACGAGTTGCCGTAGCCGCCGATACCGGCCACCACGCCGGACACGAGATGCCTGGTCTTGGGGTGATCGGGTGAACCGAAGCGCAGGGCGTTGAGTGCTGCGATGGGACGGGCGCCCATGGTGAAGACGTCGCGCAGGATGCCGCCGACGCCGGTCGCCGCCCCCTGATAGGGTTCGATGTAGGACGGGTGGTTGTGGCTTTCCATCTTGAACACCGCCACCTGGCCGTCGCCGATGTCGACCACGCCGGCATTCTCGCCGGGCCCCTGGATTACCCTGTTGCCGGTGGTCGGCAGGGTCTTCAGCCACTTCTTCGATGACTTGTACGAGCAATGCTCGTTCCACATGGCCGAGACGATGCCCAGTTCGGTGATCGTCGGGGTGCGGCCGATCAGTTCGATGAAGCGGTCGTACTCATCGGGCTTGAGCCCATGTTCGGCAACCAGTTCGGGGGTGATCTCGACGGCGGCTTTGGTGCTCATATCGATCAGCTTGGTGAGTCTTTATGCAGAATCTGCGCCTTCCATAGCGCACTCACCGCTGCGATGACATAGGGAATTTAGAGTTTTGGACAGCGGCCCGGCAAACTTGCCTGCGATCCCCGATTGCGGCAGAGTCAGCCCGGGAAGTGCGGCTGCTTATGTGGAGACTTCAATGAAGCGGTGGATCGTGTGGGCGTTGGCCCTGGTGTGTCTCCTGACGCTGCCGGCTGGCGCACAGGAGGCAGGTTCGTCAGCGCTGAGCGAGAGCATGAAACCGCTCATCGAGCAGGCCAAAAAGGAGGGTGCGACCATTATGGTGATCGCGCCTGGCGGCACAGCGGACGGCGAGCAGGCGGCTGTCAAAGACCCGAGCCTCACCGACATACTGATGCGGACGCGGTTCCGCCTCGGCCTGGTGGTGAAAGGGGCCGGCGAGTTCTTCCACAAGGCCCAGGAGGTTATCGCTCGGCAAAGCCCGCAAGGCACCGGCTGGCTGCTGTGGACGGTATTGGTGTCCGTTGCTGCCATCATTGCCGGCCGGCTGGTTGCCAAGCCGGTGGCGATCTGGGCCGGCAACATGTTCACTCCGCGGGCGCGCGAGGTGCCGCATACCCGATCCTACAAGCTCAGCCTGGTGCTGTTCACGCTCGTCGTGTTCTGGGTCATTGCCGCCATCGCCGGGATTGTAGCGGCGCTGATCGTCATTGCCTATGCCGGCGATGACGAAGCGGTGCGGACGACCGGGCTGATCATTGTCGCCTGCTATATCGGCTATCGCTTCGTGCGCGGGGTGAGTTGGGGTTTTCTGCGGCCGTCGCACCGGCCGGCCTACCGGCCGTTCGCCATGCCGGACCAGGTTGCGCGGCAGGCTTACATCGTGCTGCAGGTTGCGGTCGGCATCGGGATTGCGATGCTTGGCCTTTGTGTGTGGATGTTCAGGCTGGGGCTCGACGACAATGCGCACAAGCTGGCGCTGATCGTAGCGACGGGTGCCATCGCGCTGATGCTGTCGGGGTGGGCAATTCGTTTCCGCCAGTCCGTCGCACAGGCCATTCGTGGTGAAGGCAGCGAAGACGGCGGGTCATGGTGGGTTTCGACCCTTGCGCGCAGCTGGCATGTGCTGGTGGTGCTGTACATGGGCATTGCCTGGGTCGTGGCGAGCATCCGCATCCTGCTCGACCTGCCGCAGGGGCCGAATGTTGTCGGCGATCCGATCCTTGCGGGTTTCGTCTGTGTGGTTGGCTACTGCATAGCGCTGATCGTCATCGACAAATTCCTCGGCGAGACCTGGCTGATCGAGGAAGAAAGGCCCGAACCTGCACCTGCCGAAGCTGAGGTCATCGAGGCCGTGGCTGAACCGGAGGCGGCGAGAGAGCGGCTGGTGATCGCCGAAGACGACGATGACAACGAGTTCGCAATGCCGCAGGTGATTGCCGAGGACGAACCCGACAAGAGCGTGCCGCTGTCGGTTTTCAAGCCGCTGGCCGAGCATGCCGCGGTCATCATTGCCCTGATCACCGGAGCGGTCATGACGGCGGCGATCTGGGGTGTCGATTTCCATGCCGATGAGAACATCTTTGTGCGCTTCATCGATATCATCATCATCGGCTTCATCGCCTACATCGCCTATCGGGCGGTCAATGTGTGGGTGGCGGAGAAGCGGGCGCTGGAGGGCGATTTCGATTCCTCTATGCCGGATGAGGACATGATGGGCGGTGGGGCGTCGCGCTTTCTCACTTTGCTGCCGATGTTCCGCAACTTCCTGCTGATCACCATTGTCGTCATCGGCGGCATGATGGTGCTGTCGGAACTGGGTGTTGACATCGGCCCGCTGTTCGCCGGTGCCGGGGTGGTTGGTCTGGCGATCGGTTTCGGCGCGCAAACCCTGATCCGCGATGTGTTCTCCGGCGCTTTTTTCCTGATCGATGACGCCTTCCGCAAGGGCGAGTACATCGACATCGGCAATGCCAAGGGCACGGTGGAAAAAATCTCCATCCGTTCCTTCCAACTGCGCCACCACCGCGGTGCGCTCAACACAGTGCCGTTCGGCGAGATCAAGCAGATCACCAACTACTCGCGCGACTGGGTAATGATGAAGCTGCCGATCCGGGTGACCTACGACACCGACCTGGAGATGTTGCGCAAGCTGGTCAAACGTCTCGGCATTGAGTTGCTGGAAGATGAGGACATCGGTCACAAGTTCCTGCAGCCCTTGAAATCGCAAGGTGCGCTGGAGATGGGTGATTCCGCCATCATCATCCGGCTGAAGTTCATGACCAAACCCGGCGATCAGTTCTCGGTACGCACCAAGGTACTGACGAAGATTCGCGAGTTGTTTGAGGAAAAGGGCATCAAGTTTGCCCACCGCGAGGTCACGGTGCGGGTCGCGCAGGCCGAGGAGGTGGCGGAAATGACCGGTGCGGCCGCAGGTGCTGCTGCGGCCGTCGCCATTGCCTCTGACGCCGAACAGCAACCGCAACCGCAAAGCGCGGATAAACCGTAGCGCCAAGGGCAAAAAGTCTGCCTGGTGCAGCAGGGAAAACCAGTGCCGTGTTTGAGGCGCTCTAAGACGCCAATACCGCCGGCATCAGGCGTAGCTGTCGTGGCCTGACGGGCCGGCGTCGAGCAGGATGCGCAGCTTCGTCAATGCCTGGCTGAGAACGTGGTGATCCGGGATCGTCGAGAATGCGATGCGTACGCGGTGCTGGCTGAACTCATCTTGGGAAAACTGAAACTCGTCGTCACCGTCAATCAGCATACCCGCATCCCGGGCCGCCGAGACGAAAGTACCGGTGCGCCATGGCTGCGGCAGCTTGAGCCACATGAACGGGCATTGTGGATGGATCTCGAAATCGAGGCCGAAAAATACGGTTCCGGCGACCGCGACGCGCAATCTGGTTTCCTGGCGCACCTTGGCGGCAATCTCTTCAGCCTTGCCAAGCAGCACGATGCGGGCGCCCTTTTCGGCCAGCAGGAACGGCATGCCGCCGGTCAGCAGCTTGTGGGCGGTCGGAATGCGCGAGGCATAGCCCAGCGGACAGGAGACCCATCCGGCACGCAATCCCGCCGCAACGCTCTTTGACAGGCCGGAGAGATGAAAGGTGCGCTCCGGGGCATAGGCGGCAATGGGTTCGGGCGTATTGGCCAGTTTGGCGCCGTAAATGTTGTCTTCGATCAGCCAGATGTTGTGGCGCTGCGCGACCTGGGCCAGATGGCGACGGACCTGTGATGGCATGATCGATGTGGTCGGGTTCTGCAGCGTCGGTATGGTCACCAGCACTTTGGGGTGCTGGTTGGCGCATATCGTGTCGAAGGCCTCGACATCGACCATGTTGTCCTTCATCGGCACGGCGATGGCGCGGCGGCCGATCAGATTTACCGCCCGGGCCAGCGAGGCATAGGTCAGGGCCTCGAATGCAATCTTGTCGCCAGGCACGGTCATCGCTGCGATGACCGCCATCATGCCGGCGTGGACGCCCAGGGTAGGGACGATGCTCGACAGTTCCGGGCGCCAGTTGCCGTGGGTCAGCCATTCCTGGCCGGCCTGTTGCCATTCCGGTTTCAGGGCGCGGATGTAGTCGGTGGTCTTGGTCGGGTACTCGGCCAGTATCTTCGTCATGTTGTGGGAGATGATGGCGCTCTGCCCGACCTCGGTGGCGCTGGTGGAATCGAGCCGTAGCTTGCCCGGATCAGGGTGAACGCCCACCGGCTCGTAGCTGACTGGACCGGCAAGAGCTTCGGCGGCGGCGTTCTTCAGCGGTTCGGCAGACACGACAAGCGGATGAGCGGTATTGTGGACATAGGTGCCGCGGCCGACCTCGCCGGTCACCAATCCCCGTTCCCGGGCCAGCGCATAGGCGCGGGAAATGGTCCCGACGGTCACCCTGATATCGAAGGCCAGGTTGCGCTGTGGCGGAAGTTTTTCCCCCGGCGCCAGCCGTCCGCTGTCTATATCACGGGCAATCGCGTCGGCAATTTCCACATAGATCGGTGCGCCTGTTCGCACCAGTTCGGGCATCCAATTTGTCATGGTGACAATTATTACATTGATCTTTCTGTCAATGCAATGCACCTATTGAACCCGCGAATTGATACGTTAAATTCGGAAAGGAGGCGTTGTAATGGGTGCAATCGATACAATTTCTAGTGCCGAACGGCGATTGGGGCCATCGCATAAGCTCTATGCACCTGTTTCCTCCGTTCCCGTATGGAAGGTGCTGTGGCGGCGCTACTGTCAGTGGCAGTCCATGCGCCGCTCGCAGGTCGCTCTGCGCTATCTCAGCAAGGAACAACTGAGCGACATCGGCATCAGCCGCGAGCAAGCGCTTCAAGAGGCAAATAATAGAGGCAGACCCTGGAACCGCATCTGCCTTTAACCGCAAGCCCCCTGACGGTTCCCCATGCCGGGTTGCGTTCCCTCACGCACCCGGCATTTTCGTGCACGCTCAAGCGGCGGCCAGACCGTCGAACAGCGGCTTGCAGTCGACGTTTCCGTGCAACGGCTCGATCATGTTTTCCGGATGAGGCATCATGCCGATGACATTGCCGGCCTGGTTGACGATGCCGGCGATGTTGTTCAGCGAGCCGTTCGGGTTTGTGCCTTCGGCATAGCGGAACACCACCTGTCCGTTGCCTTCGAGCCGGGCAAGCGTTTCGGCATCGGCGAAGTAGTTGCCGTCGTGGTGTGCGACCGGGCAGGTAACGACATCGCCCTTTGTCACCTGCCGTGTGAAGAAGGTTGAATCATTCTCAACGCTTAGGCGCACATGTTTGCAGACGAACTTAAGTCGGGCGTTACGCATCAAGGCGCCGGGCAAAAGGCCGGCCTCGACAAGGATCTGGAAGCCGTTGCAAACGCCGAGCACGTTGGTGCCGGCTGCCGCGCGCCTGCGCAGGGCATCCATCACCGGCGAGCGCGCGGCGATGGCGCCGGATCGCAGGTAGTCGCCGTAGGAAAAACCACCTGGCACGACGATCAGGTCGGCAACGGGAATGTCCGTTTCAGTGTGCCAGACGATGGCCGGTGTCTTGCCCGTTGCCGCTTCAAGCGCCATGGTCATGTCGCGCTCGCGGTTGATGCCGGGAAACAGGATGATGGCGGTCTTCATGTCACACCAGTTCGATGTGGTAGTTCTCGATCACCGTGTTGGCGAGCAGCTTTTCGCACATGTCCCTGACCTGCGCTTCGGCTTTGACCTTGTCGGTCTCTTCAATGTCGAGTTCGATGTATTTGCCCTGGCGGACATTGTCGATACCGGAAAAGCTGAGCGAAGATAGTGCGCCCTCGATGGCTTTACCCTGCGGGTCGAGCACACCGTTTTTCAGTGTGATGGTGACTTTCGCTTTCATTTTGGATGCCTTCAATCGGATTTGACCAGAACCGGCTTTGAGCGTTCCGGCGGCTCGTTGCCGTTCATGATGCCGAGGCGGCGGGCGACCTCGTGATAGGCCTCGACCAGGCCGCCGAGGTCGCGGCGGAACCGGTCCTTGTCCATCTTTTCGTCGGTGTCGATGTCCCACAGCCGGCAACTGTCGGGTGATATCTCGTCGGCCAGCACGGTGCGCACCATGTCGCCCTCGTACTGGCGGCCGAACTCCAGCTTGAAATCGACCAGCTTGATGCCGATGCCCATGAACAGGCCGGACAGGAAGTCGTTGATGCGGATCGACATCGCCATCATTTCGTCGAGCTCGGTTGGGCTGGCCCAGTTGAACGCCATGATGTGCTCTTCGGCGATCAACGGGTCGCCCAGGTCGTCGTTCTTGTAGCAGAACTCGATCAGGGTGCGGGGCAGGGGCTCGCCTTCCTCGATGCCGAGCCGCTTGGACAGGGTCCCGGCGGCGACGTTGCGCACGATGACCTCCAGCGGGATGATCTCGACCTGGCGCACCAGCTGCTCGCGCATGTTGAGCCGCTTGATGAAGTGGGTCGGAATGCCGAGCTCGTTCAGCTTGGTGAAGATGAACTCGGAGATGCGGTTGTTGATGACGCCCTTGCCGTCAATCACATCCTTCTTCTGATTGTTGAAGGCGGTTGCGTCGTCCTTGTAGTGGACCACGATGGTGCCGGGTTCGGATCCTTCGTAGAGGATCTTGGCCTTGCCCTCATAGAGACGCGTGCGGCGCTGGTTCATGGGTGGGAAACCTTTTGTTGGAGACGCAGGCAGCACCACCTTCAACCGCGGCGGACATTCGCGGCGGGTGCGGTGGCGCAAGATGGAATCAGCCGACTGGTCCCGGATGTTGGAGGCAAACTAGCGCAATTGTACCACGCCAGCAATTGAAGTGGGGCATCGCGCCGGGGAAATCAACATGAGATTTCGGACAAAAGCGCGCGTAAATCAGCGGGTGGGGATATCAATCAGCTTGCCGCGCGGAATTTCCGCCTGCTTGTCGTAGAGCGGCAACTCGGCCAGTGTGCCGTCATGCAGCTTGCCATCACGGCAGGTCACCGACACCGGGGTGCCGGGGGCAAGGCCGCGCTCTTCCATCAGGACGATACCGATTCCGCATTTGAGGCAGGGCGAAGAGGCGCCGGCCGTGACTCTTCCGGCCGGTTGGCCGGCTATGTGCACGGCACCGGAAATCAGCGGTTCGCCGGTGGCGCAGGTGAGGCCGGACAATCGCGGCTGGCGCGGGACACCGGTCAGGGCCGTCTTGCCGATGAAGTCCGTCTTGTCCTCGTCGACGAAGCGGCCAAGCCCGGCATCGTACGGCGTGGTCGTCGCATCGAAGTCGGATCCGGCGTTGAGAATACCCGCTTCGATGCGGCGGATGTTCATGGCGTCGAGACCGAAGATCTCAAGTCCATGCGGTTCTCCCGCCGCTGAAATGTGGCGCCAAAGCGCTTCGGCGTCGTGATGCGGTTCGGTATAGAACTCCCAGCCCAGCTCGTTGGTGTAGCCGGTGCGGGTGATCACCACCTCCTGGCCACCGAACGGGACACGGGCGATGCCGAAGTAGCCAAAGGGCTCGGGCATGCCGTCATCGCTTGCCGCTGCAAGCACCTTCAGGGCATTCGGTCCTTGTATCTGGCTGACGAACACATCCGGGTCGCTGATCTCGACATCCATGCCGCTGGCGTGGGCTCTGGCCCAGCTGTAGAAATCTCCGTCGGCCTGGGCATACCAGAACAACTCGTCCTCCAGGCGCAGTAGAACGCCATCGACGATCAGGCCGCCATCTTCATAACAGGCCAGGCCATAGCCGCAGCGGCCCGGTTTAACTTTGGTGATATTCTTAGTGAACAGACGGTCGAGCAGCCTTTCGGCATCGGGCCCCTTGAATTGCAGCGGCAGTTCGCCGGTGTGCAGACAGGCCACCTTTTGACGCAACAGCCAGTAGTCTTCCTCGGTAGAACGGGCATCGAAACAGCAGGCCATCTGCCGGCGGTTGTAGATGCAGTAGTGCGGGCCAAGAGGGCGCTCAATCTCGAAGTACGGGTGCCGTGACTGGGAATAGTCCCAGCCTGCTCCGGACATGGTGGTCACGAGGTCACGGGTCTCGCCGTCGCTTGAGCGCATGGGGTTTTCCTTCGGGATTTGCCGGCATTGGAACTCTGAAGTCACAGTGCAGATCTTCGGCTCGGTAGGCAAGGGTGGTGTTCAGAACCTGATTCCGAAAGATTTGCTCACCTGTTGAAATAATTTCGTTTTTCCAATGGGAAAATCGGTGTCATCTTGCGCTTTGCAGGCAACGCAGGGGTGGCCCCATGGACTTCAGTCTTCAGCTTTCGGCCGACTATCCCGACAAATCCTATGGCAGCGAACGCGTTTATGCAGACATGCTCGATCAGGCGGTTCTGGGTGACCGGCTGGGGTTCGATGCCGTGTCGATCACCGAGCATCACCTGATCAACTGCCTGATGATGCCGGCGCCGCTGCAGTTTGCCGTCAAGATCGCCGCGCACACCGAGCGCATCAAGATCATGACATCCATCGTCGTGCTGCCGCTACACGACATGCGGGTCTATGCCGGGGAGGTGGTGGTGGCCGACATCTTCACCGAAGGCCGGCTGATGCTCGGGGTCGGACGTGGGGCGTTCCGCTATGAAATGGAACGGCTCGGGGTGCCGATGGAGGAAACCCAGGACCGGTTCAATGAGTCTCTCGAAGTATTGCAGGCACTCCTGGCGCGCGAGGAGGTGGCGTGGGACGGCAAATACTATCGCTTCGAACCGCTGACCATCATGCCGCGGCCGGTGCGGCCGGGCGGCCCGCCGATGATGATGGCAGTGATGAATCCGGAAGGTATCTACCACTGCACCAAACGCGGCTTTCACATCCAAACGACGCCGTTGGCCGGCAACCATCAGCTTCTTATCGATCAGGTCTCGGGTTTCAACAGGGCCAAAGCCGACATGGCAGGCGGCGGTGACCATCTCACCCTTACCCTGTCGCGTGTTGCCTATGTGGCGCGTTCGGAGGCCGACCGGCAGGCCAAGCTTGAGGCGGCCTACAGCTACTATAGCCGGTTCGACAACGTGTTCACGGGACCGGGCATTGTCGACAACGGCATGATCCGGCCGCTGCCGCGCGGACAGACAATCGAGGAACTTGGCGAAAGCCTGCTGATCTGCAGCGCTGCGGAGATGGTCGACAAGCTGGGGCCGTATTCGGAACTCGGCATTGACAGGGTCATCCTGAATGTCAATTTCGGCGCCGATGCGGGCGAGACACTGGAATGCATTCAGCGCTTTGCCGAAGAGGTCATGCCGCATTTTTCCGGCGGTGCAGCCGCAGCCGAATGACGATCAGATCTTCGCTGCCGCACGATCTTCGAAATACTCGAAGTGCACCGTCGTCTGGCTCTCGTCGATCAGCACCACGCCGTACATTCCCGGGCCGGTGGCATAGGGCTTGCCGGCGATCATGCCGCGGTCGAGCGGGATCTGGTGGCACAGCGAGGGCAGGGCTGTGCACGGGATGCCGCGCCAGTTGACGTAGACCGCGCGGTGGACATGTCCGAAAAAGATGTGCCGGATGTTGTCGCGGCCAGCAAGAATGTCCGCAAAATCTTCGTGCTCATCCAGCTTGATGCGGTCCATGTAGGGTATGCCGACGTCGCACGGCGGATGATGCATGAACAGCCACACCGGCGCGGGGCCGGCCTCGTCCAATCGATCGGCCAGCCAATGCTGGCGTTGCTCGCAGAGCTGGCCGGCTGACGTGCCGCCTTTGAACGTATCGAGCAGGATGAAGCGGCCTTCGGGCGTGTCGATGGAGGTCTGAGAAAAACCGTTGGCATCGCGCGGGACCGACGGAAAGGCCTGTTGAAACGCCGCACGGTCGTCGTGATTACCGATCATCAGATGAACCGGCATCTCCAGCACCTTGAGTGCATCGTCCAGCCAGGCATAGGCGGAAAGCTCGGCCCGGTCTGTCAGGTCGCCGGAGATGATGCAGAACTCGGCATCGCTGTGCCAGTGCGCGATGTCTTCCAGGCACGCCTGGGTCTTGGCATGGGCATCGATGCCCCAGATCAGGTTGCCGGGCTCGAGAAGATGCAGGTCGGTGAGGTGGATGAATTTCATTGTCCCCTCCATAGTGATGCTCGCTGTCAAATAGACCGATCGTCACGCAGGTGCCAAGGGGTGTTGAATTGCTCTGCGCGTGAAGCTATCTGTGAGGACGAGAGATCGAAATGATCGAGCGATATGGAGACCTTACCGGCTATGGACACTTTCGACAAACGTGAAGAGGGTTTTGAGCGCAAGTTCGCGCACGACGAGGAGCTGCGCTTCAAGGCAACAGCGCGGCGCAACCGGCTGTTGGGGCTGTGGGCGGCCGGACTGATGGAGTTCTCCAGCGAGGAAGCCGTGATCTACGCCAAGGAGGTGGTCAAGGCCGACTTTGAGGAAGCCGGCGACAATGATGTGTTTCGCAAGATCCGCGCTGACTTCGACACCAATGGGGTGAGCCAATCCGATCATCAGATTCGCCGCCAGATGGACGAACTTCTGGCCGTGGCGATGAAACAGATCGAGGCAGAGGCCTGACGCGCCCGCACCCGATGGCTGCCCTGTTCATCGACGAGCGCCTAAGATCAGACGAACCGCTGTGTTTTGTGTGGTCTATGCTTGCCGGCGTGCAGCAGGCTGAGGTCTATGCCCGCAGCGATGCCGAAGCTGTTTTGTGCGACATGCAGCACGGCCTGATCGGCTACAGCGACATGCAGGCGATGGTGCAGGCGATCCAGCGCGGCGGCAAACCGGCCTTCGTGCGCCCGCCGCTCGATGATTTCGCCATGGTGTCGCGAGCGCTCGATGCCGGCGCGGCGGCGGTCATCATGCCAATGATCAATTCTGTCGACGATGCGCGAAAGCTCGTTGCTGCCGCCAAGTATCCGTCGCTGGGCGAGCGGAGCTGGGGTCCGTTTGCAGCCATGAATGCCGCTGGCCTCGACGCGGCGGGGTATCTTGCCGGGGCCAACCAGCTAACCAAAGTGTTCGGGATGATCGAGACGGCCGATGCACTCGACGCGCTTGAGGAAATCTGCGCGGTCGACGGTCTCGACGGGGTGTTCGTCGGCCCCTACGACTTGTCGATTTCGCTGTCCGGTGGGACGGCAGCGGGTGCGGAGTATCCTGGCGTGCAGGACGCGTTGCCGCGCATCGTCGCGGCTGCACAGGCGGCAGGCAAGGTGCCCGGCATCTACGCCTCCGGCCCAGCACAAGTGAAAGCATTCTCGGCAATGGGGTTCCGCCTCATTTCCGCCGCCAGTGATTCGTCTATACTGTTGCAGGGACTGAGCGCGGCTTTGCGCTGACATTTGCGGGGATGGATCACATGGACCAACACAATCCGGCGCACCTGGACGATGCCGCTGCCGCCGTCCTGGACAAAATGATCGAGGCGGTACTGACGACCGGTCAGGTTGCAGAGCTTACCGACAAGTATTTCACCAACACCCGCAAGATCGTCGCGGCGAGCGGCGATGTCGATGTCACTTATGCGATTTTCCTCAGGCGACGGTCAATTGCCGCGCTGGAGCCGGTCATCCGACTGGTGCAACGGTTGGTGCCCGGTGCCCGGATCAAGCGGTTCTTTGCCGAGGGCGAAATCGTTCCCGCCGAGCGCAAGCTGCTCGAAGTGTCGGGCAAGATGTCGGAGCTGTCAGAAGTCGAAACCCTGATGCTGCAGAAAACCGGGTTCCCGTGTATCAGCGCCAGTAATGCCTACGAGATGTGCCGCGCGGTTCCGTACTCCTCCTTCCTCGACATGCATGCCCGTCACGGCTCGGGTGCGGAGATGAACATCCTGGCAGCCTATGGGGCGGCTGTCGGCTCGCGGGCGGCGCGGATGACCGATCCGCAGATCAAGGGCTTTATCGGCTCGTCGCAGGACCTCACGTCGCCGCTGTTTGGCGCCGAACGGGGGCTCGGCACTATGCCGCACGCGCTGGTCGGGCATACCGATGCCGATGTGCTCGAGGCAACCAAGCGGTTCGCCAGGGAATTGCCGGAGGCAAAGGCGCTGATTGCCCTGGTCGACTACCGAGGCCATGAGGTTGCCGATTCGCTGCGCTGCGCCAAATGGTTCTTCGAAGAATCCAAACTGCATGAGCAGGGCAAGATGTTCGGTGTCAGGCTGGACACGCATGGCGCGCGTTTTGCCGAAGGACTGGACTACGACAAGTCTGTCGAGCTGGTCGGCGAATGGCTTGATGTCGAGGGCGAATACAACATCGTGGAGCAGGTGCTGGGCCAGCAGGTGTTCCAGCTCGATTTCGACAACATAATTGTCGACCGGGCACGCCGAATTCTGTTTGGCGCCGGGGTTTCGGTTGCCTCGATCATTCACATCCGCCGGGTGCTCGATGATGCCGGGTATCCGGACACGCAGATTGTTGCATCATCCGGCTTCGGACCGCAAAAGTGCGTCATTGTCGGCAAGGCCAAGGCGCCGGTCGACATGATTGGCACCGGCAGCTTCCTCCCGGCGACGCTGACAGAGACCTACGCTACGGCCGACATTATCAGATACGATGGTGTCGACCGCGTGAAGACGGGCCGGGAATTCCTGCTGGAATAGGACATTCTTGCCATTCGCGAGCCGTGATGTGACAAATTGCACAGGACCGCTCGAAGTTTACCCTTATCCTCAAGTCAATATTTCGATCCGCCCGGTATGGTTACACCTGACAGTGTCTCCGAAAGTGGCGGGTAAACCAACACGGTACGGCCCGCCGCTGTGCTACAGACAGGGAGGATAAACCCAATGTCCCAATCACTTTTTCGCCGTTTCTTCATGATCTTCGCTGTTCTGCTGGCTGTCGGCAGCTACAGTGTGCCGGCATCGGCCAAGGTCGTCGCCAAGATCGATGTCTCTCAACAACGCATGAGCGTTACCGTGAACGGCCGCCACTACGCGACCTGGAAGGTATCCACCGCCGGACGTGGCTACTATACGCCTCGCGGCAGCTACAAGCCGAAATGGCTGGCGCGCATGCACTATTCGCGCAAATACAATATGAGCCCGATGCCGTATTCAATCTTTTTTCACGGTGGCTATGCTATCCATGGCACGGACTCGATCCGCCGGCTCGGGCGGCCAGCCTCGCATGGCTGCGTGCGGCTGCATCCGCGCAATGCCCGAAAGCTGTTCAAGCTGGTGCGCAAGCACGGCATGCGCAACACCCGCATCAGGATCACCAACTAAAAGTCCAAAGGCTTGCTGCTGAGGGACGGCAATCTTTCAGGAGCCACAGGGCCGGTTGGAGCTTCGCGCTTCAACCGGTCTTTTCATATGGTTGGCTGCAAAACTTGTTACATGACTTCAATCTGCCGTGATCTGCAGTCCAGGCCACTCCACCCGCAGGTGATCAGGCTGCCCGAGGCGCCGCCAGATGTCTTCCGCCGGTCCGTTGCCAGCGCTTGCCAGGTAAACCGCCATAACGGCTCCATGGGTGACGATCATCTCGTCCTCGTCTGTCTCGGCCATGATCGCGTCAATGGCAGCGGCAAAGCGGTCGCGGGCCATACGGGCGCTTTCCCTGCCGAGCACGATCTCTTCCGGACGCCGGAAAAAGGCTGCCATCGCCTCATCGAACGCGGTGCGTGAGGAAAAGAAGTCCTTCTGGTCGCGGTGATGTTCTTCCAGGCCGGTCTTGACCTCGACTGGTGCCTGCAAGATGTCCGCCAGCACCCCGGCCGTCTGGGTTGCCTTGACATGATGGCTCGAGATGATCCGTCTTGGCTCTAAGCCGGACAGTTTTCGGGCCAATTCGGCGATGGCCGGCCGCGCGTCCGGTGTCAGTTCCCATTCCTCTGATGGCCGATTGAGATCCACGGTCACCGGGCCGTGCCGTACGAAGTGCAAGGTGCGCAAAGTCCGGTTCCCCGCTTTCTGTCTTCTGAAACCTACCAAATCGCCACATCTACCGGTTTGTCCGGCCGGCCGCAATGCACCGCCCGGACGCCAGGCGGCGGTGTCCGCCTCAACGTTTGCGGGCCACCTGGCTGTGCCAGAGCGCCTGTACCAGCAATCCCCACCCCAACAATCCCTGGGCGATTGGCGGCAGGTCGGCCGTGAAGTCAATCGCGAACAGCCGCAAGAGGGCTCCCGGAGACGGTGGGGCAGCGATGACGGTCTGCCAGGGCAAATCATCGAAGATTGCCCAGTAGAACAGGTAGTAGACCTGCGGGCTCAACCATAGAAACAGCCAGAAAAGCGTAATTGCCGCCGCTGCATGGGCAAGCCATGCGATTGCACGGGCTAACTTGCGCGAGATGCCCGACTGCAACAGATGGCCGATGCCAAACATCACGAGGGCGAACACGGCTGAGAGGCAAACCAGCCCAACACGCGCCCAGGGCGTCAGGTGAAGGATGGTGTAGGTGTCATGCATCTCCGCCAAACACGCGGGCGAAAATCGTGTCGACGTGCTTGGTGTGGTAGCCGAGGTCGAACAACGCATCGAGTTCGGTATCACTCAGCACAACCTCGTCATCGGCCTTCAGCAGAGACAGAAAATTGCCTTCACCTCGCCACACCGGCATGGCGTTGCGCTGCACCAGTCGATAGGCATCTTCGCGGCTGACGCCGGCCTGGGTCAGGGCTAGTAGAACGCGCTGGGAGTGGACCAGGCCACCGAGCCTGTCGAGATTGGCCTGCATGTTTTCCGGATAAACGACGAGCTTGTCGATGACACCGGTCAGGCGTTTCAGCGCGAAGTCGAGGTGGACGGTGGCATCCGGGCCAATGCCGCGCTCGACGGATGAATGCGAAATGTCGCGTTCGTGCCACAGGGCCACGTTCTCCAGCGCCGGCATTACCGCGGAGCGTACCAGGCGGGCGAGGCCGGTCAGATTCTCTGTGAGCACGGGGTTGCGCTTGTGCGGCATGGCTGACGAGCCCTTCTGGCCGGGCGAGAAATATTCCTCGGCCTCAAGCACCTCGGTGCGCTGCAGGTGGCGGATTTCCGTGGCCAGGCGTTCGATCGACGAGGCGATGACGCCGAGGACGGAGAAATACATGGCATGGCGATCGCGCGGAATGACCTGGGTCGAGACCGGCTCGGCGGCAAGGCCCATCTTGTCGGCGACGTATTCCTCCACAAACGGCTCGATATTGGCAAACGTGCCGACCGCGCCGGAAATGGCACAGGTCGCAACCTCGCAGCGGGCGGTGACCAGCCGTTCGCGGCAGCGGTCGAACTCGGCATAGGCTTGCGCCAGCTTCAGGCCGAATGTGGTCGGCTCTGCGTGGATGCCGTGGCTGCGGCCAATGGTGAGGGTGTTCTTGTGCTCGATGGCACGTTTCCTCAAGGCTGCAAGCAGGCCATCCATATCCTCCAGCAGCAGATCGGCAGCGCGCACGAGCTGGACATTGAAGCAGGTGTCGAGAACATCAGATGAAGTCATGCCCTGATGCACGAAGCGGGCATCGTCACCGATGAACTCGGCCAGGTGAGTGAGGAAGGCTATGACGTCGTGCTTGACCTCGACCTCTATGGCGTCGATGCGCGCGACATCGAACTTCGCTGCACCGCCCTTGGCCCAGATCGCCTCGGCGGATGCCTTGGGAATCACACCAAGCTCTGCCTGGGCGCTCGCCGCGTGGGCTTCGATCTCGAACCAGATGTGGAATTTCGTTTCCGGCGACCAAATGGCAGCCATTTCCGGGCGGGTGTAGCGTGGGATCATGCGATGTCTCGAATCTATCTTGCGGCGCGAAGTGCGGGCAATTCCTAGCAGCCCGGGCGGGCGCGTTCAACGTGTCACTGCAGCGCGTCGGGCACCGCGACCGGCACGGCCATGTAGTTGAGGTCGGACCCTTCGAACCCTTGCGTGTACACCTGGATCAGAACGACGAACCGTTCCGGTTTGAAGTTCTCCTCGTGGATGAGGACGTCGGAGATTCGGTAGTCGTGGGCACAGCCGCGGCTGCTTGGAAGGTGCTTGTCGGCATAAACCTGCTTTGGCGGGTTGTCCTCGAAGGCAAGCGTCAGGCTGAACAGCTTCAACTCGCTATCGGAGTAGGCGCAGCTCTCGGGCTTGGCGGTTGTCGTGGTTTGCAGCCGAAGGGTGAATTTCTCAGGCGGCGGCCCGACCCAATTGCGCACCGTGCGAAAGCCGATCCGGTTGGCGTCGCTGCCGACCTCGGTCACCGGATTGGAGGCAAGCAAAAATCCCGGGTTGATAATCTTGAGCTTGGCCAGTTCCGGCGCCGCCTTGACGCGGGCCTTGTTGCGGACCTGGAGCGAGGTGGCGGTTTCGTCGTCGATGCGCTCGTAAATTGGGGTGCCTGGGGCCCATTTGTCGTTGACGACATCTATTATGAAGACATGGTGGAAGGGAAACCCCGAGCCGTCCTGAACACCGAATTGTTCAAAGGCAAACCATTTGCCGTCGGGCGAAAAGCCGATGATGCGGCGCTCGGCGGTGTCCGCGGCGAGCGCCGAGGAGAAGGCGCAGAGGCTGAAGAGCATGGCTAACGCAATCGTGCGTATCATTGCTAAACGATAGACGCTTCGCGCCCGTCAGGCAAAACGCTTTTTCAGACTGTCCGGCAAGTCCGTGTTGCGGCCTTGCCAGTTTTCCAGGGTTTCTGCGATGAACGCTTCAGCGGAAACCGCAACGGCGCGGTAGAGGCAGGCGGCAAGATCGCGGGCCTTCGTGCCGGACCAATCCTGCGGCAGCAGGGCCTGGGGGAGCTGCGGGTCCTTCAGCAGGATGCGGCGATACTCGTGGATCAGCACGATACGCAGGGCAAAGGCGCGGGCCGGGGTGGCCGGCATCTGGTCGGCGAATGGGGCGAAGGCCGCCGCAAAGTCCTGATAGGCGGTGTTCAGCCCGGCCAGGTCCCAGGCGGCCGCAGCAACGTCCGGCAGACAGGCCGTTCCGGCGAGTTCCTCCAGCGAGGCGCTGAACACTGAAACTCCACCGGCCGGAGCAATGTCTTCCAGACCCTTGAGGGCGGTTTTCGGATCGCGGCGCTGGGGTTTGGCCATCAGGCCCGACGACAGCTGACCGAAGCCCTGCCAGGTGAGCGCTTTGCGCAAGGCCTGTCTTTGTGCGGCATTCATTTGCGGCAAGGCCTGAACCAATGTCCAACGGCCGTCCCAGTCCGGCGGGCGGGCGGCATAGATGCGGGCGTCGGCCTCGGCAAAGATCGTCGTGCCGCTGGACGTCAGGGCATAGTAGCTGCGGCGGCCGCGTGAGCGGCTCTCCAGCCAGCCTTCGCGGGCCAAACGGTACACGCCGGTGCGCACCAGGCGTTCCGACAGGCCCAGTTCGGCCATCATGTCAATCAGGCTGCCGAGCCAGATGTCGCGCGACCGCGGTGCGATGGCGTCGCCGAACACTGTGATGATTAGCGGACCGGCGCGTGGCGCCAGTGTCGCAACCAGGCCGGAAACGGCATCGCGTTCGGTCATTTTCGGTTGTCAACGACGCGCTGGGCCTTGCCTTCCGAACGGGCGATCCCGCCTGGTTCGTGAATGATCGGCTCGACGGCAACGCCGATTGTATCCCGCACCTTGCTTCGCAGAGCCTTGGCAGCGGCCTCCGAGACATCCGGTGTAGCGTGACCCGTCAACTCGGCATGCACTTTCACGGCATCCATATTGCCATCTTTGTAGAGCTCCAGCTGATAGTGCGGCGACAGCTCAGGAATGTTGACCAGGATTTCCTCAACCTGGGTCGGGAACATGTTGACGCCACGGATGATCAGCATGTCGTCAGAACGCCCGGTAATCTTTTCCATGCGGCGCATGCTGCGTGCCGTACCCGGCAGCAGGCGCGTCAGGTCGCGGGTGCGGTACCGGATGATCGGAAAGGCCTCCTTGGTGAGCGACGTAAACACCAGTTCGCCCTGTTCACCGTCCGGCAGAACCTCTCCGGTGTCCGGATCGATGATCTCCGGGTAGAAGTGATCCTCCCAGATGTGCAGCCCATCCTTTGTCTCGATGCATTCGTTGGCGACACCGGGCCCGACCACCTCGGAAAGTCCGTAAATATCGACAGCGTGCATATGGGCGCGCTGCTCGATCTGCTGGCGCATTTCGTTGGTCCACGGTTCGGCACCGAAAATGCCGATTTCCAGTGCCGTGTCGTTCGGGTCGATCTTTTGAGCCTTCATCTCATCGAGAATATTGAGCAGGTAGGATGGCGTGACCATGATGACGCGCGGCTTGAAGTCGACGATCAACTGGACCTGGCGGGCCGTCATGCCGCCCGATACCGGGATCACCGTGCAGCCCATCTTCTCCGCGCCATAGTGGGCTCCAAGGCCGCCGGTGAACAGGCCATAGCCGTATGAGACATGAACGAGATCGCCTGGTACGACGCCGGATGCGCGCATGGAGCGGGCAACGCAGTTCGCCCACATGGCGATGTCATTCTCGGTGTAGCCAACGACCGTCGGCTTGCCGGTGGTGCCGGAGGACGCATGGATGCGCACAACCTGTTCGCGCGGCACGGCAAACATACCAAAGGGGTAATTCTTGCGCAGGTCGTCCTTTACGGTGAAGGGGAACTTGGCAAGGTCTGACAGATCGTTCAGATCGTCCGGATGGACCTTCCTGGCATCGAAGGCCTTCTTGTAGTGAGGAACGTTGGTGTAGGCGTGGTTGAGCGACCAGCGCAGCCGTTGCACCTGCAAAGCAGAAATTTCGTCGCGGCTTGCGGTTTCGATCGGCTCGAGGCTGGCCGGGTCGGCGGCCAGGTTCTGCGCTGTTCTCAATGCCATCCTTTACTCCCCCATTCAGATGATCGTGTCTTTCAAGCTGCGCGACTTGCCGCGAAATGCAGCGACCAGCTCGCCATCTTTGCGCGTTACTTGGATGTCGTAAATGCCGTTGCGCCCTTTGCGGTAGACTTCCTCACCATGTGCCGTCAGGGTATCGCCGGCGTGAACGGGGCTGAGAAATGATATCTCGGCTGAGGCCGCGACAGTCAGTTGATTGTACGTGTTGCACGAAAACGCAAAGGTGGAATCGGCAAATGTGAAGATGTAGCCGCCGTGGCAAGTGCCGTGGCCGTTCACCATGTCATCGCGCACCTGCATCGTCATCGTGGCCTTTCCAGGCGCGATGCTGATCAGTTTCATACCGAGGCCGTTGCTGGTATCATCGTATTGCAGCATCTTTTTTGCGCAGGCTTCGGCCAGTTTTTGCGCATCATCAGACATTTTTTGCGGCTGTTCCCAAGGTTGGATACTGCCAATGTGATACGATCATTACCTGTTCGCAGCAAGTTGTGTATCTTGTTTGGTTTGGCCTTGGTTGCCGAGGAATGATAATCTGCACCGGGCCGACAGCGAATTTGCCGGCATCTCAACGCAAACAAAGGGGGCGATGGAAATGCACATCAAATCTCTTCTTCTGGCCGTGGTGTTCGGCGCGGCAATCTCGATTTCCGCACCATCTGTCAAAGCGGGCGAACTGAACGGCACCTGGCGCACCGAGGGTGGTTGGCTGGTCAAAATTTACCGGTGTGGTGGGTCTTATTGCGGCAAAGTGGTCGGGGGCGCGAAAGGCAAGGACATCAAGAATCCGGATCCAGCCAAACGATCGCGCCGGCTGGTCGGCATCAGGTTGTTCTCAGGCATGAAGAAGGCCGGCAAGGGCTATGCCGGCCGCCTGTACAATCCCAAGGACGGCAAGACCTATTCCGGCAAGGTCAAGGTGCTGAGTGCCCGGGCGATCAAGTTGTCCGGCTGCGTGCTCGGTGGGCTGATCTGCAAGGGCCAGAAGTGGGCCAAGGTTAGATAGTCCGCCTGGTTTGCTGTTGTCCCGTGGGATGCGCCCAGGCATTCGTGATACAGAATTCTTTGAGTTGCGGCCAGAATTGTGTCATAAGGGCCGACATCAAACGGAGAGGTCGTATGGCAGCAATTGACGTGGCTGATCAGGTCCGCCAGCAGGCGTTCGATGCGCATGTGGCGGCTGACGGCAAGGTGGAGCCGAAGGACTGGATGCCGGCGGGTTACCGCAAGACGCTTGTCCGGCAAATTTCCCAGCATGCTCATTCCGAAGTGATCGGGATGCAGCCTGAGGGCAACTGGATTTCGCGTGCGCCAAGCCTCAGACGCAAGGCCATACTGCTGGCCAAAGTGCAGGACGAGGCCGGGCACGGGTTGTATCTGTATTCAGCGGCTGAGACCCTTGGTGTGACCCGCAACCAGATGGAAGCCGATCTGATGTCCGGCAAGGCGAAATACTCTTCGATTTTCAACTATCCGACGCTGACATGGGCCGATGTCGGCTGCATCGGGTGGCTGGTCGACGGGGCGGCGATCATCAACCAGATCCCGTTGTGCCGTTGTTCCTTTGGTCCTTACGCCCGGGCGATGATCCGCATCTGCAAGGAGGAAAGCTTCCATCAGCGCCAGGGTTTCGAACTGATGATGGCGCTGACCAAGGGCACGGCGAAGCAAAAAGCCATGGCCCAGGATGCGCTCAATCGCTGGTGGTGGCCGGCGGTGATGATGTTCGGCCCGTCCGATGCCGACAGCGTGCATTCCAGCCAGAACATGGCCTGGAAAATCAAACGGTTTTCCAACGACGAGTTGCGCCAGAAGTTCATCGACATGACGATCAAGCAGTGCGAGGCATTGGGTCTGACGATCCCTGATCCCGATCTCAGATTCAACGAAGATACCGGCCACTATGACATCGGACCGATCGACTGGGATGAATTCTGGACCGTGGTCAAGGGGCATGGGCCATGCAACCGGCAACGCCTGGCGCAACGCAACCGGGCGCATGAGGACGGCGCGTGGGTGCGCGAGGCGGCCAGCGCCTTTGCTGCCAAGGAGCGCGCGCGAAAGCAGGAAAGGGCCGCCTGACATGAGTGCAACGCAAGACTGGCCGCTCTATGAGGTCTTTA
Source organism: Aestuariivirgaceae bacterium (assembly GCA_965216335.1). Taxonomy (GTDB): domain Bacteria; phylum Pseudomonadota; class Alphaproteobacteria; order Rhizobiales; family Aestuariivirgaceae; genus JAHEJE01. The sequence goes on along the minus strand of OZ244154.1, from coordinate 799,620 downwards.
TCCGCTCCAAGCAGGGGCTGTCGCATGTTCATGCGGGCAGCCTGCACGCGGCGGATGCCAAGATGGCGCTGGAAAATGCCCGTGACGTCTACACCCGGCGCAGCGAAGGCACGTCGATCTGGGTGGTGGAAAGTGCCGCCATTACCGCTTCGGCGCCGCAGGACAAGGGCGAACTGTTCGACCCTGCCGACAGCAAGGTCTACCGGCATCCGACATTTTATGAAGTCCCAGACGATGTGGAGTGCCTCTAGGCATGGCTGCGGTGGAGGCAGTGCCTGCGGTCGACAAGGCTGACCTGTTCGAGGGTATCCTTCGGCTTGGCGACAGCGCGCTGATTCTCAGCCAGCAGTTGTCGGACTGGATTTCGCGCGGGCCGACGGTGGAACTCGACATCGCGGTGCAGAACCAGGCGCTTGATCTGATCGGCCAGGCACGGTTCCTGCTTGACTATGCCGGACGGGTCGAGGGCGCCGGGCGCACTGAGGACGACCTGGCCTTTTTTCGCCAGCCGCACGAGTTCCGCAGCTGTCTGCTGGTCGAGCAGCCGAACGGCGATTTTGCCCAGACGATGTTGCGTCAGTTCCTTTACGCGGTCTATGCTGACCTTATATTCGAGGCCATGTGCGACTCGACTGACAGCGAGCTGGCGGCGATTGCCGGCAAGGCGCACAAGGAAATGGCCTACCATGTGAGACACACTGGGGAGTGGGCCGTGCGGCTCGGCGATGGTACTGAAGAAAGCCATCACCGGGCCGTCACGGGACTGAATGCGCTGTGGCCCTATGTGCACGACATGTTTGCCGCCGACGATGTGGACAACCGTTTGGCTGCTGCAGGAGTTTTCCCCGACGTATCTGCTTTGAAATCGCAATGGCTTGAAACTGTTGGAGAGGTTTTTTCGCGTGCCACGTTAACAATTCCAGATGATGATTGGGCGCCCACGGGCGGACGGCAGGGCCAGCATGGTGAACGCCTGAGCTACATTGTCGGCGAAATGCAGGTCGTGGCCCGGTCGGATCCGGGGGCGACGTGGTGAGCAAGCCGGCGATGCACGCGATCTGGCAGGCCCTGTACGGTGTCATGGACCCGGAAATCCCGGTCATATCGGTGGTCGACCTGGGGATTGTGCGAGAGGTACGCGAGGAGAGCGGGCGCTACGAGGTCATCATCACGCCAACCTATTCCGGCTGTCCGGCAAGCCAGCAGATCGAGGCCAACGTGCGCGCCGCGCTCAATGGAGCGGGTTTTGCCGAAGCGCGGTTGACGACAGCCAAATCGCCGGCTTGGACGACGGACTGGATCACGCCCGAGGGCCGGGAGAACCTGCGCGCTTTCGGCATCGCGCCGCCCGTGGGCAAAGCCGGCAAACGTGCATTGTTCGCCGAACACGAACCGGTTTGCTGTCCGCATTGCAGCGCGCGCGATACGGCAATGGTGTCGGAATTCGGCTCCACGGCTTGCAAGTCGTTGTGGCGCTGCAACGCCTGCCGGGAACCATTCGACTATTTCAAATGCATTTGAGGTTGCAGAGCCATGCCGCGTCCCGAGTTCCATAGCCTCACCGTTAGGGAGGTGCGCAAGGAAACCGATGATGCCACGTCGGTGGCGTTCACGGTGCCGGGCGATCTGGCGGAGGCCTACCGGTTCACACAAGGCCAATACCTGACCCTGCGCGCCACGGTGAATGGCGAGGAATTGCGCCGACCGTACTCGGTGTGTGTTGCGCCTGACAGCGGCGAACTGAGGGTGTGCGTCAAGCGTCTGCAGGAGGGCCGGTTCTCCGGCTATATCAACGATGTGCTGAAGGCAGGCGACGCGCTTGACGTCATGGGGCCGATGGGGCGGTTCAATGCGCCGCTGGAGCCGGACGGCGCGAAATCCTATCTGTTCATTGCCGGGGGATCTGGCATCACGCCGGTAATCTCCAACATCCGTACCATTATGGCCAGTGAACCGAAATCGGCGGTCACCCTGATCTACGGCAACCGGCGTGGCCGGGACATCATTTTCCGCGAGGCGCTGGATGATCTGAAAGACCTGTATCTCTCCCGTTTGCAGGTTTTTCATGTCCTGTCCGACGAAATCCCGGACATTCCGCTGTTTGCCGGGATGCTGACCGAAGAAAAGATTTCCGAACTGGTTTCGACACTGTGTGATGTCGGCGGGATCGACTGGGCCTTCATTTGCGGCCCCGGTCCGGTCATGGATGGCGGCAAGGCGGCGCTCCTGGCACTCGGCATCCCGGAAGACCGCATCAGGATCGAGAGTTTTGGCGAGCGGCCGGTGGCCGGCACCCTCAGGCCGGGCGGGAACGGTGCCGCAAAGCCGGACGGGCGTAAGGCCGAAGTCGACGTGATCCTGCGCGGCATTCGCACGCGCATCGCCGTACCTTTCCAGGGCGCGCCGATCCTCGATGTGGCGCATGACGCCAAGATCGATGTACCGTTCGCCTGCAAGGGCGGTGTGTGCTGCACCTGCCGGGCCAGGCTTGTCGAGGGTGAGGTCGACATGGATATCGTCTACGGTCTCGAACCAGACGAGATCGAAGCGGGCTACATCCTCACCTGCCAGTCGCATCCCAAGACGGACAAAGTCGTCGTCGACTACGACGGGTGACGAAGTCCCCCTCTCGCGCGAGGGGAGCGGGAGCTTCGTCTACCCAAGCACTTTGCGATACACCGGCTGCATGAGCATCGGCAGGATGTAGATCGGGAACTGCAGCATGGCGAAGAACAGCCAGGCGTCGTCCGGCGCGCTGGAGCCAAGCACGCTCATGGCGATGGCGATGTTGCGCCCGCCGTTGCAGTAGGCAAGCGTCGCCGCCGACTTGATGCCGGCCAGAACGCGCAGTGTGAAAAAGCTGACGACGTTGATGACGATGTGCAGGGCAAAGCTCAGGACGATCAATTGAAGCGCGAACACCGGTTCGGCAGCAATACGTGCGGCGATGCCGTCCATCAGTGCGACAGCGAAGACCAGCATGATAATGATGTGTGCAGCATCGAATGCGGTGCCGCCGCGCCGAATGGCCTCTTGCGGGATCAGCCATCTGAGCACTAGTGAGGCCACTCCGGCCGCGCCGATCAATGCCGCGAGCCGCAGGCCCAGCTCGGTGGCGGTCAGGCCGGCGGCACCGTCGGTCATCAGGCCGGTGAACGCTGGAGTGACGACGGGGTGCAGACCGATTGCCGAGAGCGTGAACACCAACGCCAGGTTGCCGTCGAGACCGAACATCCAGGCTAGCGCAGCGGTTGAAAAGTTCGGCGGCGAGGTGGCGTAAATGATCAGCGCCAGGCGAAGCCCGTCACTCGCCGGCCAGATGGCCAGAACGGCATACATCAAGACCGGCACCAGGATCAGCGCCCAGACGAGTGCAGCGAAAATCAGCCGGGGCTTGCGGAAGTGGGCGAAGGTCTCGGTCAGGTCCAGCCTGGTCAGCAACAGCGTCAGCATGGCGAACACGCTGAACGGAAGGGCAGGGCGCATGACGGCAGCGAAGTCCTGCCAGACTAGCCCCAACACCACGCCCGCCGGCAGGATCCACGTGCCGCGGCGCGACATCCAGGCCACGGCGCCGGTGAAGGGCACGGTCCGGACCTAGAGCACTTTCCGATCATATGGGATCACTTGATGGAGCCAAATTCGCCCATCTGGTGCGCTGCGGTGCTTGCCCGATGCACCGCATCGTGCTGCGCACCGCGCCTGCCATATGAACGAATTTGGCTCCATCAAGTGATCCCATATGATCGGAAAGTGCTCTAGAACGCGCGGAAGGTGACGATGGTGTAAGTGTCCTTCACGCCGGAAATCGAGTGGACCTGTTCATTGATGAAGTGACCGACGTCCTCACCTTCTTCGAGGTAGAACTTGACCATGAGATCGTAGCCGCCGGCGGTGGAGTAGATTTCCGAGGCAATCTCGGCATCGGCCAGGGCGGTTGCCACATCGTAGGCCTTGCCCAGTTCGGTCTTGATCTGCACGAAAAACGGTTTCATGGCGCGTCCTGTGTTGTCGCGTTTGTGGTTGCGCCAGTTTTCGTTGACGGGACAGGCCGGGTCAAGCCGCAAATGTGTGCCTCAAAGCAGACGGGGCACCACGATTGTGGGTGCCCCGCAGCGGTTTGTCTGTCTGGTGGACCTGCTACTGCGTCAAACAGACGTTCAGGACTTCATCGGCGATACCGATGCCGGAAAGTGAGGCACCATCGAGCTTGAAGTCATTTGGATTGAAAAAGAGTGGTTTGGGCGTGTTTGAGGTGTTGTGGCAGCTGTACGATGACAATCGCGGGCATGGTTGTCACCTTCGGCGAACGGCTGGCCGGGCAACACCGACGACTGTTTCTCGCGGTTCCGGCTGCGACTTTGATGCCGGCTGGCTAACTGATTATTTCTGGCAGCACCGCCGGGTTGGGGTTAAGATGCAATCAGCGGGCACGTACGTTTGCCCGGTCTGGCGAGGCTCGCCTCAACACGGGCTTCAGTTGATTCAGGGAGAGTTCAAATGACACGTTTAAAGTCCACATTGATGGCCGCGGTCGCGGCTGCCAGCCTGGCATTGCCGGCAACGGCCATGGCCGATGTTAAAATCGGTTTCCTCGGCGGCTATACGGGACCGATCGAGAGCCTGACGCCGCCGATCGGCGATGCGGCAAAACTTGCCGCCAAGCACGTCAACGACCAGGGCGGTACCAAGGCGGGTAACATCGAAGTTGTCACGGCTGACACCACGTGTGCCGATGCCACGGCAGCCTCGAACGCCGCCGACCGGCTGGTGAATTCCGACAAGGTGGTTGCTATTGTCGGTGCGTTGTGTTCCGGCGCCACCATCGCTTCTGCCAACAACGCCGGCATTCCGGGCAATGTGGTCATGGTGTCACCGGCCTCGACGTCGCCGGCGCTGACTTCACTCGACGACAAGGACCTGGTGTTCCGCACGGCACCCTCGGATGCCTATCAGGGTGGCGTTCTGGCCCGCCTGTTGAAGGCCAAGGGCATCACCAACATCGCCATTAGCTATGTCAACAACGACTATGGCAAGGGCTTTGCGGAAGCTGTCGCGGCGGCCTTCAAGGCCGAAGGCGGCACTGTTGCGGCCAACGAGGCACATGAAGACGGCAAGGCCGACTACCGGGCCGAAATCGGTTCGCTCGAGTCGTCCGGCGCCGATACCCTGGTGGTTCTCGCCTACGCCGACGGGTCCGGTCAGACGATCATCCGCCAGGCGGCTGAGAGCGGTAACTTCCAGCGCTTCGTCGGTGGTGACGGCATGGTCGGCGACAAGCTGATCGCAGCTGTCGGTGCGGATACGGTCGCAAGCATGATCGCCACCAAGCCTGGGACGCCGGACATCGCCGGTGCAGGCGTGTTCGACAAGCTAGCCAAGGATGGCGGACTGGATCCAACCGCCGTTTTCGCGGCCCAGTCTTATGATGCCGCTTTCCTGCTGGCCTTGGCGATCGAAAAGAACGGTTCGGCTGACCGCGCAGGCCTCAACGCTGCTCTGCGGGCTGTGTCCAGTGCGCCAGGCGAGACGATCCTGCCCGGCGAATGGGAAAAGGCCAAGAAGCTGCTGGCAGAGGGCAAGGACATCAACTACGACGGCGCCAGCGGCAGCCATGAGTTCGACGCTGCCGGCGACGTCCCAGGCGTGATTGTCGAAATGATGGTCAAGGACGGAAAGTTCGTTGAAGTCGGTCCGGCCATGTAAAACCACTCGCCTCACATCTCAGGCAAGCCCGGCTCCGGCCGGGCTTTTTTTTGTCACTGTCGGTTGACTGCTTCCGGCAGCAGACCCTTGGGTGCGTAGCGCAGGACCAGCGTGATGGTCAGACCGATGACAAACACACGCATCTGCAGGGCGCGGGAGTTGAGGTCCGAGGGGGCCTCCCAGCCGAACCAGCTTTCGCCGCCGGCCCGCACGGCTTCGAACATCAGCAGTGCGGCGGGCTCCGACAGGGTCCAGATGATGTAGACCAGCAGCGCACCGACAATGGCACCGAGGTTGTTGCCGGCACCGCCGAGGATCACCATGACCCAGACCAGGAAGGTGTGGTTGAGCGGGATGAAGCCGGCGGGGTCGAAAATGCGGGCAAAGCTGATCAGCGCTGCGCCGCCGATGCCCATAAGAACCGAACCGAGGATGAAGATTTCCAACCGCCGCCGGTTGACGTCCTTGCCCATCGATCCGGCGGAGACTTCATTGTCGCGGATGGCGCGCATCATGCGGCCCCAGGGGGCCTGGTAGGCGCGCTGCATCATGATGAAGATGATGACGACGAGGGCTGCCGTTACAGCCAGATAAGCCGAGCGGGCGGCGACAAAGCCGATGTCATCCGGCGTCGGGACCGGCCAGGGCAGGGGGGAGACGGTCAGGGTGCCCCTGGTCAGCCAGTCGGCATTCTTGAGCACCGCCTTGATGATTTCGGCAATGCCCAATGTGGCGATGGCGAGGTAGTCCGATCTGAGCCCGAGGCAAATCCGACCGATGAAATAGGCAATGGCGCCGGCTGCGATGCCGCCGACGACCCAGCCGAGCCACACCGGCAGGCCCAGTCCGCCGACAAAGCCGGCCTCGCTTTCGATGAGCTTGGCGGCCGGGTCGAGCGTCGTGATGGTCATCAGGTAGCCGATTGCGATGATCACCACCATCAGGAATGTCGCCAGCCCGCGATGCAGGCCCCGGCGCTTGAAGTGCCGTAGCACCAGTACTGCAACAACGGTAATCAGGCCATACAGCAAGGCCTTGCCAAGCATGCCCGGTGCCGTTGAGGCCCAGAACGTCTGGTTGACCGGATAGCTGATCAGCATGGTCATCACACCGCCTACGGCGACGAAACCCATGACGCCGGCGTTGAACAGACCGGCGTAGCCCCACTGAATGTTGAGCCCGAGCGCCAGGATGGCGTAGCAGCTCGCCTCCACCAGCATGCGTACCGCGTAGGCGGAGCCGAATTGCTGGATGATCACAACAATCGCGGCGGCACAGAATGCGATAACGATAAGTTCGCGTTTCCACTTCATCAGGTGATCACCTTACCCTTGAATATACCGGTCGGACGCCAGATCAGGATGATCACCAGAATAACGAACGGTACGGTCAGCTTATACTCGGTGGGTACGAAGGCCAGCTTTGCGGGCACTTCGATCCAGTCCGGCAGCAGATGGGCGATGGGCCTGAGCAGAATCGACCAGTTGAACACGGCCAGGGTCTCGGCAAAACCGACAACGAAGCCACCGGCGATGGCGCCGTAGGGCTGGCCGACACCGCCGACGATGGCCGCGGCAAAGATTGGCAGAAGCAGGTTGAAGCTGAGGTCGGGCTTCAACGTCACGTCGAGCGACAACAGCGTGCCCGCCGCCGCCGCAAGGGCCCCGGCGATCGCCCATGTCGTCCATACCACCACGTCGGTGCGAATGCCGGACACCCGGGCGAGATCGGCATTGTCCGACATGGCGCGCATCGCCTTGCCCAGCCGGGAGCGTGTCAAGAACAGATGCAGCGCGATCACCGCCACGGCGGTGAAGATGAACAGCAGGATTTGCGGTTCGGTGATGGTGATTTTGCGGGTCACGCCCTCGAAGGGCAGTTGGATGCGAAAGATGTCCTTGCGCTCGGCAATGTAGAAGTTGCGCGCCGATGGGCCGGCAAACAGGCGGATCAGGCCCTGCAGCATCAGGGTCACGCCGATCGAGGCCATCACCATCACCACCGGTGCGACCTTGTTCCGGCGCAGCGGCTTATAGAAAGTTCTGTCGAGGAAGATCGCCGTCAGCGCCGTCAAGACCATGGCGATCGGCAACATCACGAAACCGGTCGGCAGTCCGATCAGGCTTCCTGCTTCGGGAAACATCAGCGTCAATGCAAATGCGATGAAGGCGCCGAGCGTCATGATGTCGCCGTGGGCGAAGTGGGCAAAGCGCAGGATGGAGAATACCAGCGTGACGCCGATGGCGCCCATGGCGTAGATAGAGCCGATCACCGCGCCGGACACCAGAACCTTGTTGATGAAGAAGACGATCTCGTTCATGTGCCTTACCTCACCCGCCCAGGAAGCTCTTGGCGACTTCGGGATCGGCGAGGAGCGCCTTGCCGCTGTCGGTATAGCGGTTCTGGCCCGAGGCCAGCACGAAGCCCTTGTCGGCGATGGCGAGCGCCTGCTTGGCGTTCTGCTCGACCATCAGGATGCCGACGCCGGCCTTGTTGATGGCGATGATGCGCTCGAAAATCTGTTGCATATAGAGCGGCGACAGACCGGCGGTCGGCTCGTCGAGCAGCAGCAGCTTGGGCTCGACCATCAACGCCCGGCCGATCGCCACCATCTGGCGCTGGCCGCCGGACAGTTCGCCGGCCGGTTGCCGGCGCTTTTCGTATAGCGGCGGAAAGAACTCATAGACCTGGTCATAGAGGTGCGAGACATCATCTCGGCGGATGAAGGCGCCCATTTCCAGGTTCTCGTGCACGCTGAGCGACGGGAACACGTTGAACTCCTGCGGCACGAAGGACAGGCCGAGCGGCACCAGCTGTTCCGGCGGCAGGTTGGTGATATCGCGGTCAAGAAAGCTGATCGTGCCCTTGTTGACGTTGAGCAACGAAAAGATCGCTTTGAGCGAGGTCGACTTGCCGGCGCCGTTTGGGCCGACGATGACGCCGATTTCATCGGCCTCGATTTCCATCGTCACGCCGTGCAGGATGTCGGCGCCGCCGTAACCGCCATGGATCTGCTGGACTGAAAGGAAGCTCAACTCACCGCCTCCGGTGCGCCGCCGAAATAAGCCTCGACGACGCGTTCGTCGGCCTGGACCTCCTCGATTGTGCCTTGCGTCATGACATGACCCTGCACCAGTACGATCACCGGGTCGCACAGCTTGGCGATCAGGTCCATGTCGTGCTCGATAACACAGAACGTGTAACCGTGCTCGCGGTTAAGGCGCAGGATGTGACCCATCAGGTCATTCAGCAGCGTACGATTAACGCCTGCGGCGATCTCGTCGAGCAGAACGATGCGCGAATCCACCATCATGGTGCGGCCGAGTTCCAGCAGCTTCTTCTGGCCGCCGGACAGGTTGCCGGCCCGCTCATTGCTCAGGTGGGTCAGCTTGAGAAAGTCGATCACCTCCTTGGCCTGCGCCAGCACGCCGATCTCCTGGCGTCGCACAAGAACCGGACGGAACCAAGCCGAGTCGAGGTCTTCGCCGGATTGCTCGCGCGGCACCATCATCAGGTTCTCAAGAACCGTCAGGTTGGAGAATTCATGGGCGATCTGAAACGTGCGCAAGAGCCCCTTGTGAAACAGCTGGCTGGAGGAAAGGCCGGTAATATCCTCGTTGCCGAGCAGGATGCGTCCGCTGTCGGGCTTCAGGTTGCCGGCGATCAGGTTGAACAGCGTCGACTTGCCTGCCCCGTTCGGTCCGATCAGCCCGGTGATCGTGCCTTCGGCAACGCACAGCGAGCAGTCCTGAATAACCTTCAGCCCGCCAAACGCTTTGGAGACATGCTGTACATCCAGCCCGACCGACATATCACCCGTCGCCCCGTTGAACCCCGCACCATGGCTGACATTTGTAGCCGGGCCGGGCAGGGGGTGCAATGGCAAGGGCGTCTGGACCAATGATCACACCGCTTGCGGTTCGTTGTGCCGGGTCGGGCAAACTGCCTTGACCCAAGTCAACGCCTGTTGATCGCAATGGCTGTTGATGGAAACATATACTCAACATGAGCTCTACAATGCATTGTAAAATTGTTACGAGGTCCAAGATCGATGTTTGGGAGATCCGCATTTCTGATGCTGAGCTTCACCGCGAGTTCTATCGCTGTGAGTTTCAGTCCTGAGCCAGTATACGCCTTCGGATTGAATACCGATGTCGAGCGGGCGGCGTGCCACATTTCTAAGGTCCGCGCGTTGCGAGGTGAACGACAGGCGCGTACCGGTGAGATAAGCGAGCATGAAAGACGAGCGCTGTGGTTGAAATACAAGGACTGCTTGGGCAGCAAGGATAAGAACTATCTGCTGCCGGAAGAATTCAGATACAAATAGTGTCTCTTTCGCTGGTCTATGTTTGTTAGAAGGTCCGCCGCTTGACCAACGTCGCCAAGGCCGCGTCGACAATTGCGGCTTTGTCGATCCTGTATTCGCCATAGAGATCGCTCACCGATCCTGTCTGGCCGAAGTGCTCGACGCCCAATGCCTGGACCTTGTGGCCATGGACGCCGCCGAGCCACGACAGGGTGGCGGGGTGGCCGTCAATGACGGTGACGATCTGGGCCTGGCGGTCGAGCGGACGCAGCAGGTCTTCGACGTAGGAGACCTCCTGTTTACCGTGCTGCTGGGCGGTCTGGGCGGCTTTCCAGCCGGCGTTGAGGCGGTCGGCTGAGGTGACAGCCAGCAGACCCGCGCCGGGGAACCGGGTCAGCAGGTCGCCCATCGCCAGGGCGGCCTGGTCGGCTACGGCGCCCTGATAGGCGATTGCCAGGGCCGTGCCTTCGACCGGTTCGCGCAACCAGTAGCCGCCCTTGATGATGCCTTCGCGCAAGCCGTCGGTCATCGGACGGATCGGCTGGTCGAGGCTGCGGGTGGTCAGGCGCAGGTAGACCGAGCCGCCGTCTTCCTCGTGCAGCCAGTCGTCCAATCCGGCGGTGCCGGCGTCGCGTTGAATGTATTCGAAAGCCCATTCAAGGATTGCCGCCAATTCATCGACAAAGGCCGGCTCGAAGCTGGCGATGCCGTCCTGGGCCATGCCGATGAGCGGAGTGCCGACGGACTGGTGGGCACCGCCCTCCGGGGCCAGCGATATGCCGGACGGAGTGGCGACCAGGATGAAGCGGGCGTCCTGATAGCAGGCATAGTTGAGGGCATCGAGACCGCGGGCGATGAACGGGTCGTACAAAGTGCCAATGGGCAGCAGGCGCTCGCCGAAAACCTGGTGCGACAGGCCGAGGGCGGCGAGCAGGATGAACAGGTTGTTTTCGGCGATGCCCAGTTCGATGTGCTGCCCTGCGGGACCCATGCCCCAGCGCTGGGCCGACATCAGCTTGCGGGTCTGGAACACGTCCTCGACCTGGTGTTCGTCGTAGACGCCGCGCCGGTTGACCCAGGGACCGAGGTTTGTCGACACAGTGACGTCAGGCGATGTGGTGACGATGCGCGCGGCCAGAGGGGTGTCGGTACGGGCGATCTCCTGCAGCACCAGGCCAAAACCCTGCTGGGTCGACATGGCGCCCTTGATTTCCGGCAAAGGTAGCGTCCCAACGGGCACCTTTGGGGCCTTGAGCCCGCGCATGCCCTTGGCGTTGAACGGCACTTGGGCCAGCAATTCGTCCAGCTCCTGCTGCGTCCTGTTGAGTCCTGCGGTCTTCGACCACTCCTCGCCATCGAGAATGTTGTTGGCGGCCTTGAACTGGACCATTTGCTGCGGGGTCATCAGGCCTGCGTGGTTGTCCTTGTGACCGGCGAGCGGCAGGCCGTAGCCCTTCACCGTGTAGCAGATGAAGCAGGTCGGCTGGTCGTCGTCGATTGCGCCGAAGGCCTCCAGCAGGGTTTCCAGGCAATGGCCGCCGAGGTTGGTCATCAGGGTGCCGAGGGCGTCGTCGTCCAATCCTTGAATCACCTCAAGGGCTTCGGCATCGTCCTTCAGATCCTGAATCAACTGCTCGCGCCAGCTGGCGCCGCCCTGGAATGTGAGGGCGGAATAAAGCGCGTTGTCGCACGCCTCAATCCAGTCGCAAATCGCCTGTCCGCCGGGCTTTTGGCGGACTGCCTCCAGCTTCTTGCCGAACTTCAGCGTCACCACGCGCCAGCCCATGTTTTCGAAGGTGGCCTGCAGTTTCGGGGTCAGCGGCGCCTTTATGACCGCATCGAGGCTCTGGCGGTTGTAGTCGATCACCCACCAGGTGTTGCGCAGGCCGTGCTTCCAGCCTTCGATAAGCGCCTCGTAGATGTTGCCTTCGTCCAGCTCGGCGTCACCAACCAGCGCAATCATGCGGCCGGTGGGCCAATCCGTGCCCCAGTCCTTGGCATGGATGTAGTCCTGCACCAGGCTGGCAAATGCCGTAATCGCGACACCGAGGCCGACCGAGCCGGTCGAAAAATCCACATCGTCGATGTCCTTGGTGCGCGAGGGATAGGACTGGGCGCCCTTCAGGCCGCGGAAATTCTTCAGCTTGTCGAGCGTCTGGTTGCCGAAAAGGTACTGGATCGCGTGGAACACCGGGCTGGCATGCGGCTTGACCGCGACCCGGTCTTGCGGCCGGAGAACAGCGAAGTACAGCGCCGTCATGATGGTGGTCAGCGAGGCGCAGGACGCCTGATGGCCGCCGACTTTCAGCCCGTCCGAATTGTCTCGGCCGTGGTTGGCGTGATGGATGGTCTGGGAAGCGAGCCAAAGCAGCTTCTTCTCCAGATCGCGCAGGGTTTCGATGGGCAGGTGTTGCGGCATAGTATGTTTGCTGTTGGGTGCAGATGTGTCAGACTTTCAATCAGACATGCCACGGAGTGTCTGCAAATGACAACCTGTGGTATCGGCGTTTGTCGCCGCCGCGCGAGTTCATGGCCGGATCGCCGCCTGATATTCCCTGCTTTTGCCCTTCCTGATTTTGCGCTAGCGTGAACTGTTCGGCGCAATCAGTGAGTGGGCTACGGGATCATGTCACCGCGCATTACCGGCAATGTTCTGGGCGTGTTGTGCATGGCGCTTTGGGCGACCAATTTTCCGATCGCCGACCGGTTGCTGGCGGACTGGCATCCGGTGCTGCTGACGCCGGTGCGGGCCGGGGTTGCGGCCATTGCGCTCATCGCCATCACCATCGCCGTTGGCCAGTGGCGGCAGTTGTTCGCCATGCGGGTGGTGCACATGGCTGGTGCCGGCGGTCTGCTGCTCAGCGCTTCCAACCTGCTGTTCGTTTGGGGGCAGGCACATGTCGATCCGGTGACGGCAGCGGTGATCGTTTCGTCGCTGCCGGTGGCGTCGGTCGCCATCGGGCTGGCGACGCGAACCGAACGGCTGACGATCATGCTCGCGGCCGGCATCGTCTTGGCGGTGGTCGGCGGCTTTCTGGCCAGCATGGGGTTGCAAGGGGGCAGCGGTGGTGAGGGCGAAGGCTCGGTCATCGGTGCGGTGATGATCGCCATCGGCGTGTTATGCTATGCTTGGCATACGCGGGTCATCGTCACCGTTTCGCCACACATCTCAGCGCTGGCCAAGGCGGCGATCTGCATGACCGTTTCGGCCTTGATGACCGGCATCGCGGCGGAGTTTTCGCTGCTTGTGGGCGTGATTCCGCTCATGTACGATCTCACACCGGCCTCACTGGCGATGATCGCCTGGACCGGTGCGGTGGCAATCGGCGGCACGACCGCGCTGTGGTTCGCGTCCAGCCGGATGATCGGTGTCACCATCGCCGCCATGCATCACAACATGGTGCCGTTCTACGTCATGCTGATGGCGCTGTCGCTTGGCGGCGTAATCTCCGGGCAGACGATTGCCGGTGCGACGCTGGTGGTGCTCGGGGCGGTGCTGGCGCAGATGCCCGGTCTTGCCCTTCGGCCCAAACGACAGCGGGTCTGAAGGCCGTGCGGACCGGACCAATTGCATTCATCGCTGCGTTCTGTCTGGCCCATGTGTGCACGATGCTGGGTTTTTCGACATTCTCGGCACTCTTGCCGCAGTTCACGCGTGAGTGGTCGCTAAGCGGCACCGAGGCCGGGACCATCAACTCTGCGCTGTTTTTCGGCTACACACTTGCTGTTCCCTTGCTGACCAGCCTGACCGACCGGGTGGATGCGCGGGCAATCTACCTGGTGAGCGCGCTCGGCGGAGCGCTCGCTCATGCCGGGTTTGCGATGTTCGCCGACGGCACCGGAACGGCTTCGCTGTTCACCGCCCTTTACGGAGTGTCGCTTGCCGGCACCTATATGCCTGGTCTCAGGGTGCTGGGGGAACACCTGCCGGACCACATGATGCCGCGCGCAACGGGCTTTTACACGGCCTCGTTCGGCCTGGGTGCGGCGATGTCCTATGTATTGGCCGACCAGATTGCCGCTGAAGCGGGATGGCGCACGGTATTCGGTTTTGCGTCGGCCATGAGTGTGGTGGCGCTTTGCGTTGTGTTTGCGGTGGCCCGGCCGGTCACGCCTCACGCGCCGGACAGGCCATGGCTCGGCATGCTCGACCCGCGCCCGGTTTTCGCCAACCGCTCGGTCATGGCCTACTCGCTGTGCTATGCGCTGCACAACTATGAGCTGTTCACCGTGCGCTCATGGCTGGTGGCCTTTCTTGCTATGTCGGCGGTGCAGACCCATGCGTCGCCAGGCGCCTGGACACCGGCGGTCATTGCCGCCTCCATGACCCTGCTCGGGGTGTTTGCCAGCCTGATCGGCAATGAGTTCTCGATCCACACCGGCCGGCGCCGCACCATTTCCATAGCGATGTCGGTATCGGCCGCTGTGACGCTGGCTGTGGCGGCCACCGGTCTGGTGTCCTACTGGTGGTGCGCCGTTGCGGCCCTGGCGCACGGCTTCATGATCATGTTCGATTCCTCATCGATTACCGCTGGGGCATTCTCGGCCGCCAGGCCGCAGGACCGCGGCATCACCATGGCGGTGCATTCCACGCTCGGCTTCGGTGGGGCGATCGTCGGGCCGTTGCTGTTCGGCCTGCTGGTGGACAGAGGGGGCGACACGCCGGGCTTGGCCTGGTCGGTGGCCTACGGGCACATGGCACTCATTGTGCTGCTCGGTCCGCTGATCATGTGGCGGCTGAAGCCTCAACCCGCCGCTGGCGACAAAAGATAACTCACCCCAGCTCGGCAAATGCCTGTTCCAGCCGCTTCAGGCCTTCGATGATGTCTTCATCGCTGGCGGCAAAAGACAGCCGGATACAGTGGTCATCGCCGAAGGATGTGCCCGGCACGACCGCCAGGTGGTGCACGTCGAGAAGCCAGTCGGCGAGTTCGTCGGCGGTGTCGATGTGATGATTGCCGGCCGCCTTGCCGAGATAGGCGCTGACATCAGGGAAAATGTAAAATGCACCGTCCGGCGCCGGCGCCTTGATGCCGGGAATGGCGTTCAGCCCGTCGATGACCAGTTGCCGGCGCCACTCATAGCTGGTGCGCATCTCCTCCACCGCTTCGCGGCTGCCGGTAAGAGCCGTTACCGCGGCGTGCTGTGCAAAGGCATTGCCGCCTGCCGTGAATGTGCCCTGCACCTTGCTCATCGCCTTGGCGACCGGGGCAGGGGCAGCACCGTAGCCGATGCGCCAGCCGGTCATGGCAAAGCCCTTGGAAAAACCGTTCACGGTGATGGTGCGTTCGCGCATTCCGGGCAGACTGGCGAACGACACCGGCTTTTCGCCATAGACGATGTACTCGTAGATCTCGTCCGACAGCACCATCGCCCGGGGATGTTCAGCGATGACTGCGGCTATCGCTTCCAGTTCGGCCTTCGCGTAGACCGCGCCGGTCGGATTGCACGGGCTGTTGAGGATCATCAGCTTGGTTTTCTCGCCGAGAGCGCCAGCGATGCGGTCCGCCGGTACCTTGAAGCCTTCGTCGGCGGTCGCGTGGATGACCCGGGGGGCGCCGCCGGCCATGCGGATGATGCCTTCATAGGCGACCCAGTAGGGGGCCAGCAGCAGCACCTCGTCACCGGGATCGATCAGCGCGAACACGGCGTTGGTGATTGCCTGTTTGGCACCGTTGGTGATGACGATTTCGGTGGCCGCGTAGTCGAGCCCGTTCTCGATGCGCAGTTTTTCGGCCAGTGCGGCCCGCAGTTCCGGAACGCCGGCAATCGGCGCATAGTGGGTGTGGCCGGCATCCATTGCTGCGGTTGCCGCCTGGCGGATATGTCCGGGCGTGTCGAAGTCCGGCTCGCCGATGGTGAGCGAGATCACGTGGACGCCCTCGGCGCGCAGGTCGCGGGCCTTCTGGGCCATCCTGATGATGGCGGCTTCCTCAACGCTTGCCGTCAGTCGGGACAGTGGCGCGGCGGGGTTGAATGCGGTCATGTAGGCCTCGATTGTCTGGACGGAGCGGGAAACTATCAGTAGTAAGGCGGCAAGCCAATCGGGGAATCAGCCAGCTATGAAAATGCCGGTCAGCGCCGCCTGTCTTGCCACCGCCTTCGCGCTGGCCGGGTGCGAGCAGAAGTCCAAGAACGTTAACATCGTGTCGGGCCCGCCGCCACAGACCAAGCCGCGCTCCGAGCCGGTGTTCTACAATGGCAAGAACTACCAGGTGGATTTCGCCTATGCCAAGGCGCAGGGTGCCTACAACGTCACCGTCGCCGGGCGTCATGGCCGTCCGCTCGGCGGCAAGCCCGGCGATCAAAAAATTGTCGAGCAGCTGGCCTCATCGGCCATCGGCCATTTCGCCTGCCTCAGCTCGCAAAAAGGCCGTATCGTTCCCGGCAGCGCCAGCCATGGCAAGGGCAAGTGGAAAATGCAGGCGCGGTGTGCGTGAGCCTAGAATTCTGGACTGTGTGCGGATGCGAACTATTATGTTGCCAGGTCCCGAAAAACTGATAACTAAATTGTGCGGGTCCTGGTGCTGAGTACAGGTTCCGCGGGGCGTGCCGCCTTGCCCCAAAGGTGAATTGGCGGTTTCGGAGACAATCTGCTTGCGCATACCGTTGGTTTTTGCAGCACATGCTGCAGCCTCATGCGTTCTGGTGTGCATAGTTTGCCCCTCGGCCGGTGTTCAGGGGCAGGATGATGCTTGACGCAACTGCACAGCATCTCCGTGCCACGCCGCAAACGCCTGACAGTCAAACGGGTCTGGCCTCCCGGCTGGTCACGCTGGATGCACTGCGGGGCTTCGCCGTGATGGGTATTTTGCTGCGCAACGTGTTTGTGTTCGGCATACCGTCGAGTGCTTATGCCTTGCCCGAACTGTGGAGTGGGCCGGGGCAATGGGACATGTTTGCCTGGGTGTTTGTCGATGCTGGCGTGGACGGCACGATGCGCGGGCTGTTTTCGATGCTGTTCGGCGCCAGTGCTTTGCTGCTGCTCGAAGGCAGCGGGCAGGTTGGCTTGACGCGCGTCGAGTTGTACTACCGGCGCGCCTTGTGGCTGATGTTGTTCGGACTTGTGCACGCTTATCTTTTGCTGTCACCGGTCGACATTCTTTTTGTCTACGGCCTGTTCGGGCTGATGATTTATCCTTTAAGAAATCTGCAGCCCCGCTCACTGCTTGCGGCGGCCGGGGTCATGATTGTCGCATCGGCAAGCATCGCTCTGGCCTTAGCCGTTCTGGCGCCGACCGAAGAGCAGGCTCAATCGGACCAGGCCTTCAACATGAGTGGGGCCGTCCTGCAACCGGTGGCTGCCGAACAGGTTGCCGCCTCTTCGCCGGAAAGCCCGGGTGAGGACATGGTGGCTGAAATGATCGCCAAAGACTGGGCGGACGAGGTCAACGACCGCCGCGAGGGATATCTATACAATCTGTTTGCACTGGCCGCCTCCAGCTTCGAGAATCATACCAGCGATCTCTTCAAGACCCATCTGGTTGATGTCGGCGCGTTCATCCTGATCGGTATGGCGCTGTTCAGGATGGGGGTTCTGTCCGGGGCACGCAGCACCCGGTTCTACATAAGAACCATGGTCATCGGATACCTGATCGGTTTCGGCGTGAATGCAGCGGAGATCGCCTGGCAGCTGAGCCCGGTCGAAATCGAGGGAATGAATGCCGACTGGACTTCGGCAACATATGATATCGGCAGAGGTGGCGTGGCCATTGGGCACATGTGCGCAGTCATCCTGCTGTGCCGGACAAGAGTGCTTGCGTCTCTGGCCCATCTTCTGCAAGCCGCGGGCCGCATGGCACTGAGCAACTATGTGTTGCAGACGCTGATTTGCACGACCCTGTTCTTTGGCCACGGCCTTGGGCTTTACGGCGATCTCACACACTCAAAGTTGCTTGGCCTCGGGCTTTCGGTCACCGCCATGCTTGTACTGCTGTCATGGGCCTATTTGCGCGTCTTCCGCCAGGGTCCGCTTGAGTGGCTGCTGCGCCGCCTGATCCGATGGAAAAGACCCTCCAGTCCCGACACTGACCAGGCCATTGCAGCAACACCGACAATCTGATATTCGGCGAGTGTCGCTCAAGTGGACACGCAGTGAGCCTAAACGGTGTTGTGTCGCTCAAGTGGGCGCGCAGTGAGCTGAACGGTGTGCGCCGAACCTTATTCATCATAAGGAGGAGCGAACTCGTGAAATTTGGCTATTTTTCAAATCAGAACGACCGATTTTTAAAGAATGGGTTTAGCCAGATATGCGCCGAAACAATCGAGCTGGCGCAGTATCTGGATCACCATGACTGGCATTCGATCTGGTTCACCGAGCATCATTTTGGCTTCGAAGGCTTCGAGGTTTGCCCAAACCCGGTGATGATGTCCACCTGGGCGGCAGCACATACCGAAAAGCTGCGCGTCGGTCAGGCGGCCAATATCATCACCTACTGGCATCCGCTGCGCTTTGCCGAGGACTTGGCGATGCTCGATCACATGTCGGGCGGGCGGGTCGAGTGTGGCATCGGGCGCGGGATTTACGGCCGCGAGGCACTGCAACTCAACAAATGGGCCGACACCCGCAATCCGGCGCAGAATTTCCGTATTTTTCGCGAGTCGCTCGATCTCATCCGCAAGGCCTGGTCCGGCGAGTTTTTCGACTACGATGGCGAGTTCTTCCGTTTCCCCGATCCACGTTTCGTCTGGGATCATGCCTTGAGCCCGAAGGACGCCGCATACCAGGACATGGAAACGCTCGAGTTGCAAAAACTGGCGCTGGTGCCACGCACGCTGCAGCAGCCGGTACCGCCGATGCATCAGGTGGTCGACGGTCATCTGGCCATTCAGTTTGCCGCCGAGAACAACCTCGGCGCCATGATGTGGATTCCACCCACCGATGCGCTCAAGCCCCGTTTCGAACTCTACCGTGACAAGAAGGCGGCAAAGGAGCAACGCGATGTTGAGATGGGCCAGGGCGTCACACTGGTGCGCGATATGTTCTGCGCTGAAACGAAGGCCGACGCCAGGCGGATAGCGGGTGACGGATTATTGGAATATCTGCATTGGGTGTGCCACTGGCGCGGGCTGGGCAATCACATGCATCCGGGCGAGGAACTGCCGCTGACCGACGGCAAGCTCGATGCGCTTGATTTCAATTTCATCGACAGCCGCAACCTGCTGTTCGGGCCGCCTGATGAGATCAGCGAAAAGATCGAGGAACTGATCGATGTCCTGAACCTGCAGACCCTCGTTGTGTGGTCGAGTTTTCCCGGCGTGGCGCATGAGGATGCCATGCGCTCGGTGAAACTGTTCACCGAAGAGGTGATGCCGCGCTTCAAGGACAAGGTGTCTGTGTCGAAACAGGCGGCAGAATAAGTCGAATTTCTGACAATCCGGCACCTGGCTTGACGTCAGGATGCCGCCTTAGCAACAGGACCAACACGCAATGACCGGACTGAAAATCCGCAAGACGGCCAAGTTCGCCGAGACAACCTACATCGAGGCCGGCAGGGTGGCCGAAACACCGGTGCGCATGGCGGCGATGGCCGCCGTGGTCGAGAACCCATGGGCCGGGCAGGGCTATGTAGAAGACCTGCGCTCTACCATTCTCAAGGTGGCGCCGTCGCTGGCCGAGGTGCTGGTGCCGCCGCTTTTGGAAGAACTGGGCGGCCCTGAGGCCGTCGAGGCCTATGGCAAGGCCGCGGTCGTCGGCGTCAACGGGGAAATCGAGCATGCCTCGGGTTTCATCCACACACTGCGTTTCGGCAACCGGTTCCGGGACGCGGTCGGCGGCACGTCCTATCTGTCGTTCACCAACCGCCGGGCCGGGGCCGGCACGTCGATCCAAATCCCAATGATGCACAAAAACGACGAGGGACTGCGGTCGCACTATCTGACGATGAGTTTCACCATCGAGGATGCCCCGGCGCCCGATGAGATTGTTGTGGCGCTCGGCGGGGCGGCATCTGGCCGGGCGCATCCGCGCATCGGCAATCGCTATCTCGACATGGAGGAAATGGGCATTTCCTCGAACACCGAACTCGAGAAGAGTTAGAGGAGGACGTCATGGAAAAATTTCAACTCTATATCGACGGCGAATTCTGCGATGCCGAGGGCGGTTCCTCTTTCGACAGCCGCGATCCTTCGACGGACGAGGCCTGGGCGGTCATGCCTGCGGCGACCATGGGCGATACCGACCGGGCGGTAAAGGCCGCCTGGCGTGCCTTCAACGAGGGCGAATGGCCGACGCTCACCGCCACCGCGCGCGGCAAGCTCATCGGCAAGCTCGGCGAGCTGGTGGTGCGCGATGCCCAGGTCATGGCCAATCTGGAAACCCGCGATACCGGCAAGATCATCCGCGAAACGTCGTCGACAACGGCTTATGCAGGGGAATATTTCCGCTATTACGCTGGTCTTGCCGACAAGATCGAGGGTGCCACGTTCAATGCCGACAAGCCGACGCTGGAAACCTATACCCGGCGCGAACCACTCGGTGTCGTCGCAGCCGTGGTGCCGTGGAACTCGCAACTGTTCCTCACCGCCGTCAAGCTCGGCCCGGCGCTGGCGGCCGGCAATACGATAGTCGTCAAGGCGTCTGAGGACGGCCCGGCGCCGATCCTGCACTTTGCCAAGCTGGTGCATGAAGCCGGTTTCCCGAAGGGCGTAATCAACGTGATCACCGGTTTCGGCCCGGAATGCGGCGCGGTGCTGACGGCGCATGAGCACGTTTCGCGTGTTGCCTTCACTGGCGGTCCCGAGACGGCCCGCCATGTGATCCGCAACACGGCGGAAAACTTCGCCCTGACGACGCTCGAACTGGGCGGAAAGTCGCCGGTTCTGGTGTTTCCCGATGCCGATCTGGAAAGCGCTGCCAACGGCGTCGTTGCCGGCATCTTCGGCGCCACCGGGCAGTCGTGCGTCGCCGGCTCGCGTCTCTTGCTGCACGAAGACATCCATGACGATTTCGTTGCCCGGCTGGTTGAGCGGGCGCCGAAGATCAAGATCGGTGCGCCGCTTGACATGGAAACCGAAGTCGGTCCATTGGCCACTGCGCGCCAGAAAGCCAATATCGAGTCTATCGTCGCTGACAGCGTTGCGGCCGGTGCGACCATTGCCGCCGGCGGCGGTACGCCAAAGGGGTTCGAGGCCGGCAACTACTTCGAGCCGACCATCATCCTCGCCCCGTCACCGGACGTCCGCAGCGTTGCCGAGGAGTGTTTCGGCCCGGTCCTGTCGGTTCTCAAGTTCAACGACGAGGACGAAGCGGTGCGGCTGGCCAACGACACCAAATACGGCTTTGCCTCGGGCGTGTTCACGACCAATCTGTCTCGGGCCCACCGGCTGATCCGCAAGCTCAGGTGCGGCATCGTATGGGTCAACACCTACCGGGTTGTCTCGCCCATCGTGCCGTTCGGCGGCAACAAGCTGACCGGCCATGGCCGCGAGGCCGGTATGGATTCGATCTTCGACTACACCCGCACCAAGTCGGTGTGGATCAACACGTCTGATGAGCCGATCGCCGATCCGTTCGTTGTCCGCTAGGGTCAGGACCCTAGGCGCTGCCGGCAGGTCGCGACGGTTGTGTTTTTGTGCTACCTTACGTCAATCCGGGGTGCGGATGTGTAGGGTACGGCGATGGAAGACGGACTGAAGATGGTGTTCTGGATCGGATTCATTCTGTTCGCGGCCTACGTGCTGTCGGCGATTTTCATGCCGCAGCTCGTGGAAGGCATCAACCTGCCATCTATCCACTTGAATCTGGATGGAATTTTCTGATTGGCGTCGCAGGTAAAGTCGATCAGCGGGCGCACTCTTGCCGGCGCGGTCCTGATTGCCTTCGTACTTGGCTCCCTGCACAGCTTTTCGGTACTTGTCGAACCTCTGGAGCTTGCGCTTGGCGCACAGCGTTCGAGCGTCGCCTTCATCTACTCGCTGGCAACACTGTCGCTGGTCGCCGGTGTTTATGTTTCCTCTGACCTGTTCGGCCGGGTGGGGGCCAGCCGCGCCGCGCTGCTGTGTGGTGTGGGGAGCGTTGCCGGGCTGTTGCTGATCGGGCTGGGTGACCGGTTGTGGATGGCGTTTGCCGGTTTTGGGCTGCTGTTCGGTTTTGCCAACGGCATTGGCTATGCCCTGTCAATCGAACGGGCCGGGTTGGCCTGTCCGGAGCGCCGAGGGGTATGTCTGGGTTTGGCGACCGCGGCCTATTGTGCCGGTGCCATCGTATTCTCCAGAGTGTTTGCGATTTGGGCAACGCCACAGACCTATGCGAGCGGGCTCCATGTTCTCGCCGGCATGATTTTCATGGCAGCGCTGATATCCGCCGCGTTGTTTCGCAGCGGGCCGCAGCCGACAGCGAAATCGGCGGTACCAACAAAGGACCTGACCGCCATCAGACCGCAGATTGCGCGCCTGTGGGTGGTCTACTTCCTGGGCGTTCTGGCCGGAATGATGGCGCTGGGCCATGCCGCTCCCATCGTTTCGGCCACCGGCGGCACGCTGGCGCAAAAGACCATCGGCGCCATGCTGATATCCGCCGGCAGCGCTGTTGGCAGCATCGGCTGCGGCTGGCTGGCCGACCGGTGGTCGCCGGGCCGCATGTTGCGCGTCAGCCTTGCTGGCGTCGCATCGGCCATGCTGCTGATGGCGGTGAGTGCCGGTCCCGTATCCGCCATTGCCGGGCTGTCGCTGATCGGCGTTGCCTATGGCGCGCTGATCACCGTCATCCCGGTCATCTCGGCGAATGTCTTTTCGCGGGAGGTGTCACTCGCTGCATTCGGGCGCATCTTCACTGCCTGGGGCGCGGCCGGTCTCGCCGGCCCCTGGTTCGGCGGTGTCGTGTTCGATATCAGTAGCGACTACACAGCCGCCTTCTGGGTGGCTGCGGCCTGCGCGATCGCAGCACTGGCCGTCTCCAGGCGTGGCGGCGCTTGAGGGTCATCTCAATCTTGTCACCAGCGCAGGTTATGCGATAAGCGGATATGAACATCGGAGAGGTTCAGGATGCGGTTGCTCAAGAACATCGTTATCGCCATCATCACGCTCGTCGTTGCCTTTGCGGTGGTGGGTTTCTTTCTGCCGCGCGAGGTCGCGGTGTCACGCGATATCGCCATTAACGCGCCTCCTGACAAGGTCTTTGGCTACGTCAACGACCTGAGAAAATTCGACGAATGGAGCCCGTGGGCCAAGCGCGATCCGGACATGCAACAGACCTACAGCGGTCCTGACAGCGGGGTTGGCCAGAAGGTTGCCTGGCAGAGCGACAAGGACGACGTCGGTTCGGGCACCCAGGAGATCGTCGAGAGTACCCCGCCGTCACACGTCGAGACGGCGCTGGACTTCGGCGAGATGGGCACGGCGACCGCGACCTTCGATCTCGAAGGCTTCGATGGCGGCACCAGGATCACCTGGGGTTTCAAGACTGACCTGGGCAACAACCCGTTCATGCGCTGGATGGGACTGATGTTCGACGGCTGGATCGGTAAGGACTATGAGGAAGGTCTAGCACACCTCAAGACGCTCGCGGAAAAACCGGCGGCGGAGTAGGGGGACCTCATGGCAGACAACGCTTTAATCGTCATAGACGTGCAGAACGACTTCTGTTCCGGTGGTGCCCTGGCCGTGCCGGACGGTGAAGCCGTGGTCCCGGTGATCAACCGCCTGATCGCGGCACACGAGCATGTTGTTCTCACCCAGGACTGGCACCCGGCGGACCACTCCTCGTTCGCCTCGGGGCATCCCGGCAAAGCACCTCTGGAAACCGTTGACATGCCCTATGGACCCCAGACCCTGTGGCCCGACCATTGTGTGCAGGGGACAACCGGGGCGGAGTTCCACAGTGATCTGAACTGGACCAGGGCGGAACTGGTCATCCGGAAAGGCTTCCGCCCTCACATTGATTCCTATTCGGCGTTCTTCGAGAATGATCAGTCCACCCCTACGGGTCTTGGCGGCTACTTCTCCGAACGCGGAATCAGGACGGTCACCATGTGCGGCCTGGCGACCGATTTCTGCGTCGGCTTATCCGCACTCGATGCCCGCCGCCTTGGCCTCAACGTTACCGTCATCGAACACGCCTGCCGTGCAATAGACGTTGGCGGTTCTCTAAATGCCATGCGGGGGCGCTGGGCCGAAGCGGGTGTGCGGGTGGAATGACCGGCAAAGCGGGTTACGAGGCGATGTGCAAGTCTTAACGGACGATAGCTGTCAGACTTTCCTCGACGCAAACATATCCCAGAAGAACGACTCGGCGATCTCCTGGCCGGCTGGAATGCTGATGAGGGCCAAGGTCGCGAGCTGCACAACAATGATGATCTGCAGGTAGGTCTTGAACGGTTCCTTGCGGGTCTTGTGGCGCAGAAGTTTTTGGCCGACGACGAACCCGACGGTCGCACCCGATGCGGCCAGCCGCAGAAGGGTCTTTTCCTTGATCCGCCACTCCCGATTGCAGGCACGTCGTTTGTCGAGCGCAAACACCCCGAAGCCTATCAGGTTGATCGCGACCAGATAGACGGCCGCCACAGCTACAAAAGATGTCAGCGAAAGCTCCGGCATGTCTCAATTCAAGGAAGTTCACTTGAACGTCAAGTCTAACTCTTTTCTTTAGGCACCACAATACTTACCCCAGGTTGTGGTCAGGCGGTGGGCCGCTTGTGTCGGATACCGCCGCGCTCCGCGCCTCGTCGCACGAGCTCATGCCGATTTGCCTGATGCAATGCTCTAACTTAGTAGAAGTTAACCTTCTTCGACGCCGAATTTCACAAGTGCATTGAAGTACGCGCTCTGTGAAATCATATCCGGTACTACGAGACTGAATAGGGCATTACGATGAGATATTTGAACCAATGGCTGTTTTTGTGGTTTTCATTTAGCGTATTCGTATACGTGGTCGGTGCAATGTTCGTCACCGGAATGGCGGTGCATGCGCTGCAAACGGGCATTGCCGAGCTTGCACAGCCAGGCGGTGTTCCGGCCTGGCTCATCTTTCTTGCCGGTTCGGTCATCATTGTTGCGATCCTGGCTTCTGTCGGGTATGCGGCCGTTGTGTTCATGGCGCTGTACTGGCGACGGCTGAACAGGGCCGGGAAGCTGTCACGAACTCCGAAACGAATAGCCCGATTTCTGTTGAAGGCCGCCAGCGCTATTGTCGATGGAATCTGATCACGTGCGCGGCAATGGTCGGGGCGCGCCCTCGGCATCAACGGCCACCATCACAAAGCTGGCCTCGGTGACTTTGACCTTGTCTGCCGTGAGATATCGCCGGGCCCAGGCTTCGACGGCCAGTGTTATGGATGTGCGGCCGGTCTTGTTGACCTCGGTGTAGACCTCCAGCACATCGCCGATCTTGACCGGTTTCTTGAACGCCAGGGTGTTGATGGCTGCCGTCACCACGCGGCCCTGGGCCTCTTCGGACGATCGCATGCCGGCGGCGAGGTCCATCTGGGCCACCACCCAGCCGCCAAACACATCGCCGGCGGCATTGGCATCGGCCGGCATCGCCTGGACGCGCATTGTGAGTGTGCCGTGCGGTTTCACATCCTCTCCGGCCATTACTTGATCAGGCTCCAGCCCCTGGACGGTTTGAAGCGGTCGCCGTGTTGGGCGGCGAGGGCGTCCAGTGCCTTAACTACATCATCCACACCGCGGGTCTTTGCGTAATTCAGCGGGCCGCCGCGGAAGGGGGCGAAGCCGGTGGCAAAGATCATGCCGGCATCGGCGGCGTCGGTGTCCTCGACGATGCCGTCGGCCATGCAGTCGGCCAGGGTGTTGAGCAGCGGCAGCATCAGCCGGTCGGTCAGCGCGGCATCGGGCGGGGTATCGATGTCGGCCTTTTGCGGCTTGCCGCCTTCCCATTTGTAGATGCCCTTGCCGGTCTTTTTGCCGAGGTTGCCCGCATCGACCATTTTCTTGAGCCAGTCCGGGATTTCCGGCATGCCGGGGTCGAGATCGCGGCGCAACACCTCGGCGACATGCATGCCGACGTCGAGTCCGACGACATCGGCCATTTCCATCGGCCCCATGGGCATACCGAAGTCTTCCGCCACGCGGTCGATCTCTTCGGGGCGAATGCCCTCGGAGTGCATCAGGAAGGCTTCGATGGAGTAGGGGATCAGTGCCCGGTTGACCAGGAAGCCGGGCGCCGACTTGACCGGCAGCGGCAGCTTGCCGATGGCGTCGACGAAGGCGGTGACGCGGGCCTGGACCTTCTTGTCGAGCGTGTCATGCGTCACCACTTCGACCAGCGGCATCATCGCCACGGGGTTGAAGAAGTGGATGCCGCAGAAACGTTTCGGCGCCTTCAGTCCGTCGCGCAGGGTTTCCAGCAGGATCGACGATGTGTTGGTGGCGAGGATCGCGGTGCGCTTCATGCGTTTTTCGCAGTCGGCGTACACGGCGCGCTTGATGTCCGGGTTCTCCGGCACGACTTCGATGATCAGGTCGGCCTTGGCCAGTCCGTCGCCGGCGACATCGGGCATCAGGCGGTCCATGGCGGCCATGCGCTCGCCGTCGGAATAGATACGTTTCTTGTAGTATTCCGCCGCGCGCTTGATAGCCGGGGCGATGTACTTTATGTCTCGGTCCTGCAGGGTGACCTTGAAACCCTCCTTGGCGCAGACCGCGGCGATGTCGCCGCCCATGACGCCGGCGCCGATGACGTGGACATGGTCGATGCCGTGCCCGGTGCCCTTGGCGTAGCCTTTCAGTTTCTCGCGCAGGAAAAAGGCGCGCACCAGATTGCGCGAGGCGGGCGAGGTCATCAGGCGGGCGAACGAGTAAGTTTCCGCCTCGCGCATGGCCTTCAGGTCGTCGCCGTGTTCGCGCCACAGGTCGATCATCGCGTAGGGTGCGGGATAGTGGTCGCGGCGCGCCTTGGTGGCGGTCTTCTTTTCCATCTGCCCGGCGATCATCGAGCGTACCGGGCCAAAGGTCATGGCCTTCGATTTGAAATCGTCGGCCGGCTTCTGCTTTTTCAGTTTGCCGTTGACGGCCCACAGCGCAGCCTCGGCGAAATGGCGTTCCGGCACGGCGGCATCGACCAGGCCGAGGCGCTTGGCCTTCTTGCCGATGACGGTCTTGCCGGTCAGCATGGCGGTCATCGCCTCGACCGGCGGCATCACCTTCAGCGAACGCCAGGTGCCGGCCAGGCCCGGGTGCAGGCCGAGCATCACTTCCGGGAAGCCGAGTTTCGAATCCTCGCGGCAGATGCGGTACTTGCAAGCCAGCGCCAGTTCCAGCCCGCCGCCGAGGCAGAAGCCGTGGATCAGGGCGACGGTGGGGAAGGGCAGGGCGGCCAGCTTGTCGAGCACCTCAAGGCCTTCATTGATCTTTTCGCGGATTTCGGCCTCGACGATCATGTCCTTGAATTCGGAGATCTCGGCTCCGGCAATGAAACCGCTCGGCTTGGTGGAGCGGATGATCAGGCCCTTGGGCTGCTCCTTGAGCAGACCCTCCAGCACATTGTTCAGCTCGACCATGAATTCGCGTGACAGGGTGTTGGCGCTCTGGTCGGGATTGTCGAGCAGGAGCCAGTCGATGCCGTTGGCGTCCGTGTGGCGGCTCATGTACTTCAGCGGCGAACGTCCTTGTGCGGTGTCGTGCAGGTTGTCATCGGGCGATGTGCTCAAGGTGAACCGGGCGCGGGTCAGGTCGTCGAGGTTGTTGGCGGTGAGTTGATTGGTCGATGTCATGGTCCGGGGCCCCCTACACAATTTCCAGCAGCATGGCGCCGCCCATACCGCCGCCGATACACTCGGTGGCAATTCCCAGCCGCGCGCCAAGCCGGCGCATAACATGGATGACATGCAGCGTGATGCGATTGCCTGAGGTGCCGACCGGGTGGCCGAGGCTGATCGCGCCGCCGTCGACGTTCAGGATATCCTGATCGAGTTCGCCCCACGGCTCGTCCAGTCCGAGCACGTTCTGGCTGAAATCCCTTTCCTGCCAGCCCTTCAGGCAGGCCAGTACCTGGGCGGCAAACGCCTCATTGATCTCCCAGGCGCCGATGTCCTTCAGGGTCAGGCCGAACTTTTGCATCACTTTGGTGGACGACAGCACCGGCCCGAGCCCCATGACAGATGGATCACATGAACCCCAGTCACAATCGATGATGCGGGCCATCGGCTTCAGGCGGTACTTTTTCACCGCATCCTCGCTGGCCAGGATGGTCCAACAGGCGCCGTCGGTGATCTGTGAGGAATTGCCGGCGGTCACCTTGCCGAACGGGCGCTCAAATGCCGGGTTGAGCTTGGCCAGCTGCTCGACTGAATTGTCAGGCCGCACGCCGGTGTCGTGGTCGTAAACCGTGCCGCGGTCATCAATGATAGAATGCATCTCCTCGATGCGGTTCTGCTCGGTGGCCTCGGCTAGACGCTTGTGGCTCTGTACGGCGAAGGCATCGGCCTCGGCGCGTGAGATATTGAAGCGGTGGGCGAGAATTTCCGCCGTCTGGCCCATGTTGAGCTTAACCACAGGATCGGTCAGGCCGCGCAGGATCGACAGCGACGGCTTGAGGTGCGCCGCTTTGAACTTCTGGACGGCGGCGAGCTTCTGCCCTGTCGTCTTGGCGGTGAAGAACTCGCCGAACCAGCCGGCGGCCTTTTCGGAGAACAGCATCGGGGCGTGCGATAGGGCCTCAGCACCACCGGCGAGGATCAGGTCGGCATGGCCGGCGGCTATGTAGCGCCAGGTGGTGTCGATCGACTGCTGGCCCGAGGCGCAGTTGCGCTGCACGGTCCAGCCGGGCACCTGCGAGCCGCAGCCTAGGCGCAGGCCAGCGACGCGGCCCGGGTTCACCTCATCGGTGTGGACGTTGACGCAGCCGAGGATGATGTCGTCGATCTCGCCCGGGTCAAACGGCTGGCGGGCGAGCAGGGGCCGGCCGGCCTGCACCGCCAGATCGACCGGCGTGAACGGCCCCGGCTTGTTGCCGGCCTTGAGGAACGGGGTGCGGGCGCCGTCGACGATGTAGACCGGGCGGCCCTTGGTCTCGAGCCTGCGGGCGCGTGCGGCTGCGGGCTTGCGCACCGGGGTTTTTCTTGCAGCAGTTGCCATTGATGGCCCCCTCAAACGTTGTGGTTAAGCCTGTTGCTCGGCCTTGCGTGCCTGCAGCATAGGACAGTCTGTATTGAACGGCAAAGCGCCTGGGTTCAGGCCGCCTTACTACGTTTTCTCGCCGGCTTTGCCGCCGGTTTGCCGAGTAGTTCCTCCGGAGCAAAATCGTCGACCATAGAAACCTCGCGCACCAGCGACAGGGCCTCGCGCATGGCCGCGGCTTCGTTGCCTGAGATGATCCCTTCGGCTTCGGCTTCGTCAGCGGTGCGCACGCGGGCCTTGCGCATCTTCTGCTTGACCGGCTCAAGCTCGACCATCATGCGGAAAGCCTTGTCGAGGCGGCCCAGTTCGATGTCGTCGGCAACATAAATGCCTTCGCTCAGGCGGTCGCGGGCGGCGGTCGGTTCGGAGATGGCGTTGGAGGCCTTGGTCGCCAACCGGTCGCTCGGACGCTTGCAGCGAACACCGAACGGTTGCAGGGCAAAGCGCAGCTTCCAGCCGACGATGCGCATGGGGAAGTTGGCGATCACCTCGTTCAGCGCCGTCTCGGCCTTGTGCAGGCTGTCCTGCGCGGCATAATGCATGAGCGGGGCGTCCTCCGGCGGCCGGCCGGTGTCCTCGAAGCGCTTGAGTACAGCGCTCGTCAGGTACAGATGCGAGATGACGTCGCCGAGGCGGGCAGAGATCATCTCCTTGCGCTTCAGCGCACCGCCCATGGTGACCATGGCGGCCTCACTGGTCAGCGCCAGTGCTGCCGACAGGCGCTTGATCTGCTTGTAGTGGCGCGCGGCCTCACCGTCGACCGGTGCGGATGCCAGCAGTCCAAACGTCCAGGCGTGGCCAATCCCCCGGCCCATGTTCTTCAATGTGTAGGCGACGTGCTTGAACAGCACGGCGTCGAAGTCTTCAAGCGCCCGGTTGTGATCGTCGTCCTGGGCGATTTCGATCTCGCGCTGGATGAACGGATGGCAGCGGATCGAGCCCTGGCCGTAGATCATCAGCGAACGGGTCATGATGTTGGCACCTTCGACCGTGATGGCGATCGGGATGGCGCGATAGGCTGATGACAGATAGTTCTTCGGACCGTCGATCACTGCCTTGCCGGAGTGCACGTCCATGGCATCGTTGATGGCGGTGCGCATGGCCTCGGTGGCGTGGTACTTCATGATGGCCGAGACGACAGCGGGCTTTTCGCCCATGTCGAGGGCCTGCAGGGTGAGCCGGCGGGCGGCGTCCATGCGGTAGGTGTCGCCGGCGATGCGGGCGGTCACCTCCTGGATGCCCTCGAAACGCGACACAGGCAGGTTGAACTGCTCGCGAATGCGGCCGTAGGCGCCGGTGGAGAACGCCGCGGTCTTCATGCCGGAGACCGACATGGCCGGCAGCATGATGCCGCGCCCGGCGGCGAGCGCCGTCACCAGCATCTTCCAGCCCTCGCCGATGCGCTCCTGGCCGCCGATGATCCAGTCCATCGGCATGAACACGTCCTTGCCGTAGTTGGGGCCGTTCGGGAAGGCTTGCATGCCCGGGTAGTGACGGCGGCCGATGTCGACGCCCTTGGCATCGGTCGGCACGAGCGCCAGGGTGATGCCGAGGTCTTCGGTATCGCCCAGAATGCCGTCCGGGTCTGTGAGTTTGAAAGCCAGGCCCAGTACCGAGCAGATCGGTCCGAGCGAAATGTAGCGCTTGGCCCAGTTGACCCGCATGCCGAGCGTCTTTTTGCCGTTGATGGTCTTGTAGCAGACCACGCCGACATCGGTCATCGAGGCGGCATCGGAGCCGGCATCGACGCTGGTCAGGCCAAAGGCCGGCACATCGCGGCCATCGGCGAGGCGGGGCAGGTAGTGGTTCTTCTGGTCTTCGGTGCCGAACATCATCAAAAGTTCGCCGGGGCCGAGCGAGTTGGGCACGATGACGGCCACGGCCGCGGACGGTCCGCGGCTGGCGATCTTCATGACGATCGCTGAGTTGGCGGAGGCGGAAAAGCCCTTGCCGCCATACTCCTTGGGGATGATCAGGCCGAGAAAGCCTTCCTTCTTGACGAAATCCCAGATGTGGGCGGGAATGTCGCGTTCCTCAAAGGTGATCTGCCAGTCGTCGATCATCCTGCAGAGCTCTTCGCACGGTCCGTCGAGGAAGGCCTGCTCCTCGGCGCTCAGCTTGTAGACCGGGGTCGACAGGAGTTTGGAGAAATCCGGATTGCCGCGCATCAGTTCGGCATCCCACCAGATGGTGCCGGCAGCCAGAGCTTCGCGCTCGGTGTCCGACATGGTCGGCAAGACGCCGCGCACCCAATTCAGCAACGGTTTGGTGATGTATTTCTGGCGGAAAGACAACTCGGCGTCAGACATGGGGGCCTCCGGGCATGCGCAGCTGCGTCCTCCAGAGCGACCTGGGTGCGGATCTCCCGGGTGCCGTGGGGACGATTGAGCCAATGTAGTGCCGGTGTATAGTGGAATTCAATAGAAACAGCAACTTACCTTAACGTCAGCGTAATTTCTGGTCAGTAGCCGAAGCTGAAGCGGCGCATGATGCCGATGCGGCCGATGAACTGATCGTCGTCGCCTGCCCGGGTAATCGGCGAATCCGCCGCATCGCCAACCAGCCGCATCCAGCCGAAAGTGCCCTCAACCGCCCAGGCCGGGGTGACCTGGTAGCGCGCCAGAGCCTCGATGCCTGCCGATTTCAGCCCGCCGTCGGGATTGTATGCCGCGGCTCCGGCGATGCCGGCCGGGACGCCGAAGTATTTGTCGGTGTAGGTCTCGTCGGCAAACGACAGCCTGGGGCCAAGGGAAATCGTCCATTCGGTGTCGGGCCGATAGATCAGGTCGGCGCCCAGCTCACCGACCAGGCCGTCGTGGCCGGTGACACCGTGGCGGATGTTGCCGAAGACGCGCCAGTGTTCCTGTTCATAGATGAGGCCCATGCCCAACTCGACGGCGGTGTCGATGCCCGGCAGGCCGGTGAGGCCGTCGACCTGTGAGGATTTGCGCTTGCCGATAAACCGGAACGACGGCCGAAGCGACAGGCCCAGGGCCCGTTCGCCACCGATGGACAGGCTGTCGAGCGTCAGTTGTTCGAGCCTGATGACCGGAAACGGCGAAACATCGTAGTCGTCGGCGCCTTCATACTTGGGATCGACGACGGCGCCGACGCCGAGTTCGACCTGGATGCCGTATACGGGCGACTGGTGGTCGGCGGGAGCATCTGCTGCACTCAGCGGACCGGCGGACCAGATCATGAAAAGGCTGAAAACCGAGGTGTAGCTCAAAACGCTCTTCATGGGTCCACTTCTCTGTACCGTTGGCGCGCACGCTGCCCTTGCCTGCCGAACGCAGGAGATCATCTATAGACGCTTGCAGGGATACACGCCAGTGCCCGGATCGGATTGTTCGAAGGCCGGACAGTGCATCCTGCAATATCTACGCAGGTAGGGTCGCCTTGGATCGGTGAACCGTCATGCTATCGCAGATTCGGGTTCCCGCGGCGGGCGGGTGCGGTCGGTGGTCGGGGGCCCGAGGCTCACCATCGCTACTTCCGGCGGGGCGCCGAGGCGGACCGGAAGCCGCGAGCAGCCGAGGCCGGCGCAGACGATCATGTGGTGGCCATCCTCGACGATGTGGCCATAGGCGTAGCGGTTGCCGTATTTCGACGGCACGACGGGAGAGTAGCCGGCCATGCGCACCTGGCCGCCATGGGTGTGGCCGGCCAGTGTCAGCGCGAAGCGGTCGGGCACCTTGGGGAAGATATCCGGTTCGTGGGCCAGCAGGATGGCCGGGGCGTCGTCGTCGATGGACGACAGGGTGCGCGGCAGGTCATCGACGCCGGTGCGTCCGGCCTTGCGGGTTCTAAAGGCATACTGGTCGCCCAGCCCGGCGAGCCAGAACGCCCTTCCATCCCTGGCGATCCTGAAGGCATCGTTTTCCAGCACCGGTACGCCGGCGTCCTCGAATGCCATATGGGCTTCGGTGGGTCCGCGGCGGTGCTTCTGAGCGCGGGCGTCGGCCCACCAGTCGTGGTTGCCCATGATCGCGAAACGGCCTAGCGGTGCCCTGAGACGGGAACAGGCGCGGGCGGTGGCTGCAAAGCTGACCGGTTTGGTGACGAACCTGTGGCTGGCGGCGTAGTCGCCGAGCAGCACCACCAGATCGGGCTTTTGCGCATTGACCAGCTCGATGATCGCATCAAGCCGTTCCAGCGGCATGTGCGGGGCGCCCATGTGCAGGTCGGTCAGAACGGCAATGCGTAAGTGAAGGTCATCCGGCCAGTTCGCCGGCTCGGGGAAGTAATGTGCCAGCTTGAAGCGCATGCCTGGTTCGATGGCAAAGGCATAGGTGGTGAGCGCCGGGGTGGCCAGCGCGACCCGACCCATCGTCTTGAGAAACGCACGTCGCGACATTCAGGGATCTCCTCGTCAGCTGTTGATGCTGGCGAAGATGGCAGGAGGATGTGCAAGAGGCATGCAGGGGCCGAGGAAGTGCAGTTGAGAACTTCCGGATTTGAACTGTCATCCCGGCCAAGCAAAGCGCGAGCCGGGATCTCTGGCAGGCGATTGTAGTGTCCAGAGGTTTCGAATAAATCCTGGCGGATTTTCCGGAATGACAATCGAACTGGCTGTTGCCCGAGGCTTACCGCCCCTTCCACACGGGTTTGCGTTTCTCAGCGAAGGCGCGGGCGCCTTCCAGTTGGTCTTCGGAGCCGTAGAGCGTTTCGATGGTCGGCAGGCCACGCTTCATCAGGATGCCGAGGGCTTCCTTTTCCGGCAGGTGCATGGTCTTTTCCATGGTTTCCTTGATGGCGGCATAGACCAGCGGCGGACCGTCGGCGAGCAGGTCGGCGACCTGGCGGGCGCGCTCCATCAGTGTGTCGGCCGGAACGATCTCGTTGATGATGCCCCAGTGCTTGGCCTCCTCGGCGTCGACGACGCGGCCGGTCATCAGCATTTCGACGGCGACATGATAGGGAATGCGGCGCGGCAGCTTGATGGTGGCGGCATCGGCGATGATGCCGGAGCGCAATTCCGGCAGGCAGAAGGTGGCATGTTCGGCGGCGATGATGATGTCGCAGGAGATCATGATCTCGAAACCGCCGCCATAGGCCAGGCCGTTCACTGCCGCGACCACCGCTTTGTGCATGTCCGGCAGTTCCTGCAGGCCGCCGAAGCCGCCGACGCCATAGTCGCTGTCGGGCGCTTCGCCCTCAGCTGCGGCTTTCAGGTCCCAGCCTGGGCAGAAGAATTTCTCGCCCGCCGCGGTCAGAATGCCGGCGCGAAGCTCGGGATCGTCGCGCAGACGGGAAAAGTGTTCGCCCATGATGCGGCTGGTGGCGGCGTCGATGGCGTTGGCCTTGGGCCGGTCCATCGTGACCTCCATCACGCGGTCTCGGATGTTCACTTTGATCGGTTCGTCGGTCATCGGTCAGCTCCCTTGGCAGTCTGAGAAATCGCAGGTCATCCAGCTTTCAGTGACGAGGCCGCCCGTTTTGCGGGCGCAGGTCAGATGCACCTCGGCCCGCCCGGTGATCTCGTCCTTGCTTAGCACAGTTCCGGCATAGGCCAGTTCATCGCCCGGCCAGGTCATATCGCGGAAACGTATCCTGTAGGCGCGCACCGTCTCGGGCGGCAGCCAGTGGGCGGCATAGGAAGCCATCAGGCTGGCCTGATACATGCCGAGGCCGAAGGTCGACGGGTAATCCTGTTCCTTCGCCCAGGCGGTGTCGTAATGCAGCGGGTCGTCTTCGCCGACGACGCCCTGAAAGCGCACGATGTCGTGCTGCAACAGCGGTCCGGCCTCAATTGGACCAGGACCATGGCCGTCGGCCAGCGACGCCCAGCCGGCGCGGACTATGGTGGCAAATGGGCTTTGGCGCTCCAACTCTGTATAGCTTGGCTGGTAGTCCGGTAGTTCCACATCCCAGCCACCGCCGCCGGGAGCTTGCGAGGTCGTGACACTGACCGAGCGTTGCTCAATCCTCACCAGGTCTGCCACGTCGCGGTATTCGGTCAGCACAGTCAGAAATGTCAGCGTGCCGCCGCTGCCGCCCTGCTTTTCCTTGACACTTTCCAGGCTCGGGCGGGCGGTCAGGCGGTCGCCGGCGCGCGGCGGGGGCCCGTGGAAGACGAAGCTTTCCTCGGCATGCAACGACACGGTCAGATCGTGCTCGACCCCGGCGAACACCGTGCCGCGCGGGCGTTCCAGCGTGTAGCCCCAGGTGTAGGGCAGCGACACAGGAAACGTCGCCGGGACAATGGGGTGGCGGCCCTCGACGAACTCAGGCAGCGGCGCGGCCATGGCGCGGGCGAACTCACGGATCTTGCCGCGTTCGATGTCGACCTCGTAATCCGGTCCGGTCAACCCCACCTGATCCGCCAGCGCCACGACTTCAATCCTCCGCGCCGGCCAGGATGATCAGGGCATCGGCCGCCATCGCTTCGCCGGCTGCAGTCAGGATGACCGGATTGACGTCAAGCGAAACGATACGGTCCTGATTGGCTCCGGCATAGTCGGCAACGGCCTTTGCCGCCCGCCGCAAGCCGGCGTGATCGCGATGGCCGAGACGGGCGAGTGCTGCATCGAGCACATGGTCCTCAAGCGGCAGCAACAGGGTTTCGAAGCGGGCGATCTGTTCAGCCGCAGCACCGCCGAGGCCGATCATCAGCGCCATGCCGAGGGCAGGGTGGCGCTTAATGCCGATGATGATTTCGGCGGCCACGCCGTCGACCATTCTTTCCACCAGCACGCGGGCGACCTCATGCCCGCCGGGGGCCTCGGCGACTTCGCGTGCCATGCGCCCGGCGGCCTGGCGCACCTCTTCGGCGTCGTGCAGGTTGAGCCGCACGCCGCCCACCCGGGCCTTGTGGGCAATGGCCGTGCTCAGCACCTTTAGCGCGACAGGGTAGCCGAGTTCTTCGGCAGCGTCCGGTGCGTCCTCAAGCGTGACGGCGGCGAAGTCCGGCGTCATCAGGCCGAAAGCCTGCAGGGCCCGCTTGGATGCAGCTTCATCGAGGATGTGGCCCTTTTCGTAGCCATGGCCCTCGAACAGCGGTCCGGGCCCCCCGTGTTCGTCCTTTGCAGCGTGAATGGCAGCCAGTTTTGCCGACACCGACAGCGCCTCCATGGTTTCGGCGAAGCCGAGCAGCGGAGCGATGCCGTTGCGGGCCATGTGGGCGCGGAAACCGGCCTCAAGTCCTTCCGGCAGAATGCCGGCGACGCTCACCGGCAGCCCGAGTTTTTCGCGTACCTCGATCAGAGCTTCCAGTGAATCGCACCACACCCGGTCCAGTCCCGCGGCATCGCCGCGCGGAACGTCGATGAAGAATACGACCTGGTCCGAGACCCCCTCGGCAAAGGCAACGATGGCATCGGCCACGCCGGTGGTGTCCTGCATGGAAATGCCGGTCTTGGCGCGGTAGGGGATGTTGAGGTCGATCGGGTTGGCGACGACCACCGTTTCCGGCAACACCTCGCGCAGTTTGGCCGTGTTCTCCGGAGCAGGGTTCGGCAGCTTCAGTCCGAGCGGCCCGGCGCGGGTGGCCGCAAGGCCGTTCAGGCCGCCGGAATAGGACAGTATGCTGACCCGGTTGGATTTCGGCATGCCGGCGATGCTGAGCAGCTTCAGGGTTTCGACCAACGCCTTGGGCGAGGTCACCTCGACGACGCCGTAGCGGGTGCAGAAGGCTTCCCACATGTCGCGCTCGACCACCATGGAGGCGGTGTGGCTGACCGCCACTTCGGCGCCTGCCGCCTGGTCGCCGCCCTTGAGCGCAACCACCGGCACGCCCTTGGCCATGGCGGCCAGACAGGCCCGGCCCATGGCCTCGCCGTCGTCCAAGCCTTCGACATACAGGCCGATGGCGTTGACCCTGTCGTCGGCCAGCACGCCTTCGATGCAGTCGGCCATGCCAATCACCGCCTGGTTGCCGGTGGAAATCGCATAGCCGAGCGGAAACGCCCGTTCGACATTGGTAATGCCGATCAGCAGCGCGCCGCTCTGCGAGACGATGGCCGCGGCCTTGCCTTCGGGGCGTTCGATGTGGTTGTCGTCGCCCCACACGGCGGCGGCATCGAACTGGTTGAGCACGCCCATGCAGTTAGGCCCGATCATCGGCATGTCGCCGGCGGCCTCGACCAGAGCCCTTTGGCGGGCGGTGCCGTCGCCCTTCATCTCGGCAAAGCCGGAGACCATCACCACCGAGCCGCCGGCGCCGGCCTTGGCCAGCGCCCTGACGGCCTCGATGCTGCGTTCCGCCGACAGGCCGATCACTGCGGCGTCGGGGGCCTGCGGCAGGTCTTCGATGTAAGGTACACAAGCAATACCTTCGATCTCGCCGGCAATCGGGTTGACCACCCACATCTCGCCCGTGTACCCGCCACGGCGGCAGGCGCGAATGGCGCCGGCAACCTGGCTGCCGCCGACAAAGGCGATGCTTTGCGGCCGCAACATGCGCGACAGTCTGGCCGGCGCAGGCTTCAGCATCTCAGCCACCGAGCGGGCGCAGCAGGCTGCGTGAAATGATGTGGCGCTGGATTTCCGAGGTACCCTCCCAGATGCGCTCCAGGCGGGCATCGCGCCAGATACGCTCAAGCGGCAGTTCGTCCATCAACCCCATACCGCCGTGGATCTGGATGGCTTCGTCGGACACCATCTGCAGCATCTCGGTGGCGTGCAGCTTGGCCATTGCGAGGTCGGCATCGGTCGCCGTGCCCTGATCGTATTTCCAGGCTGTCTCCAGGGCCAGCAGCCAGGAGGCCCGCATCTGCGTTGCCATGTCGGCGAGCTTGAACGACACGCCCTGGAACTTGCCGATCTGCTGGCCGAACTGCTCGCGCTCGACAGCCCACTGCAGCGAGTGGTCCATGGCGATTTCGGCGCGTCCTACGCAGCCGGCGGCAATCTGCAGGCGGGTATGGCCAAGCCAGTTGTTGGCGACATCAAATCCCTTGTGCACTTCGCCCAGCACGGCGTCCTTGGATACCCGGCAGTTGTCAAATTCCAAGATGGAATTGTTGAAACCGCGGTGGGCGACGTTCTTGTAGCCGTCGCGGATGGTCAGGCCCGGGTGGCCTTTGTCGACGAAGAAGGCGGTGATCAGCTTCTTCTTGCCGCGTGGTGTGTCTTCCTCGCCCGAGGCCATGAAGCAGATGGCAAAGTCGGCCCAGTCGGCATAGGAGATGAAATGCTTGGTGCCGTTCAGCACCCAGTCGTCGCCGTCCTGTTTGGCGCTCGCCTTCATGCCGCGCAGGTCGGAGCCGGCGCCAGGTTCGGTCATCGCCAGGCAGTCGGATTTTTCGCCGCGCACGCAGGGAAACAGGTATTTTTCGCGCTGCTCGCCCTCGCAGGCCAGAAGGGCGTTGGAGGGCCGGCACACGGTCGTCCAGTGCAGGCCATAGTTGGTCTTCGACAGTTCCTTTTCAAAGCACACCCAGGACACCGTATCGAGTCCGGCGCCGCCGACCTCTGCCGGCAGATTGGCGGCAAACAGCCCTGCCTCGATGGCCTTTTTGCGCAATTTCGGTACGATTTCCGGCGGGATCACACCCGTACGCTCAATCTCATCCTCATGCGGCTTCATCTCCTTGTCCACGAAGGCCTTTGTGGTCTCCATGATCATGCGATGTTCTTCGGTCAGTGCGAAATCCATGGGTGTTGCTCCTCAAACCTTGCCGTTCAGTACTTCGCCGACGCCCATGTTGTGCTTTTTCAAGACCATCATGATGTCGATCAGGCAATCGTTGCGGCGGGCTTCCCAGCTTGCGGCGGGCTCGTCTCCGGCCTGTGCCTCGCAGCCGTCGATCAGCTTGTTTGCCAGGTCGTCCGACCATTTCGGGAACGGCAGATCGGTCCACGGCAGTTCCAGGGTCGGGTCGAACTGCGAGATGAAGTGCCGCATGCCGCCGTCACCGCCGGCCAGGTGGTAGTGCAGGAACGAGCCCATGATGGCCCAGCGCAGGCCGGCGGAATAGATGATCGCGCGGTCGATGTCTTCGGTCGTGCCGATGCCCTTGTTGAGGCAGTGCAGAGCCTCGCGCCACAGGGCTTCCTGCAGGCGGTCGCAGATGTAGCCGTCGATTTCCTTGTTCAGCCGCAAGGGGAACATGCCAATCCGGCGGTAGAAGGCATCTGCACGGTCCATGGTTTCAGCACTGGTCATTTCACCGGCCACCGTTTCGACCAACGGCAGCAGATAGACCGGGTAGAAGGGATGGCCGATGATCACCCGCTCGGGGTGCGCGCATTCCGACTGCAGACGCGTCGGCAGGAAGCCGGAAGAGGACGACGCGATGATTGCGTCCGGCCGCGCGGCGGCATCGATGTCCCTGAACAGGCTGATCTTGAGGTGTTCGCGTTCGGGCGCGGCTTCCTGAATCCAATCAGCTTGTTGTGCCATTTCTTTCACATCATGGGTGAAGACCAGCTTGCCACGCTCGACCTTATCCTTGCCCATCAGCTTGAGCATATGCGACCAGCCGCGCTCGATCTTGTCGCGCATGGCGGCTTCGGCGCCTTCGGCCGGGTCGAACGCAATGACATCCAGCCCGGCGCCTAGCATCCGGCAGGCCCAGCCGGCGCCGATGACGCCGGTGCCGGCGATGCCAATGGTCTCGATCGTGGTCATGAGCGTTTCAACCCCAGAATGTCGCGCGCTTCATCCGACGTCGCCACTTGTGCACCGAGCAGGCGGATGATTTCGGTGGCGCGTTCTGTCAGGGTTGCGTTGGAGGCATAGACGCCCTTGTCGAGATACAGGTTGTCCTCAAGTCCGACGCGGACATGGCCGCCGAGCAGGATGGCCTGGGCGACCATCGGCATCTGCCAGCGGCCGATGCCGAAGCCGGCCCACACGGCGTCCGACGGCAGTTCGCCGACCATGTAGGCCATGGTTTGGGTATTGACCGGGGCGCCCCAGGGAATGCCGAGGCAGAGCTGGAACATCGGCGGTTCGTCGATCAACTCTTCGGCG
Organism: Aestuariivirgaceae bacterium; assembly: GCA_965216335.1. Classification (GTDB taxonomy): domain Bacteria; phylum Pseudomonadota; class Alphaproteobacteria; order Rhizobiales; family Aestuariivirgaceae; genus JAHEJE01. Next base: position 759,616 of record OZ244154.1, on the reverse strand, counting down.
CACATCTGCTTGGCGAACCACAAATTGCCCGAGTCGAAGATTTCCATTTCCGGCTTCACGCCGTAGGAGCGGATCAGCCTGGCCTGCTCGCGAAGCTGGATCGGGGTCTGGATGACCACCGAATGGCTGTCGCCGAAGTTCAGCGAGCCGCAATCGAGGGTGCATATCTCCGGGCGCAGTTCATCGACATGCAGCAGGCGCTCGATCGGGCCGACGAGGTCGGTGTTGTCCTCGTCGAAATCGCGCGGGGTCTCGCCGTCGCCGACCATCAGGTCGCCGCCCATGCCGGCGGTGAAGTTGATGATGACATCGGTGTTCTTGGCGCGGATGCGCTCCATCACCTCAGCATAGAGCGCTACATCGCGGCTGCCCTTGCCGGTTTCTTCATTGCGCACGTGGCAATGGACGATGGCGGCGCCGGCCGAGGCGGCCTCGAGCGCTGCGTTGGCAATCTGCTCGGGCGTGACCGGAATGGCCGGGTGCTTGCCGACGGTGTCGCCGGCACCCGTAACAGCGCAAGTGATGATGACTTTGGGGTTCATGGACGTGTGCCTTCCTCAAGGAAAAATGCGATTGCGCAGCATGATCGGATAATGCAAATTCGATTTGCTAATTTTCGTCATGAATTTGGGCTTTTACGCCGTGCAAACCGTCACCTTTGTGTTGTTCCCCGGGTTTTCGATGATCTCGCTGAACGGCGCGCTGGAGCCACTCAGGGTCGCCAATCTGGAGCGCCCCGGCACCTATGCCTGGACCTTTGTGTCGCCGGACGGCCGGCCGGCGGCGGCTTCGAACGATATCCCCGTTTCGGTCGCCGGGCCGTTCCGGCATATTGGCGCACCTGATCTGACCGTGCTGTGCGCCAGCTATGAACCGCAGGCGGCGGTCTCAAGCGCTGTCATTTCGGAAGTTCGGCGGGTGGCCGGGGCAGGGGGTGTGTTGTGCGCCATCGAGTCGGCGCCGCTCATCATGGCGGCGGCCGGAGTGCTCGATGGGCACCGGGCAACGTGCCACTGGGAATGTACCGCGTCGATGCGCGAGGATTTTCCGGAGGTTGAGGTCTGCGATACGCTTTACGAGATGGACCGGCGGCGAATGACCTGCGCCGGCGGGGCATCGGTGATTGACATGATGCTGCAGTGGATCGCCCGGCGCGAAGGTTCAGCTCTCAGTGCGGCGATTGCCGACAAGCTGATCCATACGCGTTATGTCGAAACTGGCGAGGAACCGCGCGTGCCGGCGCGCAGCCGTTATCAGGTCAACGACCCGCGTCTGCTGGCGATCATCGATGCCATGGAAACCCACACCGAGGATACACTGCAGATCGGCGACCTGGCCGAGATCGGCGGCCTTTCGCCGCGCCAGCTTGAACGGCTGTTCCGTGCCCGGCTCGGCACTACGCCCAAGCAGTTCTATCTTAAGCTGCGCCTGGAACGCGCCGAACGCCTGCTCACATACTCGCAAATGAGCGTTCGCGATGTGGGGCTTGCCTGCGGATTTTCCTCGCTGGCGCAGTTTTCCCGTGCTTTCAAGGCGCAGTTCGGTGCACCGCCCAGCACGATGCGTCGAGCGGCATCGCTCACTACTCAACCGTAATGGTGATCCGTTCGGACATCACCGGCGGGTTGTGCGGGATGTGCGACCAATCACCGAGCAGCAGTTGCAGCGTATGCTTGCCTGGCGCGAGTTCGATGGTGGCTTCGGTCTGTCCGCCGCCGAAGTGCTTGTGGTTGTCATCAGCCGGCAGCGGTGCGTTCAGCTCTTCGCCCTCGATCTTTTCGTCGATGATCAGATGGTGATGACCGGTGTTTTCCTTGTCCTCCACACCGGCCGGCGCCACGCCCATGCCTGACAGGCCGAATTGCACGTAGACCGGGTTCTTGACGGTGTCGCCGTCTTTCAGATTGATGAAGTAGACCTTTGCACCTTCCGGGGCCGGGGTTTCGCCGGAAACGGCTGGTGCTGAGAAGGCTAGTGTGATCGCAATTGCCGCAAGAATCGTGCTCTTCATGGTGAATTCTCTCTCAGAAGGATGCAGGAACTCCCACAATTTCTGCAGACTCTGACCTATGCGTCAAGGCGATCAGCATCACATTGCTTTGAGTGCCTTGTGTTGAACGCGCAGATCAGGCCTTCATCGTCTCAGGATTGTTCATTTCCAGCGCCGCGCGGACGGCTGCCGCGGCGATCAGTGTGGTCACGATCCAAGCCGGAAGCGAAACCGGCAGAGCCATGAGTTCGACCAGGAACTGATCGCTACTCAAGGCAACCGGGTTGTAGCCGGGAAACGTCAACCAGTTCTGATACAAGTCGAGATCGTCGATGAACTGCCGGTAGAACCGATCGAGCATGAGAAAGAATGCGATTGCAGTCGCAACCAGGGCGATGGCCGTGAATGCGGCATTGCGAAAGGGCTGTTTACGCAAGACGACGATCGGCACGGTAATAGAGGCGACAGCCGTGATCGCAACATTGATGGCGAGCGGGATACGTCGGTAAATGCCCTCCAGATTTAGCCAGTCGGTCAACGGCGGATAGTGAATGACCCCGTAGCTGAACCGCCAGCTCAGCGACTCGCTGGTGAACCAGGCATAAGCGTTTGCCCATGCGAACAGCACCGTCACAATCAGCCAGTTGTAGAAGAAATGATGGTCAATGACCTTGTGGTGGGTCTTTTCCTCCAGCGCGACCGTGGTGATCAGCACCGACATGGATGCGGTCAGGGGGGCATTGCACATCAGTCCGAACGCCTGGAGATCGCCGCCGGGTCCGAAATACAGAAGCCGTGCGGCAAACACCGCAAAGCTGGCAAAGGCCGCATTGGTCACCAGGTGCAGCAGAGTGCAAATGACGATGACGACGCCATGGTCGCGGCCGATTTCTCGGAAGTGCCGGATGGTCAGTCGGATGAAGTTCACGTCGTCTCGCCCCCCGCAACCTGATACTCTAGATGAGTTTCATGCCGCGGAAGCTGGCGTGGTGCTCCCGTCCGATGATGATATGATCGTGCACGACGATGTTGAGCTTGTCCGCGGCATCGACAATGCGTTTGGTCATCTCGATGTCGGCGCGCGACGGCGTTGCATCACCGGACGGGTGATTGTGCACCAGAATGATCGCCGAGGCACCCAGTTCCAGCGCCCGCTTAATCACTTCGCGTGGGTAGACCGGTGTATGGTCAACAGTGCCTTCGTGTTGCACCTCATCGGCGATCACGGCGTTCTTGCGGTCCATGAACAGTATGCGGAACTGTTCTTTTTGCAGGTAGGCCATCGAAGCACCGCAATAGTCGAGCAGTTTCGACCATGAGGACAGGACGGGACGGTTCATCGCTTCGGAGCGCGACAGCCGCAGGGCCGCTGCCTGGATCAGCTTGAGTTCCATGACCACCGCCTTGCCGACGCCCTTGACCTCCATCAGGCGCGCCGGGTCGGCGCTCACGGCGTCTCCGAAAGAGCCGAAACGGGCGACCAGCGCCTTGGCGACCGGTTTGGTATCGGCCCGCTTGATGGCCCGGAACAGCACCAGTTCCAACAGTTCGTAGTCCGGCATGGCGTCGGCGCCACCCGTCATGAACCGGTCGCGCAGGCGGTCGCGATGGCCGGCATAGTGCGGCTTGGTGGTGATTTCCTTGAAGCCGTCGCCCATGCCTTGTCCCGTCGCCACCGTGGTATCTATGAGGCGGAGTACGGAGGCTGATGCAGTCCGCCGGGTGAGGTTGTGAAGATCTCGCAGGCGTCCGCCGTAACGCCGACCGAGTGTTCGAACTGAGCCGACAGCGAGCGGTCGCGGGTCACCGCCGTCCAGCCGTCCGACAGAATTTTCACATGCGGCCGGCCGAGGTTGATCATCGGTTCGATGGTGAACAGCATGCCGGGGCGCAGCACGGTGCCTTCGCCGGGCCTGCCGTAGTGCAGTATGTTGGGCACGTCGTGGAACAGCTGGCCCAGGCCGTGGCCGCAGAAGTCGCGCACCACCGAACAGCGCTGCGCCTCGGCGTAACTCTGGATAGCATGGCCGATATCGCCGGTGGTGGCGCCGGGCTTGGCGGCAGCGACGCCGCGCATCAGGCTTTCGTAAGTGACCTCGATCAGCCGCTCTGCCTTGCGGGGAACCTGGCCGACCGGATACATGCGGCTTGAGTCACCATGCCAGCCGTCAACGATGAGTGTGATATCGATGTTGACGATCTGGCCGTCCTTGAGCGGTTTGTCGTTGGGAATGCCATGGCAAACGACATGATCGAGCGAGGTGCAGATCGACTTTGGATAGCCGCGGTAGTACAGCGGCGCCGGCACGGCATCGTGATCACGGGCAAACTCCAAAGCAATGCGGTCCAGTTCCGCCGTGGTTACGCCGGGGCGGACATGTTCGGCCATCAGGTCGAGTGCGCGGGCGGTCAGTTGCCCGGCCTTGCGCATTCCCGCGAAGGCTTCCGGGCCGTGCAGCTTGATTTTGCCGGTGTTGGTCAGCGGTGCGTCAGAGGCGTCGATGTAACTCATGCATTGTATCCGGCGGTTTCAATCCAGCTCTATGGGCAACGGGTGCGCGATGGCAATCTCTTGCGGCGACATCGCGCAAGCATAGGCGACTGCTTCGACACCGGCAGCCCGGGCCTGCCTATAGGCGTCTAGATAGGCCGGATCGATGTCACGTGCAAAGGTCAAGCGCTCGGCATCGCCACGTTGGGCAAGATAGAACATCACTGCTCGGGCCCCGTCACGCACCATATCGGCCATTTCCGACAAATGTTTGGCGCCGCGGGCCGTCACCCCATCGGGGAATTCGGCCAGGCCCTTATCGCGTAACAGCGTGACGTTCTTGACCTCGACATAGCAGGGTGGCTTGCTGTCGTCCTCCAGCAGAATGTCGATGCGGCTGTTCTTGCCGTATTTCACTTCGTTGCGCAGGCTGGCATAACCGGTGAGTTCGGCAATCCGTCCAGCCGAAATCGCCTCCGAAACAATCTTGTTGGGCCGCCCGGTGTTGATGCCGACCAGGGCATTTTGTCCGTGTACGGACACTTCCACCATTTCCCACGTGTGCTTGTATTTGCGCTTTGGATTGACGCTTTCAGACAGCCACACCCGGTTGCCCGGCTCTTTCAGGCCCATCATGGAGCCGGTGTTGGGGCACGACGCGGTGATGGTTTCGCCATTGTCCAGTTCAACATCGGTGAGGAACCGCTTGTAGCGTTTGATCAGGGTGCCGGAGACGAGATTCTCGGTGAGTTTCATGGCCTTGACCCTAGGCTGCAGCCCGGTGCCGCGCAAGGGGTGTTGCAGGCCGGGTCCATGCTGTTTAAACGGGAAATTGCTGGGTTTGCTCCCGACACACCTAAAGGATGCCGTCCGTGACCGATACAACCGCGCCAACCGCCGCCGTCCTGCTGATCGGCGACGAAATCCTCTCAGGACGCACCAAGGACAAGAACCTGGGCCATATCGCCGACTTTCTTACCGCCCGCGGCATCGACCTGAAGGAGGCCCGGGTCGTCAGCGATGAGCAGGTGGAAATCGTGGCCGCACTCAATGCGATGCGAAGCCGTTTCACCTATGTGTTCACCACCGGCGGCATCGGTCCGACCCATGACGACATCACCGCCGATGCGGTGGCCGCTGCCTTTGGTGTGCCGATCGATCACGACCCGCGCGCCGTTAAGCTGCTGACGGATTTCTTTGCAACGATCGGCCGTGAGCCAACCGAGGCCCGCATGCGCATGGCCAGGCTTCCCGAAGGTGCAGAGATGATCGCCAACGCTGTGTCTGTCGCTCCCGGCATTCACATCGGCAACGTCTTCGTCATGGCCGGCGTGCCGAAGATCATGCAGGCGATGCTGGAGGAGATCGCTCCCAAGCTGAAGGGCGGTGTGCCGGTCCGCTCGCGCACCATCGAGGTGCATACCGGTGAGGGCGACATCGGCGGCCCGCTGGCCGATGTTCAGGCCCGCCACCCGGACGTCGCTATCGGCTGCTACCCGTTCGAGCGCGCCACCGGCTTCGGCGCGAACATCGTTGTGCGCTCTCGCGACGAAGCCGCACTCAGCCGTGCCATGGCCGATGTCGAAGCCGAACTGGCGCGGCTCGATGCGCCGGTTGCCAGCAAGGCATGGATATAGATTCTGTAGCGGGCCAGGAATCGCGGTATTGGTGCATCGGCATTCAGAACTGAGCGCGGAAAGGACGGCTGCATGAACCTCACAATGATCGGTGCCGGTTATGTCGGCCTGGTGTCGGGGGCTTGTTTCTCCGAGTTCGGCTTCGACGTCACCTGCGTCGACGTCGATGCCGGCAAGGTCGAAGCGCTCAACCGGGGTGAAATTCCGATTTACGAGCCGGGCTTGAGCGACATTGTGGCCCGCAACGAGCGGGCAGGACGCCTCAAGTTCACCACCGACCTGGCCGCCAGCGTCGCCGCCAGCCATGTCATCTTCATTGCCGTAGGCACGCCGCGGCGCCAGGGCGATGCCGAGGCCGACCTCAGTTACCTGTGGGCGGCGGTCGGACAGATTGCCGAAGCCCTGCAGCCGGGCTCGGTGGTGGTCACCAAGTCCACTGTCGTGGTCGGCACCACGGCCAGGATCCGCCAGGCCATCGAGGAGGCCCGTCCCGGTCTCGATTTTTCGGTTGCCTCGAACCCGGAGTTCCTGCGCGAGGGCTCCGCGCTGGAGGATTTCATGCGTCCGGACCGCGTGGTCGCCGGTGTCGAGGACGAGCGCGCCCGCGAGGTGCTGGCCAATCTGTACCGGCCGCTCAATCTGCGCGAGGCGCCGGTGCTGTTTACCTCGCTGGCAAACGCCGAACTGATCAAATACGCTTCCAACGCCTTCCTCGCCATGAAGATCACCTTCATCAACGAGATGGCCGACCTGTGCGAGAAGGCCGGCGGCGATGTCCAGCACATCGCCAAGGGTCTCGGTCTCGACAACCGTATCGGGGCGAAGTTCCTGCATGCCGGGCCGGGCTATGGCGGCTCGTGCTTTCCCAAGGACACCATGGCGCTGGCCGTCACCGGCCGCAAACTCGGCGCACCGGTCGAACTGGTCGAACGGGTGATCGAAATCAATGACGCCCGCAAATTGGCCATGGCCGACAAGGTCATCGCCGCCGTGGGGGAACCGAAGGGCAAGACCGCCTGCGTGCTCGGCGTGTCGTTCAAGCCCAACACCGACGACATGCGCGATGCACCGTCGCTGGCCATCATCCCGCGCCTGCAGGCTGCCGGCATGACCGTGCGGGCCAGCGATCCCGTGGCCATCGACAATGCCCGCCCGTTGCTGCCGGATGTCGAGTGGATTTCCAATGAGTATGAAGCCGCCCGCGGCGCCGACGTCATAGTCATCACGACCGAATGGAACGCCTATCGCGGTCTCAACCTGGAGCGCCTGCGCCAGGCGGTCACGACCCCGCTGATCGTCGACCTGCGCAACATCTACCGCCTGATCGACCTGCAGGGCTCAGGCTTCCGCTACCTCAGCATCGGCCGCCCGGAGGTGGCGGGGTAGGGGCAAATGCTGTCGCTCAGAGGTACCGTTTTATGCGCGACATGACATACTCCCGCGAATCCGGAAGACTGAGCTTCCATATCCGCGCATCGATCATGTAGTGGCCCCACGTGAGACCCATCACGATGCCTGTCAGAACCATGCTGTGCTGTAAGAGTTCCATGAGCAGCAGGACAACCAGAATTGTCGCAACAGATCTCAGAATAAGGATTGAATTTCGTGTGCCGGCCATCGTGAACGACATAATGAGGAGGTATTGCGCGCCGTGAGCGGTCGCAAACACACTGAATGCAAAAGCCGGATTGTCTGGATAGAAGTAAAGCGGCAGGAAGAACGTACTGGTCAGCACGGCAAGAATCATCGCTATCGGGTTGAGCGCCTGTCCATGTCGGATAACCAGCAACAACAGCGACAGAATGCCCCCGGCAAAGAATGCGGCAGCAACGGGCCGCACCATGGCAGGGGTCAATCCAAAGGCATTCATCACCGCTGAGCCGTCTAAAATGTGGCTACCGTACACCAGACAGCCGGCGATCATTGGCAGAAACAGCACGCCTTTCACCAGAGTGTCCGCTTCACGAGGCAAACCTCGGTTTGCAAGAGACATCAGTCCGAAGTTCTGCTTTTGATAGTGGAAGAACAGGTACAAGACATTTACAAAGACGAGGTAGCGCCAGCCTTCCAGCCCCGTCATAAAGGTGATGCCCGTGAACAAGACACACAATGTCAGTGGGATAATAATGAAGCGATAGGGATTCTCCTGAACGATGTTTCGGGCGCCCTTGTCGAAAAAGAAGAACATTGTGGCCGCGACATGCCCATTGCCGACAGCAAGGGTGACAACCGTCGTGTCATAATTGCCAAAAAGATCACCCACTCCGGATGAAATCCCCAGTGGCATCGCCAATATTGGAAAGATCGTCGCCGCGACGATCAAATAGTGGAACCGCGGAATCTCATTGAATGATTGCATCGCGGCAAAGTAGCCGTTTCGTGCCGGCCAGACAATTGCCGTCAAATAGTCTGAGCGTAGGCGGAAGCAATGGTTCCGCTATCTTGATGAATTCCAGGCGTTTAAACGACGAGTGCCATCGCCGACTTGCTGCTAGATCTGCGGAAGTACGGGTTCTCACCGGTGCTTTCCAAGCAAAGTGCCACGAGAGCCCTTGATGATGTACGAGAAGCGATGTTCGGGAACTGTCTGACGTCAGCGCCTATGGGACAGATTTGTAGAATCGCATAAGGGAGGATTTTTGGCTCATCGTAACCGCCAAGGAGTGAAGATGAGACATAAATCCGGGCCACGAGGCACAGCCTCTGAGAAGACCATCAAGGACATCCGCCGCGCGACGCGTAAGCAGTACTCTGCCGAAGAGAAGATCCGTATTGTGCTGGATGGATTGCGTGGCGAGGAGACCATCGCCGAGCTTTGCCGGCGCGAAGGCATTGCTCAAAGCATCTATTACAAATGGTCGAAGGAGTTCCTGGAAGCTGGAAAGCGCCGGCTTGCAGGCGATACTGCACGGGCCGCGTCCACAGATGAAGTCAAGGATCTTCGCCGTGAAGCTCGCGAGCTGAAAGAGGTCGTTGCCGAACAGGCGCTTGAGTTGCGGCTGCTCAAAAAAAGCATGATCGCGGATGGGGGCGACGAAGAATGAGGTACTCCGCATCCGAGAAGCTGGAGATCATCACAATCGCCGAACGGTCCCATTTGCCGCTCAGGCGCACCTTGGACAAGCTGGGCATTCCTCGCAGCACCTTCTACCGCTGGTACGGTCAGTATCAATCAGGCGGCCCACAAGCGCTGGAGGATCGATCTTGTGGACCGTCACGGGCTTGGAACCGTATCCCTGATGATGTTCGCGCAAGGGTTATCGATCTGGCATTGAATGAGCCGGAGCTGAGCCCTCGCGAGTTGGCGGTACGGTTCACCGATACGCAGGGCTACTTTGTCTCGGAAAGCTCGGTTTACCGGCTTTTGAAGGCTCATGACCTGATCACCAGCCCGGCCTTTGTCGTCATCAAGGCGGCCGATGAGTTCCGCGACAAGACCACAGCACCGAACCAGCTGTGGCAAACCGACTTCACCTATCTGAAGGTGATCGGCTGGGGTTGGTTCTACCTGTCAACGATCCTTGATGACTTCTCACGCTACATCATTGCCTGGCAACTGTGCACGACGATGAAAGCAGGTGATGTAACCGAGACGCTCGAACTGGCGCTTCAAGCCTCAGGCTGTGACCAGGCCAATGTCGTTCACAAGCCGCGATTGCTGTCCGACAACGGGTCCAGCTATATCTCCGGCGATCTGGCGGAGTGGCTGGAAGATCGAGACATGGGGCATATCCGCGGCGCCCCGTATCATCCGCAAACGCAGGGCAAGATCGAACGTTGGCATCAAACCCTGAAGAACCGCATCCTGCTCGACAACTACTTCTTTCCAGGCGACCTCAAAGCCCAGATCGCAGCGTTTGTCGATCACTACAATCACCAGCGCTATCACGAGAGCCTCAACAACCTCACGCCGGCCGACGTCTACTTCGGGCGTGGCCAGACAATCTTACTGCAAAGAGAAAGGATCAAACGACACACACTCGAAAACCGGCGCTTGCACCACCGCAGAGCAGCCGCATAAAATGATCAACCAGATGAGCCAAATACTCTCTTAGCTCAGCCTGCAGATTGTCCCAAAACATCTGACGACGGACAATTGTTTTTAAGCGATTTGGTCAGAGTTGGACGGCCTGGACGGGTCTTCTTCTTTAGAGTCTTAAGAAGGATTGTATCGAGAGTGCGTCCCGAGGGCGCAAAACACATCGAAATCGATCCAAATGCTTCCCCCGTGCTTCCCCGAAAAAAGCTGCAAGAATGGTGGGAAGTGAGGCGATTTGAGTAAATTATTGAAATAAAAGTGAAAATAATGGTGAGCCCGACAGGTTTCGAACCTGTGACCTACTGATTAAAAGTCAGTTGCTCTACCAGCTGAGCTACGGGCCCCTTTGCAAGGTCGGCGCGAACATAGTTGGGCCGGCGATGGCGGTCAATAGAGTTTGCCTGGACGCAGCCGGCAAATTGCATGCCGCTGCACGGCATATGCGTGCGCTCTCAACAAAAAATGCACACATGCGGGCTATGTTCTGGCAAAAGGGAGCCGGAAACGGCGCAATCGGGAATCGCGGATGAGTTCAATCGCTTGCATAGTGCTGGCCGCCGGCATGGGAACGCGCATGAAATCGGTTCGGCCGAAGGTGCTGCACCGGGCCGGCGGACGTTCGCTGCTGGGCCATGTTCTGGCGAGTGCCGGCGAACTGGAGGCGCAGCGGGTTTGCGTGGTGCATGGCCCGGGTATGGATGTGGTCCGTGCGGCGGCATTGCAGGCCGTGCCGGACGCCGGGTTTGCCGAGCAGGGCGAACGCCTGGGAACCGGACATGCCGTCAGCAAGGCGATGCCGCTGCTGAAGGGTTTTGCCGGCAAGGTGCTGGTGTTGTACGGCGATGTGCCGCTGATCCGCACGGAGACGCTGCGCGAATTGTGCGAGGTCGTCACGGAGCAGGCGCCAATGGCGGTGCTTGGCTTCAAAGCCACCGACCCGCACGGCTACGGGCGCCTGATCACCAGGGGGACGAGCCTGCTTGCGATCCGCGAGCAACTTGATGCGTCAGGTGAAGAAAAGGAAATATCCCTTTGTAATTCAGGCGTTATATGCATTGATTTTGGTCTGTTGGGTCAACTGCTGCCGCAAATCGGTAATGACAACGCCAAGGGTGAGTACTACCTGACCGATCTGGTTGGCCTGTGCGCCGAGGCCGGGCGCACCTGTGGCTACATCGTTTGCGATGAGGACGAAGTGCACGGCGTCAACGACCGGGTGCAGCTGGCCGGGATCGAAGAGCGCTTGCAGCAGCGCTACCGGCGAGATGCCATGCGCGGCGGGGCAACGCTGGTGGCGCCGGAAACGGTGTTCCTGTCGGCCGATACCGTCATCGGACGCGACGTGGTCATCGGGCCGAATGTGGTGATTGGACCCGGCGTTACAATTGCCGATGAGGCGCAAATCCTGCCGTTCTGCCATCTTGAAGGCGCGGCCATCGGCAAGGGCGCAGTCGTCGGGCCCTATGCGCGCCTGCGCCCGGCTGCGGACGTGCAGGCTGGCGCCAAGGTCGGCAATTTCGTCGAGATCAAGAAAGCGACCGTGGAGCCGGGCGCCAAGGTCAACCACCTGACCTACATCGGCGATGCGCGGGTCGGCGAGGGCGCCAACGTCGGGGCAGGGACCATTACCTGCAACTACGACGGCTATTTCAAGCACTTCACCGACATCGGCCCCGGCGCGTTCATCGGTTCCAACAGTGCCCTGGTGGCGCCGGTGAAGATCGGTGCCGGAGCGATGGTCGGCTCGGGCAGCGTGGTGACCCGCGACGTTCCCGACGATGCCCTGGCAATCGCGCGCGGCAAGCAGGAAGAACGCACCGGCTGGGCGGCGCGCTTCCGTGAGATGATGAAGCAGAAGAAACTCAAGGGCTAACAAGGCCGGGAAGCAGGAACATGTGCGGTATCGTCGGTATTATGGGCACCGAGGCGGCAGCCTGGGGATTGGTTGATGCGCTGAAGCGGCTCGAGTACCGCGGGTACGATTCCGCTGGTATAGCCGTCGTTGAGGATGGCGGCATCAAACGGGTCCGCGCGGCTGGCAAGCTGGGCAACCTGGAGCAGGCGCTCAAGAGCTCGGACCTGTCGTCGAGCATCGGCATTGGCCACACCAGGTGGGCAACACACGGCGCCCCGACCGAGACCAATGCCCACCCGCACCAGGCCGGCGATGTCGCCATCGTTCATAACGGTATCATCGAGAATTTCCGCGAACTGAAAGATGAGTTGCTGGCTGAGGGCGTCGAGTTCGCCACCCAGACCGATACCGAAGTCGTGGCCCATCTGATCAGCCGGGCGCTGAGCGCCGGCGCGCCGCCGCGTGAAGCGGTGCGCAACACCCTGGGCCGCCTTGAGGGCGCCTTTGCCTTTGCCATCGTTTTCGCGGGACAAGACGACCTGATGATCGGTGCGCGCAAGGGCAGCCCATTGGCGGTTGGCCATGGCGAGGGCGAAATGTTCCTCGGGTCCGATGCCATCGCCCTGGCGCCGTTCACCAACCGGGTGACCTATCTCGAAGACGGCGACTGGGTGGTACTGACGCGCACCTCGTTCGAACTGTTCGATGAAAACGGCCAGCAGGTGGTGCGTCCGTTGACCTTCACGCAGGCCACCGCGTTGATGGTCGACAAGGGCCAGCACCGCCATTTCATGGCCAAGGAGATTGCCGAGCAGCCGGACGTCATCGGCCACACTCTGGCCGAGTACATCGACTTTGCCGAGCGGCGCATCAGGCTGCCGGCCGACCTGCCGTTTGATCTTGCCGGTCTCGACCGTCTGACGATCACCGCCTGCGGTACCGCCGCCTATGCCGGGCTGGTCGCGAAGTACTGGTTCGAGAAATATGCTCGGCTGCCGGTCGAAGTCGACATCGCCTCGGAGTTTCGCTATCGCGAGGCACCTTTGAGCAAGGGCGGTCTGGCGCTGGTCATCTCGCAGTCCGGTGAAACCGCCGATACCTTGGCGGCCCTGCGCTACTGCAAGCAGGAGGGCCAGCATGTTGCAGCCATCGTCAATGTGCCGGAATCGACCATTGCCCGCGAAAGCGATGCCGTGCTCAGGACCTATGCCGGGCCGGAGATCGGTGTTGCTTCGACTAAGGCGTTCACCTGCCAGCTGACGGTGCTTGCCTGTCTCGCGATTGCCGCTGCCCGGGCACGCGGCAAGCTGAGTGCCGAAGACGAGGGCCGTCTGGTCAGTGCGCTGATCGAGCTTCCGCGCCGCCTGGTCGCGACACTTGAGACCGAAGACGGTATCGTCGACATCGCCCGCAGGCTCGCCGGCGCCCGCGATGTGCTCTACCTAGGCCGCGGCATCAACTTCCCGATCGCTCTGGAAGGCGCGTTGAAGCTTAAGGAAATCTCCTACATCCACGCCGAGGGCTATGCCGCGGGTGAACTGAAGCACGGCCCTATTGCACTGATCGACGAGGATGTGCCGGTGGTGGTCATCGCGCCCCAGGACGATCTGTACGACAAGACGGTGTCCAACATGGAGGAGGTGGCGGCGCGCGGAGGCCAGATCATCATGATCACCGATGCCGGAGACACGCCGCGCAGCGATACAGCATCATTCGATGTCATCACGGTGCCGAGGACCGACCCGTTCATCGCCCCCATCGTCTATGCTGTGCCGGTGCAGTTGCTCGCCTACCATGCGGCGGTGTTCATGGGCACCGATGTCGATCAGCCGCGCAACCTGGCGAAATCGGTAACCGTGGAATAATTTTCTGAATTTATCCCGGACCGCCTTAGTTAAGCTTTAACCATACCGTGCCCATAATCGCGGCCCATGAGAGTACGGTCAGTAGTTCTTGCGTCTGTTTGTTCTGCGTTGCTTGCCGCGGGTGCGGCTGTGGGCAGTTCACCAGCCGCCGCCAAGTCGAAGCCTGCCCAAACTGCCGAGCAGGCCTATCGCTCGCTTGTCTCCGGCAAACTGGTCGAGGCTGTCGCGCAATATTCCGAAGCCATTGAATCGCGTGAGCTGGGGCCGGACATGCTGGCCAATGCTCTGCTCAATCGTGCGCTGGCCTATCAGAACATGGGACAGCATGCCGAAGCGGTCGATGACTATTCCGCCGCCATGCGGGTCGATGCCATGGGCCCGCGCCTGCGTGCCGTGGCACTCTACAACCGTGGTATCTCCAATCAGAAACTGGACAAGCCGGCGCAGTCGATCGAAGATTTCACCAACGCGCTGTTCCTCGATCCGGAGTTTTCCCAGGCCTATTACAGCCGTGGCAATGTTCTGCGCGAGAGCGGCCAGTACCTATTTGCCCTGAGCGACTATGAAAAGGCGCTGAAGTACGATCATCCCGAGCCGCACCTGCCGCTCTACGGAACGGCGCTGACCTATGAAGACCTCATGCGCCCGCAACAGGCCCAGAAGTCCCTGATCCAGGCTTTGGCGCTGAAGCCCGACTTCGGTGCGGCCCGGATCAAGCTGTCCAGTCTGCTGAACGGTGAAAGCGGCGCAGCCGACACGCCGGTTGCCAAAGCGCCCGCCGGCAGCAGCGCCGGCATCGTGCTCGCCAACGATCAGATCATCACCGGATCGGTCTCCGGCGACGGCGCCGATCTCGTGATGCGCAAGAAGCACCTGCCGGTGCCGGTCAGCCCGCCCAGCGCCCTGATGGCAAAGACCAACCTGGCCGTCGATACGCCGGACGCCGAAAGGAAAACTTCCGGGAACAAGATCGTCGCCAAGCTGCCTCAGGAAGAGTTGAAGATTGCACCCGCCAAGGCGCCGCCGCCGAATGTGACGAATACTGTGTCGGCAAATGGTTCGGGGACGCTGCAGGGCTGGACCGTACAGGTTTCGTCGCAACTCAGCGAAGACGCGGCGTGGAAGGTTTGGACGAAGCTGCAGTCCAAGCACAAGCGGCTTCTGAAGGGCGAAGACCCCATGGTGGTCAAGGCCGATCTGGGCAAGAAGGGCATTTTCTACCGCTTGCGTGTCCACAAGCTGGAGACCAAGCGGGCCGCCGCCAAGCTGTGCTCACGCCTCAAGCGCGGCGGTACGGCCTGTTTCGTTTCGCGGGCCAGCTCTTAGGGCCTGTAACCCTGAAGGTCCACAGGCCCTAGATTGGTTCATGATGTGTCGATCCGACTCGGCCGGGTGACGATATAGCCGGCAACGGCGATCAGGCCCAGTCCGATTGCGATCTTCACCGGCACCGGTGCATCGGTGAACCAAGCCAGCCAGGCGAACGATCCCGCCATCATCAGGCACGCCGCCACCTTGGCGATCGTGGGGATGACGCCGTACTTTTCCCAGGCGATGATGTATGGGCCGTAGCGCGGATGCGCGCGGATCCGCTCGGCGATCTCGGGCGATGCCTTGCTGAACGCCCAAACCGCGACCAGCAGGAACGGCGTTGTCGGCAGCACGGGCAGGATGATGCCCATCGACCCAAGCCCGACGCACAGCCAGCCGATGGCAAGATAGATCAGCCGCGCCAGCCGAGTAGGCCGCGTGCCCTCCGGTTGAATGTGACTCATTGACGAAAAGGTCCTGACCTGCCGTGGCTGGGTAACGTCCGGTTGGCCTGCGAATTCATCATCTAGCACATTCATTCAAAACTGGTTAGGGTCTGGCATTTGCCGCTGGATTTGGTAAAGCAGTGAACTTGGCCGGTTTTTTGGCTCTCGCACGGAATTGGATTGATATATGACGTTTGGGCGGCGTCTGCGCGCTTATTTTTTGGCCGGACTGGTGGTCATCGCGCCGATTGGGATTACCATCTGGCTTGCCTGGTGGTTTGTGTCGCTGTTCGACCAGTGGGTCAAGCCCTTCATTCCCTCGGTCTACAATCCGGACACCTATCTGCCGTTTTCGGTGCCGGGCGTCGGGCTGTTGTTCGCCATCATCGGTATTACCATGGTGGGGGCGCTGGCGGCCAACCTTGTCGGACGGACGATCCTGTCGTTCTGGGAGAACGTGCTTTCCCGCATGCCGGTGCTGCGCAGCATCTACAAGGCGACCAAGCAGATTTTCCAAACAGCCTTCTCCGACAGTGCCAACAACTTCCAGAACGTCGCTCTGGTCGAGTATCCGCGCCGAGGCTGCCATGTCGTGGTGTTCGTGGCGCGCGAACTGGACTCCGAAGAGATTGGCCTTTTGCCAAACCGCAAGCTGTATTCCTGCTTTATGCCGACGACGCCGAACCCGACGTCCGGTTTCCTGTTCTTCCTCAACAAGGAAGAGGTGACCATCCTCGACCTGACCGTGGAAGAGGGCGCCAAGCTGGTGATCTCCGCAGGCCTGGTGACACCTAAGCAGATCGCCCACGGCGAAGGACTGCCGGGCATGGACGATGCCGCGGCCGAACTGATCGTCAAGAAGCACGGCGTCAGAAAGCCAGCGCAAAAACCACGCAAGGCGGTCAAGAAGACTGCCGCCTGCAAGCCTAGCCGGAAGACAAAAGCCTGACCGCCTCGTCACGTTCGAACAGGTAAAGCAAAACCCGCAGAGCCTCGCCGCGGGGCGATGACAGCCTGTCGTCGCGCGTCAGGATCAACTCGGCATCGTCGCGGGCGGCCTGCAGCAATTCGGCATGGTCGACGAGATTGGCGAGACGGAAGGCGGGTGTGCCGGACTGGCGGGTGCCGAGCAGTTCGCCGGCGCCGCGCAACCGCAGGTCCTCCTCGGCGATGATGAAACCGTCCTCGGTTTCGCGCAGTGTCTTGAGGCGCTGGCGGGCGGTGTCGCCGAGCGGGTCCTGGTAGAGCAGCAGACAGCGCGACTGGCCGGACCCGCGCCCGACCCGGCCGCGCAACTGATGCAGTTGCGCCAGGCCAAAACGCTCGGCATTCTCGATGATCATCACCGTGGCCTCGGGCACGTCGACACCGACCTCGATGACCGTGGTGGATACCAGAATCGAGATATCGCCGTCCTTGAAACGGCCCATGACCGCATCCTTCTCAGGCCCCTTCATGCGGCCGTGCACCAGTCCGGCCTGTGCGCCGAAGCGAACGCTCAACGCGGCATAGCGATCCTCGGCGGCCACTAGGTCGACGGCATCGCTGTCTTCGACCAGCGGGCACACCCAGTACACCCGGGCACCCGCGGCAATCGCGCGTTCCACACCATCGACGACCTCGCTCAGCCGGGTCATCGGCAGCACGCGGGTATCGACCGGCTGGCGTCCGGCCGGCTTTTCTGTCAGGCGCGAGACGTCCATGTCGCCGTACAGCGTGAGCGACAGGGTGCGTGGAATCGGCGTGGCGGTCATCACCAGTAGGTCGGTGCCGCCCCCGGCCTTGGCCTGCAGCGCCAAGCGCTGATGCACCCCGAAGCGGTGCTGTTCGTCGATGACGACCAGCGCCAGGTCCTTGAACTCGACACCGGACTGGAACAGCGCATGGGTACCGATCAGGATATCGGTTTCACCGTTGCCCAGACGCGACAGAATGCCCTCGCGCGCCTTGCCCTTTTCGCGGCCCGTCAGCAGCTCAATGCGGATGCCGGCAGCCTCGGCAAGGCCGGCAAGGCTGGCAGCGTGCTGGCGGGCCAGGAGGTCGGTCGGCACCATCAGCGCGCCCTGGGCACCGGCTTCCACCGCCGTAGCAAGAGCCATCAGCGCCACGATGGTCTTGCCGGAGCCGACATCGCCCTGCAGCAGGCGCATCATCCGTTCCGGTCTGGCCATGTCTGCGGCGATCTGGCCAATGGCCTGGGATTGCGAACCGGTGAGCGAGAAAGGCAGTTCGGCGCGAATCCGTTCGGTCTTCGCCCCGTCTCCGGTCACGACGCGGCCGCTGGCCCGCTTCATGCGCAGGCGCACCAGCGACAGGGCAAGCTGGTTGGCCAGCAACTCGTCATAGGCCAGGCGGGCGCGGACGGGATGGTCCGGCTCGAGATCTGCAATGGCGGTGGGATTGTGCAGCGCTGCCAGGGCAGAGGTGAAACCAGGCCAGCCCTTCTGCCCGAGCCAGGCCGGGTCCTGCCATTCCGGCAGTTCGGGAGCCGTTGCCAGGCTGGCCTGAATGGCCTTTGCAACGACCTTCGACGATATCCCCGCAGTCAACGGATAGACCGGCTCGACGAGCGGCATTTTTGCGAACTCTTCCGGCGACAGAATGTGATCGGGATGCACGATCTGCGGCATGCCGTTGAACCATTCAATGCGGCCGGAGATGAAGCGCGTCGATCCGGGCGGCAGCACCTTGTGGATGTAGTCCGGATAGGCATGGAAGAACACCAGCGACAGGCTGCCGGTGTCGTCGAAGCAGTCGACCCGGTAGGGCACCCGCTTGTTGTGGCGCGGTGGCGGCCGGTGCTGGCCGATTTCCACCTCCAGGGTGACAATGCCAAACTCTGGCAGTTGCGACAGGGCCGGGCGGTTCGAGCGGTCGATCAGGCCGCTAGGTGCGTGGAACAGCAGGTCGATGACCCGTGCCGGCTGGCCGCCCGCCTCCTCGCCGCGCCCGAACAGCTTGCCGAGCGTACGCTCCAGCTTGGGGCCGATACCGGTAAGCGAACTGGCGCCGGCAAACAGCGGATTGAGGCGTTGCGGGCGCATGCTTCAGCCTTCTTCGCCGTGCGCGCCGGTCAGCGACGCCCACCACGGGTCTTCGGCCAGAAAGCGCCGGAAGGGGGTGTCGGTTTGCGGGGGCGCGTAGGTGATGTAGCGCCAGGCTTCTGCCAGCGATGGGCCGGTCAGGGTCTTGAGGTATTCAAGACCATCCCGGTGGTTGAACGGGCGCCCGGTGTGTTCGTGGAAGTTGCCATTGAGATCGGTCCACACGGCGGCGCTGAAATTCGTGCCCGCAAGCCAGTTGACGACAGCTTCGGCCGTGCCGTCGTGATGACTGCGGGCATCGCCATCCCGCGTTGCCCAGCCGATATGGCCGAGATGGGTGCGCTCGCGTTCGGCCAGGTCCTGCTTGGCATCCTCGAGACGGTCGCGCCGGCTGGCGATGTAGCTGGTTGGCGAATACTGTTCCAGGCCGTTCTCGATCACCAGCACCAGCGCCTGTATGCGCTTTTGCGAAACCCGGGTGAATTCGACGGGCATCGCGGGGCCTGCGCCCATCCGCCAGTCGCCGGCAACTTTCGGGGCGAGGTCGTCGAGATCCCAGATCAGGGAGCCGTATCCGATGATGGCGATGGTCATATTGGCTGGATTTGCTTTTGAAGGGATCGACAGGCTTGCCGATCATGACTATCAAGTGGCCCCGAAAGATTGCGCGGATCGGTATAATGCAATTGTCTCAGCCCACACTGCAAGAGCGCCGCAAGCGGGCCCGCTGGCGCGCCTGGCATCGCGGCATGCAGGAGATGGACATCATGCTCGGCCGGTTTGCCGATGCCTATGTGCCGGACATGGATGACGCGGCCCTGGACGCCTTTGAAGCGCTCCTGCAGATCGAAGACGTTGACCTGTATGACTGGACGGTCAAGGGCGAACCGGTGCCGGACGAACGCATGTCACCCATGCTGCAACGGCTGCTGGACTTTCAGGTGGTGCCGCAATGAGCGACCCCCGCATCGTGCGGCGGATCATCGCCGCTCCCGGCCGCCACATCGTATCCGGCGCGCCGGAAGGGCTCGATGCCCTGGCGATGGTCGATCTCGCCCGCGCGGCAGCCCCGAAACCGCTGGTGCACGTGGCGCGCGATGATCAAAGGCTTTACCAGTTGCGCGAAGCCGTCGGGTTTTTCGCTCCCGACATCGAACTGGTCGAATTTCCTGCCTGGGACTGTCTGCCCTACGATCGGGTATCGCCCGCGGGCGCCATTCTGGCCAAGCGGCTGTCGGCGCTGGCCCGGCTGGCGGCGGTCCGCGAGGCATCCGGGCCGCTGATCGTGCTGACGACGGTGAATGCCGCGATCCAGCGGGTGCCGCCGAAACAGGTGATTGCCGGGGCAAGCTTTGCCGCGGCTCCCGGCGAGGTCGTTTCGACCGATCAACTGATAGCGTTTCTCGGCCACAACGGTTATGCGCGGACGGGAACGGTGGTTGACCCGGGCGATTTCGCCGTGCGTGGCGGCATCATCGACATTTTCCCACCCGGAGCGGACGCACCGGTGCGGCTCGACTTTTTCGGCGATACGCTGGAATCGATCCGCACCTTTGACCCGCAGTCGCAGCGCACGACCGGCCAGTTGCATCGCTTCACACTCGATCCGGCCAACGAGGTTGTGCTGAATGCCGAGACTGTCGGCCGTTTCCGGACCGGCTACAGCGCCCGGTTCGGCGGGGCCGGGGCGGACGATGCGCTGTACGAAGCGGTGAGTGCCGAGCGGCGTTATCAGGGCATGGAGCACTGGCTGGCGCTGTTCTACGAGCGGCTCGATACGCTGTTCGACTATACCGGCCCCTGCGCCCTGAGCCTGGACCACCTGGTCGAGGAGGCGGTGACATCGCGCCACCAGCTGATCGAGGAGTATTTCGCCGCGCGCCAGGAGGCGCTGGAACAGAAGACATTCGGTGCCACGCCCTACAAGCCGATGCCGGTTGACAGCCTTTATCTGGCCGAGGCGGAATGGGCCGAGACGCTGAAAGCGCTGCCGGTGGTGCAGGTGACGCCGTTCGAAGTGCCCGACGCCGCAGTTTCGCTGGGCGGCAAGCTGGGCCGCAATTTTGCCGCCGAACGGGCCGAGGCAGGGCGCAACGTTTTCGACGCCGTCAAGTCGCATATCGAGCGCTTGCGCAATGACGGTAAGCGGGTCGCCGTTGCCGCCTGGACGGAAGGCTCGCGCGAACGGTTGCACGCCATCCTGGCCGACCACGGCATTTCAGGGCTGGCGGCTACCGGGCATTGGGACGATGTGCTGAAGGCAGGACCGAACGCGGTGAGTTTGGCCATTCTCGGCATTGAGAACGGCTTTGAAACGCCCGATATCGCTGTTATCGGCGAACAGGATGTTCTTGGTGACCGGTTGATCCGGCGCAGCACCCGTTCAAGGAAGCCGAGCGATTTCATCTCCGAGCTTTCGAGCATTACACCAGGCGATCTGGTGGTGCATGTCGATCACGGCATCGGCCGGTTCGAGGGCCTGAAGACGCTGGAAGTGCATGGCGCCCAACACGATTGCCTGCACCTGACCTATCACGGTGGCGACCGGCTGTTCCTGCCGGTCGAGAACATCGAGCTGCTGTCGCGCTACGGTTCCGATGAGGCCGGCGCGCAATTGGACCGGCTCGGCGGTGTCGCCTGGCAGGCCCGCAAGGCCAAGCTCAAGGAACGCATTCGCGAGATCGCCAGCCAGCTCATCAAGACGGCGGCGGCGCGCGAGTTGCGGGCCGGCGTGGTGCTCGAGGCGCAGGACGGACTTTACGACGAGTTCTGCGCACAGTTTCCGTTTGACGAGACCGAGGACCAGCTGAATGCCATAGTCTCGGTGCTGGAGGATCTGACCTCCGGGCGGCCGATGGACCGGCTGATCTGCGGCGATGTCGGCTTCGGCAAGACGGAGGTGGCGCTGCGCTCGGCCTTCGTGGCGGCGATGGCCGGCAAGCAGGTGGCGGTGGTGGTGCCGACGACCCTGCTGGCGCGCCAGCATTTCGCCACGTTCGCGGAACGGTTCAAGGGCTATCCCGTGCGCCTGGCCCAGGCCTCGCGGCTGGTCGGGCGCAAGGAATTGACGCAATCGAAGAAGGAACTGGCGGACGGCACGCTCGATATCGTCATCGGCACCCATGCGCTGCTGGCCAGTGACGTGAAGTTTCGCGATCTCGGCCTGTTGGTCATCGACGAGGAGCAGCATTTCGGCGTCAAGCACAAGGAGCGGCTGAAGGAGCTGAAGGCCGATGTGCATGTGCTGACGCTGACCGCGACGCCGATCCCGCGCACCCTGCAACTGGCGCTGTCAGGCGTGCGCGAGCTGTCTCTGATCGCCACCCCGCCGCTCGACCGGCTGGCGATCCGTACCTACATCTCGCCGTTCGATCCGGTGACGATCCGCGAAACCCTGCTGCGCGAGCTTTACCGCGGCGGCCAGAGTTTTTACGTCTGCCCGCGGATTTCCGATCTTGATGAGGTGGCGGAGTTCCTGGCCAGCCACGTGCCGGAGGTCAAGTTCGCCACCGCCCATGGCCGCATGGCGCCGACCGAGCTGGAAGACATCATGACGGCGTTCTACGATCGCAAGTACGATGTGCTGCTGGCCACCACGATCATCGAATCCGGGCTCGACATTCCGACCGCCAACACCATCATCCTGCACCGCGCCGACATGTTCGGCCTGTCGCAGCTCTATCAGCTGCGCGGCCGGGTCGGTCGGGCCAAGCAGCGCGCCTATGCGCTGTTCACCGTGCCCGCCAACCGCACCCTGACACAGGCGGCCTACAAGCGGCTGGAGGTGCTGCAGTCGCTCGACTCGCTAGGGGCAGGGTTCTCGCTCGCCAGCCACGATCTCGACATTCGCGGTGCCGGCAACCTGATCGGTGAAGAACAGTCCGGCCATATCCGCGAGGTCGGCTTCGAGCTGTATCAGTCGATGCTGGAAGAGGCCGTCGCCAGCCTGCGAACCGGCGAGGGCGAGGCGGATCAGCCGGATGTCTGGTCGCCGCAGATCAACATCGGCACCTCGGTGCTGATCCCGGAACGCTATGTGCCAGACCTGCAGGTCCGCATGGGGCTCTACCGGCGCCTGGCCGACCTGCATGAACAGTCCGACGTCGACGGTTTCGCCGCCGAGCTGCACGACCGCTTCGGCCGCCTGCCGGAGGAGGTCGAGCACCTCATCGCCGTGGTCTCGATCAAACTCCTGTGCCGCACCGCCAACGTCGCCAGCATTGACGCCGGCCCCAAAGGCGCCGTGATCGGCCTGCGCGACGGTACCTTCGCCAACCCGGAAGGCCTGGTCGCCTGGATCAACGAACAGGGGCGTTACGCCAAGCTGCGGCCCGACATGAAGCTGGTGATAATGCGGAGCTGGGAGACACCGGAGGACCGGCTGAAAGGCTGCCGGTTGTTGATGAATGCGCTGGTCGGGTTGGTGGAGAAAAGGGCGGCGTAGCGCCCAGACTCAACAGGAATTGTATTCCGGTGACATTCAAAAATTCTCCGAGTTGCGTCGTCCAGTTGCCGTACGGTGACAAACCACAAAAATCCGCCTACTCGATATCAACCGACAGATCGTCAGCGGCAAGGAGGCGGTAAACGCGCTTTGAACCGAATCCTCTCAATTCCACGTCTCCGAGATCCTCGACAGGAAACTTCGCCCGAAGATGTTGGTACATTTCTTCGCTAATCAGAATGTCCATCGGATCAGCCTGCGCTTCGAGCCTGGCGGCTAGATTAATCCCCGGTCCAAAAATGTCGTAAACATACTTTTGGATGCCGACAACCGAACCGATCACCGGGCCGGGCGCCAATCCGATCCGGCATTTCCATTGAAGCCTTTGGTTTTCATTTCGGTGCTTGAGATAACGAACGCACATCAATGCAAGGCGAGCGATTGCTTCTGCATGATCGCTTGACGGTTCGGGTAGTCCAGCTACGGCAACGTAGGCGTCTCCGATGGTTTTGATTCTTTCGCAGCCCTGCTGTTCTGCAATTCGGTCAAAGGCGGTGAAAATGTCATTGAGCTCGCGGACAATCGTAGAAGGGTCGTACTCCACAGACATTTGTGTAAAGCCGACGAAATCGAGCATCAAAATCGAGGCGTCATCGTAGCGTTGGGGGGTGGTTGCGCCAAACGTCTTGAGTTCCTTGTAGACAGACTCCGGCATGATGTTGAGCAGCAGCTTTTCCGCACGCTCCTTTTCTCGTTTCAGCAACCGGTTTTGCTGCTCGACCATCTTGGAGTAGCTCTCAATCATCGCCTCGAGCGCATGCAGTTTTGTATCATCCTGGAGCTCGACGATGACCAATGAACTTTCACCAATTCTGGCAGGGTTGGCGGTTAGGGACAACGCACGTGCGCGCCGGCCGGTCTTCGCTTTGATGGACACCTGGTATTTCTGCCGCTTCTCGAGCGCCGAAACGAGCACAGCTTCGTCAACACCCTCAATCCGCTGACACAGGTTTCCGGCCTCGTCGTCGAAACCTGGGAACAGTTCAACGACGCGCTGGTTGCGAAACACAACATCGAGTGCAGGGGAGGTCGCGATAACTAACCCGACACCGACCGTTTCAAGCAACAACTTGTTGAATGCATTGAGATCTAGTTCCATTGCGGAAAGCAATCTAGCGCCTGGTCACAATGTAGGCTTCACGGTTTCGGATTTCAGCCATGACCATACGGATATCCTCGTCGGCGAACTCAAACTCAGCGAGCGTTTGCTCCAGAAGCCCTGCCATCTCTTCAAAGGCGGTTGGTGTGATGCCCAGGTTGCGATGAACCTGCTCCAGTATTTCATTGGAATAGGCCGCTGGACCACCCATCACCTGTGATATGAATTTTGTCTGATGATCAATCAAGGCAGACATGTCGACGTCGTCGAAATACGGTCCGACAATTTCTGAGTCCAACATTCTGTCATAAAAGGACAACAGCACTTGATGCACAGACGCGAAACCGCCGCAACGGTCAAACAATGTTGCCTTCATCGCTGTTTCCTCAGAACCATCTATCCTTACCCGCAAAAGTTATCATGCCTCATGCTCAATAGCGATAGTGATGCCGCCAGAATTCCATTCTGGGACATGGCGGGCGGGTTGATATCAAAGGAAGAAATGATTGACCCATCTGACTGATTTTTCGCGTCTGTTGGCTAGGCACGGTCCCCACGCCGGACGGGATTTGTAAACCCCGTCCGGCGAAAATGTGAACCTGAAGCACGCGAGAGGAGTGGCCTCCTCAAACGATTGCATTCTGTTACGATACCGAGTCGAGAAAGGCTTCCAAGAACGCTGACATTAGAGCGTTGCCCAGCACCGGTCATTGTGGGCTCAACTCGGAAACAGAGCACCTAGAGGAAAAGTTATGCTGCGCCCAGATGGTGCCAAACTGCCGTTAGGATCGCATGCAGTCCGGGATCATGGGGTGCGACACCGTAGTAAAGCACACCCAGAAGGCCGCCGAAGAAGCCGATAGGTTTCCAAGATTTGACTATTTGATGCTGAATGTTGCGCGCTTCTTCCTCGTCGTCCGAAAACTCCCATCCCCTTGGTGCCAGGTAGGCGAGCCCCAGAACGATGGAAGAGCCTGCCAGGAAACAAAAGCCATAAGCAAACGCGCTGAACAGTGATGTCGTCAATTCGGCCTCATTTGAAAGCTTGCTCGGTGCGCTGCAGATTATCGCGCAATTGGATTAACAACTTGCGCGGTGCGATGCGGCTGTGGGTATCGGATGAGGTGGACGTCAAAACATGCCGCTGTTTGCCGTCTTCCCAGCGACCGGGGCCTGCGGTTTGCGGAAACTTCATCGCCGGCATGCTATTAGGGGTGATGATGTATTTTCTTCTCCTGCTGCTTGCTGTGGCGGGCGGGTTTGGGGGTTGGGTGTGGTTGAAACGGCGGGCCCGAGCGCGGTTACTGGCGATGGGGCTTTCCGACCGTCAGCGGGCCATCGTTGCAGCGCAGGTACCGCTGGCTGCAAAGCTGCCGGGCGAGCTGCGCGGTCGGTTTGAAGGCAAGATCAACCTGTTTCTCGATCAGGTCCGGTTCATCGGCTGCAACGGCTTGGAAGTGACCGAAGAGATGCAGCTGTCGATTGCCGCGCAGGCCTGTCTGCTGGTCGCCAACAGCGACACCTGGTACGAGAATATCAGCACGGTTCTGATTTATCCGGACGCCTTCACATCGAAATTGCAGGAGCATGAAGGATATGTCGTGCGCGAAAGCCGGACGGTGCGGCTGGGCGAGAGTTGGTCGCGCGGTCCCATCGTTTTGTCATGGGCGCACAGCGAGAAGGGCGCGCTTCGCTACGACGACGGACACAACGTCGTGTTTCATGAATTCGCCCACCAGATCGACGACCTGTCCGGCCAGACCGATGGTGTGCCGGTCCTGGCAGGACGGCGGAAATATGCCGACTGGCAGCGGGCGTTCAGCGCTGCCTACGAGCGCCATCTACGCAATGTCGAAGGCGGTCACTTGACCGTTCTGGACGATTATGGCGCCGAAGGGCCGGAAGAGTTCTTTGCGGTGGCGGTCGAGGTGTTCTTTGAAAAGCCCAAGGCGCTCAAGCGCGAAGAACCCGAGGTCTATGCGGAAATGGCAGAGTTTTTCAGGCTGGACCCCGAGTCCTGGGGGTGAGGCGGCACCTCTGCCGAACAACTGCGATGCATAACGATCGCAGGTGTGTCCTGCTGATCTACGGCCTCTTCACGGTTGCTTGGTCGGTCTTTTGACAGCGCCGACCGTAATTGTTTCGGGGGCCCGCTCAAGCTGAAGTGCTCGCCGTTCCAGGAACCGGACGGGATTGCCCGTCCTTGGCTGCTCAGTCGGCGCGGCCGCCTTCGATTACGCGGAACAGCGGCCGGCCCGGTTCTGATTCGGTGCCGTCGCCAAAGGCCGCCAAATGGGAGTCGCATGCATTCGTGCCGGCGTGTTCGGTGGTGATCATCTTCACCCGCGAAAGCTCGAATTGGGTAAGTTGTTTTTTGCCGAGCCACAGCGGCTGCCGGAACGCCATCAGTCCGGTCAGGACCAACGTCCGGTTGGGGCGCTCGGTGGCGAGAGGCAGTGCGAGAAGCTCCAGCCCCAGCTGTTCGCCAACTGAGTTCGAAGCCCTGATCCGGGCAATCGCCGGTTGGTGGCTGGAGACGACAGCATCGAGCATTCGGGCAACGACGCTAGCCTCGAACTCCGGCCAACCTTTCAGGAACTGGGTACCCGTCATTTCCCGGCCGAACAGCTTGCACAGCCCGGTGCCTGCCAGCCGCCAGGAGTATTGCTGCTTTAAGGGGTGACGTTCGAGAATGCCGATGTGCGGCAGGAGCGATGGTATCTCCTTCAGTTCGAGCGTGTTCTTTTGCGGTGCACTGTCCTCCTTGCGCAAGCGCTCCCAATAACGGAACAACTCGCGGCTTGTCGGATGCAAAATCGTTTCTGGCGCATCCATTGATAGCTCGGTGGTGCTTGTGGTCGTCATTGTGATGGTTTACCGCTGAACAAGGTGTGTCATTGCTGTACTGTCGGGATGGGTTTTGCAGAGTTCGTGCCAAGTCTGGCCGGCAACGCACCAATCAATCGGATTACGCAGGTTGTGGCATGGAAAATGGCGGAACTGAGCCGCAAACGGTGACACTGGAACGGGCCGGGAAGCAGCCGGCGATCAATGCGCCATGGATCGTTTTGGCCCTTGTTGCGGTGTTTGTCGCGGTTCACGCACTGTTGCTGGCCATGCCTGGAGATCTGTCGGAATGGCTGATGCTGGCCGCTGCCTTCTCGCCGGCGCGCCTCACGCCGCCTGCCGAGTTTGCAAATGCCGTCTTTCCGGGCGGGGCCGGCGCAGACGTGTGGACGTTTGTCAGCTACATGTTCCTGCATGGCGATTGGCTGCACCTGATCGTCAACAGCGTCTGGATGCTGGCATTCGGCAGCGTCGTGGCGCGCTGGATGGGGGCTTTGCGCTTCATCGTCTTTTCGCTGGTCTGCGCAATAGGCGCTGCCGTTGCCAGCCAGCTGGTCTACTGGGGAACCCTGTCGTTCATGGTTGGCGCTTCCGGGGCCGTTTCCGGGCATATGGGCGGTGCCGTCAGGCTGATGTTCGCCATGCCGGGGCGCATTCAGCTGTCGCACCTGGGGCATGAGCCAACGCCGGCAATGCCGCTGGCCCGTGTTCTGGCAAACGGGCGGGCGCGAATGTTCATCTTTGTGTGGATGGCCGTCAATCTGGTGTTTGGCGTCATCGGCTTCGGCAACGCGGCGGACGTTGGCCGTATTGCCTGGGAGGCCCACATTGGTGGTTTTGTGACCGGACTGGTACTGTTTGGCTTGTTCACACCAAAAGCTGTGCAATAATAGCGGCCCGTTTAAGGAGCAACCATAATGACAGTCGCACATATTCTGGCATCCAAGCCCGACGAAATCATATCAATCGACCTTTCAGCGAGCCTGCAGGACGTCAGCGGTCTGCTGGCGGAAAGGCGCATTGGCGCCGTGTTGTTGATCAGTTCGGATGGAACAATTGCCGGGATCATCTCGGAGCGCGACATCGTGCGCGCCCTGTCGAAGCACGGCCAGGATGCGATTGCCATGAAGGCGGACATGTTCATGACCCGCGAACTGATCACCTGCAAACCTGAGGATACCACCGATCAGGTCATGGCCATCATGACCGATGGCCGGGTGCGGCATCTGCCGGTCATGTCCGGCGGCAAGCTGGCCGGGTTCATCTCCATCGGCGATGTCGTGAAACACCGCATTGCCGAAGTCGAGCATGAAGCCGAGGAAATGAAACGCTACATTTCAGGCTGATCAGCCCTATAGGCCGGCGACCTTGTCCAGGACATCCATGGCGTACTCGATTTCCGGCAGCAGCCGGTCGGCTGCCTCGCGGCCGGCAGCTATGGCGTCGGCTGCCTTGTCGAACTCGAACAGGCCAATTTCCGGGGTGCGCGGGACGATGTTGATGTCAGGCGGGTCACCGGCAAGCCGCGAGCGCGCCAGCCGGTCCTGGGTGATGTTGAAGGCAGCGACAAGGACGGTCGTCAGGCCGGGGTCGGATTTGGACCCGATCATCTGACGCAGGCGTGAGGAGCGTTCACGGTCCTTCTTTGCCGCCTGCTCCTGTACATCCTCGATGGAATGCTGCAGCGTCTGCTGGATGACGGTGCCGCCGAAAGCATCGCTGTTGAGGTTTACCGCGATCACCAGGCGCGCGCCCATGGCCCGGCAGGCCGATACCGGAATAGGGTTGACGACAGCGCCGTCGATCAGCCATTTGCCCTGCCGGTGCACCGGCTTGAACACGCCGGGCAAGGCATAGGAACCGCGCATGGCCGACGTCAATGGCCCCTCGCGCAGCCAGATTTCATGGCCGGTGAGCAGTTCCGTCGCGATGCAGATGAACGGCAAGCGGGCGTCCTTGAATTCCATATCGCCAAGATGCTCGTCTAGCAGTGCCGTCAGCCGGTCGCCCGCGATCAGTCCGCTGCCGCCCCAGGCGATGTCCAGGAACGAAAAAATCCGCCGGCGCGTCAGGCCCAGGGCGAACTCCTTGAGCTCCTCGAGTTTGCCGGATGCATAACAACCGCCAACAAGCCCGCCAATCGAAGTTCCCGACACCACGGCAGGCGATATGCCGGCCTCCAGAAGCCGCTCGATAACGCCGATATGCGACCAGCCGCGTGCCGCTCCGGCGCCCAGCGCCAACCCGATCCGCGCGTGATGGTCGGGCACCAGTATGGCATCGTAAGTGCCCGGGTCCGCCTTAACATTGGTGGTGGTGTCGTTGTCTTGTTCGCTCATTGCCCGGTCGCCTGCGCCACGTCTGCTCAACATGAAGACTAGCGGCAACCGGGTGATTTGATAACAGCTTTCTTAGAGCCTGACTTGCCATGGATGCCGGACCTGTCAACCTCCGTAGACATCCTTGGGGTCGAACAGGCGTTCGGTGTCGCTCTGTTCAAGCTTTCCGCCGCTCAGTGTGCGATAGAAACAACTGCGGCGCCCGGTGTGGCAGGTTGCGCCGCGGCCTTGCGGCTCGGCGTGGATCAGCACGGCGTCCTGGTCGCAATCGGTTCTGATCGACACAACACGCAGCGTTTCACCGGATGTTTCGCCCTTCTTCCACAACGCCTGGCGTGAACGGCTCCACAGATGAACAAAGCCGCTGTCAATCGTGGCGTTGAGGGCCTGTTCGTTCATATAGGCGAACATCAGCACGGCGTTGTCGGAAGAATCGACAACGATCGCCGCCAGCAGTCCGTTGGAATCGAATTTCGGGACGAACGCGGTGCCTTCTTCACGCCCGGCCGTGCTTGGTTCAGTACCGGCAGATGAAGGCATGGCGCTGGGCTGTCGTCAGAGTGAGAAACCGCCGGATGGCGATCGGATCAGTTCCATGAAGCGGGCCTGGTTGGCCGGCTCGGACTTGAACTCACCGGTGAACTGGGTGGTGATCGTCGCAACGTTGCGCTTGGAGACCCCGCGTAGCGACATGCACTGGTGGACCGCCTCCAGCATCACCGCCACACCGCGCGGCTGCAATGCCTTGTCGATGCTGAATGCGATCTGTGCCGTCATGGTCTCCTGGGTCTGCAGCCGCCGGGCAAAAATCTCCACCACGCGGGCCAGCTTCGAGATGCCGACCACATTGTCCGTGGGCAGGTAGGCGACATGGGCGCGGCCGATAAACGGCACCATGTGGTGTTCGCAGTGGGAATTGAACTCGATGTCGCGCAGCATGACGATATCGTCATAGCCGCCAACGTCTTCGAAGGTCCGCGACAGCGCCTCGAGAGGGCAGTCCTGGTATCCGCTGAAGAACTCGCGATAGGCCTTGATCACCCGTTTCGGGGTGTCCAGCAGCCCCTCGCGGTCCGGATCGTCGCCGGCCCAGGCCAGCAACGTGCGGACAGCCTGCTTGGCCTGTTCTTCGCTCGGCCGTTCAACATCCGGGCCGCGGCCGATTTCCGGCCCGGCTGGTGTCAGTTTCTTGATAACTGCATCCATGGTGTCTTCAATCCTGCGTCGTTTCGGCTTCGCTGTGTTGCCTTGGGTGTCCCGTTGCCGTCAGCCGGCTCTTGAACTGTCATTTGTGGGTGATCAGATAACACGCAATGCCGGTTACCACAAAGTGCGCTATCCGGCAGCAAATTTCACATGAGACATCACCCGCACGTTCATATGGTGTATAAGACCATGGTTTTTCAATGCCCATTCTGCGCTGCGGTGTGGCTTTGCGGTCAGAACACCCCGGTTGGCGAGCAATGCTGAACAGTATCTACAACAGACAGATTCTCGGGTTTGCCGCCGATATCCCGCGTATCGGCCGTCTTGAGGCACCGGATGCGACCGCCAGTGCGTATTCCAGGGCGTGCGGCAGCAAGGTGACGGTTGATATTAAAATGGAAGACGGCGTGGTCAGTGATTTTGCCCACGAAGTGAAAGCCTGTGCGCTCGGTCAGGCCTCATCGTCGATCCTGGCCCGCCACGTTGTCGGTTCGAGCGGTGCAGAGCTGCGAGCGCTGCGCAAGACGATGCACGCGATGCTGAAGGATGACGGACCCCCGCCGGACGGCAAGTGGCGGGATCTTGAAGCCCTGTTGCCGGTACGCGAACTCAAAGCGCGGCATACGTCCACACTGTTGCCGTTCGATGCGGTGTGCGATGCGGTACGGCAGATCGAGGAGGTGGCGGCAAGCAAGCACCCGGCGATCGGCGGTCCGGGTTCGTGAGCCAGAAGGCATCAGGCACCGTGGGCATTGCCGGGTGGCTGGCGATCAAGACCTTACGGTTCTATCAGTTGACGCTGTCCTCCCTCGCCGGGCGCACCTGTCGGCACCTGCCGACGTGCTCGGACTACACCAGCAGCGCAATCATGCGTTTTGGTGCCGTTCGTGGCGGTGTGTTGGGCATTTCGCGCATCTGGCGGTGCAATCCATGGGGAACGGATGGCTACGACCCCGTGCCGGAAGAGTTGCCGGACCATGGGTGGTGCATTTGGCGCTACGGCCGCTGGCGCTGAGAAGAAAAGGAAAAGCCCCTGGTGCCGGAAAGCACCAGAGGCGGTAAATGCACCTTGTCTGCCGGACGCCCCCGAAACGGATCAGCCGGCAGGAACTGTGGGAGGTGCCGAGTTTAGAACTTCCAGCCTGCGCCGGCACGGACGACATGGAAGTCGGCCATGTTCACATTGACGTTGCAGTCAGGCGCGGTGGAGCAGGAGTTCGGATAGTTGTAGGATTCCGTCCCCAGGTCAGCATACAGATACTCGACGCGGGTGATGAAATTTTCGGTCCAGGCGTGTTCAAGACCGCCGCCGACCACGTACCCGAAGTGGGTTTGCGAGTCCGACTCGTCTGGCTGGACGGGAAGCCTGAGTTCTGAGTCCGCCCATGCTGCGCCACCTGTCACGTAGGCAAGTGTGTTGCCGTGCGCATAACCGAGGCGGGCGCGGATTGTCGCGAAGAAATCGACATCCTGAAATGCCGGGCCGACATCGGGATGCCACAGGCGGTTCTCCGGATTGACATCTCCGTAGGAAACGTCACCTTCGATACCGACGACAAAATTGTTCATCTGGTAGTTGTAACCGGCGTAGCCGCCAATCAGATAGCCATCACCGGAAAGGTCCGGATCGGACCCGCCGTCGGGGCGGAAGTGTGAGTCTGCAAATCCTGCACCGGCGTTTACGCCAACGTAGAGGCCAGACCAGTCGTAAACCGACTCGCGGATTTCGACCGGCGGCGGCGGAGGAGGGGGAAGATCTGCCGCAAGGGCTATCGTGGCTGATCCAATTACAGAGGCGACCGCTGCAGCCGAAGCGGCGCTGATGAGATAACGCTGAACCATTTTCTTTTTACCGATCCGTCCTTGATTGACTGACGAACACGGTAAAGGGGTAAGGTTAACGGCCAGTTACCCGTGAAATGCTTTTTCCTGCACCTGCACGAAGCGCCGGAAAATCCGGGGAATTTCCCTATTTTTCGAAGTGATAAGCGGCGGAGGCGCGAACCAGGTGGTTATCAGTCCCGCTGGAGCTGGCCATGTCCTCCAGGCCACGGACATGCAAATACTCCACGCGGGCGCTGATGCGGCGGCCAACGGCAAACTCCAAGCCGGCTCCTGCCGTGACCGACGGCTGCCAGTCGCCGTCGTGGCGTCCGCCGCCATCCTTGTAGTCGACCTTATGAAACGCCAGGCCCGCGGTCATGTAGGGCAGGGTGCGCCTGAAGCGGTGGCCGAGACGGAATCTGAGGCTGGCGAACAGGTCGTCGTCGATCCTGTCGCCAGCGTTCGTCGTCTTGAGGATGCCGTAGCTGATGTCGGCTTCGGGGCCGAACACGAGGTCCGCCTTGCGAAAATTGTATCCGGCGACGATGCCGGCGATTCGTCCTTTGGCACGCACATGCCTGGGCGTTCCGGAAAGATCACGATGTGTTGTCGAAAAAGAGCTCAGGCCGAACAGCATTCCGGCGTAAGGTCCGCGCCAATCATAGGTCCCGGACCTGAGTATGGAAGAAAGCCCATCGCCCGCGTGTGCGGTTTGAGAGGGCAACGTGGCGGAAACGGCAATTATCCACACCGCCAGGGCCGGCGAACGGGCGCCAGAAGATATGAAAGGCATACGCGGTACTCAACTCACTGATGCTTAACCATGCCAAGACAAGGTTAAGGATGTGTGTTCGATAGCCGCATCTGGAAACGCCACGGCGGCACATGCCTGCACTTGACGGCCCGGTGCGCTTGGGGGCAAAAGGCATTTGCGCCGCCGGGCGTACAGTTGCCGGCGGTTTCCACCCATGGGCTTACCTGCGTTGGTATGCAGCGAGTGAGCGAAAGGACACTAACGATGATCTCCTTGACATTTCCCGATGGCAATCAGCGCGAATTCGACGCCGGCGTGACCGGTGCCGATGTTGCCGGCGCCATTGCCAAGTCGCTGGCCAAGAAGGCGGTTGCGATGAAGCTCGACGGTGAGCTTTGCGACCTGGCCGACCCGATTGAAGACGATGCGCGCATAGAAATCGTCACCCGTGACGACCCTTCTGCGCAGGAACTGATCCGGCATGACTGCGCCCACGTGATGGCTGAAGCCGTTCAGGAGCTGTGGCCCGGTACCCAGGTCACCATCGGTCCGGTGATCGAAAACGGGTTCTATTACGATTTCGCCCGCAACGAACCGTTCACGCCGGAAGACCTGCCGGTGATCGAAAAGAAGATGCGCGAGATCATCGGCCGCGACGCACCGTTCACCAAGGAAGTGTGGAGCCGCGACGAGACCAAACAGGTGTTTGCCGACAAGGGCGAGCACTTCAAGGTCGAACTGGTCGATGCCATTCCGGAAGATCAAACCATCAAGATCTACAAGCAGGGTGAGTGGTTCGACCTGTGCCGCGGTCCGCACATGACCTCGACCGGCAAAATCGGCAATGCTTTCAAGCTGATGAAGGTAGCCGGTGCCTACTGGCGCGGCGATGCAAGAAACCAGATGCTGACCCGCATCTACGGCACGGCCTGGACCAATGAAAAGGAGCTGAAAGCCTACCTGCATGCGCTCGAGGAGGCGGAAAAGCGCGATCACCGGCGGCTTGGCCGGGAGATGGACCTGTTCCACTTCCAGGAGGAAGGCCCCGGCGTGGTGTTCTGGCATGCCAAGGGCTGGCGGGTGTTCCAGTTGCTGGTCAGTTACATGCGCCGCCGGCTCGATGGCGTCTACGATGAGGTGAACGCACCGCAGATCCTCGACAAGAGCCTTTGGGAGACCTCAGGGCACTGGGGGTGGTACAACGAGAACATGTTCGCGGTGAAATCGGCACATGCCTTTGTCAACGAGGACGACGAGACCGCCGACCACCGGGTTTTCGCACTCAAGCCGATGAACTGCCCGGGCCATGTGCAAATCTTCAAGCATGGTCTTAGAAGTTATCGCGAACTCCCTGTTCGCATGGCGGAATTCGGTTCTGTGCACCGTTATGAGCCATCTGGCGCACTGCACGGATTGATGCGGGTGCGGGCATTTACCCAGGACGATGCCCATGTGTTCTGCACGGAGGACCAGCTTGAGGCCGAATGTCTGCGGATCAACGATCTCATGATGTCGGTCTATGAGGATTTCGGTTTCCACGAGGTCACTGTCAAACTGGCGACGCGGCCGGAAAAGCGCGTCGGAACGGATGCCATGTGGGATCATGCCGAGGACATCCTGCGCCGGGTGCTGGACAAAATGGCTGCGGAATCCGGTGGCCGCATCAGGACCGGGGTGAATGAGGGCGAAGGGACGTTCTACGGTCCCAAGTTCGAGTACACCTTGCGCGATGCCATCGGCCGGGAGTGGCAGATGGGCACGACCCAGGTCGACTTCAACCTGCCGGAGCGGTTCAACGCGTTCTATATCGACAAGGACTCCGAAAAACGCCAGCCGGTCATGATCCACCGCGCGATCTGCGGCTCGATGGAACGGTTTCTCGGTATTCTCATCGAAAACTATGCCGGGCATCTGCCGCTCTGGCTGTCGCCGCTGCAAGTGGCGGTGTGTACCATCACGTCCGAGGCTGACGACTACGCCGAAAGCGTATGCGAGCGTTTGCGCAGTGCCGGGCTTGTTGCGACAACCGACCTGCGCAATGAGAAGATCAACTACAAGGTGCGCGAGCATTCGCTCGCCAAGGTGCCGGTAATCATGGTTGTCGGCGCCCGCGAGGTTGAGCAGGGTGCGGTGAACATCCGCCGTCTGGGATCGAAGCACCAAACCGCGATGCCGCTCGACGAGGCCGTGGCGGCACTCAGGGACGAAGCCACGCCACCCGACCTTAAGCGTCGCGACGGCTGAAAGGCGCAGAATGGCGTTGGGATTAGGTTGGGCTCTACGAGCCGAACCCCAGCCGAATGTGGCGGTTTTCGCCTGCCTTGATCGAGAAGCGCTGCTTTTGAACGCCGCCGTTGACGATGGCGACGACTTCATAGGCTCCGGGGGCGAGGACAAGTGCGGCTTCCGGCGTCGTGTGGCCTGACATCCAGGTGCCGTCGAGCTTGCGCACTTCCCAGGCAACGGCGCCCTCCAGGCTGGTGCCCACGGTAATGCGGGCCAGGCCGGCCTGGTGTGCCAGTTCCATTGAGCTGAGCAGACCCGGTTTCACCGTCACGGTATGCTCGGCAATGGTGTTGCCGGGCGAAAAGCGGCTTTCGATGCGATAGCGCCCGGCGCCCAGGCGCAGGACATCACCCTGGTTGCGGCTTGTGGCAATCGGCTTGCCGGCATCGGGCCCGCTCAAGGCATAAATGGCGTGGTGGGCGCTGATGCCGTTCGGCACATCGAGCTTGTCGAGTTTCGACAGGGCGCGGATGCCGCCGACGTTGAGGATCAGCGTCAGGCCGATGCGGTGGCCGCGCTTTATCGAAACGG
Organism: Aestuariivirgaceae bacterium; assembly: GCA_965216335.1. Lineage (GTDB taxonomy): Bacteria > Pseudomonadota > Alphaproteobacteria > Rhizobiales > Aestuariivirgaceae > JAHEJE01. The sequence continues at coordinate 723,548 of OZ244154.1, read as the reverse complement.
CTTCCGTCACCTTGTGGAAACCGTACTCGGCTTCAATCAGATAGTCGCCGGGCTCAAGCGGGGTGTCGATCACCGGCGCGGACTGGCGCAGGATGAGTTCGCTTGATCTTCCTTCATCGATCAGACTGCGGCGTACGGTCCAGTGCACCGGCCGGGAAATCAGGCCGCCGAATTCATGCAGCCTGGCGGCAAGCTCAATACCTTCCCACCCTTCGCGAACCAGCTCCTCGCGGCGTTCGTGGATCGGTGCCTGGATCGGAATGTTCGCCGTTGTGACGGGGTCGGCGGCAATGTCGTACGAGACCGCCGCGTGGGCAGAGGTTTGAGCGGATGAAATGAGGAGTAAGGCGGACAGGGCCGCCGCGGAGAAACGGCGGCCCCTTTGGTGCTGTCCTTTGGCCTTGAGCAAGCCAATCATATAACGCTCCCTGAGATCCAGAGATGTGAACCCATTTCCCAATCGCAGGTTCGTTTTTTCCCCAACCTTGTGTCCGGTCGGCTTGGCGATAAAAACCAATTCTGCCGGCTGGCTCAATCAAATCCTTAATAGAGGGTTAACGCAAAAGCTGGCATTTGACTCCAAAGCCGATTATCGCGGATAAGCGCGGGTCAGACGCTGTGGGAATTCCTTGATGACGATACGCTTGAACGACGGAGTGCCGGATGACCGGCTGAACGATGTTGCAGATACTCTGAGCCTGCTGGAAACCCGGCGCTCGGCATCCGCCAAGGCGATGGGCGAGCCGGGACCGAGTGCGGAACAGCTGCAGCGGATCCTGCGTATCGCGGTGCGGGTGCCGGATCACGGAAAGCTCACGCCATGGCGGTTCATCCTGTTCGAAGGCGATGCGCGCAAGGGGGCGGGCGAGGTGTTCGCCTCACGCTGGAGGGAGTTGAACCCGTCACACGGTGATGCCATTGCCGCAGAACAGGCCGAGCTATTCATGAGGGCGCCCGTCGTTCTCGGCGTGGTCTCCACAGCGCGCGAGCATCCGAAGATTCCCATCTGGGAACAGCAGCTCTCCGCCGGCGCGGTGTGCCAGAACATCCTGATCGCCTGCACCGCCATGGCGATCGGCTGCCAATGGATCACCGGCTGGTATGCCTTCGATGAGATAGTGCTGGAGCAGTTTGGATTGGCCGAAGGCGAACAAATGGCCGGCTTCATCTACATGGGCACGTCGCTTGAGAACAGCGGCGACCGGCCGCGTCCGGAACCGGAAGACCTGCTGACGCGCTGGGCAGCGCACTCATGACGACGATCAAAGGCATCCTGTTCGACAAGGATGGGGTTATCGTCGATTTCGATCGCACATGGGCGCCGGCGCTCAAGGCCATTGCCAGGCAGCTGGCGGACGGCGATGCGGCGCGCGAGGCGGAGTATCTTCGGGTTGCCGGATACGATGCCGGAGCCGATGCCTTTGCCGCCGGCTCCATTTGGGCGGCGGGCAACACGCGTGATCTGGTTCAGGTCTGGTTGCCTCAGGGGAGCGACAGCGAGCGGGCGGCCATGGCGCATCACGTCGACAGCTACTGTGCATCCTGCGAAGCGGTGCCGCTGCTGCCCATTGCGGAACTGCAGCAGATTTTCGCCGCGCTGAAGGGCAGGGGGCTGGCGTTGGGCATTGCGACCAATGATTCCGAGGCCTCGGCCAAGCATACAATGGGCTTGTTCGGCCTGCTGGACGCCCTTGATCTGGTGATGGGCTACGATACGGTTAGCGCGCCGAAACCGGCTGCCGATCCGATGCTGCTGTTCGCCAGCCACACCGGGCACGGGGTCTCCAGTCTGGCCATGGTCGGCGACAACCTGCACGATGCGGACATGGCCCGCGCAGCAGGAGCGGGATTGGCGATCGGCGTGTTGTCGGGAAATTCCAGTCATGAAGAACTGGCGCCGCTTGTCGATCACACGATTGACTCGATCGCCGACCTCGAAGCGCTAGTCGATACATTGTGTCGTTGAGGATCTTAGAAGGAACCCGGCCGGAATGTTTTATGATGCTGCAAAGAACGATCATGGTTTCCAGTACGATCCGTTCAAGGCGATTGTCGCGCCGCGCCCAATAGGGTGGATCACCTCCTTGGCATCGGACGGGACGGTCAATCTGGCGCCATACAGTTTCTTCAACGCCTTTGCTGAGGCGCCGCACTACGTTGCCTTCGGGTCCGGGCGGTCGATGCGCGGCGGCCTGAAAGACACGATCAGCAACATCGAGGCGACCGGCGAGTTTGTTCTGTCCATGGCAACCTGGGATCAGCGCGAGGCGATGAATGCCTCTTCGGCCAATGCCGAGCCAGGTGTGGACGAGTTCGGTTTGGCCGGTTTGGACAAGGCCGCGTCGCGCCTGGTTGCGCCGCCGCGCGTTGCCGGGGCACCGACAGCCCTGGAGTGCAAGCACTTCCAGACCGTGGCGCTCCCGGACGACAGTGGCGATGTGTTCAACCATATGGTGATTGGCCGGGTCGTGGGCATCTACATCGACGATCGGTTTGTGGAAGATGGCCGGGTCAACACTGCCGCCATGCAGCCGATCAGCCGGTTGGGATACAGCGAATATGCTGTTGTGACGGAAGCGTTTCGCATGCGGCGGCCGGATTGACACGATGCGAAGCTCCAGCGCTGCAGAATGCAATGTGGACGGTTGAGTTCCTGATACTCGTTGCGGCCACGTTTCTGGCCGCCGGCTTTGTCAAAGGGGTCATCGGCCTCGGACTTCCGACCGTATCTCTTGCCATCCTCACCGCCACCATCGGGCTGCGCGATGCCATGGCGCTGATGCTCATTCCGTCGCTGCTGACCAACATCTGGCAAATGTTTGCCGGGCCGCATTTGCGGCACATCTGCCGGCGCTTCTGGCCGATGACGCTTGCATCGATCGTCGGAACGTTTGCCGGTCTGCGCCTGGGAGTTACCGTCGATGTCGAATGGCTGGCAGCATTGCTCGGCGGCGTCCTGATACTCTATGCCACGTTCGGGTTGTCCACACCGCGCCTGCCTGCTGCGTCATCTGACCGTGAGCATGTGACCGGGACGGCGATGGGATTCGGTAGCGGGGTGATGACCGGTCTGGTTGGCGTGTTCCTGGTGCCTACGGTGCTTTACCTGCAAGCCCTGCGGCTCGACAAGGCGGTGTTTGTGCAAACGCTTGGCCTGCTGTTTTCCGTCGCGACGGTGACACTCGGGATTGCCCTGTCGCGGCACGAACTTTTGACCGGCAATCAGTTGTCAGTGTCGGCCCTGGCCATTCTGCCGGCCTTTCTTGGTATGTACATCGGCCAGCATGTGCGCCGCCGGTTGACCGAGGACCGGTTCCGCAGCGTTGTGTTTATGGCGCTGGGCGCGATGGGACTCTACCTGATTTTCCGTACTATTGCCTGACCGGCAGCGTGATATGGTGCAGCATGGAATCGGTTGACTATCAGGCTGGGCTGATCGAGGCGGTTCAGGCGACGATCAAATGGTTGCGTGAGATCGGCTTTGCGTTTTCCGGGCCCGGTGTATCGTGGACCTTCGGACAGCTGGCCGCGATCGTTCTGGCCTGGATTGTTGCTGCCGCGCTGCGCAAGCGCGTTTCGGCGGCGTTCAAGAACTCACTCGGCACGATGCACGGCAGCAGCCGGTTGTACCGGCTGGTATCGCTGCTGGTCGACCGGGCCGGAATCCTGGTGTTCACGCTCCTGTTGTGGCTGACCCTGATCGTCATGCGGGCGATCACCTGGCCGAGCCGATCGCAGATTGTCTTGTCCGTAGCCAGTCTGGCGACCGCGTGGCTTGTCATATCGCTTGTCAGCCGGCTCATCCGCAACAAGTTCATTTCAAATCTGGTTGCCGTTGTCGCCTGGTCCGCGGCGGCGCTCAACATGGTTGGCTTGTTGCCGGCGGCAATCGAATTTCTCGATTCCGCTGCCATACAGATCAATGACTTCAAGCTGTCGCTGCTGATCATTCTGAAGGCCGTTGTCAGTCTTAGCGTGCTGTTGTGGCTGGCGGTCACGGTCGGTCAGTTCGCCGATGCACGCATTCGCGCCATAGAAGACCTTACACCATCTCTGAAGGTGCTGATCGCCAAGCTGGCGCGTGCCGCCCTGGTCATAGCCGCGATTATGTGGGGCTTAAACCTTGTTGGCGTCGACCTGACCGCCTTTGCCGTTCTATCGGGCGCCATCGGCCTTGGCATTGGTTTTGGTCTGCAGAAAGTGGTGTCGAACCTGATTTCCGGCGTCATCCTTCTGGCGGACAAGTCGATCAAGCCGGGTGATGTGATCAGTGTGGAAGGAACCTACGGCAGGATCAGCCAGTTGAATGCCCGCTACGTCACCGTTATCGCCCGGGATGGTCGGGAGTATCTCGTCCCGAATGAAGACCTGATCACCAACAAGGTGGTCAACTGGTCGTTTTCCGGCGACCTGGTGCGGCTCGATGTCGAGTTCGGGGTCAGCTATAATGCCGATCCGCACGAGGTGCGCAAGCTGGCGCGCGAGGCCGCGGCGACCGAAGGCCGAGTGCTCAAGGATCCGGCCCCGGTGTGCCATATCACCGGATTTGGCGATTCATCGCTCGACTATGTGCTGCGGTTCTGGATTCGCGATCCCGATGCCGGCACGGTCAACATCCGCGGCAATGTCTATCTGGCCTTGTGGGATGCGTTGAAGGAAGCGGAAATCGAGATTCCGTTCCCGCACCGCGAGATGCTGTTTTCGTCTCCGGTTCCGGTCCATGTCACCGGCGGGCAGGAACCCGCCGGCGGGTCAGGGTCTTAGACGGTATAGGCGGGCCGCTCGTTGCGGATCCAGGCGAATGGTGTCTTAAGCAGGATGTTCAGGTCAAACAGCCAGGAGGCGCGGTCAACGTATTCCAGGTCGTACTTGACCCGGTTTTCCACGGCTTCCGGCGAGCGGGCGTCATTGTGCAGGCCGTGGATCTGCGCCCATCCGGTCAGGCCAGGTTTGATGTGGTGGCGCAGGCAATAGGCGTCTGAAACACGCTCGTAGTGGCCGATTTCGCCGCCGGTCTGGTGGGCTTTAGGGGCCGGACCGACCATGGAGAGGTCGCCATTGAACACGTTGAACAAGCGCGGCAGCCGGTCGATGTGCAACCGTTGCAGTGTGCGTCCGACGCTGGTCAGGTTGGCAGGCTGCTGACCGTCGGTCTCTTCGTTCACGTGGGTGCGGAACTTGAAGAGGCCCAACGGGGCATTGTCGAAGCCCTGGCGTTTTTCACGTACGAGGATTGATCCCGAACCGCTCAGTGCAACCGCAAGGGCGGAAACTGCCATCACGGGAATTGTGACGACAAGCAGAAGGGCTGCAATCCACAGATCAATCAACACCTTGGCTGAGCTGACACGGTTAGCAAGCGGCCGCGAAAAGACCGTGAGAAGCGGCAGTTTGCCAAGATAGGCGTGTGCACTCGGTGAGAGCTTCATGTCGACGGCCTGGCCGCAGACGCGCACTTCAACCGGCAGCGTCCAGAGCCGTGGCAGCAGCTGCATAAGGCGTATGTGCGCCGTCATTGGTATCGAAATGACAACCAAATCCACCTCGCCGCGCTTTGCCGCCTCGGCAAGAGCGGACAGGTTGCCCAGCTTCTTGTAACCGTTCACGACCGGAGGACTGCGGTCGTTGGTCCGATCGTCGTACATGCCAAGGATCTTGACGTCGATGTCATCTGACTTTTCCAGTGCGGATATCACACTGCCGGCCTCGTCTCCGCCGCCTACGATGGCGACGCGGCGTTTGAAGTAGCCCGCCTTGGCAAGCGGAATTGCCCAAAGACCGACGAACCCGCGGCTAGTGACGATGTGGGCGGCGTTGACGATGATCCAGACGAGCATGCCGCCGGTGTAGACATCGAACAGAATGGCATCGGTGATCAGCAACAGCAGCGCGCCGATGATGGTGATAAAGGACAGTGATACGGCAGCGCTGCGCATCGGCCGCGACATCAGGTCCACGTCATAGACGCGCAGCCAGCGCAAGCCCCACACACATGCATAGGTCGCTTCCGCGGCGATGACGAGGCTGGCGATGATTGCCGTGTCGTCGGGCAGGAAGCGGAGCGAATAGAAGAACAGTCCGGTGAACGTTACGAACGCACAGAACGCATCGAAAATCTTCAGCTGTTTTTGGATGCTGGAGGGGTCCTCGTACCGGTCCCCACGCTCTTCATCTGCATTCGGTGCGTGAAGAAGTCCGGCATCTCCGCCGCCGGTAACGTCAATATTGGTCATCCGCCTACCCACGAATTGAGTTAAACCCGCAGGCATGATCGGAAAAACTGATGTCGTAAGCGTTATTTTTTACCCGAACCAGACCGATGTGACCGGCCTTTCAACCAAAGCGGTGAACAAAGGATTGATGCAACCGTTCAAATTCGATCTGTGCGGGGCGGGTTCTGACCCTATGCACCGTAGCTTCTTGCTCGCGTCAGCAGTCGTTTGGCGCGTTCGAGATGCGGGCGGTCGTACATCTTGCCGTCTACGGCGATCACGCCGGGCTGGCCGGCCGCCTCAAAGGCGTCTACGATCGCCTGCGCCTGGTGAACGTCGCTCGGCGATGGTGTGAACACACGATTGATCGTGTCCACCTGGTTTGGGTGGATGGCCATCTTGCCGGTAAAGCCGTCGCGCATCGCTGCCCTGCACTCCGCCTCCAACGCCTGCGGATCGGAGAAATTCACGCACACCGTGTCGATCGGTTCGCAGGCTGCCGCTCGGGCGCCGGCAAGGCACAAAGTGCGCGCCAGTGCGTAGGGTCCGGTGAGCCGGCCGTTGTCATCCCGGCTCGTGAGTGCGCCGAGTTCGTTCGACAAATCCTCTGCACCCCAGGTCAGGCCGGCAAGCGGAGGGCTGAGGCTGGCATAGGTTCCCAGGTTAAACAGTGAGCCGGCGGTTTCCGTGGCAATGGCGATAAGTGCCAGATCGCCCGGCACCAGCTCTCGCAAGGTTTCGACGTCCGCCGCGCTGACCGTCTTGGGCTGCATGAGGCCGTCGGGTGCAGCGGGCAGGATTTCTGCCAGGTCATCTCGCTCGAATCCGCTGCCAAGCGGATTGATGCGGACATAGATCTGCTGAGTGCCAGTCTTGGCCCGTTCCCGCAGAACGCGCGCAGCGGTCGCGCGGGCTGCTGGCTTGTCGTCCGGAGATACGGAGTCCTCAAGGTCGAGAATGATCACATCGGCCGGCGAGGCTTGCGCCTTTTCGATCTTGCGAGGGCTATAGGCTGGAACAAACAACAGCGAGCGCATCTCTAGGGCCTGTGGACATTCAGGGTTACAGTGCTGGCGAGGCCCATTTCGTCTGTGGCTAGCTTTGAGCGGCGCCGATGGGTTGCCCCCTTCAAGCCGGTCAAAGTGACGTCCACGGGCGAAATGGGCCTCGTCCGTCCCGGATTTGACAGGATTGGCCCATCTTCAGGGCCGTTCGTCGTCGAATATGCCAGCATGTCCTTCCTCCAAACACCCCTGAACCTGAACCAATCCTGTCAAACCAGCGCTATAACCCTGAAGGTCCACAGGCCCTAGATCACCCCTGCGCCGGCTGCTTGCGCATGAACGCCTGGCGGGTGCACTGGGCGACCAGTGTGCCATCCTGCTTGTAGGCGCGGTGTATGAACTGCACGATCCCGGCATCGTCGCGCGATTTGCTTTCCCGTTTGCTTTCAACTTCGGTCGTCACACTGACGGTGTCGCCCTGAAACAGCGGGGCGGGGAAGGTGACGTCCGTCATGCCGAGATTGGCAATCGTGGTTCCCACGGTCAAGTCGTTGACGGAAATGCCGATCATCAGGCCGAGGGTGAACAGTGAGTTCATCAGCGGCTGACCCCATTCGGTCTGTTCGCAGAAGTGTCTGTCGATGTGTAGCGGCTGCGGGTTCAGCGTCAGGCATGAAAACATCATGTTGTCCATCTCCGTCACTGTGCGTGTCAGAGCGTGTTCGTAGGTCTTGCCGCACTCGAACTCTTCGAACCAAAGTCCCGGCATTGTTTTCTCCCAAAAAGCGTGCATGTGTTGCCGGCGCAGTCATAGCAGGAAAGCGGTATCTGATTCAGCCGCAAAGTTGCGCGAACCGGATGTTCCGCCGGACATTGCATTCGGTGAGACAATCGAGCGCAGCGCACGCTTGGGCAAAGCAGGTTACACGCGCCACTTCGGCAATCTCAATAACTTGAGAGGTAGTCATGGCATCCGGTCTCAGATCGGTCTGGGCGCTGTTTCTCGGCGTGGCACTTCTGCAGCTCGGTCACGGGCTGCAGGGTTCGCTCATTGGTGTTCAGGCGGCCAAGGCGGATTTTTCCGCAACCGTCACCGGCTTCATCATGTCCGGGTTTTCGATTGGCATCCTGCTCAGCACGATTGTGACGCCGCGCATCGTCGCTCAGGTCGGGCACATTCGGGTGTTTGCCGCCTTTGCGTCAGTGGTTTCAACCGCGATCCTGCTCATCCCCGTTTGGGTCAACCCGTTCTGGTGGTTCGCGATGCGGCTGATCGGCGGTGTGTGCATGGCCGGGCTGTCCATCGTCGCCGAAAGCTGGCTCAATTCAGCGGCGACAAATGAAAACCGCGGCAAGATGCTGTCGGTCTACATGATGATCACCTATGCCGCCGTGGGCGGTGGCAGCATCCTGCTCAATGTCGCAGATACAAGTGGGTTTGTACGCTTCATCGTCGTGTCGGCGCTGATCTCGTGTGCTCTGGTGCCGATTTCCCTGGCCCGTTCCGAAGCCCCCGCGATCGAAGAGGCAAAGAGCGTTGCGCTCAGCGAGATCTACAAGGCCTCGCCGCTTGCCGTGGTGGCGACGTTTGCCGTTGGGCTGGGCCAATCGGCATTCTTCGCCATGGGTGCGCTCTATGGCATCATGAGCGGCCTGTCGATCGGCTATGTCTCCATCCTGATGGCATTGCCGCCGATCGGTGTGATCCTGTCTCAGTTTCCCGTCGGCATGCTGTCTGACCGTTTCGACCGCCGGCTGGTTCTGATGGCCCTGTCGATCATCTCGACCGTCGTGGCGTTTCTGACCATCGTGGCCGCCGCTGTTTCGCCGGTATCGCTTATCGGCATGTTTGCACTTTTCGGCGCAATGTCGTTTCCGCTCTACTCGCTGTCATTGGCGCATGCCAACGATTACATGACGCAGGACCAGATGCTGGGCGCCAGTTCGAAGCTGGTTTTGCTGTACGGGGCAGGGGCCATCGTGGGGCCGTTCGTCGTCGGCGGCGCCATGGAACAGTTCGGCGCCAATGGTTTCATGTATTTCCTTGTATGCGTGTATGGCCTGTTGGCCGTGTTTGCCGTCTACCGCATGTTCGCCCGGCCAGAGACGCCGGACGAGGCCGGCGACCTCTACCAGATGGCACCGATGGCGACACCCGTTGCCGCCGGCCTGATTGCGGAAGAGCACTTCGAGGCGCTCGAAGAGCATGCCCACGACCAGGCCGAAGACGGCAGTGGAGGCGGGCAGTAATCAGGGCCTCTCGAGTGGCCGGTTGGTCGCCAGTTTTATGGTGAACCAATTCTTAAGTGTTGTTCCGTAAGCTTACGCTCACTGTGTTTCGTAACCAGGTGGTCAGTCGCCGCTTGGGTGTAGAGTAGGGTGAGCACCGTTGAGTAACAAGCAACAGCACGACCTCGACCTGTCGGTCTTTGAACATGTAATCAATTATGGCACGGTTGCGAAACGTGCCGCACTGGCCAGCCAGCTCGGCCGGCTGGTAAGTGACCCGGAGACGCCGCAGGTCGAACGCGAAGCGATCATTCCGTCGATTACATCGCTGAGTGTCGATCCGGTCGAAAGCGTCAGAGCAAGCCTGGCTGGCGCCCTGGTCAAGGCCCGGGGTTTGGACGCCGACATCGTCTTCGCCATCGTGTCGGATAGCGATGACATTGCCACGGAATTCCTGCGCAAGACGCAATCGCTCGACGTCTGGCGGATGGTGGCCATCCTCAAGGTCGGTGACTTCGGCCGCCAGCAGGCCATCGCCATGCGCGGTGATATCGCCATTGAAGCCGTGACGCAGATTGTCGAGTACGGCAGCGCCGAATTGGCCGCCTGCCTGCTGGACAATGCCTGCGCGCCGGTCTCCAGTGCGCACTGCCGCCGTCTGTATGTGCGCTTCGCCGATGAACCGTCGGTCGTCGACCGGCTGCTGGAGCGCAAGGATCTGCCGCTTGAAATCCGATTGATGCATGCCAAGCGCACCGCCAACCGGGTGTACAGCCTGATGTCGCAGCGCGGCTGGATGGCGGCCAACGACGCCGAAGAGGTGGTGATCAGCGCGGAGGAAAGCACGTTGATGCGACTGCTCCAGCAGGCCGAGGATCACGAGCTCGACCGGGTCATTCCGTTCATGTGCGACAAGGGCTTTCTCACACCATCGATCATTCTGCGCGCTGCCTGCGCCGGCGAACTGCGGGTTGTCGAAAGGGCGCTGGCCTACCTGTCATCTCTGCCGGTCAAGCGCGTTCATGCGATGATCTACGGCAACTCGAGCACGCTCAGCCTCAAGGCCGTACATAAGAAGAGCGGACTGCCGGCCTCATGCTACACGATACTGCGTGCCGTGTTCGATGTGGCGCGGGATGCGCGCAAGGCGGGTACGGAGCTGTCCGGTGAGGATTTCGGGCGTTCGCTCATCGAGACCCTGATGGTGCGCTACGAATCGGTTTCGGCTGGTGACAAGACCATGCTGCTCGGCATGATTGCCGCCTATGGTGACGACCGCACCAAGCGTATCGCGCACCGTCTCAGCGAAAACCTCAAGCGGGCCGCATAGGGCGCAACCAGGTCAGGTTGGGTGATCGGAACCGGTGCGTCTTCGGGCAGCGGCACCGTGCGGTCGTGGCGTGCCTGTTGCTATTTCGGAACGGTCGCCTGCATGGAAGGTCTCGCAGAGAACGTCTCGTAGAATGCCGCGAGTTTGGGCCGGCCGTTGCGCCAGCCCCAGTCGGGCCAGCGGAAGTCGAGGTAGCCGAGGATGCAGGCAACGCTGATGGTGCCCAGATGAACATCGCCGAATTCCCCGGCCCGGTCATTCTCGAGCGCATCCAATGCCGCGTTGATGCGGGCGGTCTGGCGGTCGATCCAGTCCGGCCACTGTTTTTCCGGCGGGCGCAATCCGGTCTCGTAACGCAGGTTGACCGCTGAATCGGCGATGCCCTGTGCCAGGGCCTGCATCGTCAGGTTGGCAAAGCGCGATACCGGCTCATCCGGCAGCAGTGCCTTGTCGCCGGCATTGTGAACCAGATACTCGCAGATCACCCGGCTGTCATAGAGAACCGTTCCGTGATCCGTCACCAGCGCGGGGATCTTGCCCAGCGGATTGTCCCGGCAAACCGAAGCATGAGCTTCAACGGGGAGGAAGACACCCGTGTGGACTTCCTCGATTTGTCCTTCCATACCGAGTTCGCGGGCGGTGACGCGTACGATGCGCACGAACGGTGATGCCGGATTGTTGTGTAACTTCATTGTGTTTCCTCTCGGCAAGTGAATTGGCCATTGCAGTGAGATCGCCTGACCAGATCACCGAACAATGCGCAATAAGGGTTCGGACGACGTTCAGCGGACCGCGCGTTTCGCGCCGCAACGTCGTTGCCGGTCGCTATTCGCCCGACCTGCCTGCGAGATTATCACCAATATGCAGGCCGGTACACAGTGCCAGGCTCTAAGATCCCCAAAATAGTCACGAATCCTGCTGGAACTCGGCGGGCAAAGTGCTTATCTTGTCGGTATTCGTTAAACAGAACCGGGGAGGCCCGACATGGGACTTTTTGACTTCATTAAATCTGCCGGCAAGGCGCTCGGCATTGGCGGCGACGACGAGGCTCCGACAGCCGATGCGCTCAAGAAAGAGCTCGACTCGCATGGTCTGGGCACCGAGAACGTCTCGGTCGAAGTGGATGGCGACAAGGCGATCATCAAAGGCGACGTCGCTGACCAGTCGATAATGGAGAAGGCCATCATCGCGGTCGGTAACACGCTTGGCATATCCAAGGTCGAATCCGACATCAAGATCGCGGACGCGACCTCTGCGGTCGGCGACGCCATCGCCGGCGCAACCACCGCGCCGAAGGATCCGACGTTCTACACCGTCAAGAAGGGCGATACCCTGTGGGCCATTGCTGAACGCAGCTACGGCAAGGGCAAGGGCGGCAAGTACAACGTCATTTTCGAGGCCAACACGCCGATGCTCACCCACCCGGACAAGATTTACCCCGGTCAGGTGCTGCGCATTCCCGACCTCGGATAAGGCGGTCTCGCATTGCACGAGCACAAGGGAAAGGCCGGATATCTGTCCGGCCTTTTCTGCTAGGCTCAGCCCATGTTGAAGGTACGCGGACTGAATCGGCCAGGCCTGCAGCCTGTCGATTTTACGCTGCAGGCGGGGCAGACGCTGGCCGTGACCGGGCCATCGGGTGCCGGCAAATCGCTGCTGTTGCGCGCCATCGCCGATCTTGATCCAAACAACGGCGAAGTATGGGTCGATGATGTCGAGCGCCGCGCGGTTCCCGCGCCGCACTGGCGTGCCATGGTCGGCTACGTGCCGGCGGAAACGGGCTGGTGGGCCGATACCGTCGCTGACCATTTCATGCCGCCCCGGCCCAATGCCGCCGCTCTGGCGCAGATTGGCCTGCCGGAGGATGCCCGGGCCTGGCAGGTCACCCGTTTGTCCACGGGCGAGCGTCACCGGCTGGCCATCCTGCGCAGCATCCTGGTCAATCCACGCGTTCATTTGCTCGACGAACCGACCGCTGCGCTGGACAAGAAAGCCACAGCGCAGATCGAGGAGATGTTGCGCAAACGTCTGGCGGGGGGCTGCTGCATCGTTCTGGCCTCGCACGACGCAGACCAGGTGCGCCGGCTGGCAGACTTCGTGATGACGATCCGCGATGGCGTTACCACCAGGCCGGAGGCAGTCAAATGAGCGAATACATTGCGCTCAGCTACTGGGATGTCGTGCTGGCTGCCGTCTTCTTGATCGTCAATGGCATCCTGTCGCTTTGGCTCGACCTACGGCTGGAAAAACAACTGCTGATCGCCTCTGTCCGCATGATCGTGCAATTGTTGCTGATCGGGCTCGTGCTGAAAGCCGTGTTCGCTGTTGCCTCGCCGTGGATCACCGCTGCGCTGGCGCTTGCCATGGGGCTGTTCGCCGGCCGTGAGATCTGGGCCCGCCAGGAACGCCGCCTTGCCGGCCTATGGGGCTTTGGCCTCGGCAGCGGCGCGATGATGTTTTCCGGTCTGCTGGTCACCGTCCTTGCGCTGACCACGCAGGTCCAGCCCGACCCCTGGTGGTCGCCGCGCTTTGCCCTGCCGCTGTTCGGCATGATCCTCGGCAACACCATGACCGGCGTCAGCCTCGGGCTCGACACCCTGAACACGGCTGTTCACCGCGAACGCACTGCCATCGAAGCCCGGCTATGCCTCGGCGCGACCCGCTGGTATGCCGTTGCTCCCTTTGCCCGGCGGGCGCTGCGCAGCGGATTCATGCCGATCATAAACTCCATGGCGGCAACCGGTGTGGTGTCGCTGCCGGGCATGATGACCGGCCAGATCCTGTCCGGCGTCGACCCGCAGGAGGCGGTCAAGTACCAGCTCCTCGTCATGTTCCTGATCGGCGGCGCCACGGGCCTCGGCGTGCTGCTCGCCGTCGGCGGCGGCGTCTGGCGCCTCACCGACGACCGCCACCGCCTGCGCCTCGACCGATTAGTCGCTAAACCTTGATACGCTCGCCTTTGGGGTCGTAGAACGGCGCTAATTGCACCTTGGCCGGGTAGCGCTGCCAGGCGATTTCGACTTCCCAGGTGCCGGCGTCGAGCCAGTCCTTGCTGACCCCTTGCGGGCAGTGCACGTAGGCCAAACCGAGCGACTTCTCCACCCGGTGCCCCCAAACGCCCGACGTCGTAGACCCAACCCGCTCTCCGTCCCGGTAAACCGGTTCCTCGTGATACATCATCGGTGCCGCATCGCTGTCATCCTCCAGCGCCAGGCAAACCATGCGCTTTGAGCGCACCGCGTCCTTCTGCTTCAACAGCGCCTCGCGGCCGATGAACCCGCCCGGTTTGTCCCAGGCGATGGTGAAGCCCAGCCCGGCCTCGATGGGCGTGTCCTCATCGGCAATATCATGCCCGAAGTGACGGTACCCCTTTTCCAGGCGGCAGTTGTTCATCGTGTGCATACCGGCCGGCGTCAGGCCGAACTCGGCCCCGGCCTCGATTACAACGTCGAATACGTGCTGGGCAAACTCCGCCGGGATATAGAGCTCCCAGCCCAGTTCGCCGACGTAGGTGATCCGACTGGCGCGCACCCGGGCATAGCCGATCTCGATCTCCTTAGACCAGCCGAACGGATGCGCTTCGTTGGACAAGTCCTCGCCTGACAGCTTCTCCAGCAATGCCCGCGAATTCGGCCCCATGATCGACAACATCGGAAGACCGGAGGTGATATCGGTCACCGTGCAGAACGCATCTTCCGGGATATGCCGCTTCAACCACGCCATGTCGCGGATTTGCGGCGCCGCACCCGTCACCACCATGAACTCGGTTTCGCCCAGCCGGGTCACCGTCAGATCCGCCTCGATGCCGCCGCGATCGTTGCACCACTGCGTGTAGACCAGCTTGTCGGCGGCGACATCGACATTGTTCACCGACACCCGGTTCAGCACCGCCATCGCGTCGCGCCCCTGTACCATGAACTTGGCAAAGCTGGTCTGGTCGAAGAACGCCACCTTGTCGCGCAACGCCTTGGCCTCGGCATCGGCATAGGCGAACCAGTTCTGCCGCCCGTATGAATACTCATAAGCAGGCTCGACACCAGCGGGTGCATACCAGTTCGGTCGCTCCCAGCCGTTCACCTCGCCGAAGCAGGCGTTCATGTCCTTCAGCCGGTCATGAAACGGCGAACGCCTGACCCCGCGCGCCGTTTTCACCTGGTAATACGGCCAGTGCATCGCATAGAGCAGTCCGAGTGATTCCACCGTGCGGTCATGCAGGTATTTCTTGTTGGTCTGGAACGGATGCATGCGGCGCACATCGACATCGCCCACGTCCATGCCGGGATGCCCCTGCTTGATCCAGTCGGCCAGCACCTTGCCGGCGCCGCCGGATGACTGGATGCCGATCGAGTTGAAGCCGCAGGCGACGAACAGATCCTTGGTGAATGGCGCTTCGCCGAGATAAAACCGGTCGTCCGGTGTGAAACTCTCCGGCCCGTTGAAGAACAGCGCAATGCCGGCCGTTTCCAGCAGCGGCATGCGTTCAACCGCCTTTTCCAGCACTGGTTCGAAGTGGTCGAAATCCTCCGGAAGCGTCTCGAACGAGTGATCCTCGGCAATGCCCTCCATGCCCCACGGCTTGGCCACCGGCTCGAAGGCACCGAGCATCAGCTTGCCGGCATCTTCCTTATAATAGGCCCACTCGTCGGGAATACGCGTCACCGGCATGTTGGCCGGCAGTTCGGCAATCGGCTCCGATACGATGTAGAAATGCTCTGCGGCATGCAGCGGCAGGTGTGCGCCGGCCTGCAGGCCCAAGTCGCGCGACCACATTCCGCCGGCGATCACCACCTTGTCGGCCATGATCGTGCCGTTCGCCGTCTCGACACCCGCCGCCCGGGTGCCGTCCATGATGATGCGGGTCACCTTAGTGTTCTCGAAAATCCGTGCCCCGCGTGACTTTGCGCCCGCCGCATAGGCCTGCGTCACGTCAATCGGGTTCACCTGTCCGTCGCCCGGCAGGAACACCCCGCCCGTCACGCCGTCAACGTTCAGGTGCGGCAACCGCTCCTTGATCTCGCCCGGCGTGATCACGTTCACTTCCAGCCCGAAATTCTTCGCCATCGACGCGCCGCGCCGGAATTCCTCGAAGCGTGCCTCGCTGAGCGCCACCGAAATCGAGCCGTTCTGCTTGAAACCGGTCGCCTGGCCGGTTTCCGTCTCCAGCCCCTTCATCAGCTCAGAGGTGTACTTCGCCAGTTCCGTCATATTGCGCGTCGCCCGCAACTGACCGACCAGTCCGGCGGCATGCCAGGTCGTGCCACTGGTCAGCTGCTGGCGTTCCAGCAGCACCACGTCGGCGATGCCGATCTTGGTCAGATGATAGGCCGTCGAACAGCCGATGATGCCACCACCGATAATGACCACATCCGCGCGCGGCGGCAGTTCCTTTGCCATGTAAGAGCTCCCCTCAGAGACCAGCACCAATTTCTGCCGCAATTGATCAGGTCGCAGGTGCTTTGTCCAATGTGATTAGTTTATCCGTTTCATAGGTGAACCTGATGCAACAAAGCGCCGCGCCGCATCCGCATTTCAAGCACGGCCGCCAGCGCTTTTGTATGGCGTTCGGGACGATTGTTCGATATAAAGAACGCTGAATTCCTGCGCAAAGGGGGTCTCGAAAGTGAGTTACAAAGGCGATGTCAGTCCGCGCCAGGCCTATGACGGCCTTCAGTCCGATCCACATGCGGTGCTGATCGATGTCCGCACCATGCCGGAGTGGAGTTTCGTCGGCGTGCCCGCTGTCGAACGCCTCCTGCGCCTGTCCTGGCAGGAGTACCCCTCCATGCAGGTCAACGAGACCTTTGCCGCCGCCGCCGAACAGGCCGGCATTGAGAAAGACACCCAGCTCTTCCTGTTGTGCCGGTCCGGCGTCCGCTCGATTGCCGCAGCCAAGGCTTTGACCGCGGCCGGATTTGAGAACTGCTACAACGTGCTGGAAGGCTTTGAAGGCGACAAGAACGCCGATGGCCATCGCGGCACCGTCGGCGGCTGGAAGCACGCCGGTTTGCCATGGGTACAAGGCTGATTGGATACAGGGCAGATGTTGAAGAAACCGGAAAACGAACTGTCGAAACCCGAAAACTGGTCCGAGGCCACCCGCCTGGTGCGCGGCGGGCTTGACCGTTCCCACCACGGCGAAACAGCCGAGGCACTCTACCTCAACTCCGGTTTCGTCTATCCGGACGGCGAAACGGCCGAAGCCCGCTTTGCCGGTGACGAAGACGGCTATGTCTACGCCCGCTACGGCAATCCCACTGTTACCATGTTCGAAGAGCGCATGCGCCTGCTGGAAGGCTCCGAGGCGTGCTATGGTGTCGCCTCCGGCATGGCCGCAGTTTGGGGTGCTCTGGCCTGCCAGCTTGAAGCCGGCGATCATATCGTTTCATCCCGTGCCCTGTTCGGCTCGTGCTACCAGGTGGTCACCAACATTCTGCCGCGCTTCGGCATCACCTATACCTTGGTCGATGGCTCCGACCCTCAGCTCTGGCGCGATGCCGTCACCGACAAGACCAGGCTGTTCTTCCTGGAAACCCCATCCAACCCGACCCTGGAAGTCCTCGATCTGGAAACCGTCTGCCAGGTGGCAAGGGACAAGGGCATCACGGTCGTCGTCGACAACATATTCGCCACGCCGGTGTTGCAGAAACCGCTCAAGTATGGTGCCGACGTCGTCGTCTATTCCGGCACCAAGCACATCGACGGCCAGGGCCGCACACTAGGCGGTGCCATCATGTCAACCGAGGAGTTCAAGGAAAAACAACTCAAGCCGTTTCTGCGCCATACCGGCCCGTCGCTGTCGCCGTTCAACGCCTGGACGCTGCTCAAGGGACTCGAGACCCTGT
This sequence comes from Aestuariivirgaceae bacterium, assembly GCA_965216335.1. Classification (GTDB taxonomy): domain Bacteria; phylum Pseudomonadota; class Alphaproteobacteria; order Rhizobiales; family Aestuariivirgaceae; genus JAHEJE01. Next base: position 705,931 of record OZ244154.1, on the reverse strand, counting down.
CGCTGCGGGTCAAGGCACAATGCGCCGCCGCCATCAAGATCGCAGATTTCCTCGAAGGGCAGGGCGGTGTATCCCGCGTCATCTACCCGTTCCTAGAAAGCCACCCTCAGCACGACTTGTGCCGCAAGCAGATGACCGCCGGCGGTACCATGGTCACCTTCGAACTGGCCGGCGGCAAAGGGGCTGCTTTCGACCTGCTGCGCAACCTGCAGATCATCGACATCTCCAACAACCTCGGCGATGCCAAGTCACTCATCACCCACCCGGCGTCCACCACCCACCGCAACGTCGGCGAGGAGGTCCGCAACGCCATGGGCATCACCGACGGCATGGTGCGCCTGTCGGTTGGATTGGAAGCCGACAAGGACCTGATCAAGGACCTGGAACAGGCACTGGGCTGATGTCCGTCTGAGATCGGTCGTTTTGACAGGGCTGCTTTTTCCTTCTCTACAGCCCACGAAACAAGAGCGTCATGTCCGTGCTTTTCATGGGCATCCAGGGGCAACAAACGCTGTCATTGTGTCGTGTATTGAGCTCCTTCCCCTTTTCTTGAGGAGGGGATGAACACAGTGCGATACACTTGATGGGCGCTACCCGGCCCGCCGTGCCGGCGCTGCGTGGCGTGCCTGCCAGATGTGCTGGCGTTGGGGTTGCTGGGTAAACTGGTAGCCGAGCTTGATGTGCCTGGCAGCGGAACACCATGTCGCCTGTGAAAAGCGCCCGGTCACATCAAAGGCATCAAAGCCCACTTCCGCCATGTGGGCAAGCTGGTCCGGCAGCACGTCGCCCGAAGCGCGCAGTTCGCCGTCGAACCCGGTCTGACGGATTTGCCGCGCCTGCGAGTAGGCCCGCCCGTCGGCAAACTTCGGAAATGGCAGCGCAATCAGCGACAGGCCCGGCAAAAAGGTCTTAAGCACCGAGGCGCGCTGGTCATTGCTCAGTTCAACCCCCAAACGGCCGCGGCGCCAGCTCAGCGCCTCATAGTCGCGCAGCAGCCGTCCAAAGCTGACGATCACGTCGGCATCGTCCGGAGCAGCGGCTTCGTCATCGAGGCGAACCCAGGTGTCTTCAACGAACTGGCAGTCCTTAAGCAGTGGCATAGAGGGCCTCCTTGAATGGCTGATGTCCGACGCGCCGCACCACGTCGAGGAAGGTCTCCTCCTGCGAAGTGCGGATCGACAGATAGGTGTTGACGATGTTTTCGATGGCATCGGCAACGTCTTCGCCGGCAAAGCCCGGTCCCAGGATGGTGCCGATCGAGGCGTCTGTGGCCGACGAGCCGCCGAGCGTGATCTGGTAGTACTCGACGCCCTTCTTATCCAGCCCGAGAATGCCGATGTGGCCGACGTGGTGATGGCCGCAGGCATTGATGCAGCCGGAGATGTTTATCCGCAGCGGTCCGATCTCATGCTGCCGGTTCAGGTCGGCGAACCGCCGCGAAATTGCCTGCGACACCGGAATGGAGCGCGCCGTTGCCAGCGCACAGTAATCGAGGCCCGGGCAGGCGATGATATCGCCCGCCTTGCCGATGTTGGCCGCCGCCAGGCCGGCCTCGCCCAGCACCGTCCAAATCTCATGCAGATCATCTTGCCTGACATGCGGCAGCACCAGGTTCTGGTGATGGCTGACGCGGATTTCATCGAAGCTGAAGCGTTCGGCCAGATCGGCCACCGTGCGCATCTGTTCCGACGTTGCATCGCCCGGAATACCGCCTTCGGGTTTGAGCGAGATGTTGACGATGGCATAACCGTCCTCGCGGTGCGCCGCCACGTTCGAGCGCGTCCATTGCGCAAACGCTGCATCCTTGACCTTGGCTTCCTCGTAACCGGCAGACCACCGTGGCAGCTTTTCGAACGCCGGCGGTGCGAAATAGGCTGAAATGCGTGCCAGTTCTTTCTGCTCGACCTCGGCGTCAAGCGCATGCTGTCGGGCAAACTCGGCTTCCACTTCCTCGCGGAACTTGTCCTCGCCCAGTTCATGCACCAGGATCTTGATGCGCGCCTTGTACTTGTTGTCGCGCCGGCCATGCAGGTTGTAGACCCGCATGATTGCCTCCAGATAGGACACCACGTCCTCTTCCGGCAGAAATTCGCGCACCGTGAAGCCAACCAGCGGTGTTCGGCCAAGCCCGCCACCGACGATGACTTCCCAACCATGTTCGCCGGTCTCGTTCACGTGCATGCGCAAGCCAATGTCGTGCACCTTCACCGCCGCCCGGTCGTTCGGTGCACCGGTCACCGCGATCTTGAACTTGCGCGGCAGGAACGAGAATTCCGGATGCAGCGTCGACCATTGCCGCAGCAGTTCGGCAACAGGCCTCGGGTCGGCCAATTCATCGGCCGCGGCCCCCGCCCAGTGGTCGGTTGTCACGTTGCGGATGCAGTTGCCCGAGGTCTGGATGGCGTGCATCTCGACTTCGGCCAGATAGGACAGAATGTCGGCGGCATCCTCCAGCTTGATCCAGTTGTACTGGATGTTCTGGCGCGTGGTGAAGTGGCCATAGCCGCGATCGTATCTGTCGGCCACATCGGCAAGCCGCCGCATCTGACGGGCCGACAGTGTGCCATAGGGAATGGCGACCCTGAGCATGTAAGCATGCAGCTGCAGGTACAGGCCATTCATCAGCCGCAAGGGCTTGAACTCTTCCTCGGTCAGTTCACCGGTCAGTCGGCGCGCTGCCTGGTCGCGGAACTGCGCGACCCGCTGGGCCACGAAATCATGATCAAATTCGTCGTAGCGGTACATCTCACTCTCCGCTAGCCAACCGCTGCAAAAGCCGCGCCGAAGCCGGATGCCTGTTTGCCGAGATCGGTGCGCACGGTCGGCCCGAGCGCCCGGATGCGTTCGCGGATATGCTTGGCCCGGACCCGGCCGCCCTGGCGCTCGACGTCGAACATGTAGGGGTCGGTGACGATATTGCGGGCAACGGCCTCTGCGCCGCGACCTTCAATCGCCGCCGCCGCGCTCGGCTCCAGCGCAATGACGGCGTCGTCAATGCTCAGGCTCCAGCCGCCGGCCTGCGTGAAAAACACAACCTCGCCGTCGCCGAGACGATTGGCGGTCAGTGCCTTGCCGGTTTCGATGATGTCAGATGATGCGCTCATGGTGCGTTCCTCTCCTTGACCAGTATTTGAATTCAGGCCGTGCTGCCCGGTTTGACGGTCAGCATGCCGGCGTCAGAGCCATGTTCGCGGCTGTTTTCCATTGCCCGCCAGTCTTCGACGGCCTCAGGCTCGAGAGTGGCTCCGGTGTGTTCCTGAATGCGAATTTTGCCCATCTGGGTGTTCGATTCCTTGTGGTTTCCTTAAGCGAACAGTCGGTTGCTGTGACAGGTGCTCGCAAAAATGCTTGATCTCTTAGATATTTACGCGCTTAGTTGGCGTGAAATTCTGGTCAAAGAAGCAATCGTTCGTTTTAACGAACAAATGATTTAATAAAGGAACGATGATATGTCAATGCGTGGCGGGCGCTCCAGGGCTCAAAAAGACGTGAGCGATCTAACCCCCGAGCTCGGCAAGACGATCCAGCGGCTGCGCAAGGCCTACAACATGTCGCTCGGCGAGCTGTCGGAACAGTCCGGTGTCGCCAAGTCCATCATCTCGCAGATCGAGCGCAACGAGACCAATCCGACCATCGGCACCGTCGCCCGTCTGTCGCGCGCCCTCGACACAACCTTGGGTGAAGTGCTCAAGACCGACGGCGGCGACAACTTCATCGAACACCAGACATATTCCGGCATTCCGCGGCTGGAAAGCGAAGACGGGCTTTGCAAGCTGGCCATCGCCGGCCCGCTCAATCTGGTCGAGCATATCCAGTGGTACGATTTCCGTGCCGAACCGGGTGGGGTGCTGGATTCCGAGCCGCATCAGCCCGGCTGCATCGAACACCTGTACATCATCGCGGGCGAGCTTGAGATTGTCACGGGAGACGAGAGCCGCCGGGCCAAGGCCGGCGAAGCGATCCGTTACCGGGGCGATCTGCCCCACAAGATCACCAACTGCGGCACCGGACCGGCCCACGCCACCATGGTGCTGGTGATGCGCCTGCCGTAGATATTCGCGTTGCAGCCTGACTCAAACGTTGGCGGAAGACCGTTGTCATTTCAACGCGGCACAACAGCCACAAAGCCAAGCGCTGATACCCCGGGTATCAGATGTCCAGCTCGATAACCACCGGAACGTGATCTGACGGCTTTTCCCAGCCGCGCACGTGCTTGTCGACCCGGCACCGGCGCAGCCGGTCCGCGGCTTGCGGCGACAAAAGCAGGTGATCGATGCGGATGCCGTTGTCCTTCTGCCAGGCACCGGCCTGGTAGTCCCAGAAGGTGAACAGGCCGGCTTCCGGGCGGGTGCTCCGTAGCGCCTCGGTAAATCCGAGATTGAGAAGGGCGCGGAACCTTTGCCGGGTCTGCGGCAGAAACAGCGCATCACCCTCCCAGGCCTTGGGCCGCTTGGCGTCCTCGGGAGCCGGGATCACATTGTAGTCGCCTGCCAGAACCACGGGTTCCTCGGCCGCCAGCAATTTCTCGGCATGGCGGTGCAACCGCTCCATCCAGGCCAGCTTGTAAGGATACTTGGGACTTTCGACCGGATTGCCGTTCGGCAGGTAGATCGACGCGACCCGCACGATGCCGTTGTCGCCCGGTATCACGGCCTCCAGGTAGCGCGCCTGCTCATCTTCCTCGTCGCCGGGCAGCCTGGGTGTCACGTCCTCGATGGGGCGCTTGGACAGGATGGCGACGCCGTTGAAGCCCTTCTGGCCATGGGTCTCGACATTATAGCCGAGTGCCTCAAAAGGCTGGCGCGGAAAGGCTTCATCGACCGATTTGATCTCCTGCAGGCAGCAGACATCCGGTTCGGCTTCCTTCAGCCAACTTTGTACGGTGTCGAGCCGGGCCTTTATGCCGTTGATGTTCCAAGTGGCGATCTGCATGGGCCGGTTCGTACCACAAGGCGGCGGCCGCGAACACAGCTATCGGTTAGCGCGGGCGGATTTCACACAGGATTTCCCAGGGCCGCGACACACAGCCGTTCGACCACCACAAGGCGACTTCACCCTCGCGATAACGGCCGCAATAGTTGGCCGCGCCGCACTGGCAGCCGCGCACCAGATGTTCGCATCTGGCCCGTTTGCCGGCCGGGAACCATTCGGATGTCCACTCGCCGCCCGGACCAGCGACCTTGCGCCAGCGGTACTGGAAACTCTGCGGGCGTTGCGGTTGCGATTGCCCGGCACCCGATACGGTGCCGCGCGAACAGTCCAGCAGCGCCTTGATCCTGGTGCTGCGCTCACGGCGGCGCTCGTGCGGTTTGGCACCCATGCACCACTGAAAATGGCGCTCGCGGTCGCGGCTCCAGCGGGTGCCCTGGAACCCGCATCCGCGTTCGACATTCTGCTGCGCTGCCGAAATCGCGCTGGCGGCAAAGCGCGAACAGGCCGCGGCCACCCGCGGTCTGCCGCGGCAGGCACCGAGCACCTGGGCGCGGATGCGGGTTTCGTTGGCCCGCATTTCGGTTGTCGCCGTGCGGCACCAGTTGAGATGGGCGCCGTAGTTGCGCGTCCAGCGCTGGCCTTCGAAACCGCAGCGGCGTTCGTCGGCTTCGCGGGTCTGCGACAGGGCGATGCGGGCATAGTCGTCGCACTCCACGCTTGCAGCCGCATCGGCGGTGCATTGCGTCAGGGTTTTGTTGCGCTCGCGGGTTTCGCTTTCGCGTTCGGCCTTGGAAACGGTCATGCACCAGGAGAAATGCGGCTGATAGGCTGTCAGCCAGCGCGGCCCGGAGACGTTGCAGGATTTTTCCTGGGCGTCGGAGGCTTGCCGGATCGCCAGGTCCGCATAGGCCTTGCAGGCTCGTTCCTGGCGGGCGTTACGGGCTGCCAGGCTGTCTTCCTCGGACGGCCAGCCGATTTCGGCCCGGCAGTCGTCGATCGCCTTTGTCCTGGCGCGGGTGTTCGATTTGCGCGAGGCGGCGCTCGACTTGGTCATGCACCAGTTGTGGTAGCGCTCATAGCTGTAACCCCATCGGCTACCGGACAGGTTGCACAGCAAATCCTCGTTCTCTTGGTTCCGCTTCACGGCTTCCTTGGCATACTCGTCACACGCGGTGGCCAGGTCGACCGGTTCGGCGGGCGGCGCCTCGGCGGCTGTGTCCGGTTCAGGCTGTACCGGCTGTTCCGGTTGTGCGGGAGCCGGCTGCGGCTCTGCCGTCTGCACCGGTGCGCTGCGCAGTCCGGAGATGCAGCAACTGTCGGGCGTCTTGCTCGGCGCTTCGGATTTCAGCGAGCAGTGCGCCCGTCCGGCGCGCTTGCCCGGCCAGGCGAATGTCCACGCCCGGCATTGCGGTTCGGCATCGCAGGCCACCTGGCATTTGCCGGGCAGGGGTGCCGTCAGCTCAAACGTCTTGAAGTCACCGCCGGGCCGGTCCATGCCGGGCTCGGTGTCGGCGGCATGGCTTGCCGTGGCCAGCATGAGACAGCCCCACGCCAACAGCATTGCTCTCAACAAAGTCGCCAAGTTCGTTCCCCGGTCCACACACAAACACTCAGGACCTATTAATTAACGGCTTCATCGCCGGATATGCAAACGCGCAGATTGGGTGCTCACCTGATAGGTTAACGCCCGAGTGTCCGACTCCGCCTCAAGGTTTGCTTCGCCGAGGGCCTAGTCCGCCGATAAGCTCACGTCGAGCGCATCGGCCATCCAACGACGGAATGCCCGTGCTTCATCGCTCATCCGCGCGGTGTCACGCCACAGCATGTGGTAGTCCTGATCGGTCGCCGCCGATGCCTGCAGCGGCCGGACCAGTTCACCTGTTGCAAGGTCGGCGTCGACCAGCGTGCCCCAGCCGAGCGCCAATCCCTGGCCCCTTCGGGCGGCCTCGATCAGCAGCGGATAGCTGTTGACATCGTAGCTCCGCGCCAGCGCGGGGGTGTCGGCCCCGTTTGCCGACAGCCATCCGCGCCAGTTGATCCAGTGCCAATGGTCATCGGCCAGGTGCAACAGCGTGTGGCCGGCGACATCGGCTGCGGAGGTCAGCGGCGGGGCAGTGACCAGATAATCCGGACTGCACACCGGGAAAACTTCCTCCTTGAACAGCCTGACCGATCTGAAGCCCGGCCAGTGGCCGTCGCCGTGCAGGATGGCGATCTGAACATCCGTCGCCAGGCATTCCGCCTCGAGATCGGAGGCTATGAGCCTGAGCGTAATGTCCGGGTTCGCCGCCATGAACTCTTTCAGGCGCGGGGCCAGCAGCAGCGATGCGACGGCCTGGTCGGCGGCCACCGTCAGCCGCGGCCGGGCGGAGTCGAACTGGATGTCGCTGGTTGCACTCGACAGGGTGCGCAACAACGGCGAGACCGTATGCTGGTACTCGCGCCCGGCCGACGTCAAAGTGACCGCGCGATGGGCGCGCTCGAACAGTTTCAGGCCGAGCCGCAGTTCCAGGTTGCGGATCTGCTGGCTGACGGCGGCCTGGGTCAGGTTCAGTTCCCTGGCCGCAGCGGTGAAGCTCAGCAGCCGGGCTGCGGCCTCGAAGGTGACCAGGGCATCGAGCGACGGGAGTTGACTGCGCAGTGACATGCATAATCATAGCTTATGAATCTGACCAAGAAAACATCGTTTGAAGCTGAAACCGGATTAGAGTTACTTATCTCATATAGAATTTCTGGTCGAAACGCCTTAGGAGGGCGCCATGAACATCCCGGTCTTGAACACCCAGCAGGGCGATGCTCCATTTTCCAGCGACGCGGCGCGGTCCTTCACGATGCCAGCGCGGTTCTACTATGACGCCGACATCTATGAACAGGAAAAGCCGGCGATCTTCTACAGGAGCTGGATTTATGCCGGCCACGTCAGCCAGTTGGCCGAAAAGGGCAGCTACGTAACCGCCAAGGTGCATGAGCAGAACATCTTCATCGGCCGCGGCAGCGACGGCGGTCTGAAGGCTTTCTACAATGTCTGCCAGCATCGCGGCCACGAACTGCTCAGCGGCAACGGGCGCACCAACGTCATCGTCTGCCCGTATCACGCCTGGGCCTACGACTTCGACGGCAATCTGCGTGCGGCCCGCAACAGCGAAAACATGACCGGCTTCAGCAAGTGCGATTTCGCGCTGAAGCCGGTGCGTGTCGAGGAGTTTTGCGGCCTGGTCTTCATCAACCTCGATCCGGATGCGACATCGTTTTCCGAGCAGACCGGCGATCTGGAGGCGGAGATCCGCCACTACGCGCCTCGTGTCGACGAGGTGGTGTTCGCCCAGCGCGACACCTATGAAGTGGCGTCGAACTGGAAGGTGCTGATGGACAACTTCCTGGAGTGCTACCACTGCCACACCGCCCACAAGGACTTCGTCGACCTGGTCGATATGGAAAGCTACCGCTCCAAGGTGCATGGCATCTACTCGAGCCACCTGTCGGACGCCGCGCGCTCGACCACCAACAATGCTTATCATTTCGAGAAGGGCGAGGTGGATTTCGGCTATGCCGGCTGGTTCGTGTGGCCGAACCTGACGATCTGGGTCTATCCGGGCGAGCCGAACATTTCGGTCCTGCAGATGAACCCGGCGGGGCCGGAAACCACAATCGAGTTCCAGGACTGGTTCCTGCCGGACCCCAAGCCGAGCCAGCAGGTCAAGGACGCCATGGACTACCAGAAGGACGTGCTGCAGCCGGAGGATATCGGCTTGTGCGAGAGCGTACAGCGCGGCTTGCGCTCCAACGGCTACAACCAGGGCCGGTTCGTCGTCGACAAGGAATTGTCCGAACTGTCGGAGCATGCCGTGCATCATTTTCAGGATATGGTCGTCAAGGCGCTCGGCGCCGATCTGGACAGGGGTTGAAGCCAATGTTGAGCAATCGTTTCTTCGAAGCAGCCGGATGGATCATCTTCATCGCTTCGGCCGCCATGTTCACCGCCGCGAGCGTCAGGGCAGGGGACCCGTACGGCACCGCCGGCAGCGTGCTGTTCCTCGGCGCCTGCTTTGTGTTCCTGGTGCCGTTGGTACGCGAGGCGAAACAACGCAGCGCAGCTGTGCGTAACCGCAACTAAGGCTTTGCACCGGGCCCGACTCCCGATATATCCAAACTCCCATGGCGCGGTACATTTTCATCACGGGCGGCGTGGTCTCCTCACTGGGAAAAGGTCTAGCCTCGGCGGCACTGGGTGCTTTGCTGCAGGCGCGGGGCTATTCGGTGCGGCTGCGCAAGCTGGACCCCTATCTCAATGTCGATCCGGGGACCATGAGCCCCTATCAGCACGGCGAGGTGTTCGTCACCGACGACGGCGCCGAGACCGACCTCGATCTGGGGCATTACGAGCGCTTCACTGGGCGCTCGGCCAACCAGCAGGACAACATCACCACCGGGCGGCTCTATCAGGAGATCATCGCCAAGGAGCGGCGTGGCGACTATCTCGGAGCGACCGTGCAGGTGATCCCGCATGTCACTGACGCCCTGAAGGAATTCGTCCGCGACGGCAATGAGGGCTACGACTTCGTGCTGTGCGAAATCGGCGGCACGGTCGGCGACATCGAGGGCCTGCCGTTCTTTGAAGCCATCCGCCAGCTTGGCAACGACCTGCCGCGCGGCGACTGCATCTATCTGCATCTGACGCTGCTGCCGTGGATTCCGGCCGCCGGCGAACTCAAGACCAAGCCGACCCAGCACTCGGTCAAGGAACTGCGCTCGATTGGTATCCAGCCGGATATCCTGCTGTGCCGCGCCGACCGGGAAATCCCGGAAAACGAGCGCCGCAAGATCGCGCTGTTCTGCAACGTGCGCCCGAGTGCGGTGGTCCAGGCGCTCGATGTGAAATCGATCTATCAAGTGCCGCTGGCCTATCACGCCGAGGGGCTCGACACCGAGGTTCTGGCGGCTTTCGGCATTGATGATGCGCCGCAGCCGGACCTTTCCGGCTGGGAACGCATCTCCCGCCGCGTTTTCAATCCGGAGGGCGAGGTCACGATCGCCGTCGTCGGCAAGTACACCGGCCTGCTGGACGCCTACAAGTCCTTGAACGAGGCCCTGGTGCACGGCGGTATCGCCAACCGCGTCAAGGTCAATCTGCAATGGATCGAAAGCGAGATCTTCGAGAAGGAGGACCCGGCGCCGTTCCTGGAAGGGGTGCACGGCATCCTGGTGCCCGGCGGCTTCGGGGAGCGCGGTGCCGAGGGCAAGATCAAAGCCGCGACCTTTGCCCGGACCCGCGATGTGCCGTATTTCGGCATATGCTTCGGCATGCAGATGGCCGTTCTCGAAGCGGCCCGCAATCTGGCCGGCATCGAGGACGCCAACTCGACCGAATTCGGCGAGGCCAGCGAGCCGGTCGTCGCGCTGATGACCGAATGGATGCGCGGCAACGAGCTGGAAAAACGCAAGTCAACCGGTGATCTGGGCGGCACGATGCGTCTGGGGGCATATCAGGCCTCGCTCGTGCCGGGCTCGCGCGTTGCGGACATCTACGGCGATACCGACATCTCGGAGCGCCACCGGCACCGCTACGAGGTCAATATGCGCTATCGCGAAAGGCTGGAAGGGGCGGGCATGACGTTTTCCGGGCTGTCGCCGGACGGCCTGTTGCCCGAGATCGTCGAGCTTCCGGACCATCCCTGGTTCGTTGGCGTCCAGTATCATCCGGAGCTGAAGTCCAGACCGTTCGAACCGCACCCGCTGTTCGCCTCCTTCATTTCCGCTGCCGTAGAGCAAAGCCGTCTGGTATAGACTCCTCTGCGCCTCGTGCCGGAAGGGATTCGATACGTGTCAGTCTTGGCCTTGAACAGAAGCATTCTTGCAAGGTGTCTTGTGCTGCTGGCGCTGATGCTGGCCGCTGCCGTGCCCGGCCATAGCCAGGGCATCGCGGAGGACGCAACCAGCGCGGCGTCGCGCAGCGAGCGCACGGTAGTGGAAATCCAGAGGCGTCTCGAATCGCTCGGCCAGGTCAATCTGGGCACCTCGAGTTCCCGGGACATCGACGATATGCGCCGTCAGCTTGAGCGGTTGCGTACCGACTCGCTGATTGCCCAGTCCGATCTGCACGAACCCATCAGCTACACCAGCGAACGGATCAAGAGCCTTGGCGATCCGCCGGCGGACGGCCAGTCAGAGCCTGAATCGATTGCGTCGGAGCGCAGCCAGCTCACGCAGTTGCTGGACCGGTTGACGGCAGCGGACAAGCAACTGCGCCTGTACGCGCTTGAAGCCGAGCAACTTGCCACGCGGGTCATTGAACGCCAGAGGAGTGACTTCTTCGACCGTGTACTGAGAAAGTCGCGTTCCGTCTTCAACCCTCTGATGTGGTTCGACGGTCTTGCAACACTGCCCGAACTCATCGACCGCAGTCTGCTGCTGTTCGACAATTGGCGCAGAACGCCGGGCGGGGGCTTCTGGTTTGTCGTTCTGGCTATGGCGTCGGCGTTCTCGCTGATCTCGGCGTTGTGGATCGGCTGGAAGAGACCGCCGGATGCGGTGACCGAGGTCACGGATGAGTATCGCCGGTTGTGGCGGGCGGCGCGTATCCCGCTGTACAGCCTGTTCATCCTCATTCTGGCGCGTGTCTCCATTGAGATCATGACGGACTTGCAGCCTCGGCAGGAACGCATTGCGACAGCATTCATTCGCGCGACCTTCTTTGCCGTTGTGTCGATTGCCGTATTGCGCGGCATACTGCGCCCGTCCCGGCCCGCCATGCGCCTGGTCAACATCAACTCCGATTGTGCTTTCAAGGCGTTTCAACTTGGATCGCTGGCAATCCTGCTTGTCGCCATTGGCCGGGTGTTGGACGAACTGGCGCACGTGATCTTTCTGTCGAATGATTTCCTGACAGCTCTGCATGCCGCTTCGGCAATTGCATTGATATTTATCATCGCGTTGCTGCTGGTCGTCGTGCGCGGCGCTGCACCGATAGCAGAGGATGGTGGAAAGGTTGCCGTGCGGCCGTTCTATTTCGGCTGGGCGCGGTACTTCTTCCACGCCGTCTGGCTGATCATCCTGTTCTGTGCCCTGTCGCTGATTGCCTCGCACGTTCCGCTGGCACACTATCTGATGACGCGTGTTGTCAGCACCGGCGTGCTGTTCGCCTCACTGGTCCTGCTGCATCACCTTGTCGATGCGCTGGTGGCCAGCGCCCTGGACCATTCCAGTGTGGTTGGAAGGTTCCTGCGCAAAACCATGTCGGTCGGTGAGCGCGCGGTCTCCATTCTCGGTCTCGTCCTCAGCACGTTTGCCGATATCGGCCTCGTACTGCTCGGCACGCCGCTCATCCTCGTTCAGTGGACGCTGACCTGGATAGATTTTCGCAGCTGGATCACCACTGCGTTCTTCGGCTTCAAGGTCGGCGACATCACCATCGAACCGTCCAGCATTCTGCTGGCAATCATGGTGCTGGTCATCGGCCTGGTTGCAGCCCGTTTGCTGACGTTATGGCTCGAGCGCCGGGTGCTGTCGCGCACGGCGATGGATGCCGGCGTACGCAACTCCATCAAGACCGGCGCCAACTATGCCGGCATCCTGCTGGCCGCCGGGTTGGCTCTGACGTCGGCCGGCCTCGATTTCTCCAACCTGGCCATCGTCTTCGGCGCCCTTGGCGTCGGTATCGGCTTTGGCTTGCAGTCGATCGTCAACAACTTCGTTTCCGGCCTCATCCTGCTGGCCGAGCGTCCGATCAAGGTCGGTGACTGGATATCCGTCACCGGCGGCGAGGGCATCGTCAAGCGCATCAATGTGCGCTCAACCGAGATCGAGACCTTCGACCGCTGCTCGGTCATCATCCCCAATTCCAACCTGATTTCCGAGCCGGTGAACAACTGGTACCACAATGACGTCACGGGCCGCGTGCGCATCCCCGTTGGCGTCGCCTATGACAGCGACCCCCAGAAGGTCGAGGAAATCCTGCTCAACTGCGCCTACGGGACCGACCGGGTGGTGGCATTCCCGGAGCCGTTCGTCGTGTTCATGAATTTCGGCGCCAACTCGCTTGACTTCGAGTTGCGTGCCTACATCGACGATGTCGGCTGGGTGACCATCGTGTCCAGCGATCTGCGCTTCAAGATCTTCAAGGCGCTCAAGGACAACGGCATCGAAATTCCGTTCCCGCAACAGGATATCTACATCAAGACGCTGCCTGACGACGACGGTGCCCGGCGCGCGGTGCGGGCGGTGACGCGCAAGCCGGCAAAGCGTTCATGACCGGCATCGACCACCTCGTCCTGTGCGTGCGCGATCTTGAGGCGGCCCGGCGCCACTACCAGGCGATGGGCTTCACCATGACCCCGCCGGCTCAGCATCCGTTCGGCACCGGCAACTCCAACATCCAGCTGAACGGCAGTTTCCTGGAAGTGCTGACCGTCATGGCGCCACAGGATATCGTCGAACACACCCCCGGTGGGTTCAGCTTTTCCGCCTTCAACCGGGACTTCCTTTCTCGTCGGGAAGGATTTTCCATGCTGGTGATGGAGAGCAGCGACCCGGATGCCGATCAGACCCGCTTCGCCAGCCGCCATTTGCAGACCTATGCGCCGTTCGAGTTCTCGCGGCAGGCGAAACAGCCGGACGGCAGCCAGGCGACAGTCGGCTTCTCGTTGCGGTTCGCCACCGATCCGGGCATGCCGGATGCAGCGTTCTTCACCTGCCATCAGCATGCACCGGAACTGTTCTGGAAGCTGGAGTATCAGACCCACGCCAACACCGCGCACAGCGTTGCCGAAGTGGTCATCGTCAGCGATCATCCGTCCAGCCACAGCGCATTCCTGCGTGGGTTCACCGGCGCCTCAGCCGTTGCGGACACCGCCTGCGGGCTTGTGGTCGAGACCGCGCGCGGTCGCATTTCCGTCATGCGTGCGACTGACTATCAGAGCCGCTATGCGACGCCTGCACCTGATCTGTCGTCAGGCGCGCGGCTTGCGGCATTCGCAGTCAGCGTCGCCAGTCTGGACAAATGCCGCGCCGGTCTGCATGGATCGCAAGTCCGGTACCACGACACGAGCGGCGGCCTCGCCATAGCGGCTCGCGACAACTTCGGCGCAGCGATCGAATTTCGGGAACAGGCGGTTTCATGAACGACGAACGGTTGAATTTGCCCGGTTTGCAGCGCCTGCAGAACCTGATGAACGAGGCCGGTGCGGCGCCGTTGGGTGTGCTGCTCGGCTTCCGGCTGACCGAGGTGGGTGAGGGATTTGCCACCTTTCAGGGCACGCCCGAGCCATCCCACTACAACCCTCAGGGCACCGTCCATGGCGGCTGGGCGGCATCGGTCCTGGACAGCGCGCTCGGCTGCGCGGTCGAAACCAGGCTCGGTCCCGGCCAAAGCTACGGAACCATCGAATTGAAGGTCAATTACGTGCGCCCGATGACCGGCGCAACCGGCCTGACGACCTGCCGTGGCGAGGTCATCCATTTTGGACGGCGCATGGCGACCTCCGAGGCCCGGCTTGTCGATCAGGCCGGAAAGCTCTATGCACACGGCACCTGCACCTGCATGATCTATTCCGCACCATGACCAACACGCCCAATTCGACCGTCACCGTCGGCAATGTAAACATCGCCAACCATCTGCCGCTGACCCTCATCGCGGGACCATGCCAGATGGAAAGCCGCGACCATGCGCTGATGATGGGCGAACGCCTGAAAGAGTTGTCCGAGCGGCTCGGCATCGGGCTGATCTTCAAGGCATCGTTCGACAAGGCAAACCGCACCAGCCTGTCGGCCACCCGCGGCATGGGGCTCGACGGCGCGCTGTCGGTGTTCGCCGAGATCAAAAACCAGTTCGGCCTGCCGGTGCTCACCGACGTGCATGAGCCGGCTCAGTGTGCGCCCGTGGCCGAGGTTTGCGATATCCTGCAAATCCCGGCCTTCCTGTGCCGCCAGACCGACCTGCTGGTTGCAGCCGCCAAGACCGGCGCGGTCGTCAATGTCAAGAAAGGCCAGTTTCTGGCACCGTGGGACATGCGCAACGTCGTCACCAAGATCACCGACAGCGGCAACGCCAACGTCATTCTGACCGAGCGCGGCGCGTCGTTCGGCTACAATACCCTGGTCTCCGACATGCGCGCGCTGCCGCAAATGGCTGCGACCGGTGCGCCTGTGGTGTTCGATGCCACCCATTCCGTGCAGCAGCCGGGCGGACAGGGTACCTCATCGGGCGGTGAGCGCGAGTTCGTCGCAACCCTGTCGCGGGCCGCGGTGGCGGTGGGTGTGGCCGGGGTGTTCATCGAAACCCATGACGACCCGGACAACACAATTTCGTCCGACGGTCCCAACATGGTTCCGCTTGATGAAATGCCGCGCCTGATCGAGACGCTTATGCGTTTCGATGCCTTGGCCAAGAACATTTGAGAGATTAGCGATGAGCTACCGCATGCCGGCCGAATGGCTGCCACACAAGCGCACATGGATGGCCTGGCCGTGCAACCCGGATGTGCTGGAACTCGTCGGCGCGGAGGCCAGCTACCGGGCCTGGTCGGGCGTCGCAAATGCCGTCAACCGGTTCGAGCCGGTCGTCATGGTGTGCAATCACGGAGATGCCGAAACGGCCCGCGGGTACCTGGATGACGGGGTGCAGACACTCGAGGTTCCGCTTGGCGATAGTTGGATGCGGGATATCGGGCCGTCCTTTGTGGTCGACGAAGACGGCCGGCTCGGTGCCGTCGACTGGACCTTCAATGGCTGGGGCGGTCGGACATTTCCTACCGGCAGCGCCGATGCCGACATTGCCAAGATGGTTGCGCGCCGCTCCGATGCGGAACTGATGTCCTCGAAACTGGTCAACGAGGGCGGTGCGATCCATGTCGATGGCGAAGGCACGCTTCTGGTGACAGAGAGCGTGCAACTGAACCGCAACCGCAATCCAAGCTGGACCCGCCAGGAGGTCGAGGTGGAGATGAACCGGCTGCTTGGCACCTCAAAGGTCATCTGGCTGCCGCGCGGCGTGCTGGCCGACACCGGGGCGCTTGGCACCGATGGTCACGTCGACACCCTTGCCTGCTTCGTCAAGCCAGGTGTTGTCGTCATTCATGGACAACCGGATCCGAGCCATCCGGACCACGACGTGGCCAATGAAATCGAAGCCATCATGCAGGCTGAGACCGATGCCGGTGGCCGGGAGTTGGAGGTCATCGTGCTCGATGCGCCGAAAGAGCGTTACGTGCATGGAGAGCCTCTGTCATGCAGCTATGTGAACTTCTCTTTTGTCAACAATGGCGTTGTTTTATGCGCATTTGATGATCCAAAAGATGAAGAGACCGCAGGTATCTTCCGCACCCTGTTCCCGGAGCGTGAGGTGGTGTCGGTCGACGCCGTGCCGATCTTTGCCGGCGGCGGCGGTGTGCACTGCATCACACAGCAGGAACCCTTGTGCAAATCGAACGGAGGCTGACATGCGAAATGTGACCATTGCTGCCACCCAGATGGCCTGTACAGATGTGGTAGATGAAAATGTCGCACACGGCGAAGCGCTGATCCGCGAAGCGGCTGGCAAGGGCGCAAACATTGTGCTGCTGCAGGAGCTGTTCGAAACATACTACTTCTGCCAGGATGAGCTGCCGGAACACCTCAATCGTGCCAAGCCTGCGGAAAATCACCCGACAATCGCCCATTTCCAGGCGCTTGCCGCTGAGCTGCAGGTCGTCCTGCCGATCAGTTTCTACGAGCGCGCCGGCAATGCGCTGTTCAACTCCATCGCCATCATCGACGCCGATGGAACCAACCTCGGCATCTACCGCAAGAGCCACATCCCGCACGGGTCCGGCTATCAGGAAAAATTCTACTTCTCGCCCGGCGACACCGGGTTCAAGGTCTGGGACACCCGCTATGCCCGTCTGGGCGTCGGCATATGCTGGGATCAGTGGTTCCCGGAGTGCGCCCGTTCGATGGCGCTGATGGGAGCGGAAGTGCTGATGTATCCGACCGCCATCGGCTCGGAACTGCTCGATCCGGACTGGGATTCTTCCGGCCACTGGCAGCGGGTCATGCAGGGCCATGCCGGCGCCAACCTGTTGCCGCTGGTCGCGTCCAACCGCATCGGAACCGAGCCGGGCCGCAAGGGCACGGAAATGACATTCTACGGCTCATCCTTCATTGCCGATTTCACCGGCGCCAAGGTTGCCGAAGCGGACCGCGAGAGCGAAGCGGTCCTGACGGCCGAGTTCGATCTCGACTACGTTGCCGAAATGCGCGGCAGCTGGGGCGTATTCCGCGACCGGCGGCCGGACCTCTACGGCCCTCTGGCGACACTGGACGGGCGCACATAACCGGCTCATACCAGCGCTCTCATTTCTGTTTCAGGCCACGGCCCAGCTCGACCGCTTTCGGTCCGAACTTCTCGCGCAGTTCATCCATCGCCAGTTCGGCCCTGGCGCGCTGGCTGGCGCGCTGGTCGAGATCGTCGAGCACCGGGTCGTGATCGACATCGGCCAGATTGGTGATGCCGACGCCGATCAGCCGGAAAGCGGTTCCATCGGCCTCCTTGGCGAGTAGCGGACGCGCCACCTGGAAGATGCGGTCGGCCAGGTGCGTCGGATCGCTCAGCGACATGTTGCGCGTTCTGGTGCGGAAGCGCGCCGTCTTGAGCTTCAGAACCACGGTCTGTCCGGCCATATGGGCCGCCTTGGCACGGCGCGAGACCTTTTCGCACAGCAGCCAAAGCTTGCGCTCTAGCTCGTTGAGGTCGGAAATATCGTCGAAAAACGTCGTCTCGGCGCTGATGCTCTTGGCTTCATTGCGCGTGGATACGCGACGGTTGTCCTCACCGCGCGCCAGGTGGTAAAGCCGCACACCCATGGATCCGAAACGCCGCATCAAGTCGGCCTTGTCCATCTTCTGCAGTTGCGCGATGCGGGTGATGCCGTGCTTGGCAAGGGCCGCCTGGGTCGCCTTGCCGACACCCCAGATCAGGCTCACCGGCTGGGCCGCCAGGAATTCGAGCGTTTCCGCAGCTCCGATCACCGCGAACCCGCGCGGCTTGTCGAGGTCCGATGCGATCTTGGCGAGGAATTTGCTGGGCGCCAGGCCGATCGACACGGAAATGCCGATCCGCGTTTCGATGGTTCGCGCCAGTTCCGCCAGGCTCAGGGCAGGGGGCCTGCCATGCAGCCTTTCGGTTCCGCTCAGATCGAGAAAGGCCTCGTCGATGGACAACGGCTCCACCACCGGGGTGATTTCCTGCATGAGCTTTCGGACCTCTCGGCCGACGCCCGCATACTTCTTCATGTCCGGTGGCATCACGATTGCGTCCGGGCACAGCTTTCTGGCCTTGAACATGGGCATGGCCGATCTGACGCCGGTGATGCGTGCCACGTAGCAGGCGGTTGAGACGACGCCGCGCTTGCCGCCGCCGATGATCAGCGGCTTGTCGGCGAGGCTTGGGTCGTCGCGCTTCTCGACGGCGGCATAGAAGGCGTCGCAATCTATGTGGGCGATGCTGAGATCGAACAGCTCCGGGTGCCGCAGCAGGCGCGGCCTGCCGCAATGGCGACATGCGGTTTCAGTGCCGCTGCAAAGCTCCAGGCAATCCCGGCAGAACCCCGGTGTGCCTGCATCGTGCTTGCCTGCCGCAGCCATGGAAAGCCTACTTTTCGTCGAGGATGCGTTCGGTTTCCCGCACCGCTTCGCCAAGCCAGCCCTCCGGCTCCAGCGCTGCCCGGATGTCGTCTTGCGTCAAGTGCTGGCTGACGGTTTCATTGCCGGACAGGACGTCGACGAAGCTCCGGCTGCCTTGCAGGGCCTCGGCCGTCAGCTCAGCGACCAGGTGATGTGCCGCATCCCGGCCGATGGCCGGGGCCAGTTTCATCATCACCGCCTCGGCATTGAGCAGTCCGCCGGACAGCGCCAGGTTTGCCCGCATCCGCTCGGGATCAACGTGCAGACCGGCCAGGACACGCGCTGTCTGCTGCAGCACCGCGCTGGTCATGATGAAGGTTTCCGGAACCACCGCCCATTCCATTGTCCAGGCCGAGAAGTCGCGCTCATGCTCGTGCTGCATTGCCTCCAGCATCGCGGCAGGCTGCCGCTTGATCAGGCGGGCCGTGGCGACGATCTGTTGCGCCGTCATCGGGTTGCGCTTTTGCGGCATGGTCGAGGACCCGACCGCATCTTCGCCGGCCGGCTCTGCCAGCTCGGCAATTTCGCTGCGCTGCAGGTTGATCACCTCATTGGCCAATTTCGCCGCTGTGGCGGTCATCAGGGCCAGCACGAACACACATTCCGCAAGCGCATCGCGCGCCGTGTGCCAGGCGGCATCGGGAAATGCGAGTCCCAGCTGTTCGGCCATTCCGTTGCGCACTGCTTCGGCATCGTCGCCCAGCGTTGCCAGTGTTCCAGCCGCACCCGAAAGCGATACCACCAGAAGGCGCGGCTCAAGCTGTCGCAGTCGGTCGCGGTGGCGGCGAAACTCGGCGACGATCACGGCGATCTTGTAACCGAGTGTCGTGGGCACCGCATGCTGGCCATGGGTGCGGGCTGCCATTACCGTGTGCTTGTGGGTCGCAGCGAGTTTTTCACCGGCGCTCAGCAATGCGGCCAATTGGCGTCCGATCAGTTCGAGACCGTCACGCATCTGCAGCACCGCTCCGGTGTCGATGATGTCCTGGGTGGTTGCGCCGAAGTGCACGAAGCGGCCGGCCTCACCGCACAGATTTCCAAGGGCATCTATGGTCGCCACCAGCGGATGCCCCGTGGCGCCCATGCGCTCGCGCAACCAGTCGAGGTCGAAAGTTCCGATGTTGGCGGCCTCGGCAATCGTTTCAGCCGCTTCAGACGGGATAATTCCCGCGTCCGCCTGCACCTCGGCCAGCGCCGCCTCGGCGGCGAGCCAGCCGGCCAGTACGGCCTCATCGCTGAAAATTTCGCGCATCTCGGCATCGGCGAACATGTCGCGGATGAGGCGGGAGTCCATGGCACTGGCAGGTGGGTCAAACATCGTTCGGATTCTCCCACAGCCGGGCCGCGCCGCGAACCCCCGAAGCATCGCCGTGCAGAGGCGCAAGCAGGCGGACCACGGGGTGGTCGGCGAAAACATGCCGTTGGATCATATCGGGTACCTCATCGTACAGGTGCTGCATGTTGGATAGTCCACCGCCGAGCACTATAGCATCCGGATCGGCAATGTTGACCACATGGGCCAGACCGCGTGCCAGGCGATTGGCATGACGGGCCAGGCTTGCCTGCGCGGCGGGCGCCCCGCCGGCTGCAGCGGCCACGATTTCCTGACCGGTCAGCGCTTCTCCGCAGGTCCCGGCATGGTCGCGCTCAAGCCCGCTGCCGGAAATCCATGTTTCCAGGCAGCCGTGTCGTCCGCACCAGCACTGCGGGCCAGGATGCTCGCTGCCGGTGGGCCAGGGCAGGGGATTGTGCCCCCACTCACCGGCGATGTTCTGACGGCCGCTGATTAGTCGTCCGCCGATCACCAGCCCGCCGCCGCATCCGGTGCCGAGAATGACGCCGAACACCACGTCATACCCTCTTGCCGCCCCGTCTGTCGCCTCGGACAAGGCAAAGCAGTTGGCGTCGTTGGCCAGCCGGACCCGGCGGGCCAAAACGCGCTCGATGTCGCGCCGGATGTCCTGTCCGTTCAGCCAGGTTGAGTTGGCGTTCTGCACTCTTCCGCTGGCCCGGTCCAGGGAACCGGGCATGCCGATGCCGACGCTGCCCGTGCTGCCGGCCTGGGTTTCTATTTCCTCTACGACGGACCCGATGGCGTGGAGGGTTGCGGCATAGTCATGACGCGGCGCGAAGACGCGGTGGCTGGCGCACACCTGTTCGTCCCGGTCAAGAGCGATGCCGGCGATCTTGGTGCCGCCAAGGTCGATGCCGATGCGCACCGTGGCGCCGCTCACAGCGCCACCAACGCGGCAATGTGCGGCTGCACCTCAGCCCAGGTCTTGGCCCGCAAGCCGACATAGTCCAGCGGTTCGACGTGGCGGCCGAAACGGTCGTCCTGCATGAAATGCACCAGATGGGTAACCGGGTGGTGATCGCGGACCGACTTCAGATAGTTGGGAATGTCGTCGATGAACACCGCCGGTGCCGAGTGGCCGTCAAGCAGGGCGGCAACCGTGGGCCCCTTGGCGCCTTCATTGGCGATGACCGGGAAGTTCAACCCGTGCCCGGCCAGGTTTTCGACCCGGGCCTGCCGGAAGTCGGCCGGCAAATTGGTCAGCATGATGACCTCGGCGTGTGCCGCCAGAGCGTTCAAGGCAGCGCCGGCACCGTCGATTGCCTCCAGCCTGTGGATGTCTTCATCGAAGAACCGCATCAGATGATGCTTCAGTTCTGCCGTTGCCAGCGCTTCGCCGTCGGACTTGCGTTTGATATTGCCATTCAGGGCAAAGCTTTGCGGATGCAGCCACAAGCCATTGCGGTCCAGGTAGTTCTCCAGACCTCTGATGAAATGCACGACGACCTCGTCGACATCGCAGATGATCACCGGCCTGCCAGGCGGAATCCGGATATCGGCAATCTGTTCGAGGGCTTCGGGCGATGGCATCGTGCTGTCAAAACTCCTCGAAGCCGGGCAGCTTGCGCCGCGCTGATTTGACGTCCTGTGCCATATGCCCGCAGGTCTGGCACCAATCGAGCAACAATGCCTCATGCTGCAGAAGATAATCAAGAACACCGGCGAGGACCTGCGCATCGCCGGCCGCGGCGGCCAGACTGTCGGCATCCATACCGCTGAGGCCGAGAAAACGGCTGAATCGCTGGGGGTCTGATGCCAGGTATGTCAGGCCCCCAAGCGCCAGAATTTCGGCTTGCTCGGTATTTGTTTCAGAATGTTCCGATCGCATATCGTGACCATTAACCAGACGAGATTGACGCAACGTTGCAGCGCGTAAAGATTAAGCTGTTGGTTACAGATTCTTGGGAGGATAGCACCTGTAAATTTAGGGGATTGCGGGCAAAGGCGTCTTTGTTGGCATATAACAAAAAGAAGAATGGAACCGAAACCTTGAGCTACGGTGCAAACATTATGGCGGCCAGTGACAACTCCTGCAGCCCCGCAGCGGCCTCTGCAAAGTCGGTGCTGATTGTTGAGGACAACGAACTCAACATGAAGCTGTTCAATGACCTGCTTGAAGCGCACGGCTACCGGGTCCTGCAGACCCGCGATGGCCTGTCGGCGCTTGATATTGCGCGCGAGCACCGTCCCGACCTCATCCTGATGGACATCCAACTGCCGGAAGTCTCCGGCATCGAGGTGACCAAGTGGCTCAAGGAAGACGATGAACTGCGGTCGATCCCGGTCATCGCCGTGACTGCGTTCGCCATGAAGGGTGATGAGGAAAAGATCCGCGAAGGCGGCTGTGAAGCTTACATTTCCAAACCGATTTCGGTGTCGCACTTTCTTGAACAGATCGATACCTTTCTCAAGGAAGAGGCGGAATGACGGCCAGAGTTCTCATCGTCGATGACATACTCGCCAACGTGAAGCTTCTTGAAGCGAAATTGTCGGCGGAGTACTTCGAAGTCGTTACGGCGATGAACGGCGTCGACGCCCTGGAAGCCGTCCAGCGCACGCAGCCCGACATTGTGCTGCTCGATGTCATGATGCCCGGCATGGACGGCATTGAAGTGTGCAGCCGCATCAAGCGCAGCTCGTCTTCGCAACACATTCCGGTGGTCATGGTCACGGCGTTGGACCAGCCGGAGGACAGAATTCGCGGCCTTGAGGCGGGTGCCGACGACTTCCTCACCAAGCCAGTCAACGACATTGCTCTGTTCTGCCGGGTCAAGAGTCTGGTTCGCCTGAAGATGCTGACGGATGAGTTGCGCTCACGCCTGCCAACCGGTGACATGAACATGCTGCGGGTCGGTCAACCGGAGGTCAGCCACAGGGAAGGCCGCATCATGCTGATCGACAATCGCGGTCATCTGGCGGAGAGGATTTCTTCCAGTCTCAAGGGAGAGCACGACCTGGTCTGGGCTCAGGATCCGCAGCAGGCAGTGTTCGATGCCGCTGAGACTCAATATGAACTGCTGATCATCAACCTCGACCTGCAGGACTTCGACGGATTGCGGCTGTGCTCGCAGTTGCGTTCGCTCGAGCGCACGCGTCAGGTGCCGATCCTGATCATCGTCGACCCGGACGACAACGAACGCATGATGCGCGCGCTCGACATGGGGGTGAACGACTATCTGCTGCGTCCCATCGACAAGCAGGAGCTGTTGGCCCGGGTCAACACCCAGATCAAGCGTTGGCGGTTTACCGAACAGTTGCGCAACGACGTGCAGCAATCGCTGGAACTGGCGGTGACAGACCCGCTCACCGGCCTCTACAACCGGCGGTACATGGAATCACAGGTCAACCTTATGGTCGATGCAGCGGCAAACCGGGGCCGGGCGCTCTCGGTCCTGGCGCTGGATGTCGACCATTTCAAATCGGTCAACGACAACTACGGACATGCCGTCGGCGATGAGGTGCTGATCGAACTGGCTGAACGGCTCAAGAAGCATACCCGTTCCATGGACCTGCCGTGCCGGGTCGGCGGTGAAGAATTCATCGTCGTTCTGCCGGATACGGAAATGGCGGTCGCACGGCAAATCGCCGAGCGGCTGCGCAAGGCGATCTGCGGAAAACCGTTCTGTGCCGGCGCAACCGCGCAAAAACTGCCCATCACCGCATCGATTGGTATCGCGGAGTTCGAGGCTTCATCCGATTCCCTGCCGGCGATGCTCCAGCGCGCCGATGAGGCCCTGTATCGCGCCAAGCGCGAAGGCCGAAACCGGGTGATTGCCGAGGCCGCCTAGGCCCCGTGAGCCCCCGGCGTTTACCTCGTCGCTTTACCTTAACACTTTACCAACAAACACTAATTCCCGGACAGCCGGTGCGAATAACATTGCGCTTTAGGGCACGATACATAAAATTAGATTCAAATATCGGGGCGGCGGCTGCTTCGCTTTAGGAGTGAAAACGGCAACCGACGCACCGCGGGTATGCCGGCATGTGCGGCAAATCCTGTGATACGTGATCAGGCGGTTTGTATTGAGCTGCCTTGTACATCCAATGCCCCTTGGCGCTTCAGGTCCGCCGCATCTCCTGAGCCCCTGGGGTTTGCCGGCCCGGACGGTTCGAGTGGCCTCCTCGCAGCCGCTCCGGGTCGGTTCCATTTTCCGGACTCCGCAAAAGCAAAAACCCGCCGGACGGATGTCCGACGGGCTCAATCTCTGCTGCGCCGTAGTTGCGCTACTTGATCTTCGCTTCCTTGAATTCCACGTGCTTGCGCGCCACCGGGTCGTACTTGCGGTACTTCAACTTCTCGGTCTGGGTGCGGGTGTTTTTCTTGGTCACGTAGTAATAGCCGGTGTCAGCCGTCGACACGAGCTTGATCTTGATTGTTGTCGCTTTCGCCATCTTGGAACTCTCCTTGCGGCACGGTCGCCAGACCGGCGCTGTAATTCGGTTGCAGCGGTATCGCTCAAGGCGTCAGACAAGTCAAGCACCCGACACAGCTAAATGTCTTCGTACACCCAGTTGCCGGAAACCATGCGCTGGTAGGTGCACGGCATGCCGGGCGTCACACCGCCGGTCTGTTGCAGGGCTGCTTTCAGTCGGGCGATGATCTGTCCGGTGATCCAGGGCAGATCAAGTTGTTCGGTTTCCTTGAATGTGAACCAGTGCAGATCGAGGAGTTCTTCCGTTCCGACAGCTTCCGGCCGGTTGATATTGGCGACCTCGCTTGCATCGGTGACGAAGAACCGCGTGTCGAACCGGCGCGGGCGGCCGGGCGGCGTGATGGCGCGGGCAAAAAAGCACAGGCCGCCGAGGGCAGGGGCGTTTCCCGTGGCAAAGAACGGCCGCCACGCCTTCGAGCGGGTGCGTTGTCCGGGTCCGGAAGGCTGACCGACGATCAGGCCGGTTTCCTCAAACGTCTCGCGCACCGCGGCCATGGCCAGTCCGCGCGCCCGGCAGGGGCTCGGCACCCCCCGCATCTTGGTCATCAGCTTGCCGGCAACCGACGGATGCAGTTCGCTGGCGGCGGCCACCCGGCCATCGCCGGCATCGGCGCGGCCCCCGGGAAAAACGAACTTGTTCGGCAGGAACTTGTGCGCTTCATGCCGCTTGCCCATCAGCAGCTGCGGCGCTGCGCCGGTCTCAGGATGCCGCAGGATAATCAGCGTTGCGGCTTCGCGCGGGTGGAGCGGGCGTTTGTTTTGTGCGGGTCGTGTCATGATCACAAATGTAGAGGACGGGGAACTGCAGGCAATAGGCCGTACGGTGAGTGGGAACGGGCGGCCTAATCGCCCTCGGGGTCTCTGTTTGGCCTGCACACGGCTGAGTATTCGAAGCCATGCATTCTCAAGGCCCATTGCAGGCCGACAACCGCGCCCTTGACCGATGGCAGCAGGACGAGCGTCAACAGCACCGTCAGCGGCAGCCACAGCGCCATGTGCAGCCAGATCGGCGGCTGCCAGGCGCGCTCGGCGATCAGCGCCAGCGGTACGACAATGTGGCCGACAATGAAGATCGTGAAATAGGGCGGTGCATCATCGGCCCGGTGGTGGTGCAGTTCCTCGGTACAATTCCCGCAAGTGTCGCCGACTTTCAGGTAGCGCCGGAACAAGCGCCCGATACCGCATTTCGGACACCGGCGAAGCAGGCCATACCAGATGGCGCGGGTCCATCGCCGGTCCCCGCCGTCCTTGCGCCTTTTCTTAGTCGATGCGTATTCAACAGTCATGGCTAGAGCACTTTCCGATCATATGGGATCACTTGACCGGGTTTCCGCGTCTGCTGGCTAGGCATGCTTTGCGCCATGGCCTGGTTGGCCGCAAGCAGAGCATGGTGACGTCCAGCGGGCGCGGAAATCCGGCCTTCGGTGGGCCAAATTCGCCCATCTGATGCGTTGCAGCGCTTGCCCGATGCACCGCATCGCGCTGCGCACCGCGCCTGCCATATGAACGAATTTGGCTCCATCAAGTGATCCCATATGATCGGAAAGTGCTCTAGTGTATGTGCGAGACGGACGCCGGTTGGTATTCCGCCCGCCGCCGCGCGTCACCGTGACGCAAGGTTCCGTCAGCGGCGCCTGGCCCGGCGCATCGGACGGCGCGGACCGGTCTTTCGGCGGGCAGGAGGCTTGCCTGGCTTGCCCGAACTCAACATCTCAAAGCGCAGCCCGCCGGCCACCGGCGTTACCTCAAGCAGCCGCACTTCCACGCGGTCGGCCAGCTGGTAGGTTTCCCCGGTCTGGGCGCCGACCAGGGCGTGGCGGTGATCCTCGTGCACGAAGTAATCGCCATCCAGGCTCGCCGCCGGCACAAAACCGTCCGCACCGCTGTCGTCCAGGCGTACGAACAGCCCGGCACGGGTGACACCACTGACACGGGCCCAGAAGCGCGTACGCACGCGGTCGGCCAGGAATGCCGCCACCAGCCGGTCGGCGGTATCGCGCTCGGCCAGCATCGAGCGGCGCTCGGCCTGGGAAATCAGCTCGCAGGTCGCCTCCATCTTTTCAACGTCGCCATCCGACAGTCCACCGTCGCCCAGTTTGCAGGCACTGATCAGGGCGCGGTGCACCAGCAGATCGGCGTAACGCCGGATGGGCGAGGTGAAATGGGCATAGCGGCGCAGGTTGAGCCCGAAATGGCCCTGATTGGCCGGGCTGTAGACCGCCTGCGACTGGCTGCGCAGCACGACATCATGCACGATCTGCTGATGGTCCTTGCCCTCGACCCGTTTCAACAGGTCATTGAAGTGCTTCGGCTTCATCACCTGGCCCTTAGGCGACGACAGGCCGATCGATGACAGGAACTCGCTCAGGCCCTCGAGCTTGCTGGCCGACGGCGCTTCGTGCACCCGGTAGGGAAACACCATGGTTTGCTGTTCAAGCGTCTCGGCGGCCGCAACATTGGCCTGGATCATGAATTCCTCGATCAGCTTGTGGGCATCGAGCCGCTCAGGCGTGTGTATGCGCTCGATGTGGCCGTCTTCGGCAAGGATCAGCTTGCGTTCCGGCAGGTTGAGTTCCAGCGGTCCACGCTTGCGGCGGGCGGCGGTCAACGCCGCATAGGTTGCCCACAGCGGCTTCAGCACCGGTTTGAGCAGCGGTCCGGCCCGGTCATCGGGCCGCCCGTCGATCGCCGCCTGGGCCTGCTCGTAAGACAGGCCGGCGGCGGAGCGCATGGTGATGCGCTCAAAATGGTGAGTGCGCTTCACGCCGGTCTTCGAAAACGTCATGAAACAGGCCAGCGCCGGACGGTCCTCGGCCTCGCGCAGCGAACACAGGTCGTTGGAAATCCGCTCCGGCAGCATCGGCACCACGCGGTCGGGGAAATAGGTCGAGTTGCCGCGTGTCCTGGCCTCGCGGTCGAGTGCGCCGGCCGGCCGGACATAGTGCGCGACATCGGCAATCGCCACGATTGCTTTGAAACCGCCCGGGTTGTCCGGGTCGGTGTCCGGCTCGGCCCATACCGCATCATCGTGATCGCGCGCGTCGGCCGGGTCGATGGTGATCAGCGGTACCATGCGCATGTCGCGGCGTTTCTGATGCCGGTAGATTTCGAGGCCGTCCGCTGAGGCGAGCGTGTCGGCATCGAATGACAGCTTGATGCTGTGCTGCTGAGCGGCGATGAGCGAAATGTTGCGCTGATCCGCCACGCTGCCCAGCCGGTTGACGACACGCGCCCCCTTCAGGCCGCGGCCCCGGTCGCGGATCAGCTTGACTTCGACCAGTTCATCAGGCTGGGCGCCACCGTCGTTGCCGGGCGCGACAGACCATTCATCGCGGGCCCGCTTGTCGACCGGCACCACCCAGGCTTCGTTGGCCTTCCTGCGGAATACCCCGAGAATGCGGGTGTCGGGTACCGAAAGGCGGCGGATGACACGGGCTTCGTAGGCGTAGCCGTCGCCGGCGGCCCGGTTCAGCTTGGCGAGAATGCGGTCCCCGTCGGACGGCGGCTGCAGATCGGCGCGGGCGCCGCCCGCCTTTGTGGTCAGCACGACGATTGCCGGCGGCGGACCTTCAGCGGCATCGTCCCATTGCTCGGGCCGTGCCGTCAGTTCACCGTCGATGTCGGTTCCGGTGACCACCAGCACGGCGACCGGCGGCAGCGTGCCTGGCATGTGCAGCCGTTTGCCCCGGCGGTTGATCAGGCCGCGATCCGACATTGACTTGAGCAGTTTCTTGAGCGGTATGCGGTCGGCACCGCGGATGTGGAACGCCCGGGCGATTTCGCGCTTGCCGGGTGTGCCCGGGGCATCGGCAAGGAACTTCAGAATATCATCTTCGCTGGGCAGTCCGCCCCCGGTGGCAGCGGCCTTTGCTGCTTTGCGCTTTGAACGTCTTGCGGCCACAAATCAGGCCTTTGCCTTGGCCTTCTTGACGGCCTTTTTCGCCGGTCTCTTCTTAGCCGGTTTCTTACCCTTGGCGGCCTTGGCGGCGATCAGTTCGACGGCCTGCTCCAGCGTCACAGCATCAGGGCTTACATCCTTGGGCAGGGTGGCGTTGATCCGGCCGAACTTCACATAGGGACCGTAGCGCCCGTCCATCACGGTAATCTTTCCGCCGCCGTCGGGATGTTCGCCGAGATCGCGCAGCACCGCCGCTGCTGTGCGTCCGGACCGCGCCTTGCGTTCGGCGATCATGTCGACCGCCCGGTTGATGCCGATGGTGAACACTTCCTCGGCGTTCTTCATGTTGGCGTAAACACCATCATGCAGCACGAACGGGCCGTAGCGGCCGATGCCTGCGGTGATCGGCTTGCCGGTTTCGGGATGGGCGCCGATGGTGCGCGGCAGTGCCAACAGCTTCAGCGCCAGTTCGAGATCGGTTTCGGCCGGATCGAAGCCCTTGGGGATCGAGGCCCTCGGCGGCTTCTCGCCATCCTCAGGCTTGCCCAATTGCACATAGGGTCCGAAGCGCCCGTCGTGGCGGGTCACCGGCAGACCGGTCTCGGGATCGTCGCCGAGATGAATGCCGTCGGCCGGCGTCGCCGACTTCGCTGCGTCTTCGCCATTGCCGAGCTGGCGGGTGTAGCGGCAGTCGGGATAGTTCGAGCAGCCGATGAAGGCGCCGAACTTACCGACCTTGAGCGACAGTTCGCCGTCATCGCAGGACGGGCAGGCCCGGGCAGGGGTGCCGTCCTCGTTGGCAGGAAAGATGTGCGGCCCGAGCAGTTCGTTGAGCGCGTCCAGCACTTCCGACACGCGCAGATCCTTGATCTCGTCGACGGCGGAAATGAAGTCGTTCCAGAAGGTGTGCAGCACTGCCTTCCAGTCCACATCGCCGGCTGAAATCTGGTCGAGCTGCTGTTCCAGGTTGGCCGTGAAGTCATATTCAACGTAGCGGGAAAAGAACGATTCCAGGAAAGCGATGACCAGCCGGCCCTTGTCCTCGGGAACCAGGCGCTTCTTTTCCATGCGCACATAGCCCCGGTCGCCCAGAACCGTCAGGATCGCCGTGTAGGTCGACGGGCGGCCGATGCCGAGTTCTTCCATGCGTTTGATCAGCGAGGCCTCGGAATAGCGCGGCGGCGGCTCGGTAAAGTGCTGCAGGCTCTTCAATTCCTTTAGGCCGATCACCTCGTCGCGGCTCATCGCCGGCAGGCGCTTGCCGTCTTCGTCGGAGCTGTCGTCGCGGCCCTCCTGGTAAAGCTTCAGGAACCCGTCGAAACGGACCACCGAACCGGTGGTGCGGAACGTATAGGATTTGCCGTCGGAACCGTGTGTCTCGATGTCGACGGTGGTGCGCTCCAGCGTGGCGCTCTCCATCTGGCTGGCGATGGTGCGTTTCCAGATCAGTTCGTAGAGCGCTGCCTGATCCTTCTGCAGATAACGGGCGACCTGCGACACCTTGCGCGACAGTTCGGTCGGGCGGATCGCCTCGTGGGCCTCCTGGGCGTTCTTGGCCTTGGAGCGGTAGACCCGCGGCGCGCCCGGCACATACGGCTCGCCGAACTCGGCCTGAATGGTGTTGCGGGCCGCGGCAATCGCTTCGCCGGCCATCTGCACCCCATCGGTTCTCATGTAGGTGATCAGGCCGACCGTCTCGCCGCCGATGTCGATACCTTCATAGAGCTTCTGCGCCGTCTGCATGGTCTGCTTGGAGGAAAAGCCGAGCTTGCGCGAAGCCTCCTGCTGCAAGGTTGAGGTGGTGAACGGCGGCTGCGGGTTGCGCTTGACCGGCTTGCTTTCGGTGTTCTTCACCCAGAATCGCTCGTCGCCCAGTGCCGCCTCGATGGCCTTGGCCGCCGCTTCGTCGGGGATCGCGAACTTGTCCAGCCGCTTGCCGTCGACGGCGTTGAGCTTGGCCGAAAACGCCTCGCCGCCCGCGGTGCGCATATCCGCTTCAATGGTCCAGAATTCCTCGGACTTGAAGGCCTCGATCTCCATCTCGCGGTCGGCGATCAGCCGCAGGGCAACCGATTGCACCCGGCCGGCCGAGCGCGCGCCCGGCAGTTTGCGCCACAGCACCGGCGACAGGGTGAAGCCGACCAGATAGTCGAGGGCGCGCCGTGCCAGATAGGCCTCCACCAGGGCGGAATCGATCTGGCGCGGATTGTTCATCGCCTCGGTCACCGCCTTCTTGGTGATGGCGTTGAACACCACACGCTCAATCGGCTTGTCCTTCAGGGCCTTCTTCTGGCGCAGGATTTCCAGCACATGCCAGGAAATCGCCTCTCCTTCGCGATCCGGGTCGGTCGCAAGAATCAGCTTGTCGGCGATTTTGACCGCATCGGCGATCTCCCTGACCCGCTTGGCCGATTTCGAATCGACATCCCAGCTCATCGAGAAATCTTCGTCGGGCCGCACCGAACCATCCTTCGGCGGCAGGTCGCGGACATGGCCGTATGACGCCAGAACCTTGTAGTTGGCGCCCAGGTATTTGTTGATGGTTTTTGCCTTTGCAGGCGACTCTACGACGACGACATCCATGCGTGACTCGGGCCTGAACTTGAATTGCTTATTCAGTGATCAAGTGGCGGTCATATCCGGCAGCGTCGAAATTCGCAAGAGTATTGCTCAGTCAACAGGACCGCCGCCGCCAGGCGTGCGGCCCCGCGCTTTTTCTCCGTACACGCATGAAAATCATCCTTCCGCGCCCATTCTACATGGTATAGTTGCTGGACACGAATATGCACGCAATCATAAAGTTTGCCTACAAAGGAATCACAACCGTGATCGACCAATGAAACGGCGGCAATGCAATGAAATCACTCTCAGCCCAGGTCAGGGAACAGCGAAGGTTGGCAAAAGCCGCCGAAACTCTGAGGAATAGCGGTCACAAACGTGATTATGTCGACCCTGACAATAAACAACAGGCCGCGCAATTCGTTTGCGACATGCTATTGGAACTGCGCAACATCGCCCACAGCGCGCACCTGCCGCAACTCACCTACTTCCTGGAGATGGCGTTCTACGAGGCCTTTGAGCAGGCCAGCAAGCCTCACTCGAACAAGGGCAAGCAAGAGCCCTCTGCCAAGCAGATGCGTGCGCCAGGCTGACGTTCGACACGTCCGGCCAGTTCCAGTTCAAGAATGATCGTCACCACCGTTGCGGCTGCCAGCCCGCTTTCGCGGATGAGATCGTCCAGTTCCACCGGCGTCGCGCTCAGCAGCGACAGGATGTGGTCGCGCTCGTTCGCGGCAATGTTGTCGGGAGCGTCCCCGGTCAGTGTGTCATCGGCGAACTGATCGAAGCCCGAAGGGATTGAAAACGCCTGGCGAAGTGCGAGTCCCGACGACGGTGCCGAACTCATAGCCTCCAGGACATCGTCGGCCTTACGCACCAGAATGGCGCCGTCACGGATCAGCTTGTTGGTTCCCGCGGCCCGCGGGTCCATCGGCGAGCCTGGGACGGCAAACACGTCGCGGCCCTGTTCGCCGGCCATGCGGGCGGTGATCAGCGATCCTGACCTAAGCGCTGCCTCGACCACGATGACACCATGGCTGATGCCGGAGATGATGCGGTTGCGGCGTGGGAAGAACTCCGCCTTGGGCCGGGTGCCCGGTGTCATTTCGCTTACGATGACACCGTCCTGGGCGATTGCAGCATGCAGCTTGGCGTTCTCGGGCGGGTAAATGACGTCGAGTCCGCCGGCCACCACGGCAATGGTGCCGCGTTCAAGGGATGCCTCATGGGCTGCGGTATCGATCCCCCGCGCCAGGCCTGAGACAACAGTGCAGCCGCCGGCCCCGAGATCACTTGCGACCTGGCGGGCAAACTTGCGGCCGATCGCCGAGGCATTGCGCGCGCCGACCATGGCGATGCAATCGCTGTTGAGGAGTTCGATCCGGCCTTTGGCGCAGATCAGGGCGGGGGCATCGCTGATGTGGCGCAGCAGCGGCGGGTAGCCGTCTTCTCCAAGCGCGATGAAGCGTCCGCCGAATGCGGAAAGGTTGGCAAAGTCGCGCTCGGCCGCTTGGCGGGGGTAAATCCGGATGCGCCGCCTGAGCCCGCCGCGCTTCGACAGTTCGGGCAGCGCATCGAGCGCGGACCGGGCACCGCCGAACCGGTTGATCAGTGTACGGAAGGTCGCAGGACCGACATTCTCCGACTTCATCAGCTGCAGCCAGTCGAGCCGTTGCTCGTTGCTGAGCATTGCGGTCATGCGGCGCTCTTGTCGGAGGAGGTTAAACGAATCTTGCTTTCCTCACCCCGCATCAGCCGGTTGATGTTGGCCCGGTGGGCATAGAAGATGACGGCGCCGATGATCAGCGTTGCCAGGATGTATTCCGACTGCCACATCGCCCAGGCGGCGACCGGCATGGCCGCGGTGGCGGCCAGGCTTGACACGGACGAGTATTTCAACACCGCCGCCAGCGTCAGCCATACGGCGCCGAAAACCAGCGACAGCGGCCAGGACCAGGCGAACAGCACGCCGACATAGGTAGCGACGCCCTTGCCGCCCTTGAACTTCAGCCACACCGGCAGGACATGGCCGAAAAACGCCGCCACACCGGCCACGATCGCCGCCGTTTCGCCTGCGAAGCTGCGTGCCAGGAAGACCGGGACGGCCCCTTTGAGAATGTCGCAGAGCAGGGTGAGAAACGCGATCTTCTTGGAACCGGTGCGCAGCACGTTGGTGGCGCCGATGTTGCCCGATCCGATGCTGCGGACATCGCCCAGCCCGCCCATTCTGGCCAGCAGCAGCCCGAACGGTATCGAACCGCTCAGATAGCCCAGCACCGCCCACAAAACTGTACCAGACATGATGGGTCCTCTCGTGCGCCGTCAGCGGTCAATCGTACCGGTAGACCGTGCGCCCGGCAACGACTGTTTCCAGCACCCGGCCTTCCAGCATGCGGCGCTCGAACGGCGAGTTCTTGGAACGTGAGCGCAGCTTGCGGTCGTCCACGGTCCACGATTGCGTCAGATCAGCGATCACGAGGTCAGCCGGGGCGCCAGGCGCCAGACGGCCGCCCTCCAGCCCCAGCAGCCGGGCCGGTGCCGTGGTCATCGCTTCGATCAGCCGGGCGACCGGAATGTCATTGCCGTGGTGCAGGCTGAGTGCCGCCGAGAACAGCGTCTCCAGCCCGATGGCGCCGAATTCGGCTTCGGCAAACGGCAGCCGCTTGGTGTCGGCGCTTTGCGGGTCGTGCCCGGAAACGATCACGTCGATTGTGCCGTCGCTGACGCCGTCGATAAGCGCCAGCCGGTCATCCTCGCCTCGCAACGGCGGGGAAATCTTGAAGAACGTCCGGTAGGCGCCGACATCGTTCTCGTTCAGCACCAGATTGTTGACGCACACACCGCACGACACCGGCAGGCCGCGCGCCTTGGCCTGTCTGATCACCTCCAGCGACGCCGCACACGAAATCTGCGCTGCGTGATAGGGTGCCCCGGTCAGTTCGACCAGACGGATATCGCGCTCCAGCATGATGGTCTCGGCCGCCGCCGGAATGCCAGGCAATCCGAGCCGGGTCGACATCTCGCCCTCGTTCATCACCCCTTGCGCAAGGCTCGGTTCCTCGACGTGCTGAACCACCAGCATGCCGAAATCGCGGGCATAGGACAGTGCCCGCCGGAACAGCCGGGCATTGCTGACAGCGCGGTTGCCGTCGCTCACGGCAACGGCGCCGGCGTTCTGCAGCAAGCCGATTTCGGTAATCGCCTCGCCGGCCAGTCCCTTGGTTATCGCCGCCATCGGCGCGACACGCACTTCGGCGGTGTCGCGGGCCCGGCGCAGGATGAAGTCCACCAGCGCCGCGTCATCGATGACCGGTTCGGTGTTCGGCATGACGGTCATCGTCGTCACACCGCCGGCGGCGGCGGCGCGCGATGCGGTCTTGAGGGTCTCGCGGTGTTCGTTGCCCGGTTCGCCGGTAAATACCCGCATGTCGATCAGGCCGGGAAACAGAACCTTGCCCTTGCAATCGGTGATCAGCGTGTTGCCGTTGCTCTTGGTCTTGGTGACTTCCGGCCCGCAGGCGAGAATGCGTCCGTCGGCGATCAGCACGCCGCCCTTGCCATCGAGGCCGGTGGACGGATCGATCAGCCGGGCGTTGATGTAGGCGCGCCGGGTTGCGTCTCCGGGAAAGTCGGTCGATTGGGCCATCAGGCGTTTCCTCCGCCGGGCAGGTTGCGCGCCAGGGCATCGAGCACCGCCATGCGCACCGCCACGCCCATCTCGACCTGCTCTCGGATCACCGACTGGACGCCGTCGGCAACCCCGGAATCGATCTCCACGCCACGGTTCATCGGTCCCGGGTGCATCACCAGCGCATCGGGCTTTGCGGCCTGCAGTTTGTCCTCGTCAAGCCCGAAGTACCGGTAGAATTCGCGCGTCGAAGGCACAAAGCTGCCGTTCATGCGCTCCAGTTGCAGGCGCAGCATCATCACCACATCGGCGCTGTCGAGGCCCTGCCGCATGTCGGTGAAGACCTCAGCGCCAAGGCGCTCAATTCCGGCCGGCAGCAATGTGGACGGCGCCACAAGACAGACATAAGCCCCCATCTTCTGCAGCAGATGCAGATTCGAGCGGGCGACGCGCGAATGGGCGATGTCGCCGCAGATTGCCACATTCAGACCCTGCAGCCTGCCCAGTCGGCGGCGGATGGTCAGGGCATCGAGCAGGGCCTGGGTGGGATGTTCGTGCTGGCCGTCGCCGGCATTGACCACGGCGCAGCCGACTTTCTGCGCCAACAGCTCCGCGGCGCCGGAGGCATGGTGGCGCACCACCAGAATGTCCGGGTGCATGGCGTTGAGGGTAATCGCCGTGTCGATCAGGGTCTCGCCCTTGGACACCGAAGACCCCTTGACCGACATGTTCATCACGTCGGCGCCGAGCCGCTTGCCGGCCAGTTCGAACGAACTCTGGGTTCGCGTCGAATCCTCGAAGAACAGATTGATATGGGTCCGCCCGCGCAGGATCGATTGCTTCTTCTCGATCTGCCGGTTCAGTTCAACATACCGATCAGCCAGGTCGAGCAGCGCGGTAATCTCGCCAGCATCGATATCCTCGACCGCCAGCAGATGCTGGCCCTTGAGGACGGACTTGGTGGTGCTGTTGGATTTGGTCATTAAAACCGGGTCTATAGGCACGAAATAACCGTGGCGCAAGCGTTGCAACTGACAAAACTGTGGTTAAAGTGAAAGTTGCAGGGTGAGGAACCAAGAGCCCGACCGAAAAGTCCTGTGGTGGTTTGATTTTGCATAAATTGTTCAATTCCAAGGGTTGTTCCGCAGCCAAGGGTGGTGCCCTTGGCAAGGAAGAACCCGTAGGAAGTGGGCAATTTATGCAAAACCCGCCAGGGCGGATCATATTTTGGCGCTTTTTGCCAAAAGTCAAAACCAAAGGGGGCCTGCCCTATGGCTTTGACTTTCAACAAAAATCACTCAAAATATGGTCCGTCAAACCACCTCAGGACTTTTCGGTCGGGCTCTGAGGAGGTGGCGCCATGACAGCGGCAACCGTGGCCTCGACGCATGAGGTCTTCAATCAGTCCCCGCCGTTTACCGACATCAATCTGTATTCCAGCGACAACGGCCTGCGGGCCGCCGTGGCGCGTGAAGGGTGCAAGCGGGCGGCAAAGAGCCTGACCAGGTTCGGCAAAATCGCCGGCAGCGCCCACAGCGCCGAACTGGCCCGGCTGGCGAACGAATACACCCCGGTGCTCAGGCAGTTCGACAGCTCGGGCCGGCGCGTCGACACCATCGAGTATCATCCCGCCTGGCACGAACTGATGTCGATCAGCGCCCGCCAGCGGCTGCATTGTTCGTCCTGGCCTGAACTCACCGGTCGCGACGAGGCTGCGGATCATCCGAATGTCACCCGTGCGGCGGGCTTCTACATGGCAGCGCAAATGGAGAGCGGCCACACCTGCCCGATCACCATGTCCAACGCGGTCGTACCGGCGTTACGCAAGCAGGACGATCTGGCCGCCGAGTGGCTGCCGCAGCTGGCGGTGGCCGACTACGACCCGGCGTTCAAGCCTGCGCCCGGCAAGCGCGCCATCACCTTCGGCATGGGCATGACCGAGAAACAGGGCGGTACGGACGTCCGCACCAATACTACCGAGGCCATGCCGGCCGGCACGCCGGGGCCGGGCCAGGAATACCTGCTCACCGGCCACAAATGGTTCATGTCGGCGCCGATGTGCGATGCCTTCCTTGTCCTGGCCCAGGCACCGGGCGGCCTGTCCTGTTTTCTGATGCCGCGCTTCCTGCCGGATGGCCGGCAGAACCCGCTGATCATCCAGCGCCTGAAGGACAAGCTGGGCAACCGCTCGAACGCATCGAGCGAGGTTGAATTTGCCGGTACCCATGCCTGGATGGTCGGCGAGGAGGGCAGGGGGGTCGCCACGATCATCGAAATGGTCACCTATACCCGCCTTGATTGTGCGATCTCTTCGGCGGCGATGATGCGCCAGGCGTTGGCGCACGCCATCCACCACACCGAGCACCGGGTGGTGTTCCAGCGCAAACTCATCGACCAGCCGCTGATGCGCCAGGTGCTGGCCGACATGGCGCTCGACCAGGAAGCGGCGCTGATGTTGGTCTTCCGGGTGGCGCGGGCGTTCGACGGTGCGTCCGATGATGCCTACGAGGCCGCCGTGGCCCGCTTCCTGACCCCTGCAGTCAAATTCTGGGTGTGCAAGGCGCTGCCCGGCATCGTCAATGAAGCCCTGGAGTGCCTCGGCGGCAACGGCTACGTCGAATCCGGCCCGATGGCCCGGCTCTATCGCGAAGCACCCCTCAATGCGATCTGGGAAGGGTCGGGCAACGTGATGTGTCTCGACATGCTGCGTGCCATAGCCAAGGCGCCGGAAGACCTGCAGATGCTGTTCGACGGCTTGGTCGAATGCGGCGGGCGCGAGGCGCGGATTTCAAATGCCGTCCAACGGCTGCGCGAGCGCTTTGCAAACCCGTCCGGGCTTGAAGCCGACATGCGCTATGTGATGGAAAAACTGGTGCACACCGCCGCAGCCTGTCTGCTGCTGAAGCACGCCCCGCAGGCCCACAGCGACGCCTTCATCGCCAGTCGGCTGCGCGGACCGTACCGTCACACCTACGGATCGTTGCGCGGCGCCGACATCGGTTCGATCCTAGATTGGGCGCGCCCTGATCTGTAGCACGGCGTTATTGCAACCCTTGCGCCAGCATAATCAGCAGGGGGATTGTGACGAATGAAAGCGCGGTCTGCAGCGTGGTGGTTGCTGCCTGCAACGGTGCATCACCGCCCATCTGCTTGGCCAGCAGGTAACCGTTCATCGCTGTCGGCACCGACGCGCAGATGATCGCGACAACGAACCCGGTGCCCGACAGGCCGAAGACCAGCGACCAGATCGTCACAAGGGCCGGCATCAGCAGCAGTTTCGACAGCGTGCCGGTCAGGGCCGGCAGGGTTGGCGGAAAGGTGTAGCGCAGCATAAGTCCGGCGCCGACCATCAAGAGCCCTGTCGCAAGAGCCGCCCCGCCAAGCAGTTCCATGGTCGTCATCAGTGGCTTGTAAACGGGAACACTCAGCAGGTTGATGGTCATGCCGATGACCGTGGCCCAGATGAACGGATTGCGGAACACGACATAGAGCGTGCGGCTCAATCCGGGCGTATTGTCTGCCGCATACCGTGCCAGAACCGCGACATTCGCGGCATTTGCCGCCGGCACCAGCACTGCCATGATGATGGCGACCAGTGCCGTGCCGGTCGCGCCATAGAGCTCGACGGCAATCGGCAGGGCGACGAAGCCGTTCCAGCGCGTCGAACACTGGAAAACCGAAGTGAATGCCGGGTCGCCGATATCCAGCGCGGCGTTGATTCGTCCGCGCAGCACCAGTAACCCCAGCGCCATGGTGGCAAACGCCGCGATCATGGTCAGAGATACCGTCGACAGCTCGATGGCGCCGAGATCGGCCTTGGCCATCGTCGTGGTCAGCAAACTGGGGAAAAACACCCAATATCCAAGCTGCTCGACACCGCGCCACATTTCATCCGGCACGACCCCGTAACGCCGCAGGCAATATCCCAGCACGATCAGCAGGAAAACCGGCAGCAGGCTGGCAAGAACCGCGCTCACGTCCCGCTCCTCACCGCCGCCAGGCGGTCTAGCGCACCCTGGAGGATGTACACCGCTGCCAGTTTGTCGACCAGTTCGGCCCGCCGCGCCCGGCTGCGGTCGGCGTCGATCAGTACCCGCTCGACGGCCGCCGTCGACATGCGCTCGTCCCAGAACGTCACCGGAATGCTGCTCAACTTGCCGAAATTTCGCACAAAGGCCCGTGTGGACTGAACTCGCGGCCCGGCGGTACCGTCCATGTTCACCGGCAGGCCGATAACGATTGCTTTCACAGAATTAGCTTTAAAAAACGCTAATAACTCATTTGCATCAATAGAAAACTTGGAACGCTTGATCGTTCGCACCGGACTTGCGACCTGCTGCATCACATCAGACAGCGCCAGGCCGATTGTTTTTGATCCGAGGTCGAGCCCGGCCACACGGTCGCCTGTTTTCAGCAGGTCCGCCAGTTGCTCGATCGTGTGCAGGTTCGCCAGGTTGTTCATCCCGCCTTCTTTAAGCGCTTCGTTGCGGCGCCGCAAACCATTGATTGCCGGGTTGAGAGGCCGCACAATGGGCCATCCGCAGCACACGACAAGGGGTAAAGTCATGAAGATCACCTGGTTTGGCCATTCTGCTTTCCGCATCGAGACCGGCGGCTCGGTGCTGATCATCGATCCGTTTCTGTCCGGCAACCCGGTTTTCGAGGGCGACGTTGGCGAAGCCACCGCCGGTGCGACCCATGTTGTGCTGACCCATGGCCACGACGATCACATCGGCGACACAGCCGATATCTGCAAGGCAACCGGCGCCACTCTGATCGCCGTGTTCGAACTGGCCATGCACCTGAACGGGCAGGGGGCGGAGAACATCGACCCGACCAATACCGGCGGCACCATCTACACAGACGATTTCGACGTCAGCTTCGTGCGCGCCGATCACTCCTCATCATCCGGCAATGTCTATCTCGGCAACCCGTGCGGCCTGATGATCCGCTGCAAAGCCGAGGGCAAGACGGTCTATCACATGGGCGACACGGACAATTTCTCCGATATGGCGCTGCTCAACGAAATCTACGCTCCCGACATCGGCATCGTGCCGATCGGCGACCGGTTCACCATGAACCCGCAGACAGCGGCCATGGCCTGCCGGCGCTATTTCGACTTCTCGACCATCATTCCGTGCCATTACAAGACCTTCCCGATCATCGTTCAAAGCGCTGACGGCTTCGTTGAGGCCATGGGCGAGGATGGCGGCAAGGTCGCCGTGATGGAGGTCGGCGGAACGCTGGAGCGGTGATGGTTGCAGGCCTGCAAGCCGGGTGCTAGAAGCGGCGCATTCTCCCCGTAGATTTGGAGTGACATGAATGTCCGTCGATCAGACAACCGTGCGCCGGATCGCCAGTCTTGCGCGCATCAAGGTCAGTGATGAGGAAGTCCCGGCGCTGGAAGGCGAGCTGAACGCCATACTGAAGTGGATCGAGATGCTCGACGATGTCGACACCGGCAACGTCGCACCGCTGACGTCCGTGGTCGAGACCGAAATGAAGAAGCGCTCCGACGACGTGACCGATGGCGGCTATCCTGAAAGGGTGACCGGCAATGCACCGGCCAGCGAAGACCATTTCTTCATGGTCCCCAAGGTGGTGGAGTAGGGCACGATGAGCGACCTCACCGCACTGACCATCGCTGAAGCCCGCGCCGGCCTTGAAAACAAGGACTTCACGGCGCTGGAATTGACCGACAGCTACATCGCCGCCATGGAGTCGGCCCGTATTCTCAACGCCTATGTCCATGAAACCCCCGACATCGCCCGCGACATGGCCAAAGCCAGCGACGAGCGCATCGCGGCCGGCAAGGCCGGGGCGCTGGAAGGCATTCCGCTCGGCATCAAGGACCTGTTCGCCACCGAGGGCGTGCATACCCAGGCCTGCAGCCATATCCTCGACGGTTTCAAGCCGGCCTACAACGCCACCGTCACCCAGAACCTGTTCGACGACGGCGCGGTCATGCTCGGCAAGCTCAACATGGACGAGTTCGCCATGGGCTCGTCGAACGAGACCTCGTACTACGGCAATGTCATCAATCCCTGGCGCCGTGAGCGCTCGAACGCGGCTCTGGTGCCCGGCGGCTCGTCGGGCGGGTCGGCCAGCGCCGTGGCCGCCCACATTTGCGCCGGCGCCACGGCCACTGATACCGGCGGCTCGATCCGCCAGCCGGCCGCCTTCACCGGCACCACCGGCATCAAGCCGACCTACGGACGGGTGTCGCGCTGGGGTATCGTCGCCTTTGCCTCGTCGCTCGACCAGGCCGGACCGATCGCCCGAGATGTGCGCGACAGCGCCATTCTGCTGAAATCCATGGCCAGCGTCGACGCCAAGGACACCACCTCGGTCGACCGGCCCGTGCCGGATTACGAGGCGGCGCTGACCGGCGATATTCGCGGCCTGCGTGTCGGCATACCCAAGGAATACCGCGTCGACGGCATGCCCGATGAGATCGATGCCCTGTGGCATCAGGGGGCCGACTGGCTGAGGGCGCGCGGCGCCGAGGTGGTCGAGGTTTCCCTGCCGCACACCAAATATGCCCTGCCGGCCTACTACATCGTCGCGCCCGCCGAAGCCTCGTCGAACCTGGCGCGCTACGACGGCGTGCGCTACGGCCTGCGCGTCGAGGGTGACGACATTGTCGACATGTACCAGAATACCCGCGCCGCCGGCTTCGGCAAAGAAGTCAGACGCCGCATCATGATCGGTACTTACGTACTTTCAGCCGGCTACTACGACGCCTACTACGTGAAAGCGCAGAAGATTCGTTCATTGATCAAGCGCGACTTCGACGAGGCCTGGCACAAGGTCGATGTGATGCTGACCCCGGCGACGCCGTCTCCTGCCTTTGCGCCGGGCGAGATCACCGATCCGGTGCAGATGTACCTCAACGACATCTTCACGGTTACCGTGAACATGGCAGGCCTGCCGGGGATTGCCCTGCCGGCCGGACTGTCGGGTGATGGCCTGCCACTGGCACTGCAGCTGATCGGCAAGCCGTTCGACGAGGAGACCCTGTTCCGCACCGCCCATGTCATCGAGCAGGACGCCGGGTTCAACGCGCAGCCCGACAAGTGGTGGTAGCTGCCAGGCACAGATGAGCAAGCTCAGGAAAGGCAGTCTGACCATCTACCGCGCCATGCGGCGCATCGTTCAGGCGTTTGCGGTGTTTCTGATCTTCATCGTTGCGGTTGTCGCCTGGCGCAAGCTGATCGTCGAAGGCAAGTCCGTCATGGCGCTCGAGTATGGCGAACTGGTGTCCCTCGGCATCCTGCTGGCCATCGCCGGCGGCCTGTGGCTGTTCGCCGCCCGCATCAAGAAAGAGGCGGACGCCACCCGCAGGCGGTAGCGTGTCAGTTCTTTTCAGCGCAGATTTTCTTCAGCGCCCGCCATTCGGCATCACTCAGCACTTCGCGTGCCTGTCCCGCCGGTAGCGGCTCGAACGTTTCCATGCGTTCCTTGCTGCCCGGGTGGGTCGACAGCATGTTCGACAGCTGCTTCAGCTTGCCGTCGAACAGGCTGGTTTCGCTCTCCGACAGCTTCTCGAAGAACCGCCGCAGCCCGGCTGGGTCGATCTCGCCCCGGCGCATCAGCTCCCGGGCGTAGTCGTCGGCTTCATACTCCGCGGCGCGGGTGTATTGCAGCAGCGCCACGAGGCCGGCAACGCTGCCCAGCATGTCGCCGCTCGATCCGCCGGTGACCAGGCTGATCACCAGTTGCAGCCCGAGAATGCGGACGAACTGCGCCTCCGGGTGCAGGTGCGCGACGTGACCCAGTTCATGGGCCAGAACGCCGGCGACCTCCGCCGGGGTTTCGGCCTTTTCGATCAGCTTGCCGGTGAGCACCACCCGGCCGCCGGGCAGGGCAAAGGCATTGATGAACGGCAAATCGATGACCCGCAGCGAGAACTCCGGGCTTTCCTCGAGCGAACCGGCCACCCGCGAGGCGAGCCGCGCCAGGGCGGCCTTGCCGGCTCCGCTGCTGCATTGCTTTGTGTCGCCTATGAACTTCTGCTCGGTCTGGTCGGCCAGCTGATCGCGCCACTCCTGCGGCAGCCAGCCGGCCACAACCTGCGGTGCGAAGTTAAGCAGGCCATAGCCGAGCAGGAAGATGACGGCCAGGCTGGCGGCCGCCAATCCTCCGTAGCGCAGCAGCCGTAAATGAACCGGAACGCCGTGCAGATGCTCGGCACGCGAGAGGATGTAGCTGCGCCCCTGGCCAACGGGAACGATCAGCCGGGCCGCCTTTTCCGAGGTATGGCTGAGCCGCAGCGGCTCGCCGTCACGCGGCTTTTCGATTGCCGTCAGACCGGAAAACGCCCAGTTGCGCGCCGCATCGGGGGCATGCGGAAACGTGATCTGCAGGCCCGATGCGGAAAACCCGACGCTGACATTGTGGGTCGCCGCGCTATGGCCGTCGAAGAACTGGGCGTTGAATGCACCGGCCATCAGAACGCATCCACGTCGAAGGCTTCCAGCAACCCTTCGCCGCGCTTGTCGAGGGCCTGGGTCGATTGCTGGATCGTCGCGACATCGACGGTTCCCTCGACGCTCAGCCGGTTCGCCATGTACCGCACCATGCGC
Source organism: Aestuariivirgaceae bacterium (assembly GCA_965216335.1). Lineage (GTDB taxonomy): Bacteria > Pseudomonadota > Alphaproteobacteria > Rhizobiales > Aestuariivirgaceae > JAHEJE01. The sequence goes on along the minus strand of OZ244154.1, from coordinate 662,889 downwards.
TGCACGACGAAAGGCTGTCCGATGCCGAGCGTGAAGATCATGATCAGCAGGTTGCCGAGCCACAGGCCAATCAGCGAGCCCGGTGTCGCGTCAAGCTTGAAGCTGGCCGCATCGAAACAGGTGTACTCGGCAAACAGCGACATTTCTCGGGCTGTGTAGAGCGTCCAGACCAGGCTGTAGATGATGAAGATCGCTGCAATCGTGACAAGCGGGGTCAGGAAATGCACCATGTCCAGCCGCGATTTGGTCGTTTCGGTATCTGCCTTGGCGAGGGTCTTGAGCGTGTCCGGATCAAAGTTCGTCATCACCAGCATACCGGCGACGATGATCGCGATCAGTAACGGTGCGCCGAACCAGCACAGGGCGTAGCGGGAATACAACGGGCCGGCAACGCCGCCGAAGCGGAATGGCGTGCTGCCGAACTCCATCTCGCCGATCAGCCGCTTCTGGATGTTCAGGTTCATGGCCGGCGTCGACCAGCCCAGGGTCATCGAGCGCAGCAGCATCGCCCCGAAGTAGAGCAGGCTGAACGACCACGACGATCCCGTCAGCGTGCCCCTAATGCCGCGCCAGAGCGTGCGCGACAGCCGGTAACGCCGGGCCCGGTAGATCGCCATGCCCCACAGCAGAAAACCGATGAAGACGAGCACGAACTGTGTCAGCAGGGTGGCCCAGTGATCCTCTCCAAGCATGATCTGCAGCGTTGTCACCAAGGTGATCAGCGGCAGGATGAGCAGCAGGAAGATGATCAGGGCGCCGAGAAACAGTTCTTTGCCGGTTCCGGTGTACTCGAGCGGTTCGCCGTTGATCCGAATGGACGACCAGACATGGCGGCGCACCGCCGTCTTGCCCCAGAAGCGGTAAATCGTCAGGGTCACCAGACCAAGCAGGAAGTTCTTGATCGACAGCCAGAACAGACCGGGTCGTTCCACGTACTCGACCTGCATGGGTCGCCCCGCTGCACCGCCCGTCGAAGGGCCGGTTGTCGTGGAATCGCCTGGTTGGTCAAAAGCCATGAATGTGATGCCCGTAGGGAACGACTCGCCTGCGAACCTGCCACACCCGGCAGGTTCGCGCACCCCCAATAGTGCTGCGGACCGGGCCCCGCCGCGTTGCAATTTGGTCACATGCGTTACATTTCTGTCGGTCTGGCCGCTGCTGGCCTTGATGTTCCCACATTCCGCCTCAATAGCCGTGCAGTGATGCGGTTGGGGAAAACTGCGAGCGGGGACGGGGTCCGGTGATCAGAGCCGGATCGGCCTGTGTGATCCCCGGCGGCCCGTTGGATTAACACAATCTCAGGCTGCTGCCGCTTACGATAACAAAGGCAACACAAGGGCACGATCAGGGACGGTTTCGCTATGGACGCAACGACAAAACTAAAAGACAGGCTGCCAAGCCGGCACGTCACCGAGGGACCGGCCAAGGCGCCGCATCGTTCCTACTACTATGCCATGGGGCTCACGGAAGAGCAGATCCACCAGCCGCTGGTCGGCGTGGCGACCTGCTGGAACGAAGCAGCACCGTGCAACATCTCGTTGATGCGCCAGGCCCAGACCGTCAAGCGCGGGGTTGCGGCGGCACACGGTACGCCGCGCGAGTTCTGCACCATCACCGTCACCGACGGCATCGCCATGGGCCACCAGGGCATGAAGTCGTCGCTGGTGTCGCGCGAAGTGATCGCCGACAGCGTGGAGTTGACCATGCGCGGCCATTGTTACGACGCCCTGGTCGGCATGGCCGGCTGCGACAAGTCGCTGCCCGGCATGATGATGGCCATGTGTCGGCTCAACGTGCCGTCGATCTTCATCTATGGCGGCTCGATCCTGCCCGGCAACTTCCGCGGCAGCACCGTCACCGTTCAGGACGTGTTCGAGGCCGTCGGCCGCCACAGTGTCGGCGAGTTTTCCGATGAGGACCTCGACGAGCTGGAACATGTCGCGTGCCCGTCCGCCGGTGCCTGCGGCGCCCAGTTCACCGCCAACACCATGGCCACCGTGTCCGAGGCGATCGGTCTTGCGCTGCCGTATTCCGCCGGCGCTCCGGCGCCATACGAAATCCGTGACCAGTTCTGCATGACCGCCGGCGAGCAGGTCATGGACCTGGTTGCCAAGAACATCCGGCCGCGCGACATCGTCACCATAGAGGCGCTGGAAAACGCCGCGACCGTGGTTGCCGCATCGGGTGGTTCGACCAATGCGGCCCTGCACCTGCCGGCGATTGCCCATGAGTGCGGTATCAAGTTCGACCTGTTTGACGTCGCCGAGATTTTCAAGCGCACGCCATACATCGCGGATCTCAAGCCGGGCGGGCGCTATGTCGCCAAGGACATGTTCGAGGTCGGCGGCATCCCGCTGCTGATGAAGACGCTGCTCGAAAACGGCTTCATGCACGGCGACTGCATGACGGTTACCGGCCGCACCATGGCTGAAAACCTGGCCAAGGTGAAATGGAGCGATGCTCAGGATGTCGTGCGTCCGGCCGACAAGCCGATCACGCCGACCGGCGGTGTCGTGGGCTTGCGCGGCAATCTCGCGCCGGACGGCGCCATCGTGAAGGTCGCCGGCATGGAGCGCCTGCAGTTCACCGGCCCGGCGCGCTGCTTCGACAGCGAGGAGCTGTGTTTCGAGGCGGTTCGGGCCCGCAAGTACGAAGAGGGCGAGGTTCTGGTGATCCGCTATGAGGGACCCAAGGGCGGACCCGGCATGCGCGAAATGCTGTCCACCACCGCGGCCCTCTACGGCCAGGGGATGGGCGACAAGATGGCGCTGATCACCGACGGCCGGTTTTCCGGCGCAACGCGCGGCTTCTGCATCGGCCATGTCGGCCCGGAAGCGGCAACCGGCGGTCCGATCGGACTGTTGCGCGACGGTGACATAATTTCAATCGATGCGGTTGAGGGCACGATCTCGGTCGATCTCAGCGATGCGGAACTGGCTGAGCGGCGCAAAGGCTGGCAGCCACGCGAGACCGACTTCCAGTCCGGCTGCATATGGAAGTACGCCCAGACCGTCGGCCCGGCGGTCAACGGCGCCGTGACACACCCAGGAGGCGAAAAAGAAGTTGTCTGTTACGCGGACATCTAGGCCCTTTTTGGCAGCGATCACCGGGACCCGGTACCGCATGCTGGCGCTGAGCGCGCTGGCGGTGGCCGCCGCCGCGTATGGTGCGACGCATCCACCGCTGGCGACGGCCCAGTCGGTGCAGGACCAGCTGCCGAACTTCCATTCCTATGTCCCCGCCAAGCCGCTTACCAAGAAGGGGGCGTGGCGCAAGGACATGAGGGCTGCACAGCAGGCGTGGAAAAAGGGCAATTACACAGCGGCGCATGCCATTCTTTCCGACCTCCTGGCGCGTGGCAATGTGTCTGCTGCCTGGTATTTGGGCCACATGTATCAGCAAGGCCGCGGCGTGCCGCGTGACCGTGCAAGGGCCTTTGAGCTTTACCGGCAGGTTGCCAGGACATTGGACTCCGAACGTCTTGGTGGCCGGGACCTGTTCATCGCCATAGATTCTCTGGTACGCGTTGCAGATGGCTATCGGGTCGGCATCAAGTCGGCCGGCGTAAAACGCGATCCGGGCCGGGCCTACAGAAACTATCTGTATGCAAGAGGTTTCAAGCACCCGGGTGCCGAGCATGGCATGGCCATGATTCTGCTGGACGGACAGGGTGTCAGCAAGAGCCAGAAACAGGCGGTGAAATTGCTGACCAGCGCAGCACGCAAAGGCTACGCGCCATCAATGAGCGCGCTGGGTGACCTGCACTGGCAGGGAAAGCTGGCAAAGCACAGCAAAGCCAGAGCCATCATGTGGTACATGCTGGCCCGCGAACATGCCGGGGCAAGGCAGCACGTACGTCTTTCAGCCCGGTTGGACCAGATGTTGGGCAAGGCGAGCGTCACCCAACGCCAGGATGCGGTGGCAATGGCGCAAAGATGGTCCGAGAGGCATTCCGCAGGGCAGACCATCCGCCCGATATCAGATTGATATTGCATTGATTTTTTGATTCACGACGCTCTTCCTGCGCGCCCGCGCCAGCGTTTTTTTGAATCACTTTTAAACAAAAACTGCGGGTCCTCGTTAAGCCCTGGTCAAGCCTGTTTTTGCTTTCCGATTCGTTGACAAGGCCGTCTCTGGTAAACAGGGCATGAATTCGCAAGGTTAGTGAATTGTGAACTACTGGCTGGAGGGACTGGCAGATGAGCTTTGCAACCACAAACAGCGCAGTCTGGAAACAGATCGCCGATGAGAAGGAACAATCCGCCCGCTTGATGGCGCGCCTGGCTATCGGTTCTCTCATCTTTTCAGCGGTGCTTGCCGGAACGGCGTTTTCGGCGCACTCGAACTACTCCAGCATGTGCACATATGTCGGCGAGCGCCACGCCATTGAGGACGCCGGCATCGAGGGCAACGCCCTGACCGGCGAGTTGCTCAAGGATTATTGCAGTTGACGGCGATGCCTGAACCGGTCCCGAGGTGCAGAAGGGCCGGCGGCTGAACAGGGGGGCGGCGCAGCGACGAACGCGTAAGGAGGAAAGTCATGCAGAAAGCGCTGGATTTCAAGGTGAGGATGGAGCGGGTGGATGCTTTGATCGCCCGTGGATCGAGCATTGCCGCTGCCGTTGCCGAAGTCGGGGTGACCATCCCCGCATATGCGTTGTGGCTGGCCGACCATGACCACCGCATCCCGGTCAACGTGGAGCGGTTAACACATCTCCAGAACGAGAACGTGCGGCTGCGCAAGACGCTGGCGAAGCTGAGCCTCGAACTGACTGCAGTGCGCAGGGCCCGGCAGTTGCCTGATGCCTTCAGCCGCGCTGCATAATACCAGCGGCCCTCAGAAAACGCCGATTTGATGGAGCCAAATTCGTTCATATGGCAGGCGCGGCGCGCAGCGCGATGCGGTGCATCGGGCAAGTGGCGCAACGCACCAGATGGGCGAATTTGGCCCACCGAAGGCCGCATTTTCGCTCTTGCTGGACGTCGTTATGCTCGGCTTGTGGTCAACCAGACCGCGGCACCGAGCATGCCTAGCCAGCAAAAGCGAAAATGCGGTCAAATGGGTGTTTTCTGAGGGCCGCTGGTATAATCCGCCAGGTGCGTGATGCCTGCACCACCCGGATGCAGGCAGGAAGGGGGCGGATTGCCTGGAGGCCGGGATTTCTCCAACTACGGGGATCCCGGCCCTCTTTTTTGCGCGACGCCGGAACGTGGCCGGCCTTTCACCAGCACCCAAACGCTTTCCAACAGCCCGGCCGCTGTGATCAGCACAACGCCAAGCAGCTCACGCAGTCCGAACGGCTCGCCGGCCCAGATGGCTACGGTGATGGTGCCGACGATGATTTCGGTCATGAACAGGATGCCCACGATGCCCGGATCGATCAGCCGTGTGCCCCACATGGCTGCATAGGCGCCGGGCACGGCAAGCAACGCCACCAATGGCACCAGCCAGTAGAGCGTGCCGGCAACTGCGCCGGGTGAAGGCGCACTGTGCGCGCCCGGCAGCGGCAGGACAACGGTTGCAAGACAGATCAGCAGTCCCCAGGTGAGAAATCCGAATGTGATGTGCGCCGGCTGACTTGCGTGATCCTGGTTGAGCCGCACCGCGGCGAACGCCCACAGCACCCCGGAGGCAAGGCCCATCCAGTCTCCCACATTGCGCGGCCATGGCAGCCCGACGTCGGCACCAAATATCACCAGCATGCCGGCCAGCGCCAGCGCGATCGCCAGCCAGCGCATGCCGGTAATCGGTTCGCCCAGCACGGCGCGCGCCAGAAGGGTGCTCCACAGCGGCGTCAGGTAAAACAGCAGCATGGCCCGGATCACGTCGGTGTATATGACGCCGAGCGAATACATGGCCAGGGCGCTTCCGGCCAGAAAGGTCGTGAGGGTCAGACCGTTTCGTGCGGCCCACATGTCGCGCCAGCCGGACAGCACAAACGGCAGCAGACAGAGGGTCTGCACGGCAAAGAACACAACCCCGATCCAAGGTCCCTCGACGCCGGCCTCGGCCAGCCAGCGCAGGGGAAACCAGAACAGACCCCACAGCGCCCCGGCAAGCGCGCATGCCAGTTTGGCCAGTGTTTCGCGTCCGATTGAACCGGTCATCGGCGTTTCCAATCCTGCGGGCCCACCGGCACAGCACCGGCGCGGCGACAGGTACCACTTGCCTGTCCTATAGGTAAACCCCATCGCTTCCCCCGGCGAAATCTGCAATAAACAGCATGCGCGGTTTTCTGGTTGATGGCATGAGCAAGAAGAAGAATATTATGGGCAAGAACAAGGACTTTACCACTCACGACGAACATGGCGCGCTGACCGCCGAGTTCGTTCATGCCGTGTCGCGGGCGCTGCACAAGGACGACCAGAAAAAAGCGCGCAAGCTCACCCGTGACCTGCACGCCGCCGACCTTGCCGACCTGATCGAACAGTTGCGCCGCGACGAACGCGTCGATCTCATCGAGAAGCTCGGCCGTACCTTCGATGTCGAATCCCTGCCCGAACTGGAAGAGGGCGTGCGCGACGAGCTGATGGAGGCGCTGCCCAACCAGGTCATCGCCTCGGCGGTGCGCCGGCTCGACACCGATGACGCGCTCTATCTCATCGAGGACATGACCGAACAGGATCAGCAGGAGATCCTGGCCAAGGTCTCCGGCACCGAGCGGGCGGCCCTGCGGCGGGCGCTCGACTATCCGGAAGATACCGCTGGTCGCATCATGCAAACCGAGTTCGTCGCGGTACCGGAGTTCTGGTCGGTCGGCCAGACCATCGACTACATGCGCACCGAAGATGACCTGCCGGAGAATTTCTCCGAGATATACGTTGTCGATCCGGCCTATCACACCACCGGCTTCATCCCAGTCAGCCGGGTGTTACGAACCCCGCGGGTGACGCGGATCAGCGATATCATGGTTGAGCACGAGAACATCTTCACCGTCGAAGACGACCAGGATGACGTTGCCTACAAGTTCGAGCAGTACAACCTCGTCTCCGCCGCGGTCGTCGATGCTGACGAACGGCTGGTCGGCTCGATCACCATCGACGATGTCGTCGACATCATTCAGGAAGAGGCCGGCGAGGATATCCTGCACCTCGGCGGTGTCGGCGACGAGGAGATCACCGGCTCGGTCTGGGCGACCACTAAGTCGCGGTTTGCCTGGCTGATGATCAACCTGGGCACGGCCATCCTTGCCTCATGGGTGATCTCGCTGTTCGACGCCACCATCGAACAGATGGTCGCGCTGGCCGTTCTGATGCCGATTGTTGCCTCAATGGGCGGCAATGCCGGCACCCAGACCATGACCGTGGCGGTGCGCTCCATAGCAACCCGCGACCTGGGCCCGGTCAACGCCATGCGGGTCATCATGCGCGAGTGCTGGGTCGGCCTCATCAACGGTGTGCTGTTCGCCATCCTCATGGGGCTGTTCGCCTGGTGGTGGTTCGGTTCGGACGGCCTGGGCGGGGTCATCGCCGTGGCCATGATCATCAACATGCTGGCCGCCGCGCTCGCCGGCATCCTGATCCCGCTCACCCTCGACTACTTCGAAGTCGACCCGGCCATCGCCTCCGGCGTGTTCGTCACCACGGTCACCGACGTCGTCGGCTTCTTCGCCTTCCTCGGCCTCGCAGCAGCGTGGCTGATTTGATGATACGTGATCGCCGGCAGCTTGAGTTCGATGGCGCAAACTGCTTTCGTTGACCGGGAAAGTCTTGGGAGGACCTAACACGTGAAAGCATCTGATCTGTTCGTGCGCTGCCTGGAGGCGGAAGGGGTGGAGCGTATTTTCGGGTTGCCGGGCGAGGAGAACGCCGACCTGATGATTTCGCTCATCGATTCATCCATCGAGTTCGTCCTGTGCCGGCACGAGCAGGCGGCCGCTTTCATGGCCGATGCCTATGGCCGGCTGACCGGAAAGCCGGGGGTTTGCCTGTCAACGCTCGGTCCCGGCGCCACCAACCTCGTCACCGGCGTGGCTGATGCCAACATGGACCGGGCGCCGCTGGTCGCCATCATCGGGCAGGGCACCACCCGCCGCCTGCACAAGGAAAGCCATCAGAACATGGATGCCATCGCCATGTTCGAACCGATCTCCAAGTGGGCCCATTCGATCCAGGAGCCGGAGACCATCCCGGAAGTCGTGCGCAAGGCCTTCAAGGTGGCGCAGATGGAAAAGCCCGGCGCCACCATCATCGAGTTGCCGGAAAACATCGCGGAACACGATGTCGACCTGGCCCCCATGCCGGCCCTGGTCACCCGCCGCCCGTCGGCCGACTGGAAGGCGGTCAATGCCGCCGTCGATCTGATCGCTGCGGCGAAATCGCCGCTCATCCTGGCCGGCAACGGTGCGGTGCGCAAACGCGCCTCCAACCAGTTGCGCCGGCTGGCCCGCAAGACCGGCATTCCGGTGGTCAACACCTTCATGGGCAAGGGCGCGGTCGCGCACACCTCGCCCAACAGCCTGTTCACCATCGGCCTGCAGGGCAAGGACCATGTCCTGAAAGCCTTCGCCGAGGCCGACCTGGTGATCTCGGTCGGTTACGACCTGGTGGAGTACGCGCCGTCGTTCTGGAACGCCAAGCGTGACAAGAAGATCGTCCACATCGACTTCGAACCGGCCGAGATCGACGAAGCCTACCCGGTCACCGTCGACCTTCAGGCCGATGTCGCCGATGCCCTGTGGCATCTCAACGAGGAACTGAACGCCCGCTTCGAGGGCTCGTTGCCGCTGTTCGACATCGCGCGCTGGGCCGGTTTGCGCGAAACCATCCGCGCCGATCTGAATGCCGAAAATGCCGACACCGCCTATCCGATGAAGCCGCAGCGCATCATCAGCGATATCCGCAAGGCGCTCGGCGATCACGACATCGTGCTGTCGGACGTCGGTGCCCACAAGATGTGGATCAGCCGCTACTACCAGTGCATCGAGCCCAACACCTGCCTGATTTCCAACGGCTTTTGCTCCATGGGTTTCGCCTTGCCCGGCGCCATCGGCGCCAAGTACGCCAATCCGGACAGCAAGGTCGTGGCCGTGTGCGGCGATGCCGGCTTCCTGATGAATGTCCAGGACCTCGAAACCGCGGTGCGCAGGAACATCCCCTTCGTCTGCATCGTCTGGCTCGACGGCGAGTACGGCCTGATCAAGTGGAAACAGCAGAACCAGTTCGGCGGGCGTCACTCCGACCTCGCGTTTGACAATCCGGACATCGAAAAACTCGCTGCGGCCTTCGGCATGTGGGGGCGGCACGTCCGGTCGTGCGCGGCCTTTCCGGACGCTCTTGCCGAGGCGCTTGCCCATGACGGCCCGGCGCTGATCGCGGTCGATGTCGACTACCGTGAGAACCGCAAGCTGACCGAGCGCCTGGGCGAAATCGACCTGCCAATTTAGCGTATTTCCTAGAGCCTTTTTTGACAATACCGAGCCATTTGACCGGCTTTTCGCGTTTGCTGGCAAGGCAGGCGGCACGCCGTGGTCTGGTTGACCACAAGTGCCGCCTAACGCTGTCCAGCGAGCGCGAAAAGCCGGCCTTCGGTGGGTCCAATTCGCCCATCCGGTGCGTCCACGGCGTTTGCCCGATGAACGACATTGCGCGGCGCATCGCGCCTGCCGGGCTGAACGAATTTGACCCATCAAATGGCCCGGTATTGTCAAAAAGGGCTCTAAAGCGGCCAGACCATCATGATGGTTGGCACCGCGACGACGACGATCAGCACCTCAAGGGGCAGGCCGACACGGGTGTAGTCACCGAAGTGATAGCCGCCGGGGCCCATCACCAGGGTGTTCGACTGGTGACCGATCGGCGTCAGGTACGGCGATGCGCAGCCAACCGCGACGGCCATCAGGAAAGGGTCGAGCGACACGCCCAGCTTGGCGGCGATCGTGGCGGCAATCGGTGCCATCAGCACGGCGGTGGGTGTGTTGTGGATCAGGTCGGACATCCACATGGAGATGACGAGCAAAAGGACCAGGATGGACCACACCGGCAGCGCCTCTGTCATGTTGAGAATGCTCGAGGCGATCAGGTCGGTGCCGCCGGTTGCCTGCAGGGCTTCGCCGACGGGGATGAGCGCTGACAACAGCACGATCACCGGCCATTCGATGTAGGTGTAAATCTCCCGGATCGGCACGGAGCCGGTGGCGATGAGCGCCGCAACGGCGGTGGTAAAGGCAATCGACACGTGAACCAGCCCGAACGCTGTCGCCATGATCGCGATACCGAAAATCACCACCGGCAGGGCGACATGATGCTTGGGCATCTTGCGCAACCCGCGGTCGGCAAGCTGCAGCAACCCGAGACGCCGCAACGCTTCGTCAAGCGCCGTCGCCTCGCCCTGCAGCAACAGAACGTCGCCGATCTCGAAATGGGTGTTGACGAGGCGCGTCACGGGAGACTCACCGCGCCGGGCGATCGCCAGCAGGTTGATGCCGAACCGGTCATGCATGCGCACGCCACGCATCGAGCGGCCTTCAAGCCGTGAGTGCGGCAGCACCACGGCCTCGATCAGGCGCACGTCGTCGGATCGCAGCTTTTCGCCGTGGCCGAAGCGGTCGGCGAGGTTTTCCAGCTTGCCGATGGCCGTCAGCGGTTCCAGCGCCGAAGGATCACCCTCGAGCACCAGCACATCGTCCTTTCTGAGCCGTTCGATGCCGTGCGGCGCCAGCCGCCGGCGGCCGTTGCGCACCAGTGCCATGACGGCGATTTCGTCTTCGCAAAGCTGTTCCAGCTCGCGGATCTGCATGCCGACAAACATCGAGCCCTCGGGCACGCGCGCCTCGGTAATGTAGTTCTCGACGTGAAACAGGCTTGAGCCGGGCGCCGGCGTCACGCGTTCGGGCAGCAGGCGCCAGGCGATGAAGATCAGATAGGCCAGACCAGCGATTGCCACCGCACCACCAACCGGGGTGAAGTCGAACATGTTGTACGATTCGCCGGTAAAGGATTCCCGGTAACCGGAAATCACCAGATTGGTCGGTGTGCCGATCAGCGTCACCAGGCCGCCGAGCAGCGAGGCGAACGACAGTGGAATGAGCACCAGCGAGGCCGAGCGCCGCGCTTTGCCGGCGTTGCGCAGGGTCACCGGCATCATCAGCGCCAGGGCGCCGACATTGTTCATGATGCACGACAGCAGCGCCACCAGGCAGCTTCCGCCGGCAATCTGCCGGGTCGTCGTTGCCCGCGTGGAGGCCAGCATGGTGGCCAGCACGTCGACAATGCCGGAATTCTGCAGCGCCCGGCTGATAACCAGCACCGCGGCGACGGTTATGACGGCGGGATGACTGAAGCCCACAAAGGCATGATCGCCCGGTACCACCCCGAGAAACACCCCGGTCAGCAGTGCCAGCACCGCGACCATGTCGTAGCGGATACGGCCCCATACGAACAAACCCAACGTCCCCAGGATAATCCCAAAGATCGTCAGGTGTTGGACAGTCACCTCCATGGAGCTAACCACTGCCTCCGCAAATCACGACGACTCGATGATAGCGCGTTGGGAGAGGCACACCAACTGCCAGTTACTGATGGCGGAGTTCATATCAGAATTTCGACAATTGAGAGATAGAGCGCGAAGCGGACTGCGCCCACATAACTGTTACACCGAGTTGCGGAGCTTCGCCCGACTGTTAGTAGGGCGAACGAAAGCGGGCGTCGCATTCCTGCACAAGTAGGTCCGCATGTGACAGATTTTGTTGGGGATTTAAACTTGAACACTTCGACAGTGTTGCACCGGTGGTCGTGAGGCTAGGTCGGAGTTGTTCCGCCTGATTCAGCAGCAGTGTTCATTGCAAAATTCGAGCCTGATCCCTAAGACGGCAGGATGAACCTTTCATTTGAAAGCGAGCGTTTGATTTTTCGGCCTTTGAGCATGGACGATCTGGATCTGGCGATGGACCTGCTTACGAATCCGGAGGTGATGCGGTATGTCGCTAGTGTTTGTAGTAAAGACGAGGTGTTGGAGAATTTGCCAAAGGAAACCAGGCGGTGTGCAGGCGGATGCATTGGCATTTGGTGCCTGGTCGAGAAGGTACCAAAACGCAAGATTGGAACGACCGTTTTACTTCCTTTGCCTGTTGAGGAAGATGACACCAACTGGGACCTGGTCACAGGAGAGATGGTCCCTGATTGCGAGATCGAGGTTGGCTATTTGCTTAAGAAATCGGCCTGGGGCAGAGGGTTTGCGTCAGAGGCCTGCAGGCGAATGCTACAGTTCGCTTTCGAAGAATCTCCCTTGACCGAGGTCGTGGCGGTCACCGATCCGCGGAACACGGCATCACGCCGGGTCCTGGAAAAATGCGGCATGCACTATGAAGGTATGCGCCGCGCCTATCGTGAAGACTGCCCCGGCTACCGGCTGACGCGTCAACAGTGGCTGAGCGCTAACGGCAAGTTTTCTTAGGCGTGACGCCTCGGTCAAGCACTTGCCAACGGGTATCATACAGCGACCGTCCAGCGTTAGAATCTAATGCAGATGTAATACAAGATTTTGAAGTCCGGGATTGGCACGAAATGGACGCGCAGGCGTATCGCGCCGATACCCACTAACCGTTCATAGCGGATGTCTGGCCTTTTGGCTGGTTTGCAAGCGTCGACGTTAGTCGCTGCTCAGCGGTGGAAAGCGGGTTTTCGCCGCCGCGACCGTCCAGTCCATGTGGTTGCGCACGTACTCTTGGCTGGCATCGCGCGGCGGGTTGTAGTCCCAGTGGGCCACCGCCCCGGCCTCCATGGCCGCATGCACGGCACGGCGTTGTTTTTGCGTGCGGATCACGTCGGCGCGGATCTTTTCGCTGTCCCAACGCTCGCGCACCTCTGCCGCAAACGCCGCCGACACATCCGCGTGACCGGGGTCGTCCGCCAGATTTGTCAGTTCGGCAGGGTCGGCTTCAAGATCGTAAAGCTGGGCCGGGTCGCCGTCGCAGTGCACGTATTTGTACCGGCCGCGGCGAATCATCAGCACCGGATGAGCTGTCATTTCGGCGCAATACTCGCCAATCGCCTCGCTCACATCGTCGCTGCCGCCTTGCGCCAGCCGCAGTAGTGACCGGCCATCCAATGGCATACCCATCTCCGGTTTGGCAGTGCCGTCCTGCGCCGCAATATCGATCATCGTCGGCAGGATATCCACCAGCGAACAGGCATTCTGCACCTCACAACGGGCGATCCCCGGGCCGGCCATCACCAGCGGCACCCTGGCAGAATGCTCAAAGAAGTTCATCTTGTACCACAGTCCGCGCTCGCCCAGCATGTCGCCATGGTCGGCGGTGGCGATGACGATGGTATCGTCAAGAAGCCCAACCTCCTCGAGTGTCTGGACCAGCTCGCCGATCTTGCTGTCGAAATACGACGTGTTGGCAAAATAGCCATGACGGGCATTGCGCACCTGTTCATCGGTCACCTCAACCTTGCTGGCTTCGATGCCGTCCAGGAGGCGCCGCGAGAACGGGTCCTGTTCATTGTGCCCGAGGACGTGTTTCGGCATGTCGATGTCCGACCGGTCGTAAAGGTCCCACCAATCGCGCCGCGCCACGTATGGGTCGTGCGGATGAATGAAGCTGGCCACCATGCAGAACGGCCCGGACTTTTCGCGCGCATAGTCGAACAGCTTGCGCTTTGCCGCAAACGCCACCTCTTCGTCGTAGTCGATCTGGAAGGTCGTCGCGGCAACGCCCGCCTCGCGCACCGAATCCATGTTGTGATACCACTTGTCGATGCGCTCATCCGCCAGTTCCCAGTCCGGTGTCCAGGCATAGTCGGACGGATAGACGTCGGTGGTGATGCGCTCCTCAAAGCCGTGTAGCTGATCCGGCCCGACAAAATGCATCTTGCCGGACAGGCACGTCCGGTAGCCCATCGACTTCAAATAATGCGCAAAGGTCGGAATGGCGGCGGGAAATTCGCTGGCGTTGTCATAGGCGGCAATGCGCGAGATCAGCTGCCCCGACATGAAGCTGAACCGCGAGGGCGCACACAACGGCGAATTGCAGTAGGCCGCATCGAACCGCGCCCCGCGCGCCGCCAGCGCCGACATGTGCGGCGTCTTTACGACAGGGTGTCCATAGGCCCCGGTGAATTGCGGTGCCAACTGGTCCGCCATGACAAGCAAAATATTCGGTGCCGGCATCATACTCTCCAAGGTGTCGACGCGTGGTCGCGGATTTGGTTTGCCCCAGAGCCCAATTTAGCCATACTCGCACTCCGCAAATCCGACAATACCGCCTCCAGTGCGACAATACCGACACCGCGTCTTCATCCCCGTCGCACCGACTGAGAGACGCCCATGCACAGATCAATCAACGGAATCGTCTAAGCCGGCCTGGTCATCTATTTTGCCGGAGCCTTGCTGGCGTCGCTGGGGGCCGTGCGGGCCGCCGTGCGGATACCTGCGGGACCTCAATCTTAACGGTCAATCCGGGCTGGCAAGGATCGCTTGTCCGGCAACCGCCTTGTTCAGAGCCACCAGCTTGTGGCGCAGTTGTTTGGCAAAGGCCATTTCCAGCATGTCGCGCATGTCCGGCCTGTTTTGCAGGAAGTCGCGCAGCAGATCGGCCTCGACGGCGAAGAACAATGAGGGTTTTGTCAGGGTGACCGTGCCGCTCGCCGGTTCGCCGGTCAAACAGGTGATCTCGCCGATAAACGATTTGCCGTTGATCAAGGCGACCATGCGCTCGCCCGAAAGCACCGAGGCCTCGCCCTCGGCAAGGTAGTAGAGATGCGACACCGGCTCGTGTTCCGTTGTCAGCACCGTGCCTTGCTCGCCGGTGATCCAGAACCCCAGATTGAGCAGTTTTCTGGCGTGCTCCTTGGGCATGTCCGGCAGAACGGCTTCAAGAAACGCAGCCTCCTCGGGTGAGAACTTCAGCCTGTGATACAGAATGAACAACCGCGTCATGCCAACCACGGATATGACAATCCACGACACCTGGATCAGAGCCGATGACAGGTTGAAGTTCTGTACCAGGCTGATGAGGACGCAGGTTGCCGCTGTCAGATTGATCGACGCATAGGCATAGCCCTGGCCGCGCAGCAGCCCCATTTGCAACGCCGCATAGGACCCCAGGTACAAGGCCACTCCGGCAATGCCGATGGCATTGTAAACGTCAAAACCAGCAATTTCGTTCATTCACGCTCCCCCGGCAGTCGTACCCGGGAGTGCCCGCGCTGCATTTATCGTTCGCAGGATAATGTATAATTTTTCAACTGCTTATGGCAATTAGCACAAACATTGCCATTGGGATTGCCGATGCCGCTGGCCGTATCAGCCGCGGCCGCGATAGGTCGGCACGCCTTGCTCGGGCAGCCAGAGCCCGGCCGGCGGCGGACCGTTCTGCCAGAAAACATCGATCGGTATGCCGCCGCGCGGATACCAGTACCCGCCGATGCGCAGCCATTTGGTGGCCAGCAGTTTATCGACGTCCTTGCCGATGCGCACCGTGCAGTCCTCGTGAAACGCACCATGGTTGCGAAAGCCGAACAGGTAGAGTTTCAGCGATTTTGATTCCACGATCCAATCGCCGGGCACATAATCGAGCACCAGATGGGCAAAGTCCGGCTGTCCGGTCACCGGGCAGATCGAGGTGAACTCGGGAATCGTGAAGCGCACCAGGTAGTCGCTGCCGGCCTGCGGATTGGTGACCCGCTCGAGCACGCCGGGGTCCGGTGCCTCGGGAATTGTGCCGGCACCGCCAAGCGCCTTCAGGTCAAGCATGCTGTCATCGCTCATGGCCTGCTCATAGCCGC
The DNA here is from genome assembly GCA_965216335.1 of Aestuariivirgaceae bacterium. Taxonomy (GTDB): domain Bacteria; phylum Pseudomonadota; class Alphaproteobacteria; order Rhizobiales; family Aestuariivirgaceae; genus JAHEJE01. Next base: position 647,157 of record OZ244154.1, on the reverse strand, counting down.
TTCTTTCCGCCTGCACAATAACCGCGCCGTTCCCGCGTCAATCGGCATGTTGCCAGCGCCCCCGGCGCAGGGTAAAGAGCCGGCTTCACTCCTGCAATTCAAGAGACGACCCCCATGACCGCCATCATCGACATCCACGCCCGCGAAATCCTCGACAGCCGGGGCAATCCGACCGTGGAGGTCGATGTGACGCTCGAGGACGGTTCGTTCGGCCGTGCCGCCGTGCCGTCCGGCGCCTCGACCGGTGCCCACGAGGCGGTCGAACTGCGCGACGGCGACAAGAAGCGCTATCTCGGCAAGGGCGTCACCAAGGCCGTGGCCGCCGTCAACGAAGAAATCTACGACGCCATCACCGAGCTCGATGCGGAGAACCAGATCCTCGTCGACCGTACCATGCTGGCGCTCGATGCCACGCCCAACAAGTCCAGCCTGGGCGCAAACGCCATTCTCGGCGTGTCGCTGGCCGTCGCCAAGGCCGCGGCCGATGCGTCCGGCCTGCCGCTTTACCGTTATGTCGGCGGTGCGTCGGCGCGCACCCTGCCGGTACCGATGATGAACATCGTCAATGGCGGCGAACATGCCGACAACCCGATCGACATCCAGGAATTCATGGTCATGCCGGTTGCCGCCGCCAACATCCGCGATGCGGTGCGCGTGGGCTCGGAAATCTTCCATACCCTCAAGAAGGGCCTGTCGGAGGTCGGCCACAACACCAATGTCGGCGACGAGGGCGGCTTTGCTCCGGGCATCGCCTCGACCGACGATGCCCTGGGCTTCATCATGAAATCCGTCGAAGCCGCCGGCTACAGGCCCGGCGAGGACGTGTGCCTGGCTCTCGACTGCGCCTCGACCGAGTATTTCAAGAACAACAAGTACGAGATGAAGGGCGAGGGCAAGAGCCTGTCGAGCGACGAGAATGCCGACTATCTCGCCGACCTCGTGGCCCGTTACCCGATCATCTCCATCGAAGACGGCATGGCCGAGGACGACTGGGCCGGCTGGATCGCCCTGACCGAGGCGATCGGCGGCAAGTGCCAGCTCGTCGGCGACGATCTGTTCGTCACCAACACCGAGCGGCTGATCCGCGGCATCGAAGAAGGCGCCGGCAACTCGATTTTGGTCAAGGTCAACCAGATCGGCTCGCTGAGCGAGACCCTGGAAGCCGTCGAAATGGCCCACAAGGCATCGTTCACCGCCGTCATGTCGCACCGCTCGGGCGAAACCGAGGACGCCACCATCGCCGACCTCGCCGTGGCCACCAACTGCGGTCAGATCAAGACCGGCTCGCTGGCCCGCTCCGACCGCCTCGCCAAGTACAACCAACTGATCCGCATCGAGGAAGAACTCGGCAGTCAGGCGGTCTATGCCGGCCGGTCCATCCTGCGCTAGGGCCTTCCCTTACGGAAGCGGTCGCGGTAAACTCCCGGCCTGCAGAGGTGGCAACCCGGGAGGCCCGCATGGCCGAGTTCACCCAGGCGCAATGGACCGCCATCTTCCAGCGCCTGAATGCGTCATCCACATCGCCGCAAGACTACGGCATTCCCAAGCGCCGCACGCAATCCGTGGTGCTGGCGTCCTGGAACATCCGCAAGTTCGGCGCCCTGACCAATTCTAGGGGCGAGGCGTCGCGCACCGATGGTGCCTGGCAGTTGATCGAGCAGTTCTGCCGGCAATGCGACTTGATCGCCGTCCAGGAGGTGATGGATTCGCTGGAAAGCCTGCGCCATCTGCGTGACCGACTCGGCCAGGATTACCGGATGGTGGTCTCCGACATCGCCGGCGGCGTGCCCGGCCGGTCGGGCGCGCGCGAGCGGCTGGCCTTCCTGATCAACACCAGGCGGATTGAACACACTGAACTCGCCTCCGACATCACCTTCGAGCGCAGCGCCATTTTTGCCGAACTCTACGATCACCGCGAGCAGTTCGAGGACGCCTTCGATACCCGCCGAACCGATCTCGAGGCATGGGACACGAAGAACGCCGCGCGCAAGGCCCAGGGCAAACGTAAGCTGCCCAAGCCGCCTTTCGTGCTGCCGCGCTTTGTCCAGTTCATCCGTTCGCCGCACACAGCATCGTTTTCCGTCAAGCCACGCGGGCAGGCCGCGCCGTACGAGTTCTCCGCCGTCAATGCGCATCTGATGTATGGTGACAAGTCAAAGCAGAAGCACGAACGCGAGCTGGAGTTCAAGGCGCTGCTCGCCTGGCTGCTCGACCGGGCCCGCGAACGCGACAAGAACTATGCCCCGAACCTGATGTTGCTGGGCGACCTCAACCTCGACTTTGAAAAGACCGACATCCGCCGCGCCGCAATCGAGAAATTCATCGTCGACATCAACTCAAAGCAGCTCAAGGGCGTTCCGGCCAAGACAAACTTCCCGTTCCTCGATCAGCACCCGGCTCAGCCCGGCGTGTTCCGCTCAAACGCCCGCCGCAACCAGACCTACGACCAGATCGCCCTGTTCGCCACCGACCGCCGCCTGCCGCCGCCGCAGCTCAACGGCCAGGCCGGAACCCTCGGCGCCAACGGCTACGACTACGGCATGTTCGATTTCGTCCAGCTGTTCTTCGATGCCCACCCGGCCATCGCCGCCCGGCCGTCGCGATCACGCTACAAGGAGTTCGAGTACGACGTCTCCGACCACATGCCAATCTGGATCCGCCTGCCGATCCCGCACGACAATCAAGCCGAACACGCCTGGAGTTGAGCACCACCAAGCCTCTCGATGCTCGTCATTGCCAAACAAGAAACCGGCATGGTTCGAACAGTTCCCTCCTCCAGAAAGGGGAGGGTTAGGGAGGGGGTTGATGGCGGTGCAAAACATCGATTCCTTTGTGTTTCTCACCGCCTTCAACCCCCATCCCGACCTTTTCTCTTTCTGGGGGAAGGAGAGAAGACAGCCGGCCATGTGCTGAACCCGCCAACGGCCGGGCAGGGCGTCAATGTTCTGTTAAGCATGTCCCGGTTACCTTGTGTCAGTTCGTAGCTGGAAGAGGACCCGGACCCGACATGCGCCGCTACCTGTTCGATATCATCGTCATGTCCGTCTGCCTCGGCCTGTTCGGCCTGTTCGGCTGGCACGCCCAGTACGGACCGCGCGGCTTCGACAACCAGGCACGGCTGATCAGCGATGTCGTGGTGCTCCAGGATGGCCGCGATGCCATTCGCGCCAGGCGGGAGACGCTGGAAGCGCGCGTCGCCCTTTTGCGGCCGGAAAGCATAGACCCTGACATGCTTGATGAAATGGCCCGCAAGGTGCTAGGCTTTGCCCATCGGGATGATGTGATCGTCCAGTAGGGCGGACCAAAACAGCACTGAATACAGTCGGATAAACCATAATCCAGTTAATCTTTGAATTTTCTATGGTTTTCATGCGTTTAGCACTGTAAAACTGTCCCTGAGATACCGTAACGAAAAATGTTTCGTGCGGGCCAGCGCCAGGGAGGGTTGAATGGCCAAACGTCCAGCCAAGAAGGCTGCCAAGTCGTCCGGCATCAAGGAATTCACCAAAGACGAAGAGCTGCACGCCTACCGGGCCATGCTCCTCATCCGCCGCTTCGAGGAAAAGGCCGGCCAACTTTACGGCATGGGCTATATCGGCGGGTTCTGCCACCTTTACATCGGCCAGGAAGCCGTCGTCACCGGCATCGAGATGGCCAGCCAGGATGGCGACCAGATGGTCACGTCCTACCGCGATCACGGCCACATGCTGGCCTGCGACATGGACCCCAAGGGCGTCATGGCCGAATTGACCGGCCGCCGCGGCGGCTATTCCAAGGGCAAGGGCGGCTCTATGCACATGTTCTCCCGCGAAAAGCACTTCTATGGCGGCCACGGCATCGTCGGCGCCCAAGTGCCGATCGGCGCTGGCTTGGCACTCGCCAACAAGTATCAGGAGAATAACGCCGTCTCCGTGACCTTCTTCGGTGAAGGTGCCGCCAACCAGGGTCAGGTCTACGAAAGCTTCAACATGGCCTCCCTGTGGAAGCTGCCGGTGATCTTCGTCATCGAGAACAACGGCTATGCCATGGGCACCGCCGTCAAGCGTTCCGCCGCGCACCCGGAAGAATTGTTCAACCGCGGTTCGGTCTATGGCATTCCCGGCCGCCAGGTCGACGGCATGGACGTGCGTGCCGTGCGCGATGCCGCAGCCGAGGCCTTTGCCCACTGCCGGGACGGCAACGGCCCGATCATCTTGGAAATGAAAACCTATCGCTATCGCGGCCACTCCATGTCCGACCCGGCCAAGTACCGTACCAAGGAAGAAGTCCAGAAAATGCGCGAGGAGCACGACCCGATCGAGCAGGTCAAGCGCCGGCTGCTGGACAACAAGCTGATCAGCGAAGACGACCTGAAAAAGATCGATAGCGAGGTCCGCGCCATCGTCACCGACGCCGCCGAATTCGCCCAGAACGATCCCGAGCCGGAGCCTTCCGAGCTGTGGACCGACATCTATGTGGACGCCTAAGGGGAGGGACTGAAAATGCCGACACAAATTCTCATGCCCGCCCTGTCGCCGACCATGGAAGAGGGCAAGCTGGCCAAATGGCTGGTCAAGGAAGGTGATGAAATCCGCTCCGGCGACGTCATCGCCGAAATCGAGACCGACAAGGCCACCATGGAGGTCGAAGCTGTCGATGAGGGCACGCTGGCCAAGATTTTCGTGGCCGAGGGCAGCGAAAACGTTGCCGTGAACACCCCCATCGCGGTGATCGCCGCCGATGGCGAGGACGTCAGCGCCGCCGCTGCCGAGGCACCCGCCGCTGCCGCCCCTGCGGCTGCTGAGGCGCCGGCCCAGGCCGCCGAAGCGGCTCCGGTCGTCGAAGCCGCCGCACCGGCCGCAGCCCCCGTTGCCGCCGACCCGGAAATCCCCGAGGGCACCGAACTGGTCGAGACCACCGTGCGCGAGGCCCTGCGCGATGCCATGGCCGAGGAAATGCGCGCCGACGGTCTGGTCTACCTGATGGGCGAAGAAGTCGCCGAATACCAGGGCGCCTACAAGGTTTCGCAGGGGCTGCTCGATGAGTTCGGCGCCAAGCGCGTCATCGACACCCCGATCACCGAACACGGCTTCACCGGCATCGCCGTCGGCGCGGCCTTCGGCGGTCTTCGGCCCATCGTCGAGTTCATGACCTTCAACTTCGCCATGCAGGCCATCGACCAGATCCTCAACTCCGCCGGCAAGACGCTCTACATGTCCGGCGGACAGATGGGCTGCCCCATCGTGTTCCGCGGGGCCAACGGTGCCGCTGCCCGCGTCGGCGCCCAGCACTCCCAGGACTACGCCACCTGGTACGCCCAGGTGCCCGGCCTCAAGGTCGTGCAGCCTTATTCCGCCGCCGACGCCAAGGGTCTGCTCAAGTCGGCGATCCGCGATCCCAATCCGGTGATCTTCCTGGAGAACGAAATCCTTTACGGCAAGTCGTTCGACGTACCCAAGCTCGATGACTGGACCGTGCCGATCGGCAAGGCCCGCATCGCCCGCGCCGGCACCGACGTCACCATCGTCTCCTTCGGCATCGGCATGACCTACGCCACCGCCGCGGCTGAAGCGCTGGCCGGCGAGGGCATCTCGGCCGAAGTCATCGACCTGCGCACGCTCAGGCCCATGGACATCGCAACCGTCATCGACAGCGTCAAGAAGACCAACCGCTGCGTCACCGTCGAGGAAGGCTGGCCGGTGTGTTCCATCGGCTCGGAAATCTCCGCCCAGCTCATGACCCACGCGTTCGACTATCTCGATGCCCCCGTCATGCGCGTCACCGGCAAGGATGTCCCGATGCCCTATGCCGCCAACCTAGAAAAACTGGCGTTGCCCAACGTCGATGAAGTCATCCAGGCGGCCAAAGCCGCGTTGTATGTGTAAGGGGAGGGATCAGACATGCCGACACCCATCCTGATGCCCGCCCTGTCGCCGACCATGGAGAAAGGCAAGCTTGCTAAATGGCTCAAGGCCGAGGGCGACGAGGTCAGGTCCGGCGATATCCTGGCCGAGATCGAAACCGACAAGGCGACTATGGAAGTCGAAGCCGTCGATGAGGGCACCATGGGCAAGATTCTGGTCGCCGACGGCACCGACGATGTCCCCGTCAACCAGACCATCGCCGTACTGCTGGATGAAGGCGAGGACGCCAGCGCGCTCGAAGGCTTTTCGGCCAGCGCACCCGCCGCCGCGCCTGCGCCTGCAGCTGCGCCCGAGCCGGCCGCTCCAGCCGCTGCACCGGCTCCGGCGGCTGCCGCTCCGGCGCCAAGTGCCAACGGCGTTCGCGTTTTCGCATCCCCGCTCGCCCGCCGCATCGCCAAACAGGAAGGCATTGACATTTCCCTCGTCAAGGGCACGGGCCCGCATGGCCGTATCGTCAAGCGCGATGTCGAGCAGGCCGCCAAGGATGGCACCGCCAGGGCAGGGGCGCCGGCTGCCGCCCTGCCCGCCGCTCTGCCGCCCGGCATGGCTGATGATGCCATCGTCAAGATGTACGAGCCCGGCACCTTCGACGTCGTGCCGCACGACGGCATGCGCAAGATCATCGCCCAGCGCCTCACCCAGTCCAAACAGACCGTGCCGCATTTCTACCTGTCGATGGATTGCGACCTGGAAAGCCTGCTGGCCGTGCGCGTCCGGCTCAACGATGCCGCCCCCAAGGATGCCGACGGCAAACCGGCCTACAAGGTTTCGGTCAACGATTTCATCATCAAGGCCATGGCCATGGCGCTGCAGAAGGTGCCTGACGCCAACGCGAGTTGGACCGAAGGCGGCATGCTGCTGCACAAGCACTCCGATGTCGGTGTCGCGGTCGCCATCCCCGGCGGCCTTCTCACCCCGGTCATCCGCAAGGCCGAGACCAAGGGTCTGGCGCAAATCTCCAATGAGATGAAGGACTATGCCAAGCGCGCCCGCGCCCGCAAGCTGATGCCGGAAGAATATCAGGGCGGCTCCACCGCCGTCTCCAACCTCGGCATGTTCGGCATCAAGAACTTCTCTGCCGTCATCAACCCGCCGCACGCCACCATCCTGGCCGTCGGCGCCGGCGAAAAACGCGCCGTGGTCGCAGGCAACGCGGTTGAAGTCCGCACCCAGATGAGTGTAACGCTCTCCACCGACCACCGCGCCGTCGACGGTGCCCTCGGCGCCGAACTGCTCGGCGCCTTCAAACAGTTCATCGAAGAACCGGCCCTGATGCTGGTTTGACCGTCAAGACAAGGAAAGGACCTTCAATGACACACGCCCCGGACCAGATGTCCTCGGACTTCCTGCCCTACGCCGAAAAGATCGCCGAGCTCACCGGCACCGACGAAGCCTTCGCCGCGATCATGAAGAAATACGAAGAGCTCAACACGATCGTCTACAACGCCGAACAGGAAATCGCCCCCATGGATGATCTGTCCCTGGAAACCCTGAAAAAACAACGCCTTGCGCTGAAAGACCAGATTTTCGCAAGCTTGAGCAAGTAGCCGCACGCCAGGCATGAAACGGCTCCTTCCCCTAGAAAGGGGGAAGGTTGGGATGGGGGTTGATAGTGGTGCAACACATTTTGCAAATCGTATTTGGGCACCGCCATCAATCCCCACCCTAACCCTCCCCTTTTCTAGGGGAGGGGAAATTGCCGGGCTTGCGCCCAACCACAAAGGATGACCTCCCATGACCGACACCACCTTTGACGTCATCATCATCGGCGCTGGACCTGGCGGTTATGTCACGGCCATCCGCGCCGCCCAGCTCGGTCTCAAGACGGCCATCGTCGAGCGTGAGCATCTTGGCGGCATCTGCCTCAACTGGGGCTGCATCCCCACAAAGGCGCTGCTGCGGTCGGCTGAAATCTACCACTACATGCACAACGCCAAGGCCTACGGTCTGTCGTGCGACAACCCCGGCCTCGATGCCGCTGCCGTGGTCAAGCGCTCACGCGGCGTGTCGGGCCGGCTCAACGGCGGGGTAGGGCACCTGCTCAAGAAGAACAAGGTGCAGGTCATCTGGGGCGAAGCCAAAATCACCAAGCCCGGCGAAGTCGCTGTCACCAAGTCTTCCAAGCCGGCCATGCAGCCGCAGCACCCCGAGCCCAAGGGTGCGGCAGGCGAGGGCACCTACAAGGCCAAGCACATCATCGTCGCCACCGGCGCCCGCCCGCGCGCCCTGCCGGGTCTTGAGCCCGACGGCGAGCAGGTCTGGACTTATTTCGAGGCCATGGTGCCGCCGGCCATGCCGAAATCCCTGTTGGTCGTGGGGTCCGGTGCCATCGGCATCGAGTTCGCCTCGTTCTACCACACCATGGGCGTCGACGTGACCGTGGTCGAGATCATGGACCAGATCATGCCGGTCGAGGACACCGAGATCGCCAAGTTCGCCCAGAAGCAGCTTGAGAAATCCGGCCTGAAGATCATGACCGGGGCGAAGGTCGCCGGCCTCAACAAAGCCAAGGACGGCGTCACCGCCACCATAGAGGACGCCAAGGGCCAGAAATCCGAACTGAAAGTCGAAAAGGTCATCTCCGCCGTCGGCGTCGTCGGCAACATCGAGAATCTCGGTCTGGAGGCCCTCGGCGTCAAGACCGACCGCGGCTGCGTCGTCATCGACGGCTATGGTCGCACCAACGTCGCCGGCATCTACGCCATCGGCGATGTCGCCGGCCCGCCGATGCTCGCCCACAAGGCCGAGCACGAGGGCGTCATCTGCGTCGAAAAGATCGCCGGCCTCAACGCCCACCCGATGGACAAGAACCAGATCCCCGGCTGCACCTACTGCCACCCCCAGGTCGCCTCCGTCGGTCTCACCGAAAAGCGCGCCAAGGAGGCCGGCTACGATATCAAGGTCGGCCGCTTCCCCTTCCTCGGCAACGGCAAGGCCATCGCGCTGGGCGAGGATCAGGGCCTGGTCAAAACCATCTTCGACAAGAAAACCGGCCAACTCCTCGGCGCCCATATGGTCGGCGCCGAAGTCACCGAACTCATCCAGGGCTTCGTCGTCGCCATGGGGCTGGAAACCACGGAAGAAGACCTAATGCACACCGTCTTCCCGCACCCGACGCTATCGGAAATGATGCACGAAAGCGTTCTCGATGCGTGTGGGCGGGTGATACATATGTAGGCTCATTTCCCTTCTCCCCTCGCGGGAGAAGGTGGCATCTGCAATGCAGATGCCGGATGAGGGGCTGCGGCGCAGCCGCCAATGGTGCTGGCGGCGGGGCGCAAGCCATACCCCAAATTGACTTCCCCCAACCGATCCAACAAAATACCCTCGGAGGACACTCGCCATGAACCCTCAGGGCTTTTCTCTGCTCTACATGCGCAAGGACCGCAAGGATTACCGTTCCCCGATCCGCCGGGAAGACGAGGAGCCGTTGCACTTTCTCGTCTCCAACACCACCTACCGCCTGGTCCTGGCGGCAGAGCGCGGTCTCAAGTGGTGGCTCGCATACCAGAACCGCCAAAAAACCCTATGACCGCCTAACCGGTGCGGCTATCCGGCCGGCGTTCCTGCCAGAACGTACTCTTTCCCCCTGATAGCCACCTTCGGTGGCACCCGACGCCGCTCGAACGCCGCATAGGCCGGTTGCAGCATGCGCCAGTAGCTAATCCACTTCGAACTGCTGTGCGCCGCCAGCGCCTGGCGCGTCATGCGGAACGGGAAGATGTGCACCGGCACATGATCCTGCCCGGCCCTGAGCGCCGCCTCGACCAGCGGATAAATCTCATCGATCCCCTCATCGGTCATCGCATAGCAGCCGATCGACGAGCACCGTCCATGCACCATCAGGAAGGAGCCGGTGCGCCCGTGCGCCCGGTCGAAGGCGTTCGGAAAGCCGAGATTGAACGACAGCCGGTAGGCGCTGTTTGGATTGAGCGAGCCGAGCTTCACCCGGTAAAACCCTTCCGGGCTCTGCTTGTCGCTTTCCTTCAGCTTCGGTCCCAGCCGGCCGGACCATTTGCAGATCGGGTAGGTGTGCATGAGCGCCCAGCCCTCAGCCCCCTTCATCCACAACTCCAGCTCCGATGACTGCTTGAAAATCCGGATATAGACGGCATTGCCGCGTGCCACTCCGGCAGAACTCAGTTTGTCGGCGAGGGATGTCTTCATCGGCGCGGTGACGGCCCCATCGAGGCGCTTCGCCTGGCCGGCAAGCCGGTCTTTCAACAGGTCAATCTGCTGGCGCATTTCGATGCGCTGCGCGGGCGTTGCAAGTCCATAACCCAATGCCGCAATCGCAGCGAGGATACCCAGGCCTTTCAGCCAACTGCCTCGAGCGCTCATTCGCAATTCTCCCGACCATACGAGCAAGATATCTCCGGCAAACATGGCGGCAATTGGACACGCGTTTGCAGTTGCGGTGCAGAATTCGGCCTGTCTGGCCATGTATTCGTCGGCATTATACCAAATTTAACCGGAGTGGTTGTAGTTATACCAGGCATGCGCAAGCCGGGCATGGTTGCGTAATACAGCCGGGGGACGACCATGGAAACCATCACAGCTTTCTTCGTCGACATTGGAGAAACCTGGCCAATGATGACGCCGCTGGGCATAGCGGCGAACTTTGGCCTCGCGGTTGTCGCAACAATCGGTTTTGCGGTCACCTCCGGGGTTGAACGTGTCGGCATCATGCACTTCCTGTGCTCCTGGGCAGCCGTCGGCCTGGTCAAACCGATCCTCATCGCAATGTCGGTTGGCCCTGAGGCCCTTCAAGGCGAAAACCAGTGGCAGGCCCTGTTAGTCGACTTCAAGAGCAGCAAGTTGCTCTTGTCCGGAACCATCAACTTTGCCCTGGCCACCGGCGGATGCCTGTTCTGGGAGATGGCGCGCATGGACAAAGTCGAAAAGAAGCCGGCAAAACGAACGATGGCGGAGTTGCGCGAACATTTCAAAACCGATCCGTCCAATGGCGGCAACGACGTGAAGCCCAGTTCGCGGGGGCAAAAGCTGTTCGGAGAGTAGCCCCTCCCTTTTGAGCGGTTGGCAGCCACTAAAAGGTTTGATTCAGTTAGGCGGGTTCCAGCTGTTCACCAGCTCAAATGCCTCAACTTCGAGCGGCCGGCACTCGGGGGCGACATTCGTCATCGAAAGCGCTCCCCTCTCCCTTGCGGGGAGGGGGCGGGGGCGGGGAGCAGCGGTGCTGCATGGTTCAGCGTTGGACGGACGTGACCTGCGGGTGGGCACGGCGGCGTTCCCCCCCTTTGTGGGGAGGGTTAGGGTGGGGAGCAGCGGTGCAACGCATCCGGCCCTAAGACTTTTGGCACCGCCCGGCCCCACCCTAACCCTCCCCACAAGGGGGAGGGGACTTCGCTGTGCAGGTTTGTTCGTCGTGCCTTGCGTTGTTTTTCTTCGGCGAATGTTCTTGACAAAATAGAACAAACGATGTACAAATACACTCACCCGTCGCCCTGCATCCTGCAGAGGGAAACGTCGACAGCCAACTCTGGCGGTGGCGGCGGGAGCGGTTCTGGAGTTTGGGGCGGCGCCTGGTAGGACAGGTTGAAAAGGGTCCGCCCCCGAGGATGGAGGTGTCAGCGAAGATGGATTGTGTCTCACAGATTGGACCGGTTCGTCGTGTTGGCCCTGGAGATCAGCCCGAGCGGAGCGTAAGCGAGCACGGACAAGCTGATCGTTCTATTTGGCCCTCCTCAGGGTTCCAGCATCCGGTGTGCGCCCCTGGTGCGAAAGCACCAGCGTCTATCCAAGGCGTTTGGCGGTGAAGGGTTTGCCTACTATCTGTTCAAAGGCCGGCCCCGAGCAGCCGAACGATGAGCGCGTACACCTGGCGAACGGCCAACCGGGAGGTTGGTTTCGGGCGGGCGCCGTCAGGCACCCTCCCTCCGTGGCAGGGCAAGCAAAGCAACTTAGCTTTGCGCCGGCCCGTGAACGGACGCTTGGGCGGACGCCCAAGCGGAAACCAATAAAACCCCAAGGCGGCACGCCTTAAGGTATGTAACAGACCGTGACGGAATGCCGGATTGGGCGGCAGCCTATCCCCTTCCTTTCCATAGAGACGTCTCATGCCATCCGACTTCGGCATTCCGTCTTTCCCTGAAGTTTGATGTGTGCCGGTCACGCCGTGCCAGGTGCGCAGCCGTGCCCAATGCCCCTCTCCCCAAGGCGGGAGAGGGAGGGGCCCGCGGTCCGCAGGGACCGTGGGAGGGTGAGGGGGTCGGCGGTGCAACCATCTCCGGCCTGAGCAACCGACGCCGTCCACCCCCTCACCCTAGCCGTTTGGACCGGCAATCGCTCCACTGGAGCGATTGCTGACCGGTCCGCACCCCGCGAGGGGAGAGGGGACGATTTCCCCGCGGGGGTCAGTCCGTGCCAGGAACAAAACCATGCCCCAAGTTGTCATCCGGGCCGAGCGTAGGCGAGAGCCGGGACTCCGTGCCTTGCTGCACCGTCCGGAGATCCCGGACAAGACCTGTCGGTCTTTCCGGGATGACTGTTGGGGGAGGGGGGTCATGCCAATCCCGTCAAAGGACACGCTTTCTTCCGCCATTCCCGCTTCTGCCGATTAGAGCCGATGCGCAGTTGGGCATCACGTCCGCACTGGTCAGTTGCATCCGGGGCTGATAGCCTCCAACCGGCATCGAAATTTTGGTCAAACCGTTCGGCGTCAGGCATCGAGCGTCATGGATCTGCATCTGGCACTCATCGGACTGGGCGGGCTCCTGTTTGTGGGGCTCATTGCCGACGAAGTGGGCCGGCGCACGCGGCTGCCGCGGGTCAGTCTGCTGGTGCTGTGCGGCGTGATTGCCGGTCCGGCGGGCTTGGATGTGATCCCGGCGGCGCTCAGTTCCTGGTACGAGTTCCTGGCCACCATTGCGTTGACGATGGTCGCATTCCTGCTCGGCGGCACCCTGTCGCTGAAAACGCTCGAGACCCATGGTCGGGCCATTCTGGCCGTGTCGGTCGCCATCGTGGTTCTCACCGCGCTGGTCACGGCGGGCGGGCTTTATGCCTTCGGCGTTCCTGTAGCGGTCTGCCTGCTGCTGGCCGGCATTGCCACGGCGACCGATCCGGCGGCGGTCAATGATGTGGTGATGCAGACCGGCGCAGGCGGCAGCTTCACGGATACCCTGCGCGGTGTCGTGGCGGTGGACGATGCCTGGGGCATCGTGGCATTCAGCCTGCTGCTGGTTATCGCCAAGGCGCTGGCGGGCGATGGCGGACTGCACGTCGTGGCCGTCGGCGCCTGGGAACTGTTCGGCGCAGTTGCGCTGGGCGTGCTGATCGGGCTGCCAGCGGCCTATCTGACCGGGCGCCTGCAATCGGGCCAGCCGTCGCAATCGGAGGCGCTGGGCGTGGTCTTTCTGTGTGCCGGGCTGGCGCAATGGCTGCATGTATCGTTCCTGATGACCGGCATCGTGGCGGGGCTGACGGTGGCTAATCTGGCCAGGCACCACGACCGGCCGTTTCACGAGATCGAGCATGTCGAGTGGCCGTTTATGGTGCTGTTCTTCGTGCTGGCGGGGGCGACGTTCGATCCCGCCAGCATGATGGCGGTTGGATGGATCGGGGCCGGGTTCATGGCGTTTCGCATGCTGTCGCGCATCGTCGGCGGCTGGGTTGGGGGCAGGGCGGCCGGCATGCCGCAGCAGCAGTACCGCTGGATCGGCCTGGCCCTGACCCCACAGGCCGGTGTGGCGCTCGGCATGGCGCTGGTGGCCGGCAATCACTTTCCGGAGTGGCGCGAACTGCTGGTTGGCCTGACGATCGGCACGACGCTGGTGTTTGAGCTGGCCGGTCCGCTGCTTACCGCCCTTGCCCTGCGGCAGGTGGGCGAGGCCGGTCAGCGGCATCACTCCGATCGGGCATGAGGCGGGTCAGCCGCCGCGATGGCGTTGTGTGCCGATCAGGTGTCCGCGACCTTGATCCGGCCTCATGCTTGCGCCATATGTGAAGGGAGTTGTTCAAAGACCGGGAGCCTTTTTTTATGGAAGCACACAGTTTGATGGACCTCGGCGGCGGCGTCGGGATTTTCGGCACTCTGTTCATCGGGGCGCTGGCCGGCTGGATCGCCGAAAAGCTTACGCGTGGCGATCACGGCCTGCTCACCAACATCGTCATCGGCATTGCCGGCGCCTTTGTCGGCGGCTGGCTGGCCAATTTTCTCGGCCTTCGCCTCGGCGAGCTGTTCCAGGGCTGGTTCGTCGGCAATTTGCTGGTATCTGTCATCGGCGCGGTTATACTGATCACCGCATACCGAATGCTGAGGGGCCGAAGGGCCTGACCAAGGGGTAAGGAGACCATTATGGGTTGGATTGGAGCCATCATCGCGGGCGGCCTGGCCGGCTGGATCGCGGAGAAGATCATGAAGTTCGATACCGGGCTTCTGATGAACATTCTGCTGGGTATCGCCGGCGCTCTCGTCATGAACTTTATTCTCGGCTCGCTGTTCGGCATCGTGTTCGCCGGTTTCCTGGGCAATGTCATCATGGGAATTGCCGGGGCCTGCTTGCTGATTTACGGCTATCGCATGATCCAGTCGCGCGGTGCTTAGCTGCACAAGCGCATGGTAACGGTTCTCGATACATCGCGCAGCGAACGGCCGCGGCATCCGGAAAAGGCGCACCGGCCGGATACGCCGGTGTTGCGCAAGCCCGACTGGATCCGCGTCAAAGCGCCGGGATCGTCTCTGTACCGTGAGACCCGCGATATCGTGCGCGACAACAGCCTTGTCACCGTGTGCGAGGAGGCCGGGTGCCCGAACATCGGCGAATGCTGGGAGAAGAAGCACGCCACGTTCATGATCATGGGCGATACCTGCACGCGTGCCTGTGCCTTTTGCAACGTGCGCACCGGTCTGCCGGCTGCGCTCGATGCAGCGGAACCGGACAATGTCGCCGATGCGGTCGCCCGCATGAGGCTCAAGCACGCCGTCATCACCTCCGTCGACCGCGACGACCTGGATGATGGCGGGGCAGAGCATTTCGCCCGAGTGATCCGCGCGATCCGTGGGCGCTCGCCGGAGACGACAATTGAAGTTCTTACGCCGGATTTTTTACGTAAGGATGGAGCGTTGGAGGTTGTTGTTGAAGCAAAGCCTGATGTTTTCAACCACAATCTGGAGACGGTTCCGCATCTCTATCTGAAGATCCGGCCCGGGGCGCGTTATTTCCATTCCCTGCGCCTGCTGCAGCGCGTCAAGGAGCTGGATGCGGCGATGTTCACCAAGTCCGGCATCATGGTCGGTCTCGGCGAGACCCGCGAGGACATCCTTCAGGTCATGGACGACATGCGCACGGCCGATATCGATTTCATCACCATCGGCCAGTATCTGCAGCCGACCCGCAAGCATGCCGCAATCGACCGGTTCTGGACGCCTGAGGAATTTTCAGGCCTTGAAAAGACAGCCTATGCCAAGGGCTTTCACATGGTCTCAGCCAGCCCTCTGACGCGTTCATCGCACCATGCCGGTGACGACTTCGCCCGGCTGCGGGCCGCGCGCCAGGCCAAACTGGGCCATTAGGCCGTTCGCGTGCCGAGCTTTCAGGTTACCCGCCGCGTGCCGTATCCGGCGCAAAACGTCTATGGCATCATCGCGGATGTGGCGGCCTATTCGCAGTTCGTGCCGTTGTGTCAGGGGTCCCGGGTGTGGGACGAACGCCTGGACGGGGAAGGGTGCACCCGGTTCAGCGCCGAACTGCTGATTGTCTATGACAAGCTGTCGCTCAGCGAGCGGTTCCTGAGCGACGTCACCTGCAATCCCGACAGGCTGACCGTCCATTCGGTGTCGGACCAGCCACCCGTCAAGCATATCGACAACCGCTGGCGGGTTATCCCGGTGGGCGAAGGGTCATGCGATATCGCGTTCTCCATCGACTACCGGATGTCGAGCCGGGTCCTGCAGTTCGCCCTGTCGAATGCCTTCGACTATGCCATGCGCAAGATCATGACCGCCTTCGAGGAACGGGCCCGCGAGCTGTCGACGAAGGAAACGGCTTCCGCCAACGCTGGCGTTGAGTAACGCCAACCAGCATCAGGCGAACTGGCTGCCGGTGCTCATCTGACGGCACAACAGGTCAAAGGCTTCGCGCGCGGAAGCCAGCCTGATTTCATCGCGGCCGATGTCGCCGCACCTAAGGCAGTTGTGCAGCGTGGGGTTCTCGCGCCGGGCGGCTGCCAGGTGAACCAGTCCGACCGGCTTGTCGGCACTGCCGCCGCCCGGGCCGGCGATACCGGTCACCGAAACGGCGAGGTCGGCGCGCGAGTGTGCCAGCGCGCCCTCGGCCATGGCGCGCGCCACCTGTTCACTGACTGCGCCGAACGCCTCGATCATGTCGGCCGGTACGTCCAGCAGCTCGGTCTTGGCTTCGTTCGAGTAGGTGACGAAGCCGCGCTCGACGACATCGGAAGAGCCGGCGACGCTGGTCAGCGCTGCGGCGATCAGTCCGCCGGTGCAGCTTTCCGCCGTGGCGATCTTCAGGCCGCCGTCTCGGGCCCTGTCGAGCACGTCCTTGATGTCCAGCACCATCCCGCGGTCAAACATCGGCTTTGCCATCCAGCGGCAGCCGCACCGTCGCCGTCGCCATGGCGGCGATGCCCTCGCGCCGCCCGGTAAAACCGAGCTGTTCGCTTGTCGTTGCCTTCACCGAAATGCGTGACACCGGCAGGTCCAGGATCTCCGCCAGGCGCGCGCGCATGGCATCGATGTGCGGGCGCAGCTTCGGCTGTTCGCAGATGATCGTTACATCGCCGTGACTGATCATGCCGCCACGGCTGCGCACCAGATCGCCGGCGCCTTTGAGAAACACCGCGGAATCAGCACCCTTCCACTGCGGATCACTCGGCGGATAGTGGGCTCCGATATCCCCGTCGCTCAGGGCACCGAAAATCGCATCGGTCAGGGCGTGCATCGCCACGTCGGCATCCGAGT
The DNA here is from genome assembly GCA_965216335.1 of Aestuariivirgaceae bacterium. Lineage (GTDB taxonomy): Bacteria > Pseudomonadota > Alphaproteobacteria > Rhizobiales > Aestuariivirgaceae > JAHEJE01. The sequence goes on along the minus strand of OZ244154.1, from coordinate 630,312 downwards.
GGCCCTTCAGTTTGGCGTCGTGCGGCACGCGGACCCCGCACAGGATCACGTGATCGCCGGGCTCGAACGCGTGCACGTCGAACCCGTTGCCAACCCGAATGTCGCCCGTTTGCATGTTGCGCTCCATCTCCAGCATGTGGTTCGCCTGTTCTATGTCATCCGCCGTCGTAAGCTTGCGGTTGTGCGGCGATCCGGCGATGATTGCCACCTCCAGTCCGGCCCATTCGGCGATCGAAGCATCGTCGGTAAAGTCGCTTCCGGCGCTGGCGGCGGCGCGTTCGTGGGCTGCCATGATAGCGGCAAACCGGAAACCCTGCGGTGTCTGCGCACCCCACAGGTGGCTGCGGTCGACCGTGCCAGTTATCAGGCTGCCTGTTGCCGACTTCAGGGTGTCGGCGAGCGCGACACCGGGAATGACGCCCGGATGCCGGTCGAGGTAGGCGATGACATGGGAAATGATCTCCTGGCTGACGAATGGCCGGGCAGCATCGTGGATCAGCACCAGGTCCGGTTCGACCAGCGCCACGGCCTTCAGCCCGGCAAGGACCGAGGCCTGCCGCGTTGCCCCGCCGGGCACCGGCTCGGGCAGTGGCAGGTGGCCGAGTGCCTCGTCGTAGAGCCCTTTGTGATCTTCGCCGATCACGACCTGAACATGGTCGATACCCGGATGGGCCAGAAACGCTTCCGTTGTGTGCGCAATCACCGGCTTGCCGCCGATTGCCTGATACTGTTTGGGGCGCTCTCCGCCGGCGCGCAGTCCGGCCCCGGCAGCAACAATGATCACGGCAGTCTTCATGAGCGCGGACACTTCTCAAGCAAGGGTAGGGGGCGGTTTACCGGGCGAACCGCCGGCTCGCAAGGCCAAAGCGGGAATGCCTTGTCTTCAAATGGGGATTTGCCTATGTTGCCGGAAATTTAGGCACAGCAAGCGACTGCAAGTCTTATGGGCATCCAGATAGGCCCCATCACAACCCGCAACCGGGTGTTTCTCGCACCGATGTCAGGCGTCTCGGACGAGCCGTTCCGCGCCTTGGCGCACCGATACGGTGCCGGCATGGTCGTTTCGGAAATGGTGGCGAGCGAAGAACTGGTGCGCGAGCGCCCGGACATCATGCGCCGTACGCGCGGCGCTGAGGTCGCATCACCTTTCGTCATCCAGCTTGCCGGACGCGAGGAAAAGTGGATGGCCGAAGGCGCTTGCATTGCCTGCGGGCTCGGTGCCGACGTCATCGACATCAACATGGGCTGTCCGGCCCGGGAAGTCACCGGCGGACTGTCCGGCTCCGCCCTGATGCGCGATCTCGACCACGCGGAGCGTCTGCTGGCCGCCACCGTGGGTGCCGTATCGGTGCCTGTGACCCTGAAAATGCGCCTGGGCTGGGATCATGACACCATAAATGCCCCGGAACTTGCGCGCCGGGCCGAGCAGGCCGGTATCGCATTGCTCACCGTACATGGCCGTACGCGCTGCCAGTTCTACAAGGGCAGGGCCGACTGGAAAGCCATCCGGCAGGTGCGGGCGGCGACCAGTTTGCCGCTGATTGCCAATGGCGATGGCGCAACACTGCATGATGTCAAGGCGATGCTGGCCGCATCCGGCGCCGATGGCGTCATGATCGGCCGCGCCGCCTACGGTCAACCGTGGCTGATTGGCGAACTGGCGGAAGCGCTCGAACCGGGGTCCGGTATTGCCCCATTGGGATTGCGTCAAAGTCTTGCGGCCATCGCGGACCATTATCGTCATATGCTGCGCTTCTACGGCGATGACCATGGGGTGAAGATCGCCCGCAAACATCTGGGCTGGTATGTGTTGCACCTCAATCGCGAAGGCTTGATCGATGACGACGCGGCCGGTCGCTGGCGGGCCAGGCTGGTTCGCGAGGACAGTTCACGAACCGTGCTGGCGCGCCTTGGAGAGTTGAGCCGCCAGCTTGCCGACACCACGCTGAGGGCCGCGTGATGGCTGTGGTACCGGCACATGCCCAGTCAGTCGGCACGGATGCCTTGCAGTTGCTGCAATCCGTCCCGAACCCGCTGGTCGTGATCGGCCGTGACAATGCCCTGACGTTTGGCAATGTCGCAGCCGAGCAGTTCTTCCATCTCAGCGCCCGGATGCTGACCCGTCTGGGCCTGGCCGACATGGTATCGAGCACAAGCCCCCTGATTGGGCTGGTCGAGGACGTTCGTACCGAACGCACCACCATCAACGAATACGGCATCGTCATCGGCACACCGCGTCTCGGCGGGCAGCGCACCGTCGATCTCCAGGTCACCTCGGTGCCGGAGAGCCCGGACCTGGTGCTGGTGCAGATCTGGCCACGTTCGATTGCGCAGCGCATCGACCGTCAGCTCACCCACCGGGATGCCGCGCGCACCGTTACCGGCATGGCGAGCATGTTGGCGCACGAGATAAAGAACCCGCTGTCAGGCATTCGCGGCGCCGCGCAGTTGCTCGAACCGGCGCTTGGCGACGATGACAAGGCCCTGGCGCGGCTGATTTGCGATGAGACCGACCGCATTCGCGATCTGGTCGACCAGATGGAGGTGTTTACGGACGAGCGCCCGGTCGAGCGCCAGAGCGTCAACATCCACGAGGTGCTGGACCATGTGATCGCCCTGGGCAAGTCGGGGTTTGCGCATCGGCGCCACATTGAACAGGTGTACGACCCGTCGCTGCCGCCGGTTCTCGGCAACCGAGACCAGCTTGTTCAGGTGTTTCTCAACCTGCTCAAGAATGCCTGCGAGGCCGATGCGGACCGGAGCCGGGCCATTCTCCTGAGCACGGCATTCCGCCCGGGGATCCGGTTGACCATGCCGGGCAGCGGTGTCCGCATGTCCCTGCCGCTCGAGGTCTCGATACAGAATGCCGGCGAGGCTATACCTGAAACGGTCATGGCGCAGTTGTTCGAGCCGTTCTTTACCACGAAATCCGGCGGCAAGGGTCTGGGGCTGGCCCTGGTGGCCAAGATCGTCAGCGATCACTCCGGCATCGTCGATTGCGAGTCGGATGACCAGAGGACGATCTTTCGCGTCCTGCTCCCTGTGTTCTCCGCCGCCTCTTCCGACGCATCCGACGACCGGGAGATGTCATCATGACTGCAAAGACCGTTTTGCTTGTCGATGATGATGCCGCGATTCGCACCGTTGTCAGCCAGGCGCTTGGCCGGGCCGGCTATACCGTGCGCAGCACATCGACCGTCTCCGGGGTCTGGCGCTGGATTGCGGAGGGCGAGGGCGATCTGATCATTACCGATGTCGTGCTGCCGGATGAGAGCGGGTTCGACCTGCTGAAAAGGATCAAGGCGCGGCGGCCGGAGCTGCCCGTCATCGTCATGAGTGCCCGCAACACCATCATGACCGCGATCACGGCAGCAGAGCACGGTGCGTTCGAGTACCTGCCCAAACCATTCGACCTGCAGGACATGCTGTCCGTCGTCGCCAAAGGCCTGGATCAGGCCGCAAGAAAGCCTGCCGCCGCCGTGGTTGCCGAAACCGGCGCCGAGCAGTTGCCGATCATCGGACGCTCCCAGGCCATGCAGGACATCTATCGCCTGATAGCCCGGATGACGCAGACGGATTTGACGGTCCTGATTATCGGTGAATCAGGCACGGGCAAGGAACTTGTGGCGCGCGCGCTGCATGACTATGGCCAGCGGCGCAACAAGCCTTTCGTGGCCGTGAACATGGCAGCCATTCCGCGCGAATTGATCGAATCGGAGTTGTTCGGACATGAAAAAGGCGCCTTTACCGGCGCCACCGGTCGCCATGCCGGACGCTTTGAGCAGGCGGAAGGCGGTACGCTGTTTCTCGATGAGATCGGTGACATGCCGATGGAGGCGCAGACCCGGCTGTTGCGGGTTCTGCAACAAGGCGAATATTCACGCATTGGCGGCAGCACGGCGATCAGGTCCGATGTGCGCATCATCGCGGCAACGCATCGCGACTTGCGCCGGTTGATCGCCCAGGGCCTGTTCCGCGAGGACCTCTATTTCCGCTTGAATGTGGTCCCTGTCCGCCTGCCGCCTCTGCGGGAACGGCTGGACGATATTGACGACTTGACGGCATTCTTCCTCGAAAGGGCCCGTGGGGAAGGGCTGCCCGCCAAGTTCGCCACCGCAGAAGCGGTTTCCGCGCTGAAGCAGTATCGCTGGCCGGGCAACATCCGCGAGCTGGAAAACATGCTCAAGCGGCTTGCGGCTACGCTGAGCGAAGACGAGATATCCGCCGGCGATGTGGAGAACGCCTTGGCCGGCGTTGAGCCGGACCCAAGCCCGCTCGGCGATGCCGGTGCGCAAACTCTGGCGGAATTTGTCGAGAACCACCTGGCCGGCCACTTTGCATCGTTCCGGCCCGGCTTGCCGCCGAACGGATTGTACGATCGCATCATCCGCGAAGTGGAGCGGCCGCTGATTGCCGCTGCGCTCAGTGCCACCGGTGGCAATCAGGTCAAGGCGGCGGATCTTCTCGGCATCAACCGCAACACCCTGCGGACCCGCATCCGCAGCCTTGCTCTTCCGGTCGTCAAGGTCGTGCGCGACACACACTGACGAGGGGAAATTTCTCAACGTTGACCGCTAGAGCCTTTTTTGACCATACCGAACCATTTGACCGGCTTCTCGCGTTTGCTGGCAAGGCAGGCGGCACGACGTGGTCTGGCTGTCCACAAGTGCCGCCTAACGCTGTCCAGCGAGCGCGAAAAGCCGGCCTTCGGTGGGACAAATTCGTCCATCCGGTGCGCCATGCCGCTTGCCCGATACACCGCATCGCGCGGCGCGATATGGCTTGCCGGACTGAACGCATTTGACCCATCAAATGGCTCGGTAGTGTCAAAAAAAGCTCTAGATTTCTTCATCAGGCTGCGACAATAGTCGCAATATTGCCACATCAATGTTGATTCTCTGCAACAGATGGATTTTTAGTGTGTGCTGCCCTGTTTGAAGGGTGTGCCGCACCCCGGCGACGACCTCAAAGACCACGAACCGGAAGCAGACATGGCTGCAAGCGAAAGCGTTGACATCAATCCTGTCGCTTCCGCCGTTCCCCCGGCGGGGCAGGACGAACTGCCGCCTGCTGATTTCTTTCGAGGCCGGCAGTCCGGACGCATCGGCTTTGCCGTGGTTGTGCTGGCGACACTGAGCGGACTGGCAACATTCGCCATCCTCACCGGGCTGACCCCCATCACGCCAACCCCGAATGTTGTCGTCTCGCTACTGGCAGTCAATGGGGCTCTGGTTGCGGGGCTTGCGCTGCTGATCGGCGCTCAGGTCAAGTCTTTGATGCGCGCCCGCAAGAAGCGGATTGCCGGCGCGGCGCTGCATACCCGCATTGTTTCTTTGCTCAGCCTGTTTGCGGCGGTTCCGGCAATCGTCGTGGCCGTGTTCGCGGCCGTGACGTTGAACCGGGGTCTTGATACCTGGTTCTCGGACCGCACCCAGTCTATCGTCGATTCTGCGATCACCGTGGCGGAATCCTATCTCAGCGAGCAGAACAATATTGCGCGCCTGGATGTCCAATCGATTGCAAATGGCATCGATAGCCAGCGTCAATTGCTGGACAGGGATCGGCAACGGTTTGTCCAGCGACTGGCAGCGATTACGTCTTTACGCTCTCTCAGTGCGGCCTTCATCATCGATGAGACGAATTCGAAAGTTGAGGTCAGTGTCACGGCAAGTCAGGACATTCAATTTCTCCCGCCACCCGACGGTGTGCTGGAAAAGGCCAGGGGCGGGGAGATCGTCACATCGCGTGCCGGGCCCAGCAATGTCATCCGGGCGCTGTCGAAGCTGAAGAACTTCGAGAACCACTATCTGTACGTCTATCGGACGGTCAATCCGGAGGTGATTAAGCAACTAGCCAAGGCACGTATCGAAAAAGCCGAGTACGATCGGCTGAAGGCGCAGCGGACCGGGCTGCAGCTGACATTCGGTGTCATGTACGCCGGTGTCATGTTTGTGTTCCTGCTGGCGGCCATCTGGCTGGGCATGTGGTTCGCGGACCGTCTAGTCGAACCGGTCGTCGGACTGGTGCGGGCGTCACGCCGGGTTTCGCAAGGCGAACTCGATGCCCAGGTTGAGATCCGCAAGGGCACCGGCGATCTTGCGACTTTGGGGCGTACCTTCAACCAGATGACCGTACAGCTGAAGTCACAGCGTGACGAACTGGTCGAAACCAACCACATGCTTGATGAACGCCGCCGCTTCACCGAAGCGGTGCTGTCAGGGGCCAGTGCAGGGGTGCTCGGCCTCAGTCCACAGGAGGTGATTACTCTCGCCAATCGTTCGGCTCTGGAACTGCTTGATTGCCGTGAGGCCGATCTTCTCGACCGGCCGCTCAAGGAGGCCGTGCCCGCCATGGCGGCGATACTAGAAAGCGCCAAGACCAAGATTTCCGGCAATGCCGAAGACCATATTACGATTCACACCCGGGACCGCGACCGCAACTTCATGGTTCGTGTGACAACGGAGCAATCGGGTGAGGAAGAGCACGGCTACGTTGTAACCTTCGACGACATAACCGAACTGGTCTCTGCTCAACGGAATTCGGCATGGGCCGACATTGCCCGGCGAATTGCGCACGAGATCAAGAACCCGCTGACGCCCATCCAACTTTCCGCCGAGCGTCTGCGCCGCAAGTACGGCAAGGAAATCACCTCCGATCCGACCGTTTTCAATCAGTGTACCGATACAATCATCCGCCAGGTCGGTGACATCGGCCGCATGGTCGATGAGTTCTCGTCGTTTGCAAGAATGCCGAGCGCGAAGCTGGAGTTACACGATCTTAAGGAGACGGTTCGCGAGGCGCTGGTCCTGCAGAAGACCGGTATGAGCGACATCGAATTCTCGGTCAGCGTGCCTGACGATAAGGTGATGTTCCAGTTCGACCGGCGGCTTGTGACGCAGGCCCTGACCAACCTGGTCAAGAACGGACTGGAAGCCATAGAATCCCGCCTTGCCGACAAACCGGAACCGGCCGGGCACGTCGACGTCGTGCTGGATGTGTCTCCTGATGCCGTTCGGATTGCCGTCACCGACAACGGCATCGGATTGCCGACCCAAAACCGCGAGCGACTGACTGAACCGTACATGACGACGCGCGAGAAGGGGACCGGTCTGGGGCTGGCAATCGTCAAGCGGATCATGGAAGAGCATGGCGGCGAACTGCAGCTGACCGATGCGCCGGATGACTATTCAGGCGGCCTTGGAGCCCGCATCACCATGGTCTTTCCGGCCCAGGATGTGACCGGACCGGATGACCGGAGTTTGAGTAGCAGTGACGATAACGCAAGCACTTAAGAGTTGGTGAACAAGTATGGCCAGTGATGTTCTGATTGTAGATGACGAAGTCGATATCCGCGAACTGATCGGCGGCATTCTCGAAGATGAGGGCTACGAGCCCCGCCTTGCGTCAGACAGCGATTCCGCGCTGGCGTGCATCGCGGAACGCCGGCCTTCGATGATGATTCTCGACATCTGGCTGCAGGGGTCCAAGCTCGACGGACTGGAGCTTCTGGAGGTTGTCAAGCAGTCCCACCCCGATCTGCCGGTGGTCATCATCTCGGGCCACGGCAACATCGAAACCGCCGTCTCGGCGATCAAGCTCGGCGCCTACGACTACATCGAAAAGCCGTTTAAGGCCGACCGCCTGGTGCTGATTGTCGCCCGCGCCCTGGAGACCTTCAAACTGCGGCGTGAAAATCTGGACCTGCAGGAAAGGGCGGGCACGCATGTCGACATCGTTGGTGACTCGAACGTCATGCGCCAGTTGCGCCAGAATATTCAACGCATCGCGCCTTCGAACGGCCGGGTTCTGATTTCAGGTCCGATGGGAGGAGGCAAGGAGCTGGTCGCACGGACCCTGCATTCCGCCTCGCACCGCAGCGACGGCCCGTTCGTCATCGTGTCTGCCGCTACAATGACGCCGGAACGCATGGAACATGAACTGTTCGGCGTTGAGGCGATCAATGGCAGCGCGCACCGCACCGGTGCGTTGGAGCAGGCACACGGCGGCACCCTGTACATCGATGAAGTATCCGACATGCCACTGGAGACCCAGGGAAAGATCCTGCGTGTTCTCGTCGAGCAGACTTTCCATCGTGTCGGGGGCCACACTCCGGTCAAGGTCGATGTGCGCATCGTCTCATCGACCAGCCGCGATCTGGCGGTGCAGATCAAGAACGGCCAGTTCCGGGAGGATTTGTTCCACCGGTTGAGCGTTGTGCCGGTGTCGGTTCCGACACTCAGCGAGCGGCGCGACGACATTCCGCAACTGATCGAACATTTCACCAAGCTGTATTCGACACAGTCCGGCCAGGCGCAACGCCGATTTGCAGATGACGCGATCGCTGTCCTGCAAACTTGGGAATGGCCAGGCAATGTCCGCCAACTGCGCAACAATGTGGAACGGATTCTAATCCTCAATTCCGGTGATGAGACATCGGACATCGGTGTCGACATGCTGCCGCAGGAAAGTGAAGCGGGGGGTGGCGAACTGGCCTCCAACGGAGAGCACATCATGACACTGCCGTTGCGGGAGGCCCGAGAGGTGTTTGAACGCGACTATCTTTCAGCGCAGCTGTCGCGCTTTGGCGGAAACATCTCCCGCACGGCCGAGTTCGTCGGCATGGAGCGATCAGCACTGCATCGCAAGATAAAGAGCCTGGGCGTTGCGGGTAGCGGGCGAGGATCGGGCTGACAAGTCACGCGCTCCGCAGCAAACTTTTAGGGTGCTGGCTCCGCTTTGGCTTTACATCGCCCGTCTCGTGGTATTGAGTCGCATTTCAGGGTCCCAACTGACCCGTAACACTATCGGCGCCCAATCTACGCAAAAAGCATCACATGAAAATCATCATATGTGGGGCAGGGCAGGTGGGTTCAGGCATCGCTGAACGACTGTCTGCCGAAGACAACGATGTAACGGTGATCGATCAGGTCTCTGAATCCGTTGCTTCGTTGAGCGATACCCTGGATGTCCAGGGTGTTGTAGGACACGGTGCTCACCCCGACATTCTCGAACAGGCTGGGGCAGCCGAGGCCGATATGATCATCGCGGCAACGTTTTCCGATGAAGTGAACATGATGGCCTGCGAGGTCGCCAACGCGATCTTCAACATTCCAACCAAGATCGCCCGCGTGCGCTCACAGTCCTATCTCCTGCCTGAGTACCGGACGCTGTTTTCGCGTCAGAACACCGCAATCGACGTGGTGATTTCTCCGGAATTGGCGGTCGGTGATATGGTGTTGCGGCGGCTTGCCTTGCCTGGCGCCTTCGAGGCCATCTATTTCGCAGATGAACGTGTCGTTGCCATGGGGATCACGATCCTTGAGGATTGCCCGATCATCAACACCGCGCTGTCGCAGCTAAGCGACTTGTTCCCGGATCTCAAAGCCATTGTCGTCTGCATTATCCGCGATGGGCGGCTGTTCATCCCTCATGGTGATGATCAGATGCTGCCCGGCGATAGCGTCTACGTGGTAGCCGACCAGAACCAGACAGCCCGCACGCTGGGTCTGTTCGGTCATGAGGAACAACGCGCCAAACGTGTTCTGCTGGGCGGCGGCGGCAATATCGGGCTCTACGTTGCGCAGAAACTTGAAGAGCGCGATGCGAATGTTCAGGTTCGAATCATTGAGAACAATCAAGGGCGCGCTACGACGATTGCAGAAATTCTGGAACGGGCGATTGTGTTGCGCGGCAGTTGCCTGGATCAGAATATCCTGCGCGAAGCGGCTGCAAGCCGGTCTCAAGTCTTCGTTGCGCTGACCAACGATGACAAGACCAACATCTTGTCGGCACTGTTGGCAAAACAGCAGGGAACCGAACAGGTTCTATCGTTGGTATCGAGTTTGAAGATCGCCCCCTTGATAGATAGCGTCGACATCGATTCGTTCATTGACCCGCGTGGCGTCACCGTGTCGTCAATTCTGCAACATGTGCGGCGCGGCCGGATCCGTGGCGTGCACCCCATTCAGGACGGTGCAGCGGAAATCGTTGAAGCCGAAGCGCTGGAAACTTCGCCGATCATCAACAAGCCGCTGCGAGAGGTGGAACTGCCGAACGGCGTGCGCATCGGCGCGCTTGTTCGGGATGATGACGTCATCATCCCCGGCGGTGACACGGTGATTAAGCCACACGATCATGTGATTCTGATCGCGACTCAGGAACAAGTGATGCAGATCCAACAGCTGTTCCGGGTAAGCATCGAGTACTTCTAGGCCGACTGTTGCCCGTGGAGCGGGATGCTGGGATCGCGCATTATCATTGATATCAGCACCAGATTCACGTTAACGTAACGGCATCCCTGCTTGTTCTGCCGCATTTCAGCTCTAAATGTGCAGAAAACTAAGCTTGTCAATTTTGCTCAAAAACCACAAGATGGACGCCATGGCACAAGAAAAATCACAAAATCTGCAGGATACCTTCCTCAACCATGTCCGCAAACAAAAGGTTCCGCTGACTGTTTTCCTGGTCAACGGTGTCAAACTGCAAGGTGTCATCACTTGGTTTGACAACTTCTGCGTTCTGCTGCGCCGCGATGGCATGTCGCAACTTGTCTACAAACATGCCATCTCGACGATCATGCCGGCAGCACCGATTTCGTTGTTCGAAGAAGATGGCTCCGCGTAAGCCGCGCAGCACCCCTTTGGATACGGCATCCAGGACGGCCGCACAGACCGGACAAGGCGTCAACTTTCAGTATGAAGGCGCAAAGTACACACGCGCCTATGTGGTTCATGTTGATGTCCGCAAGGGCAGGGGGGAAGTTGATGCGGTCGCCGACGGCAGGCGATCCAGCGAGGCCAGGCTGGATGAGATTTGCGGGCTGGCGGAAGCTATCGATCTTGTTGTTGCCGGACGGTGTGTTGTTCCCCTGAACAGGATCGTTCCGGCCACGTTTCTCGGCCGCGGCAAGATCGAAGACATTTCTGGCCAATTGAACTCGACGCAAGCCGAGTTGCTGATTTTCGATGGCCAGCTTTCGCCGGGTCAGCAGCGCAATCTGGAACGTGCCTGGGGCGTCAAGGTTCTCGACCGCACCGGTCTTATCCTGGAAATCTTCGGGCGCCGGGCGCAAACCCGGGAAGGGGCTCTGCAGGTAGAGTTGGCCCATCTGGAGTATCAGAAGACGCGTTTGGTGCGGTCTTGGACGCACCTGGAACGCCAGCGCGGTGGTTTCGGCTTTCTCGGCGGTCCCGGCGAAACACAGATTGAAGCCGACCGTCGGGTGATCCGGGACCGGATTTCGGCGATCAAGAAGCAGATTGCATCGATCAAGCGGACCCGTGGCCTGCACAGGGCTGCGCGCAAGAAGGTGCCATATCCGGTCGTTGCCCTGGTCGGCTACACCAATGCCGGCAAGTCGACCCTGTTCAACCGTCTGACCAATGCCGGCGTGTTCGCCAAGGATCTGCTGTTTGCCACGCTTGATCCCACGATGCGTCAGATCGACCTGCCGCATGGCCGCAAGATCATCCTGTCCGACACGGTCGGGTTCATATCCGATCTGCCAACAACGCTGGTGGCAGCATTTCGCGCCACGCTGGAAGAGGTTCTGAATGCGGATGTGATCGTGCATGTGCGCGATATCTCGCATCCCGAAAGCGAACAGCAGGCAGAAGACGTCCGTAGCGTGCTGGTTGAGTTGGGTATCGAGGCGAACGCATTGGACGACATCATCGAGTTTTGGAACAAGGCCGATTTGACCGAACCGGATCAAGAGGCCGGCCTGATCGAGCAGAGCAACCGGCGCCGGAATGCGGTACTGGGGTCGGCCGTGACAGGGCAGGGGGTCGATACCCTGACCGCGTTGATTGAGGATCATCTGGCGGTGAACTCCGGAACTTTCCGAATTTCGCTGAAGCCGTCGCAGGGCGGGGAAATCGCCTGGTTCTACCGCAATGCCGAAGTGTTGGATCGGACAACTTCACCTGAAGGCGAAACCCATCTCGTCGCGCGTCTGCACTCTGAAGCTATCGTCAAGGCCCGGAAGAAGTTCGGCAAGGCTTTGGCTGAGGTTGATCGTGACAGCGTCGCAAGCTCGAACCTCGAGGCAGCGCAGTAGCCGCCAGGCTGGCCACCGGTGGCATCAGCCGATACCAGCGGCCTTGGCTTCGTCCCACAGACGATCGAGCTCTTCCAGTTCACAATCGCCGGGCACTTTACCGGATTTGGCCAAGGTGTCCTCGATGTAGGCAAACCTGGCCTTGAACTTCGCGTTCGTACGGCGCAGAGCGGCTTCCGGGTCTATCTCGTTGTGACGGGCGAAGTTCGCCATAACGAACAGCAGGTCGCCGAATTCGCCGGCCATGTCTTCGACCGACCCGTTGTGCCGGGCTTCGTGCAACTCTTGCAGTTCTTCGGCGATCTTGCTCAACACACCGTCGATGCCTGGCCAGTCGAAGTTGTGGCGTGCCGCAAGGGCCTGGAGCTTGGCGGCGCGGCTCAGAGCGGGCAGGGCGGTCGGCACGTCGTCAAGTATCCTCTTGTCCGCCGCCCTCGCCTGCTGCTTGCGTTCCTCAGCCTTCTGGCGCTCCCAAAAACCCTTCTGCGGTTTCGACTGGCGTTGCTCCGGCGAGCCGAACACATGCGGATGGCGGCGTATCATCTTGTCGTTGATCGCCGTCACGACATCGTCAAACGAAAATGCACCGGCTTCGGCAGCCATCTGGCTGTGGTAGACGACCTGCAGCAACAAATCGCCAAGCTCGTCGCGCAAAGCCGGCAGATCGTCGGCTTCGATGGCGTCCGCGACTTCATAGGCTTCTTCAATGGTGTATGGCGCGATGGACTCGAAGGTTTGTTCGATGTCCCAGGGGCATCCGTTGTCCGGGTGTCTTAGAGCGCGCATCAGAGCCAACAGGGTGGTGATCTCGTGCCGCGGCATTGTCGGGACATCGGTCATGGAACTATGCGGCAATCGAGATTCCGCAACGCCTCAGGATATTTCGCATAATATATATTATGGAATATTTTATATGAGGCTTTTGCTGCCGTAGTTGCTAGAACTTGCATGTCAGACCATCGTATGCAGGCTCAACATTTGCTGGAAGTTGTTCCTGCAGTGCTTTGAAATCCATATCGATGTGCAAGTTAGTCAGTATCGCCCTTGTTGGTGTCAGACGCTCAATCCATTCGAGCGCCTCAGGCAGTGACAAATGGCTGTTGTGCGGTGTCGGGCGCAAGGCGTCGAGGATCAAAACATCGAGACCTTGCAAGTGCGCCGCCGCTTCGTCGGTAATCCTTTTGACATCCGGCAAGTATGCCACGCCACCAATGCGGAAACCCAGCGCGCGGATGGTTCCATGTTCCACTTCGAATGGAATGGCGGTGATCGGCCCGCCATCGCCGCCGATGGTCACAGCCTGACACGGCACCAACCGGTTGAGTTCCAGGATTGGCGGATAGTCGCTGCCTGGCGGTGTGTAGAAACAATAGCCGAAGCGGCCAAGCAACATTGTACCGGTGCGGTCGTTGGCCCAAATCGGAATGCGCCGGCGCATCAGCAAGGCAAAGGCGCGCAGCTCGTCGATACCATGGGTGTGATCGGCGTGTTCGTGGGTGTACAGCACCGCATCGAGCTTTCTGATACCGGTTGCGAGCATCTGCTCGCGCATGTCTGGCGTGGTGTCGATGAGGACCCGGGTCGCTGCGCCGTTCTCATCGAACACCTCAACCAGCGCTGAGCACCGCCGACGCCGATTCTTTGGATTGTCCGGGTCGCAGTTGCCCCACACGTTGCCGATACGCGGTACGCCGCCGGATGATCCGCAGCCGAGTATTGTGAACCTGCCTGCCACGGCTACTGCTCCTCCGGACTGAAGATCGCCGGGCGATCAACCTTGGCGAAAAGCCTAAAGAAGTTGTCGCTTGTCGCGCGCGCTGCGGCGGCCTCTGTCAGCCCACGCAGTCCCGCCAAATGCCGCAGTGTATGTGCGACATATGCCGGTTCATTGGGCCGACCACGATGCGGTACCGGTGCCAGGTAAGGAGCGTCGGTTTCCACCAGGATGCGATCCTCCGGAACGATCTGGGCAGCTCTATGAATTTCGGCGGCAGTCTTGAATGTCAGGATACCGGAAAAAGAAAAGTAGGCATCAAGGGCCATGCCGGCTTCGGCTAGAGCCAGGCTGGAAGAAAAACAGTGGAGCAGGGGTTTGAATGCCCCCTGCCCCATTTCTTCTCTCAGAATTTGCGCGGTGTCTTGCTCGGCCGACCTGGAATGAATGACCAGCGGCAGACCGGTGCGCCGTGCGGCTTCGATGTGCACACGGAAGCCAACCGCCTGCATGTCGCGTGGGCTGTTGTCATAGTGGTAGTCGAGGCCGGCCTCTCCAATGGCGACGACCTTGGGATGGGCGGCCAGATCGACCAGCTCGTCCGCCGTGACGTCCGGTTCCTCTGCGGCGTTGTGCGGATGGGTTCCGACCGAGCAGTAGACCTGCTCATGCTGTTCGGCGATCTTCAGTATACGGTCGAATTTGCGAACCCGGGTGCTGATGGTCACCATGAGGTGGACCCCGGCCTCACCGGCGCGCGCCAAGACACCGTCCATGTCACCGGCAAGGCTGTCAAAATCGAGATGACAGTGACTATCTACAATCGCAAAACCCATGCCGTCAGCTGCCCGCCGCCTCCGGCTCGACATAGCGCGGAAACACGCCCTGCGGTTTCGGCAACGCGGTGCCCGGCGCCATGCGGCCGGCCACGCCCAGCCAGCGAAAATCGCGCCGCGACGCATCAACGTTCAACTGGTCGAGCAGCTTTTCGGCACTGCCCGGCATGAACGGCATGGCCAGAATGGCGAATTGCCGGAGCACCTCAGCGGATACGTAAAGCACAGTTGCCATGCGTGCCGGATCGGTTTTCTTCAACGCCCATGGTTCCTGGCCGGCAAAGTACCGGTTTGCGTCGGCGACCAGCTTCCAGATTGCATCAAGTCCCCTGTTGATCGCTTGTGAGTCGATATGGGGGCGAATTTCGTCCAACACCACATCGACCTGCGACAGCAGGTCCTTGTCTGGGTCGCTCAGCGGCCCAGGCTCAGGCACCTTGCCGTCGCAGTTCTTCGCCACCATCGACAAGGCCCGCTGGGCGAAGTTGCCGAGGTCATTGGCCAGATCCGCGTTGATCCGGTTGACGATCGCCTCATGGCTATAGTTGCCGTCCTGGCCGAAGGGCACCTCGCGCAGGAAAAAGTAACGGACCTGATCGACGCCGTAGTGGTCGATCATACCGATCGGATCGATCACGTTGCCGGTCGACTTGGACATCTTCTCACCACGGTTGAACAGGAAGCCGTGCCCGAAAACCCGCTTGGGCAGCGGCAAGCCTGCCGACATCAGGAATGCCGGCCAATAGATGGCGTGGAACCGCACGATATCCTTGCCGATGACATGGACATCAGCCGGCCAGAAGCCGGCCCTGGGGTGGTTGGGATCGGGAAACCCGGTTGCCGACAGGTAGTTGGTCAACGCATCGACCCAGACATACATCACATGACCGGGAGCATCGGGCACCGGAATGCCCCAATCGAACGTGGTGCGCGAAACCGACAGATCCTGCAGGCCGCCCTTGACGAAACTCACAACTTCATTGCGGCGTTCGGCTGGTCCGATAAAGTCCGGATTGGCCTCATAATGCGCAAGCAGACGGTCCTGATAGGCGCTCAGGCGAAAGAAGTAGCTTTCCTCTTCAACCCATTCAACGGGGGTGCCGGTCGGTTTGGCGATTTTCTGACCGTCGACGTCCTCCAACTCACCCTCGCCGTAGAAGGCCTCGTCGCGTACCGAATACCAGCCGGAGTACTTGTCGAGGTAGATGTCGCCGTTCGCCGCCATGCGCCGCCAGACCTCCGTGACCGAGGCCTTGTGGCGCGGCTCTGTGGTGCGGATGAAATCATCGTGCGAGCAGTTCAGCGCCTCGACCATCCGGCGGAATTTTGGGGTTTTTTCTTCGATGAACTCCACCGCGGATTTACCGAGTTTGGCCGCCGTTTGCTGTATTTTCTGGCCGTGTTCATCGGTGCCTGTCAAAAAGAATACATCGTAGCCATCCAGCGCCTTGAACCGCGCCAAGGCATCGGTCGCCAGCGCTTCATAGGCATGGCCGATGTGGGGATCGCCGTTGGGGTAGGAAATCGCCGTTGTTATGTAGAATTTCGTCTTGTCGCTCATGCCCGCGCGCGCAGTCCGGCTGTTGTTCTATTTCGGGTGCAAAGCCAGCGTTGTGCTTTCAATCGACTCAAAGGCATTTAGCAAGACTTCGCGGCGGTCGAGATTTAGGGCATTTGCCCGGCGAATGGAATGACCTAATTGACTACCCTGCTCTGCCCAACTTGCCGCGCCAGCAAGTTCGCTGTTGTTTCTTGCCGCGCTTGCGGCCCGGGCCATCAGCCATTGTTCGAGCAACTCGCAGAACAGCCGGTACTCGGCATCCTGGCTTCGCTGGCTCATCTGGGTGCTGAGGCTCCACATGGTCTTCCGGTCAAACGGTGCGCCTGCGGAAACGAGTTTCCGGAAATCCTCGAACTTGCGGCTTGCGCCGGACTGGAGAAGCTCTAGAGCCCTGCCGGCACTGCCGCCCGACAATTCTTGCAGATGGTCAATGCCCGGCGGTGCGCCGCCCTCAACCTCAGTGACAATTTTGGCAATGGCATCACCTTCGAGCGGCGGCAGGTCCAGTCTGATACAGCGTGACCGGATGGTTGCGAGCAGCCGGCCTGGCGTGTGGGCGATCAGAAGGAACAAAGCCCTCGGCGGCGGTTCCTCGATGATCTTAAGCAGGGCGTTCGCGGCAGCAGGATTGAGATCATCGGCGGCATCGACAATGCAAACCCGCCAACCGCCCTCCCCTGCCGTGTGGTTGAAAAAACCGGCTGCCTTTCGGGCCTGATCGACATCGATGATTTGCTTCAGGCGCTGGGTTTTCTCATCAAATGTGCGTTCCAGCACAACAAGGTCGGAATGCCCTCGAGATGCTATGCGCATGGCGACCGGGTGGCCGGCATCAACGGACAGGTCGGCAAACCTACTGGTGTCGGGGGTTGGGTTTGCAAGGACGAAGCGGGCGAAGCGGTAGGCCAGCGTTGCCTTGCCGATGCCGCGCGGACCGGCCAGTACCCAGGCATGATGGCAACGGCCGGACGTGTATGCCTTCAGCAGCTTGTGTTCTGCAGCCTGTTGGCCGTATAGCACTTGCCGCAAGCGTGGATGATGTGGAGCTTGCCTCGGATCAGCTGTTTCGTCGCCACTCATGCCCGAGTGCGATATCACCTTGCCAGATGCGAAGCAACAATGGCCCGGATATTCGCGGCGATGGCCGCTTCATCCCGACTAGCATCGATGACATGGCAACGGTCCGGATTTGCCCGGGCTATGGCGAGGAACCCTTGCCGGACCCGGTCGTGGAACGCTCGCCCCTTGCGCTCGAAACGGTCTTCGCCAGCCTGAGGCCGAGTGCGCGCGCGCTGTAAGCCAATTTCTGGATCCAAATCCAGGATGAAGGTCGCATCGGGGATTGTGGTGCCTAGGATGATCTGTTCCAGGCAGTCCAACAACCTCATATCGCATTCTGCGGCCAAGCCCTGATAGACACGGGTGGAATCGGAGAACCGGTCGCACAGCACCGCTTGTCCGTCTTCAAGTGCGGGACGAATGACCTCGCGCACGTGACTGTCTCGTGCGGCATAGTTCAGCAGAGCTTCGGAGTGTGGCGACCAGGTATCGGTAGCGCCGCGCACCAGCAATGCCCGCACCGCTTCGGCTGCGGGCGTTCCGCCAGGTTCACGCGTGGCAATCGTGCGATGGCCCTCAGCTTCCAGCCATGCCGACAGCCGGGCAATCTGCGTCGACTTGCCGACGCCCTCGCCACCCTCGAACGTAATGAACAATCCCTGTGTCACGCCAGCGTTCTAGCCGCCCAGAACCATGAATGCCAGCGTATCGAAAGCCTTGCGCCACATCGATTGGCCTTCATCGATGCTGCTCGCGGTGACCAACGGCTGCTTGGCGACCACCCGGCCGCCGACGCTCAACCTGATTTCGGCAACTTCCTGGCCCTGGCGGATGGGGGCTTTGAGAGGCCCTTTGTAGACGACCTCAGCCAACGCGGATTCCCGCTCTTCCGGGGCCAGCAACAGATTTACCGGTCGCTCGCTGACCAGCTTTACCCAAGCCTTGGTGCCGCCCCAGACGCGGGCTTCGGAAACCGTCTCGCCGACTTCGTAGATGTTTACAGGCCTGAACCTGCGGAAGCCCCAGTCCAGGATTTTCTTGGCTTCCTTGGCGCGTTCGGACTTTGAGCGCATACCGTTGAGCACAACAATAAGCCGGCGGCCGTCGCGAATGGCCGAGCCGACCAGGCCGTATCCGGCTTCGCGGATGTAGCCGGTCTTTACACCGTCTGCGCCGGGGAACTTTCCAAGCAACGGATTACGGTTTTGCTGCTTTATCTTATTCCAGGTGAACTCGCGTTCGCTGTAGTGCCGGTAGAATTCCGGGAAGACCTCGATCAAATAGCGCGTCAGGGTCGCCAGTTCGCGGGCGGTCATCTTGTGTTCTGGGTCCGGCAAGCCGGTCGAATTGCGGAAGGTGGACTTCTCCAGGCCGAGCTTTCGGGCCCGCTTGGTCATCATGTCGGCAAACGCGCCTTCCGAGCCGGCGATACCTTCGGCAATTGCAATACAGGCATCGTTTGCGGACTGAATGGTGACACCGCGGATCAGATCTTCCAGTTTCACGCGGGAGTTCAACTCGGCATACATTGTCGAACCGCCGGAAGATGCACCGCCACGGCGCCAGGCGTCCTCGCTGATGATGAATTCATCGCTGAGCTTCAGGCGCTTATCCTTTAGGCGCTCAAACACCATCAGCATGGTCATGATCTTGCTCATGCTGGCCGGCGACATCAGTTCGTC
Organism: Aestuariivirgaceae bacterium; assembly: GCA_965216335.1. GTDB lineage: Bacteria > Pseudomonadota > Alphaproteobacteria > Rhizobiales > Aestuariivirgaceae > JAHEJE01. The sequence continues at coordinate 611,402 of OZ244154.1, read as the reverse complement.
GGCACCTTTCTCGAAAAATACCTTGCCGGATTTTGAATCGAGCAGAATGGCGTACTTCGCCGCTGTTTCGTATTCGCCTTGTGCGCGAGCCGGTGCGACTGCGTTTGCAGCCGTCAAAGCTGTGAAGACGACAAGCAGAACCGCAAAGAATGACTGTCTTGTTCGCCGATCACGGCCTTGCACTGGTGGTGTCAACACTTCGACTTCAGCACGCATCTTGTTACTCAAACCTTTTATAAGGTCAGCAGAACGCTACAGAGCCGCCAAGCTGAAATCAAGTAAGGCTTGCGCGCTGCGCCTAGTTTGCGGCGATCACGATTCTGGCATCGTGATGACCGGCATCGACGGCATGGCCGAGAGCGGTGTCGGCCTGATGGCGTTTGGCCAGAGGGCCGAGCTTGACGCGATAGAGCGTGCCATATTGTCCGTTGACCGGGGTTACGATAACCGGCGCTACGCCTTGCAGACGCTGGCGCGCACGCTCGGCGTTGCCCAGTTCGCCAAAGGCGCCGACCTGCACATAGTACCCTGCACCGGATGCCGCGGTCGGTTGCAATGCGGAGGAACTGCTCGTGTTGGCGGACGCCACGCGGGTGCCGCCGGACCGCTGGTTGGCCGAAGCGATCATGTAGCGCAGCGGGGTGCCGCGGGCCAGCTCGTCATTCATTGCAGCCAGATGGGTGCCCTTGTCGTTGAGAGGTGCCGGGCCGATGTACTGTACACGCACCTTGGCCTTGCCCTTCTTGTCGTAACCGAGGATTTGTGCCGACTTGCGGGAAAGATCGATGATCCGGGGGCCGACGAACGGTCCGCGATCGTTGATTCTGACGATCATCTTGCGGCCGTTCTCAAGGTTCGTCACCTTTGCGTAGCTTGGCAGCGGCAAAGTCGGATGGGCCGCCGACCGGTAGTTCATGTCGAACCATTCGCCATTTGAGGTCATGCGCTTGTGGAATTTTGGCCCATACCATGACCCCAGCCCGGTCTTGTCATAGTCGGGATCTTCGGCCGGGTAGAACTTCTTGCCGGCGACTTCATATGGTTTGCCGAGCGCCCTGCGCCCTCCTCCCTTCGGTATCGGGCCGGAGCCCTGATACATCGGGCTGCCGACGCCGGCGAACGGGTCCTGCTTTGAGGACTTTCCGCAACCCGTCAGAATGAGGCTGGCGCTCAACAGCACCGATACCGTGGTTGCCGCACCGGCGAGCCGCCATGCGGAACCGGTGAACTTTGCAGGATTGGACAGGCTGTACTCGGGACGACGCATTACACACTTACCAACTTCGCCCGGGCCGACTGGAGCCACCAGACCGCGTCTGCGGGCATTGAAACTGGTCCGAGTGTCGGCCAAAGTTGGTTAAGGGAGCATTGACAGGTATGGTTAACAGCTAAACTTTTAGGAAATCCGGAATGCAGCCCCCTGCCCCGTTGACCCGCGAACCTGCTCTGACGGCACGGCTCATCGCCCATATTCGCGCAAAGTCGGTCGGTGATCGCGATCGGGAACATGCGGCGCTGTTGTTGTTGGATGCCGTGGCGAGCGTGCTTGCCGGTTGCAGGACGCCGCAGGGGCGCAAGGTGCTTGCCTGGGCCCGAGACTGCGCGCGCGGCGACAGCCTTCAGGTTCTTGATGACGGCCGCAAGGCGTTCGTCATGGGCGCGTTGTGCCACATCCTTGAAATGGACGACTTGCACCGGACCTCCGTTGTCCATCCGGGCTGTGCGGTTGCCCCCGTCATTCTCGCACTCGCTCCTGACCGGGACGGCCGGAACGCCTTGACGGCGCTGCTGCATGGCTTCGAAGCTGCATGCCGTGTCGGAATGTCCGTCGGGCCGGCGCACTACAAGATATGGCACAACACGGCGACGTGCGGCCCCTTTGGTTCCGCAGTGGCGGCGTCTCATCTGCTGGGACTTGACGATGCACAAACCCTAAACGCTCTCGGCAACGCGGGCAGCCAGGCGGCCGGGCTGTGGGAGTTTCTGGATACCGGCGCCGAGACGAAACATCTGCATGCCGGACGCGCCGCCGAAGCCGGTCTTGTGGCGGCAGGCCTTGCGGACCATGGTTTAACCGGCGCGCCACGTATCCTGGAGGGACCACGGGGGTTCTTCGCCGCCACCTGCCCTGATGGCGATCCCCGGCGGCTGTTGTCAGATGCCGACGAGCCCTGGCAGGCGCACATGACCTCGATCAAGCCATGGCCCTCGTGCCGCCACACACACCCGGCGATCGACTGCGCGCTGCAACTTCATCGCGGATTGGCTGAACACGGGAAGGCAGTTTGTGAATTGGATAGCATCGAAGTCGAGACCTATCAGGCCGCCATAGCGCTTTGTGACAGGCCGTTACCCGACAGCATCTATGCTGCCAAATTTTCGTTGCAGCATTGCGTAGCGGCGGCCTTGCACTATGGGCACGTGCGCTTCGACTGCTTTGAGGAACAGGCGCGCAAGGAAGTGGCGGAACTGCGCAGCAAGGTACATCTCAGAGCCTCCGGCGGGCTTGAAAAATTGTACCCTGACCACTGGGGCAGTCGCTTGTCTCTCAGGTACGCGAACGGTCACCAGGAAACTTGTCACTCCAAGGATGCTAAAGGCGATCCGGAAAGTCCGCTCAGCGCTGCTGACATGATCGCCAAGGCAACCGAGTTGCTCATCTTCGGGGGTGTTGCTGAACCCGAGCGGCTCATCGCGGCAATCATGGACATGCCGGCTTCTGGTCGCGTGCCCGACGTCTGGCCGTTGATCTCGCAGGCTTCACAAGACCAGGAATGACCCGTCTACTGCGTTGCCATAGCTGAGCTTCTTTGCAGCCGTTCGATATTGGCCGCAGCCTGTTCGACACCTGCGTCGACAGCCTGCCGGTAGAGTTCGACCGCTTGCTTCTTATCCGTCGCGACGCCCCAGCCCATCTCATACATGCCGGCCAAATTGTTCTTTGCCCAGCCATGGCCCTGTGCCGCGGCGCGCGAAAAGTAGTCAGCCGCCTTTGTCAGGTCACGGTCGATGCCTTTGCCGGAGAGGTATGCCAGACCGAGGCTGTTCTGCGCCGCTGCCACACCCGCCTCGGCAGACTTGCGGAACCACGCCAGGGCCTTTTCCTGGTCCGGTCCGGTTCCTTCGCCGTTCTGATAGGCCGAACCCAGCCAAAACTGCGCTTCGGCGTGGCCTTGTCTGGCGGCAGAGTCGTATAGGCGCAGAGCCAGATCCGGAGAGGCTTCAATGCGGGGGCCGCCCTCATGAACGATACGTGCAAGCCGGAACTGCGCCTTGGCATCGCCCGCCGTTGCCGCGCGCTTGTACCATTGCGCAGCCTTCACAAGTGACTTCTTGCGCTTGTCTCGCCCATGCAAGTAAGACTCCGCCACCGATATCTGGGCGTCAACATCGCCTGCCTTGGCTAATTTCAGCCGCTTGTAGAAGGGCAGATCCTGCAAAGACGAGCTGCTTTGGGCCAGTGAATGCTGAATCTGCAGCGCCTGACTGATCAACACACAGAGCAAGGCGAAGCAAATTGCGAACCTGGACAGGAGCAGAAACAGCTTGGCTATGCCCATTTTCATCCCCCGGCCGATGCAACAATCACGAAAGACACACGCCATGATTGACTTGCTATTATGTCATTCATCGGGCACCGTAATGTGAGATTTCACACTCACAGACGGAATAATGGCGAAAAATCCATCTGGTGGCCCGGCCAAGAAGCCGACAGTGTCAAGAAAGCGAACACCGCGCAAGTCTGCCGCTCGAAAGACTGCGCCCAAGAAACAGCCAACCGTGGAGATGCCGTGGCTGAACAGCTACCCAGACGGCATCGACTGGGATCACCCGCTTGCGGGCATCAGCCTGCCGGAGATGTTCGATGCCGCGGTGAAGGCGCACGGCGATAACGTTTGCACGAATTTCCTCGGCGCAGAACTCACCTACGACGATATCGGGTATATGGCGGACCGATTTGCCGCAGGACTTCTGGCCAAGGGGTACGGGCGCGGGCATCGCATCGGTTTGTTCCTCCCCAATACGCCTTTCTATGTCGCCGCATTCTACGGAATTCTGAAGACTGGGGCGACGGTTGTGAATTTCAACCCGCTCTACACAGTCGAGGAGTTGGAGCACCAGGCACGGGATTCCTCGATCACGGCAATGGTCACCCTCGATCTCGAGCTGCTCTACGGCAAGATCGCCAAGCTCGCCGAGGCCGGTCTGATCCAATCTGTGATCGTTTGTCCGTTTACGGACATTCTGCCGACATTCAAGTCTCTGCTGTTTCGCCTGTTCAAGGGCAAGGAACTCGCTGGCCGGTCCGAGATCGAAGACAATCCTGCGGCCATCTACTGGTCTGAGATCACCGGCAACGACGGCAAGCACACCCCGGCAGTTATCAAACCCGATGAGGATATCGCCCTGCTTCAATACACCGGCGGCACGACCGGTACGCCCAAAGGGGCCATGCTGACGCATTCGAACCTCACCATAAACGTCGAGCAGATCGTCTTGTGGTCCCCTACCCTGGACTTCAAACGTGAACGGGTGATGGGGATTTTGCCGTTCTTTCATGTGTTCGCCATGACGACCGTGCTGAATTTTGCTGTTCGTACGGGCGCCACGATGATTCTGATGCCGCGGTTCGATCTCGATCAGGCGGTTGCCCTGATCCGCAAGCACAAGCCGACGATCCTGCCTGGTGTGCCGACGCTCTACACCGCGCTGCTCAATCACGGCAAGCTGCAGCCGGCCGACCTTGGCGAACTCAAACTCGGCATTAGCGGCGGTGCGCCCCTGCCGCTGGACGTGCGCCGGCGGTTCGAGGACTTTTCCGGTTGCAAACTGGTGGAGGGCTACGGCCTTTCGGAGACCTCGCCGGTGGCGACAGTCAATCCGATCGTCGGTCTGGACAAGGAGAATTCCATCGGCCAGCCGGTGTGCCAAACGGTCATCTCAATTCGCGCACTGGACGACTCGACCAAAGTCATGCCGCTCAACGAGCCGGGCGAGATCTGTATCAAGGGGCCGCAGGTCATGCCCGGCTACTGGAACAAGCCGGACGAGACGGCCGACACCTTTGTCGGTGACTATTTCAAGACCGGCGATGTGGGATATATGGACGAGGACGGGTTCACATTCATTATCGACCGCATCAAGGACATGATCAACTGCTCCGGCTTCAAGGTCTATCCGCGACAGATCGAGGATGCGATCTATGCACACCCGGCCGTGCTCGAAGTTACGGTCATCGGTATTCCTGATGAGTATCGCGGCGAAGCGCCCAAGGCCTTCATCAAACTGAAACCTGGCGAGACCGCAACCGCTGACGATATCTTCAAGCATCTCAAACCGAAGATCTCAAAAATCGAGATGCCGGAAGAGATCGAGTTTCGCGACGAGTTGCCAAAGACCATGGTCGGCAAGTTGTCGAAAAAAGAACTGCGTGAGAGTTCCTAGAGCCTTTTTGACAATACCGGGCCATTTGACAAGCGTTTCAAGGTCGTTCGACGCGGGTCCAAATTTGCGAACCGCACAGTACATAAGCAACACAGCCCTCGACCTTTAATCCGTCGGGGTGCGGCGAGATCGTTGCGCTGTATACGTCGCCGTCCTCGGGATTGTAGATTTTGCCCTTCCAAAACCCTTGCGATTCAAGCGGCTGAAGGTCTGTGATGATTGTCAGGCCCAGCAGCAGACGGTCGCGGTAGACCGGGTTCTCGTTGTTCACATCGCGTTTGGCCTGCCCCGAGGCATCGTTCGGTTCGGCAAGATAGCTGATGTAACCGCAGTATCCGGTGCCACATCGGGTTATCGTTATGTGCGACCGGCCTTCCTCGGTGCGCCATATCCCCTCGATGCCGGACGCCCACGCCGGCACGACAGCCACCAGATGGAGCAAGATAGCAGCCATGATGCTGTGTTTGCTCATCGGGACGGTTTCCTTGCCTGCACCATCTCATTGATGGCCAGGTTCATGAAGCTCAGTCTATGCTTGCCGGCACCCGTCTACAAGATTGGCGGGTTGCCAGCCGGAGAAAACTTGCTATTACAGGGCTAATCATCGGCAGGACATGCGCTAGTCGCTATCCTGTCTGGAGGGGTGGCAGAGTGGTCGAATGCGGCGGTCTTGAAAACCGTTGGGCTTCACGGTCCCGGGGGTTCGAATCCCTCCCCCTCCGCCATAGTTGGCTTTTTCCAGTTCCGCTTTTTCTTGGCACTACTCCCGGTCCGCGTTGACGATTTGGACAACCGCGTATGACGAAAGAGGCCGGCTGCGAAAGTGTTGATTGTTGTCTATGCAAATCTGACCCGGGCAAGGCAATCTGTACCGCCCAGGTTGTCTTGCTCAGTCCTTGACAACCTTCAGACCGCCGGCTGACGGCTTTTGCTGGGTTATTTGGGCTAGGACATCTGCCTTTGGACCAAACGCCTCCTGGCGGCCGTTGCGCAACATGAGGAGTTTGTCTACGGATGCAATGGCACTTGGACGGTGGGCGACGATGATGACAATCGAGCCTCGTTCGCGCATCGCCTTGATCGCCGCGCTCAATGCGGCTTCGCCCTCTGCGTCGAGATTTGAATTCGGTTCGTCAAGAACCACAAAAAAGGGTTCTCCGAACAACGCCCGGGCCAGGCCAATGCGCTGACGCTGACCGGCGGACAGGGCCTGACCGCCCTCCCCTATCTCGGTATCGTACCCGTGCTCCAGTGCAAGAATGAGGTCGTGTACGCCGGCCAGCTTTGCCGCTTTGATTATTTCAGCTTCGTCGGGATCGGCGCTCAGGCGGGCGATATTCTGTGCAACTGTGCCATCGAACAGCTCGACGTCCTGAGGCAGATAACCGACAAAGTCGCCGAAGGTATCGGGAGACCACTGGGTCAGTTCTGCGCCGTCGAGCCGAACATCACCGCGAACGATCGGCCAGACTCCGACCAGCGCGCGGGCAAGGGTGGACTTGCCGCTGGCACTGGGGCCGATAACGCCCAACCCCTCGCCAGCCTGCAGCCCAAACGTAACCCCCTGCAGGATCAGCTTTTGCTGGCCGGGCGGTGCAACAAACAGATTTGTCACCCGCAAGTCCTTTTCAGGCATTGGAAGACTGGTCAGCTCGGCGGGGTCCGGCATTGCGTTGAGGACGTTGTTGAGCCGCTTCAGGCTGTCCCAGGCAGCCGCAAAACCGCGCCAGTGGGCGGTTGCCTGCTCGACAGGTGCAAGAGCCCTGGTCAGGATGATGGAACCGGCGATCATTACGCCTGCCGAAATCTCCTGCAGCAGCACCAGATATGCGCCGAGGCCCAGCATCGCCGATTGCAGAACAAAGCGACTGGTCTTGGTGATCGCACCAAACAGGGCGATCCAGTCGGCGGCCTTGCCCTGCAAGTCCATGTAGTCGCCGCTCTTGTCGTTCCATAGCCGGCGCACATTCGGCAGCATACTCATCGCGGACAGGACTTCGCTGTTGCGCCGACCGGCCTCGACCATTCTGGACCGCCTCGCTGCCATTCCCAATGACTGTTCCAACGGCTTGGCGGTCAGGTGCTGATTGAGTATTGCCAGTATGACCAAGAACACCGCGCCGGCAGCCGCCAGATAGCCGAGCCAGGGATGAAAGGCGTAGATCAAGCCGACATACACCGGTATCCATGGCATATCGAAAATACTTGTCAGCCCCGGCGTGGAAACGAACTGCGTTACGCGGTCAAGGTCGCGCATCGGATCTGCGCTGGCCCCTGTCCTGCCCAGTTTCAGCGACAGATAAACCGAAGAATCGAACGTCGTGTCGCCAAGATTCTCATTGAGGCGACGTCCGACCCTGACGAGGATGCGTGAGCGGATGAACTCCAGCAAGCCCAGGAACATGTATAACCCGGCGGCTAACCCGGAGAACGCAACCAGTGTCGGCACGCTGCCACTGCCCAGCACCCTGTCGTACAGTTGCAGCATGAACATCGGGCCGGTCAGCATCAGGATGTTGATCACAAAACTGAAAACGGCCAATCCGCCGATGGCCCGTTTCAGAGAAGATATGGCTGATCGAATGCGCGATTGGGACAAGACCGGTTCCTTGATTCGGCTTTCTTGGGTGAAGATCCTAGGCCGTACGCCGATGCTGCTTGGCGGGTCGGCCTGCATGTTTTGACATGAGCCTGATCATAGCACCAGCCCTAGCAGGCACAAAGGCCAAAGCCATGCACGTTCCGCCTCACAGCGTGAGTGGCCTTGACGGTGTAACGACACCCTCTTCACCAAGCTTGTCCTGCAAGATGTTGTAAAGGCGGCGATCCTTTTGGGTGATTTCCTCCAGGAATTCCCGGGTCCTGGCGTCATCTAGCAACGGGTCGGACGTCGACCCCTTCTTGTTCACATTGGCGACTTTGTAACGGGCCTTATGGGGCATTAGATGTTTGAAATCGCTCTCAATTGCATCAATCAGACCATGGCTGTTGCGGGCATTCGTCAAATAGAACGGATTTGAGCACAACACCGCCATGGCATCTTCGACTTCGCTTTTGCGTTTGCGGCCGCCGAGATAGCGGACCTGAACGTTTGCTATGCCCTGGAGCAATCCCGGTATTCGCTGGCAGCTCTCGACCAGGTCTTCGCTCAGCTGCGAATGCAGACGATGATCGGGCTTGCGCTGAATATAGCGGAACAACGAGATTGCACGAACGACGGGATCGCGAAACTGTGCGGCATAGACCTTCGGACCAGGTATGTTCCGGGCCAGGTCGAACTCAAAGTGACCCCCGATGAGCTTGAGCTTGTCCAACTTGCCGCCCGGCTTGGCATCTTTGAGTTCGTCCGGTGAAAAGTCGAGCAACATCCATCCTGCCGCCTTTTTGCCAAAGCGCCGTTCGAGATAGAGCCTGGCGGACGTTCCGGCGTTTTTCGGAATGTGGATGAATACCAGTTTTTCGGTCATGAGCTGCGGCCCTGTTCTGTGGAATATGGTGGGGCGAAGGCGGAGCTTGGAGAAGCAGAACTGCAGATCGATCCATGAGAGACCGCCAAACGTCGACAGACTGCAGCGGTTATTGGATTTCCCGGACGATGTCAAATGCATCAACGTCTGCATCGCTGCCTGAAAACGAACACGCCGGCCGTCCCACCTGTGGACGGCCGGCAGTGGGCAGAAAATCTACCTGGTCTTCAGGTCAGACGATGATGATGTTGTCGACCAGGGCGTTCGGGTTGGTGACGCCGTCGATGACCAGTTCGACGGTGCCGAAGTCGAGGATGGTGTCCCTGCCTCCTGATCCGACGACAAAATCGTTGCCCGACCCGCCAAAGATTGAGTCGCCGAAACCTGACCCGTCCGGGTCGGCAGCAGTGTTGGCGTATATAACATCGTTGCTGGATTCGCCGGAGATTGTGTCTCGATTAAACCCGCCCTGGATTATATCGTTTCCGCCAAAGCCGTTGATGAGATCATTGCCGTTGGTTCCGATGAGAAAGTCGGCGCCGTATGTTCCATTGATGGTGGCAATTTTGGGTATTCCGTTTCAGGTGAGGATCGTCATAAACGCTAGTTTGCCGGCCGCCTGGGGTGCAGGCGGCCGGCAAGTGTTCTGCGTGATCTTCAGAGCGTTGGATCAGAAGATGATGATGTCGTTCACCAGATCGCTCGGGTTGGTGTTGCGGACGGTCAACTCATCAGCGCCGAAGTCGAACAGCGTGTGGTTGCCAACCGTGGTGGCGAACATGTTGACCACCTGCTGAGCCGTCAGGCCGCCGCCCCACAGGGCGTCGTCGAGGCGCAGCTTGTCCTGGTTGTCGGCGAAGTCGTTCACGACATCTAGACCGTAACCAACAGCAAACACGAACTGGTCGGCATTGGCGCCGCCAATCAGCGTGTCGTTGCCGGTTCCGCCATCGAGCGTGTCAAGACCGCTCTGGCCCTGCAGGTTGTCGTTGCCAGAATTACCGAACAACAGATCGGAGTTCAGGCCACCGGCCAGGGTATCGTTTCCTGAGCCGCCGTTCAGCGTGTCGATGCCGTTGCCGGCCTGCAGCAAGTCATCGCCAGCGTTACCGTTCACAAGATCGTTGCCGGTCACGCCGCGTACGGTGTCATTGCCGATACCGCCGGAGACGACATCGTCCAGTGCACCGCCGTCGACAAAGTCGTTGCCGGACCCGCCGTTCACGGTGTCGTTGTGGAAGCTGCCCAAAAGACTGTCATCACCGCTGCCACCGTTGATGGTGTCTTCGCCAGCCTGGCCGTTCACAGTGTCTGCGCCGTCACCGCCCGAGGCGACATCGTTGTCATTTCCGGCCAGAACGAGGTCGTTGCCGATGCCACCGTTCATGGTGTCGTTACCCGCAGCGCCGCGAATGGTGTCATTGCCGATATTGCCACGCAGGTCGTTGCCCCCGGCATCACCGGTGAGCTTGTCGCTGCCGTTACTGCCGAAGATGTTTTCGAAGTTGAAAATATCCTCGTTTGTGGCACCGCCAGCCGCGACGATTTTACCGGCATTCAGGTTGATGATCGTGCCGTTGGCCAACGAAATGTTGTTGAACGCCAGGGTGTCGTTGCCGATACCGCCGTTGTAGGTATCAGTGGATACGTTGGTGTCGTCCACCTGCACCCGGTCGTTACCCGATCCGGCGTCGATGGTATCGCCACCTCCGTTACCGGTGATGGTATCGTCACCGCTACCACCAAAGATGGTGTCGGCGCCAAAGGCACTGTTGATGACATCGTTACCCGTTCCACCGTCCAAGAAGTCACCGACGAATGAGCCGGCAGCAAAGCCACCGTCGATCGTGTCGTTGCCGCTACCACCAAAGATCGTTTGGTCGTTAAGGCCGCCGATGAGGCTGTCGTTTCCAACAAAGCCGTTCAGTGTGACGTTCGAATTACCGCCGGCATTCAAGGTATCGTTGACCTGAGTGCCGATGACGTTCTCGATGCTCGTGATCGTTCTGGTTCCGCCAATGCCGGTCCAGGAGCCTGTACCCAGATCGACATTGATTCCGGTGCCATTCTCAGCCGCTGCATTCAGCGTGTCCGTTCCTGCACCACCATTGACAACATCGATGTTCTGGCCATCGCCGTGAACGATCGAGTCGTTGCCCGAGCCGCCGAGGATCGTCTGGTTCCCGAAATGCCCGACAAGCGTATCGTTGCCCAGGCCGCCATCGATCGTGGTGTTGAACGTGCCTTTGATCGAGTCGTTGACCTGCGTGCCGATGAAGTGCTCGATGCTGGTGATGGCACGTGTGCCGCCGATGCCAGACCAGGTGTTCGTGCTCAAGTCCACAACCACCGCGGTACCGTTTTCGGCCGATGCGTTCAGCGTGTCGGTTCCCGAACCGCCGTTGACAACATCGATGTTCTGGCCATCGCCGTGAACGATCGAGTCGTTGCCCGAGCCGCCGAGGATCGTCTGGTTCCCGAAATGCCCGAACAGCAGGTCATTGCCACCGCTACCATCGATCGTGGTGGTGAACGTTCCCCTGATCGTGTCGTTGGCTTGCGTGCCGATGAAATGCTCGATACTGGACAAGCTGCGGGTGCCGCCGAGGCCGGTCCATGTATTGGTCGTCAGATTGACGTTCACCGCATCTGTGAGTTCTGCGGCGGCATTCACCGTGTCGATGCCGGCACCGCCATTTATCACATCGATGAATTCGCCGTCATCGTGAATCATCGAGTCATTGCCGGCACCTGCGGAGATCGTATCAGTGGAAAATCCGCCACGGATCGTGTCATTGCCGCCGTTGCCGATGATGCTGTCGGCACCTGAACCGCCGATAATCGAATCGTTGCCGTTCGAGCCGACGATCGTGTCGTTGCCTGAACCGCCATTGATGATATCGCCGACGATAGAACCGGTCGGGTCGGCAATTGTCATCGCGTAGATGAGGTCGTTGCCACTACCGCCATTGATCGTATCTGCGTTCAAATTGCCCTGGATGGTATCATTACCGCCAAAGCCGTTGATGAGATCGGAATTAGTTGTGCCAAGAAGAAAGTCATTACCGGCACCACCATTAATAGTAGCCATGGGGGAAGCTCCTTTTCCTTAGTGCCGGGCCCGGGGTTTTGCGGGCGCGGCTTGTTTTCACTACCGCAGCATCATACTGCGCTGCCCCTAATTCACCGCATGTTGCGGCTATCCCACGTACACTCTTATCCGGACCTGAAGTGCCTGCATGTGATGTTTGTCACATGCCCGTTACCGGCGCTGCTTCGTCCGTTCGCCAGCGGGAGCGTACCCTGTTGATCAATTGCTAGCAGAGCGATGGCGCTGCCTCAAGTTAATATTAACATAAGGTAAACATGGAATGGAAATTGTCGCGTTTACAGTTAGTTGAGCCAGTTCGCGATATGCACGTTAAACGGGTATTGCTGCAATGCAACACGCAACTGTTGTTCTACGTCCAGGAATAGTAATGCATGGTGCAATACGAGCCGAACACTTGGCCGACAAGCAAATCGGGCCGGTATGTTCACACGGTTTGAAGGTTTCGTGACCGGGCCAAATCGCCATCGCGACAGCCCGTTCGAGCGGGTCGACCGCGATGTTTGCAGTCGACAGAAAATTGTGCTTGCTAGGGCCGAAGGCGCCATCCTAGGCAAAGCAGAGGGCGTCGGTTTTCTCCGATTGGTTGTCCCAGGAGTCCCTTGCAAGATGAATTTTTTGTTCGTCCACCAGAACTTTCCCGGCCAGTACCGGCAGCTCGTCCAATGGCTGGCCAGACGCAAGGAGCATCGAATCGTTGCGCTGACCCAGCGTACGGACGTGCCTGAGACGACCGGCAACGTTTCTGTTGTCAGCTACAAGGCTCATCATAAACCCGGCAAAGACGCTTATGCGCTGTCGCGCTACTACGAAGAGTGCATGGGCGCCGCGTTCGGGGTGGCGCTTGCCTGCAAGAACATCAAGGACAAGGGATTTACGCCGGACATCATCATCGGACATGTCGGCTGGGGCGAATTGACCTTCGTCAAGGAAATCTGGCCGGACGTGCCGGTGATCGGCTACTGGGAGTACTTTTTTCTGGCCAAAGGCGGCTGCGTCGGGTTTGACGATGAGTTTCCGGTGAACGAGAACACGCCGTTCATCATGCATGCACGCAACGCCACAAATTATTTGAACCTGGCGACTTGCGATCTCGGCCAGTGCCCGACCCGTTGGCAGATGAACACCTACCCGGTCGAGTTTCGGCGCAAGAGCTATGTGTGTCACGACGGCATTCGGACGGATGTGCTGAAGCCGAATCCCGACAGCTCGCTCAGCCTTGCCCGGCTGGAGCGGGCGGTAACGAGGGAAGACGAAATCTTCACCTATATGGCGCGTAACATGGAGCCGGTGCGGGGCTTTCACATCTTCATGCGATCGCTGCCGAGAATATTGAGTGAGCGGCCCAATGCCAGGGTGCTGATCATCGGCGGCAACGAAGTGTCCTACGGCCAGGACAGCAACACACCCGGTGGGTATAGGGCCGACCTTGAAAAGGAAGTTGGCAAGGATCTGGACTGGTCGCGGGTGCACTTTCTCGGGAAAGTGCCCTACGCGGACTATCAGCGCATCATCCAGCTCAGCCGCTGCCACATCTATCTGACGGTTCCGTTCGTGCTGTCGTGGTCGCTGCTGGAAACCATGTCGATGCAGGCCACCATCGTCGCGTCCGGCACCGCACCGGTGCGCGAGGTCATCACCCACGGCAAGAACGGCCTGTTGGTGGACTTTTTGAAGCCAGATGAGTTGGCCAGTCAGGTGATAGAAGTCCTCAGCCATCCCGACGACTACACACACCTCGGCCCCGCCGCCCGCGCCCACGTCGTCAGAAAGTACGACTTCCTAACCAAGACGCTCAAGGTTCACTTGAGCAAAGTCAATTCATTGGTGCCGAAGAAAAAGAGGCTTGTTCTGAAGGGGTTGTGATCTTTGCATTTTGCAGGCATGTGAAACCAAAAGGATCGCCCATCGCGATTTGATTCAAAAGGGAGGTCTGCCGGAAATGCAGATGGACGGCGAAGCACTACTTCCGTCAAGACTATTTTTGGGGATCCGGCAAGAGGAACTATGTAAATGTCAACAGGGGCACGATCCGACAGTTGGTGTTTGTCGCAACATCCTGAGTTTGCAAGCATCTGGGAGAAGGCTGCGCCATACACAATGACATCGCCTGAGCGTGGTTTTGCGCTGTGGCAAGCCGTCAAGCACGTGGTCGACAACAATATTCCTGGCGCATTCGTGGAATGCGGCGTGTGGAAAGGCGGTTCGTCGTTGATTATGGTACTCACGCTCCTGGAATTGGGGGCGGCGAACAGGGACATCTATTTGTTCGACACATTTGACGGTATGACAGACGCCAGCCCGTATGACAGAGACCTGCACGGTCATTCGGCTGGCGATCTGATGGAGGGAAGCCAAGGCGAGGTTGTTGCGGAACTTGTTCAGGCGCGCGCCACACTCGATACGGTGAAAAATGTTATGGCAACAACCGGTTATGACGAACGATTGCTACATTATGTACCCGGTGATGTTCGCGAAACACTGGCGAGGACGCAAACGCTGCATATAGCCTTGCTGCGCCTTGATACTGACTTTTATGACAGCACAATGGCTGAAATGGAGGTGCTTTATCCCAGAGTGCGTACCGGGGCTCCGGTTATCGTCGATGATTTTGGTCACTGGCAGGGCGCTCAAAAGGCTATCGAGGATTACTTTGGAGATTCCGCCAATGGTCGCAGCGCACCAATGCTTTGGGCAATCGACTATACCGGGCGCGGATTTACAAAGATCGAAGAGTGCCAAAGAGTGGAGATCGACCGGTATGACTATGTTCCAAGCGGGATGCCGGATCCGAAGCTTCTCAAGCTATTTCCATTCGCCGAAGAGGAAAATCCCTGGGCGGTCGATTGGCCGCACTTGAGACCATCCGTTCCACACAAATTCCGATCGGATACGCGAAACGAAAGGGCTTTTACGATCGGCAACGCATCATATGAAGAGGCTGTTTGCCTACATGCGGTTGCGGTGCAATTTTCCGGTCGGAGAGGATTGGAGATAGGGACGCATTTCGGCTGGACTGGTGCACATCTGCGTGCTGCCGGTTTGGAATTGGATCTGGTAGACCCGGAATTTTCCAATCCCGATCGGGTCAAGGCCGTTGAAGACGTTTTGAAGGCAGCCCCCTGCCCCGAGACTTTCCGTACCTGGGCAGGTTACTCACCTGATTGCCTGGCTGAAGTTCGAACGGCCGCAGATGAACCATGGTCCTTTTGCTTCATCGATGGCAACCACGATGGTGATGCGCCCGAGAACGATGCCAAGGGAGTTTTGGGGTACTGTGCTGAAGACGCTGTTGTCATGTTTCACGACATGACCTCACCTGACGTGGCCCGCGGTTTGGCTGTGTTTCAAGATGCAGGTTGGAATGTCGGGTTGTTCAATACAATGCAGGTGCTTGGCGTGGCTTGGCGCGGCGAGGTCAAAATTCCGATGCATAACCAGGATCCGAACATGGTACGTTTGTTCTATCCACACTTAACCAGGTATGATTTGATTTCCGAATGGAAATGAATTGACAAATTCTTTCGACTAATTAATTTGATGGATCGAAATTTTTAGTGGAATACAATTGAAAAATCAACAGACATGACTCCAGATCATTTTAATGATTTCGGAATATAAACTTCATTGCCAAAGAAAGAACATGTCAAACTACGAATACCTTCATAACGGATTTTTCGACAAGGAATACTACCTTTTTGCGTATCCTGAAGTAGGCGCTGAAGGCTTGGACCCGCTTGACCACTACCTAAAGTATGGCTGGAGAGAGGGTAGAGACCCCAGCAGAACGTTCCACACGAACTACTATTTGTACAAGTATGGCGATCAGATTGATGCTGATGTCTGCCCGTTGATTCACTATGCCGAGGCGGGCAAGAAGGACAACTTGCTCACACGGGACAATACCGGGCTCTTCGAGACCCGGATCGCCGTGGAACCCTACTTTGATGCGGAGTTTTACCAATCCCAAAACCCCGAAGTCGCCGATGCGGGTTTAGATCCTCTCGATCACTATTTGCTGCACGGATGGCGAGAAGGCCGAGATCCGAGTGGGAGTTTTGATGCTGCTTACTATGTTCACTCATATGGAAGGTTCTTTGGCGACATAGAGTGCCCCTTGCTGCATTACGCAAAGATCGGCGAAAAAGAAGGTCTGCAAACAAAAGATGCGACCGGTCTGTTCGCGCAACGAGATGTCGTGAAAGATCTGTTCGATGCGGACTTCTACCTGGATACCTATCCAGAAGTGGCCCAATCGGATGTCGACCCGCTTGACCACTACCTAAAGTATGGCTGGAGAGAAGGTAGAGACCCCAGCAGAACGTTCCACACGAACTACTATTTGTACAAGTATGGCGATCAGATTGATGCTGATGTCTGCCCGTTGATTCACTATGCCGAGGCGGGCAAGAAGGACAACTTGCTCACACGGGACAATACCGGGCTCTTCGAGACCCGGATCGCCGTGGAACCCTACTTTGATGCGGAGTTTTACCAATCCCAAAACCCCGAAGTCGCCGATGCGGGTTTAGATCCTCTCGATCACTATTTGCTGCACGGATGGCGAGAAGGCCGAGATCCGAGTGGGAGTTTTGATGCTGCTTACTATGTTCACTCATATGGAAGGTTCTTTGGCGACATAGAGTGCCCCTTGCTGCATTACGCAAAGATCGGCGAAAAAGAAGGTCTGCAAACAAAAGATGCGACCGGTCTGTTCGCGCAACGAGATGTCGTGAAAGATCTGTTCGATGCAGACTTCTACCTGGATACCTATCCAGAAGTGGCCCAATCGGATGTCGACCCGCTTGACCACTACCTAAAGTATGGCTGGCAGAAAGGTAGAGACCCCAGCAGAACGTTCCACACGAACTACTATTTGTACAAGTATGGCGATCAGATTGATGCTGATGTCTGCCCGTTGATTCACTATGCCGAGGCGGGCAAGAAGGACAACTTGCTCACACGGGACAATACCGGGCTCTTCGAGACCCGGATCGCCGTGGAACCCTACTTTGATGCGGAGTTTTACCAATCCCAAAACCCCGAAGTCGCCGATGCGGGTTTAGATCCTCTCGATCACTATTTGCTGCACGGATGGCGAGAAGGCCGAGATCCGAGTGGGAGTTTTGATGCTGCTTACTATGTTCACTCATATGGAAGGTTCTTTGGCGACATAGAGTGCCCCTTGCTGCATTACGCAAAGATCGGCGAAAAAGAAGGTCTGCAAACAAAAGATGCGACCGGTCTGTTCGCGCAACGAGATGTCGTGAAAGATCTGTTCGATGCGGACTTCTACCTGGATACCTATCCAGAAGTGGCCCAATCGGATGTCGACCCGCTTGATCACTACCTAAAGTATGGCTGGCGGGAAGGAAGGGACCCTAGTCCGACATTCAGCACGAGCTATTACATAGGCAAGTATGCTGATCGTCTGGGAAATGATACATGCCCGCTGGTTCACTATTGCAAAATCGGAAAAAAAGAAAACCTGCTGACGCAAAATCAAGTTGCAGTGAATAGGAAGGAGCAAATCCAACAACTTTGCCAACTTGTTGAACCTCTGTTTGACAAAGAATACTACCTTTCAAAGTATAAGGAGGTTGTCGACGCCGGCATCGATCCGTTGTATCACTACCTGACGCACGGATGGCAGGAGGGCCGCGACCCGAGTGCAACGTTCGATACGAAGTTTTACGCCAGCACGTATGGTGACCGGTTTGACGATCAGACTTGCCCATTGGTTCATTATGCGCAGTTCGGTAGGCATGAGGGTCTGCTGACGCGCGACGTTGACTATATTGCTCAGTTTGTTTCGTCCGGCGCCGGACATGTCGACAATTTGCTCCGAAGCATAAGTGAGGAGTATGCTTTTCTCGGGTTGAAAACTCTGCAGAATATTGTTGTTCCTATGTTTTCGGCGGACTGGTATCGAAAGCAATACAAACTTGATAGCGCTGTTTCCGACCTAGAATGTTTGTTTCGGTACTTGGTTCGCGACTTCGGCCGAGGCTTGCCACCGGGGCCCCTGTTCGACGGAAAGTTCTACAGTGAACAGGCTGCCCGACATGGCTTGGATGCTCCCGAGGATCCTGAAAACTCCTACCTGCATTGGCTCAGGCATGGGGTCGACCAGGATGTGTGTCCGGTGCGTTGGTTCAACCGTGATACCTACCTGGAGTTCAACAATGAGGTGGAGGAGTATGACGGGTCCCTTTTCATGCACTTTGTGCGACACGGCATAAAGGAAAACAGAAAATTTCTCCCACAATTCTATGTTTGCGACATCGCTCACCCGCGCGTGAGATCTCCTCGACTCCTGAAGTTGGCCAATCTCCTGACCCAGGAGCAAGCCGCTGTTGCGGAAACCAGCGGGATGCTGGATTTCTGGCGCTCTGGGTCGATGCACGAGATTGTGGCCCGAGCCGCCGGACTTGAACCTGAGATCAGCATGATCGATGAGGGCGAGGTTTCAATCATCCCGCCTTGGCACGATGATGAGTATCGCGCATTTGAAGAGATCGCGCCTTTGATGTCGGGACAATACGACAACGTGATTCTGACGCCATTTTGCAAAATGGGCGGTGCGGACTATGTCAGCGGAGTACTTGCTAACATTCTGACGAAGCAAGGCCGCACGATACTACTCAGAACCGATCAACCCGATTGGGCGCGGCCCGATTGGTTCCCCGACGAGATGGACACAATCGATCTTTCCGTTTGGTTGCAGCCGCTGCGCAGCCGGACGCGCAACAGGCTGTTGTACGAACTCGTCCGCATGTTGAAACCAAAGAACATCTTCAACGTGAACAGTCGGACAGGCTTCGAGGTGTTTGAGAGATATGGCGCACGTTTGCAAACCATGACCAATCTGTTTGCTTACTATTTCTGTGCAGAACAACTCCCGTCTGGCCGCCAGGTCGGCTATCCGGTTAGTTATTTTGCCAATGTCTTGCCGTTTCTCAAGGCAGCCATGGTTGATAGCGAGTACCTGGGTCAGGGCCTGAGCAAGCGGTATTGTCTGCCCGAAGAGATTAGAGAGAAGGTCATAGTTGCGCACACCCCAGCTGCTAGCGATTCACTGCAGGAAACGTTGGCGTCACGCCAGGCGAAATCAAAGCCAACGCGCAAAACGCCGGTGATCCTTTGGGCTGGGCGCTTTGACCGACAAAAAAGGTTCGATCTTCTGGTGGAAATTGCCAGAAACATGCCGGACGTGACATTCAAATGCTGGGGAAAGGCGGTGCTTGACCCGATGCCATCGCTCAGTAATTTGCCGACCAATCTGACCGTACATGCCCCCTTTCAGTCGTACGATGAACTCCCGCTGCTTGAGTCAGATGGATTGCTTTACACCTCCGCGTGGGATGGAATGCCGACAATCCTGATCGAGTTCGGCGCAATGGGCATGCCGATCGTCGCCAGCGCGGTCGGGGGCGTTCCTGAGTTGATTGACGACACTACTGGCTGGCCAGTTGATCCAGATGGCAGCGTAGAGGACTACATAAAGGCAATTCTCGAAATGCTGAGCAACCCAAGCGACAGGCTTGCGCGAGCCAGTGCTCTACAAGCAAGGGTGCAAGAGCGTCACAATCAGGTGACTTATGAAAAGCTGGTCAACCAGCTGGTTAATTGAGGCTCGAAATGGCGAGAAAGTCCAGGAGACCGATCGATGTGACAGCCGTCATTACGGCACACAGAGAGGGTGTCATTGCAGGCGCAACAGCGCGCAGTGCACTTGAGGCAGTGCGGCATGCGAAAACCGAGCTCGGACTAGCATTGGAAATACTGGTGGTTCTTGACCGGACCGACGATACGACCAGGCGCGTTCTCACGGGAGCCTTCGGTGATGAAGCGTCGTTTCTCGAAACAGATGAAGGTGATCCCGGTCAAGCCCGAAACCGTGGTGTCGATCAGGCGGCCGGTGAGTACATTTGTTTTTTGGATGGCGACGACTTGTGGTCATTCAACTGGATCACAGAGGCCTACAAATTCGTTTCGCAGAGGCCGGACGTTATCGGACATTCGGCATGTAACGTGATTTTCGGGGTCGAGCGCAATCTTTGGTGGCATGTTGATTCGGATGGGCCGCTATTTGACCCGCAGTTTCTTAGATGGGCAAACTATTGGGACGCACTAACGTTCACGCGCACCGAGGTTTATCGGACCTATCCATTCAGGGCAAACGACATGTCAATTGGATTTGGTCACGAGGACTGGCATTGGAATTGTTTGACAATCGCTCGGGGATTAGCCCATAAACCGGTGCCGAATACGGTTCATTTCAAACGCCGCAGAGTTGGTTCGGTGTCTGAAAACGTCAATGCCAAACTAGGAACAATTTGGCCTCTTCACGGGCACGAGAGTCTGACCTCTTAGCACGGTAAGCATCTATTGGCCTGGAGAACACAATGCCGTCGTCCGACAGCATCCAATCTGACCTGATTTTCGATCTGGGCATGCACACGGCGCTCGATACCAAATATTATTTGGACAAGGGGTTTCGTGTGGTTGCGCTCGAGGCAAACCCAAAATTAGTAGACCGCGCACGATCATTGCTCATCGAGAGAATCCGTAAAGGTCGACTCGATATAGAGGATAAGGCGCTTTGGCACGGCAACGAATCTGAAATTTCATTCTTTGTCAATGAGTTAAAAGACGATTGGAGCAGCGCCGTTGAGGCCAATGCAGATCGGGAAGGCCTTGGGGTTGAAGAGATATCTGTCAGGACGACCACTTTGGAAAGGCTCATCCAGAGGCATGGCATCCCCTACTATATTAAGTGCGACCTTGAAGGTGTCGACGAAATATTTGTTGATCAGTTAGTCCAGTTAGAATGCATTCATTGCCCCCCATTTGTGTCAGCCGAGGTGTCGGGGATGGCGGGCATGCGCATGATCGGCAAGCTATTTGCGGCGGGATATGACCAAATGCAGATAGTAAATCAAGCACTCAACCCCTGGACCGCTCTGCCGAATCCAGCCTTGGAAGGTTTGTATGTGGAAACTCGATTCAACTGCCATATGAGTGGGTTGTTTGGCAGAGAATTGCCTGCAGATGGATGGCGACCGTTCGAGGAGATTTCGAAGAATTATCTCGACTTCCTGGATTTGAAGGACAGAGATCCCAACCTTGCTCATGGCTGGATAGATGTGCATTGCATGCACTCATCACAATCTACGGCAGTGAAACGTTGACCGTCATCATACCGGAACGAAAGCTTGCGTTTTTCACAGTGCCGAAAATCGCATGCTCTTCCATAAAGACGGCACTGTTTGAGGTTGAAAACGGATTCCCGTTTCGACCTTTCAATGCGAACGGTGTGCATTGCCACATCCATTCCGTCGCATATCCGGCGCGCCCTTTCGAATACTTCAAGAGGATTGATCTTGGCGATTATCTCAAGGTGGCTTTGGTGAGAGATCCAATCACACGATTCTTGTCATGCTACAGCAATCGAGTCGACTATTATCGTGAACTATCTGCCGAGCATTTAGGTGATGAAAACCTGGCTCGTGGTTTGAAACCGAATCCAGACATACATGAATTTATTGCCAATTTCGGCGAATACCGAACAGCGTCGCATTCGATATTTTACCATTCTGCGCCTATGGTTCGTTATTTGGGGCTTGAATCAAGTTTTTTTGACCACCTATTTGATCTCGGGAGCCTGAGTTCACTTGAATTGATTTTGTCAGAGTATCTTGGACAACCTATAACGTTTCCCAGAATTCAAACTGGTGGCGAAAAACTGAACCCAGACGTTCTTACCAAACGAGAGTTGAAAAAGCTTACCAATTTTTATGGCAAGGACTATGAGTGTTTTTCGGAATTCATTGCCCTGCCGAATGTTGTTTAAAGATGATCGTTTCACCAATTCCGGGAGTTGAGTTTTGCAGATTTGGGAAAACTACATCACTCTAAATTCTGCAACCGAAGCATCCTTCGAGGTTCTTGCACCGGCGGCAGATCAGTACGAGAACGACAGCAGGAAGGAGATATGGGCCAATCTCGATTTCAGATGTGCATTGGCCAAGGACAAGCATCCCCTACCGCTCATCGATCATCGTGAAGGCTATTATGGTGAAGACCATTTCAGCTATTGGGCGAGTGGTTTGCGCGATTGTGGAATGCTGTTGGAAGCAGCAGCGAAATACGACTGCCCCGTGGAGGGATATCTGGATTTTGGTTGCGCTTCAGGCAGGGTAATCAGGCACTTTGCCGTGCAACACCCGGTAATCAGCACATTTGGTTGCGACATAAATCGTCACCACGTTGAGTGGTGTAACACCTACCTTCCCGACAACTGCTGTGTCTTTCAGAATCACTCCATTCCTTCAATTCCATTGCCGGATTCGAGTCTGGACATGGTTTCGGCTTTTTCAGTCTTCACCCACATCGAAGCCATGGAAACGACTTGGCTTATGGAACTGATGCGAGTGCTGCGTCCGGGTGGATTGGCTTGGATAACGGTGCATACAGAAGGCACCCTGCGAGACATGAATGAGAATTGGCCGTTATGGCGGCCTACGATGGAGCATCCAGACAGTGCACAATTACTTGACGAAAGCAGAAATTTTTCCGGCCACAGAATGGTTCTCCGTTGGCATGGCGATGCCTCTTACTCTAGTAACGTATTCTACAAACAAGATTATATTGAGCGGAACTGGGGACGTCTCATCAATATTGTAGAGATTCGTCGGCGCTGCCCCGAATTCCAAGACGTCGTGCTTGTTCAGAAGCCATTCTGACGTGAGTCTTTCGGACCCCTACGTCAAAAAGAGAATCCTTGGCTTTAATACTCAATTGATCGCGTCAAGGAGACCGCATCATACGCACAATCGTTGGCTTATGCTATATGCAAAAGTCAAGGACTACTGGAGTTATGCTTTTTATTGGCCTGTATACCCTCTTCGGACAAAAGATGGTCCAGATACATCATCACACCGGCCTCGAGCGGTGTTTTCGCTTGCCAGTCAAGGATGTTGTGTGCTCGCCGACAGCAAAGCACGTTTGATTGAACGTCGTCCATGGCTGGCACGTGTTCAACAATGGGCGCTTTGCCCATACAGGTGCTCACAATCTCGATCAATTTGTTCAGGGTTACACCAACACCTGTGCCGATGTTTATTACTTCGAATGGTTTAGTCAAAGGCGTATCCACGGACCGCTGCACGGCCGTGCATAAATCTCCAATTTCGATGTAATCACGCTCCGCTGTGCCCTCGCCGATGATATGGAAAGTTTCGTTGTAACGGATGGAATTAATTAGAATTGGCACTACACCCTGGGTTGGCTTTGTAACCATGCTGCCATACGGGTTTGAAACGCGTAGTATGACTAGTTCGAAGCCACGCTCTGCAGACAGCTGTTCAAATGCCCGTTCCAGACAAAGTTTGTGCAAACCGTAGAAACTCTTTGGACTGGTCGGGTGAGTTTCGGGGATTGGCAGTTGGGTAGCGTCTCCATAAACCGTTCCCCCGGAAGAAATGAAAACAAGCCGACCAATCCACCCTTTTGACAGCAACGTCTCGACCATGTCGATGTGCGGCAAAACGTGCTCGCGCAAAACTTCGCCAAAATTGGAAAACCGAACACGGGGATCGGACAGACCTGCGCAATGCAACAATGTTGCGTTCTCATCATTTTCGCTTAACCAGTTAGCGTCAAAAGGCGTAGGTACGACCTGTTCCACTAGCGAACTACCTATAGGGACCGGGCAGTGTTTGCGCGATACAGCGACCGTGCGGTAACCGTTCAATTTCGCAAAATGCGCGGCGAATGCAGAACCCAACGCTCCCGACGCCCCTGTTATATATACAGACTTCATCGGTAGGTTTTTGCCGCCTTTCTTGATGTGTTGAGAACTGCATACGCGATCTGTCGAACGGCGTCGAGGTTTGTGGCCGGGGCACTTTGACGAATCGCGAGCAGCAGACGGTTTGCCGTCTCATGGCGCATTGTTGATGCCCATAACGCGTTGCCTAAACCAATGGCGCGGGCTATGCATGCACCAAAACAGTAGGGACAAAAGCTTTCAAATGAAACACACCCGTCTAGCCATCCACGAGGTCTTATTGCTCGAACCAAAACGGTTCGGCGATGATCGGGGGTTCTTTTCCGAGGTCTACAATTCTCAATCTTATGGTGACCTCGGGATTACCGGCCCGTTTGTTCAGGACAATCATTCGTTTTCCCGCGATCCATATGTCATTCGGGGGCTGCATTTTCAGACGCCGCCGTTTGCTCAGGACAAACTGGTTCGGGTGACACGGGGTTCGGTGCTCGACGTGGTTGTTGATATCCGCCATGGGTCGCCGACTTTCGGTCAGCATGTATCTGCAATTCTGAGCGCCGAGAACTGGAAGCAGCTTTGGGTGCCAAAAGGTTTTGCGCACGCCTTTTGCACACTGGAACCCGATACCGAATTCCTCTACAAGGTGACCAACTTCTACGCCCCGGACAATGATGCAGGCCTGGCATGGGACGACCCGTCACTCAACATCGATTGGCCTGTTCCTGACGGGGAAACCGCAACCTTGTCCGAAAAGGACAAGAAACACCCTCGTCTTGCCGAATTGCCCGCCTATTTCACATATGACGCGGCGACCGGCATCAAGTGAGCGGGTGATCTTTACAGGGGACTGAAACCATTATGAAGATTGTTGTCACCGGCGGTGCCGGGTTCATTGGCTCGTGCGTTTGCCGGCATCTCATCAATGAGACGGATTGCGAAGTCGTCAATGTCGACAAGCTGACCTATGCCGCAAACCTGCACTCGCTGGATCCGATCAGCGACAGTAATCGGTACAGTTTCATCAAGGCCGATATCTGCGATCTTGCGGCAATGCAGGAGGTGTTTGCGGTCCATAAGCCGGATGGTGTGATGCATTTGGCGGCCGAAAGCCACGTCGACCGCTCAATCACCGGTGCGGGCGAATTCATCAACACCAACATCATGGGAACCTACACAATGCTGGAGGCCGCCCTGGCCTACTGGCGCGAGTTGGATGACGGCGGCAAGGAGGCCTTCAGATTTTTGCATGTCTCGACAGACGAGGTCTACGGCTCGCTTGGCGATACCGGCCTGTTTGAAGAAACCACGCCCTACGATCCGTCCTCGCCTTACTCATCCAGCAAGGCGGCCAGCGATCACCTGGTGACAGCCTGGCAGCGAACCTACGGCTTGCCTGCCTTGATCTCCAACTGCTCGAACAACTACGGACCCTACCAGTTTCCCGAAAAGCTCATTCCGCTAATGGTCATCAATGCCATGCACGGCAAAGCACTGCCGGTTTATGGCAACGGATCGAATGTGCGCGACTGGCTCTATGTCGATGATCATGCCCGCGCCCTGCATCTTATCCTGACTACCGGCCGTGTCGGCGAATGTTACAATGTCGGCGGCCGGAATGAGCGTACAAACCTGCAGGTTGTTCATGGGATTTGCGACCTTCTCGACGGCATCTCCCCAACCGAAGAGCCGCGCCGTGAATTGATCGAATTTGTGACCGACCGGCCCGGGCATGATCAGCGCTATGCCATCGACGCTACCAAGCTGGAAAATGAGCTGGGCTGGCGGGCGCAGGAGAACTTCGAGACAGGGTTGGAAAAAACCATCCGCTGGTACCGGGACAATCAAACCTGGTGGCAACCCCTGATCCAGGATGTATATCAGGGCCAACGGCTCGGGCTGGTTGAGCGCAAGGCCGGATAGCCTCGGCGCCGAAGGGTAAATGATGAAGGTTCTGGTTGTCGGGCATGCCGGCCAGGTCGCTCAATCACTGATCGAAGCGGCAGAAGCAAAGGCGGTAACGTGCGTCGCGCAAGGGCGCCCACAGTTTGATTTGACGGATGCCGCCAGCATTCGATCTGCAATTGCCGCCAACGAACCTGCCTGCGTCATCAATGCTGCTGCGTACACCGCAGTCGACAAGGCAGAAACCGAGCCAGACCAGGCCTATGCGGTGAATGCCGAAGGGCCGGGCATGCTTGCCGAAGCCTGCAATGCCGCGGATGTGCCGTTGATTCATCTGTCCACTGACTACGTCTACGACGGCGCCGGGGCTTCAGCCTACACCGAGGACATGGCAACGAATCCGTTGGGTATCTACGGGAAATCCAAACTGGCCGGTGAGCAGGCGGTTCTGGACGCGCAGCCCAAAAGTATCATTCTGCGGACCGCTTGGGTCTACAGCCCTTTTGGCCACAACTTTCTCATGACAATGCTGCGGCTCGCAGAGACTCGCCAACAGTTGAACGTGGTCGATGACCAGATTGGTAACCCGACCTATGCGCCGCATATTGCAGACGCTCTTCTTGATGTGGCCGGTCAAATCAACGAATGGCAACGCGAGCACGCACCGTGGGGCATCTACAATCTGTCCGGAACCGGTGAGACAAGTTGGTGTGGATTTGCCCGCGAAATCTTCACACAGTCAGCCGATCTGGGCGGGCCGTCGGCTTCGGTTCAGGGCATAACAACCGCCGAGTACCCTACCCCGGCGGCACGACCGGCCAATTCCAGGCTGGATTGCAGCAAGCTGGCATCGGTCTTCGATGTCAGGCTACCCAGTTGGCAGATTGGTACACGGGCGTGTCTGACCCGGCTGTTGGCCTGACGCTTTGCAACACATCCGGACTTTACGATAACAACCGACCCAAAGAGGTTTTTTCGTCATGAAAGGTATCATTCTCGCCGGCGGCAGCGGTACGCGACTTCATCCCATGACGGTAGCGATCTCCAAACAACTGCTGCCTGTCTACGACAAGCCGATGATCTACTATCCGCTGTCGACGCTTATGCTGGCGGGCATCCGCGAGGTGCTGCTCATTTCGACCCCGCATGATCTTCCGCATTTCCAGAACTTGTTGGGTGATGGCAACAAGTGGGGCATGTCGATCAGTTATGCTGCGCAACCCATGCCTGGCGGGTTGGCGCAGGCTTACACAATTGGGGCTGATTTTGTCGACGGACAAGCATCAGCGTTAATTCTGGGAGACAATATCTTTCACGGGCATGACCTTGCGCCGTTGCTTGAGCGGGCAGCCGGGCGATCACAGGGCGCGACGGTCTTTGCCTATCAGGTGCGTGATCCAGAGCGCTACGGCGTGGTTGAATTCGACGATGAAGGCCGGGCGACGTCGTTGGAAGAAAAGCCACGGCAGCCGAAGTCGAACTGGGCGGCGACCGGGCTTTACTTCTATGACGAACAGGTTGTCGATATCGCTGCAAACCTTAAACCATCGGCGCGTGGCGAGCTGGAAATCACCGATGTCAACAAGGTCTACATGGAGCGCGGTCAGCTCAGTGTTGAGCGCATGGGGCGGGGTTTTGCTTGGCTGGACACCGGAACCCCGGATTCCCTGACCGACGCAAGTAACTTCGTGCGCACCCTCGAGCAGCGTCAGGGCTTCCGCATTTCCAGTCCGGAAGAAGTCGCCTATCGTATGGGCTTCATCTCACGCGCCAAACTTGGGGCATTGGCCGAAGAACTGGCCAAGTCCGAGTATGGGAAATATCTGAAGACGATAGCGGAAGAAGCCTAGCCTCAGGACCTTGTAGCCGGCTGGACGTCAGACAATAACGATGTCGCTGTGCAGCGATGACAGGCTGGCCAGTGTCTTCAAGGTCAGTTCGTCAGATCCAAAATCAAGAACAACGCCCTTTGGCGTAGTGATCCCGAACATGTTCACCACCTGTTTGGCCGTGAGCCCTCCTCCCCATAGTGCATCGTTGAGTTGCAACTGGTCGATGCCGAGCTGGTAGTCGAGAGCAGTATCTCTCCCGAACCCTTTGGCGAAAACAAAGACGTCCCCGTATCCGCCGCCGATCAGGGTGTCGTTGCCCTGGTCGCCCTGCAGGGTATCGACGCCCTTGCCGCCGTTCAGGCGGTCGCTCCCGCTACCGCCGGCGAGGAAGTCGTTGCCGGTCGTGCCAAGCAAGGTGTCTTTGCCACCACGGCCCAAGAGCCGGTCATTGCCGCCCCCGCCGAGCAGTGAATCGTCGCCGTTTCGACCGTCGAGCGTATCTGCGCCACCGAGGCCATGCAAAACGTTGGCTGCGGCATTCCCAATGAACTTGTCGTTGTTGGTTCCGCCCGAGAGGTTCTCGATGCGTTTGAGAATATCCGTTCCCTGGCCTGTATTCTGCGCTCCCGAGATGTTGAGGTTGACGGAAATTGCGACCACTCCGCCAAAGAGCGCGAAGTCAAGGCCCGAGCCGCCATCCAATGTGTCGTTGCCAAAGCCACCGTTCAGCTTGTCGTTGTCCGCGTCGCCGATCAGGCTGTCATGCCCGGCTTGCCCGAACAGGCCGTCGTTGCCGACCCCGCCGGTCAATGTGTCATTGCCCTGCCTGCCCAACAACTGGTCATGCCGCTTGTTGGCGTTAATGACATTGTCGAGCGCATTTCCCGAAATGTGCGACCCCCCGGCGAAGGGGGCGGGTCGCACGATGGCATCCTCTACATGGTCCGGCAACGTGAAGTCATAGCCGGAGAAGATGACATCCCGCCCCTGCCCCGCCATCTCGTTGATGACGACTTCGATCTGACCGGCGGGAACGGTTTCGTCCCTTAGGTCGCCATTGACGAAGTAGACATCGTTGCCGGCGCCGCCGTTCAAGGTTGCTGCGGCTTCAAACTGCACAAAAATATCATCCCCGGCGGTTCCGTTCACGACGGCGCCATCCGTTGTTGCGTGAACAATCGAATACCTGGCATTCACTTCGGCGATCAGCCCGGCCTTGATTGCAGCAAAGGCGGCATCGCCGGCCAGATTGACAAGCTGGCTGGGATCCTGCGCCAGATCGTAGAGCTCCTCGGATCCGTCCTCGTAACGTGTGTAACGAAAGTTGCCGTCTCTCACCGAATAGCTGCCGTACATCCAGGTAAAGGCCGGTTTGTTAATTGTTCCCGTGCCGTTCACCAACGGGGCAAGGCTTTGGCCCTCAAGATGCGGCGGCCATTGTGAGGGAGCGATACCTGCAAGTTCAAGAATTGTCGGGTAGATGTCGAGCAATTCGACTGGCTTCAAGGTGTAGTGATCAGCAGGATTGGTACTCTTGTCGGTTACCCCGGGAACCTTGATCACGAGCGGAGCCTTCGCCGCCTCTTCCCAGAGGGTGAACTTGCCCCAAAGCTGCTCACGGTCGCCAAGATGGTACCCGTGATCACTCCAGGCGACGATCATTGTGTCGTTGGTGTGGCCATTTGCATCAATGGCGTCGAGGACACGGCCCAGCTGATGATCCATATACGAAATGCTCGCCAGATAAGCCTGTACGAGGAGCTTCCAGGCATCCTCTGTAACGATCTCGCCATGAGTACCTTTTTTATTGTCGTCCAGGAGTTCGAAGAACTTTTGGCTCGAATCGATGTCTGGGGTACCGTCCGGGGCGACAAACAAACCGGTAACCGGATCAATCTTGCCCGGAAGGACAATCTCCTCAAGGGGATAAAGATCGAAATACTCTTGTGGCACGACCCAATCCAGATGCGGACGGATGAACCCAAGAGACAGCATGAACGGGCCAGCATCTGCTTGGGCACTGGAAAGGAAGTTCTCCGCAAAGGCGGCCGTCGCAGCATCGTCGAGAAACCTGCCGCCGGAAGGGTCGAACACGCCGCCCTGAAAATCTCCTACCGTGGTGTGCCCGGCTTCATCGTCTGGAAAGCTGCGCGCTCCCGTTGCGGCCTGATACTCGTCGAACAATTGGTCGCGGATCGACTTTTCTATGAACGTCTTATGGAACAGCTTACCCGCGCCGGCGCTGTAGTAGCCGGCGTCTTTCATGAACGCGGGCAGCGTCATCGAGGGGGCAAGTTTGTCCTGCCAGTCGGTGCTGTTGTCCAGCACCTGGGTCGTCGTCGGGTCCTGTCCTGAAAGAACGCTGGTTCGCGAGACGTTGCACACCGCAGCCTGTGAGTAGGCATTCTCAAAACTCACGCCCGAATCGATCAGGCGATCGATGTTGGGTGTGTGGACGGCACCCGGATAAGCGGTAAAGACGTTGGCCCAGTCGTTGAGGTCGTCAATCGAAATGAAAACTACGTTCATTCTGGTGCTCCGATTATTGGTGGGCAATCATACAGGATACCGGCGGATGTGTAATGCGTGTCACAGTTTTCAAGGCGCCCCACGATCGCAGCGGTGAACCTGCGGAGATTTTCCAGCGTTTCAACAGTACTTTTTGTCCATTGAACATGTTCAGCATCCGGCTATGGGGATTGACACGCATTCGGCGTTTTTCGTATTGAACCCCAGTGAAATCTTGGGGGCCTGCCGCGTGGAATTTCCCGCTTAGAGCCGGTGAACCGATTTTGCTGTTTTTGCCATTTCCGACCCTGTATGCGGGGGTCTGGGTGGGCGGATATGCCGTGCGAATACGAAGATGGATGGCATGATTGCCGGTCTTTGGATCCTGCCGTTAAGCGATTGAATGCCGTGACAGAACAGGGCTCGCCGGGGTTCGAGGATGCCATGTCACCGCGAGGTATGACGCCGCTTGGTGAGAATATGGTGCGGCGGGTTGTTCGCATCTGGAATGTCAGGTTGACTGAAATGACTAAGAGTGAGGGTTGAGCTTTGCTGGTTCTGCACATAGGTCCACACAAGACGGCAACCACGTACATCCAACATAATCTGTTTGCAAAGCGGGACGAGTTGAAGACGTTGGGCTGGTGCTACCCGTCGGTCGGCATGCTCGACCAACGTGCGCACCATGACCTCGCTCACAACTATTCTGAATACCTCAATTCGGATGGCAAGCACTTTGCGGAATTGACTGAAGGCGTGCGGGACGAAGCTGGCGATGCAAGCATTGTGTTTTCTGCAGAAGGCTTCTGTCGATGGAAACCGGAGCAGTTCCGCAAGCTGTCGGAACTGCTGGGTCAGACAGAGATTCACCTGGTTTATGCCGTCCGTGACCCCGTCAGTCTGTTCTACTCATACTGGGCGGAGGAAGTGAAGCAAGGTTGCCCGGCCAGTCTGCCGCAACGCTTTGCGAACAACTTCAATGACCCTTTGAAGTCAAGGATTGTCAACTCCATGGTTGATCTGGATCCCTTGCTGCAGATGGATGACAGTCAGCTTCACATTTTGCTGGTGGAAGCAATTCGAAGAAAGAACGGGGACATTTTTGAGGTTTTTGCGCAGTCGGTGCTGGGTCTGCAGAACTTGAAGGCGCAGGAAAAAGCGAGGTCGAACCAAAGTTACCCTATTGAACTGACAGAGTTCCTTCGCTTGCTTACAGCACGAAAAGCGAATGGTGCTCCACATGTTGGTCCGGAGTTGCGGCACAAGTTCATAAGAGGAACGAACGCGAACGAACGCCAGCAGATTGTCAGCGTCATCCAGACCTACGCCAAACATGCGCGAAAGCAAATCACCGTTCCGCGCGACACCTTTGTGATGCAGACGTTGGAAGGGCAAATCCGCGAGCGATTGTCAGGTCTGATCTATCCTGAGGAAGATGCAGCAGAGCCGTTTCTCAACGAGGCCGCAATTCTGCCGTACTATGATGACCATGCATTGGCTGCCCAGCCGATTGTTGCGGCATTGCTTGACTACTACGAAAAGAAAATCGAACTGACCGAGCTGCAATGAACGAGTCCGCAAATATCAAGGCAGGACTATCCGAGCCACAGATTGATGTTGCCGTGCTGTGTGTCACATCTGCTGACGAGCAACATATCCGCGCGCCTGAAGACCAGTATCTGCTAAAGGCTCTGGGGGAAGTATGCACAAGAACCCTTCTTGTCGTGCCTCAAGCTCAGATTGACGCCTACGGTCGTGAACCCGGCTATGCGGAGTTCGCAGACGAAATCATCGGCGCATCGGGAACAACAGGCCGGCTCAATTTCTACGCACAATCCGCCGAACATGTCGGCAAAGACGTCACTGGTGATGTCTTGCTGTGCGATGTGTCCCTGATCGGCCCGATGCAATCGCTGACCAGCTTGATCCAGGCGAGAAATGAATCTGGCCATGATATGATGTCCGCATTCAGCTCCCACCCAATGCTGGCAAGAAGCGGTGGCGGCGGGAACGGACTGGAACTGGTCTGCGAAAGCAGTTGGCTGCAGATTTCGCCGGAATTGTGGGCAACCGGGTTGGTGCAAAGCATCTTGGCTCAGCACAAGAACAGCGCAATTGGTGCAGGTTTACCAAAAGCAGAGGCTGCCTTGGCAAAGGCGCTTGGTGAGCCGTCCGACCGATGGTCTTTCGGTTGCTTTTCATCGCGGTTCGAAACGATTTCGCAACAGCCGCATCTTCTCGAATCGGGCGCATTGATAGAACAAGGTCATCCCTTCCTGCACCGGTCTTTTCTCCTGCTCGACCCGCTGGTGTTCGAGATGGAAACCCTGGATGGGCGCCGGACACTGGATGCAATTGCTGAGTACACCGATTACGACGTCGACATGGTTTGGGACGTTATTCTGCGCAGCAATTCGCTCAGGGATATCGAAGCGAAATTCGAAGAGCTGACGATTATCGATCATGATGAAATCAAGCGCAAATCGGAAAAGCTGACTTCTCGTGCGGCCATGGTCTGCCACGTCTATTACAGCGAATTCATTCACGAAGTGCTCAAGCACTTTAGGCTGATGCCTGCTAACTCAACACTTCTTGTATCCGTCGCTTCCGAGGACGGCGCGAAGTATGTCGAAAACGCCATTAAGGCCAAGAAGGTCGCGAACTACAAGATCAAGGTCGTTGAGAAAAACCAAGGCAGGGACATGTCGTCTCTGTTTATAACGTTTCGCGAAGAGTTCCTGGGTGAGGATATTGATGTCGCCTTGAGGCTGCATTCAAAGAAGTCCCCGCAAGTCGCGCCGCACATTTCAAACTCGTTCCGTGAACACCTGCTCGAGAATCTCATAAAGAACCGGGCATTCGTGCAACGCATTGTGAGACTGTTCGAACAGAATCCGAAGATTGGCCTCGTCCTGCCGCCTACGATTCACATAGGGTTCGGAACACTGGGGCATAGTTGGTTCACAAACCGCATCGGTGTCTCAAAGACAGCTGAAAGGCTTGGTCTGAAAGTTAAACTCGACGATCACACGCCCGTTGCCCCCTACGGTACGATGTTCTGGTTTCGCCCGAAGGCCCTGCTTCCGATGTTTGCCGAACGATGGCGCTGGGATGAGTTCAATCCTGAACCGAACCATGTCGACGGCGGGTTGGCACATATCATGGAGCGGCTGATTGGGTATGTGGCACAGTCAGAAGGGTTTCGGGTGTTGCATGTTGCCAACCGCCGGCAGGCTGAGCGGAACTACGTCAAATTGCAGTTCAAGCTTCAACGGCTGTCGGCGGCTTTTCCGTCAGCGGACATTCGTCAACAGGTCAAGATTGCTGATTCCGCGTTCAAACCGGTCGTGCCGTTCACGCAGTCGCTATGGCATCGTTGGCGCACTGCAAGGACAAAGATCAAGCGGAATCATCCCTCGTTGTGGAATGCAATCAAACCGTTCTTGCGGGTTGGGCGCGCGGCATTTATCGAAGCGCCAAGATTTCTGCGTCTGCAGTTCAAACGGCTGCTCCGTACCTAACGTGTACTCGTGTACGACAGAATTAACTTCACCCGCCAGCATACTATTTCGACGGAGCCCACGCTGTGACTGCTGACCACGACAGAGTTCTCATCACCGGTGGTGCCGGTTTCATTGGTTCGCGCCTGGCCAGAAAGCTTTCGGACCAAGCTGAGGTCTTGTCCTTTGACAATCTCCATCCGCAAGTGCACGGGCTCACGCCTTGTGCCAGCGAACTGAACAACGTTCGTGGCGATGTTGCGAATTTCACCGAGTTGGAAAACGTTGTCCGGTACTTCAAACCGACCATCATCTATCACCTCGCCGCGGAAACCGGCACGGGACAGTCCTGGGATGAACCGACCCGCTACTGCCAGGTGAATGTGATAGGAACGACCAATCTGGTGGAGGCTGTCCGCAAATCAGGCAAGGCGGTACGCCGCATAGTCCTTGCCGGGTCAAGGGCGGTCTATGGTGAAGGCGGATATTTGGACGATGGCAAGGTGGTGTGCGGGGAGCCACGCCGCTCGGAAGACATGTCGGCAGGTGATTTTGCGGTAAAATCCCGAGATGGCAGGACATTGACTCCGGTCGCAACACCTGAAGATCTGGCGCCGCGCCCGGCTTCAGTTTATGCCTCAACCAAACTCATGCAGGAAGATCTTCTGCAGCAATGTTTCGACGGAACTGATGTTGAGGTCAATAGCCTGAGATTTCAGAATGTCTACGGGGCTGGCCAATCCTTGCGAAACCCCTATACCGGCGTCATCTCGATCTTCTGTGAGCAGATCATGGCCGGCAAGACTCTGAATATCTACGAAGACGGAAACATCATGCGCGATTTCGTGCATGTCAGCGATGTCGTCAATGCCTTGGCAATCCTGGCCAATCAGGATCTGCAGATCGGCACTACGCCTGTCAACATCGGCTCCGGAAAGGCCGCCTCCATTCTGGAAATGGCACTTGTGTTGTTGAACAACTTCGACTGTGACGAGGATCGGTTGCGCATCAGTGGTGACTTCCGCTCTGGCGATGTACGGTATGCCGTTGCAGACGTCGAAAGGGCCAGGGAGTTGCTCAACTGGTCTGCGCAAATGTCATTTGAAGATGGACTAAAGGAAGTAAGCGAATGGGCAAGTGCCGGGGGTGTATGACGCGCAAGACTACGGTCTGGATGCTTGTCCAACTGTTTTCGCTGATCGGCTTATTTGGCGTCGCGCTGTTAAGCCAAGGAGCACGGGCCGATGTTGCCAGCCAGCTGGTCGATGGCCGCAACGATCAGCTGCACGCGATGTTTCTCGAGAATGCCCTGGAGCTGGCCGGCGAACGTGATGTGGGGATCATTGCCGAGCACTCATTGCCTTTGAAATGGGCACCTGCGTTCGTGAAGCGCAATCGGGCAATAGTCGGCGCGTTTTCCATAGATTTGGGAAAAGGCGTGAACGCCGCGCGGGCCCACATTGCATCGGGTGGCAATGTGTATGCCTGGGAGGCGGGCGGTACACAATATATGCCGCCACAAGCCAACTGGTTTTCGCAGTATGTCGATGATGTGTTTCAGTTTGTCCTGACCAAACACGGCGAAGGCAAAAAGCGCAAGGAAGGTGGCTGGCGCGCAAAAAATCCTGATTTCATTCATCAGGCAGGCTCCTATGCGGACCGGAAAGTGCAAGGCACGCGCAACCACTATTCTCCATTGGTATCCTGGCAGACCGACCAAACCGGCCGGTTTTTGTACATCGTCAGTTGGCCCCAGCAGGGACATGTCCCGGACCGGCTGAGATCCGACGTCATGGTCATTACCCGATTGTCGGTCAGCACCGGCGACCTGCTGCGCGTCGAGAACCTTGTCTTCAATCTGGGCAGCAGCACGTACACGTGGATCAACGCGCCATGGGGCGGTGTACGCTCTACGCTGTTCGACGAACTGGACTTGCCGGGTCACGGCACAATCTACCATTTGCCACGGTTCCAACAGGGCGAGACGACAGGTCCCGATCGTGCCCACGGCGTGGCCCAGTGGTCGTCGGGTCACAGGCCGGAATCGTTTGCCCTGGTGTTCCCGCGACAGGTCAAGTCATTTGTCGGTAGAAAGACACCGGTGCGTGTTCGCTACGGGGTCGCTGGAGGAAAGAAGCATCAAAAGAGACGGGATTTCTACGTGATCTCTGTCACCGCTGCACCAAAGTTCGGACCGGGTCAGCGGATGTACCTGCGTTATTATCTTGGATCTGGAACCAAGGCTGAACTGCGCAATAGGGTCTCCGGGCATAGCGGCGCCCTTGTGGTCTCTGCAGCCGGGGCAGGACGCGCGGCGTCGAAGACTTCTTGTGCGTTGACGCTGGCATCTGCGGGCTGTGTAGCTTCCGCGCAAATGTCGAGCGCGCAGCAGCATCAACCGGTTTTCTCACACCGCAGCAATGCGTCCGGCAACATCAGCATCAGCAGTGATCCCTATGCCGGCCAGTTCGAACAATGGTCACGCCACGCCCATGTTCAGCCCATGGACTTCCTCGGTTTCATGACGCGCGCGCAATTTGAGAAGATTTGCTACTCGCTCGGCTTCCAAGTAAGCGGCTCGCAAGGTGCGGAATGGACTTGTCTTGCGAAGTAGCTGACCCCCGAGCCCGTGCCCACTTGATCCTGAGGCAAGCTGGGTGCCTCCGGACACCGTCATCGTTGGGACAAGCCAGTCAATGACGAGAATGGGAGGTTGTCAGAGGTCTCCAGTTGGTTTCCCAACGCCGGCGGCACACAATGGGTCACTTAAGAATGCGCACCTGCTCGTAGAGCTTGTTGGCAATCGCTTCGAATGAGGCCGCCAGTTGCGCGTTGCCGTCAGCATCGTGGAAGTCGTCCGGCGAACTGGCGCAGTTCTTCAGGCGCTGCTCAGTCCACAAGTCACTGAGATCAAACGCGATTGTGATAATCGTGATGCCTTCAGCCTTGATATTGGTGCACATTTCTTCAAGGTTGGCTTCGCCGATTTCTCTCGACCGCCACTTCCCGGGCCCCCACGCATCCTGCGTTTGAACGCCGTCAGTCAGGACGACCAGGTATTTCTTTGTGTCTTCGTCGGTGTAAGGGGCGCCTTCAGTGAATGGCGCGCCGGGTGACAGCAGCGCCCAACCGAATTCGGTGCCCAACGCAATATGCGTCAGGCTGTGCGGTGACATTGACAGTAACTGCGCCTTGACTTCATTTGCATTGTTGGTGAGTGGCTTTACGATGAGATTGTTGCTCAAATATGGACCACACTGGGAATAGGCGCCGCGACCATATCCGTTGCCCGTCGTCATACCCCACAAGGTGTCGACATTACTCGGGTCCGGCACGCTATCTTCAACGTTGTAAGGATATTTGCGGTCCTGGGTGCAGTTGGTCCAGGTGGTGCCGGCCAGTTCCCCGGCGACGTGCTCGCCTGGCAGCGACAGGTAGACATGGTGTGAGAACGGCACCAGGCCGAATTTCAACGTATCGGTTTTCGTGCCATCATCGGTCAAGATATCAATCATGTTGATGGCGGCGTCACGCATAGCCTGATACTTGCCCTTGGAATTCATCGACCCTGAATAATCCAGCACCAAAGCCAGCTCTGCCTTCTTCTCCCCGGGAACGAAGGCGGTCGAATTGGCTCCAATTTCGTGGTTCGTGAAACCTGCGATACGCATAAAACGTGCCGGATACTGGGTGTCAACAGAGATCTTCACCGAAGATTCGGTCACGGTTACGTTGGGCGTTGCAATGGCCCCAAGGTTGTCTCTTTCGACATTGGCTTCGAAAAACCTGACAGCGATGGTCTTACGTTCAGAGTCTGTAACCTTCTTAGGCGCAGCGGCGGCGAGAACAGCTGCGTCTGCTGCACTTTGCAGTTTGGCTTTGACGCGTGAGACTTCTGCGTAGTCTATCGCCACACCGGCCGCCAAGAACAATGGTATGCCCATCACGGCCAGCACAATCGCAACAGCGCCGGATGTATCATCCTGGAGTTGTCTTAGCTTTCCTGCAACCCACCCCATAGTGAACCTCATCGTCCATGCCAATTTGGTTCGTTATCGCACACGAGCGGTTGAAAAAGTCGCTGGAACGGCGCTCAAAACCTGCGGTTAATCTTGATGCCCGATTAACCATGCGCCATTCGCAAAACGAGGGATCAGCACTTGATCCGGCTGTTTTCCGGGTCGTACAGGCATGTTAGGTGCGGTTTGCAGCGCTTTCGCTCTGTTGCAACGTCCAAGGCATAGTCAGCGTTGAACACGTACTCGTGATCAACGCCCTGCTCATGCCTGACGTAGCCGTAGCCGATCGGCTTGCCGATGGTATGACCGAAACCGCCGCTTGAAAGATACCCGACCGGCTCGCCATTGCGCAGGATGGTCTCACGGCCGAGCAAGGTCACCTCAGGGTCGTCGACGGTAAAGCAAATCAACATTTTTTCGAGCGGTGAGCTCGCAGCTTCTCGCGCCGCCTCGCGGCCAAGAAACGGTTGGCCAGATTTCATCTTCACAGCCCAGCCAAGCCCTGCCTCGAACGGAGAGTCATTTGGCGTGATGTCGCTGCCCCAGGCGCGGTAACCTTTTTCCAGCCTAAGCGACTCGATCGCCCGATAACCGCACAGCGCGAGTCCGTGCGGTTTGCCAGCGTTGAACAGCGCATCGAACACCTCGCCGGTCGCATTAATGGGCATGTGCAGTTCCCAGCCGAGTTCACCGACATAGGTGATGCGCAAGGCACGCACGCAGTGACCGGCAATGGAGATTTCCCTCATGTGTCCGAACGCAAAACCGTCATTGGTCAGATCGTCGTTTGTCAGCTCATTGAGGACATCGCGGGCGCGTGGTCCGAATAGCGACAGTGTCCCATAGGCCTCGGTTACATCGCGCAGGCTGGCATCAAGTCCCGGCTTGATGTGCTGACGGATCCAACTGAAATTGTGGGTACGAAAACCGGTTCCGGTGACAATGTAGTACCTGTCACCAGCCATTCGCGCCGCTGTCAGATCGCACTCGATACCGCCGCGTGAGTTGAGCATCTGAGTGTAGACGACGCGGCCTTGCGCGACGTCGACGTTGTTGGCGGCGATCCACGACAGGGCCTCACAAGCGTCTTTGCCTGAGAGTTCAAACTTGGCGAATGACGACTGGTCGAACAGCCCTACCCTTTCGCGCACAGCCCTGTGCTCCCCCGCGACATGCTCGAACCAGTTCTGGCGGCCCATCGAATAGTCATCACACGGCTCGATGCCTGCTGGCGCGAACCAGTTGGGACGCTCCCAGCCAAGCTTGGAGCCGAACACCGCCCGCCGCGCCTGCAGCCGGTCATAAAGTGGCGAGACGATGCGCGGCCGGCCGCTCTTGTACTCCTCGTGCGGAAAGACGACGGTGTAGTGTTTGCCGTAGGCCTCCAGGGTACGTTGGCGCACCCAGTCGCGGTCCGTGTGCAAGGCTGAAAACCGCCGGATGTCGACGCTCCACAGATCGAGCGGCTGCTCTCCGGTCATCACCCATTCGGCAAGCATCCACCCTGCCCCGCCGCCTGATGCGATGCCGAAGGCATTGAACCCGGCGCCGACGAAGAACCCGGCAACTTCCGGTGCCTCGCCCATGATGTAGGTGCCATCCGGCGTAAAACTCTCTGGACCGTTGATCAGTTGCTTGATGCCGGCGGTCTCGAAGGCAGGCACGCGGGCAATGGCCGAGCCCATGAATTGTTCGAAATGCTCCCAGTTTTCCTCCAGAAGCTGGAACTCGAACTGATCCGGGATACCACTGTCGGCCCAGGCGATCGGGTTGAACTCATAACCGCCCATCACCAGGCCGCCGACCTCCTCCTTGAAGTATGTCAGCCGGTCTGGATCGCGTAGGGTCGGCAGGTCAGCTGTTATGCCGTCGATCGGTTCGGAAACCATATACTGATGCTGCACCGGCTGCAGCGGTACGGTGACGCCAGCCATGGCGCCGATATCGCGGGCCCACATGCCGGCGCAATTGACGACCCGGCTGGTCGCGATTGTGCCCTGGTCAGTCTCAACGCCGGTGACGCGGCCGTTTTCGGTTGCGATACCCGTCACGGTCACACCCTCGAACAGCTTGGTGCCGTGCATGCGCGCGCCCTTGGCGAGCGATTGGGTGATATCGGATGGCGACGCCTGGCCGTCAGTCGGCAGAAAGGCCGCGCCTACCAGGTCACTGACATCCATCATCGGCCACAACGTCTTGGCTTCGGTCGGGCTCAGCAGTTCCATTTCCAGGCCGAAGCTACGGGCCGTCGTCGCCTGGCGTTTTATCTCGATCCAGCGTTCCTCGTTGCAGGCCAGGCGCAGCCCACCATTCTGTTTCCAGCCAGTGGCCAGTCCGGTCTCGGCTTCGAGTGTTTCATAAAGGCCGACGGAGTATTTCAACACCTGGGTTATGCTGGCCGATGAACGCAACTGGCCGACCAATCCGGCGGCATGCCAGGTTGAACCGCTCGTCAGCTTACCCTTCTCCAGCAACACGACATCCGCGTTGTGGTCCCGGGCTAGATGATAGGCGGTGGAACAGCCGATAATACCGCCGCCAATGACGACAACCTGGGCGTGGGTTGGCAACACCATTGCTAGAACCTGGCCTTGTAGGCAGCAACGGCCTGATCGAGGCGTTCGAGGTTTTCATCGGTGTAAGCAACATAATCAACGCCTGGCGCGTCCAGATGCAGTTCAGACACCATGCTCCACATCGCCTCGCGCAGCAGGGAGGCGCATTTCATTGCACCAAACCCCCTTTGCAGCGCTTGATTCGGTGCGTTGCCGAAATAGGATCTCAGCAAACGCTTGTCCTCGTCTTCGCCGAATTGGGCATTGGAGGATACACCGGCCAAATCGAACATCGGTGTCGAGAAGGCCGCATACTCAAAATCAATCAGCCAGAGCCTTTCGCCGTCGTCAATGAAGTTGGCCGGCAGCAAGTCATCGTGGGAATAAATGATCGGCATGGCAGGTTGTACGGCTTCGAGTTCGTCGGCGAGCGTCAGGAAGCCGGGTATCTCGCCCACCATCCGGCTGTTGCCGGCCTTCAGCGTCCGGGCATAGTCGCGTACCATATGAAACGGCCAGAAAAACCGGCCAGGGCCGGAAACGTGGTGTGGCATTTCGTTATGAAAGTTGTGAACCAGGGCTGCGACACGTTCGATGTTCGCCCTGACATCGGCCTCGTCGAATGTCTTGCCGGAAATGAACCGGAAAACCGTAACACCTTCACCGGCATGAACCAGTTCAGGGGCAAACCCGGCCTCAAACGCCGCATGTGAGGCCATCACCTCGTTGTCACGGAACACGTGGTGCACGGGCACGTCCGTGCCGAAGCGCACGACATACGTTTCACCACCATCGACGACGGTGAAACTCTCATTGCTCAGGCCGCCTTTGAGCGGTTGCGGATCGACCGGCCCCGACCAACAACTCAGG
Source organism: Aestuariivirgaceae bacterium (assembly GCA_965216335.1). GTDB lineage: Bacteria > Pseudomonadota > Alphaproteobacteria > Rhizobiales > Aestuariivirgaceae > JAHEJE01. Next base: position 570,401 of record OZ244154.1, on the reverse strand, counting down.
CTCTTTGCCCGTTCGCGCGATGTGTCCATGACAAATCCTTGACATGATTGCAGGAACAGTTGGCCTGCGCTAATGAGAGCGGCGCTTCATACAAACTGCATATTCGCCCCGCTAGCAGGAATCAATGCCCGCACCCCTCCCGAAAGTCGGTATCGTCAGTCTCGGTTGCCCCAAGGCGTTGGTGGACTCCGAACGTATCCTGACGCAGTTGCGAGCCGAGGGTTATGTGATTTCGCCGGATTATGCCGGGGCCGATGCAGTGATCGTCAACACCTGCGGGTTTCTCGACAGCGCCAAGGCGGAGTCGCTGGAGGCGATTGGCGAGGCGATTGCAGAGAACGGCCGAGTTATCGTCACCGGTTGCATGGGCGGCGATGAAGCGGCCATTCGCGATATCCATCCCGACGTTCTGGCGGTCACCGGACCGCACCAGTACGAGGCGGTGGTCAACGCGGTTCACAATGCAGTACCGCCGGCGCACGATCCAAAGTTCGACCTGGTGCCCGATCAAGGGCTCAAGCTCACACCGCGCCACTACGCTTATTTAAAAATTTCAGACGGTTGCAACAATCGGTGCACATTTTGCATCATCCCAGAATTGCGTGGTGATCTGGCAAGTCGGCCAGCGGCGTCGGTGCTCTATGAGGCTGAAAGGCTGGTCAGGGCAGGTGTCAAGGAACTGCTGGTCATTTCACAGGATACCTCCGCCTATGGCCTGGACATCAACTACGCGGCAAGCAAGTGGCATGGCCGCGAGATTTCCGCCCGGTTTTACGATCTGGCAAAGGAACTGGGCTCGCTCGGCGCCTGGGTCCGACTGCACTACGTCTACCCCTACCCGCACGTCGACAAGGTGGTGGAACTGATGGCCGAAGGCAGCGTGCTGCCATATCTCGACATTCCGTTCCAGCACGCTAGCCCATCGGTCCTTAAAGCCATGCGGCGGCCGGCTAATCAGGCCAAGGTGCTCGACCGGCTGGCGGCGTGGCGCGGCGTCTGCCCCGACCTCGCCATCCGCTCGACCTTCATCGTCGGCTTTCCCGGTGAAACGGATGAGGATTTCGAGTGCCTGCTTGAGTGGATGCGCGAGGCGCGGATCGAAAGGGCCGGCTGTTTCAAGTACGAACCGGTGGACGGTGCTCGCGCCAATGATTTGCCCGGCCATGTGCCTGAAGAGGTCAAGGAGGAGCGCTGGCACCGGTTCATGCAGGTGCAGGCCGAGATCAGCGCAGACATCCTACAGCACAAGATTGGCCGCCGTGTCTATGTTCTCGTTGATGAAGTCGACGTAGGCCAGGGCGAAGCTATCGCCCGCTCTCCATGGGATGCCCCCGAAATTGACGGAAACGTGCTTCTACCTGGCGCAACCGGGCTCGCCCAAGGCGACCTGGTGCGTGTACATGTTACCGACGCCACAGATTACGACCTCATTGCGGAACCCGTTGATCCGTCATGACAAAAGCCAACGACCACTATGACCTGATCGTCATCGGATCAGGGCCTGCCGGACGCCGTGCGGCCATTCAAGCAGCCAAGGTTGGCAAGAACGTGCTGGTGGTCGAAAAGGGCCGCCGGGTCGGTGGAGTTTCGGTGCATACGGGCACGATCCCTTCGAAGACCTTGCGCGAAACCGTGCTTAACCTGTCCGGCTGGCGCGAGCGCGGCTTTTATGGCCGCTCCTACCGGGTCAAGCAGGACATCACGGCAGACGACCTGCGCGCCCGGCTGCTGATGACCCTCGACCACGAGGTCGAAGTTCTGCAGCACCAGTTCTCTCGCAACCGCGTCTCGGTCATCGCCGGCGAAGCCCGGTTCAGCGACCCCAACACGGTGCTGATCACCAGCGATGATGCCGATCCGATTTCAATCACCGCCGACCGCTTTCTGCTCGCCGTCGGCACCCGTCCTTTCCGGCCGGACTATGTGCCGTTCGACGGGCAAAAGGTTCTCGACACTGATGAGGTGCTCGACCTGCACGATGTTCCGCGCAACATCACCATCATCGGTGCCGGGGTGATCGGCATCGAGTATGCGACGATCTTCAATGCCCTCGACATTCATGTGACGGTGATCGAGCCGCGCGATCAAATCCTTGATTTCATCGACCGCGAGATCATCGAGGACTTCATGCACCAGATGCGTGACCGCGGCATCGTGCTCCGGTTAGGCTGCAAGGCGCAAACCATCACGCGGCTGGATAACGCTTGTGTTGTTCGGATGGAAGACGGACGCCAGGTGCGCTCCGACAGCTTGCTGTTCGCCGCCGGCCGGGTCGGTGCTACTGACGTTCTGGGGCTGGAAAACTGTGGGCTGGAAGTCGACCACCGTGGCCGCGTAGCGGTCAACTCCCAAACGTTCCAGACCGATGTTGACCACATCTACGCCGCCGGTGATGTAATCGGGTTTCCCAGCCTTGCTTCGACTTCAATGGAGCAAGGCAGGATCGCCGCCTGCCACGCCTTTGACTTGCAGGCCCAGGAACCGCCTGAGTACTTCCCTTATGGTATCTACGCGGTGCCGGAGATTTCAACCGTCGGGATGAGCGAACAGGAGGTCAAGGAGCGCGGCATAGCCTATGAAACCGGCATCGCCCGATTCCGCGAGACCTCGCGCGGCCACATCATGGGGCTCAACTTCGGCATGATGAAGATGATCTTCTCGCTGAAGACCCGGCGCCTTCTCGGCTGCCACATCGTCGGCGAAGGCGCCACCGAGCTCATTCACATCGGTCAGGCGGTGCTCAACCTGAAGGGCACGCTCGACTACTTTGTCGAGAACACCTTCAACTACCCGACCCTTGCCGAGGCCTACAAAATCGCTGCGCTCGATGCCTGGAACCGCATGCCCAGGTAATCACGGACGGCGGGCGATCATGTCGATTTCGACCAGCGCTCCGACAGCCAGGCCGGTGACGCCGATGCAGGTGCGCGCTGGCAGTTTGCCTTCGGCAAAGTATGACTTGTAAGTCCGGTTCATCGCCTCATAGTCGCGCTCGAAGTTGGTGATGTAGACCCGCGCCTGGGCGACGTTCTCCAGCCCTAGCCCCATGCCGTCGAGCACGATGATCAGATTGTCCATTACCCGCCGTGTCTGGGCTTCTATGCCGTCGGGCAACGGGCGGTTCGGCTCGCCAAGAAAGGTTGGCATCTGTCCGGTCAGGAACACCCAGCCGTCGATCTCACTGGCATGGGAAAAGGTCGCGACCGGCTGGGGGGCGCCATCGATCATGAAGAATTCGGGAAGCGGCATGGCGGATTCCTGTCTGTTGCGAACGGGTCCGGGATGCTGCGGCGAATTACACTACTGCGTCAAGCGCGCCGTTTCGGATTCATCCATGCCGGCGATAAGAATCTCGACAAGGTTGACAGCCCCTGCCTTGCGGATGGTGATGTGCAGCCGCTCACCGCCATTGCTTGAGTGACCGATCCGAACGGCTAGCGGTGTGTGATGATCGCCGGGCACAGGGTCGATGTCGAGCCATTGCATGCCTTTCCAGGCCAGTTTGACCTTGTGGAAGGCCGTGATCTCGGCCTCGCTGGCAAGGGTGCGGTAGTGAACAACGCGGCTCGCTGAGGATTGCGATCCGATCCTGTTGACGACAGGAAAAGATGAGCGCGGCGGAATCACCAACCAGTCGGGAGCGGTTTCGTTGATGAGGCGGGCGACCTGGCCGCCGGAATAGTCATGCTCGAGGCCGCCGTCTGACGTCGTGACCCGGCTGTCGGCAGCAAGACCGATGGCCAGCGCGACCAGCAACGCAGCGCTTGAAGACAAGACCGCCGTGTGCGGTTTGCGGTTCGCTCCCGTGGACATATGACGACGCCTCCTTGGCGGTCATTGTTCCACAAAGGCTTTTCGACACCGTTTTCAGCAACGCTCGAAGTTTAACGATTTGGGCCGAAATCGGGCGGCGTTGGTCTGGAAGACAAAGCGAGCTCACCCACGTCCATGCGGTGCATCGTAGTCCAGCTCAGGCCCTGCCGGCACGATGCCGGTCGGGTTCACGGCGAGATGACTGGCGTAATAATGCTGTTTGATATGGCTGAAATCCACGGTCGAACGCACTGCGTCCATCTGGTAGATGTGGCGGGTGTAGGCCCACAGGTTGGGGTAGTCGCACAGCCTTCGGATGTTGCACTTGAAATGACCAACGTACACCGCATCAAAGCGAATGAGCGTTGTGAACAGACGGATATCGGCCTCGGTCAGGCGATCGCCGGTGACAAAAAGCTGCTCGGACAGCAGGCGCTCCAGCCAGTCGAGAGTTTCGAACAACGGCCTGACCGCCGCATCATACGCGGCCTGCGAGCGGGCAAATCCACATTTGTATACGCCATTGTTGAGCGTATCGTAGACCCGTGCGTTTACCGCATCGATATCGGCGCGCAGGTCAGGCGGATAGTAGTCGCCCGGCACCGCACCCGCCCGGTCGAAGGCTGAATTGAACATGCGGATGATTTCAGACGACTCATTGCTGACAATCGTGCCACGCTGCTTGTCCCACAGCACCGGCACAGTGACGCGCCCGGTAAAGGCCGGATCCGCGGCGTTATATACCTGGTGCAAGAGAGCCGCATTGTTGACGGTGTCGGCAATCACGCCGTCATCTTCGTCAAATGTCCAGCCGTCATCGCGCATCAGCCAGTGCACCACGGACAGCCCAACGGCGTCCTGCAAACCTTTCAGCTCACGGAAGATCAGCGTACGGTGCGCCCACGGACAGGCAAGCGAGACATAGAGGTGATAACGCCCGGGTTCGGCAGTAAAACCTCCCTCACCGCTCAGTCCCTTGTTGCCATCCGGGGTAACCCAGTTGCGAAAAGTACTGCTGGCCCGCTGAAAGGCGCCGCTCCTGGAGGTGGGGAAAGCATCGTCAGAGTGCCATTTGCCGTCGATCAGCGCGCCCATCCGTTCACCGCAACAGATCGCACCAAGGCGATTCCTCGTCCTTGCAGGTCAGGATGACCGCCGTGGCATTGAACTTCCGGCCCGAGCAGGACTTGAAGTACTTGGTGTTCAGATCATTGAATTCATCGGCGAAACCATTGTGGCGGGCGGTGGCAGCGATCTGCTTGTCGACCAGGGCATTGTGCTCAGCCGCCATCTTCTGGTAGTGCTCACGCGCTTTGACCGCTGCATCGTAGGCAGCCTGGTTTTCGCTGGATTTCTCTTTCTTCCCGTCGAAATCCTTCTCGGCAGCATCCACCCTGCCCCCGGTTTCCGTCATCTTGGCGGACAGGTCATTCAGTTCGTCGCGTACTCCGGTCATCTGGTCCTTGACCGCCTGCATGCGATCAAAGGCATTGCGGCATTCGGTGGCCAGCGCAACTTCGGCCGGGCTCGGATCAATGGAGGAATGATAGACTTCCGGCTTCTCCTGGGCTTGCGCGGCAGCGAGCTGCGAACCAGCCAATAGAAGGACCGTCCCAAGAAAGAACCTGATCATACTGATTTCCCTGGCATAATTTGTGTCAGAACTACGCATGCGGCATCTGCGGATACCCTCTGCAACCTTTGGTGCAACAAGCATACCACAACCGGCATTCGGCGATAGCAGCTGATCCTACAAAGGAATGTTATCGTGCTTTTTCCAGGGGTTCTCGGTCTTCTTGTTGCGCAGCATGTTCAGGGCGCGTGAAATAAGGCGCCGAGTATCGCGCGGCGGGACGACTTCGTCTATGTAACCGCGTTCAGCGGCCACAAACGGATTGGCGAAGCGAGCCTCATAGTCCTTGACACGTTCGGCAATCTTTTCGGGTTCGCCCAGTTCGGAGCGATAGATGATCTCTGCGGCGCCTTTCGATCCCATCACAGCAATTTCCGCTGTCGGCCAAGCATAATTGACGTCACCGCGGATGTGTTTGGACGACATCACGTCGTAGGCGCCGCCATATGCCTTGCGGGTGATGATCGTGACCTTGGGCACCGTGGCCTCGGCATAGGCAAACAGCAGCTTGGCTCCGTGCTTAATCAGCCCGCCATACTCTTGTGCCGTACCCGGTAGAAAACCCGGCACATCGACAAACGTCACCAGTGGGATGTTGAAACAGTCGCAAAACCGCACGAACCTGGCAGCCTTGCGCGACGCATCGGCATCGAGCACGCCGGCTAGAACCATCGGTTGATTGGCGATCATCCCCACCGTTCGGCCTTCCATCCGGGCAAAGCCCGTCACGATGTTGCCGGCAAACGCTTCCTGAATCTCGAAGAAATCACCCTCATCGGCGACCTTTGTGATCAGTTCCTTCATGTCGTAGGGTTGGTTTGGGTTGGCCGGGATGAGCGTGTCGAGAGACGGTTCGATCCGGTCGCCATCGTCAAAACTCGGCATCTCGGGAACCGACGCCAGGTTGGACGACGGCAGGAAGTCGATAAGCCGGCGCATCTGCAGCAGCGCTTCGACATCGTTCTCATAGGCTTTGTCGGCTATGGACGACTTGGTTGTATGAACTGAGGCACCGCCGAGCTCTTCTGCCGTTACCGTCTCATTGGTGACGGTCTTCACGACATCCGGCCCGGTGACGAACATGTAGCTGGTATCCTTCACCATGAAGATGAAGTCGGTCATGGCCGGGGAATAGACGTCGCCGCCGGCGCACGGTCCCATGATGACCGAAATCTGCGGGACGACGCCCGAGGCCAGCACATTGCGCAAAAAAACCTCACCATAGCCGCCGAGTGCCGCAACACCTTCCTGAATGCGCGCGCCACCGGCATCGAACAGCCCGATGCAAGGTGCCCGGTTCTGCAATGCCATATCCTGGATCTTGGTGATCTTTTTGGCGTGCGCTTCAGACAGGGATCCCCCGAAAACGGTAAAGTCCTTGGCGAACACGAAAACGGTACGGCCGTTTACCGTGCCCCAGCCGGTGACGACGCCATCGCCGGGGATTTTGGTTTTTTCCATGCCGAAATCGGTGCAACGGTGTTCGACGAACATGTCGTATTCCTCGAACGAACCCTCATCGAGCAGCAGTTGGATACGCTCGCGCGCGGTCAGTTTACCGCGTTTGTGTTGTGCATCGATCCGGTGCTGACCGCCGCCGAGATGGGCTTCCGCACGCCGGTCTTCCAGTTCCTTCAGGATTTCTTGCATGGTCTTTTCCCTGCGCTCACGCCATCGTGCCCGGGATTCTTAACACCGGTATCAGCTCATCGCCAGCCGCATAAAGTCGAGTGTGGCGTCAAACTCACGCTTGTAGGCCTCGCGGCGGGCCGTGGCCTCATCGTCTGGTCCCCACCGTTCGATCTGCCAGTCCTCGTCGATATGTGCCGCGGCCCAGGCATCATCACCGGCTATGTGCCGCTGATGCAGGGCCATGGCCAGCACGCAAGACCCTGTCAGGGTCGTAAGATTGTGAATGCCGGTCAGTTCAAAATCGTCGCGCGCCTGCATGAACAATGTGATGGCCTTCAGGGTCGGTTCAGGCTGGACCTCGTGCATCAAACCGGTGACGGAAATGAAGCGGGCGCCGTGTTCTCTCGCGACCCATGCCAGAAGCGGATCCCAGACTTCGCACTGGCGCTGCACCAGGCCTTCGGGGGCATCGGCCCGGTAGCACAGCAAGTCGGACCCGGCGAACTCGGCGATCTCGGCAACAATTCGCACGCGGCTTTCACGAACCCGATCGATTGCGGTGTTGGACAGCCGTGTCAGGGGCATGGTCGCCGGTTCGATTGTCTCGCCCTGTGCCGACCATTCATCGCATACCGCCCCGGCCAATGCGCGCGACGGAACGGAGAGTTTCGCCTTCATCGGCGTTCGGATCGGGCGCCCATCCAACACAATGCTGTATGGAGCGGCTTCACCGACAACATCTGCGCTCTTGTAGAAGCGTCTCGCCAGCTTAGATTTCTCTCCGCCTGTCAAAAGCCGACGTGCTCTATCGTCTTCACTCTCGCTCACCATCCCAATTCCCATAGTCGGTGTAACTCATCCGTAAGCTGATGAAATGTGTCGATAATCACATGCGAACCACCTGCTTCAAGCAGGCTTACATCGTGATAACCCCACGATACGCCAACGGCCCCTGCCCCGGCCGCCCTGGCCATGGCCATGTCATAGGACGTATCGCCTACGACAATCGTGTCGGCGGCGGCAACACCTGCATCACCCATTGCCTGATGCACCATGGCCGGATGGGGTTTGGACGGAGCATCGTCAGCCGTCTGTATGCTGATGAAACGGTCGATCCAACCTTCACGTTCAAGGACCGCGCGCACGCCGCGCTGCGATTTGCCGGTTGCAATGGCCAACAACAGGTCGTCCCGGCCGGATAGTTCCTCGACAATCGCATGTGCCCCGTCGAAAAGCGGCTCGCGGCTGGCGGGATCCTGGCGCAGCTCGTGAAACACGTGCTTGTATGTTTCGCCCAACGCATTCCACAGCGTCTCATTGCCGTCCGGCACCAGCCGCGCCATGGCCTGCGGCAGCGACAGGCCGACGATGGACAGGGTTGCAGTCCGTCCCGGCCAGTCGCGGCCTGACCGGGCAAACGTTCGCTGCATCGCTGCGCAGATGATGTTCTGGCTGTCGACCAGAGTGCCGTCGCAATCGAACACCACCAGCTTCACGACGCGGACCCGTCATATCTGCCGGCATCGAACCCCAGACTCGCAAAGCTGTCCGCCATCACCTCACTGAGCGGTGCCGTCACGTCTACAATATCACCGGTGCGCGGATGCGGAAAGCTGATGCGGCGGGCGTGCAGGTGCAGGCGGCGGGCGAGAGCTGCCGGTACATGCTTGTCTCCGTCGTACTTGCTGTCTCCGACAATCGGATGCCCACTCTGCGCCATGTGGGCTCGCAACTGATGCTGACGGCCGGTGACCGGCTTGAGCGATACCCAGGCGAAAGCCCTGCCCGCCGTGTCAATCACCGCATAGTGGGTCACCGCCTTCTGCGCCCCTTCAGCAGTCTTGTCCGCGGCGCGCACGCGCTCGTTGCCCGGCCTGCCACTCTTGATGAGCGCCTGGTCGATCTTGCCCTGGCGCGGCTCGGGCACGCCGGCGACGATCGCCCAGTAGATCTTGCGCACCGAGCGGGTGGCGAACAGCCTGCCCAATTCGGCCGCCGCGTGGCGCTTGCGGGCGACAACGAGGATGCCGGACGTATCACGGTCAAGCCGGTGCACAAGCCGTGGCCGCACCCCAAGCTCAAGCCCCCAGCTCTCCAGCAGACCGTCGATGTGGCGTTGCGTCTTGCTGCCGCCCTGGACGGCAATTCCGGAGGGCTTGTTGAGTACGAACAGATCTTCGTCCTGGTACAGGATCAAGCCTTCGAGAAACCGCCGGTCCTTGTCCGACAGCGGTCTGGCAGCCGGTGCCGGGCGCCCTGCCCCATCCACCAATGGCGGCACGCGGATCTCCTGGCCCTCGGCGAGCCGGGCATTGGCCTTCACGCGTCCGCCATCGATCCGCACCTCGCCCTTGCGCAACAGCTTGTTGAGCAGCGCGTGTGGCACTTGCGGATAGTTGAGCTTGAACCAGCGGTCGACGCGGATGCCGGCCTCATCGCGCTTGACTCTGTGGCGGGCAACACCGCTCATGACAACACCGCCCGCATCAGCGCCATGCCGGCAAAGATCGCAATCAGTGAAGCGCCAACCGAACCGGCGGCGTAAAGCCCGGCCAGCCCGAACTCCTTACGCTCATAGAGTGTGGCGAAATCGAGTGAAAACGCGGAAAACGTCGTGAAGCCCCCGAGCACACCGGTGGTCAGGAAGGCACGCATGTCCTGGCTGGTCGACCATTTTAGCGCCATGAAGGTGATCAAGGCACCCATGAGCAGAGAGCCGAGGATGTTGACCGTGAGCGTGCCCCAGGGGAAACCGGCGCCAAGCAGCCGTCCCGTCCAAACATTCACCAGATACCGTCCGGCAGCCCCAATGGCGCCGCCTGCTGCGACCCAAACAATCATTGGCATGCGCGCCGGTATAGCCCCGGCACCGGACACAGGCAATGCATTACGCGATTGGCGGTGGCCGGGCAGCATGCTAGCGTCGGTACATGTGAACGTTCACGACACCAAATCGCCCGTTCACGCACATGGCAGGCGCGCTACGACGCCGGCCGCAACGGCCGCGGCTGCGATTATGCCGGACGACGGTCTCGACGTGATCTGTTACGCCTGCACGTCTGGCACCGTAGCGGCGGGTGAACGCAAAACCCTGGACGACTGCTGTGCGAATAATAAAGTCAGGACTGCTGGAAGGGACACGAGATGACGACTGAGATTGCTGTAATCACCGGTGCGACACGCGGTATCGGCCGGGAAACCGCTCGCCAACTCGGCGCCAGGGGCTTCCGCCTCATCATCACCGGCACCCGGCAGGAGCGCGCGGATGCCGCAGTCAGCGCGTTGGCAGGTGAAGGGTACACGGTTGCCGGCCATGCCCTCGATCAGGGCGACGATGCTTCCGTTGAAGCCTTCACGACCTGGCTCAAGGGCCAGACGGACGCCATCGACGTTTTGATCAACTGTGCCGGCATCTATCCGGAAAAGGATGCCCCGGAGGGCGGATCGGTGTTGGCCGGCAGCGCCTCAGCGGTGCTCGACACCTTCAATGTCAACACGTTCGGTCCGTGGCGGCTGACCCGGGCCCTGGCGCCTATGATCAGGGACAACGGCCGCATCATCAACGTCTCCTCCAGTATGGCCAGCCTGTCCCGCATGGCGGGCGGCTCGTTCGGCTACCGAGCCTCCAAGACGGCACTCAACGCGCTTACCCGTTTGACCGCAATGGAGCTTGCCGACCGTGGCATCATGGTCAATTCAATTGACCCGGGCTGGGTCAAGACCGACATGGGCGGCCCTGCGGCCAACCTGGAACCGGAAGAAAGCGCAGAAGGTCTGGTGTGGGCGGCAACGCTGGAACCCGGCGGCCCGTCCGGCGGTTACTATTTCCAGGGCGAGACGCAGAGCTGGTAAGGCACGGTTCGATTCTCAGTACGCTGACTGACCGGGAATCGATATAATTTTACCGGTCGTCTTAGCCACGATTTCACCCACATGAACTAACCTCTCGGGAAATTTTTCTCCGGGAGGGTCAGATGAAATCTGTCAGAAATGCCGCGCTAGCCACATTTGCTCTGGCAGGCATCCTCGCATCGCCCGCGCCGGCGGCAACGTATGACACATTCCGTCTAGACGAGATGCCCGATTTCACACAGACCGATCCGGCACTCGGCCTGCCGAACGGCGGCCGCATGTACTGTGCGCCGGTCGCTGCGGCCAATGCTCTGGTATGGCTGGCTGAACGGCGCGGCTTTTCCCGGCTGTTGCCCGTGCGTGGCCTGTCGACGATCGAAAAGGTTGCAACCGTTGCCAGAACCCTCGGAGAGCCAGACTTCATGTCCACCGCTCCCAAGGGCGGTACGACCAATGGCCGTTTTCTGGCCGGGCTTGAGAACTACGCGGAAGAAGCAGGCTATCGTGCCAGTTTGGACTTTCGCGGCCGCTGGGAAATGCCATCCCGGTTTGGCGGCGGCGGGAACATCCCATCACTCGATTGGATCATCGATCAGTTCGATGATGGCAACGCCTTGTGGCTCGGGATTGGGTTCTATGTTGAAGGCAAGCTGCCTGGACAGTATGTCCGGGTCGCCGGTCACATGGTGACAGTTGCCGGTTACGGCGTCGATGAGAACGGCGATCCTGAACGCAACACACTGATCCTGCACGACAGCGACGATGGTGGTGGAACGGAAATTCAGCGTCTCTACCTGCGCACCGAGCCATTGCGCGATGCCAGCTTTGTTTCGCGCGACGGCGAATTGAGCGATGCCCGAGATCACCTGTTCGTGTCGCATGGATACCGGCTGCGCAACGGTTACTTTGCGATCATCGACTCAGCAATATCGCTTGGCTTGTAGCTTCAAGACGCCGGCTTGAGGCGCACCGCCATTGGTCGGCCCGCACCAAATCTGGCAACTCTCCATTAACTGCCCTGTGATCTACTGTTTGGGTGAACAATCGGTTCGCTGAAGCGGAAATCGATGCGATTGCCGCCCTAAACACTCTAGATGCGCGGAGTTTTTCTGATGGCTCAGGCCCTCAAGATCATGGTCGTCGACGATGACGCGGATGCTGCGGACTCCCTTGCCGAGTTGTTCGAAATGGAAGGTCACGATGCAGTTGCCATCTACAGCGGCGACAACGCCATTCGCACCGCGCAGACTGAAGATTTCGACTTGACTTTCATGGACATCATGATGCCGGGACGCAATGGCGTCGACAGCCTGATGGAAATCCGTAAGTTCAAACCGCAGGCCAAGGTCTACATGATGACCGGCTTTTCGGTGAACGAACTGACCGAGAAGGCCGTCGACAACGGCGCGCTTGGGGTCTTTTCGAAACCCGTCGATATCGCCCAGATCTTCGATGCGCTGGCTGCAAACGCCCGATAGCACCACTCCACCTTGCGCCGGAAAGACTATCATTCAATCAGGTTGAGGCGCCGCCCTATCGCTGAGGGTATGATCCCAACTCGCCGCTGTGCCGACTGACTTTACGCTCGGCCTTGCGAATTGCCGCCACTATACCGGCGATCGCGTGATCCGGGGCGGATTTGCTGGCCTCGCGAAAATCTCGCAGTGCGGCCTCATGCAAGCCCATCTGACGGTTGGCGTCACCGCGATGCATGCGGTTGTGCCAGTCGTCTCGGCCAAGCCGGATTGCCTGCGTGAAGTCGCGGCGTGCGGCGGCAAACTGGCCCTGTCCAAGGTTGAACAGACCGCGGATTTGGTAGCCGTCCGCGAACTCCGGCGCCTGCAGGACTGCCCGGTTGTACAGCTTGAGCGACTTTTCCGGCTCCAGGAGGTTCTCCCAAGCGCGTCCTGAACACAGGTAATAGTCGGATACATGGCCCGCAAGCTGAACGGCTCGCTCACAGAATCCCAATGCATCGACATACTTGCCCTTTTCGATGTGGAGCCAGCCAAGCCGGCCATGGGCCTCATCCGTACCGGGCGCCCTTTCAATGGCGCGGCGGTAATCGGCCTCGGCATTGTCCATGTCGCCTTTGTTCTCCCACAAACTGCCGCGCCGGAAGTAGTGGTAGCCACCGTCCGGATCAAGCTGGATGGCCCTCTCAATGTCGGCGAAGGCTTCGTCAGAGCGCCCCAATTGACCGAGAACGGCGGCGCGAGCTGACAGCGTGTCGGCATGATCAGGAAACCGCTTGAGATAAGCCGAGTAGTCTTCTGCGGCGCGTTCACGCTCGGCATTGCCCCAGTGGGCATAGGCCCGCTCGCGCAGTGACACTGCGTCCAGAGGGTCGATGACCAGAGCCTTCTCGAAGTCGCGAACGGCGGCTTGCCACTTCCCGAGGCCTCCATGCGCCTTGCCCTGTTCGAACCAAAGCCTGTTGTTGTTGCCGTCGATCGCCATTGCGCCCGCGAGGACCTGCAGAGCGCGGGTGTACTGGCGGTCGAGGTTCAGCGCCGTCACCAAATCGATCAGGATATAGATCGAGTCCGGCTTTTGCGCGCGAACCTCTTCGTAGTCCAGGATCGCGGCACGGTATCTGTTGGCCTCCTGGTACACGTAGCCACGATGCCACAGCGCATCGTTGTTGCCCGGTTCGTTGCGCAGGACAGTATTGAGGTCGGCAAGGGCCGGTCCAAACTGCCCGAGGCGCCGGAAGGTTATCGCCCGGCCGACCAGCGTATCCCGGCGCTTCGGCAATATCTCCAATGAGGCGCCATACACCGCCACAGCCTGTTCCAACCGGTCCAGCTGGCGAAGAGTCCAGGCTTTCTCCGCCAGTGCGATCGCGTCTTTACGGTCAAGCAGCAGTGCGTTGTCGTAGTCCTGCAGCGCCAGTTCAAACTCTTCCATGTCCGCGCGGATGCGCGCGCGGGTGCGGTAATCGAAACTCTTGCCGCCCGTACCGGCGAGTACAACGTTGATGGCCTCCAGCGCCAGGGACCAGTCTTTCCTGTCACGCGCGGCATAGGCGAGCGCGCGCTGGCAATCGAGGTTGCCGGGTGCATGTGACAGACCCTTGCGCGCGGCGGCTTCCGCGTCGTCCAGCCGCTCCATCCAGCGCAGAATATTTGACCGTTGGGCATGATAGGCTGCCTCTTGCGGCTTGAGCTGCAACGCTCTGTCGATATCCGCAAGCGCCGGATCATAGGCGTCTATCTCGAATTGCAGCTTGGCACGGTAAGCCACAAAGCCGGCATTGTCCGAAGCCAGCTTCACGGCCTTTGCCATTGCGTCGATGGCTGCCGGATAGTCGTCCCTGGCCACCTGGACATAGGCGATGTTTTCATAAACCCCGGGCTGTTGGTCATCCAGCACAATGGCACTGCGGTAATCGGCAAGCGCGGCATTGCTTTCACCCAGCCAATCATGACTGGCGCCACGTCCGTTGTAGGTGCGCCAGGTCGCGGCATCGAGTGCGATGACCCTGGAATAGGCGGCAACCGCCTCCCGGTAATTGCGCATGTCGAATTCCTGGTGCGCCAGCAGGGACCAATATTCCGCCTGCCCGGGTGCCAACTTCACTGCGGCGCGAAAATGCTCCAGCGCCTGTTTGTGCTTGCCTTCTTTCTGCCTCTGCGTGCCGCGGCCGATATGCACAGCCGCTCTTACGCCTGAAAAGAACGAAGTCCTTTCCGAAGCCACAGACGACTCGCGCTCCGGCTCGCCGGCCGCAAGGCTGCCTGCAGGCCAGGCAGAAAGCGCAATTACAACTGATAGAATTGCAACTGATTTACTACAGGGTTTGAACATGTCATCATACGGTTACATCGCATGATACTGCCAAACACGTGCCGACAGAGCAATTCCGAACCTGATGGTTACTTCGACGCGCCCGGTGAACTTATGCGTCCAACACCCGCTCTACACGCGCCCTTTCGAACTTTCCGTAGCCATTGAAGCTCGTGCATGTGGCAGTGCCGTAGGCGCCGATGTTGCCGAACTCAATGTAGTCGCCCTCGCGAATATCGCCCGGCAGTTGCAACTTGACCGGAAGCACGTCGAGTGGATCGCAGGTCGGACCGTAGACGATCCAGCCGGTGGTATCGGGTTCGAAGGTTCCCAACGGACGGATCGCGCGATGTGGCGGCAGGACCTCGGGCGTTTGCGATACCTCCAACAGAGTGCCGTAAATACCGTCGTTGATGAACAATTCGCCGCGCTCGGGCTTGACCAGCTTCACCCGGGTAAGGACCGATTGCGAGGGCGCGACAATTCCGCGCCCGGGCTCACATTCGAGCGCCGGAACAGACTCAGCTGGGAAGGCTTCCGCGGCAGCCCTTGCGATCGTCTCGAAAATGGCCCGGCGCGGCACCGGCATTGTTTTGGCATAGACGGCCGGAAAACCGCCGCCAACATTGAGCGATGACAGCTCAACGCCGGCAGCCGCCGCAATACCCGCTGCCGCGGTTATGTGCCGTCGCCAGGCCGTTGGATTGGTGCATTGTGACCCGGGATGGAACGTCAGGGTGACGGCGAACCCTAGTGCGCGGGCCTGCTTCAGAAGGTCGACCGCCTCGCCCGGCGTCGCCCCGAACTTGGTCGAGAAGTCGTGCGCCGATGCACCGATTGTCGGCAGTCGGAAGCGAACGGCGATTTCGACATCTCGCGCTTCGGGCAGACTCTGTCTGACTTTGGCGATTTCGCCAGCGTAGTCCGCAGCAAACCGACGGCAGCCGTAGGCTGAATATGCCGCGTCGATTTCGGCGCGCGACTTGACCGGGTTGTGGTAATGGAAGCGGGCCTGGGGCTTCACGGCCCGTACTGCTGCCATTTCATCGCAGGACGCGACGTCGAACGTTTCTATGCCGGCATGGGCGATTGTCGTCAGCACCTCTGCGGAGGCATTCGACTTTACCGCATATGTCGTTCGGCCAGGAAAACCATCCAGAAATGCCCGCACGCTCTCGGCCAGCCGACTTGGCGAAAAACATAGAACCGGCATTTCCGGGTTGAGCTGCGCGGCAACCATGGCGGCATCGGCAAATACCTGTGCGGACGCAATGTGGCCGACCCGCTGTTTGTGAGCCAGACGGGCAATATTCAGACTTTTGAGCGTGTGAGCCGTCATATACTTCCGACCGATTGCGATTGCATAGGCACAAAGCTGCTCAAATGATGACCCGGCCTTGGCCCGAAAAACAGCCGTCGCTGCGCCGCTAACTGACGATTTTACCGTCACAATGACGAAAATCGTGGTATTCAGACGAATATGCTAACGCACAAAGATGAAGAACTTATCGCCCTGCTGCGCGTTAACGCCCGCGAATCGGTGGCTGCACTTGCCCGTAAGCTCGGCGTGTCGCGAACCACCATACAAGATCGATTGAAACGACTTGAATCTCAGGGCATTATCTCTGGATACTCAATTAAATTATCAAGTGAAGTGGGTAACGCTGGCATTGGCGCCTATATCAATCTGGACATTGAACCGCACTGTTCTGCTGATGTCACCGGCAGCCTGGGAGGCATGCCGCAGATCGAAGCGATCTACACCGTTTCCGGCAAGTTCGATATCGTTGTATTTGCCAGGTGCAAGACCGCCGAGGACATGGACGCGCTACTTGATGCCATTGGCCTGATCGAGGGGGTGCGGAGAACCGAATCCGCCATTGTGTTGTCAACCAAGCTGGACAGGCGCTGACCGGACGACTACCTGTAGCGCAACATCTCCCAACGCTGCCATGAGGCCTGTAATGCCGCATCAGACCGTCCCTGTCCTACGCGCCCTGTTCATTGTCCTGACGCTTGCCGGCCTGGCGATGCTGCCGGCATCGGCCCACGCCGACCAGGTGCCACGCACCCGCCAGGACATCAACCTGTCGTTCGCTCCGCTGGTCAAGCGCACCGCGCCCGCGGTGGTCAACGTCTATGCCAAGCGCATATCTCAGCGCAGGGGCGTCTCGCCGTTTGGCGCCGACCCGTTTTTTCGCCGGTTTTTCGGGGAAGACGGTTTCTTCGGCCGGCCCCGCAGCAGGGTTCAGAATTCTCTTGGATCCGGGGTGATCGTCGAACCGTCCGGGTTCATCGTCACCAACCATCACGTCGTCGAGGATGGCACCGATATCCGGGTGGTCCTGTCCGACAAGCGCGAATTCGATGCCAAGCTGCTTGTATCGGATGAGCGGACCGACCTGGCGGTTCTGAAGATCGAGACAGGCGGTGAGCAACTGCCGCATCTCGGCTTTGGCGATTCCGACGGATTGGAAGTCGGCGATCTCGTGCTGGCGATCGGCAACCCGTTCGGCGTCGGCCAGACCGTCACCAGCGGTATCGTCTCGGCATTGGCGCGCAACAAGGTTGGCGTATCCGACTACCAGTTCTTTATTCAGACCGATGCGGCAATCAATCCGGGCAACTCCGGGGGCGCGCTGATCGGCATCGACGGCAAGCTGATCGGCATCAACACCGCGATCTATTCGCGCACCGGTGGCTCAATCGGCATCGGCTTTGCCATCCCCTCCAACATGGTGCGCGCGGTGATCTTCTCGGCCCGGGCCGGTGGAAAGATTGTCCGCCCGTGGAGCGGCATCACAACACAGGAAGTCACGTCCGATATCGCTGAAAGTCTCGGCTTTGCCCGGCCGTCCGGCGCGCTGGTGGTCAATCTGCACCGTCTCAGCCCTCTCAAGGCCGCCGGTGTGAAGCGTGGCGACGTGCTGACCGGCATCGCCGGGCGGCGCATCGACAGTGCCAAGGAGTTCGAGTACCGGTTTGCCACCAAACAGGTCGGCAAGACCGTAAAGCTCGATCTGCGTCGGCGTGGCAGGCCGATGCAGGTTCGCATCAAGCTGATCGCGCCTCCTCAGGACCCGCCGCGCAATGAAACCCTGCTGCGCGGGCGTTCGCCGTTTGCCGGTCTTGTGGTCGGTAATCTGTCGCCAGCGGTCAACGAGGAACTGGGGCTCGGCGGTACCGAAACCGGCGTGGTGGTCCTGGACATTCGCGGCCGCCCGGCCTCGCGTGTCGGGTTTCGCAAGGGTGATATCATCGTCGAGTTGAACGACCAGGCCATCCCGACGGTCAAGTCGTTGCGTCAGGTACTGAACGCAAGCGACGACTGGTGGGATTTTGCCTTGAAGCGCAACGGCCGGGTGCGCCGCATACAGCTTGGCGGCTGAATGTCCAACCTGTTCGAAAGCGCCGGACTTGCAGAAGAGGCGCCCCGTCCGCTGGCCGACAGGCTGCGCCCGGCACACCTTGCCGAGGTCGCCGGTCAGGATCATCTGACCGGCCCGGACGGCATGCTTACGCGCATGCTGGCGGCGGGACGGTTTTCTTCGATCATCCTGTGGGGACCGCCCGGCACCGGCAAGACCACCATCGCCCGTCTGCTGGCAGGCGAGACCGGACTGCATTTCGAGCAGATGTCGGCGATCTTTTCCGGCGTTGCCGATTTGAAGAAGGCGTTTGAAGCCGCCAGGGCGCGGCGCCAGGAAGGCCGCGGCACGCTGCTGTTCGTCGATGAGATCCATCGCTTCAACCGCGCCCAGCAGGACGGATTTTTGCCCTACATGGAGGACGGCACGATCACCCTGGTCGGCGCGACGACGGAAAACCCCTCGTTCGAGCTAAACGCCGCAGTCCTGTCGCGCGCCCAAGTTCTGACCTTGAACAGGCTCGACGGCGCCGCCATGGAGCAGTTGATTGAGCGGGCTGAAGGCCTGGAAGCCCGTCCCCTGCCCCTTACCGAAACGGCACGCGCCGCCCTGACCGCCATGGCCGACGGCGACGGGCGCTACTTGTTCAACCTGATCGAGGAAATCTACGCCACGGTGCCGGCTGGCGGCGAGGCGCTGGACGAAGCCGGGTTGGCCGATGCCGTTCAGCGCCGCGTCCCGGTTTACGACAAGTCGCAGGACGGCCATTACAACCTGATCTCGGCGCTACACAAGTCGGTGCGCGGCTCCGACCCGGATGCAGCACTCTACTACCTGGCGCGCATGCTGGTGGCCGGCGAGGACCCACTGTTCATCGCCCGCCGGCTGGTGCGCATGGCCAATGAGGATATCGGCCTGGCCGACCCTGAGGCCGTGCACCAGGCTCTGGCGGCCAAGGACGTCTACGATTTCCTCGGATCGCCGGAAGGCGAGCTGGGCCTCGCCCAGGCGACCGTCTATCTCGCCACCGCGCCGAAATCGATCGGCGTCTACAGGGGCTTCAAGCAGGCAATGCGCCGCGCGAAGGAGACAGGATCGACACCGCCGCCGAAAATCATCCTGAATGCGCCGACCAAGCTGATGAAACAGCAGGAGTACGGCTCGGGCTACAAGTACGACCCCGATCAGCCGGACGGCTTTTCCGGCCAGAACTACTTTCCCGATGACATGCCGCGTGAAGCCTTCTACGACCCGCCAGACCGCGGTTTTGAACGCGACATCCGCAAACGGCTGGAGTATTGGAACAGGCTACGCAAGCAGCGTACCTCAAGCTGACTTGGCGGGCGCCGTGTCGCCTTCGTTGCCGCCGCCCTCATTATCCATCGCCGCATCAGCCGTTTGATGCTCGGTGTCCGGCACCACATCATCCCCGCCCAAAGACGCGACCTCAGGTTCGTCATCAACCTCAGGTTCCACCTCGTCCTCAAGTTCCTCCGGCTCAGCGCTTGGATAGCCTTTCCCTGGGATATAGGCGCTCTTGAAGACCCGCATGGCGTCAGCGGCGGCGGTGAAGTCCTCATCGTAGTCATTCAGGCCGTCGACATTGGCGAGGACCGGGCTCAGCAGCCAAAGCTTCGACAGGGCGCGGCGGCGGATGAACTCCGGCACCTTTTTGTTCATGAAGATCGTAAAATCGTCCTCGAAGGCCAGCTTGTCGATGTCTATGCCGGCGATCCGTTCAGCCAATTCTGGGTCACGCTCGCGCAAAACCTCCAATGCGGCTTCTTCAGTGTCCGGTTCGGCCTGCGGACTCTCGGCGGCGGCTTCGGCTTCGACCGGCGCCTCCTCGAGCGCCGTCTCGCGCGCCACTTCGGCCTTGCGCCGTGCCCAACGGCTCAGCACGCCATCGTCTTTTGAATCCGCGCTCAATGCAAACTCCCCGACCCGTCATCGCGGGTCCGCTTGCGCAATTCGAAAATCGGCTCCTGACCGAACTTGTACTCCTCGATGCGCAGTTTGTTGCGCTTGCGCTTCTTGAACTCTTCGTGCGTGTGATGCTCATCGACAAAGCGCTCCATCCATGCCTGCATGGCGTCATCCATACCAATGCGGTCAACATGCTCTTCCGATGAATCGAGGTAATCCTGAGCTTCATAGGGACTGGCCGTCACCAAGTGCACATCGAACGGCACCTCGGCCTCGCTTTCTTCGTCTTCGCGCAGGACTGCGAACAGCGACGGGACCGGTGAGCGCAGGTTATAAAGGTAAGCTTCGGTTTCCTGTGAAAACAGCTCCAGCGTCGCGGGAGGCGAAAGATACTGCCTTGCACCCGCAACATCCTGCAGAAAGGTCCAGCCATCCTGGTCGACAACATCGAGCGTGATGCCGCACGTCACCCATTCGTGATCGAGCCAAGGATTGTCGCTGGGCCGCTTCTCAACGATGATGCCGATGCGGCAGCTGATGGCTTGAGCCATGATCTCTTCCTTCCCGCGCGAAGTATAGCGGCTGACCGGGCTGGCACAAAACACCAAACCGTGTGGTGGAAAGGCGTTTGCATGCCGTTGACGGTTGACTAGGATGCCGCAGGCAGCGACTTCAAACGGGACAGGACAATCATGCAGCCGGACAAGCGGCGGGTATTCGTCTGCAATTGCGAACAGACCATGGAGATCGACGCCAAGGCGCTCGGCAAGGCTGTTGGCGATCCCGGCCTGACGGTCCATTCGCACTTGTGCCGCGCGGAAATCAACAGCTATACTAAAGCGCTGAGCACTGGCGACCCGTTGCTGGTGTGCTGCACCCAGGAAGCGCCATTGTTTCGCGAGCTGGCCGAGGAAGCCGGTCTGGACGCCTTGCCCGCCTTTACCAACATCCGTGAGCGAGCCGGCTGGACAAACGACAAGCAAGACACCACGGCGAAAATGGCAGCTCTCATCGCCGAAGCGGGCGTTAAGATCACCCCGGCCCGCGCGATCACGCTCAAATCGGACGGTGTCTGCCTGGTGTATGGCCAGGGTGAGGCCGCCTTTGACATTGCCCGCAAGTTGGCCGGCCGTCTTAGTGTCACCCTGCTCCTGACAGATGCCGAGGGTGTCATTCCTCCCTCTGTCGTCGATGTGCCGATTTTCAAGGGAAACATCCGGGCCGCAACTGGTCATCTGGGGGCATTTGAAATCGTCGTCGACGGCTACGCCCCGGCCATCCCTTCAGCGCGCCGGTCACTCGATTTCATCATGCCGCGCGATGGGGCTTCTTCGACCTGCTCGTTGATCATCGATGTCTCGGGCAACGATCCTCTGTTCTCCCAAAAAGACCGGCTCGACGGCTATTTCCACGTCGATGCGGCGTCGCCAGCGGCGGTATCCGAATGCGTCTTTGCAGCTTCCGACCTGATCGGCGAGTTCGAGAAGCCGATCTACGTGAACTACGATGCCGACATCTGCGCCCACGCGCGCAATCAGAAAACCGGCTGCACGAAGTGCCTGGACGCCTGCCCGGTTTCGGCCATCACGCCCGATAGCGATCATGTCCGCATTGACCCGGCCGTCTGCGGCGGTTGCGGGGCCTGTGCATCGGTTTGCCCGACCGGTGCATCGTCCTACGCCCTGCCCGGTCGTGAGGATGTGCAAACGCGGCTGCAAACACTGATTACCGCCTACCGTGCCGCCGGCGGTGCTTCACCGGTTCTCCTGGTGCACGATGAGCGGCACGGCGGCGAGATGATCAACATGATGGCTCGCTTCGGACGCGGTTTGCCGGCCAATGTCCTGCCATTCGCCGTCAATGAAGTCACACAGATCGGTCATGACACGCTGGCCGCAGCCCTTGCCATCGGCGCTGAACGTATCCTGCTTTTGATCGATCCTGCCCGACGGGATGAAACCACCGGCCTGGTAGAGGAAGCCGGATTGACGACCGCCGTTCTTTCGGCGCTTGGCTATGCGGGCGCAGCCGACCGGATCACTGTTGTCGACGAGCGAGACCCCGATTCCCTCGAGGCGCAGCTGTGGGATGTCAGCGCGCCATTGCCGCTGACACCGCACGCATTCATCGCCGCATCCGGCAAACGCCAGGCCGCCCGTTCGGCGTTCTTCCTGCTCAACGCCGATGCGCCGATCCCGCAAGACGTCATCGCCCTGCCCCCGCGCGCGCCCTATGGCCGGATCGACGTAAGAACCGATGGTTGCACCTTGTGCCTGGCCTGTGTCTCCACCTGCCCGATGGGCGCCATTCGGGACAACCCGGAGCGCCCACAAATCCGTTTCATCGAACAGGACTGTGTGCAGTGCGGGCTGTGCGCCTCGACCTGCCCGGAAGGCGTCATCACACTGGAGCCGCGCCTCAACCTGACCAAAGACGCCATGACGCCGGTGACGCTGCATGAAGAAGAGCCGGCCGAATGCATCCGCTGCGGCAAGCCGTTCGGCACCAAGAGTTCCATCGAGCGGATCATCGCTCAGCTCGCCGGCAAACATTCCATGTTTCAGTCCGAGGATGCCCAGGCCCTGATTCGCATGTGCGACACCTGCCGCATCGTCGCCCAGGCCGACACAATGACCGATCCCTTCGCCATGGGCGAGCGGCCACGCGTGCGCACTACCCAGGACGATCTCGACGAGCGGGATTTGGAAAAGAAAAAGCCGTCCTGATCAACCGCCCGGCGGAAACTGGCCGGCGCACGTTGCGATAGCGCGGTCCTTGAACTCGGCGAACTTGTCATCGCCGACCACACCTTCGCTGCGCATCTTTTCGACCTGGCCAACCCGCTCGTCCCGGCACTTTATGAAGTCGGGGTTGAGCCCGGCATCGCTGTCTTCGGTCACCGCGGCACCCTGTGGCATGGGCGCCGATTGTCGGGCGGCATGGCGCCGGTTCAACTCGTAGATCGCCATGGCGCATCCGGCTACGACCAGGAGCGCCACGAGCCGTGCTGTCCGGCTGTCTAGAAAACTGCTTCGACGGCTCATGCTGGGCGCTTTAACGGCAGATTGGCCAGCAGGTTCTGCGGTTTCATGGCAAGTATCCTAGTCTCCGACATCGCCAGGCCCAAATAGACCGGCCGGCCGCGCATCTCCGGGATCACCGCTGCCTCATCAGCGATCCGCAGTGCAAACAGGGCGATCAACTGTCCCCGTTCGCCGGGCCCGGTTTCCGCGCCGGTGTACAACCCGTTGAGGATGCCCGTCGCCTCGGCATCAAGGCCGATATGCCAACGCCAGTGCTCGTCGTCGATACGCTGCAGTGGCTGCACCTGCACGTCGAGTTTGAGAAAATGGCGGATCCAGCCCTCCAGGATCCTGGCAAACGCATCGAGCGCCGGCTGGGTGAAGCGGAAATCCACAACTGTGTCGAAACGGTCGCTGCGATCCCAGTAGATGCCGGCGTTATCCTCATCGAGCACATCGAGCTCGACCTGCCGCATCGGTGTTGCCGTTTGCGTCAGAAGCTGGCCGATACCGCCCATGCCGCCGGTTTCGGCATACATCTCGACGGTTTCGAGATCAGCGAGCATGATGCGACCATTGTCGGTCGAGACCGTCTGTTCACGGAAGAAGAGCTCGGCGGCTCTCGCTTGCAGCGGGTCTGTTGCACCCTCCATGATCTGCCGCAGGACGGCATGTGTCATCTGGTCGAGAAACAGCTTGGGCAGCGGCAAACCGGCCGTGCCGCGCGAAATCCGCATGTACGCCGCCTCCAGCGTGCGGCTTTCGACCAGCAGGTCGCGAAAACCGAGGACGGTGCGGTAATTGTGGATGATGTCGTCGTCGCCCAGCGCGGCAACTTCCGTTTCGTTCACCTTCAGGAGCGGATCGGCGACGAGCGCAGAATGCAACTTGCGTTCGGCGGCATTGGCGGTCTCGTCCGGCCGCAGTTCCGGGCGCTGGAAGTAAGCGGCAAGATAGTCCGGCGTCACGCGCAACTGGCCCGTTTCGCACGGCTGCAGCAGGTGCCAGCCGGAGGTTTTCCAGAAGTCAGTCGCCATCGGCCAGGTCCCAAATGCGGGCATGGTTCGGCTCAGCCGCGGGTGGAGCGATCTCGCGGAACTCCTCCCTGATACTGCCGTCCCCGGCCAGCACACGGCGCACGGTGAACACGCAGTTGACCGGCTTTCCGGCACACAGTTCGCCGGCAAATGCGATCTCCTCGCGTGCTGCGGCCATGGCATCGTTCAGCGACGGAGCGTTGAAGGCCTCATAGAAACCACGCGCCAGTTCGAGCTGCAGGCCTTCGGCTTCCCGCGGTGCGCATTCGGCCACTGTGGTGAACGTCGATCGGCCCATCGACGGAATGCCCAGAAAGCCGTTTGCAAAAGCCTGGCGCACCTTACCATTGATGTGGTCCGCCGTGATGCCCAGAAAGGCCACCGCCCCCGAGACGGCCCATTCATCGGCCGCTGCAGGACGCTCGAAAACATGATCATCCGACTGGTCGAAGCGTATGACGCGCAGCAGCTTCATGCCGCTTGCCCGGGGCGCTCGACGATCGGATCGAGCGGCAGTGCGACGGTGCCCGACTTGCCTTTCAGCAACATCCGTCCTTGTTCGTCTATCGACAAGAACCTGCCCCTGTTGACCTCGCCCTGCCAACTGATCTCGCATAATTCATCGCGCCCCATGGCCCGGTCCATCCAGGCTTCATGGACAGGCCCGAAGCCATCTTCGCTCCAGGTGTAAACCCATGTCAGAAAGTGCCGTGAAAAGGATTCGATCATCCGGCGATGATCAAGTTCGCCGGCACCTTCGTCCCACAAACTGGTCCGCATCAGGTCGTGACCCGGTTCAAGCGGGCCGTCATACGGCCGGCTGCGCACCTCGATGCCGACCACCATCCACGCCGGAATGTCCGAAACTCGCAGAGCCGGCACACCGACCCGCGCTCTACCGACCGAAGCGCCACTGATCCGAAACTGGTTGGGCCATTGATAGAACACACCGATCTCCGGTGGTGCAACGGCGCCGAAGCTGTCACCGAAGGCTACCATTGCAACAAACAGCATTCGAAGCGCCTGGGCTTCGGGAACTTCAGGTTCCAGTACAACCGCGACATCGATTCCCGCATCATCCGGTGACCAATAGACATCACCCGCCCCGGACTTGCCGTTCACACAGGCCGAGACCGCGCTTTCAAATGCGCCCGCCCCGCCGGAGACCTCGTGTCCGGCTAAAAGCGGCGGAAAGGTCGGCACCTCAGCCAAGCTCGATCTCGCCTTCGACAACGTGTTCCAGGCCAATGCCCGGTCCGCTCAGCACGACTTTCAACGCCACTTTGCCGTCTGTCTTGCCGCTTTCACGCACCGCCCTCTCGATTTGCTGCTGCGACGTCACGCCAACCTGTTTCAGAAACTTTCGCAAGGACATGTTCAGTTTCTCATCGTCCATGGCACGCGCTCCCGTTCCTAATCCAGCCGCACATTGGCGGCAGTGTTCATTTCGTCTGAGGGCAGACCGATTTGCTCCAGCACCAGGCCCGATACCAGGGCGATCACGAGCATGGCCAGCATGGCGCACCAGAAGGCTTTCATTGGGTTTCTCCTTCACGTTCATTCGTCGCTGCAACGCGTGTCGCACGGCGCAGGTAATCGATCAATGCCAGGCGTTCGCCACGGTTTGCCATTTTCTGCAGCGGCATCTTGGAACCGGGAACAAAATTCTCCGGGCCGTCGGCAAACAACTGTTCGATGGTTCTGGCATCCCACACAATTGTCGAATTGGCCAGCGTCGCCGAATAGCTGTAGCCGGGCACCGATCCGGCGCGGCGGCCGAATACGCCGATCAGCGACGGCCCGGCCCGGTTGTTGTGGTCCGGGCCGAGCGAATGGCAGATCGAGCACTTGCGGGCGAACTGCAATTCACCCGGTCCGAGCCCCTCGCGCCGCTGAAACGGCCGCGGCAGCTTGCTCTTTGCCACGGCAAACGGCTTGTCCGGTTCCATCTGCCAATAGGCGACGTGATCGTCCAGGCCGGCAAAATACATTGCCTTGCCGTCATGGCTGAAATCGAGCGCCCACACCGGCCCAAAGCCATGCTCATGGCGAAACTTCAGCCGCCAATCGGTCGTATCCCAAACCTGGATGAGCCCGTCGCCGCCGCCGGTTGCCACCTGTCCAAGCTCCAGTGCCGTTGCAACGGCCAGAACCGGCCGCTCATGCTTTTCCAGTGTTTTGACCGTGTTGCCCTTCTGGATGTCAAGCACCCCGACCGAACCGTCAAGTGCACCGAACAACAACTGCCCTTCGCCGGCCAGCAGCGCGATGATGTTGACCCCCCAACCGTGTTTGTAAATCACCCGGTCCAAGGTGCCGGTGGCACTGCTCCACTGCCGTATCTCACCATTGTATCCGGCCGAAAAGACCCTGGTCCCGTCGCTGCTCAGAACAACGGCGTTGACGGTGTTGCGGTGGCCTTCGAGCACTGGTCCGGGTTCTAGCGTCTCAAGGTTCCAAATGCGGATCGTGCGGTCCCAGGCCGCCGAGGCCGCCAGCCTGCCGTCGCCGGACACGGCCAGCGCCGCTATCTTGTGTGTATGACCTTCAAAGCGCTCGATCAGGCCGCCGCTCTCCAGGTCCCAAAGCGCCACCCGGCCATCGTCACCGGCGGTCAGCGCCCGGTTGCTGCCGGGCACGAACCGTACCGCGTTGACAGCACCGTCGTGATCCCAGATGCGTTTTTCCAGCCCAGGCGCGCTATTGGGCCGGATGCTCCACAACCCCAGCGAATAGTCGAAACTGCCGGTCAGCACCCGATCGCCATCGCTGGACACCTGGATGGATTTTACCGGGCCGCCGTGTCCGCGCAGCGTTTGATCGGCTGCGTTTGCGGGCGCGGCACATGCGCCGGCGAACAAAAAAGCACCCAAGGCCAACACAACAGCCGTCGGATTTACCCCTGCGGCCCCCATGTCATTCCGCCGGCTGGACCTCGTCCGAGGCATCCGGTGCAACCGAAGCTTCCGGTGCCCGCTCCAGATGCAGGGCATCCTTGGCATCCATTTCGTCAACCCACAGCGAGTGGTGCTCCTTGGCCCAATTAAGATCGACCCGGCCCGAGCCCATGGCATCGAACGCGCCTTCCATGCCCATCGAACCGATGTAGATGTGGGCGATGATCACCGCGATCATGAACATCGAGACGATGCCGTGCCAGGTCTGGGCCAGCTGCATTTCCTGCATCGGTGTCAGTTCTGCCGGAAGATCGACGCCGAGCCTGATCAGCAAGGCAAAGGTGTCGGTAAAGATACTGGTCTGGAACGGAAACAGCAGCGCGATACCTGACAGGCTGATCGACAGACCGCATACGATAACCAGCCAGAAAATGAGCTTCTGGCCTAGGTTGAACTTCTTGGCCGGCGGATGCTCGGTGCCGAGAATGCCGCCGCCCTTCAGCGCCCAGTTGATGTCCGTGCGGCTCGGCAGGTTGTGCCGCACCCACATGACGAACACAAGAACCAGGCCTGCCATGAAGGCGAACGATACGTAGTTGTGGGCAAGCTTTCCCCAACCCGTCAAAGTCGCAAACGCCTCCAGCCCGATCAGTGGAACCAGCAGATAGCGGCCGTACAGCAGATTGAGCCCGGTCAGGCCGAGAACAATGAATGATCCCGCCAGCAGCCAGTGGCCGAATCGTTCCAGCGAGGTGAAACGCTCGACGGTCCAGCCCGACCAGCCATGGTCGATCCGTACGCGCCCGCGCAAGACAAAGAAGATGCCGAGCAGCAGCACCATGCCGATCAGCGCTTGGGCACCGTAGACCGACAGCGGACCGTTGCGGATCGCGCGCCAGTTATCGCCTTCCGACTGGATGAGCTGGCCGGCCTGCTTGTCCTGGATCGACACGGTACCCTGCTTGCCCTGCCGGATCGCCCGCCAGAACTCGGTCTGCGCCTCGGTGCCGAGCACGTCGCTTGAGGCCTGGGCACCGGCCGTACCGGCCGACGAGACCAATGCGCCGGCTGTCAGAGCCATCATCAGCACCAGCAACAGTCCGCAGCGCCGGGCGGTCTTGATCAGGTTTGCTGCGGTTTGCATGCCTTGCCCTCCTAAAGTCCACCGTCCGCCTGGCGGCGGTTGCGCTGCCTGAGCTGGCGCTGCTGTTCGTCGGTCAGCGGAGTGCCCTTCTGGCCGGAATAGACGCCCTTCTCGTGACTCAGCGGACGCTGCTTTTCTTCTTCTCGGCAGGCGCCAAGGCCTGCTGCAATTGCGAAGCACACCAGTAGCGTAGACATTCGGCGCAGTTTCATGGACTTACGTCTCCAGCCTTGCGGTCATCGGCAGTCATGCGGTCCCGCGCAATGTTTTCGGGTTTGACCGGCCCGGGCAGCGTAGCGAACACCCACGCGGCCCGGACCCATTGTTTGTGACCGTTTCGCCTACGAGCCGCCGCCCGGATAGGCCTTGCTCCAGCCCCAGGCGCCCGAACCGAAGCCGCGCGCCACGACGCGTTCGCGGTAGATGTTCGAGACCTGATCGCCGTCGCCGGCCAGAAGGGCCTTGGTCGAGCACATTTCTGCGCACAACGGCAACTTGCCTTCCGCCAGACGGTTGCGGCCGTACTTCTTGAACTCGGCATCCGAACCGGCCTCTTCCGAGCCACCAGCGCAGAAGGTGCACTTGTCCATTTTGCCGCGTGAGCCGAAGTTGCCGACCTGCGGATACTGCGGCGCGCCGAACGGGCAGGCATAGAAGCAGTAACCGCAACCGATGCACAGGTCCTTGTTGTGCAGCACCACACCCTGGTCGGACTGGAAGAAACAGTCGACCGGGCACACCGCCATGCACGGCGCATCCGAACAGTGCATGCAGGCCACCGAGATCGAGCGCTCGCCGGGCTTGCCGTCATTGATGGTGACGACCCGCCGGCGGTTCACACCCCACGGCACCTCGTGCTCGTTCTTGCACGCCGTGACACAGGCATTGCACTCGATGCAACGCTCGGCATCACAAAGGAACTTCATCCTAGCCATGATGTGTCTCCCTTACGCTTTTGCAATCTTGCACAGGGTCGTCTTCGACTCCTGCATCTGAGTGACCGAGTCATACCCATAGGTCTGCGCCGTGTTGCTGGCTTCGCCCAGCACATACGGATCAGCCCCTTCCGGATACATCCCGCGCAGGTCCTCGCCCTGCATATGGCCGCCGAAGTGGAACGGCATGAAGGCAACGCCCGCACCGACCCGTTCGGTCACCATAGCCATGACCTTGACCTTGCCCTTTTCCGGGCCTTCCACCCACACCGTGTCGCCATCCTTGATGCCGAGATTGTTGGCATCGCGGGGATTGATCTCCACGAACATGTCCTGCTGCAATTCAGCAAGCCACGGGTTCGACCGGCTTTCGTCACCGCCGCCTTCATACTCAACCAGGCGCCCCGACGTCAGGATCATCGGATACTCCTTGGAGTGGTCGATTTCCTGGATCGACGCATAACGGGTCGGCAGACGGTAAGCCTGCTTGTCCGCCCATGTCGCGTATTTCGGCAACAGGTCGCGCCGGTTCGTGTACAGCGGTTCGCGGTGCAGCGGGATCGGATCCGGGAAGGTCCAGACCACCGTGCGCGCTTTCGCATTACCGAACGGAGCACAGCCATGCTTGATGGCGACCCGCTGGATGCCACCCGACAGGTCGGTCTTCCAGTTGGTCTTTTCGCCGGCGATCTTGTCGATCGTGGCCCGTTCATCCGTTGTGAGGTCACTGTCCCAGCCAAGCTTTTGCAGCATGGCCATGGTGAACTCCGGATGACCGCCCTTGATCTCAGCACCCACCGGATAGGAGACACCCTCGGTATCGCCCTCCGCCAAGAGGTTGCCGCCGCCCCACTCGTCCGGTGCCTTGACACCGAACCGGGCGCGGAAGTTCAGGCCGCCTTCGGCCACCGGCATCGAGGGATCATACAGGTTAGGTGTACCCGTATGGCCCATCTCGGCGGTGCCCCAGCACGGCCATGGCAGGCCGTAATACTCACCATCGCAAGGCCCGCCGTTGGCGCGTAACGTCGTCTTATCGAAGGTGTGCTGGTTAGCCATGTGCTTCTTCAGGCGGTCCGGCGACTGGCCGGTGTAGCCGATCGTCCACATGCCCTTGTTGAACTCAAGGGTCGTGGCCTCGACATTCGGCTCGTCGTTCTCTACCGGGATGTTCTTGAACATCTCCTTTTCGAACCCGAACTTCTTGGCGAACTTGTACATGATGGTGTGATCGGGAAGGCTTTCCCAAACAGGATCGATCACCTTTTCACGCCACTGCAGCGAACGGTTCGACGCCGTCACCGAGCCGTAGGTCTCGAACTGCGTCGCCGCCGGCAGAAGATACACGCCATCCTTGCGGGTATGCATCGCCGCCGTCATTGACGGATAGGGATCGATGACCACGAGCGTATCGAGTTTGGCCATCGCCTTCTGCATCTCCGGCAGGCGGGTCTGCGAGTTCGGCGCATGGCCCCAGAAAATCATGCCCTTGATGTTTTCCGGCTGGTCGATGTTTTCCTTGTCTTCCAGCACGCCGTCGATCCAGCGCGACACCGGAATGCCCTTGGACTCCATCAGCTTCTTGTCGGCAAAGCGCCCGAGCAGGTAGTCGTAGTCGACATCCCAAACCCGCGCCCAATGCTTCCAGGAACCGGCTTTCAGGCCGTAATACCCAGGCAACGAGTGCGACAGCACGCAGAAGTCGGTTGCGCCCTGCACGTTGTCGTGGCCGCGGAAGATATTGGCACCGCCACCGGACCGGCCAATATTGCCGAGCACCAGCTGCATGGCGCAATAGGCCCGTGTATTGTTGTTGCCGTTGGTGTGCTGGGTTCCGCCCATGCACCAGATGAAGGTGCCGGGCTTGTTCTGCGCCATTGTGCGGGCAACGCGCCGCATCTGGGACGGCGGAACGCCGGCGACACGCTCGACTTCCTCAGGCGTCCACTTCTTCACTTCGTCCTTGATGTACTCGATGCCCCAGACACGCTTGTTGATGTAGTCCTGGTCTTCCCAGCCGTTCTCGAAAACGTGCCACAGAATGCCCCAGATCAACGCCACGTCGGTGCCCGAGCGGAAGCGGACATACTCGGTCGCGTGCGCTGCGGTGCGTGTAAAGCGCGGGTCGCAGACGATCACGGCCGCGTTGTTCTCTTCCTTGGCCTTCATCAGGTGAACCAGCGAAACCGGGTGGGCTTCGGCCGGATTTCCGCCGATGATGAAGATCGCACGCGAGTTGTGGATGTCGTTGTACGAGTTGGTCATCGCACCATAGCCCCAGGTGTTGGCAACACCGGCAACCGTGGTCGAGTGACAGATACGCGCCTGGTGGTCACCATTGTTGGTGCCCCAGAAGGCGTAGAACTTGCGGAACAGATAGGCCTGCTCGTTGGAGTGCTTGGCCGATCCGAGCCAGTAGACCGAATCCGGTCCGCTCTCTTCGCGGATCCTCAACAGTCGATCGCCGACCTCGTTGATTGCGTCGTCCCAGCTCATCCGCTCCCATTTGCCGCCAACAAGCTTCATGGGATATTTCAGCCGCCGCTCGCCATGCGCATGCTCGCGCACCGCAGCACCCTTGGCGCAATGGGCGCCGAGGTTGAACGGGCTGTCGTAACCCGGCTCCTGGCCGATCCACACGCCGTCCTGCACTTCGGCGATCACCGAACAGCCCACCGAACAGTGGGTGCAGATGGATTTCTTGATCTCGATGTTGCCGGGGCTTGCAGTCTGCGCCTCGGCCTTTTTCACCATGCCACCCGTCAGGCCCGCTGCCGCGGCAAGGCCGCCGGCGGTCAAACCTGAGCGCTTCAGGAACGTGCGGCGGTCAATCGCCCCGCCCGTCAGTTCCGAAAGGGCAGATGACAAACGGGGGCCATTCGCTACCCCACCTGTCTTCTTCCTAAGCATTTCTCTCTCCTTTGTGTCGCCGGCCCTGCATCAGGCCCGGCAATTCTTGGACTCCCTTCAACGGGATCCTAAAAGCGGGCCAGTTTGTAGTACGTCTTCACGTGATCGGTTTCCCGATAACCTGCCGACGACCCATGCGCCGCTTCGGCGGCTTCGGCTTCGGTATTCCCGACAGCCAGTGCCGTTCCGCCGGTCGCGGCGGCCACACCAGACAATTTCAGGAAATCACGACGGCCGACGACCGCATCCTTGTCTTTCGCTGACATCTTGCGGTTTCCTCCTTCGCTTTGTGGCCGGGACCATACCCGGACACGTGGTTTTGATACGTAACTACGCTTTGTACGCTCGCCGGTGCTGTTGCCGGCTGCCCCCGTCTTGCGGACCGATGTACCGGCCCATTGGCTACCGCGCCGTCCGTCCAGCACGGGAACTTACATGCGGGCCTAGTCACCCACCATCTCGAATGCCGCCTCTTCAATGGCCATGAATGCCTTGCCGACCGAGCCGATGGCCGAATAAAGGGTCGACGAACGGGCCTGTTCCAAATCGCTGAAGAAATGGCCCGCCCAGCTGCCGAGATGAGCCCGAAAGAAACGTCGCTGTTCCTCAAGTCTCAACGGTTCGCCAAAGTCGCCAAGGATCAGGCCGCACATCATTTCGCAAACGGCCGCAGCATGATCCTCCGGCTCGCTGACCGCAGCCCGCCGTTCAATACCGAGCCGGCCCATGTCATTGCGCAGTTTCGCCAGGGGTTTCTCGTTCAGAAAACCAGTCAGGTAGTACGACGCATAAGGCAGCAGTTCGCCGCGCCCGACGCCGATGAACAGGGTCTGATACTCTTCCGCACACGCCTCAGGCGTCACCTTGCCGGCCAGCTGCGACAGCGTGCCCAGAGCTATGCCGAGATCGGTATCGTCGCCGGAAATACCTGCCAGGCCATCCAGGGCGGCCTGATCGGGCGCGGCGCGCAGGAACTTTGCCAGCAGACGGTACACATGCGCCCGTAGGACGTCTTCTTCGGCAATATGTTCGCGAACGGCAGCCTCTGCGGCCATGTATTCTCCCTGGCGCCCTACATGTTGACGGGTGTTCGCAAGGCGCTCATTTTGCTTCATCCCACGCCAAAATAAGCGAGTCTGTGTCGCTTACGCAAATCACATCGTCGCATTCGGGCCGGTAGTTTCACCTTGTGGAAACCGGCCCGCGACGATGAATCCGGCGTCAGTCGGCGACCTGAAACCAGGTAACCATGCCGCCGGCCATGTGTTCAGCCATGTGGCAGTGCAGCAGCCAGCTTCCGGGATTGTCGGCGACGAAGCCGATTTCGACCTCTTCGCGTGGCTGCATGAGCACCGTGTCGCGCAGCGGAGCGCCGTGCCCGTCGTTGGCCCGGGTAAGTGAGAAATCGGGATTTGCCTGGGGTTTACGCGACATCTCGACAAAATGGAAACCATGCACATGCATGGCATGCGGCCACAGCGTGTCGTTGCGCATACGGATGATGATGTGTTCATTTCGCGCTGCCCTGAACAGCGGCTCCACGGCTGTTCCCGCGATGCCGTTGAAGGCCCAGGCCTGGCCATGCTCCCGGGCAAGGGTCCGGCCATCGAGCGTTTGTCCCTTGTAGACGGCGCTGGCGAGAAAGCGCATGGCTCCGCCGGTCATGTCCAGCTCGATGACCCGGGCCTTGGCCCGGTCCGGCAACGGCACGCCATTGCCTGGCAGCACCGGCACACCCGCCCGCACCGGCCGGTTCGCCGTTTCGGGACCGCGCACCTGCAGATATCCCGCCACCAGAGGCTCAGCGCCCGATACCTCACTGATCGCCAACTCGCTGCCGCTTTTCGCTGTCACATCGAACACCAGGTCGGCCCGTTGCGCCGGCGCCAGGCGGATGGCCGCGCCACCCAGGATGGTCGCCGGCACCGGCTGACCGTCGAGTGCCACGAGCCACGGCGCAACACCAGCGAGTTTGAACTGCATGACCCTGGCATTGGCCGAATTGACGAGCCGCAGCCGCACCCGTTCGCCCGTTTGCACCTCAAGCCGTTCATAGGGCTTGCCGTTCAGCGTCAGCACATTGCCCAACCGGCCCGCATGGGCACGTTCGCCGACATTGCCAAACGACTCCTCATGCAACGCACCGCCTTCCGTCAGCCGCCAATCGTCGGCCATTATCGTGTAGTCCCGGTCGACATCCGCCGGCAGCTCTTCCTCCACGATCAGCGGTCCGTAGAGCCCGCGGGCCTGCTGCTCCCAGCTGCGCTGATGCGAATGGTACCAGAACGAGCCGGCGTCTGGCGGTGTGAAGTCGTACACGAATGTTTCGCCCGGTTCGATCGGCGCCTGGGTCAGACCGGCCACGCCATCCATGGCGTTGTCGATGCGGATGCCATGCCAATGCACCGATGTCGGCTGTTGCAGCCGGTTGGTCACCGTCACTTTCAGTGGCTGGCCTTTCCTGGCCCGAATCAACGGGCCGGGAACCTGCCCATCATACCCCCAGATATCCGTCTTCGGGCCGCCCTCATCCAGCAATTCGGCCTGTCCGGGGCGGATCTCCAGCGCATAGGCGTGTTCGTCACCGGCGAACGCCGACCGCGTCAGCACAAACCCCACGGCCGCCGCACCGGTTTTCAGCACTGTCCTTCGGCCAACCCTCATGACGCCCGCTCATACACAGCTTTGATCAATCTCTCAGTTGCCAGCTCCAATGCACCGAATTGATTGGACGAATCCAGACCATGTATACGCTGAATGTCGCGCCCG
Organism: Aestuariivirgaceae bacterium; assembly: GCA_965216335.1. Lineage (GTDB taxonomy): Bacteria > Pseudomonadota > Alphaproteobacteria > Rhizobiales > Aestuariivirgaceae > JAHEJE01. Next base: position 535,673 of record OZ244154.1, on the reverse strand, counting down.
ATGGCTGATGACATCAGCCAGGCATCACCGCGCGGGTTGCACTCCAGAACGTAATACTTGCCGGTCTCTGCCTCGCAGACGATGTCGCTGCCGAGCAGCGGCACATCCGGCATCGCACGGTGCGCCGCCTCGGCAATCTCAATTGCCCCGGCGTCGTCGGTTTCGACATAGGACGACGACCGCTTGTTCGACACGATCGAAATCCCGCCGCCGGCCTGATCGAACTCCCACTTCGACGTCAGCGGCGGAAACTCGTGCGACTGTTCGATATGCCAGGCCATAAGTGCCTTGCCCAAAAACGTCACGATGCGGAAATGATACGGCCACTTGCCGGTATAGACAAACCGCTGCGCCATCAGCGGTGCCTTGTGGATGGGATGGTCCGGCGCGAACTTTTCCGGCGGCTTGTAGCGCACCCGGTGGGTGCGGGTGATGAATATTTCCGAGCCCTTGCGCCCGAGTTCCGGCTTCACCACCACATACGGCCCCCAGTACTCGGGGTCGAGCCTGATCCCGGGCGTCACCCGCACCCATTCCGGCACCGCCACCCCGGCGGCCTCCATCATCTCGTACTGCGTCCCCTTGGGATATTCCTCGCCCACCAGCACCGTGCCGCCACCTGGCCGGAAATGCTTGAACGGCATCGGCGAAACCGTCAACGAGGGTTGCGAGTAGGCCACTTCGGCCTCGGACCAGTCCGGATCCTTGGTGCCGGCGATGAACACACGAATATCGTCCGTACGCTGATGGATGTTCCGCGCAATCGTGCGATAGTCCTCGATGTCCTGCTTGTCCTTTTGATGGACGAGTATGAGATGGCGCATGATAGCAATGGTCTTGTTTGTCCGTCGCGTGTCCCAGGACACCCCATCCCCCAGAAAGGGGGAAGGCCGGGATGGGGGTTGATGGCGGTGCCAAAACTGGAAACATCAACACGGAGGCGCCGCCGTCAAACCCCACCCTAACCCTCCCCTTTACTAGGGGAGGGAAATCCTGTTCGCAAACTCGTAATGCCCAATCACGCCTCATCGCCCTCGCGCCAGTTGTGCCAGGCGTTGCGAACCGCCACGCCGACATCGAAGAACGGCCGCGGCGGGCGCAGGCTCGGCGTGCCCAGGCTCTCCATGTCGGCCAGTAGCGGATTGTCGACCTCACACGCCATATCCGCCGCCAGCAGGCCTGACATCGTGCCTTGCGTCACGCCGATGGCGTTTTGGCATACGGCTGCCCAGACGTTCGGTGCAATTTGCCCGAAGCCCGGCGCATGGTTGTAGGACAGGCACACAAATCCCGTCCAGGTGTGCTCCATGGTGACATCGGGCAGCTGCGGGAAACGCTCCCGAAACAGCCTTTGATGCGTATCCCTGGCAACCTGCTGCACCGCCGGGCTGGCATAGAGCGATGGTCCGTAGTTGATGTCATGGCGCATCAGAATGCGCCGGTCCTTCGTATAGCGCATGGTGATCGACACGAACGCATTGGCCGGCGTTATCCCCCATTGCTCCAGGGAACCGAATGCCTCGTGCTCTGCATCGCTGAGCGGCCGGGTCAGGCTGGCGTGGGCATAAAACGGTATCAGCCGCATCCTGTAAAAACCGAATTCCTCGGTGAACGCATTAGTCGCCAGTATCATTTTCGGGGCAGACAGACTTGCGCCGCTCGCCGTCTTCACTCTGATGCCATTCACCCGCTCGAATGTGACGACCGGGGAATTCTCGTAGAGCGTCACATTCTCCGGCAGGCTGTCGGCCAGGCCGCGGGTCAGAGCCGCCGGGTTGAGCAGAATGCAACCCGGCGTATACAGCCCGGCATGAAAGTGCGCCGTGCCCAGCCGGGCCGCCAGTTCATCTGCAGTCTTCCATTCGTACGGTTCGTTCAGCGTTTCCAACATTTCCGCCATCGGATCGAGATAGACCCGCTTGCCGCGCGGCGTCACCGCGGTCTGGTACTTGCCGGTCTTTGCCCAGTCGCAGTCGATGCCATGGCGCTGCACCAGGTCTTCCAGATGCGCCAGTGCCGCCCGCGACAACCGCAAGTACCTTTGCGCCCCGTCCAGTTGCGCCTGCGCACTGCCCGTGACATGCGGAATGTCGATGCCGAAGCCGGAATTGCGCGCCGAGGCGTTCTCGCCCATGAACCCGGCGTCAACCAGGGCAATGCTGGCATCGGGCTGGTGCCCGGCCAGCCGCCGCGCCGCGGCCAGCCCGGCATAACCGCCGCCCAACACCAACCAGTCGGCCCGCACATCACCTTCAAGCGCAGCTTTTGGTTCGCGGGCCGGCAGAATCACGTTCCAGCCGTTGGTCTTGTCGTTGCGCGGCAGACGTTTGATTTGCATGGCACTCTCCCTTCCGTCCGCCTTATCGTGCCTTTTTGCGGGGTGCAACACCACAGACCGTCGCAAATCCCTCACGAAAGGCCGTAACAGCTTGTTGACCGAAACACCCTCACCGTGCGATCAATTGCCCATGACGGTGCCCCAAAGCCGGACGGTGCGGGGCTTCGAAAGGGAACGCGGTGAGGATGACCCAATGAGGGGCCAAATCCGCGACTGCCCCCGCAACTGTGAGCGGTGAGGATGCTGGCAGTAGGCCACTGGATATCCGGGAAGGCGCCACGCATCCTACGACCCGCGAAGTCAGGAGACCTGCCGTCAGATGTCTTTGGGAAATGGCTGGGACCGTTTCCGGAACTGTTTGAGCTATCACGGAGGGTGGACCCGCTCATGACGACACAACAGATTGCCCTGCAGCACATTTCCATCAAGCAGCGCGTGATTGCCGGCCTGGTCTGCATGACCCTGGGCCTCGGCATGGTCTTCGGCATCGGCTTTGCCGGCGCCAACACGGTGCACAACGCAGCCCACGACACGCGCCACGCCGTCGGCTTTCCCTGCCACTAGGGCTCGTCCCGCCTGAATGCCTGCGCCGGACCGCGTGTCCGGCATTATGGCGTTGGAGAAATCAATGATCACCCGCGTGTTGTTCGCTGCAATCCTGGCCGGGATTGCCGCCGGCCTCATCATGTCGCTCATCCAGCACACCAAGGTCGTGCCCTACATCATCCAGGCCGAAGCCTATGAGAGTGGCGAGGTTTCGGCAGCTGGCCATGGCCATGGCGAGGCGGAAGCCAAGAAGCCTGAAGATACTGGCCACAGTCACGATCACGGTGACGGCTGGGCACCGCACGATGGCATCGAACGCACCGCGTTCACCGTCCTCGGCAATGTCATCGTCGGCGTCGCCTTCGCCCTGGTTCTGGCCGGCGCCGCCATGCTGACCGGCCTGCCGCTCACCGCTTCGAACGGCGTGACCTGGGGGCTGATGGGCTTCCTCGCCTTCACCCTTGCCCCGTCCGCCGGTCTGCCACCGGAACTACCCGGCATGATGGCCGCCGACCTGTTCGAACGCCAGGTCTGGTGGTGGGCCACCGTTGCGGCCACGGCAATCGGCATCGTCATGCTGTTCAAGGTCCCGTCGCTGGCCATGAAGGTCGCAGCCGTTGCCCTCATTGCCGCGCCGCACCTGATCGGCGCACCGCATATCGCTGTCGCAGATGCAGCCACCGACGTGCCGGCGGCGCTCGCCAACGCCTATGCATCGGCATCGATTGCCACTTCGGCGGTCCTGTGGATCCTCATCGGCGTCTTCCTCGGCCACCTCCTCAGCCGCAGCATCACCACCGAAGAGGCCACCACATGATCCCGCAAAAAATCCCCGCCACCGTCATCACCGGCTTTCTCGGCGCCGGTAAGACCACGCTGGTGCGCCACATGCTGGAAAACGCCGGCGGCAAGCGAATCGCCCTGATCATCAACGAGTTCGGAGATGTCGGTGTCGATGGCGAGGTGCTCAAAGGTTGCGGCGATGAACTGTGCAACGAGGACGACATCCTCGAACTCGCCAACGGCTGCATCTGCTGCACTGTCGCCGACGACTTCATCCCCACCATGCAAAAGCTCATCGATCGCGATGAAGCCCCTGACCACATCGTCATCGAAACCTCCGGACTCGCCCTTCCCCAGCCTTTGGTCAAGGCATTCAACTGGCCGGAAATCCGCTCACGCGTCACCGTCGATGGCGTCGTCACCGTCGTCGACGGCCCGGCGCTCGCAGAAGGCCGCTTCGCCCATGACGAACACGCCGTCGATGCCCAGCGCCAGGCCGACCCGGAACTCGACCACGAAAGCCCCTTGCACGAACTGTTCGAGGACCAGCTCAACTGCGCCGACATGATCCTGCTCAACAAGGCCGATCTGCTTGCAGGCGACGCCGCCACAAAGTTGCAGGACGACTTGAAGCATGACATCCGCCCCGGCGCCCACATCGTCCCGACCAGCCACGGCCGGATGGACGTCACCGCCCTGCTCGGCCTCGGCGCCGCTGCCGAAGACGACCTCGACACCCGCAAATCGCACCACGAGGCCGAAGGCCACGAGGACCACGACCACGACGACTTCGAAACCTTCATCGTCAACCTGGGCGAGATTGCCGATCGCGATGCTCTCATGGCCCGTATCGAGGAAGCCATCCGCGACCACGACATCCTGCGCCTCAAGGGCTTCGCCGCACTGGCCGGTGCCCCCGCCCGCCTGCTCATCCAGGCCGTCGGCCCGCGCATTAACAGCTATTTCGACCGCCCCTGGGCAAACGGCGAACCCCGCACCACCTCCCTCGTCGTCATCGGCCTGAAGGGTATGGACGAGGCGGCAATCACCGCCGCCCTCAAGGGGTGACAATGAGCCCCGCTGCCCCCAGCCCCCTCTCCATCTCGCACCCCGCCAGCGGGGTGAGAATGCACCGCATGGCACCCCCAAGTCCCCTCTCCCCTCCAGGGGGGAGGGTTAGGGAGGGGGGGCAGTCTCTCAGCTAAATGCACCTGCTCGCCACACAATCCGGCGTCATCGACGGCAACGCCGAGGCGGTCGACCTCGCCCAGTCCCCCGGCGACATCGTCATCATCTCCGCTGCCGACTCAGAACTCGCCAGCCTGGCACGCGCCCATGATGCCCTGCCCGCCGGCAAACCGACCCTGCGCCTGGCCAACCTCATGGCGCTCGGCCACAACCTGTCCGTCGACACCTACATCGACAACACCCTAAGTGCCGCCAGGCTGATCATCGTGCGCTGCCTCGGCGGCCGATCCTACTGGTCCTATGGCATCGAGCAGCTCACCGCCCTGGCCCGTGTCGTGAACATCCAGCTCGCCCTGCTGCCCGGCGGTGCCGATCCCGACCCGGACCTGACCGCGCAGTCCACTCTGCCACCAGAAACCTGCGAACGCCTGCGCCAGTACTTTGCCAACGGCGGCCCCGCCAACACCGCAGCCCTGCTCACCTACTGCGACAACCTGCTGGGAGCCGTCGCCGAAGCCCCGCCGCCGCAAGACTTCGCCCCAGCTGCCCTGTACTGGCCCGGCGAAACGACACCAGCCCCGCATTCTCACTGGCAACCAGATGCACCGGTCGTCGCTATCACCTTCTACCGTGCCCTCATCGAGGGCGGCCTCACCGCCCCGGTCGATGCGCTCATCGCAGCCCTGCAGGCTCGCGGCCTCAATCCGCTGCCGATTTACATCTCCAGTCTCAAGGACCCTGCGTCCGCCAACTGCATCGCTGAAAACTTCGGCAAATCACCCCCATCGGTCATCCTCAACGCCACCGGCTTTGCCGTAGCCGCTTTCGACAAGGCCAACCAGCCGAACCCCTTCACCCCCTTCAACTGCCCGGTCCTGCAGGTCGTTTTCTCCGGCACGAGCGAGGACACCTGGCGCGGCAACCCGCAAGGCCTGCCGGCCCGCGATCTCGCTATGAACGTCGTCCTGCCGGAACTCGACGGCCGCATCATGACCCGCGCCGTCTCCTTCAAGGCCGACCAAGAGCGTCATGGACCGACCCAATGCCGGATCGTCACTTACAAACCGGTGCCCGACCGTATCGATTACGTCGCCGAACTGGCTGAAAACTGGGCCGCATTGCGCGAAACGCCAGCTAGTGACCGTCGCATCGCAATCATCCTTGCCAACTATCCCAACCGCGACGGCCGCATCGGCAACGGCGTCGGGTACGACACCCCGGCCAGTACCATCAGCATCTTCGATGCCCTAAAGAAAGACGGCTACACCGCCACTGACTACCCGCCCGACGGTATCACCCTCATCGAAGCCCTCCAGGCCGGCCCGACCAATGCCACCGCACAGGACCGCGCCGAAAGCCCGGCCAAACTTTCACTTGTGCAATACCTCAGAAGTTTTAGCCAACTACCCACTATTATTAAAGAACAGGTGATCGCCCGCTGGGGCGACCCCGCCGCCGACCCCTTCATCCGCGATGGCGCCTTCCAGCTCCCGGTCAAGATCTACGGCAACATCGCCGTCGCCATACAGCCGGCCCGCGGCTACAACATCGACCCCAAAGACACTTACCACGACCCGGCCCTCGTTCCGCCGCACGGCTACCTCGCCTGCTACTTCTGGCTGCGCAAACAATTCAACGCCCACGCCGTCATCCACAACGGCAAGCATGGCAATCTCGAATGGCTGCCCGGCAAAGCCGTAGGGCTTTCAGCCGAATGCTATCCTGAAGCCGCGTTGGGTCCGATACCCCAGCTCTATCCCTTCATCGTCAACGATCCCGGTGAAGGCACCCAGGCCAAGCGCCGCACGTCCGCCGTCATCATCGACCACCTCACCCCGCCCCTCACCCGCGCCGAGAGCTACGGCCCCTATCGCGATCTCGAAGCCCTTGTCGATGAATACTATTTGGCAAGCGGCCTCGATCAGAGGCGTCTCGATGCCCTGCAGACACAGATCCTCGACCTCACGAAGTCCTCCGGCCTTGATCAGGACGCCGGCCTCACTGCCGACGACGACAGCGAAAACCTGCAACGCCTTGACACCTACCTGTGCGACCTGAAGGAGGCCCAGATCCGCGACGGACTGCACATTTTCGGCCAAAGCCCCGAAGGCCGCCAGCGCACCGACCTGCTCGTCGCCCTCGCCCGCTCACCGCGCCGCCTCGGCGAGGCGGGTGATCAATCGCTCATCCGCGCGCTGGCTGATGATCTTGAACTGGATTTCGACCCCTTCACCTGCGATCTGGGTCAGCCATGGGACCGGCTCCGGCCCGCCATCCTGCAAGGCCTCACCCCTGACCCATGGCGCACAACCGGGGATACCGTCGAGCGGCTTGAACTGCTGGCAGCAGAGCTCGTGAGCGCTCTGACCAACCGCAACACATACAAAGTTGCCTCCCTCGGGCTTGACCCAAGGGTCCACTCCTCGACAAATTCAGATGGCAGCGACCTTGGCACGATGGATCCTCGGGTCAAGCCCGAGGAAGGCAAGAAAGAGCCAGAAGCGACCACAATAGGCCCCGCCACAACCGCCGTCCTCAGCGCCATCACGTCCGAAATCGCCCCGGCCCTCACCGCCTGCGGCAGTAACGAACGCACCCACCTCCTCGCCGGCCTCAACGGAAATTTCGTCCCGCCCGGCCCATCCGGCGCCCCGTCGCGGGGCCGGCTCGACGTGTTGCCGACCGGCAAAAACTTCTTTTCCGTCGACAACCGCGCCGTCCCCACACCCACCGCCTGGACCCTTGGTGAACGTTCGGCAGCCGAAATGCTCACCCGCCATTTCCAGGACCATGGCCGCTACCCCACTGCCCTCGGCCTGTCGGTCTGGGGCACATCCAACATGCGCACCGGCGGTGACGACATCGCCCAGGCGCTGGCCCTCATCGGCGCCAAGCCGCAATGGGACCCGGCAAGCTGGCGAGTCACCGGTTTCGAGATCACGCCCCTGGCGAAGCTCGCGCGCCCGCGCATCGACGTCACTCTGCGCATCTCCGGCTTCTTTCGCGATGCCTTCCCGGCCCAGATTGAGCTGTTCGACAAGGCCGTGCGCGCCATCGCCGGGCTCGATGAGCCCGCGCAGGACAACCCCATCGCCGCCCGCGTCAGCGCGGAAACCGCCGAACTCTCCGCCACCGGCCTCACTGAACCTGAAGCTGCCCAACTCGCCGCCTTCCGCGTCTTCGGCTCCAAGCCGGGCGCATACGGCGCCGGTCTCCAAGCCCTGATCGATGAAAAGCTGTGGTCCGAACGCTCAGACCTCGCTGCCGCCTACATCACCTGGGGCTCCTACGCCTACGGCGCCACAGCCCAAGGCAAGCGCGACGAAGCCGCCTTCACTCGCCGCCTCAAACGCATCGAGGCCGTCGTCCACAACCAGGACAACCGCGAACACGACCTGCTGGACAGTGACGACTACTACCAGTTCGAAGGCGGCATGACGGCCGCCGTCGAGGCCGCCTCCGGCAGCCGCCCGATCGTTTATCACAACGACCATTCGCGCCCCGAGCGCCCGGTCGCCCGCACCCTGGAGGAAGAAATCGGCCGCGTCATGCGCTCGCGCGCCGCCAATCCCAAATGGATCGCCGGCGTCATGCGCCATGGTTACAAGGGCGCCTTCGAGATCGCCGCCACCGTCGACTATCTGTTCGCCTTCGCCGCGACCACCGGGGCCGCCAGGTCGCACCACTTCGACCTCGCCTGGGATGCCTACATCGCCGACCAGACGGTGCAGGACTTCCTGAAGGCCAACAATCCGGCCGCCTTGCGCGAAATCGCAGAGCGCTTCGCCGAAGCGCAATCGCGCGGCCTTTGGACACCGCGCGCCAATTCCGCCTATCATCTGATCCACGAACTCACCGGAGACCCCGCCCCATGAGCAAGAAGACCGACAGCATGACCGAGGAAGAGCTGGCCGCCTATCATGCCGAGAAGATGAAGAAGAAAAAGGCCGCCCGCGACAAGATCATGGCCACCAAGACCGACAAGAAGGGCCTGATCATCGTCCACACCGGCAAGGGCAAGGGCAAGTCGACGGCCGCCTTCGGCATGATCTTCCGCCACATCGCGCACGGCATGCCGTGTGCCGTCGTCCAGTTCATCAAGGGCGGCATGTCGACCGGCGAGCGCGACCTGATCACCCGCAACCATGCCGACATCTGCCAGTTCCACACCATGGGCGAGGGCTTCACCTGGGAGACCCAGGACAAGTCCCGCGACATGGAAATGGCGGCTGCCGCCTGGGAAAAGGCCAAGGAGCTGATCCGCGACGAAAAGAACTCCATGGTCCTCCTCGACGAAGTCAACATCGCCCTCAGATACGACTACATAGACGTCAACGACGTGGCGGCGTTCCTCAAAACCGAAAAACCCGAAATGACCCACGTCGTCCTAACCGGCCGCAACGCCAAGGACGAACTGATCGAAATCGCCGATTTGGTGACTGAAATGGAGCAGGTCAAACACCCCTTCAGAGCCGGCATCAAGGCGCAGGTTGGGGTGGAGTACTAAGAGGAACACGCCTTCTTTTTTACGTTATGTTTCCTTTTTTCAGATTTTCTCTGCTCAAACAGTTTCCATAACAAGAGCATTTGAAGCAGATGACCTCAATGGTACCAGAGAAAATCCATATTGTGCCTGACGAGTGGCATATAGATTGTGCGGGACGACTTCCGGACGGACGTTACTTGTTTTCTTCGTCCCAACTGAGTTGGCAGGATGGGCAAACGACAGATTTCATGTGCACATTCTTCTTTGACGAAGATGGGACTCTTGTCGATCATTGTATCGATTGCATTGGAATTAGAGGTCAGTATTCCAAGCAAGATTGGGCGGAAATCGAAAACCGGCACGAGCGTTTTCAGCTTGGGCTTGAAATCACCGACTTCTGGCTCAGGCCTTTCCAGGTGATGGAACATGGCGAAGTGTTTGGTTTCATTGTTCAAGGGCCGGAAGACTTCTTTGACTCCGATGACGAAGACTACGATGAGGACTATTGGAGGGTTGAGTTCATGCCCGGCAATACCCTGTCGTTTTACCCTCCGTGGGAGGATGGCTTATACGATACCTGACTTTTCGGCGCTTCCAGTGCCGGCAATGTCGATTAATTCTGTTTGATGCCGCATGCCCGCTTGACCGGCGTGGCCATGCGACCTACAGCTTTTCTCTGACAAGCAGCGTTCTCCATGCAAGGGAACTGAAAGCGAGTCCGGTGCGGCTGACCCAAATCGGGGACCAACGCCGGAGGCTGCAGAAAGGTCATCCGCTCACACGGGCGGGCGCTGCCATGTCTTGCGAAAACGAAAGGCAGCATCATGATCCGCATTTCTCTCACCGCCCTCGTCCTTGCCGCCGCCAGTTCCGCGGCGCTAGCCGATCCCGGCCACTTCGCCGACCACGGCCATGGCCACTCCCACTGGCTCGGCTACGCCCTGCTGGCGCTTGCCGTTGCCATTCCTGCCGGCATCGCACTCGCCCGGCGTCTGCGTAAAACAGCGCGGGCCTGAAGTCCGTTTCGAGTTGTCATCGCCCGGCTTGACCGGGCAATCCAGTATCCTGCGATCCGAAACTATCGCTCGTCCAGTGCCCCATTGAAAGGCACGTGGATACTGGATCACCCGGTTCAACCGGGTGATGACAAGCAATGAGCAATACCAACAGGGCGCGGAAGGCCGGAGGCCTGACAGGAAGATGAGAATGACCGAAAAGTTAGGCATCATGGTGTGCGGCCACGGCAGTCGCAATCGTCTCGCCGTCGAAGAGTTCGCCAAAGTCGCCGAGGCACTGCGCGCGTCCATGCCGCAATACCCTGTCGAACACGGCTACCTCGAGTTCGCCAACCCGGTCATCCACGCCGGCCTCGACAAGCTGCGCGACCAGGGCGTCACCCGCGTTCTCGCCGTCCCCGGCATGCTGTTCGCCGCCGGCCACGCCAAAAATGACATTCCCAGCGTTCTCAACACCTACGCCGCCCAGCACGATGGACTGACCATCGACTACGGCAAGGAACTCGGCATCGACGCCAAAATGATGCAGGCCGCCGGGGCGCGCATCCAGCAGGCCATCGATGCGGCCAAAACCGACGTGCCCCGGCACGACACCATGCTGGTCGTCGTCGGCCGCGGCGCTTCCGATCCGGACGCCAATTCCAATGTCTCCAAGGTCACCCGAATGCTGTGGGAAGGGTTCGGCTTCGGCTGGGCCGAGACCTGCTATTCCGGCGTCACGTTCCCGCTTGTCGAGCCGGGCCTGCGCCAGGCGGCCAAGCTCGGCTTCAAGCGCATCATCGTGTTCCCCTACTTCCTGTTCACCGGCGTGCTGGTCAACCGCATCTATCAGCACATGGAACTGGTTGCCGCCGACCACCCGGAGATCGAGTTCCTCAAGGCCCCTTACCTCAACGACCACCCGATGGTCATGGAAACCTTCAAGGAGCGCGTCGAACAGATCCTCATCGGCGAAAACCTGATGAACTGTTCCTTGTGCAAATATCGCGCCCAGGTGCTCGGTTTCGAAGCCGAGGTCGGCCTCGCCCAGGAAAGCCACCACCACCACGTCGAAGGCGTCGGCTCCGGCTGCACCCTGTGCGACGGCGAATGCACCGGCGCCTGCCAGGAGGAGGCGCATAGCCACGGGCATCACCATCATCATCACGAGCATGGTCACAGCCATGACCATGGCCACCATCACCATCCCTACCCCCATGCCGACCATCCGCTCGGGCCGAGCAGCATGAAGAAAGGGTGACTCAGTGCCTTGCCGCCTACCCCCCTCCCTAACCCTCCCCCCTGAAGGGGAGAGGGAACCCGGTGCCCCACCAACTGGCACGGCGCGCTCCCCTCTCCCCCTCAGGGGGGGAGGGTTAGGGAGGGGGGGCGGCCTCGCCGGTGCGTGGTGCGTGGCCCTCACAGCACACCCCCAACGCATGGCCCCCTGATCCCCCATGCCCCTCGCCTATCTCAAAGACCCCGACGCCATCTACCAGCGCTCCTTCGCCATCATCCGCGAGGAGGCGGCGGTCGATGCCCTGCCCGAGGCCATTCAGCCCATCGCCGTGCGCCTGATCCACGCCTGCGGCATGACCGACGTGCTGGATGATCTGCGGATCAGCGAAGACCTGCCGGATGCCGCCCGGGCCGCCCTCACCGCCGGCAAACCGGTCCTGGCCGATTGCGAAATGGTCCGTTCCGCAATCATCCGCCGCAACCTGCCGGAACAAGTCGAAATCATCTGCACACTGAACGACCCGGGTGCCGCCGCCATCGGCCGCGAGCAGTCAATCACCCGATCCGCCGCCGCCGTCGCCCTGTGGCGCGAGCACCTGGCCGGTGCCGTCGTCGTCATCGGCAACGCCCCGACCGCCCTGTTCGCCCTTCTCGAAACGATCGATGCCGGCGCTCCAAAACCGGCCGCCATCATTGCCATGCCAGTCGGTTTCGTCGGTGCTGTCGAATCCAAGACCGAACTCCATGGCAAACCGCGCGGCATTCCTTACGCCACCATCCTCGGCCGGCGCGGCGGCTCAGCCATGGCCGCCGGCGCCTTCAACGCCCTGTTTGCAAGGCACCGCCAATGACGTCCTGCTGGCTCACAGTCGTCGGGGTGGGTGCCAACGGTCTCGAGGGCCTGCCGCCCGCTAGCCTTGACACCATAAACAAGGCAGACCTGCTCGTCGGCTCAGACCGCCTGCTCGCCCACATTCCCCAGAGCCAGGCCGAACGCCTCGCCTGGCCGCGCCCGTTCTCGCCAATGATCCCCGAACTCGCCGCACACCGCGGCAAGCGCGTCGTGGTGCTGGCCACCGGCGACCCGCTCAACTACGGCGTCGGCCGCAAGCTGCTCGAACACTTCCCCATAGAGGAAATCCGCTTCCTGCCGCACCTGTCGTCGTTCGCTCTCGCCGCCGCCCGCATGGGCTGGTCGCTGCCCGACGTCGAAACCTTCACCCTGCACGGCCGCGACGACAGCGCCGCCGAACCGTACATCCAGCCGAATTCCCGCTTCATCGCGCTTACCGCCGGCGACCCGTCTGTACGCGAGGTCGCCCGCCGCCTCGTCACCCGCGGCTATCCCGACAGCCCCATGACGGCGCTTGAATACATGGGGGCCCCGCGCGAAAACCGAATCGATTTCACCGCCACCGCGCTGCCCGAGCAACCATTCGCCGACCTTCTCACCCTCGCCGTCCACTGCATCCCCGGCCCGGCCGCACAAATCCTGCCGCGCGCTGCTGGCCTGCCTGACGACGCCTTTGAACATGACGGCCAGCTCACCAAGCGCGAGGTCCGCGCCGCCACCATCGCCGCCCTCGCCCCCATCCCGCACGCCCTGTTGTGGGACGTCGGTGCCGGCTGCGGCTCCGTCGCCATAGAGTGGATGCGCGCTGCACCCCACGCCCGCGCCCTGGCCTTTGAGCGCAACGAGGCCCGCCTCGCCATGATCGCCCGGAACCGCGACCGTCTCGGCACCCCGATGCTCAAGATCATTCCTGGCGGCCTACCCGGCACTCTGAAGGGCCAGCCCGCACCCGATGCTGTCTTCATCGGTGGCGGCGTCGCCGACCCTGCCATTTTCAAGACCTGCTGGTCCGCCCTCAAGCCGCACGGCCGCCTTGTTGCCAACGCCGTCACCCTGGAAGGCGAAGCCCATCTTGCCGCCCTGCAAGCCCGACACGGCGGCGAACTGGTGCGCATCGGCGTCGAAACCCTCACCAGCGTCGGAGCGCGTCGCGCCATGCGCCCCCGCATGACCGTCACCCAATGGCGAGCAAGCAAATGACCAAAGGCACCTTCTTCGGCCTGGGCGTCGGCCCCGGCGACCCGGAACTGCTCACCCTTCGCGCCTGGCGTCTGATTTCCAACTGCGACGTCATCGCCTACCCTGTCGGCGACAGCGGCGACAGCCTGGCCCGCAGGATCTGCGCCCCCTTCATCCCCGAAGACGCCACCGAACTCGCCCTCGCCATCCCCATGCGTACAGAGCGCGAGCCTGGCAAGGCGGCCTACGACGCCGCCGCCCTCAAAATCGCCACCCACCTCAATGAAGGCCGCCATGTCGCCTTCCTGTGCGCCGGCGACCCTTTCTTTTACGGCAGCTTCATGTACCTGTTTGCCCGCATGGCCGAGAGCTACAGGACCGTCATCGTGCCCGGCGTCTCATCGCTCACCGCTTGCGCCGCACAAATCGCCCGCCCGCTGGCGGCCCGCAACGACGTCCTGAAAGTCCTGCCCGCCCCGCTCCCGACCGATCGCCTGAAAGCCGAAATCGAAACCGCCGAAGCTGTCGCCATCATCAAGATCGGCCGCCATTTCGAAAGAGTCCGCACTATCCTGCGCGATCTCGGCCTCGCCGACCGCGCCACCATCATCGAGTCCGCCACCCGCGACGATGAGAAGATCACCGCCCTCAACGACATCCCCGAAGGCGAACGGCCCTATTTCTCCACCATCCTGGTGTACAAGGGCGGCGAACCATGGTGAGCACCGACAAGCAACCGGCCGTGGTCATCCTGCAACCGTCCGCACTTCCCCTGGCGCAGAAAATAGCCGCACAGATCAACGGCAAGGTCCACGGCCCGGACTCCAGCGCCGCATCCGTCGTTTTCGGCAAGTTCCCTGAACACCTCACCGCCCTGTTCGTCGCCGGTCATCCGATCATCGCCATCTGCGCCGCCGGCATCCTGGTGCGCATTCTCGGCAGGAAGCTCACCGACAAGCGCAACGAACCGCCAGTCATCGCCGTCTCCGAAGACGGCGCCTCCATCGTCCCCGTCATCGGCGGCCATAACGGCGCAAACCGCCTCGCCACCGAAATCGCTCCGCTGACCAAGGGCACCCCCGCAATCACCACCGCCAGCGACACCGCCTTCGGCGTCCCCCTGGACGATCCACCGCCGGGTTACACCCTCGCCAACCGCGAACACATAAAACCCTTCGTCACCGCCATGCTGACTGGCTCGGAGGTGTCGCTTGACGGCAAAAACGCCTGGCTCCAACCCAACCCCGCCTTCACCGCAACCGGCGCTCCCCCCTCCCTAACCCTCCCCCCTGGAGGAGAGCGGGAATCAAAGAAACAGTCCCCTCTCCCCCACAGGGGGGGAGGGTTAGGGAGGGGGGGAAGTCCCGCGGCACACTCCAACCGCACCCTCACCCCCCTCGCCCGCAATCTGCGCAAGACCCAAACCGAACCGGAACGCCTGTTGTGGTCAAAACTGCGCGCCCATCGCTTCATGGGCCTGCAATTCCGGCGGCAGCACCAGATGGGCAATTACATCGCCGACTTCTGCTGCCACGCCCATAAGCTGATCATCGAAGTGGACGGCTGGACCCACAGCACCGATGCCGAGACATCCCGTGACCAGGAACGCGACACTGCGCTCGCCGCTCATGGGTTCACCACCCTGCGCTTCAGCAACGACGAGGTAATGACCAACATTGAGGGCGTTCTAACCACCATCGCCAACCACATTGCAACCGGCGCTCCCCCCTCCCTAACCCTCCCCCCTGAAGGGGAGAGGGAATCAAAAACCCCGTCCCCTCTCCCCCAGCGGGGGGGAGGGTTAGGGAGGGGGGGCAGCCCCACAACACACCCTCTCAGGGTCACAACCACGATTCACCCCACGCCCGGCACGCCAACCCGCCTCGTCTACCATCCCCACACCCTAACCCTCGGCGTCGGCTGCGAGCGCGGCACATCTTCCGACGAACTCATCGCCCACATCGACGCCACCCTCACCGCACACAACCTCGCCCCGCACTCCATCGCGGGCATCTTTTCCCTCGACCTTAAATCCGACGAAACCGCCATCCATGCGCTCGCCGGACATCTGAACCGCCCGACCCGCTTCTTCACCGCCGTCGAACTGAACGCCGAAGCCAAAAGGCTCGCCAACCCGTCCGAAACCGTGCACGCCGAGGTCGGTTGCCCTGGCGTGGCTGAGGGCGCCGCACTTGCTGCCGCCGGTCCCGACAGCACCCTCATCGTCGAGAAAACCAAATCCGCCCGCGCCACCTGTGCCATCGCCGAGGCCCCGGCCCCGCTCATCACCTTACCGGGCACGCCACAGGGCCGCCTGTTCGTCGTCGGCCTCGGTCCCGGCACCCCAGACTGGCGCAGCCCCGCCGCCACCCGCGCACTGGAAACCGCCACCGACTGGGTCGGCTACGGTCTCTATCTCGACCTCGCCGCCGACCTGCTGCACAGCCAGACCGAACACCGCTTCCCACTCGGCGACGAGGAACCCCGCGTCCGCCACGCCATCGCCCTGGCCGCCGAGGGCAGAGACGTCGCCCTGATCTGCTCCGGCGATGCCGGCATCTACGCCATGGCCGCTTTGGTCTACGAAGTTCTCGACATCGCGCCGGAACGCATCGCCGTCGATGTCATCCCCGGTATCTCCGCCTTCCAGGCCGCTGCCGCCCGCGCCGGCGCCCTCATCGGCCACGACTTCTGCTGCATCTCCCTGTCCGACCTGCTCACCCCCTGGCAGGTCATCGAAACGCGTCTTCACGCCGCGGCTGAAGGTGATTTCGTCACCGCATTCTACAACCCGCGCTCGCAACGCCGCACCACCCAGCTTGAGCGTGCCATTGAAATCTTCACACCCCACCGTACGCCCGACACGCCCGTGGTCATCGCCTCAAACCTCGGGCGCCCGACCGAAGCCGTCAAAATCGTCCCCTTGAGTGCCTTCAAGCCGGCCGACGTCGACATGCTCACCCTGGTCATGATCGGATCCAGCCAATCCAAAACCCTTACCCGCGGCGACGGCAACACTTTCGCATACACCCCGCGCGGTTATGCCAAGAAACGAGACAGCCAATGACCGTCCACTTCATCGGCGCCGGCCCTGGTGCGCCAGACCTGATCACCGTCCGCGGCCTCAAGCTGATCGAAAAATGCCCGGTCTGCCTCTACGCCGGATCCCTCGTCCCGGCGGAAGTCGTCTCCGCCGCCCCCGAGGGTGCGAAAGTCATCGATACCGCGCCCATGACCCTCGATGAAATCATCGCCGAGATCGAGGCCGCCCACGCCGCCGGCCAAGATGTCGCCCGCGTCCACTCCGGCGACCCGTCGATCTACGGCGCCACTGCTGAACAAATGCGCCGCCTCGATGCCCGCGGAATCGACTACGACGTCACCCCCGGCGTCTCCGCCTACGCCGCCGCTGCCGCCGAACTGAAAACCGAACTCACCCTGCCCGAAATCGCCCAGACGGTGATTCTCACCCGCACCACCATGAAGGCCTCGGCCATGCCGCCAGGGGAGGAACTGGAAAGCCTCGGCCAGTCCCGCGCCACCCTCGCCATCCACCTGTCAGTGCGCAATCTCGGCTACGTCGAACGTGCCCTCACACCGCACTACGGCGCCGACTGCCCTGTCGTTGTCGTCTACCGCGCCACCTGGCCCGACCAGCAAATCCTGCGCGGCACCCTGTCGACCATCGCCAGGGAGGTTCGCAAGGCCAAACTCACCCGCACCGCCCTTATCCTCGTCGGCGAAGTGTTCCGCGACCAGGATTTCCGCGACTCCGCCCTTTACGACGCTGCCCACGAGCATGTGTTGAGGAACCGGAAGACGGCGTAACTACATCAACCCCATGATCTCGTCATAGAGCACCTGCGGTATCTCAAAACCCTCGCGCGCGATCCTTTCACGGTTCTGAAACCGCCGCTCACCCGGCAGTCGCGTGCCCTCCTGCTCGGCGATAGCCGAAAACAGTTTCTCGCCATGCGTCCGAATAGCGGCAGCGTCACCGAACCGCGCCGGATCGATGGCGATGATCAGCTCACCCCCCTTTGGCGGCCCGCCTCGCCCGGCATCGTCTTCTTCAGCCTCGATACTGAGGAAATCGCCGATCAGCGGCCCGGCGATCAGTTCCACCATCAGAGCCAGCGCCGCCCCCTTGTAACCGCCGAAGCCGAGCTGTGCGCCCGCAAGCACCACGTTGGGATCGGTCGTCTCCTCCCCGTCAGGCCCGATGCCAGCCGTCACCGGCACCGAATGCCCGTCGCGCGCCGCGATCATGATCTCGCCGCGTGCCATCGATGATGACGCTTGGTCAAACACCAGCGGCGGCGCCCCTTCGCGCGGCCAGGAAAACCCCATTGGATTGGTGCCGTAGAGCGGCTTGCTGCCTCCGGCCGGCGCCACGTATGGATAGGATGGCGTAAACGCAAACCCCACCAGCCCCTCATCGGCCAGCGCCTCGACCTCCGGCCACATCGCCGCGACGTGGAACATGTTGACGAAGCCGGCTGCCGCAATACCGTTCTGGCGCGCCAGCGAGACCAGCGCCTCATGAGCCACCCGTTGGCCCAGCGGCGCAAAGCCGCCATCCCCGTCGATACGCACCACACCTGGCGCCAGTGTCTTCGCCACCGGCCGCGCCGTGCCGTTCACCCGGCCCGACTTCACCCCCTTCACATACCACCCGAGCCGGAACAGCCCGTGCGACGGGCAGCCGTCGCCTTCCGCCTGGATCATCCGGTCCGCCGCCGCGCCGGCATTAGCCTCATCGCACCCGTTCATCACCAGGCAGTCGAAAGCAAGTTTGCGTCCGTCTTCCAGTGTCAGCTTCATCATCCATCCTCCCGCGCCACGGCGCCAACCACCTCTTCTACACTCGTGAACGTCTCCACGTCCGGTTTCTCGGGCCGCGCGATCATGATCACCGGCAGGTCCAGTGCGCGCGCCGCATCGAGTTTGGCCGGACGCTCACCACCGGCATTCTTGCTCACCAGAACCGAAACGCCCTCCGCGCGCATCAGCGCAAGCTCATCGTCCGTCGTAAACGGCGGCCGCGCCAACACAATCCGCCAGCCCTGCGGCACCGCGAAGTCGGGAGCCTCGATCATCCGCGCCACCACGCCGATGTCCCTGCGAACCGAAAACAAGCTCAACTCCTTGCGCCCGATGGTGAGAAAGGCCTTGGCGCCCCTGTCCACCAGCGCCACCGCGCCGGCAGTATCTGGAACATGCCACCAACGGTCCCCCTCGCCCGCCGGCCACGCCGGAGGCTCCAACCGCACCAGCCGCACCCCGCATCGGCCACAGGCTTGCGCCGAATTCGCCGAAATTCGCGCCGCAAAGGGATGCGTTGCATCGACCACCACGTCAAACGTGCCTGAGCGCAAATACCCGGCTAACCCCTCTGTGCCGCCAAATCCACCGGTGCGGACTTGCCCGTCCAACTTCGCCGGTTGTGACGTCACCCCCGCCAGAGACGTAGTGACCTCGTGACCGCCCGCCACCAACCGCTCAGCCAGCTTGCGCGCCGGTCCGGTCCCGCCGAGAATGAGAACCCGCCTAGGCAAACCGCCACCTCCGCGCCGGTCGCAAACCCTCCCCCTTGTGGGGAGGGTGGGCAGTGCGCAGCACTGACCGGGTGGGGCAAGCGGCAGTCCCATTGAGCAGGACTGGCCTAAATCGGTCAATCCTACCCCAACCCCTAGCTCCTCCCCACAAGGGGGAGGGGGACCAGACGCCGCAGTTAAACGAATTGCGATCAATACAACGGTCACACCACCCCTTCCAGGGGTGAGGGAACCGGGCCGTGCCGCTTGGTACCCTCTCTCCCCGCTCGCGGGGGGAGAGATGAAGAGGGGCGCGCGCACGCACCCGACCCGCACAGTCGCTCATGCTCAACTCGCCTTCCCCACAACCGTCCCTGCCCGATCCACAACCAGCACATCCAGCTCAACATCACAGCCGCGCAACACCCGGCAGCCGGCTTGCATGGCATTGTTGGCGATGTCGTGCCCCAGTTCAATTCCCTCGGCAGCCGCCTGGTCAAATGCCTGCTTTGCCGTATTCGCACCCGCCACCTCAGCCACAAGCTCTGAACCTCCGCCGAGCATCTTCACCCGCCCGGCCAGCCACTCGAAATCCACCTGGCTGCGCCCGGAGTGCAAGTCCATCGCCCCTTGCGCCATCTTGGTCATCTTGCCGATGCCGCCGGCCACCGTCACCCGCGCCACCGGATGTCCGCGCAGGTACTTCAGCATCCCGCCGACAAAGTCTCCCATGTCGATCAGCGCCGCATCGGTCAGCCCGAAGTGCGCCTTCACACAGGCCTCTGACGTCGACCCCGTCGCCCCGGCGATATGCCCCAAACCCTCGGCCCGCGCCACGTCGATGCCCCTGTGAATGGACGCAATCCAGGCCGAACAGGAGAATGGATTGACGATCCCCGTCGTGCCAAGGATCGACAGCCCGCCAACGATGCCAAGCCGCGGGTTCCACGTCTTCTCGGCCAACTCTTGCCCGCCCGGCACGGAGATCTCGATCTCCACATCGCCCGCAATCCCATGCACGGAGGCCACTTCTTCAATCGCCGTCCGCATCATCTCGCGCGGCACCGGATTTATCGCCGGCTCACCCGGCGCGATCGGCAGGCCCTCCTTGGTTACCTGGCCGACGCCTTCGCCACCCTGGAACCTGACGCCGGCGCCCGGCGCGCCCCATCGCACCGTTGAGATCACCGTCGCGCCATGCGTCACATCCGGATCATCGCCGGCATCCTTGACGATCCCGGCCTGCGCCCAGCCCTCACCCTTGCCCTCCAGCGACAGGGCAAACGCCGGTGTCTGCCCCCTCGGCAGCGTAATCGTCACCGGATCGGGAAACGCCCCGGTCACCAGTGCCGTAAACGCGGCCTTCGTTGCCGCTGTGGCGCATGCGCCGGTGGTCCATCCGCGTCTTAAT
Source organism: Aestuariivirgaceae bacterium (assembly GCA_965216335.1). Classification (GTDB taxonomy): domain Bacteria; phylum Pseudomonadota; class Alphaproteobacteria; order Rhizobiales; family Aestuariivirgaceae; genus JAHEJE01. The sequence goes on along the minus strand of OZ244154.1, from coordinate 515,118 downwards.
TCACCGGCCGGCTTTCGGTTGGTTTTCGCCATGCTGAAGCGTTATATAAGCCGGCATACAACTGCAAGCAGGAGCGAGAAGTCTTCAATGTCGGACGGCCAGCCAAAAGCCACCCCTCAGTGGGCCGAAAGTGGTGAGGTCACGGGCTTCGCGCGCCTGAACTCAGAGAATTTCCCCGAGTTCGCAGCAGGCACCGTATGGCTGGTCGGCGCCGGCCCCGGCGCGCCCGGCTTGATGTCGCTGCTTGCCTATCACGCCATCCAGGCCTGCGACGTCATCGTCTACGATGCGCTGGTCAACCCGGACATCCTCTGCTGGGCGCCGGCCGGCGTCGAACTGGAATACGCTGGCAAGCGCGGCGGCAAGCCCTCGCCCAAGCAGCAGGACATTTCCCTGCGCCTCATCGACTATGCCCGGGCCGGCAAGCGCGTCCTCCGGCTGAAGGGCGGCGACCCGTTCATGTTCGGCCGCGGCGGCGAGGAATCCGAACACCTCGCAGCCGCCGGCATTCCGTTCCGCATCGTCCCCGGCATCACCGCCGGCGTCGGCGGCCTGGCCTATGCCGGCATCCCGTCCACACACCGCGACCTCAACCACTCGATCACCTTCCTCACCGGCCACGACGCCACCGGCACCATGCCGACCAACGTCGACTGGGCCGCCGTCGCCAAGGCTTCGCCGGTCATCGTGATGTATATGGCCACCAAACAGATCGTGCGCATCGCCGCAGCCCTCATCGCCGGCGGCCGCGACCCGTCAGACACCCTCACATTCGTCTCCAACGCCACCCTGCCGCATCAGTCGATTCTCGCCACCACCTTAGGCAGTGTCGAGCGCTTCCTGTCTGAAAACACACCCGAAACCCCCGCGATCGTCGTTGTCGGCAACGTCACCCACTGGCGCGATATCCTCGACTGGTACCACTCCACCGAGCGGGAGAACCCGATTGGCTGAGCCTCCTGCAAACTACGGGGGCCGTGCCGACCTGCCCCCACCCCCCTCTCCATCTCTCCCCCCGCCGGCGGGGAGAGAGGGCCCTCTGCGGCACCCCCCAAGTCCCCTCTCCCCTTCAGGGGGGAGAGTTAGGGAGGAGGGTTCCCACAAAGATTCAAAGCAAAGCCGCCGCCCAGCATGACCAACGCCCTCATCATCGCCGCCCCGAGCTCCGGCTCCGGCAAGACTGTCGTCACGCTGGCTCTGCTGCGCGCCCTGGCACGCATCGGCACCGCCGTTGCCTCGGCCAAGGTCGGCCCCGACTACATCGACCCCCGTTTCCACGCCGCCGCCACCGGCCGGCCCTGTTACAACCTCGACCAGTGGGCCATGCGCCCGGCTACTCTGGCCCACCACCTTGCCACCCTGTCGCGCGATGCAGAACTGATCGTCATCGAGGGCGTGATGGGCCTCTATGACGGCCCGGAGACCGGCGAAGGCTCAACCGCCGACCTGGCCATCGCCCTCGGCCTGCCAGTCGTCCTGGTCGTCGACTGCAGCCACCAGGCCCAGTCGATCGCCGCGCTGGTGTCCGGCTTCGCCCGCTTCAACCCGAACCTCACCCTGTCCGGCGTCATTCTCAACCGGGTCTCCAGCCCGCGCCACACCCATCTGCTGTCGAAGGCGTTGGACTCAATCGGCGTGCGGGTTATCGGCGCCGTGCCGGGTGTCGACAATCTCGCCCTGCCATCCCGCCACCTCGGCCTTGTCCAGGCCGGCGAGCATCCCGAGCTGGACGGATTTCTGGACAGCGCCGCCGGCATCGTCCGTGAGACCGTCGACCTGGCAGCGCTCAAAACCGCGGCCAACCCGATCACCCTTTCGCCTGCCGAAGTCACCCCGCTGCCGCCACTCGCCCAGCGCATCGCTGTCGCTGATGATGCCGCGTTCGGTTTCACCTACCCGCACCTGCTGGCAGGCTGGCGCGATCAGGGCGCGGAAATCCTGCCGTTCTCGCCGCTTGCCGACGAGGCTCCGGACACCGCCGCCGATGCCGTCTTCCTGCCCGGCGGGTACCCCGAGCTGCACGGCCCCACCCTGTCCACTGCCGCTGAGTTCCTCTCCGGCCTCAGAAACGCCGCGCGGCGCGGTGCGCTGATCTACGGCGAATGCGGCGGCTACATGGTGCTCGGCGATGCCATCATCGATAAAGACGGCACCCCGCACGCCATGTCCGGGCTCCTGCCGTTGGCCACAAGCTTCCACAAGCGCAAGCTGCACCTCGGCTATCGCCGCATCGCCAACGACAGCCCGCTGCCCTGGCCGAAACGCCTGACCGGCCATGAATTCCACTTTTCCACCATCGACACCGCTGGCCAGGTCCCGCCCTTGTTCGAGGCCGAGGACACCGCCGGCCGGGCACTTGGCGCCATCGGCATGGCTGTGGACAATGTCATGGGCTCCTACGCCCACATCATCGATGCGGCAGCCCCGCAATGAGCGCCCGCGCGATCATGTTCCAGGGCACTGGCTCCGATGTCGGTAAATCCCTCATCGTCGCCGGCCTTGCGCGCCTGTTCGCCAATCGGGGCCTTAAGGTTGCGCCGTTCAAGCCACAGAACATGTCGAACAATGCCGCCGTCACCATCGATGGCGGCGAGATCGGCCGCGCCCAGGCCCTTCAGGCCCGTGCCGCGCGGGTGTCGCCTAGCGTCCACATGAACCCCGTCCTCCTGAAACCTGAGACATCGACCGGTGCGCAGGTTGTCGTGCAGGGTTCGCGCACTGTTTCAATGGAGTCCCGGCACTATTTCCGCAACAGACGAAACTACCTTGCCCCAATTCTCGAGAGTTTCAGCCATGTTGCCGCCGGCATCGACCTCGTGTTGATCGAGGGCGCCGGATCACCCGCGGAGATCAATCTGCGCGACGGCGACATCGCAAACATGGGCTTTGCCCAGGCCGCCGGCATCCCGGTCATTCTCATCGGCGACATCCACCGCGGCGGCGTCATCGCCTCCATCGCCGGAACGTTTCAAATCATTGCCATAGAAGATGCGGACCTGATCAAATCCTTCTTAATCAACAACTTTCATGGTGATTCTAAACTTTTTTATGAAGGATATGCTGCCATCGAATCCGCAATCAACCGCCGCGGTCTGGGCATCATCCCGCACTTCCCGGCCGCCGCCAGACTGCCAGCCGAAGACGCTGTTGCGCTGGAAAAACCACTACGCAATGGCGGCGGACCGTTCAAGATCGCCGTCCCCCGTCTGTCCCGCATCCAGAACTTCGACGACCTCGATCCGCTCAAGCTCGAGAGCACCGTCCAGCTCGAACTTCTTCAACCAGGACAAGCACTTACCGGCGATGCAGACCTCGTTATCATCCCCGGCTCCAAGTCCACCATCGGCGATCTCGCCTATCTGCGCGACCAGGGCTGGGATATCGACATACTCGCCCACGCCCGCCGCGGCGGGCATGTCCTCGGTATCTGCGGCGGCTACCAGATGCTGGGCCGCGCGGTGCATGACCCGGACGGCCTGGAAGGCCCGCCCGGCAGCGCTGCGGGTCTCGGCCTACTCGATGTCGAAACTACCCTAAGCCACGACAAAACCCTGACAAATGTCTCCGCCGTCCATCAGGGTACGGGCGCTGCAATGACCGGCTACGAGATCCATCTCGGGGTCACTACAGGACCGGACAGCCAGCGGCCGTTTGCGATGATCGGCGCCCAGCCGGATGGTGCCACCTCGCCAGATGGCCGCGTTGCCGGAACCTACCTGCATGGCATGTTCACATCCGATGGCTTCCGCAATGCCTACCTGACGCAGTTTGGCGCTGCCTCTGACGACCTCGCCTTCGATGCGGTCGTCGACCAGACCCTTGACGAACTGGCCAGCCATCTCGACGCCCATCTCGATATTGAACGTCTCTACAATCTTTGCGAACCGGTGAAATGATTGAGCAAGCCCCTGATTTTACTGCGGACTTCCGCAGCACATTCGCCGACCTCATCCGCTGGCGGCGCGACGTCCGCCGTTTCGGTCAACGCCCCGTCGACCCCGGCATCGTCACCGAATGCCTGGAGCTGGCCAACCTTGCCCCGTCCGTCGGCCTCAGTCAGCCTTGGCGCTTCGTTCAACTCGATGACCCGGCCCGCCGCGCCCGCATCATCGCCTCATTCGAACGCTGCAATGCCGATGCCCTCAAGGCCTATGACACTGAAACTGGGGGAAAATACGCTCAGCTGAAGCTTGAGGGTCTGCGCGAAGCCCCGGTCCATCTCGCCGTGTTTGCCGACACCGCCACCTCGAAAGGCAAACGCCTTGGCCAGCTCACCATGCCGGAAATGCTCAACTATTCGGTCGTCACCGCCGTTCACACGTTATGGCTCGCGGCGCGCGCCCATGGCCTCGGTGTCGGGTGGGTATCGATCATCGATCCTGACGATGTTGCGCAAGCCTGCGATGCCCCGCAGGATTGGTCGCTGATCGCGTACCTGTGCATTGGCTGGCCGCTCGAACACAACCTTGAACCGGAATTGCAACGGTCCGATTGGGAGAACCGCGCTGCACTCAATGGCCATTTCCGGCGCCTGTGAGCCGATGTCATGTTCCTGACGACTTCGCTTCTGATTACCCTGGTTGCCCTTATCGTCGAACGGCTGTTCGGTTATCCGCGCTGGCTCTATGCCCGTATCGGCCATCCGGTAGAGTACGTCGGTCGGATGATTGGCCGGTTCGACGACAAGCTCAACCTCCCACAGCGGGGCGACAGTGCGCGCCGCATCCTCGGCGTCTTTACCATCCTTGTCCTGATCCTGGCCGGTGTCGCCATCTCAGCCGCAGCAATCTACTACCTACGCGCCCTGCCCAACGGTTGGGTGGCTGAAGCGCTGCTTGCAGTGCCGCTGTTTGCGCAAAGCGAATTGCAGCGTTTCGTTACCCGCGTTGCAGACGGTCTCGAAGACAGCTTGGCGGCCGGGCGCGAGGCGGTGAGCCATATCGTAGGGCGGGACCCGCAGCAACTCGACGAAGCCGGCGTCGCCCGCGCGGCAATCGAAAGTCTGGCAGAGAACACCTCCGACGGTATCGTCGCCCCTGCCTTCTGGCTCGCTATCGGCGGACTACCTGGCATCGTTGCCTACAAGATCGTCAACACGGCCGACAGCATGATTGGCTACAAGTCGGAAAGACATGTGCACTTCGGCTGGGCGGCGGCCCGGCTCGATGACCTGATGAACTACATTCCGGCGCGCATATCCGGGCTGTTCTTTGCCGGTGCGACAGCACTCACCAATCCACCTGCCTGTGCCGATGCCCTGCAAGCCATGTGGCGCGACGCTGCCAGGCACGCCTCCCCGAATGCCGGCTGGCCCGAGGCCGCCATGGCCGGAGCCCTTGGCATACAGCTCGGCGGGCCGCGCACCTACGATGGCCGCCTCGTCGAGCTGCCCGCCATGGGCACCGGACGGTGCGACCTCACGGCAGACGACATCCGTCGCGCCCTGCGGCTCTACAAGCAGAAGATCACGCTGTTGGCTATCCTGGCCTTTTTCTGCTGGTTATTTGTTTGATATCATTTGCCGAAACACCTGGCCAACACAGCCATTGTCAAAGCCTGCAACCGTGAGTGAGCTCTATTGTGCAGCGCTTGGCCACAGCAGCAGCCATAGAACGATTGCCCACACGATGCCCCAACCGATCCAGGTGATGTTCGGATGCGCGGCCTGCCATTCAAGAATGCGCTTGTGGAAGTTCAAGGTGCTCCTCGCATTGTTAAGAGCCTTGATATGCAGGGTGTGACGACTTCAGTTATCCTGCCTTGAGGCAAATCAAAAGTACGCAGGATTCTCAAGAGGCCCTTCACCATGACCAGCGCCGAACGTGCCGTGCTCATTTTCACCGCACTCTATATGGCCGGGTTTACGATGTAATTCCTGGCGACCGGCAACCATGAGTTCATCTGGTACATCGTCACCATGCTGGTGCTCATTGGGCTTGTCGTGCTGAGCCGGAAGCGCGCGGCCTACCCGCCAGCGATCCTTTGGGCGCTGACGGTGTGGGGCCTGGCGCACATGGCCGGTGGCGGTGTTCCGGTGGGCGACAGCGTGCTTTACAGCCTTGTTCTCGTGCCGCTGACGCCGCCCGGCGAACTTACCATCTTGAAATACGATCAGGTCGTGCATGCGTACGGATTCGGCGTGACCGCCTGGTTGTTGTGGCATCTGCTGAACCGCAACTTTTCCGTCCTGCACGGCAGCAAAACGCTTTACGTCTTTCCGGTCCTGGCTAGCATGGGATTGGGGGCGGTCAACGAGATCATAGAGTTCATTGCGGTGGTGGTGTTTCCCGACACAAACGTCGGCGGCTACTACAACACCGCCCTCGACCTGGTGTTCAATGCGCTGGGCGCAATCATAGCCATGGTGGCCCTACGCACAGCCCAGCGGACCTAACTTTTCATCTGCAGCGGCAATCCGGCCGCCACAAATACGACCTCGTCGCAGACGGCGGCCAGCATCTGATTGCCAAGACCGGCCTCATCGCGGAATGCGCGGGCCAGCGCATTCTCCGGCACGATCCCCATGCCGACCTCATTGCTGACCAGCACGACAGTGCCTGCCAGCGTCGGCAACAACTCGGCCAGACGATTGACCTCGGCTGCAACATTCATCGACTTGCCCATCATGTTGCTGAGCCACAGGGTGACACAATCGACCAGGATGACCTTGCCCGGTCCGGCATTCTTCTCAAGAACGGTGCCCAGTTCGACGGGTTCCTCGACCGTGGTCCAGCGTGTGCCGCGGCGCTCCTGGTGCAACCTGATGCGGGCGACCATCTCTAGGTCCAGCGCTTCTGCGGTCGCGACATAAACCTTTTCTCCGCCTAGCTGTGCGACGCGCTGTTCGGCATAGGCGCTCTTGCCTGAGCGTGCTCCGCCCAGGATCAGCAGGCTATGGCGCCGTTCCATCACATCTCCCCTTCGAAACGCGCAATGTCCGGCGGCATGCGCGCGATGAGATGCCCCCGCATTCCATCCGGCCATTGTTTGAATGACACCCAACCGTCCTCACTGGCGCCATGCAGGTCGAACCAGCCGATGATGGCCTCAGCCGCCTCGCGGCCAGGTTCAAAGCGCCCGGCAAGATAGCTGAACCGTTCGGTGTCGCGAAACCACACGTTGCAGTGCTGGGTGCAGGACCACAGGCAGGTCTGCCGGGCAATGCGGATGTCCCGGCGGCCCTGTTGCTCCAGGAACTGCTCAACTTCGGCGATGAGCGTCTCGCCGCCGGTACGGCCGTCGGGGCCGAAATTTTCATCTTCAGCGAACTTGCAGGTTGTGCAGAACACCAGTGAACGCATCTCGTTCATCACTCCTGACACGGGAAATCTTGTGTATCGGCACTGGGATGGATGCTACAAACGGCGCTGTCAACGTCAAACGTATGTATAGCGATGAGCATGACCGGCCGGAAAATTGCATTTGTCGCCAGCGATGCACCCGAGGCACAGGAGGCGCGCCGGGAACTGGTCGCGCTTTATGGCGAGACCTCGCATGAGGAAGCGGACATTATAGTTGCGCTTGGCGGCGATGGGCTCATGCTGCAGGCGATGCATGCATCACTATCGAACGGTACGGCCATTTACGGCATGAATCGCGGCTCGGTCGGGTTTCTGATGAATGACTATTCAGCGGATGATCTTCAGGCACGGCTGGAAGCCGCGGAAACGACGGTCATCCATCCCTTGCGGATGCGGGCCGGCGACATTACTGGCAAAACCCACGAGGCCCTGGCGTTCAACGAGGTATCCATGCTCCGCGAACGGCACCAGGCGGCCAAGCTGCGCATATCGATCGATGGAAAAGTGCGTCTCAATGAGCTGATCTGCGATGGCATCATCGTGGCAACGCCGCCGGGCTCGACCGCCTACAATCTTTCTGCGCACGGGCCGATCCTGCCGATCAACTCACCGCTGCTGGCTCTAACGCCGATTAGCGCTTTCCGCCCGCGCCGGTGGCGAGGTGCCATTTTGCCCCATGAGGCGAAGGTCAAGATTGCCGTGCTGGAGGCGGAAAAGCGGCCGGTTTCCGCGGTGGCCGATCACTTTGAAATCCGCGATGTGGCCGCTGTCGAAATCGTCGAGGATCAGATGTTGTCGGTACATTTGATGTTCGATCCCGGCCATTCGCTGGCCGAGCGCGTGCTCAACGAGCAGTTCTTGCTCTGAAGCAACCGAGCAGACCCACAAATTTCCAAGAAAATGCCCGCCTGTTTAGGGACCATTAAGCAGCAAGGCGTAGTTTGTCGCCAAGTGAGTTGCGTAACCGGCATGAGTTCAGCCGGCAGTAGAGTATCCGGCGCCGGGAACCAGCAGGTTTCCGGCGTCATTGGTTTGCAGGCCCGCTACCGGCGCGCCTGATGCGACACGACAGGCCTCAACGGTACCGTGGCATTGGCCGCTTGGCTGCTATGGCACGGTTGTTCATCGCCTCACGCCAGAAAACGAACAGGCCAGCGGCCAGGATGAGGGCAATTCCAAGCCATGCCACCGCGTCCGGCCATTCGCCGAAGATCGTCGCACCCCAGATGATCGCCAACACCAGTCCAAGATACTCAAACGGCGCAATCAGCGCCGCCTCCGACAGGCGATACGCCTGGCTGATGAAGTAGCCGCCCAGAGCGCTGGCCAGACCAATGCCGGCCATAATCAGCAAGTCATTGGCCGGCGGCCATATCCAGGCCCTGAGAAGGAAATCCCAGGCCGGAACACCGGATCCGGCAAATCGGCCATCACCGACGGAAAGCCCGATCGCCGCACTGACGACGATGAAGGTGATCTGTATATAGAACGCCATGGTCGATGCCTTTTCGGCACTGCCGATCATTCGGGTGAGGATGTGCAAACCGGCATAGCCGAAGGCGGCCGCCAGGGGCAGCAAGGCCGCATATTGAAACGATCCAGTGCCTGGCCTGAGCATGATGAAGGCGCCGGCGAGCCCGGCGGCAACCGCCATCCAACGCATCCATCCCACGCGTTCCGACAGGAACAGAACGGAGAAAATCGTAATCAGCAAGGGTGAAATGAAGAAGATTGCCGTGGCCTCCGACAGCGGTATGGATGCCAGGCCGAGGAAGAATGTGATGTTGGCCATGACCACCAGCACCCCGCGCATCAGGTGCAGCCCAAGCCTTTTGGTGCGCAAATTCGCATAACCGCCTTCCAGCGGCATGATGACACCCAGAGTAATGACGATCGCCACCAGCGCCCGGAACAGGATCACCTCATGCAGAGGATACTCGCCGCTGAGAAACTTGATGCCGACATCGTTCAAAGTGAAGGCAAACGCGGCCGCGACAGCGCAAAGCACCGCCGGTACATTGGTTTGCGAGCTTCCATGCACGCTCATGGCTCAGAACCTCACGCAGATACAAAGGCAAGGCACTCGGCCGCATGACAGGTGTTTGCGGCGCCCCTAAGGACCCTTCCAATCAAGCTCGCAGATTTCCGCGCTGTGGCCGTCGAAGTGCCAATTGCGGCCGAAGTCGCGAAAGCGGCTGCGGGTCGCTTCGGCGACGATGATCTTGGGGGCGATCCAGTATTGCGAGTTCTCGACTGCCGTCGGCTCGCCCGGCGTCTTGCCGGGGATCGGACGGATCTCACCGTCGATGATCTTGGGGATCTTGAAGCGGCGGACGTCACCCTCGACATCGTAAGTGATCGGCTTTTGATGAACGCCGAGGAAGCTGGCCACCAGAATTGACAGCAGGTGGGTGGTGCCGCGCGCCTTGCCCGACATGATCTTGGTCAGCGCCTTGACCTGGTACATGTCGGCTTCTTCCGAGATATAAACCCCGGCCGTCCACTTGCCGCGGCTCATCATGCCGGGAATCTCGATGATCAACCCCATGTTGATGCCTGACAGGTTGGTGTCGCCGTAGGCTCCGTCGTCGATGCGCACGCCGCCCCAGGTCTGGCAATGGCCCTCTGTCGGCGGGTGTTTGCCGAGCGATATCACACACGGGCAGAACACCGTGCAGTTGCACGACAGCATCAACTCGCCCTTGATGTGCCAGGGTTCTATGGCGGCCATGGACTTCTTCTCCCTTGTTCAGTTCAACAGCGCATATCCGGCTAGGCCCAAAGCCGCAGCAAGCAACACCGCCCCTGAGCCATAGGACACGGGTTTGGGATTGGCAATCGTCTTTTCGGCGATCATCACCAGTCCGATGGCGGCCATCCAGAACAGGTTCATGAGGCCGGCAGCGAACATCACCAGCATCAGCGCCCAGCAGCAGCCGAGGCAATGCAGACCTTGCCGAAAGCCCATCGCGAAGACGCCGGATGGCGTGTCACGCCAGTTGGCGAGAAACCACGGCATGGGATGGGCGCACTTGCGCAGGCAGCTGTGCTTGAAGGCGGTGAACTGGAAGGCACCGGCAAGGCCGAGCACCGCCGCAGCCGCCAGCGGATGGGTCAGGGCTTCGTCTGCGCCGAGCAAACCTTGTTCCTGAAGAACCGCCTGAAGCACGATCATCGCCAGCGAAAAGCCGAGCCACACGGAAATGTATCCCGCCGCGAGCAGGAACGGCGATGGCACATGCATCGCCTTTTCCTGTGCGGCGTCGGCGATGTCCATGTAGGTCGCAAGCATGGGAGCGGCGCTCGGCAGCATCATCGCCAGCACCATGGCCGTCCACATCAATGCTGCCGCGATCAGCGACTGGCGGCTCCAGGGGTCGCCGTCGGCAAGGCACAGGGCGCGCAACAGATCGCCGGCTGCGCCAAGCCGCACGCCGCTCGGCGAAACGACCGCCACGTAACCCCAAGCGGCAGCAATCACCACGCCGAAGCACAGCCACATGATCAGGTGCGGCTGCTGCGTGGCCTGGCGCAGGGCATGTACCGGTCCGCCGTTCACGTCGTCAGGCGCCCTTGAACTTGGGCGCGCGTTTTTCCAGAAACGCCTGGACGCCCTCGGCAAAATCCTCCGAGTGTGATGCCGCGCTTTGAAGCTGGCCTTCCAGGGTCAACTGTTCATCGAAACTGTTGGTCGCGGCCGCCTCGACGGCCTGCTTTATGTAGCTGAACGCCAGGGTTGGCTGGGTTGCGAGATGGCTGGCCAGTTTGGCGGCCTCGGCCCGCAGCGCCTCGTCATCGACGACCTTCCAGATCAGGCCCCAGCTTTCCGCCCTGTCGGCCGGCAGCGGTTCGGCCAGCATAGCCAGGCCGCGCGCCCGGGCCGGGCCGATCAGGTGGGTCAGCGACCAAGTACCGCCGGCATCCGGCACCAGGCCGATCTTGGCAAAGGCCTGCAGGAAGGACGCTGAACGCGCTGCGATAACGATGTCGCAGGCAAGGGCGATGTTGGCCCCTGCCCCGGCGGCGATGCCGTTGACCGCGCAGATGACGGGAAACGGTGCCGACTTGATCCACTGCACCAGCGGGTTGAAGTCGCGCTCGATGGTGTAGGACAGGTCCTTGGACATATCGAGGTCGGCCAGGTCCTGACCGGCGCAGAACCCGCGCCCGGACGCCGTCAATACCATGGCGCGCACGCCGGCCTGCTCGATCTCGGCAAGCGCGGCGCGGACTTCCTCATGCATATGGGCGGTCATCGAGTTGAGTTTGTCCGGCCGGTTGAAGGTCAGGGTTGCGACGTCGTTTTCGATGTTGAGCAGGATGTCTGAAAAAGCCATGCGGTCTCTCTATGCTTGCTGGGCGTCCGGGTAACACTAGCAAAACCCGCGCCCGCGACAAACTGAACTTGCGCACCCGCTTGCCCGGCGCGCCGCAAAGGCGCATTTTGGCGGGCATGAGCACGAGTGGACCATCAGTGATCGTCTCCGGTGCCGGCCCGGCCGGGCTGGCTGCTGCCTGCCTGGTGGCAGAAGCCGGGCTCGAGGTTCGGTTGATCACCGGACCGAAGCCATCGTCCGGCCAACGCGACCCGCGGACCATCGCGGTCATGCAATCGTCGCTTAAAGCACTCGAGCATATCGGGGTATGGCCCGGAAATCTGCGCCCCGTAGCGCAGCCGCTGCGCAAGCTTCGGCTGATCGACGACACCGGCCATGTCTTCAGCGCCCCGACCGTCACTTTTTCGGCCGAGGAAGCCGGTCAGGAAGCTTTCGGCTGGAACATTCCCGTTGAAGAGTTGATCTCCGCCCTGAAAGGCCGGGCGCTGGCGCGCGGTGTGCACTTCGTGCAGGCATCGGCACGCGGCCTGAGAATTTCAGAGCGCACCGTTCAAGTCAGTCTCGACACAGGTGACGACCTGACCGCGTCTGTGGTGATTGCAGCAGATGGCCAGGCCTCGCCCTTGCGCCGCGCCGCCGACATCCGAACGGTCAACTGGTCGTACGAGCAGACAGCGATCGCTGCCAGTTTTGCCCACTCCGCACCGCACAATGATTTGTCGTGCGAGTATCACAAGCACGCGGGGCCGCTGACCACCGTGCCAATGCCGCAGGGCAGATCGGCGCTGGTGTGGCTGGAACGGCCGGAGCGGGCCGACGAGCTGATGAGCATGGAGGACAACAATTTCGCCCGCGTGCTGCAATGCGAGACACATGGCGATCTCGGACTGATCTCAGATCCCGGCGCGCGCCGGGCCTTTCCCATGCGCGGGCTTACGGCGCTGAAGTTCGCCCATTCCCGGGTGATGCTGGTCGGCGAGGCCGCGCATGTCGTGCCGCCGATCGGGGCGCAGGGCCTCAACATGAGCCTGCGCGATGCCGCCCTGGCCGCCGAACTGATTGGTGACGCGGCCGCTTGGGACGAGGATGTCGGCGGCGACAAGGTGATGGCCAGCTACGACAGCCGCCGACGGGCCGATGTGGCGCCGCGCCAGGCGGTCATTCACGGCATGAACACAAGCCTGCTGAGCGAGTTTTCGGTATTGCACGGACTGCGGGCCGCCGGTATCGGCCTGGTCGACAAGTTCAAACCCCTGCGCGATCTGGTCATGCAACAGGGCCTGGCGCCAGGCGGCAACCTGCCGAGGATTATGCAGGGATAGCCTACTTCAGCTTCTTCAATATAGCGTCATTGTGCGCGCCGGTGGCCGGGGCCGATTTGACGTACTCGGGTGCGGCGCGAAACTGCGGGGCTATGGAGACGGCAGTGGCGGGCAGGACGTCGCCCTCCTCGTTTTCCAGCGAGTAGTCGAACAGGCCGCGAATGTGGAAGTGTTCCTCGCGCATCGCCTCGGCCAGGTCCTGGACGATGGAGCAGCAGCAATCGACCTGGTAAAACAGGCGTCGCCAGTCTTCGGCTTCCTTGGAGGCGATGATCTGGCGCACGCGCGCCAGGGTCTTGGCCGGATCGGCCCTGTCGTCGCGCAGTCTCTCGGGAAGCTTGATCTGTTCGCAGAAATTGTCCCAGAATTTCTGTTCCAGAGGGGCCGCGGCGACGTGCCGGCCGTCCTTGGTCTGATAGATCTGGTAGCGGGGCGATCCGCCGGTCAGCAGTTCATTGCCCGATTGGGGCCACTTGTCGTCAACCAGTCCGTTGGCGATTGCCCAGGTCATCAGCATGAACAGATTGTCGGTCATGGCGATGTCGATCCAGGTACCCTGCCCGGTTTTCTGGCGCTGAATGATGGCAAGCAGGATGTTGACGACGGCCGGGTAGGTTCCGCCGGCCAGATCGGCGACCAGCACCGGCGGCACGGTGGGCCGCTTCGGGTTGCCCATCGACAGGGACAAAAGGCCGGTGTCGCCGATGTAGTTGAGGTCGTGGCCGGCCAGGTCGGCCTTCGGGCCATACTGGCCGTAGCCGGTGATCGAGCAATAGACGATCTCGGGGTTGAGCTCGCTCACCGACCGGTAACCGAGCCCCAACCGGTCCATCACGCCCGGCCGGAACTGCTCGATCAGCACGTCGGCCTCGCGGATCAGCGGGATGAGCATCTCGAGTTGGCGGCGGTCCTTGAGATCGATGGCGAGGCTCTTCTTGCCGGCGTTGAGCATGGCGAAGGTGGCGGCATCCCTGCCCCATTTCGGTTCATAGTGGCGCATTTCCTCGCCGTATCCCGGGCGTTCGACCTTGAGCACATTGGCGCCCGCCTCGGCCAGCATCAGGCCGGCCATCGGGCCTGGCAGCAGTGTGGTGAAGTCCAGCACCTTGATGCCGAACAGGGGTTGCGGGTTGATCGTGTTGCTCATGGGCCGGTCCGGGGTCGAATCACGGGGCGAACATTCCTTGTTGCGCAGCATAGACAAGCGTAGGAAGGGTTAACGCGGATATAAGCGTTGTCACAAGAATACTGCTTGAAGCGCCTTCAATATAGCGTTTGTAGTGCGAGGCAAGAACGAATGCGTTGGCGGCCGTCGGCAGAGCTGCCATCATCCGGGCACCGCTGAGCCACAAGGGGTCGCGCCAACCCATCATCATGAGCAAACCGTAGACGAGTGCGGGATGCACTATCAGCTTCATGACGACGGTGAGCGGGAATTCCGGGCCGATGCCGGCCAGGACGAACGGCCACTCGATCAACTTCTCGAACGGCGCAGCAGCGACGGTAAGGAAGATCATTGCCGGCAGGGCAAGGTAGACAATCAGGATGTTGAGCCAGCCGAGCCCCTCCTCCGGCAGGCGGAACGCCTTGGCGGCAATGAAAGCGGCCAGGATGATGCCGAAGAACGGCAGCGCCAGATTTAGGATTGTCATCATGGGAAAACCGGCACGCCGCGTTTGGGCCTGTGTTTACAACGCTGGCGCCCTATGTAACCTGCACCGGTGTGCAACGCCAGCCGGATGAAACTTCCGGCGGAAAGGGTTCCAAATCGTGATGGCTAAACGTTCAGAACCGCTCAAGATTGTCATTCAGGGGGCAAGCAGCCTTGATGACGTGCCGGGAATTGCGGCGGTGGCCGAGCGTTACCGCTTTGCCTGTGCGCCGGACAACGCATCCCTGGGCGCCGAGTTGCCGGAGGCCGAAGTGCTCCTGGGCTGGAACTTCCGCGGCCGTGAACTGTCGGACAACTGGACGCGGGCAACGGACCTGAAATGGATCCACTGGGGCGGCGCAGGCGTGGATGCTGCGCTGTTTCCCGAACTGATCGACAGCGACGTGGTGCTCACCAACAGCCGCGGCTTGTTCGACCGCCCCATGGCAGAGTATACGCTTGGCTATATGCTGAGTGAAATCAAGTTACTGCCTGAAACACTTCATTTACAACATGAGAAAAGATGGCAACACCGCTACAGCGCCAAACTGGCTGGTCAGTCGGCCGTTATCTACGGCGTCGGCAGCATTGGCCGCGAAATCGCCCGGCTATTGCGCGCGGTAGGCGTTGAGGTTCGCGGTGTCGGCCGCCGGGCCCGTTCAGGCGATCCCGACTTCGGTACAGTTTACGGGCCGGACGACAAGTTGAACGCGCTGGCGGGAGCCGACTGGGCAATCGGCATCTTGCCCGGTACACCGACGACTGTGGATTATTTCGATGCGGCGTTCTTTGCCGCCATGCCGCCTCAGGCCCGGTTCATCAACCTGGGCCGCGGAACAGCGGTGATCGAGGATGACCTTGTGGCGGCGCTTGAAGCAAGCGCCATTGCCGGAGCGCTGCTGGATGTGTTCCGGGACGAGCCGCTCCCTTCCGAAAGTCCTCTATGGAGCGTCAGGAACCTGACCGTGTCGCCGCACCTTTCGGGGGATTATGCCGGCTACCCGGCGGATATCGCCCAATTGTTTTTCGACAATCTGGAACGGTACGCGGCGGGCAGACCGCTCCTGAATGTCGTCGACAAGCAATTGGGTTTTGTCGCCTAGAATCTAGACCCAATCCCTGCGTTCATGCGTCGCTTGCCGTGAGTTGACGGCTGGCCTATCACTCTGCGCGCAGACTGTATCCAGTGTTGGAAAGACCTCCCATGAAACTTCCCTCCCGTTTCTACAAGCCGCTGGCGATCGGCGCGCCGGCGCCGGTACGCGAACTGCCGGTCAGGCTGGAACGCATGATCCATTTCGTGCCGCCGCATATCGAGAAGCTGCGCGCCAAGGTGCCTGACCTGATCGAAACAGTTGATGTCGTGCTGGGCAATCTGGAAGACGCCATTCCGGCCGATGCCAAGGAGGCTGCCCGGGCCGGCTTTATCGAGCTGGCACAGGCGAACGAATTCGGCTCCACGGGTCTGTGGACCCGCATCAACTGCCTCAACAGCCCGTGGGCGCTGGACGACGTTACCGAGATCGTTGCGGCCGTCGGCAGCAAGCTGGACGTGATCATGCTGCCGAAGGTCGAGGGTGTGTGGGACATCCACTATCTCGACCAGCTACTGGCGCAGCTCGAGGCCCGGCACGCTGTCAGCAAGCCCATTCTCATCCACGCCATCCTTGAGACGGCGGAAGGGGTGATAAATGTCGAGCAGATCGCCGCTGCCTCGCCGCGTATGCACGGCATGAGCCTCGGACCGGCCGATCTGGCCGCGTCTCGCGGCATGAAGACAACACGGGTCGGCGGCGGGCATCCGGCCTACGGGGTGCTGGCCGATGCCGGCGGGGAGGACGCACCGCGGGCATTCTATCAGCAGGATCTGTGGCACTATACGGTCGCCAAAATGGTCGATGCCTGCGCGGCAAACGGTATCAAGCCGTTCTACGGCCCGTTTGGCGACTTTGCCGATCAGGTAGCGTGCGAGGCGCAGTTCCGCAATGCGTTTCTGCAGGGCTGTCTGGGTGCCTGGTCGCTGCATCCGACACAGATCGACATCGCCAAGCGGGTATTCTCGCCGGCGGTCGACGAAGTGCTGTTTGCCCGCAAGATTCTCGAGGCGATGCCGGATGGCACCGGGGCGGTGATGATCGACGGCAAGATGCAGGATGATGCGACATGGAAACAGGCCAAGGTGATCGTCGACCTTGCCCGCGTGGTGGCGAGCAAGGACCCCGATCTGGCAGAGGCCTATGGCCTGTGAGGGACTTCACAATCCGATTTGCCCTCTTGCATTAACCGCCGAATAGGCGAATTGTTGTGCAAGGGATCCTAGGAGCAAGAACATGATGCAAAAGGTCAATCGCGCGGCCAAGTATTGCATTGGCCAGGTCGTTCAACACCGTTTGTTCCCGTTTCGCGGCGTGATCTTCGATGTCGACCCGACATTCGCCAACACCGAGGAATGGTGGGAGGCGATCCCGCCGGACGTGCGTCCGCACAAGGACCAGCCGTTCTACCACCTGTTCGCCGAGAACGAGGAAACAGAGTATGTCGCCTATGTCTCGGAACAGAACCTGCTGGCCGACGAGACCGGCGAGCCGGTGCGCCATCCGCAGGTTGGCGAGTTCTTCGGCCAGTTCGATGCCCGGCGCGGCCTGTACATCATCGACCGGGAAGCCGCGCACTAGGGTCTGCGGAACCAACGCGGCCGTCTGCCGGCGCTGCAATACCGCCTCGAATCAGACATAGACTGAAGGCATGCTGTGCCTTCCGGTCCGTATTCGCGCGATCCTGATCGCAGTGCTGGCAATAACCGGCCTGCCGGCTCACGCTGAGCCGCGCCATGGCATTGCCATGCACGGTGAACCGCGGCTGCCGGCCGGCTTCACTCATCTGCCCTATGCCAACCCAGAAGCACCGGAGGGCGGCCGGCTGCGGCTGGCCGTGACCGGCAGTTTCGACAATCTCAATCCATTCATCATCAAGGGCCAGCGGGTCGGTGCCATGCGCCAGTTCGTGTTCGAGAGCCTGATGACACGCAACCGCGCAGAGCCGTTCGCGTTGTACGGTCTGATTGCCCGATCGATCAACGTCACCGAGGATCGGCGCAAGGTGGTGTTTCATCTGCACCCCGAGGCCCGGTTTTCCGACGGCGTGCCCGTGACTTCGCGCGATGTGCTGTTCTCCATCGACACTCTGCGCACCCATGGCCGGCCGAACCATCGTGCTTATTACGGCAAGATCGCCAGGGCAGAAGCCCCCGATGATCACACCGTTGAACTGCATCTGGACGGGGCTGACCGTGAACTTGTGCTGATCGTCGGCCTGATGCCGGTGCTGCCGGAACATTTCTTCAAAGATCGCGAATTCGAGACCACGACGCTGGACCCGTTGGTCGGCAGCGGACCGTACATCGTGGACAGGATACGGCCGGGCCGGCAAATTTCCTTCAGGCGGAACCCGGATTACTGGGGGCGCGACCTTGCGGTTTCGCGCGGGCGCTGGAACTTCAACGAGCTGGTGATCGATTTCTACCGCGACGACCAGTCGGCGTTCGAGGCTCTGAAGAAGGGCCTGGTCGATGTACGCGAGGAATCCAATCCGGTGCGATGGGCCACGGCTTACGATTTCCCGGCGGTCGACGATGGCCGCTTCATCAAGGAGACCGTCAGGACGGCACAGCCGGCGCCTGCCGCCGGGCTGGTGTTCAACACCCGGCGGGAGATCTTTTCCGATGTCCGCGTGCGCCAGGCGCTGCTGCATGCGTTCGACTTCGAATGGGCCAACGCGAACCTGTTTCACGGCCTGTTCGAGCGGACGCAAGGGTATTTCTCCGGTTCAGCGCTCAGCGCCATCGGACATCCGGCGGGGGCGGGTGAACGGGCGTTGCTGCAACGCATCGGGGCGGAGCTTCCCGCGGAAATCATAAATGGCAGCTACCGGATTCCGGTCAGTGACGGCAGCGGCAGAGACCGGGAAAACCTGCGCATCGCCCTTGATCTGTTGCGCCAGGCCGGTTGGCGCCAGCGCGACGGCAGGCTGGTGCGCAACACCACCGGCGAGCCGTTCGCCTTCGTGCTCAATGCCGCCACGCGGGCTCAGGAGCGCATCGCCCTGCACTTTCAGCGCACATTGCGCCAGATCGGCATCACCATGGATATCCGCCTCATCGATTCCTCGCAGTATCAGCGCCGGCTTCAGACCTTCGACTTCGACATGCTGCAATTCACCTGGTTCAATTCGTTGTCGCCCGGCAACGAGCAGGCGTTCTACTGGGGCAGCGCGGCGGCGGACCAGCAGGGCAGCCGCAACTACATGGGTGCCAGGTCTGCGCAGATCGACGCGGTGATTGCCGAACTCCTGAACGCCGGCGACCAGGCCCGGTTCGTGGATGCGGCTCGCGCTCTGGACCGGTTGCTGCTCGCCGGTGTCTACATGATCCCGCTGTACCACCCGTCCGGCCAGTGGATCGGCCGATGGTCGCACATCCGCCATCCCGAAATACCGTCGCTGTACGGCTTTCAGGTTCCGACAGCCTGGTACGAGAAGTAGCAATTCACGACGAACTGAACAGGTTGCGGCTTGATCGTGCCGCCTTCAGCGTCCACATTCCGCCGTACCTATTCAGTTTGGAGACCCGCCGTGACCCTGTCCTCCATCCCGCTCGACGTCATTTCCGATGTCATGTGTCCGTGGTGCTACATCGGCAAACGCCGGCTGGAAAAGGCCCTGGCGGCAACCCGTGATTTCGCAACGGACGTGCGCTGGCGGCCCTACCTGCTCGATGCGACAATTCCGGAAGACGGCATGGACCGCCAGGAATATCTCGAGCGCAAGTTCGGTGGTCCGGACGGGGTCACAAACGTCTACGATCCGATCAAGGCGGCAGGTCAGGCCGAGGGTATCGAATTCCAGTTCGACGCCATCACCCGGTCTCCGAACACGCTCAACGCGCATCGGATCATTCGCTGGGCGCAAACGACCGGGCAGCAGGACGATGTGGTGGAGCGGCTGTTCCAGCTCTACTTCCTCGAAGGGGCCGACTTGACGGACAAACAAACCCTCATCGATGCGGCATGGAGTGTCGGCATGGAAAAGGAACTTGTCGAGCGGTTGCTCAATTCTGACGCCGATGTCGCCGAAACCCGCGCCGAGATCGAACTGGCGCAAAAGATGGGCGTGACCGGCGTCCCGACCTTCATCGTCGGCAACAAATACGCCGTCGTCGGCGCCCAGACCCCCGACATCCTCGCCAGCGCCATCGTCAAGGTCGCCCAGGAGCAGGAAGCCGAAGACCCGGCTGTGAACACCGAACTTTGAGAGAAGAATTTGGTGCGGTCGAGAAGACTCGAACTTCCACGGGAGTTACCCCACAGCGACCTCAACGCTGCGCGTCTACCAATTCCGCCACGACCGCACATCGTGCTTTGTTCAGCAGCGCACCCGTTTAACAACGTCGACCGGGCAAATCAAGCATGAAGCTGACCCCCTGCCCCTGGATCGCCGATTGCTGTTGACGCAGCCGTGGCAAACCAACAAGTATCTGCCGCCATGTCGAATGATCAATTGCCCGGCACTCTCTACAGCCCGCATCCGGTCGACTGGCGTCACAGTGCCGGTCTGACGGACTATCAAAGCGCGGTCGACCAAATGGAGAAGACCGCGAATGCCATCGCTGCCGGTAAAGCCCGGGAGCTGGTTTGGCTGGTCGAGCACCCGCCGGTCTATACCGCGGGCACGAGCGCGCGCGAGGCCGATCTCGTGGCGCCGGGGCGGTTTCCGGTCCACCGGACCGGGCGCGGCGGCCAGTACACCTATCACGGCCCCGGTCAGCGGGTTGCCTATGTGATGCTCGATCTGAAAAGACGCCGTCAGGATGTGCGGCTGTTTGTAGCCGAGCTGGAAGGCTGGCTGATTGATACTCTGGCGCAGTTCAACGTGCGTGGCGAAATCCGGCCCGGACGCGTCGGGGTCTGGGTGCAGCGCCCCGAACAGGCGCGCGGAACCGAAGACAAGATCGCGGCTATCGGCGTTCGCGTGCGGCGCTGGGTGACGTTTCACGGCATAAGTCTGAATGTCGAACCCGATCTGGAGCATTTCTCCGGCATCGTGCCGTGCGGGATTTCCGAGCACGGCGTGACCAGCCTGGTCGATCTCGGACTTCCGGTAACGATGCAGGATGTCGATCTGGTGCTCAAACAGACGTTTGAACGACGGTTTGGCCCAGTCACGCCAACATGAACCGCAGATGAACAGCCCTCTCAGGTTCAGTTCAAGCTCGCCAGCCTAAACAGGCGGCCAAGTTGAGCGGTGCTGGACGTCGAATCACCGCATTTGCCCGCAAGCCCACGGCCGGAGAGATCCAAATGAACCACAGAACACGCCGCCTTCTCTCAACCGCGGCTCTGGCTCTGGCCGTGATCTTTGCCGCTGCTGCAGCCACGCAGGCTGAGGCGACATTCATGACACCCTCACAGAGCAAGGCCACCGAAACCGCCAACCAGGCACGGCCGCATGCGAATACCAACAACAAGACGGCGAAAACGGCCGACTGCCCGATCAAGCCGCGCTGGACGCAAGTGTGGAGCACGGAAAAGGCCAAGCTGGTGTGGAAGAAGGACTGGGTGAAGCGCTGCGGGACGGGTTACTGACACCGGCGGTGTTGGCGTTTGAATTTCTGACTGTTGTACCGCGCTGCAGTAACGACGGTCTTCCGTCGGCGAGTTAGTCTAACTCAACGACCGTGCGCATGGGTATTGCTGTCACCGGCCCTCAAAGTCGCATCATAGGCGACCAGCTCGACCGTGTTGCCGTCCGGGTCCTCAAGGAACACACCGCGCCAGCCGATCCAGCTGAATTCCTCGATGAGATACTGAATGCCCAGTCGTTCGAAATGGTCGATTGCTGCATCCTGTTCACTCCGGTCAAGCGTCAAGGCCAGGTGATGCAGGCTTGATGCCGGACCGGCGGCGGGTGTCTCGCCGGAAGCGGCTTTGAACAAGGCCAGCACGGCCGTGTGTCCGGCATGGCCTTCCGCGATCCGGTAGAATGTAATCCCCTCGCGGTGACCGCCTTCGAGGGGCTGCAGTCCCAGAACGCCTCTGTAAAACTCAGCCATCCGGTCATAATCCCTGCAGCGTATGGCGATTTCGCCCAGCGCACGGATGTTGAAGCCGGGTTTGGACATCAATCCAGATCGAACTCCATGATCACGGCGTCGACTGCAAGGCTGTCGCCGGGACCGGCATGAATGGCGGCCACCGTGCCGTTTCGCTCGGCGCGCAGGACGTTCTCCATCTTCATGGCCTCGACAACACACAACTGTTCGCCGGCTTGGACCTTTTGACCAGTCTCGACCTCGATTGAAACCACAAGCCCCGGCATCGGGCACAGGAGTTGGCGCGAGGTGTCGGGCGGCAACTTGACCGGCATGAGCTTGGCCAATTCGGCCTCGCGCGGCGAATAGACAACTGCATCGAGCTCGACGCCGCGATGGCCAAGGCGGTAACCGTTCATCCGATGCCGCACCTGCAGCGACAGCGCGATGCCGTTGATGCGGCCGTGCCACACCGGTTCACCCGGATGCCATCCGCTATCAATGGCGAAACGTATTTCCTTGCCGTCGCGCTCGAACTCCACGCGCACAGAGGTGTGGGTGCTCTCGCGGACATGGGCGACGTACCACTCATCACCTAGTTGGACATGGCGTTCGGTGGCAACGCTGACGTCCTTGCCGTTCATCTGATGGGAAATCAGGCGTTTGCGCTTGTTCTCGATGTGATCGAGGGCGATCGCCACGACGGCGATGGTATCAAACACATGCCGGGCGGCGCCGGTGCCCTCAAAGCCGTCCGGGTACTCGTCATCGATGAAGCTGGTCGAGAGTTTGCCGCTCTGCCATCTGGCGTTTTCCATGATCGAGGCGAGAAACGGCACGTTGTGCTGGATGCCCTCGATGACAAAGCTGTCCAGGGCATCGGACATTGCCGCGATGGCCTGGTCCCTGTCGGTTGCGTGGGTGCAAAGCTTGGCGATCATCGGGTCGTAGTAGACCGAAATCTCGCCGCCTTCGAACACACCTGTGTCGTTGCGCAGTGTAACCCCGTCGCGGCTCATTTCCGCCGGCGGGCGATAGCGCACCAGGCGTCCGGTGGACGGCATGAAGTTACGATACGGGTCCTCAGCGTAGATGCGGCTTTCGATGGCCCAGCCGTTGAGCTTCACATCCTTTTGCTTGATCGACAGTTTTTCTCCGGCCGCCGAGCGGATCATCTGCTCGACCAGATCGATGCCGGTGATCAGCTCGGTCACTGGATGCTCGACTTGCAGGCGGGTGTTCATCTCCAAGAAATAGAACGACCTGTCCTGGCCGGCGACGAACTCGACGGTGCCGGCGGTGTCGTAGTCCACCGCCGTGGCCAGAGCAACCGCCTGCTCGCCCATCGCCTTGCGGGTCTTCTTGTCGAGCAACGGGGACGGTGCTTCCTCGATGACCTTCTGGTTGCGGCGCTGGATCGAGCATTCGCGCTCGCCGAGGTAGATGACGTTTCCGTGCTTGTCGCCAAGCACCTGGATTTCAACATGGCGCGGATTGACAATGAACTTCTCGATGAACACACGGTCGTCGCCGAAGGAGGATTTCGCCTCCGATTTCGCCAGGCGGAAGCCCTCGGCCACTTCGTCCTTGGCGTTGGCGATGCGCATACCCTTGCCACCGCCGCCGGCCGAGGCCTTGATCATGACCGGATAGCCGATCTCATCAGCGATCCTGACCGCCTCATCGGCATCGGCGATTTCCCCGAGATAACCGGGAACTGTCGAAACCTTGGCGTCGTTGGCGAACTTCTTCGATTCGATCTTGTCGCCCATCGCCTCGATGGCGCGCGGATTAGGGCCGATGAAGACGATGCCGGCTTCTTTCAGGGCATGCGCGAACTTGGCGTTCTCCGACAGGAAACCGTAGCCGGGATGGACGGCCTGGGCGCCCGTCTGTTTGCAGGCATCGATGATCTTCTCGATCACCAGATAGCTCTGTGCCGCTGCGGCCGGTCCGATGTGGACCGCCTCGTCGGCCATGTCGACATGCAATGCCCGGGCGTCGGCATCGGAATACACCGCCACCGTGGCGATACCCATCTTGCGCGCTGTCTTGATGACCCGGCAGGCGATCTCGCCGCGGTTGGCGATCAGTATCTTGTCAAACATCGCGCAAAGCCCCACCTTGTAAGATGCATTCAGGAAAGTATTTTGGTTGATCAGTCTTTTAGACCGGGTTGGCAGGGGCGTAAACCGCTCCATATGGCCAATCCGGGAGAGGTTATCATGAGCAGCAGGGAAATGGAAAACACGAGGTCGTCGGTGTCTTCGGTGCTTGCGGGACGGGTGGCCGATTGGCTGATGTGCATGGCGCTCGAAAACGCCGATCTGGAAACCATCGTACAAGGCTGCTGCGAACGCTTGACGGCAAGCGGCCTGCCATTGGCCCGGGTTCACTTGTCCTTTTCGGTTCTGCACCCGCTCTACCGGGCCATGGGCTTCACCTGGCGGTTGGGCGAGACCCTGGAGAGCGAAGGCCACCGCCATGTTCGCGAAGGCGAGACCGACAAGTTCCTCGACAGCCCCTACTTCCACATGTTCAATCATGGGCTGGACAACCTGAGGTGCCGGCTGGAGGGCGAAACAGCCTATGATTTTCCGATTTTCAAGGACCTGCGCGAAGAAGGGTTGACCGACTACATGGCATTCGTCACCGCGTTTGACGGCAACTCCGGCCAGGGGATGATCGGGTCATGGGCAACCAACCGGGCCGGCGGCTTTTCCGATGCGGAGATCGGGGAACTCATTCACATCCAGAACCGACTGGCGGTGGCCTGCAAGATGGCCGTTCAGGGTGCGCTTGCCGGCAGCATGCTGACCACCTACCTTGGGGCAGATGCCGGGTCCCGGGTGTTGAACGGGCAAATCCGGCGCGGCGACGGCGAGACGACACGCGCGGTGATCATCGTGGCGGATGTGCGCGACTCCACCACCATGGCCGAACAGCTCGGCCGTCAGGGATACATCGACGCACTGAATGATTTCTTTGACACGGTGGCCGGGGCTTTCGCCGAAATTGGCGCGGAAGTCCTGAGTTTCCTCGGCGATGGATTTCTCGCGGTCGTCCCATGCGGGCGCAACAGGGCGGCATCCACTCAGGCCTCGGAAAAAGTGCACAAGGCGGCATTGGAAGCCATTCGCCGTATGAAAGATACCAACCAGGAGCGCCTTGAGGATGGCCAGCCGGAAGTTCGGTTCGGTATCGGGCTGCATGTCGGCAACGTGATGTTCGGCAATGTGGGGATGGAGGACCGGTTGACCTTCTCGGTGTTCGGCGCCTCGGTCAACGAAGCATCGCGGCTGGAATCGTTGACCAAGAAGTACAAGACGCCGATTATCGCCAGCGACGCATTCATCAGCTATTGCCAAGGCGAATGGCGTGAATTGGGCGAGGAGAAATTGCGCGGTGTCGACGAGGCCTTTAACGTTTTTGCACCTGCCGGCAAGGTCGAACAGCAAGATGGCAAGCCCCAGCGCAAGCGGCAAAAGGATGTTGTCCGCTCGAACGCCGAGAGCGTCATTCTCCTGCATCGCGAACGGCCGCGAAAAGCGGGTTGAGGATGCCGGGCGCTATTGATCCGATGCCATAATGTCCTTTCATAGCTGGTTTACTGTTTGCCTCTATCGTTGAACATTCAGCGCAGTGACTGGACCGGACTGCGCTGACTTTGGTGATGACACGAACTAGGGCTCTCCAATGGCAAAGATAATCCTGGCTGAAGACGACAATGACATGCGTCTGTTTCTGGCACGTGCGCTTGAAAAGGCCGGGCATGAGGTCACGTCGTTCGCCGAAGGTGCCAGCGCGTTCGAAGCTTTGAAGGGCGTTACGGTCGACCTGCTTTTGACCGACATCGTCATGCCGGAAATGGACGGTATCGAACTGGCGCGGCGGGCCGCGGAACTCGATCCGGGTTTGAAGATCATGTTCATCACCGGATTTGCCGCTGTGGCGCTGCATCCGGATTCTCGCGCGCCTAAGGATGCCAAGGTGCTCTCCAAACCATTTCACCTGCGTGAACTGGTGGCCGAAGTCGAACGCATGATGGCCGCCTGAGGCGCCTTGTCGAAGGCCCGCGAAAGGGTCTTGCGAAGGGTCCGTGTTCCCGATATATCCAGCGCAACAAGCCAGCCGCGCCCTGTTGCGGCTTCTTGGGCGGTTAGCTCAGTGGTAGAGCACTACGTTGACATCGTAGGGGTCACTAGTTCGAACCTAGTACCGCCCACCATTTCCTTCCCTCACTGATTTGTTTCTCCTATTCTGTGGGCAAGCGCTATTTTGGCTGTGATCGGACCTGAACGGCCATAAATGGGCGCGGCGACAGCGCATTTCTAGGCGTCTTGTGACAGGAGGCAAACATCATGACCATTCGTCCTTCAATGCAGGATTTCGAGCGTGTTGCCGACGGTTATTCGGCGGACCCGAAGCAATCGTACTCGCTC
This sequence comes from Aestuariivirgaceae bacterium, assembly GCA_965216335.1. Taxonomy (GTDB): domain Bacteria; phylum Pseudomonadota; class Alphaproteobacteria; order Rhizobiales; family Aestuariivirgaceae; genus JAHEJE01. The sequence continues at coordinate 488,981 of OZ244154.1, read as the reverse complement.
AAAGCCGAGACCTATACCGAGCCGCGCTGGATGGACATTGAATACGCGGCGATCTTCCGGCGCACCTGGCAGTGGGTTTGCCATGTCGAGAAACTGCGTGCGCCGGGATCATTCGTGACGATCGACATCGCCGGTCAGCCGATCTGCATCGTGCGTGACGGCGATGGCGGGCTCAGGGCGTTTTACAACGTGTGCAAGCACCGGGCACATGAGCTGCTGAAAGGCGAGGGCCGGACGAACAAGATCATGTGTCCCTACCACGCCTGGACCTATGACCTGACGGGGCAGTTGCGCCGGGCGCCGGAGACGGAGAACCTTGCCGGTTTCGATGTCCGGGATGTGTGTCTCGACCAGGTGCGGATCGAGGAGTTCTGCGGTTTCATTTATGTGAATCTCGACCCGGACGCGGCGTCGCTCGCCTCGCAGACCGGCGATCTGGAAACGGAAATCCGCCACTGGGCGCCGGACATCGATCAGCTGACCTTCGGACATCGGCTGACCTACGACATCAGGTCGAACTGGAAGAATGTCGTCGACAACTTCCTTGAGTGTTACCACTGCCCGGTGGCGCATAAAGACTTCTGTTCGCTGGTCGACATGGACACCTACAAGGTGACCACGCACGGCATCTATTCGAGCCACATGGCCGAAGCCGGCAAAGGCACGAACTCGGCCTACGATGTGTCCAACGCTACGGTGCGCACCCATGCGGTGTGGTGGCTGTGGCCGAACACCTGCCTGATGCGCTATCCGGGCCGGTCGTCGATGATCGTGCTGAACATCATTCCGGCAGGAGCTGACCGGACGCTGGAGACCTATGATTTCTTCCTGGAGACGCCGGATCCGGACGCCATGGAGCTGGAAGCGATCCGCTATCTCGACGAGGTGTTGCAGGTCGAGGACATCGGGCTGGTGGAGAGCGTGCAGCGCGGCATGAGCACGCCGGCCTTCGACCAGGGCCGGATCGTGCACGACCCGGACGGATCGGGTAAATCGGAACACGCGGTGCACCACTTCCACGGGCTGGTGCTCGACGCCTACCGCACCGCGGCCGCTGCGTGATGGGTGTGCTTGACGGCAAGGTGGCACTGGTGACCGGCGGGCGCGGCGGCATCGGGCGGGCGATCTGTGCGCGGTTCATGCGCGAGGGGGCCGAGGTCTATGCCGCCGATCTGACGCCGAACGGCTCGCTCGCCGCGCACGACGATGACGGCAGCCGTTTCCTGGAAATGAATGTAGCGTCGGAAGACGATGTGCAAGCTGCAATGCAAGCGGTGGCCGAGCAGAACGGCAAACTCGATGTGCTGGTCAATGCTGCCGGGATCGAGATCGAAAAAACTATCGAGGACACGACGCTTGAGGAGTGGAATCGATCGTTCGCCGTAAACGTGACGGGGACTTTCCTGACGTGCAAGCACGCCCTGCCTCTGTTGCGGAAGTCCAGCGGCGCCAGCGTGATCAATTTCGGCTCCTATGACGGCTTCATCGCCGATCCGGGCCTGGCGGCCTATTGCGCCACCAAGGGGGCGGTGCATGCGCTGACGCGGGCCATGGCCTGCGACCACGGGCCGGAGGGCATCCGGGTCAACGCCATCTGCCCGGGCTACATCGACACGCCGATGCTGCAAAGCTTCTTTGCCGGTGACGGCTCCGGCGGCGGGGGCGGCACGATTGAAACCCTGCAGCAGGCGGTGCGCGATGTGCATCCGATGCGCACCTATGGCACGCCGGAGGACATCGCCAACCTGGTCAACTGGCTTGCCAGCGACGAGGCACGCTATGCCTCGGGCCAGCTCTGGGTGCTGGACGGCGGGTTGTCCGCGCAAGTGCAACAGATGAAGCTGTAGGGAGAGATCGCGATGGAAACGGGGAAACCGGTCAGCGATCAGCCAGCGGGGCGGTTGGACGGAAAGACAGCGTTTGTGACAGGTGGCCGCCTGGGAATCGGTCGGGCTATTGCGGATGCTTTTGCGCGTGAAGGGGCCGCCGTGGAGGTTTGCGGCCGCGGCGAGCGCCCACAAGACCTTCCAAGCAACCTTGCCTGGCACAGGTGTGATGTTGCCGATCCAGAACAGGTCTTTGAACTCGCGGGCAAGACGGGAGCGTTTGACATCGTCGTCAACAATGCCGGTATCCAGATCGAAAAGACCGTCACCGATACGACCGATGATGATTGGGACAGGCTGATGGGGGCGAATGCGCGAGGGGTTTTCAATATCTGCCGGGCGTTCATTCCCTCAATCAATGCCGGCGGTTCGATCATCAATATCGGCTCGATTTCCGGGAAAGTCGCGGATCCGGGCATGGCGCTCTACAACGCATCCAAGGCCTTCGTGCATGGCCTCACCCGCTCCATAGCCGTCGACCACGGGCCGCACATCCGCTGCAATGCCATTTGCCCGGGCTGGATTGAGACCGGCATGCTTGATGCGGGTTTCGACCTGGCAACCGATCCGCAGAAAGCAAAGGCCGACGCCCTGTCGCGCCACGCGGTGCGCCGCTTCGGCAGGCCTGAGGACATCGCAAGCCTTGCCGTGTGGCTGGCCAGTAACGATGCGGCCTTTGCCACCGGGCAATGCTACACTCTGGATGGCGGCCTGACGGCGGCCTCGCCTCTCAATCCGGGATCGTTCTGATGCACTGCGAGCCGCCCTGCGGTCCGCGTCGTCAATCGCAGGTGGACTGCTCGAGAGCTTCGTAGTCGGATAACTTGCCTTTGAGGACGAAGTCGCCGTAGTCCAACACCAGGTCGCCGGCAACGCCGTTTTCAAACATGCGGAAGCTGACCTGATAGACCGGTACACCCTCCTGGGCGATGTTGTCTGTCGAGAAATAGCTGATGGTGACAGGCCATGCCCGGATATCGTTCAGCGGCGCGGCGCCGTTACCTTCCTGGGTGAACTCTTGCAGCGGTTTGCCGAGGAACGCGACCGCGAGGTAGGCCTTGGCGCCCTCCGAGCCGTCGTACACGATACTGCGGTCAAACGTGCGGCCCTCTACGGCGGCATCGATCAGGCGGACCTGGTGTCGGACCGGGAATACTGCACTACCGTCAAGTTCAAACTCGCCCTTTGCCGGCTTGCTGATTTCGCCGCGGTACCCTGAAGCATTCGGCTTGCGATCGACCTTGAGCAAGTGCTCTTCTTCCAGCCGGCTGTCGATGTATTGCCGCTGGGAAAACCGCAATTGATCGCCATCGCTGCTCTCCCATGAGCTGGAGCGGTTGTCGGCCAGGCGGGTTATGCCTTGCTTGAGCAGGTAGCGGTTGATCATCCGGAAGGTGACAGTCCAGCCCTCGCAAGAACTGCCGGACAGCTCGATGACCATGCGTCCCTCGACATTTTCGACACCGGAGCGCTCCTTGCTGTCCTTCAGGGTCAGGTCATAGACAGCCCGGTGAGCCGCGATCTGGGCAGCCGCGTGGCTCTCTGTCGGGCTGGACAGGGTAACGGACAGCAGCGATGCGAACGCAATGGAAAGGGCAATCAGTCTGGGCATAGTCTGGAACTCATGGCCTAACGGAGTTGATGTTGCCGCCAACCTACATCGTGAAATATGGACAATCTATTGCGGAATGCGAAATGGCCGGCCGATTGGCGGCGATTTCATGCCGCGACGGCTGTAAGGGCCTGCCCTAAAAGTCCTGAGGTGGTTTGACGACCATATTTTAAGTGATTTTTGTTGGAATTCAAAGCCATAGGGCAGGCTCCCTTTGGCTTTGACTTTCGGCAGAAAGCGCCAAAATATGGTCCGCCCCGGCGGGTTTTGCATAAATTGCCCACTTCCCGCGAATTCTTCCTTGCCAAGGGCACCACCCTTGGCTGCGGAAAAACCCTTGAAATTGAACAATTTATGCAAAATCAAACCACCTCAGGACTTTTCGGGCAGGCTCTAATCCCGTTTTACACCCCCCGCACACTGTGATATCGGCACAGTCGAACCTAGAGCCTGACCTGCCATCTCACACAAAGGACATAATCCATGGGACAGATCGAATCGCGGCTTGCCGAACTGGGCATTGACCTTCCGACCCCCGCAGCCCCGGTCGCCAACTACCTTGGCTGGGTCAGGAGCGGCAATCTGGTGTTTACCGCCGGCCAGGTGCCACTGAAGGACGGGGAATTCCTGTACCAGGGCCGGGTCGGTGCGGAAGTCAGTGTCGAGGACGCAGCAGAGGCAGCAAAGCTGTGCGCGATCAACATCATCGCCCAGGTGAAACAGGCGCTCGACGGTGACCTTGACCGGGTCAAGCGCATCGTCAAACTGGTCGGGTTCGTGAACGGCGTGCCGGAGTTCGCCGATCAGCCGAAGGTCATAAACGGCGCATCGGACTTCATGGTCGAGGTGTTCGGCGACAAGGGCAAGCATGCCCGCTCCGCCGTCGGAGCCGGTTCGCTGCCGCTCAATGTGTCGGTTGAGATCGAAGCCATCGTCGAGGTGGAATAGCACCGGTGCTCAAGGAGCCGGTTGACCGCCGGTGCGGCCTCGACTGGTTGACAGCGCGGCCGATTGCCCATCGCGGATTGCATGACCTGTCGGCGGGAATCGTGGAGAACACGGTTTCCGCCTTCGCTGCCGCCCTGGACCGCGGATACGCCATTGAGTGCGATCTGCAGCTTTCCGGCGATGGCGAGGCCATGGTGTTCCATGACCCGTGGCTGGAGCGGCTGATGCGGGCAAACGGCATGGTCAACCGGTTTTTGGCCAGCGAACTGGTCGACATGCCCTTTCGCACCGGCGGCGACCGGATGCAAAGACTTGCCGAGCTGTTCGAGCAGGTCGACGGCGAGGTTCCCCTGGTGCTGGAACTCAAGAGCCACTGGGATGGTGACCTTGCGCTGGCACGGCGGGTTTGCAAACTGGCCAGTGGTTATGCCGGGCCGGTCGCCATCATGTCGTTCGACCCGGTCCAAATGGCCGTTTTCCGGGATGAGGCCCCTGCCCTGCCACGCGGCCTGGTGGCGGATCTGTTCGAGGCGGAAGACTGGCCGATGCTCGACGAGGAGCAACGGCATTTCCTGGCCGGGTATCGGCCGATTGAACGGATCGAACCGGATTTTATGTCGATCGGGCTGAAGGCATTGGGCAGCGACAAGGCCAACCGGTTCCGGTCAACCGGGCGTCCAACCATCTGCTGGACCGTAAAATCGCCGGAAATTGCTGAACAGTGTCTCAGCTTGTGCGATCAGATCACATTTGAGGGCTTTTTCGCGTGAATGGCCGATAACGGCGACAAACGATTGCTGCTGCGGACGTTGTCCTCGCTGGACGAGATCGACGCCGGCATCTGGAATCGTCTGGCCAACCCGGAAAGTGTTTCGTTCAATCCGTTCATCTCGCATGAGTTTCTGTCTGCGCTGGAAACATCCGGTTCGGCGGTGCCGGAAGCGGGTTGGTATGCCCAGCACATCGTCGTTGAGGAAGATGACGGAGACATCCTGGGTGTGGCGCCCTCGTATCTCAAGGCGCATTCGCGCGGCGAGTATGTGTTCGATTACGGCTGGGCGGAGGCCTATGAACGGGCCGGCGGCCGGTACTATCCCAAGCTGCTGTGCGCCGTGCCGTTCACGCCGGTCACAGGAGAGCGTTTTCTCGTCGGCGGGACACCGGGCCGGGCGAACCGGATACAGCTTTTGGCCCATGCCATGCGGCAGCTTTGCGGGCGGGTGGATGCCTCGTCTTTTCACATCAACTTCGTGCCGGAGCGGGATTGCCGGGCACTGCAAGATGCCGGTTGGCTGCGGCGCACCGACACCCAGTTCCACTGGATAAATGCCGGATATGACGACTTCGGCAGCTATCTTTCCAGCCTCACCGCGCGCAAGCGCAAGAATGTGCGCAAGGAGCGCAAGACCGCGGTAGGCGATGGTATTACCGTCGAAAAGCTCACAGGCAGCGACCTTGCCGAGCATCATTGGGATGCATTCTACGCGTTTTACCTCGACACCGGCGGGCGCAAATGGGGGTCGCCCTATCTGACCCGAGACTTTTTCTCGATGGTTGGCGAGACGCTGGCTGACAACATCCTGCTGATCATGGCGCGGCGCGCGGGACGCTACATTGCCGGGGCGCTGAACTTCATCGGCGGCGATGCCCTGTACGGACGCAACTGGGGGGCGCTCGAGCACCACGACTGCCTGCATTTCGAACTTTGTTACTATCAGGCGATAGACCATGCCATCCGCCATGGGCTGAAACGCGTCGAAGCGGGTGCGCAAGGTGCCCACAAACTGGCGCGCGGCTACTTGCCGGTCACCACCCATTCCCTGCACTACCTCGCCGATCCGCGTCTGTCGCAAGCCGTTGCCGACTATCTCGAGCATGAAAGAACGGCGGTTTCGCACGACCAACGATTTCTGGGCGCCCATTCTCCGTTCCGTAACCCCAACCCGGAAGTAGACAACTTTTGACAGGCCCCAACGTGGCGGGGTAGTGAACGCGGGTTACGGGAGATCAAGGACAGAATCATGGCCGAGTACGACAACGAGAATGTGTTCGCAAAAGTTCTGCGGGGCGAATTGCCGTGCCACAAGATCTATGAAGACGACACGACGCTGGCCTTCATGGACATCATGCCGCGCTGCGATGGCCATGCACTGGTGGTTCCCAAGGCGCCATCGCGAAACATCCTCGACATTCCGGCTGAAGACCTGTGCAACGTGATGGCAACGGTGCAAATGATCGCCCGGGCGCAGATGAAGGCCTTCAATGCCGACGGCATCACCGTGCAGCAGTTCAACGAGGGTGCCGGCGGACAGGTGATCTATCACACCCATGTTCATATCCTGCCGCGTCAGGAAGGGGTGAAGCTGCGCAAGCATACCGGCGAGATGGCGGAACAGGATGTGCTGGCCGAACATGCTGAAAAGATGATCGCCGCCCTGGCGGAGCTTGAGTAATCCTCACATTGCGACAATCTGGCTAAGGAATATCAGCGCGCTGCCGGCAAGGACCGCCACGCCCGCGCGCTGTACTGGAACGGCATAGAAACAGGCCACAGCGAATGCGACGGCGCTCAGCCGGGCGGTCAGACTGGTCTCGGCAAGCAGCCCCGGCGGCATCAGCACCAAGCGCACGACAATTGCCGACACCAGGGCGGTTGCAACCGCGCGCACCCATAGCAGCACCATGCTGTCCGGCCTGATGCGGGTGACCATCAGCACCGCCGCCAGCCGCCAGACATAGGTCGGTAAGAAGCCGGCGAGAATAATTGCGGCATATGTGGCGGCGTTACTCATCCCGCATCACCGTCCGTCTTGCCCGGCCGTGCCAGCGCGAAGGCCAGCGTGCCACCGACGAGGCCGGCGATCAGCAGATCGAAGTCAGGCGCAAACCTCAGGCCGAGCGCGCCGAAAACGGCACCAAACGCAATGGCCAGGTAGTCGAACCGCCAGCGTGCGCCCTGGAACAGGGCAATCAGAAAGTAACATGGTGTGAGGAAGACCAATGCGGTGGCCAGCGGCAGGCGCAGATGCTTGGCGGCCAGAAAGCCGAAGACGGTTGCCACACATATCAGGCAAACCTGAGCCAGGCACAGGCCGAGCAGCCAGGGCAGCCGCGCCCGGGCGGCCAATTTGTCTACTTTTTCGTTGGCGATGACCCAGGTGGTGATGGCGGTAAACTGCGCCACCACCATCTGCGGCCAGACGGGCAACCCCGGCACGCGCGCCTTTGCCAGAACGACTATGACCATGGGAAGCAAGCGCACCGCCGTCAGGGTGACCGCCAACGCGATCAGCAACAGGTTGGCCGCATAGTGCCACATGTCGACGAACACCACCTGCCCCGGCAATGCAAAGATCAGCACGTTGGTCGCCAGGCCATGCAGCAGCGTGAGATCGAGGCTCTGCAGCAGTGCACCGAAGCCGGTGAACGAACTGAACATAACCAGACCGGCCAGGCACCATAGCGCGCGCATGCCGGCGCCGAAGACCGACCAGTCATAGCCGGCCTGCGGCGAAGGCGTGTCGCGCCTGCCGGATGGCATCAGGCGGGTTCAGTTTTCTTGCGCGGGCGCTTTTTCTTGGGTGGAGACTTGCGGTTGGTCAGGGCCTTGCGCTCGACCGGCTTCGGCAAGGCCTTTTCCTGATCACGCGACAGGTACTTGAACACCAGCTTTTCCCTGCCGCCTTCAGGCGTGTCGAGCAATACGCGCACGGTGCCGCCGGATGCCAGTTCGCCGAACAGCAACTCGTCAGCCAGCGGTTTCTTGATGTGCTCCTGTATGACTCGTGCCAGCGGCCGCGCACCCATTTGCTCATCGTAACCTTCGCGCGCCAGCCAGTCGGCGGCCTGTTCCGACAGCTCGATGTTGACCTGGCGCTCGCCAAGCTGTGCCTCGAGCTGCAGAACGAACTTCTGCACGATTTGCCGCACGACTTCGGGGGGCAGATGGTCGAAGGCCACAATGGCGTCGAGCCGATTGCGGAACTCCGGCGTGAACATCCGGTTGATCGCCTCGGCGTCGTCGCCCTCGCGCTTGGTCCGCGTGAAACCGTAGGCCGACTTCGCCAGATCGGCGGCGCCGGCATTGGTCGTCATGATGAGGATGACATTGCGGAAATCGACAGTCTTGCCGTTGTTGTCGGTCAGCTTGCCGTGGTCCATGACCTGAAGCAGGATGTTGAACAGGTCTGGATGGGCCTTTTCGATTTCATCGAGCAGCAAAACGGTGTGCGGATGCTGGTCGATGCCATCGGTCATCAGGCCACCCTGGTCGAAACCGACATAGCCCGGAGGCGCGCCGATCAGGCGCGATACCGAATGGCGTTCCATGTACTCCGACATGTCGAAGCGCAGCAGGTTGACGCCGAGGATCTCGGACAGTTGCCGGGCCACCTCGGTCTTGCCGACACCGGTGGGGCCGGAGAACAGGTAGCAGCCAATCGGCTTTTCCGGTTCACGAAGACCGGCCCGCGACAGTTTGATGGCCGAGGACAGGGCGGAAATGGCCTTGTCCTGGCCGAACACGACGCGCTTGAGTTCCGTGGACAGGTCGCGAAGCACCTCCGCGTCGCTCTTTGAGACGGATTTCGGCGGGATACGGGCCATCGTCGCGATGGTGTTCTCGATATCCTTGACGCCGATCACGCTCTTGCGCCTGGAGGCCGATACCAGCATCTGCGATGCGCCGCTCTCATCGATCACGTCGATCGCCTTGTCAGGCAACTTGCGGTCGCTCATGTATCGCGCCGACAGTTCCACCGCCGACTTGATCGCGTCCTGGGTATAGCGGACGTTGTGGAATTCCTCAAAGTAAGGTTTCAGTCCCTTGAGGATCTTGATCGCATCGGCAACGTTCGGCTCGTTGATGTCAATCTTCTGGAACCGCCGCACCAGGGCGCGGTCCTTCTCGAAATGCTGGCGGTACTCCTTGTAGGTGGTTGACCCGATACAGCGCAGCGTACCGCTGGCCAGTGCCGGCTTCAGCAGGTTCGAGGCGTCCATTGCCCCGCCTGACGTCGCGCCGGCACCGATCACTGTATGAATTTCATCGATGAACATGATCGCGCCGGGAAAACTCTCGATATCGTGGATAACCGCCTTGATGCGTTCCTCGAAATCGCCGCGGTAGCGCGTTCCGGCCAGCAATGAACCCATGTCGAGCTGGAAAATCGTACATTGCTCCAGCACCTCGGGCACATCTCCGGTGACGATCTTGAGGGCCAGGCCCTCGGCAATCGCCGTCTTGCCGACACCGGGATCACCAACCATCAAAGGATTGTTCTTGCGCCTGCGGCACAATATCTGGATCATCCGGCTGATTTCCGATTGACGGCCGATCAGCGGATCGATGTTGCCATCGGTCGCCTTAGTGTTGAGGTTGATGCAGTAGGCCTCCAGCGCGTCTCCGTCGGACCTGCCGTCCGCGCCGCCTTCGCCGGCCTCTCCATCCTCTTCGACACCACGCACGGTGCGGGCCTCGGATTCGCCCGGGCGTTTAGCAATGCCGTGGGAAATGTAGTTGACCGCGTCGTAACGGGTCATGTCCTGTTCCTGCAGAAAATATGCGGCATGGCTCTCGCGCTCGGCAAAGATTGCGACAAGCACGTTGGCCCCGGTCACCTCCTCGCGCCCGGACGACTGGACATGGATTACTGCACGTTGAATAACCCTTTGAAAACCAGCTGTTGGCTTTGAATCTTCATCCGCATCCAGAACCAGGGTCGAAAGCTCGGTGTCGACGAAATCCTCAAGTTTCTTGCGCAACGCATCGATGTCGACATTGCAAGCTCTCAGCACCCCGGCCGCATCGACGTCTTCCAAGAGCGCCAGCAGCAGGTGCTCCAGCGTTGCGTATTCGTGGCCATGATCGTTTGCCGTCGACAGCGCACGGTGTAGGGCCTGTTCGAGACTTCTTGAGAATGTGGGCACGGGGGTGAATTACTCCTTTTCCATGATGCATTGCAGCGGATGGGCGTTTTCACGCGCTAGGTCCATCACCTGCATCACCTTTGTCTCGGCGATCTCGTAACTGTAGACGCCGCAAATGCCGACGCCCTTCTGGTGCACATGAAGCATGATCGTTGTGGCTTCTTCGCGCCCTTTCTGGAAAAACTTTTCCAATACGAAGATAACGAACTCCATTGGCGTATAGTCGTCATTCAACAGCAAAACCTTGTACAAACTGGGCTTTTTCGTTCTCGGCTTGGTGCGGGTAAGCGTGCCGGATTGCCCATCGTTCTTGTCATTCGACCTGTCTGACATGTCAAAACAACCAAATCTTTTCAGTCCGTGCGTACTTGTCCGGCATTCAGGCCACCAAATGCCGGGCGAAGCAGCATGACTAATATAGTACCTGAAAAAGGCTTTTGGAGGGTAAATCAAAATCACCTGCCCAGACACAAAAACGCCAGGCAGAAATCTGCCTGGCGTTCTTGTCCTCCGCGACCGGCGAAAACCGGTGCGTTTGGCGGGTACTCCGGTTACTTGGCAGCCGGGGTCTTGATGCCGAGCTTGCTCATCTGGCCTTCGAACGGCTTGTAGGCGTCCTTGGCAGCGGCGGCATACAGCTCACCCATCTTGTTCAGCTGGGCGACATAGCCCTCAAAAGCTTCCTTGGCAAAACCCTGCTGTACTTCGAGGGCTTTGTCGAAGGACTTGGCGGCCATTACCTGCTCGGTAACTTCCGAACCCTTTTCGAACGACTTGCGCGAATATTCGGCAGCTTCGGTTGCAATCGTCTGGATGCCTTTCGTGAAGGCGTTGGCGCTTGCGATGTAGGCCTCGACATTCTCTTTGCCCATGGCCTGGAAATCTTCGAACGACTTGATCATGTTCATCTCCATCAGTGATCGTTTGTCCACATTGGCCATCGGGGCCGCTGTTGACATCATATATATGCGCCGCAGCATAATTCGTCAAGAATTTTTTTGCACTGCAACATAACTTTGGTTTTCCCGGCGTTCTTTACCACTTGGTAAGCAAGCTGCCGCACAGTGCAGTTGGATCAAGCAGGTGCGCGGATGTCGGCATTCATGACCGCTCAAACAGAGCCTTTCATAGTCGGAGTCCTGGAACTGCCTGCAGGCTCGGGGCGGAAATTCGAAGCGATGGTCCAAGCTGGCAACAGCAGACCATTGCAGGTGGGAACATGACGTCACGCGAATTTGTGACAACGTCTACAGCGGCCGGTCAGTCAGTATGTTGAAGTTTTCTGCGCTTGCGTTACAGCGCGCCCTCCTCACCCAGGCAGTGCTCGGTTTGTGCATCCTGGCGGCCTTGTGCCAGCCGGCAATGTTGTCGCCTGCCGCTGCCAAGTCGAAGTTCGCCGCCATTGCCATCGATGCGCGTTCCGGCAAGATACTGTATTCACGCAACGCCGACGCCCACCGCTATCCGGCGTCGCTGACAAAAATCATGACCCTCTACCTGTTGTTTGAGGATCTGAGTGCCGGCAAGGTGAAGCTTTCCACAAAGTTCAAGGTTTCTAAGCGGGCCTCGAAACAAGCGCCGTCCAAACTTGGCCTCAGGGCCGGACGGACCATCAGGGTGCGTGATGCCATCGGCGCCCTGGTGACCAAGTCGGCCAACGACGTGGCTGTTGTGGTGGCGGAAAACCTGTCCGGCAGCGTGGAGGCCTTTGCCTCGCGGATGACGCTAAAGGCGCGTGAACTGGGCATGACGCGAACGACATTCCGCAACCCGTCCGGGCTTCCGAATGCACGTCAAAGGACCACAGCCCGCGATATGGCAACCCTTGCGCTGCGCATTCACCGGGATTTTCCGGAGTCCTACAAGTATTTCAACATGCGTTCGTACAAGTACGGCAAGCGCAGGTACCGCAACCACAACCGGCTGCTGGGCCGTGTGTCCGGCGTCGACGGCATCAAGACTGGCTACACCCGGGCATCGGGTTTCAACCTGACCAGTTCAGCGCGCCGCAACGGAAAGCGCGTCGTGGCCGTGGTCATGGGCGGCAAGACCGGCCGCAGCCGCAATGCCTACATGACCAACCTGCTGAACCGGATGTTCCGCACCAAGCGGTTGACCCGTGGCAAGCACCTGGCGCTGGTGGCCGGCTCACCTCCGGGATACACCCGTCCCAAGCCAGGCAGAAAACTGGCCGTCGTGCAGGCCTCAAACCGGTCGCAGAAGCCACCAAAGCCACGCGCAAAGCCACAGAGCGAAACCGTCAAGCTGGCCGGACTGGCTCAAAGTGCTGCAATCGATTCGCTGGCAGACGCACCTGGCAGGAAGATCGCAAGCAAGGATCAGGCGCGCATCGGCCAGTCCAAGACCTTCGTTTCGGTCACTGTTCCGCCGAAGCACTCCGAAGTTGCCAAAACCGAAGCCGACAACAGCAACAAGTCCGCCAAGGCAGACCGCGAACCGGCTGAAGCCGAGAGCCTGGCGACCGCCTCGCTCGCACCGGGCAAGACGCCGACCCCGGTTGGCGCCAAGACGACGATAACCGAACTGGCGCTGCCTGAAGCAGAGATCGCGCAGAACGTTCCTGCCGAACCAGATCAGGCAAGCGACCGGAAGGCCGAGGACGCAGCCCAAGAAGACAATGAGGAACAAGACCTGAAGGCACACCTGCGCAGCTGGAACATCCAGATCGGTGCATTCCCGACAAAAGAGGGAGCCGTCTCCAGGCTCGACATTGCCAAGCATTCTCTCAAGCGCAGTGTTGCCGGCAAGACGCCCTTCACAATGCCCACGAAAAAGAACGGCAAGACGCTTTACCGCGCCCGCATCTCGGGGTTTGACAAGAAATCAGCGAAAAAGGCCTGCCGGACACTGTCGCGCAAGGGCCTGGGCTGTTTCGCCCTGGCACCGAAAATCTGATCTTCGGGCAACCCGGAGAACGGTCCTACAGCAAACTGAGCAGCAGATCGCGGGCTTCGTTGATCTGCTGGGCAAGAAACTCGGAACCACCGTGATCGGGATGGAACTTCTTCATCAAGTCACGGTGCGCCTTGTTGATCTGGGCGCGGCTGGCACCGGGCTGCAGACCGAGAATTTCATATGCCTGCTCGACCGTCAGCGCGCCTGAGCTGGCGCCCTGGTCTGCATCGCCCTGAGCATAGTTTTCCCGCCAACCTGCGTGCAACCGGTCAAGGTAGGCATCGAGCAGTCGCGCGCTCTGGTCGCCGGCCAGAAGGCATTCGGCGCGCAGTTGCATAAGCTGCTCGATTTCAAGCTCGCTCAACTTTCGTCCCGCGAACTGGCCGCCAATCACGTCCCCGTCGAGATCGCCGGATTCATGGTCGAGCTGCATGGACAGGATCGAGGTACGCACCCGCGATGAGCGACCACCTGGTTGGCCGGCCATGATGTTCGGCAGGGCGAAGGCCAGGATCGCGGCCAGGAAGGTCATCCCCGCCAGCGGCAAGAGGCCACGCGACAGGAGGAGCAGCGACAGCAAGAGCAGGGCAATGCCCGCTGTCTTGCGCACGCTTGTCGCCAGAGTTCCCGGGTTGGCGCGCAGGAACATGTTCAAGGCCAGAAGGCCGGCCAGCAGGAGGATCAGCGGTATAAGCAGTTGCGGCATGATTGGGTCAGCCTCCCAATTGCTCGATCAGCAACCTGCCGGCCTTGCTCTGCCTGGCGTGGTCGTCAAGGGCCTTGCGGCCACCGGCGGCGTAGACGGCAACAGCGGCGAGCAGGTCGGCCAACTGGCGCGCCGATGAGGCATCGAACCGGCAATGGGCGCCGCGCGTCAGCCGGGCCAACTCGCGAAAGGCCTGTTCGGCAGCGGCATCCCTGCCCTCCTGGAACATAAACAGCGGCACGCCGAGCAGCGAAATCTCGCCGGCGGTCTGGCACAAGCGGTCGATGTTTTCCTCCATGCAGTCGCCGACATAGACAACGGCGCTGACGTCGGATCGCGATGCTTCGCGTTTGATGTGCTTGAGTACCCGGCCGATCTGGGTGTTGCCGCCCCGGCAATCGACCTGGGTCATCAGGTTGGCCAGCGCCTTGGCGTCGCTCACCCATTTGGAGGCACGGCATTCGCGAAATCCGCGGAAATAGACGAGCTGAACATCAAGACCGCTGATCCGGCCGGCTTCGAGGAACATTTCCGATTGGATCTGCAAAGCCCGGTCCCAGGTCGGCTGGCGGCTCATGGTGGCGTCCATGGCAAATATCAGCCGGCCACGCCCGGTGGCGGGCCGTGCCGCCGGGGGCATGGCGTTCACCTGCTCCAGAAAACTGTCGATCTCGTCGCCTTGCGAAACCAGATCGCCGGACTTGGCGTCCTGGTCCGCCGGAACGCCGGATTTGGCCTTTTGCATAAAAATTCTCCCGGTCCGTGCCCAATATGTAGGTAATCAGACCGGTGAGTAAAAGGCTATGCGGCCTGCGCGCCGGTCGGCAGCGACATCAGGGCGGCGTTGCCGCCCGACGCCGTGGTGTCGACCGACAGCACCCGTTCGTTGGCGAAGCGGAACAGGTAATGCGGTCCGCCGGCCTTGGGACCGGTGCCGGAAAGGCCCTCGCCACCAAAGGGCTGCGACCCGACGATCGCGCCGATCTGGTTGCGGTTGACGTACATGTTGCCGACACGGGTGCGGGCGCGGACCTGAGCAACGGTGCTCTCGATCCGGGTGTGCAGACCCAGGGTGAGGCCATAGCCGGTGCCCGTGATGGCATCACACACGGCGTCGAGCTTTTCCGCCTTGTACGGGATGACATGCAGGATCGGGCCGAACACCTCGCGTTCGAGAAGCGACAGGCTGTCTAGCTGGTACGCCGCCGGCGACACGAAGGTACCGCGATCGCAAGCTTGCGGCAGCGGGCTGTCGATCAGCGTGCGGGCCTTGCCGGCCATGGCATCCTTGTGGGCCTGAAGCATCTTCCTGGCGTCTTCGTCGATCACCGGGCCGACATCGGTGGCATAGTCGAGCGGGTCGCCGATGCGCAGCTCCTCTATGGCGCCTTTCAGCATCGGCACCAGGCGCCCGGCGATGTCTTCCTGAACGAACATGATGCGGGCGGCCGAACAGCGCTGGCCGGCACTGTCGAAGGCGGATGTCATAACATCTCGGACGGCCTGTTCTGGCAAGGCCGAGGAATCGACGATCATGGCGTTCATGCCACCGGTCTCGGCGATCAGCGGGATGAACGCACCGTCACGACCGGCCAGCGTCCGGTTGATGATCGATGCGGTCTCGTTCGATCCGGTAAAGGCGACACCGGCCACCGCCGGATGGGTGAGCAGATGCGGGCCGAGCCGGGCACCATCACCGGGCAACAGCGCCAGGGCACCGCCGGGCACACCGGCCTCGTGCAACAGTTTCACGGTTTCGAAGGCGATCAGCGGGGTTTGCTCGGCGGGCTTGGCGATGACGCTGTTTCCGGCGGCAAGTGCAGCGGCGATCTGGCCGGTAAAGATGGCCAGCGGGAAGTTCCACGGCGAAATGCAGACAAACACGCCTCGGCCATGCAGTGTCAGCTCGTTGCGTTCTCCGGTCGGCCCCGGCATGACCACCGGACCATCGAAGTGCAGCCGGGCAAGGCTGGCGTAGTAGCGCAGAAAGTCCACCGCCTCGCGCAGATCGGCCTGGGCGTTGTCGATAGTCTTGCCGGCTTCGCGGATCAGCAGCGACATCAGGCGCACAGTATTCTTTTCGTAGAGATCCGCTGCCTTCTCCAATGCCACGGCACGGGCTTCTGCACCGGCACGCTCCCAGGCAATCTGCTGCCGGGCGGCAAGTTCAACGGCGCGGGTGGCCTGGTCGTCGCTTGCCTCCGAAACCGTTCCGACGACGACGCTGCGGTCGTGTGGCGAGGTGACATCCACACGCGCAAGGCCACGCTCCGGCTTGCCGTCGATCAAAGCCGAAGCATTGAGCGGTGTGGACAGCTCGCGCGTAACACCCTCGGCGAATTCCTCGCGCACCGGCTGGTGCCAGAACGGCACGCCACGGCTGTTCCGTCGCGGCGCGAACAGGTCCGACGGCATAGGAATGTGGCGATGCCGCGCGGTGTCCATAGCATCGATGCGCTCAACCGGATCGGCGATGATTTCGCCGATCGGGGCATCGTCATCCGCCAGGCGGTTGACGAAGGACGAATTGGCGCCGTTCTCCAGGAGCCGCCGCACGAGATAGGCCAGAAGGTCCTCGTGCGAGCCGACCGGGGCATAGATGCGCGTTGGCCGGGCCATGCCATCCTTGGAAACGACCTCGTGATACAACGCCTGCCCCATGCCGTGCAGGCGCTGAAATTCGAAACCCTCGCTGTTGCCGGCCATTACGTCGATGGCGGCAACGGTGTGGGCATTGTGGCTGGCGAATTGCGGATAGAACGCATCACGGTTGTCGAGCAGGAAACGGGCGCCGGCCAGGTACGATACGTCGGTGGCCGCCTTGCGGGTAAACAGTGGATAGTCGTCGAGACCATCAACCTGGGCACGCTTGATTTCGGTGTCCCAATAGGCCCCTTTGACCAAGCGCACCGGCAACATCGTGCCAGTCTGCCGAGCCAGTGCCGCAAGCCACTCAAGAACGCTGTATCCGCGTTTGGAATAGGCCTGAACCGCCAGACCGAGGCCGTTCCAGCCGTCGAGGTCGCTGGCGCGGCGCAAGCGTTCGAACAGTTCAAGCGACAAATCGAGGCGGTCGACCTCTTCGGCATCAATGGTCAGGCCGAGGTTTTGCGCCTTGGCCGTCTTGGCCAGTTCCAGCACGCGGTCAAACAGCACAGCTAGACTGACTCGCCGGGATTTTTCGTCATAACGCGGATGCAGGGCCGACAGTTTTGCCGACAGGGACGGACGAGCGAAAACGTCGGCATCAGTGCTGCTTGACGGCGATTGTGCCGCAATCTGCTGCAAAGCGTAGCTGTAGGCGTCATAATATTTGTCGGCATCGGCCATGGTCATGGCGGCCTCGCCGAGCATATCGAACGAGAAGCGGTAACCCTCCTCACGCATCGGCTGGGCGACAGTGTGCGCTTCTTCAATGGTGCGGCCGAGAACGAACTGCTTGCCCATGATGCGCATGGCGTGGCGCATGGCCTGGCGGATGATCGGCTCGCCCGAGCGTGAAACGAGGTTCTTCAGGTATCCGGTCATGTCTCGCGTCGCCGGCTCGGCCAGCTCGATCACCCGGCCGGTCAGCATCAGCCCCCAGGTCGAGGCATTGACGAACAGCGACTCGGACTGGCCGAGATGCCGCTCCCAGCCCTTGCCGCCAATCTTGTCGGCAATCAGCTTGTCGGAGGTTTCCGCGTCGGGGATGCGAAGCAGCGCTTCGGCCAGGCACATCAGCACGACACCTTCCTCGCTCGACAGCGAGTACTCGAGCATGAACTCGTCAATGCCGCCCTTCTGGCGGCGACCCTTGCGCACCGCGCTGACGAGCTGGCGGGCCTTCGCGGCGACCCGCGTCGTCTGGTCGGAATTGAGCCGTGCCTTGTCGGCAAGCTTGCGCACCACCTCGTCTTCGTCTGCGAGCAGGTGGTCGGCGATCTCGGCGCGGCTTATCGAGCCGGCCATGTTTGCGGAAGATTGTTTCGGCATGCTAGGCTCCTTACGTGAATACCCCAATATGCCGCTAATGTTTGTGTGTTATCCGCCAAACTCTTTGCCCTGTGCAGTGATTTTCACTATGTTTCCTCCACTGCATAGGGTTTTTTGGATTTTGAAATGCATGACCTGGACAAGATCGACCTTGCCATTCTCGACACGCTTCAGAACGACGGCCGCCTGACGGTCGTTGAATTGGCGCGGCGGGTCAATCTTTCAGCCACACCGTGCACCCTGCGGCTGCGGCGGCTGGAACGCGAGGGCTACATCGACGGCTATCATGCCCATCTCAACCCGGAAAAGCTCAACCGCAGCCTGCTGGTGTTCGTTCACGTCACGCTGAAAGCCACGGGAGAAGAAATGCTGGCCGGCTTCAACGAGGCCATCTGCGAGATACCCGAAGTGCTCGAGTGCCATATGGTCGGCGGCGGCTTCGACTACCTCCTGAAGCTGCGGCTCGATGACATGAAGCACTACCGCAGTTTGCTGGGCGGGGTTATCGCCGGACTGGAGATGGTGGAAAGCACGCACTCCTATTTCGTCATGGAGCCGGTCAAGGAAACCACTGCCCTGGCGATCCGGCAGCCAGCCGGATGGTTCGGCGTACAATCCAGACACAGGTAAGTTTTCACGGCTTGAGAAACCTGTGAGAAATATGCAAAGCATGCCGGCATGAGCGAACTTCTCAAAGCACACACAGTCGCTGACCTGCGACAGCGCGTAGGCAGGTGGCGCATCAAGGGCCGAAGCACGGCGCTTGTGCCGACGATGGGCGCGTTGCATGACGGCCACCTTGCGCTGGTGCGCCATGCGCTCACTCGCGCCGACCGGGTGGTCGTTTCGATCTTCGTGAACCCGACCCAGTTCGCGCCAGGCGAAGATCTGGCCACCTACCCGCGCGATCTGACGGGAGATACGGCCAAGCTGGCAGATGCTGGTGCGCATCTTGCCTACATTCCCGAAGCTACGGAGATGTACAGCAGTGCATTTTGCACCACCGTCAGCCTTGCCGGGCCGGCCAATGCGGGCCTGGAGGACAAGTATCGGCCACACTTCTTCGATGGTGTTGCAACCGTGGTCGCCAAGCTGTTCATCCAGGCGGGGTGTGATTATGCAGTGTTTGGCGAGAAGGACTATCAGCAGTTGAAGGTGGTCACCCGCATGGCCGCCGATCTCGATATTCCAACAACGGTTGTTGGCATGGCAACGGTGCGCGAGCCGGATGGCCTGGCGATGTCGTCGCGCAACGCTTATCTGAGCCCGCAGGAACGCAAAACTGCGCCCAAGCTGCACGAAAATCTGCAACGTCTAGGCGCCGATCTGCGCAGCAGCAAAGACCCATCCAAGGCAACCGGCGCGGCGCGCCGGCGCTTGCGCAGAGCAGGCTTCAAGGTCGATTACATCACCGCCCGGAATGCGGACACCCTGGCCGCGCTCGAAAGCGGCGACGAGCCCGTCCGGCTGATCGCCGCTGCATGGCTCGGCAAGACCCGGCTGATCGACAACATCCCGGGCTAAACGCAAGAGTCTAAATTAGACCCAGTTCAGCCAGTTCATTGCGCATTTCGCTTGGAATGCTGTCAGCGCCCTTCAGGGCCGATAGATCGGGCGGCGCGTCCTCCGGTTTCAAATAGCGCCAGCCCTGAAAGGCTCGGCGCGGTACCGGGCGGACCGGGACGAGTTCCGGGTCGAAGACCAGCCGGCACCTTCCGATACCGTCTTCATCGGCAAACGGCTCGATGTCGACGATCCGCTGGCGGACCTGGACCTTTGCCTTGATGACCCAGTAGAGCGAGCCGCCATCTATGATCTCATCCCGGCGGCGCGGCACCATGCGGGTAACATGATAGATGCGCCTTTGCTGCTTCAAGCGAAGCTGCTGCCAATCCGCCAGCTCACGGATCTCCGACACCCCGACGCACAGCTTGATCAGATGCACTGGCAATTTTTCCCGCCTGGCCGCTTGTGAAATCGCAACGCAAACCATTATGCTGGATTTCTCACCGGGTTGGGAGTGCCGCAGCGCGTTTATCCCCGGCCCTGAAAAACACGAACCGGGAGGCTGTCATGTCTGTTGCAAAAGTCATCGAACTCACTTCAAGCTCTGAAAAATCAATCGAGGATGCCGTAAACGAAGGCGTCAAGCGCGCCGCGGATACCATCGACAGGGTCGAGGGCGTGTGGGTGCAGGACGTCAAGGGCGTCGTCAAGGACGGAAAAGTCGCCGAATGGCGCACCAATCTGAAGATTACCTTTGTGATCAAGGACTGACGCTGGCGTAGGCCAGCCACATTGCGATGGGGCGGCAATGCCAGCGCCCCATCGTTCAGTCCGTGTTGCCATCCGCCGGGGCCAGAATCACAATCGCGGCCCCGTCATCGACCTGATCTCCAGCCTGCGCCCTGACCTCTTCGACCTTTGCGTCAAAGCCCGCCGTGAGAGGATGTTCCATCTTCATGGCCTCCAGGACAGCCAGTGTCTGGCCCCTGGCAACGGTATCACCGGCGCTCACCGCCAACTCGATGATGCGTCCGGACATCGGCGCGCGGATAGTTCCGCCGGTGTCGGTCATGGCTGAGCCTCGCGCCAGGGTATCGACCGGCGCGATGGCCACATGAGCGCCGTCGATACCGAGGTAAACCGGGGAACCGCCCACACACACATGCATCTGCGCATCGTGCCGGGCTCCGTCGATCCGGGTGGTGATCAGGTTCCCGGCAACATGGGTCTCACTGGTTGAGACCTCGAAGCTGTCACCATCGGTTTCAAATGCAAATACGCGATCACCGTCATGCCAGGTGACCAGACCAACGACCGGCGTGCCGTTCAACTCCAGGGCAATCCGGTCACGGCGTGGCGTCCCGCTCAATGACCAGCCACCCAAGGCCTGCCAGGGTCCGGTCTCCGGCGTATCGCCCCGCAAAGCGTGCAGCCAGGCCTCGAATGCCAGGGCGCAGTTCACCGGTGTCAGCGCCTCCTCGGACAAATCGTTGATGTTCGCGTCGATTGTGCCGGTATTGTGGGTCGCAGCAGAGAATTCAGCGCTGCCGACCAGCCGGGAGCAGAACTCGGCATTGCTTTTCAGGCCAAGCAGCGCTGTATGGGATAGAGATCGCTGTAGCAACGCAATGGCCTGTGCGCGGCCTTCTGCGTGGCAGATCACCTTGGCCAGCATCGGATCGTAGAACGGCGTCACCGCATCGCCACTGCGCACACCGGTGTCGACCCGCACACCTTCAAGCGCTTGCGGCCAGGCGACGTGGTGCAGCCTGCCGGTCTGCGGCAAGAAACCGTTGCTCGGATCTTCGGCGTAGATGCGCGCCTCGATGGCGTGTCCATTGATCGCCAGTTCATCCTGTGTGCACGGCAAGGTCTCGCCGGCGGCAACGCGCAACTGCCACTCCACCAGGTCCACCCCTGTTATCGCCTCGGTGACCGGATGTTCGACTTGCAGCCGGGTATTCATTTCCATGAAGTAGACTGCATCGGCACGGATTCCCTTGGCCGTGTCAGCGATGAACTCCACCGTGCCGGCCCCAACATATCCGACGGCCTTTGCCGCAGCGATGGCAGCCTGGCATATGACATCACGCGCTTCTTCGCCGACACCGGGTGCGGGTGCTTCCTCAATGACCTTTTGGTGCCGGCGCTGCATGGAGCAATCGCGCTCGAACAGGTGCACGGCGTTACCGTGCGTGTCGCAAAACACCTGCACCTCGATATGGCGGGGTGCGGTGACGAATTTCTCGATCAGCACATGATCATCACCGAACGCCGCCTTGGCCTCGCGCCGGCAAGCCGCAAGCGCGCTCGCGAAGTCCGCCGCCGTGTCGACGCGGCGCATGCCCTTGCCACCGCCTCCGGCGACCGCCTTGATGAGCACAGGATAGCCGATCTTGTCGGCTTCACTCTGCAGTCTTGCCGGCGATTGATCCTCGCCGAGGTATCCGGGCACCACGGGAACCCCTGCCCCCAGCATCAGTTCCTTGGCCGCATCCTTTCGGCCCATGGCGTCGATGGCGGCAACCGGAGGCCCGACGAAGCGAATGCCGTTGTCTTCGCAGGCTTTGGCAAACTCAACGTTCTCTGACAGAAAGCCATAGCCGGGATGGACCATGTCGGCACCCGCCTGCTTCGCCGCACCAATGAGCCTCTCGACATCAAGATAGCTCTGCGCAGCCGGTGCCTCTCCGATAAGAAAGGCCTCGTCGGCCATCTCCACATGCAAGGCGCGGACGTCAGCGGCAGAGTACACGGCAGCGACACGGAACCCCATGCGCTGGGCTGTTTGGGTTATCCGACAGGCGATTTCGCCACGGTTGGCGATCAGGAGACAGGTCATCAGGTGATCATATGTCACTGCCGGGCAACCGGGATCAATCGATAATTTGGCGCAGAAACAATCGACTGACAGCGCGGCGGCTCAATAGGCAGGTTGATGCGCAAAATAGTCCTCATCGATCGTCTTGAGTTCATACACCGCGCGGAGCTTAACACCAACCTTGTGGCGCATCATCAGGCTGGCAAACCGGTTTCCATCGACCAGAACGACGCGCTTGCTGATCGAAGCGGCGAATTCCTCGGCAGACTTCGGAAAACTGCATGTTGTCAGGAACAAGCCCTTGCTGGCCTTCTTGCTTTCCAGGCTGCCGGTAAAGTCACGGATCGCGGAGATGGGTACAGTACCCGCGGGTTTATAGCGCTTGGCCTGGAAATAGATGCGGTTCAGACCGAGCTCATCTTCCAACAGCACGCCATCCACGCCACCGTCCCCTGACTTTCCAAGCCGGCGGGCCAGGTCTTCGCGGCGCTGACCGTATCCCATCGCCAGCAGCAGATCGATGACCAGGCTCTCAAAGAACTCCGGCGATTGGGCGTGAACCCGTTCAATGAGCAATGCCTTTTGCTTCTGATACGCAAGTTCGAAGTAATGCCGTATCTGGCGTTCTGCGTCGGGGTCGATTTGATCTTTGGGCGGGTTAGCTGAAGTTTCAGCTTTGTCCGGGCCTAGCCTAGCCTGAGGGACTTCGCAAAAGCCCGAATGCTCCGGCAGTGGCGAACTCGTGGCATGGTCGGCTGCGAATGCGTCGCTCTGTTCAAGGCCCAGTGCATCATAGCCGATCGGTGTCAGAAGATAGACGTTGTGGGCATCAAGTTGCACCTGCCCATTCGACATGAGATAGGCAAGGGCCCAGCTCAGGCGGTTGGAAAAGACGCTCTCGTTGCCGCTCGGCAGCTTCTCTTCCAATAGCGCGACAGGCAGTTGCAGCCTTGCAGCCACATCCGTTGCGATCTGTGGCAGATCGGATTCGCCTCCCCGTTCGGCGAGCGCCTGCAGTACAGGTGCCATCAGGCCCTGATATTCCGGAATCTCCAAAGTCGCCTGCCGTCCCATGGCGGTGTTCATTGATGATTACTTGCCAGCCCCTTTTGGCCTCGTGGCCTGCTACAACCTCCTGCTACATTCTAAAGACGCCGAACTTGCTCTGTTCCTGCGGGGCATTCAGGGTGGCCGCGAATGCCAGGCCCAGAACGTCACGCGTTTCTTCAGGCGCGATTACCCCGTCATCCCAAAGACGGGCGGTCGCATAGTACGGATGACCCTCGCGCTCGAACTGTTCGCGGACCGGAGTCTTGAACGCTTCTTCTTCTTTGGCTGTCCAGGAACCTCCTTCAGCCTCGATGTTGTCCCGCTTGACTGTCGCCAATACTGATGCGGCCTGCTCTCCGCCCATCACCGAAATACGGCTGGACGGCCAGGAGAACAGGAAACGCGGCTGGTAGGCGCGGCCGCACATGCCGTAATTACCGGCGCCGAAAGAGCCGCCGATGATCAGCGTGATCTTCGGAACGGCGGCACAAGCGACGGCGGTTACAAGTTTAGCGCCATCGCGGGCTATGCCGCCGGCCTCGTACTTCTTGCCGACCATGAAGCCGGAAATGTTCTGGATGAACAGCAGCGGGATCTGGCGCTGGCAGGCCAGTTCGATGAAATGGGCGCCCTTCAGCGCGGATTCCGAAAACAGAATTCCATTGTTGGCCAGTATGGCGATGGGAATGCCCCACAAGTGGGCAAAGCCGGTGACGAGCGTCGAACCATAGTCGCGCTTGAACTCATCGAAGTGCGAACCGTCGACCAGCCGAGCGATAACCTCGCGCACGTCGAATGACTTGGCCAGGCTTGTCGGCATGATCCCGTTCAGCTGTTCGGCCGGATATGCCGGCGGTTGCGGCCTGCCAAGCTGCAATGCTGACCTTGCGCCGGGCTGGAGATTGGACACAGCCTGGCGAACCAGTGCCAGGGCATGGTCGTCGTCTTCAGCCAAATGATCGGCAACGCCGGAGTCCCGGGTATGTACTATGGCGCCTCCCAGCTCTTCCGCCGAGACCGTTTCGCCGGTTGCCGCTTTCACCAGCGGTGGGCCGGCCAGAAAAATTGTTCCCTGGTTTCGCACGATGATGGTTTCATCGCACATGGCCGGCACATAGGCTCCCCCGGCAGTGCACGAGCCCATGACGCAGGCAATCTGCGCGACGCCCATGGCAGACATTCGCGCCTGGTTGTAGAAGATGCGGCCGAAATGCTCCTTGTCTGGAAACACCTCGGTGTGGTTGGGCAGATTGGCCCCGCCGGAATCGACCAGATAAATGCAGGGCAGACGGTTTTCGGTGGCAATTTCCTGGGCCCGCAAGTGTTTCTTGACGGTCATCGGATAGTAGGTTCCGCCCTTAATCGTGGCATCGTTGCAGACGATCATGCACTCGCGCCCCGAAACCCGGCCGATGCCGGTGATCAAACCCGCTCCGTGTATCTCATCGCCATACATGCCGTTGGCAGCCAATGGTGAGAGTTCGAGGAACGGGGTGCCTGGATCGATCAGCTGGTTGACCCGGTCACGGGGCAGTTTCTTGCCGCGCGCCAGATGCCGCTGGCGAGACTTCGCGCTGCCGCCAAGTGCTGACTTGGAACGCTTGTCGGCCAAGTCGCCGCAGAAGCTCGCCATCGCTTCAGCGTTCGCCTGAAATTCCGGCGCATTGGACATCACGTTCGAGTGCAGAATTGTCATCGCCATGTCCCCCAAAAGAAACCGTTGTAGTGTTGTTCTGTCCCCGACGGCTGCAAAACACGCCAAAATCTGTGTTTACCTTAAGGTAAAAAGCGGTTGTTTCTACTGTAACCGTACGCGCATGGGTTCGTTCGTGCAACGGTACCGAAGTCTTACTGTCGATTCGTCGCACGTTCCTCGGTACGGCTGAATTCATCCAGAAAAAGCGTCGCCGTGCCGGGCATCAGATCGCGGTTGTGGCCGATCTTGAAATACTGTGTCGGACCGGCGGACGGGCTGACGCCGATCGTACCCTTTGCGCTCACGATCAGCCGGTCGTCCGCGTAGACCTCCACGATGCCGTCGCCTTTCAGCCCACCCTTTACCCGGTAGTCCATTTTTACCCAATCCTTGGCCGGGTCGGGCAGGATCGGGTCCGGGCCATAGGCGATCTGCAGGTCGTGCTCGCCACTATAACGCTCGGTGTCGCCGACGAATTCGAACCCCTCAAACAGCCCCTTCTTAAGCACCTCCAGAAACCCGGTCGCCTTTCTGGTCGAACTTGCCAGCAAGACGCGCGTATTGCCGCTTTCAACGGTGATGTGGAACACACCGCGGTCGAATCGCTGGGCAAGGAAAGCGCTGCCGTCGGTCTCCTGTTTCCAGCCGCCGATCACCCAGCGCTGGCCTCCGGTGGGCGGCCAGGTTCCGCGGATCCGGAGCCGGAAGCTGTACCATGCTTCCTGCCCGAACTTCAGCCTGCGCTTGGAGGCCTCACGGATCTCGTTTTGCTGACACTGGCAGTCAGCGCCGATGTCGTTTCCCTTGACACGAATAGCCAGGGCACCCTTGCCACTGAAGACCGTGTGTCGGTCGATCCAGTGTCGTTTCTGCGGCACGCGATATGTTGACCAGCGCTTGGGATCAAGCGGTGCGGTGTCGAAAGTATCGGCCAGTTCGATCTCTGAAGGCTCTGCACAAGCGAGCGGCACCACGATGCAGGCTGCCGCCGATCCAGCAAGACCGGACCGCATCCCCCGCAACGCAAGCCTGATACTAACGCTTTTCAACAACCGCAACGGGGCCTCCTGCGTCTTTCCAGGCCTTGAAACCGCCGGCAAGGTTGTAGACCGGCTTCAGCCCCATCTGCTGCACGGCATATGTCGCCAGAACGGAGCGCATGCCCCCGGCGCAGCAGAATATGAAAGGTCCATCACCGTCGAACTGTTGCTTGTGGTAAGGGCTTTCCGGGTCAATCCAGAATTCCAGCATGCCGCGTGGCGCATGCAGCGCACCGGGGATCCCGCCATCGCGCCAAAGCTCGCGAATATCGCGAATGTCGACGATGGTTGCTCCGCCGTCGGCCTGCATGCGCATCGCGCCGGCTGCATCCACATTTTCAATTTTCGCTTGAGCTTCTGCGCATAACTCTTTGATGCCTTTTGAAATACTCTGAGACATCCTATTCTCCCAACTGTCGCTTGCGCCAGGTTTCATAGCGCGAACGGGTTTCATCGTTCGGCGGGTAGAGACCCGGCAACGCGGCACCGCTTTCGACTTCGCTCACCAGCCATCCCTCAAGTCTTTCCTGCTCAGGCCCGGCTTCGGTGACATGGTCAACCAGCGCCTTGGGAATGACGACCGCGCCGTCTTCGTCCGCGCAGACGATATCGCCTGGAAACACGGCCGCGCCGCCGCAAGCGACCGGTTCCTGCCAGCCGACGAAGGTCAGTCCGGCAATCGATGGTGGTGCGGCGATGCCGGCGCACCAAACTGGCAGCCCGGTGTCCCTGACCCCGGCGGCGTCGCGCATGACACCATCGGTGATGAGAGCCTGAACGCCGCGCTTGTGCATGCGGGCGCACAGTATGTCTCCGAAGATCCCGGCATCGCTGACCCCCATGGCGTCGGCGACCGCGATGGCGCCCTTGGGCATATCCTCAATGGCATGGCGGGTCGAAACCGGGCTGGTCCAGCTTTCCGGCGTCGCCAGGTCTTCGCGCATGGGAACAAACCGCATGGTGAATGCCGGCCCGGCAACACGGGACTGGCCGGCGGCAAATGGCATCGATCCGCGCATCCAGGTGTTGCGGATGCCCTTCTTCAAAAGGATGGTGGTGACCGTTGCCGTCGTCAGGTGTCTAAGAATATCGAGCTGTTCCGCACTGGCCATCCGGCGAATTCCCCTTGTGTCGCGAACATTTGCAAAGTCAGTGCCCTGCCCTGTCGACACCATTGCGGATTCCGGGTTTTGCTGCAAGACACAACACCATGGCGCGGAAGAGCGGACGCTTGCGCGCCCGCCTTCAGCGTCGTGAAGCACTCTTCACGGCTTGAGTGGCTGCAATGCGGCAGCACTCTTGGCCAGGCGCACAAGATTGATGAATTCTGCGCGATAGCCGAACCGGTCCTCGCCGCGCGCGCCCTGGGCGAGCGTGATGACATCGTCATAACTGTAGTTGCCCGTGTAGCGTCCGCCGCGCAGCAGTTGGCCGTAAGCGGCGACGGCACTGGCGAAGCGGGTCTCGGTGCCGGCCTGCGCAATCCTGTCAACTTCGTCAGCCAGCGTGACAGCACGTGAAATCAGAGTGCTGGTCTCGCTGTCGGGCAGCTTGTAGCGCAGTTTCAGGAAGCCATACTCGTTGTCCGGCGACGGGTCGGCTTCTTCGACAGGCTCATGCTGGTAGCGCAGGTCGTCGACCAGTGCCGCCTTGGACCCGACCGGCGTCAACTCATAGATCGCCGTCACCGAGTGCCCGGCGCCAATTTCGCCGGCATCGATCTTGTCGTTGTTGAAGTCTTCACGTTTGAGCAGCCGGGTTTCATAGCCGATCAGCCGGTACTCGGACACGGCGGCCGGGTTGAACTCGATCTGGATCTTGACATCCTTGGCGATGGTGAACAGCGTGGCGCTGGCTTCCTCGGCCAGAACTTTTCGAGCCTCCGACAGGTTGTCGATATAGGCGGCATTGCCGTTGCCATTCTGGGCCAGGGTCTGCATCAGGGCGTCGTTGTAGTTGCCGCGCCCGAAGCCGAGAACGGACAGGGAAACGCCGGTCTTGCGCTTGCGTTCGATGTAACTCTTCAGTTCGTCCTGGTTGGTGATGCCGACATTGAAATCGCCGTCGGTGGCGAGGATCACGCGGTTGACGCCGTTTTCCTGGTAGTTCTGCTCTGCAAGCTGATAAGCTTGGCGTATGCCTTCGGCACCGGCCGTCGAACCTCGCGAGCGCAAGCGGTCGAGACTGGCAAGGATCTTGGCCCTTTCGCCGGCCTTTGTCGGCTCCAGCACGGTACCGGCGCGGCCGGCATAGGTGACGATCGACACCGTGTCGTCCGGGCTCAGGCTATCGAGTAACAGCTTGAAAGAGTTGACCAGTAGCGGAAGCTTGTTGGGCGCGTTCATCGAGCCGGAGGTATCGATCAGGAACACCAGGTTGGCGCGCGGCTTTTCGGTCTTGGGCAGGTCGTAGCCCTTGATGCCGATGTGCAACAGTTTGGTTTCGGCGTTCCACGGCGTCGGTATCACCGAAACATGGGTGGCGAACGGCCTGCTGCGGTCCTCCGGCGGCGCATAATCATAGGGGAAGTAGTTGATCAGCTCCTCGGTGCGCACCGCATTTGCCTGCGGCAGCACACCATTGTTGAGTGAAGCCCGCATGAAGGCATAGGACGCGGTGTCGACGTCGATGGAGAATGTCGAGACCGGGTCGGTTCTGGTGACCTTGACCGGATTGGGGGTGTATTCGTCGAACTTGTCCCGCCCCTGGTCCTGATAGGTTGGCTGAACGATGTCGGAGCGCCGCTTGGCCCTTGTCCGGTAACCGAGGACT
This sequence comes from Aestuariivirgaceae bacterium, assembly GCA_965216335.1. Taxonomy (GTDB): domain Bacteria; phylum Pseudomonadota; class Alphaproteobacteria; order Rhizobiales; family Aestuariivirgaceae; genus JAHEJE01. The sequence continues at coordinate 460,125 of OZ244154.1, read as the reverse complement.
TTCTGCTTCTGAGCTGAAGCAACCCCAGATGAAAAGCTCTCAGCGGCTATACCAGGTGCCGGCGGCTGGACTGCGTCGGCGAAAGTCTTTTGATTGCCTCCTATCGGCGCGGCAGCATCGGACCCCGTTTTAGGCTTGCCGCCGATTGCATTTGCGGCCGTTTGTGCGTTTATGTCCGCATCGCTCGCATCGCCAGACATCTGAAGCTCTTCAACGGCAGCCGGCTCTGACGCTTGAGGGAGCTGAGCAACGTTTTCGCGCCTAGATCCGCCCTGATCCATTTCACTCTTCTTCAGTTCGTTGCCAACCTTGGCGGTGCCAGCTCCTTTGTCGGCACGCTTTGCGTCCGGTTTTTCCGCTTCCAGCGACGCAATCCTGTCCTCACCGGGAACCGGCATCACCTGGCGCAGATGGTCGACGTTGAGGATCGCGAGCGATACGGCGGCCAGGCTGGCACCGCCGAGCAGCATCGGTCTGAGATTGATTGAGGATGTCGTCATGGGTCGTCTCCTGAAAAGGGTGTTGAACACGTTCAGCCCCGTGTTCTTGAGACGATCCAGCAGCCCCGATCCTTGGCGGACCTGGACATTTTCTTCTTCCAGTGCCTGCATGGCTGCAGTAATTGCAGCATCTCGCGCCGATTTGCGCGGCGCGGGTACTTCAGCATCCTTCAGCGCAGCCTGCAGTTTGTTCAGTTCATCGGTCATCGCGACCACTCTCGCCAGCCTCGGCCAGCGCCTTCAATTTCTTGCGTATCTCGTGCATGCGCCACGACACGGTCGCCTCCTTGATGCCGAGCACCTCACCGGCCTCGGCGTGGGTCATGTCTTCTGCGAGCACAAGGATGGCGGTCTCGCGCAGGTCATCGCCGAGCGACTGCAGCGTCGCGTAGAGCCAATCGACTTGCTGGGCGGTGTCCTGCCACCCCGCTTCGGTCAGCGCGCTGACCGCGGCGTAGGTTTCGTCCAGCGCTCGCTGGCGGGCATTGCGGCGCATGACATCGCGGGCGCGGTTGAGCACCAGCCGGAACAGCCAACTGGTCAGTTTCGCCGTGCCGCGAAACGATTTCAGCTTGGCGGGCAGGGAAACACAAACATCCTGGGCGACATCCTCGGCATCGGCGGCATTGCCCAGGCAGCGGAAGGCCAGCCGGTAGATGCCGTCATAGTGGCGCTCCAGCAGCACGCGGAAGGCCTGTGCATCGCCTTCGGCGGCCCGGAACGCCAGCTGGTTGTCATCCGTGGTCATGCGCATGTCACAGTATTAGACGCCCCGGACATGCCGATCCTTGGGCAACCGCGAAAAAACTCTTCAGGCCCACCCGTCAGGCCGACTCCTCGAACAGTTCGCGGCCGATCAACATGCGCCTGATTTCACTGGTGCCTGCGCCGATCTCGTACAGTTTGGCATCGCGCAGCAGGCGGCCGGTGGGAAACTCGGAAATGTAGCCGTTGCCGCCAAGGCACTGGATCGCCTCAAGCGCCATCCAAGTGGCCTTTTCAGCGGCATAGAGGATCGCTCCAGCGGCGTCCTTGCGCGTCGTCTGGCCACGGTCGCAGGCTTTGGCTACCGTATAAATGTAGGCTTTACAGGCATTTAGCGTCGTATACATGTCTGCCAGCTTGCCCTGCATGAGCTGGAAGGTGCCGATTGGCTTGCCGAACTGCTGGCGGTCATGAACGTAGGGCACCACGATATCCATGCAGGCCTGCATGATGCCGATCGGGCCGGCAGCCAGCACAGCGCGTTCGTAATCGAGGCCGGACATCAGCACGTTGACGCCCCTGCCCTCGCCGCCGAGTACGTTTTCCTCCGGCACCTCGCAGTTTTCGAACACCAGTTCGCCGGTGTCGGAGCCGCGCATGCCGAGCTTGTCGAGTTTCTGGGCCGTCGAAAAGCCGTCGGAGTCGCGCTCGACGATGAAGGCCGTGATACCCCTGGGGCCGGCCTGCGGATCGGTCTTGGCGTAGACCACCAGTGTGTCCACGCAGGGTCCGTTGGTGATCCAGAACTTGGTGCCGTTCAGCACATAGCGGTCGCCCTTCTTGTCGGCACGCAGCCTCATCGAAACCACATCCGAACCGGCACCGGCTTCCGACATGGCCAGCGCCCCCATTTGTTCGCCTGATATCAGGCCCGGCAGATACTTGCGTTTCTGTTCCTCGCTGCCGTTGCGGCGAATCTGGTTGACACACAGGTTGGAGTGGGCGCCGTACGACAGGCCGACCGAGGCCGAACCGCGCGAAATCTCCTCCATGGCGATCACATGTTCCAAGTATCCCATGCCGGCCCCGCCATATTCCTCCTCGACAGTGACGCCAAGAAGCCCCAACTGACCGAGCTGTGGCCACAGATGGCGCGGGAACTCATTGGTTTCGTCGATCTGCCCGGCAATCGGTGAAATGTGGTCGCTGGTGAACGACCGCACCATGTCGCGCAGCATGTCGGCGGTTTCACCGAGGTCGAAGTCGAGTGTTGGATAGTCATTGGTAAGCATGGCGGCCTCCCGGCAGGTCAGAAAAATAGCAATCCGGATTCATCACCAGGGATTCGGGCTTGCCGCCCGGCGTGGTTGATGCCCTACTACACATCACATGACATACGAACGCCCAAATGTCTTGCCCTGGCCGCCGATAATTCTGGTTCTTGCCGTGATCTGCGCCGTCACGCTGCACTATGTCCTGCCGCTTGAGATTGCGCTGATAACGACAAGCTGGGTGGGCCGGGTGTGCGGAGGCCTCGTTGGGTTGGTCGGTGCCGCACTCGATATCCTGGCTGTTGTGACAATGCGCAGGGCGCAAACCAATATACTGCCGCACAAGGCCGCTGACACGCTGGTGACACACGGAGTTTTCTCAGTATCGCGGAACCCGATCTATTCCGGCAACACGCTGATGTTGGCAGGCGCCTCCGGGCTGTTTGCAAACGGCTGGTTTCTGATTGCCGCGGTTGCAGCCGGAGTTGCCGTTTACAATCTGGCCATCAAGCGTGAGGAAGCCCACCTGTCGGAAAAATTCGGCAGCGAGTGGACCGCCTATTGCAACAGGACACCACGCTGGCTGTTTGTCTGAAACGTGCGCCGAATCAGGAGCGGTCGGCCGTTACTTCGTGCATCTTTTCCGGCGGCACCTTGTGCCAGGACGACAGCACGTTGCGCCGCGCCGCCTTGCGATCCTCATAGTCCCAGTATTTCCTGGCCAGCTTGTGCTCGATGCGGCTGAACAGTTTCAAGCCCAGACCGGGTAGCGGGTTGAACGGGTTGGTACGGCTGTAAGCCCAGATCTCGAGCCGTGAGGACCCCTCGGCCGCCTGTCCGCGGCAGTGGAAGCCATGCGTGTCCGCCACCACCAGCGTGTTGCGCTTGACCGTACATGGCTTTGGCTGCGCCAGGCCCATCTCTTCCAGATCGGAAAGGTCGGCACGCATTGAGCCCTTTTCGGAATAACCGTCGTTCAGGTCGCTGCCCTGAATGCTGCGCCGGTATTCCCACTTGAGCCGTGCCAGGGTCAGGCGGTGCGAACCGGGCACGTAGGTGAACGGTCCCTTGTCGTGTGTAACGTCATCCAGGAAGAACCAGGCCTTCATGGTCGGATGAAACGTATCGGAATGCAGCACCTTTTGCGGATCGCTGCGGCCATCGCGGTATCCGTTTTTGATTGACTGGATGTAGTACAAAGGGCGCTTAAGCCGCGAGCCACAATATTTCAGTACGCGTTCATAGCGCGGGTTCTCCACCAGCGCGCGCACGGCGGGCATATCAGGCAAAGTCTCTTCGTCCAGCAAGATGCGATGGGTCAGAGTATCGCCCTGAATGCACTCGCGAACTTCGCCGCGGGCATTTCGGGCCTGGGCATCGAGTTCTTTGAAAGCAGCCGAATCGAGGAAATTCTCAATGATTACGAAGCCGTCCCGCCGGAAGGTCTGGCGATGCTCACGCGACACCAGCGGTGCCAGAGTGAACAGCCGGAATCGGGTGACCGCATGCGCCGCAATTAGTCTGGCGGCATGCAGTCCGCACCTGTTCAAAATTCCGCTGCCAAGCACCGGGTTGGCCTTGAACGACTTTGACATGCCGAAAATCTGGGCAACCCAAACCGGTGACATCAGGATTTGTCGCATTGCAACCATGAAAGCACCTTACTAACCGGGTAGATACATTGCAATTGGGCTGGCAGATGCCTCAAGGTGGCACAGTTTGGCAAGGGCGTTTTTGCAACACATACAAAGAAACGTACGCGTGGAAGTCGTAAAGCATGGGAATGCAGGCTTGCGTGCTTAACTTCATTTACCAATCGTGCTAGATCGAGCGAGATGCTGCGGGGACAGCACGGAAGCGTAGTGGCGGGGATTCAGTATGATCAATAGGAGGAAACCAAGGCGGCATGTCTTGTTTCTTCAGGGACCGGGAGGGTCATTTTTCAACGATCTCTCGGCGACTCTGGACAGAAGTGGTCACACAACCAGCCGAATCAATGTGTGTGCGGGCGATTGGCTGCTTTGGAAGCAGAACAACGCGTACAACTTTCGTGGCAAGTTTGCCGACTGGTCCGCGTTTCTAGAGGATTATCTTGCCAAGCACGGTGTCACGGACATTGTGCTTTTTTCTGACAGCAGGCCTTATCACAGGGTCGCCAAGCAGGTTGCTGAAAAGCGTAACATCAATCTGTTTGCGTTTGAGAACGGCTATCTGCGCCCCGATTGGATTACCCTTGAATTGGGTGGTGTGAACGGCAACTCCTGTTTTCCGCGTACACGTGCCGGTGTTGAGGCCGCAACGGCGCCACCGGTACCCAATCACAAACCGATTCGACGCCCATCCAGGCTTGCGCTCTTCCGGGATGACATTGTGTTTCATTTCGCAAACACGCTGCTGATGCCGCTGTTTCCGCGCCATCGGCGGCACCGTCAAACATTGCCGGTCGTCGAGGCAATCGGGTGGGTCAAGAAAGGAATTGTTTGGGGCTTCAAGAGGCGCTCATCTCTTAAGACCGTGCAAGATCTCTTTGATAACGGCCGGCGTTTCTTTCTTTATGCACTGCAGCTTGAACATGATTTCCAACTGATCGAGCATTCGCCTTTTGCCAGCATCAAACAGGCGAGTGAACGGGTGATCGCATCTTTTGCGGAACGTGCACCCAGCGATTGTGTCTTGTTGGTGAAGAACCATCCGCTCGACAATGAAGTGGTGGATCGCCGCAAGGAGGTGATGCAAATTGCGGCTAAGCATGGTGTCGCCGACAGGGTCCTGTTCATCGATACGGGCCCGAACCCTGAGATCCTCGACAAGGCCGCCGGCATGGTGACGGTGAACAGCACAATGGGCACCTCGGCTCTACTGCATGGCCTGCCGGTCTGCACACTCGGCAAGGCGGTCTATGATGTCGAGGGGCTAACGCATCAACTCGGCCTAGATACATTCTGGGAGCACCCCACAGCTCCGGACCGGAGTTTGTATCGACATTTCCGCCAGGCCCTGATCGCGGCCTGCCAGATCCACGGCCGGTTCGTAACCAGAAACGGCAAACAAGAGGCGGTTCTGGCGAGCGCGGATGTGATCTCACGAACACCGTACAGAGATGCAGGCGGTGTTCTGGTTGACCCGGCGGCCACCGAGCGGCTGCAGGCGGTTGACGCTCTGGGCGAGGGTGACGTCCAAAAAGCGCGTGACGTACGTCCGGCAGCTTGAACCACTCAAGGCGCCCCAGGAGTTCCCGGCGCCTTTCGGACTGTTCTCGACCCGGCGAAACCGGGGACCGGTTGCTAAGCTCTGTCAGATTGCCAGTTCTGTATCGCTTGGCTGCGGAAGTCATCAAATCGCCGCTGGGCAATCGCTAACCGAATATCAGCCATAAGACTCTGATAATATGCGACATTTGCCCAGGACAGGATCATCGATCCGAGCAATTCGCCAGAGCGAATGAGGTGGTGCAGGTAGGCGCGTGAGTACTGCGACAGGGCCGGATGATCGGAGGTCTCATCCAGCGGCCGCAGGTCTTCGGCGAATTTGGCATTGCGCAGATTGTGCTTTCCGGTGCGGGTAAACGCCTGGCCGTGGCGGCCGGAGCGGGTTGGCATGACACAGTCGAACATGTCGATACCGCGCGCCACCGCCTCGAGAATATCCAGCGGCGTGCCGACCCCCATCAGGTAGCGCGGCCTGTCAACCGGCAGGACCGGTGCGGTTGCCTCAATGGTCGACAGCATCAGCTCTTGTCCCTCGCCGACCGCAAGTCCACCGATGGCATAACCATCGAAGCCGATTTCGATCAGCCCGCGCGCCGACGTCTCGCGCAACTTCGGAACAATACCCCCTTGTACAATGCCGAAACAGGCATGACCGGGTTGGTCGCCGAATGCCAGGCGCGAGCGCTGAGCCCAGCGAAGCGAAAGCTGCATGGCGCGTTCGGCTTCATCGTCCGTGTGCGGATAAGATACGCATTCGTCGAGTTGCATCTGTATGGTCGATCCGAGCAGGCGCTGGATCTCCATCGACCGTTCCGGCGTCAACTCATGCCGCGAGCCGTCAATGTGCGACTGAAAGGTCACGCCATGTTCGGTGAGTTTGCGCAACTTGGCTAGCGACATCACCTGAAAACCGCCGGAATCGGTGAGGATCGGCCGGGGCCAGTTGATCAGCTTGTGCAATCCGCCCAGCCGTTGCACCCGTTCGGCTCCCGGCCGCAGCATGAGGTGATAGGTGTTGCCGAGAATGATGTCGGCGCCGGTCTGACGAACCTGATCCGGGTAAAGCGCCTTGACGGTGCCCGCGGTGCCGACCGGCATGAAAGCAGGGGTGCGGATTTCACCGCGCGGGGTATCGATGCGGCCATGCCGGGCAGCCTTGTCGGTGTCGAGCAATGTGAAGCTGAATGACATCATCGCGCCTCCGGAAAGAGCAGACAGCAGTCGCCGTAGGAGTAGAAGCGGTAGCCCTGCTCTATCGCATGACCATAGGCCGCCCGCATTGTTTCAAGCCCACTGAACGCGCTGACCAGCATGAACAGGGTCGAGCGCGGCAGGTGGAAGTTGGTCAACAGGGCATCGACGGCGCGAAAGCGATAGCCCGGCGTGATGAAGATGTCCGTTTCACCGGAGAAAGGTGCAATCTCGCCATCGGTCAGCGCCGAGGACTCCAGCAAACGCAGCGACGTGGTTCCGACGGCGATGATCCGGCCGCCACCGGCGCGCGCCGCGTTCAGCATTCGCGCCACATCCGCGCCGACGATGCCATATTCGGCGTGCATCGTGTGGTCTTCAGTGTCATCGGCCTTGACGGGAAGAAATGTGCCGGCACCGACATGCAATGTGACCCGGCATATTTTCGCCCCCGCCAAGGCGATCTCGTGCAACAACGTATCGGTAAAGTGCAGACCGGCCGTCGGCGCTGCAACCGCACCTGCCTGCCGGGCATAGACGGTCTGATAGTCCTCGCTGTCCCTGCTGTCGACCGCCCGTCTTCCGGCGATATAGGGCGGCAGGGGCAACTCGCCATGTATCGCGATGGCGCTTTCCAGATACGGCCCGGCAAGTTCGAATTCGAGTGTTACCAATCCGCCGCCGTCCACGCTTGCGACGTGCGCATTCAAGGTATCCGACAGACACGCCTCGCCGGCGCCGCCAAAACGCAGCACGTCGCCCGGTTTCAGTCGTTTCGCCGGCCGTGCAAATGCCGTCCAGATGCCGTCACTGACGCGCTGATGCAACAGGCATTCGACCATTGCCCCGGTTCCGCCCGGGCGTTCGCGCCGTGCGTGCAGCCGGGCCGGGATCACCTTGGTATCGTTCACCACCAGCACATCGCCTGAACGCAGAAGCGCCGGAAGGGCGGATATCCGGCTGTCTGCGAACCCATCCGCTGGCCCGGGCCGCACCACAAGCATGCGCGCGGCATCACGCGGCTCGACCGGGCGTAGCGCGATCCGTTCCTCGGGCAGCTCAAAATCGAACAGATCGACTTTCAAATCAGAGACATCTCCGGGCAAAACAAAACTCACGCATCCTGTAGGGGATACGTGAGCGCATTTCGACAGTTTAATGCGAAATCACCGATCGGTTCAGGCGTCCGCGGCAACCTTCATCGTCTTGATTCTGCCCGGATTGGGCACCGGTTCACCGCGCGGCAGGGCATCGATGTGCTCCATGCCCTCGCTGACCTTGCCCCAAACGGTGTACTGCCCGTCAAGAAAACCGGCATCGTCAAAGCAGATGAAGAACTGCGAGTTCGCGCTGTTCGGCGCCATGGCGCGGGCCATCGAGGCGACACCGCGAACGTGCGGTGCATCGGAGAACTCCGCAACCAGATTCGGTTTATCCGAACCGCCGGTGCCGGTGCCGGTCGGGTCGCCACCCTGGGCCATGAAGCCTTCGATCACCCGGTGAAACGGCGTGCCGTCGTAAAACCCTTCGCGCGCCAGTTCCTTGATCCGGGAAACGTGGTTGGGTGCAAGGTCGGGGCGCAGCTCGATGACCACACGACCCGCTTCCAAATCAAGATAGAGAGTGTTTTCGAGATCAGCCAAGAGGCCCTCCTGTTATTGTGCGTCTGCTTCGATTTGCATTTTGATGATCTTGCCGGGGCTGGCTGGCGGCTCGCCCTTGGGGATGCGGTCGACACAACCCATGTTTTGGGTCACCTGGCCCCAAGCGGTGTACTTGCCGTCTAGGAACCGGCCATCGGCCAGCATGATGAAGAACTGCGAGTTGGCGCTGTTCGGGCTTTGCGAACGGGCCATGCCGACCACGCCGCGGTGGTAGGGCAGCTTGTTGAATTCCGCTGCCACGTCATCGTACTTCGAACCGCCTGTTCCGGTGCCGGTGGGGTCTCCGGTCTGGGCCATGAAGCCGTCGATCACCCGATGGAAGATGATGCCGTCGTAGAAGCCTTCGCGGGTCAGCCTCTTGATCCGCTCGACATGCTTGGGCGCCAGGTCCGGACGCAGCTTGATGACGACCTTGCCGCAGTCGAGGTGCAGGTTGAGGGTGTTTTCCGGATCAGAGGCAGCGCCCGCCTGCGGAGCAACCGCTAGGCTCAGCGCCACAAAAGCACCGGCCATCCATGACGGTTTCGCAAACCTTGCGGGTTTGGCAAACCTTGCGGGTTTGGCAAAGTTCAGCATCATTCATCTCTCCTTCAAGCTGTCCGTGCCTGCGGCCCGGGCATCATTTCTCTTGTAGTGCGCGTGCTACGGCACGTCCCGACGCATCCGGCACGAAAGCCGAGATATCGCCGCCCATGCGGGCAATCTGCTTGACCAGCGAAGAGGCGATCATGCGCGTCGCCGGGCTGGCCGCGAGATATATGGTTTCGATTTGTGGCGCCATCGCGGCATTCATCTGGCCCATCTGAATTTCATAGTCGAAATCGGAGGCATCGCGCAGGCCGCGGACAATCGCCGAGGCCCCTGCCCGCCGGGCGGAGTCGACCGCCAGGCCGTCAAACGTTTCCGCAACGATTTCAGTTCCCGTGGCATCGCAAATCGGCGTGCATACGTCACTGAGCAGAGCCAGACGGTCATCGCTTGAGATCAGCGACGCCTTGCCATGGTGCACGCCTACTCCAAGCACCAATTTGTCGAACAGGCGGGCTGAACGCGCGATGATATCAAGATGACCGTAGGTGACCGGGTCGAAACTGCCAGGATAAAAGCCGATGCGCACATTCGCCTCCCTCAATGCGGCTCAGCGCCTGGACAATGCCAACCAGACGCCGCCGCCGATCATGCACAGACCGGACACGCGCTCAAGCGTTTTCACCCTGGAGCGGGTCAGCCAGCGGCGTGCGCCACCAGCGGCAAGCGCGTAACCGCTGTCGAGCACACCGGCAACCGCCATGAATGTCAAACCGAGGAACACAGTCTGCCAGAAGGCGTTGCCGGCCGGGTCTACGAAATGCGGAATGAATGCACCGAAGAACAGCAGCGCCTTGGGATTCGACAATAAAACCAGGCAACCCTGCCAAAAACAGGCCGCATTGGATGCGCCTGCCCCTGGCGCATCACCGATCGTCGCCCGTTCTCCGGACGACATCAAAAGGCGCAGGCCGAGCCAGATGAGATAGCCCGCGCCTAACAGGCGAATCCAGTCAAACACCACAGCAATTTGTTCAACCACCAGATGAAGTCCTGCCGCTAACACCAACAAAAGTATGAAAACACCAAGTTGAGTTCCGGCAACGCTCGCCAGTCCGGCCCGCGGTCCGCTTCGCAGACTGTTGGCGATGATGATGGTGACATTCGGTCCGGGAACAATGGCCAGGGCGGCGCAGGCAAGGACGAAAGCCAGATAGGTTTCAATCGTCATGAAGACACCTATGATTTTCCGTCTTCGCCGTCCGGGCCGCCGCTACCAGCCGGCCCATCAGGACTCCCCTGCTGGTCCACTTTAGCCTGCCCGGTATCATCTGCGCCATCGTCATCGGCGTTTTCCTCATCGGAGATGCGCTCAACCGAAACGACGGTTTCATCAACAGCGGTATCGAACACCGTCACGCCCTGGGTGGACCGTCCGGCGATGCGAATGCCCGACACCGGGCAGCGGATCAGCTGTCCACCGTTGCTGACCAGCATGATCTCGTCTTCGTCAATCACCGGGAAAGATGCGATCAGCGGACCGTTGCGCTCGTTGACGGTCATGGCGACGATACCTTTGCCGCCGCGGCCGGTGACCCGATACTCGTACGACGAGCTGCGCTTGCCATAGCCGTTCTGCGAAATCGTTAGGATGATCTGCTCGGCCTCCAGCATCTCTTCGTACCGCTCCGGGCCCAGCACCACATCGCCGTTGCCATCCTCGATCTCGACGTCGCCGGCGTCGTCTTCAGCGCCTTCCGCGGCCCGCCGGGCCTTCACATAGGCTGTGCGCTCGTCTGCCGTGGCTTCGAAGTTGCGCAGGATCGACAGTGAGATCAGCCGGTCACCCTCGGCCAGGCTGATGCCGCGCACACCGGTCGAATCCCGGCCCTTGAACACCCTCACATCCGTCGTCCTGAAGCGGATGCATTGACCGTTGGCCGTGGTCAGCATCACATCGTCGTCCTCGGTGCAGGTCTCCACGCCAGCCAGCTGGTCGCCTTCGGCCAATTTCATGGCGATCTTGCCGTTTTGGCGGATACCGATGAAGTCGGACAGCTTGTTGCGGCGCACATTGCCGGCGCGGGTGGCGAACATTACGTCCCATTCGCTCCACACCGCTTCATCGACCGGCAGCGGCATGATGGTGGTGATGCGTTCGCCCTGTTCCAACGGCAGAATGTTGATCATCGCCTTGCCGCGGGCATGGGGCGCGGCCAGCGGCAAGCGCCAAACCTTCATCTGGTAGGCCATGCCGCGTGAGGAAAAGAAGATCACAGGCGTATGGGTGTTGGCGACGAACAGCCGGGTGACGAAATCCTCGTCCTTGGTCTGCATGCCCGAGCGGCCCTTGCCGCCGCGGCGCTGGGCCCGGTAGGTGGCCAGTGGAACGCGCTTGATGTATCCGGCGTGGCTGACGGTAACGACCATATCCTCGCTCTGGATCAGGTCTTCGTCCTCCATCTCGATGCCGCCATCGAGGATTTCGGTTCGCCGCGGGGTGTTGAACTCCTCCTTCACCTCGCCCAGTTCGTCGGTGATGATTGACATCACTCGGGCCCGCGAGCGCAGGATCTCCAGGTAATCGGTGATTTCCGCGCCCAGCCGGTGCAACTCGTCGGAAATCTCGTCGCGGCCAAGTGCCGTCAACCGCTGCAGGCGCAGGTCGAGGATCGCGCGGGCCTGCTCTTCCGATAACATGTAGGTGCCGTCTTCGCGCAGCGCGTGGCGCGGGTCATCAATCAGCTTGATCAGCGGCTCCATGTCCCGGGCCGGCCAGGCTCTGGCCATCAGCTGGGCACGGGCGGTCGCCGGGTCGGGCGCATTGCGGATAAGGGCGATCACCTCGTCGATATTGGCCACGGCAATGGCCAGGCCGACCAGGATATGGGCCCGGTCGCGCGCCTTGCCGAGCAGGAATTTGGTACGCCGGGTGACGACATCCTCGCGGAAGGCGATGAAGGCATCGAGAAGGTCCTTTAGGTTCATCACCTCCGGCCGGCCGCCGGTCAGCGCCACCGCATTGATGCTGAACGAGGTCTGCAACTGCGAGAACCGCCAGAGCTGGTTCAGAACCACATCGGGAACCGCATCGCGCTTCAGTTCGATCACCACACGCATGCCGTGGCGGTCGGACTCATCGCGAATGTCGGAAATGCCTTCGACCTTCTTCTCGCGCACCAGGTCGGCGATCTTCTCGATCATCGATGCCTTGTTCACCTGGTACGGGATCTCATGCACGATCAGCGCGTTGCGGTCCTTGCGGATTTCCTCGGTGGTGACCCGGGACCGCATCATCACCGAGCCGCGCCCGGTGTGGTAGGCAGACTTGATGCCGGCGCGCCCAAGGATCAGGCCGCCGGTCGGGAAGTCCGGCCCCGGCACTATGTCGATCAGCTCGTCGATGCTGATGCCGGGATTCTCAATCGTCGCTATGCAGGCGTCGATCACTTCACCAAGGTTGTGCGGCGCCATGTTGGTCGCCATGCCGACGGCAATGCCGCCTGAACCATTGACCAGCAGGTTGGGAAAGCGGGCCGGCAGCACCGTGGGTTCGCGCTCGGTGTTGTCGTAGTTGTCCTGGAAGTCGACTGTGTCCTTGTCGATGTCGGCCAGCAGCGAGTGGGCCGGTTTGCCCATGCGCACTTCGGTGTAACGCATCGCCGCCGGCGGATCGCCGTCGATCGAGCCGAAATTGCCCTGCCCGTCGAGCAGCGGCAGACGCAAGGAAAAATCCTGGGCCATACGCACCAGGGCGTCGTAGATCGACTGGTCGCCATGCGGGTGGTACTTACCGATGACGTCACCGACGACGCGGGCCGACTTGCGGTATGGCTTGTTCCAGTCGTAACCGTTCTCGTTCATCGAGAACAGAATGCGCCGGTGCACCGGCTTCAGGCCGTCACGGACATCCGGCAACGCACGCGACACGATCACGCTCATGGCGTAGTCGAGATAGGAGCCCTTCATCTCCTCTTCGATGGAGATGGGCTCTACGTGCCCTGCCCCGTCGTCGCCGCCACCGGCAGCCGGTGCGCCGACATCATCGCTGCCGCCATTCCCGCCGCCATTGCCGCCACCCGGCGCGCCCGCACCAGCGTCGTCGCCCGCGTTTTCTGCGTCGTCCGGCGTGTTTTCGTTCATATCGTCAGCCAAAGGCCAAACCTCTTGATCATGCCAGTATCCGGCGACGCCTCATGCCCATTCGCGCGTCTCTTCAGGTAGGCGCAACGCCGGGCAAACCCCCATCAACCGGGTCGCTCCGCGAACCGATTCGAACATCCATGCAGACTAGCAAATTTGCCGCCTCACAGCAACCTTTGCCGAAGTCGAAATCCTTTGAAAATCAAATGCTTAGAATTTAATCCGCCGCTACGTCCGCACGCAGCGCCGATAGATCGACCACGACCTCGGCACCACCCAAATCGTGTACGCTGTCACCGGCCCGCACACGAACTTTTTCGACCGTCAGCGGGATGCTCACGCCCCCCAGCGAACGGGTGAAGGGCTGCTCGTCGACATGCGGGTGATACAGGGTGCGAACGCCGAGCACCTTGCCGGCCTCGTCAACGATTTCGAACCTGTTGGCGTAATGCTCCCAGCCTTCGTCGGCATGCTTCACGGTTACGGTAAACCGCCACACGCCGGGTGCGCTCTGCAGCGCCTCCGCCGATATGACATCCGCCTCTCCGGCAAGTGCCGGCACCGCCAGCACGCCGGCCAGCAGCGCAATGGCCTTGAAAGGTTGTACCATCTTGACGACTCCCTTAAAAATCCCTCCGGTACGCGGCCTGGTTTCTAGCCGCAGAACATGGTCAATCAGGGGCAGACCAGACATGGCGACCTCCAGTTCCAAAAAGGTGATCTATGCCGCACTGATCGGTAACGGGCTGATCGCGATAACCAAATTTGCAGCCTCGGTCTATACCGGGTCTTCCGCCATGCTGTCAGAGGCCATTCATTCGCTGGTCGACACCGGCAATCAGGGACTTCTGCTTTACGGCCTCGGCCAGTCGCAAAAACCCGCTGACCGAACCCATCCGTTCGGCTACGGGCGCGAGCTGTATTTCTGGGCATTCGTCGTTGCGCTGCTCATCTTCTCCGTCGGCGCCGGTGTGTCGATCTACGAAGGCATCCATAAGGTGATGGACCCGCATGAAGTTACCAATCCGATGGTCAACTACATCGTGCTGGCGTTCGCGATGGTGTTCGAAGGCTTTGCGCTTGGCTTCGCGGTCAAGGAATTCAACCAGCTGCGTGGCGACACTCCCGTCTTTCAGGCGGTGCGCGAAAGTAAGAATCCTGCCATCTTCACGGTTCTGTTCGAGGATGCTGCGGCGATGAGTGGTCTGGTCATCGCATTTGCCGGCCTGCTTGCTGCGGAGTATTTCCAACTGCCGTGGATGGACGGGGTTGCCTCGATCGGCATCGGCATTCTTCTCGCTGCGGTCGCACTGATGCTGTGTTTCGAGACCAAGGGGCTGATCATTGGCGAAGCGGCGAGCCAGGACCTGATAGACGGGGTGCACGAGATCGCCGGTGCGAACACCGAAGTGATGGCGGTCAATGAACTGCGCACCATGCATATGGGACCGCACGACATTCTGCTGACGCTCAGCCTCGATGTCGACAACGAAGCCTCCGGCGGAAACGTCGAGGACGCGATCTACGAGATCGAACAAGCCATCAAGGACAAGTACCCGGACATCACCCGGCTGTTCATCGAGGTGCAGTCCGCCGCCCATCATGCCGAAACGGTGTGGAGCGGCGATGACGGCACGCCGAAAACGTGATGTATTTGCAACTGGGGTCGGGGTTCAGAAACGAACTCCGATACCCTACGCAGTGCATTTCGATGATTGGGACAGTGACAGAGCCTGTGCCGCCGGCACTACAGCTTGCGGAACTTTACGTTCCTGGCCTTGTACCAGGCGCCGGTGCGGATGACCGGGCTGCAGTTGGTCTTTCCCTTGGTCCAGTCCTTCAGCATGATGCACAGGCGGCCGCGGCGCACGCTCCAGCGGCCCTTGTCCGTTGAGGCCAAATAGCTGCCGGTCAAGGATCCGTCGCCCTTGGCGCTGAAACGCACCTTGTAGCCCTTCACCACGGCATGGAACTGGCCCGGAAACAGGTTCTTTATCGCCCGTGTGCTCAGCTTTTCACCGGCATCGGCCGGGCTCATGATCGCCAAAGCCAACATGCCGGCCATGCCAAATGTTGCGAGTTTGATCATCGTTTTCGCCTTTCCCTGTCCGCTCGATGCAGCCTGGGCAGCATCAAGGTGTGACAGCGGATAAGGCGCAAATGTGAGCATATTGCGGCGCAGCACGAACATCAGGTCATATGGTAAACCGACTGTCTTGCACGACGAGCCCGGATTCCTGGCGCCGCGCCGTTGTATTCGCGTGGGGTGCGGGGCCTGACTGAAGGGCGCCAGAGCCTTTTTTGGCAATACCGAGCCATTTGACCCACCGAAGACCGGCTTTTCGCGCTCGCTGGACAGCGTTAGGCGGCACTTGTGGTCAGCCAGACCACGGCGTGCCGCCTGCCTTGCCAGCAAACGCGAAAAACCGGTCAAATGGCTCGGTATTGTCAAGAAAGGCTCTAGAAAGGCACCTCGTCGTCGAGATCGCGGGCAAAACTCTGCTCGCGCGGCGCCCCGCCACCACCGGACTGACCCATGGGTGCGGACTGGCCGAAATTGTCGCCGCCGCCGCCGGCGTACCCGCCTTCCGTGCTGGCTCGGCTGTCGAGCATCTGCAGGCTGGAGCCGAAACCCTGCAGGACCACTTCCGTCGAGTACCGGTCGGCGCCGGACTGGTCCTGCCACTTGCGGGTCTGCAGCTGGCCCTCGAGATAGACCTTCGAGCCCTTGCGCAGATACTGTTCGGCAACCCTGCACAGGCCTTCGGAGAAGATCACCACGCGGTGCCACTCGGTACGTTCGCGGCGCTCACCGGTATTCTTGTCGCGCCAGCTTTCCGTTGTCGCGACACGCAGGTTGACAATCGGCCGGCCATCCTGTGTATGCCGGACTTCGGGGTCGGCACCGAGATTGCCGACCAGAATGACCTTGTTGACCGAACCTGCCATGTTGCTGCTCCCATCACTTGGCGAATTGCTGGCCGGACCCTACGCCAGCCCACTGCGCCGCACCAGCCACGCGCGCGGCTTGTCCACAGGCGCCACGGCCGGCTATCTTGCGTGTTCTTTTTTTGTTCCTAACATGCTCAGAACATGAATGCAAATGACAATTCACCGAAAAACCCGCAAACCCGCCGGAGGTCTCCCCGCATGATCAGGTACATACACACAGACAAGGCGGCGGCGCCGTTTTCGAACTACAGCCAGGCGGTCGAGGTGCCGGCGGATGCGGCGCTGATCAGCATTTCCGGCCAGGTCGGCGTCGACGCCGATGGACGGCTTGCCGGGGACGAGCGCGCCCAGCACGTGCAGACCTGGCGCAACCTGCTTGCCGTGCTTGAACACGAAGGGCTCGGCCCCCGGGATATCGTCGAGGTGACGGCCTATGTCACCGCTGAAAGCGGTGTGGCGTTCTACCGCGAGGTGCGCGACGAGATGCTCTGTGGTGCAAAGCCAGCTTCAACCCTGCTCGTCGTCGCCGGGCTCGCCGATCCCGCATGGTTGGTCGAGATCAGCATCACCGCAGCCCGCCGGAACCCGCCCGAATGACCACCGGCTACGACTGCAGCCGCTGTCCGGGCTATTGCTGCTCCTATCCGGTCATCGTGCTGACCAAGCGCGATGTCGAGCGCATCGCGCGCCATCTCGGACTGTCCCCGGACGAGGCTGAAAAGCGGCATTGCCGCGCCGACCATGGCTACAAGCGCATCATGAAACGTCAGGACGATGAGCATTTCGGCCGCATCTGCGCGTTCTTCGACGCCGAGGCACGTAATTGCACCATCTACAAGGCCCGGCCCGCCACCTGCCGAGACTACCCCGGCGACCGCTGCGGATACTGGGACTTCCTCGTCTTCGAGCGCGATGGCCAGAAGGACGAGGACTACGTCTCGACCACCTGGCATGACGAAGATTAGGCCGCGTTGCGGGCGGCTGCGATCTCGGCCAGAAACACGTCGGCGAACTGCTCCAGTTTGCGGGCGCCGACACCGTGGATTTGCGAAAAGGCCAGCTTGTCCTGCGGTCTGCGCGCAGCCAGTTCCACCAGGGTCCGGTCGGGAAAAATCACATAGGCCGGCACATTGCGCTCGCGCGCCAGGTCGAGCCGTAGCGCCTTGAGGCGCTGCAGCAGATCGACCGCCTCGCCGTCCAGTTCCACCGGTGACGGCCGTTCAACGCGCGATGCCCGCGCGGCGCGTTTCGCCATCGCGTCGGGGCGGTACCGGAAGTCACGCTCGCTCTTGAGCAGAGCCACGCCCTGTTCGGTGATCTTCAGACCACCGAAACCCTTGATGTCGAGTTCCAGGAAGTTCGCCGCCACCAGTTGCCGGATCAGCGCTTGCAGTTCTTTGCGCTTGCGTCCGGCGCAGATGCCGAAGGTGGGGATCAGGTCATGCCGAAACTTTTCAATCTTTTCGGTGACGTTGCCGAGCAGGACATCGACGATGTGCGCCTGGCCGAAGCGCTGGCCTGTGCGGTAGACGGCGGAGAGGATCTTCTGGCCGTCGATCGTGCCGTCGACCAGGTCGACCGGATTGAGGCACACATCACAGTTGCCGCATGGTTCGATCGCCTCGTCGAAATAGCGCAGCAGCGCCTGACGCCGGCAGGTCGGGCTGTCGCAGTAGGCCAGCAGCGCATCGAGCCGCTTGTGCTCGCGCCGCTTGTGCTCATCGCCGGTGCCGGCCTCATCGATGAAGGTGCGGCGGATGCGCAAATCGTTGAGGCCGAACAGCAGGTGGGCGCTGGCCGGCTCGCCATCCCGGCCCGCCCGGCCGAATTCCTGGTAGTAGGCCTCGATGCTGCCCGGCAGGTCGGTGTGAACGACAAAGCGCACGTCCGGCTTGTCGACCCCCATGCCGAAGGCGATGGTCGCCACCATGATCAGCCCCGGCTCGGTCATGAACAGGTTCTGGTTTTCATCTCGGATTTCGCTCGGCATGCCGGCATGGTAGGGCAGCGCCCGCCCCCCTTCGGCGCTCAGCATCGCCGCCACCTCCTCGGTCTTGCGCCGCGACAGGCAGTAGACGATGCCGCTCTGGCCGGCATGATCGGCGATGATCGCCCGCAACTGTTTCTTCCAGTCGCGCTTCGGGCTGACGGCGAGCCTGATGTTCGGCCGGTCGAAACCGTGCACGAAGGTTGCAGCTTCGCCGCCGAACAGCTTGGCGACGATATCCTCACGGGTGATTTCGTCGGCAGTCGCCGTGAAGGCGGCAATCGGGCGGCCGGGAAAGGCATCCCGCAATGCGCCGAGCTGCTCATATTCCGGCCGGAAGGCCGCGCCCCATTGCGAGATACAGTGGGCCTCATCGACCACCAGCATAGCAATGTCGATATCCTGCAGCGCGCGCATGGTGTCCGGGTTCATCAACCGTTCCGGCGAGACATAGAGCAGTTTCAATTCGCCTTCGCGCAGCTTGTGCCAGGTCTCCAGGTTGTCGGCGGCGTCGCGCGCGGAATTGATGGTCTCCGCCGCAACGCCGAGCAACTGCAGCCCCGCCACCTGATCGCGCATCAGCGCCACCAGCGGTGAGACCACAATAGTCACACCATCCTTCAGCAGAGCCGGAATCTGAAAACACAGGGACTTGCCTGAACCGGTTGGCATGACCGCAAGCGCGTTGCGGCCCGCCCGCAACGCATCGATGATGTCCGGCTGGCCCGGCCGGAAGCCGTCATAGCCGAATACATCCCTCAGAACCGCCTGCGCCGCATCATCGCTCATGCCCGTTAGCGGCCTTTCATCTTGGCGATCATGTCGAGCACCGGATCGAGCGCCGTACCCGGCATATTGAGATGCCAGCCGCCGTCGACCGGTATGACCGCACCGTTGATGTAACTGGCCATCTGCGAGCCGAGGAACAGGCAGATGTCGGCCATATCCGTCTTGGTGCCGACCCGCTTCATCGGCACCGAGCCGACCACCATCTTCATCGCATCCGGCGTCGGCGCCAGGCGGCGCATGCCCTCGGTGTCCTCGATCGGCCCGGGGATAACCGAATTGATCCGCACTCCCGACGGCCCCCACTCCAACGCCAGCGTGCGCGTCACCATGTCGACCCCGGCCTTGGCGGCGCAGACATGCGCCTGTCCCGTCATCGCCACGATAGCCTGCGGTGCGGAAATGTTGATGATCGACGCCCCCGGCTTCTTCAGATGCGGCCAGGCCGCCGTCATCACGTGATGCGTGCCGAGCAGGTCGATCTCCAGGACCGAACGGAACCCGTTGGAGGAAATGTCATTGGCCCGCGCCGGAAAATTCCCGGCCGCCCCCGATACCAGCACATCGATTTCACCGAACGTCTCGGCACACTGGGCAAACGTGCCCGCCACGGCTTCGTGATCGCGCACATCCGCCGAAGCGCCCTCGGCCTGCGCTCCCGCCTCCTTCAACGCGGCCACGGCGGCAGACACCTTGTCCGGATTGCGGCTGATCACGAACAGGTTCGCCCCTGCCGCGGCAAACCCGGTGGCTATCCCGAGATTGATCCCGCTGGTGCCACCGGCCACGAAAACCGTCTTGCCTGAGTAATCGAAAGCCATAAGCGCGTCTCCTTGTCTGGCCGCCCTGCTGACACCACCTGTCAGCAGTCTTGCCGGATAATCCCCAGCTTCATGCCCGGTTGCCCAGCATCACCATTGCCCGTGTTCACAGTTTGGTCTATTCGATGACAATGGCCGACCCGCACCGTCATATCAAGATTCAGGGCGCGCGCGAGCACAATCTCAAAGATGTCTCGCTCGAACTGCCGCGCGACAAGCTGATCGTGTTCACCGGCCTGTCCGGCTCCGGCAAGTCGTCGCTTGCCTTCGACACCATCTATGCCGAGGGCCAGCGGCGCTATGTCGAAAGCCTGTCGGCCTATGCCCGCCAGTTCCTGGAGATGATGCAGAAGCCGGACGTCGACCAGATCGACGGCCTGTCGCCAGCCATTTCCATCGAGCAGAAGACGACCAGCCGCAACCCGCGCTCGACCGTCGGCACGGTGACGGAAATCTACGACTACATGCGGCTGCTGTTCGCCCGCGTCGGGACCGCCTATTCGCCGGCCACCGGCCTGCCGATCGAAAGCCAGACGGTCACCCAGATGGTCGACCGGCTGCTGGAACTGGACGAAGGTACACGGGCTTACCTGCTCGCCCCCATCGTGCGCGGCCGCAAGGGCGAATACCGCAAGGAACTGGCCGAACTGCTCAAGCAGGGCTTTCAGCGCGTCAAGATCGACGGCGCGTTCCACGAGATCGCCGATGCCCCTGCGCTCGACAAGAAGTTCAAGCACGACATCGATGTTGTCGTCGACCGCCTGGTGATCCGGCCCGACCTCGGCAACCGCCTGGCCGACTCGCTGGAAACCGCCCTGCGCCTTGCCGACGGCCTGGCGATTGCCGAGTTCGCCGACAAGCCTCTGGACGACAGCGCCACGGCAAAGGAAAGCGCCAACAAGTCGCTCAACGAGACCCATGAGCGCATCACCTTTTCCGAGCGTTTCGCCTGCCCGGTCTCCGGCTTCACGATCGATGAAATCGAGCCCCGGCTGTTCTCCTTCAACAACCCCTTCGGCGCCTGCCCCAAGTGCGACGGCCTGGGCACCGAACTGAAATTCGAAGCCGACCTCGTCGTGCCGGACCAGAACCTGTCTCTGCGCCAGGGCGCCATCGTGCCATGGGCAAAGACCGGCAACACCTCGCCCTACTACACCCAGACCCTGGAGGCGATCTGCAATCACTACGGCGCCTCGATGCAGACGCCGTGGCACGAACTCGATCAAGACGTCCGCGATGTCATCCTGTTCGGATCGAAGGGCGACGAAGTCACGTTCATCTATGACGACGGCCTACGCAGCTACAAGACGAAGAAACCGTTCGAGGGCGTCATCGGAAACATCGAGCGGCGCTGGCGCGAGACCGACTCGTCCTGGGTGCGCGAGGAGCTGGCCCGCTTTCAGTCAGACCATCCCTGCTCCGCCTGCGGCGGCTATCGGCTGAAACCGCAGGCCAAGGCGGTCAAGATCGCCGGACTGCATATCGGCGAGGTGTCCGACAAGTCCATCCGCCAGGCGCGCGACTGGTTCGATGCGGTGTCCGACAGCCTCAATGTCCAGCAGCGCGAAATCGCCGAACGCATCCTCAAGGAAATCCGCGAACGGCTGAAATTCCTGGTCGATGTCGGCCTTGATTATCTCAACCTGTCGCGCAAATCCGGCACCCTGTCGGGTGGCGAAAGCCAGCGCATCCGTTTGGCCTCGCAAATCGGTTCCGGTCTCACCGGCGTGCTTTACGTGCTGGATGAACCCTCCATCGGCCTCCACCAGCGCGACAATGCCCGCCTGCTCGAAACCCTCGTCCACCTGCGCGACCTCGGCAACACTGTGATTGTCGTCGAACATGATGAAGACGCGGTCCGAAGCGCCGACCACGTGGTCGATATCGGTCCCGGCGCCGGCGTGCATGGCGGCGAAGTCGTTGCGCAGGGCACGCCAGAGCAGGTCATGGCCAATCCGGCCTCCCTTACCGGCCAATATCTCACCGGCATGATGCAAATCCCGGTTCCGGACAAGCGCCGGCCTGTCAACAAGAAACGCCTGATGACCGTCATCGGCGCCCGCGCCAACAATCTGAAGAACGTCACGGCGACAATCCCTCTCGGCCTGTTCACCTGTGTCACCGGCGTGTCCGGCGGCGGCAAATCGACTTTGCTAGTCGACACGGCCTACAAGGCAGCAGCCCGCAAGCTGATGAAGTCCCGTGAAGCTCCGGCCGAGCATGACCGCATAGAAGGCCTGGAGCATCTCGACAAGATTATCGACATCGACCAGAGCCCGATCGGCCGCACGCCGCGCTCCAATCCGGCCACGTATACCGGCGCCTTCACCCCGATCCGTGAATGGTACACCGGCCTGCCGGAAGCCAAGACGCGCGGCTACGGTCCGGGCCGCTTTTCGTTCAACGTCAAGGGCGGGCGTTGCGAGGCCTGTCAGGGCGATGGTGTAATCAAGATCGAGATGCACTTCCTGCCCGATGTCTATGTCACCTGCGATGAATGCCATGGCAAGCGCTACAACCGCGAAACTCTTGAAATTCGCTTCAAAGACAAATCGATAGCAGATGTTCTTGACATGACAGTTGCAGAAGCTGCCGACTTCTTCCGCGCTGTGCCCGCCGTCCGCGACAAGCTGGTGACGCTGGAGCGCGTCGGCCTCGGTTACATCAAGGTCGGTCAGCAGGCCACCACCCTGTCCGGCGGTGAAGCCCAGCGCGTCAAGCTCGCCAAGGAGCTGTCGAAGCGCGCCACCGGTCGCACGCTTTACCTGCTCGATGAGCCGACCACCGGCCTGCACTTCCACGATGTCTCCAAACTACTCGACGTGCTGCATGAACTGGTCGAGCAGGGCAACACCGTGGTCGTCATCGAACACAACCTGGAAGTCATCAAAACCGCCGACTGGCTGATCGACCTCGGCCCCGAAGGCGGCGACGGCGGCGGTGAGATCGTCGCTGAAGGCCCGCCGGAAGCTGTTGTTGCCGAACCCCGGTCCTACACCGGGGACTTTCTGAAACCGGTATTGAAGCGCGAACAGCGCCCGCAACATGCTGCCGAGTAGCGGCGCGCGCCTCTTGAGCCCTTCGGGCTTTTAGCCAAAAAGTAACTTCCCTAAGGTACCTTGGTGCCGATTTTTCGCGAGGCAAACGGGGGCCGCGAGTGAAGGCAGATAGTGTGACGCCGGGGCCTAAGAACCGAAGGCGGTTCCGAGAACAGATGAACGCACTGCGGTATGCGTTCCTGCTCGAGCAGATTCCGTTGCTCTATGCAGTGATGCTTGTCGCCTCGCTGCTTGCCGCCCTGGTCTTCCATGAAACCGCTCCTACGGTACTGGTGACGGCAGTCCCTGCCGGTCTGGCAATCGTTACCGGCGTCCGTGCGTTCAAGTGGGTTCGGATGAAGGAAGTCGAGCTCACACCACGCCAGGTTGAACTGCAACTTACCATCACCACCTATCTGGGCCCGGTTATGGCGTTCGCCTTCACCATCTGGGCCGCTGCGCTGTTTGACTACGGCAATGAGTTTCAGCAGGCTCTGGTGGGCATGCTGGTTGTCAGTTGCCTGACGCTCACTGCAATCATCCTGTCCATTCTGCCACGCGCCTCCATGACCGCAGTGGCTGTTGCCTGCATACCATTCTCGATCAAGTTCATTTCATCCGGTAATGTTTTGCTGATCAGCATGCTGCTGGCGTTCTGCGCGATCTCAATTCTGCTGCTGCAGGTTTTGCGGCGTTACAGCACCTCATTCTCAAACCTGATTGCGTCGCAGAACCAGCTTGCCGAGCAGAACCACGAGGTGGTTCAGGCCAAGAGAGCGCTGGTGCGCATGGCATATCGGGATGAGTTGTCCGGACTGGCCAATCAGGCGAAGTTCAACCGCAAGCTGAACTTCATGGTCGAGAAGTCTGACAGTCGAAAGAAACGCATCTATATCGGCATCATCGATCTCGACGGCTTCAAGACCATCAACAACGCCTATGGCTACCAGATAGGAGACCGCGTGCTGCAGGAGGTTGCCCGGCGGCTGGAAACAATGATGCGCGGGCACGGTGTCGTTGCCAGGATCGATGGCGACGAATTCGCCTTCATTCTGAACGATGCACACACCGACGATGAAGCCTTGAATGCTGCGCAACGCCTGTGCCTGATGCTGGAGGCCCCTTACACAATCGACGATCACCATGCGCTGCTGACCGCGTCGTGCGGCATGTCGTGTTTCCCGGACAACGGATTGGATGCCGAAACCCTGACCAGCCGGGCACAGTATGCCTTGCAGGACGCCAAATCCGGTACGCATGGCCCGGTCTCGATTTTCACCCAGTGGCATGAGAGCCGTATTCAGCGGCTGTCGAAGATCGAGCAGGCACTGCGCCATGCCATTGCGCGGGAGGAGTTGACCAGCGTATTTCAGCCGATCACCGACCTGAAGTCGGGCGACATCGTGACATGTGAGGCGCTTGCCCGCTGGCATGATCCCGAGCTTGGCGTCGTGCGCCCCGATGAGTTCATCGCAATCGCCGAACAGTCCGGCCTTATCTCGCAGCTTACGTATCTTCTGCTCAAGAACGCCGCGACCGCGGCAAAGGAGTGGCCGGAACACGTCAGTCTGTCGTTCAATGTGTCGGCGAAGGAAATTACCAACCCGACTGCGGGCCTGCGTATTCTCGCGATCCTCAATGAGGTTGGCCTCGACCCGCGTCGGTTCGAGGTCGAAATAACAGAAACTGCCTTCCTGGAGAATTTTGAGGCAGCCAATGCGACATTGCGCGGCTTGCGCAGTGCCGGCATCAGCGTTGCGCTGGACGATTTCGGCACCGGTCAATCCGGCCTGCAGTATGTGGAGAGGATCGAGTTCGACAAACTCAAGATCGATCGGGCGTTTGTCTCGACGGTAGAAAGCAGCAAGAAGACCCAGCACATCGTCGAAGCAATCGCGGACATGTGCAGCCGCCTGAAAATCAAGACGGTGGCAGAAGGCATCGAGGAAACCGAACAAGCCGACATCATGCGTGACCTGGGCTGCGAATATGGCCAGGGTTATCTGTTCTACAAGCCGCTCAAGCAGAACCAGGTGATGGAACACCTGTGGGACAAGGACGACTCCACAAAGACGGCCTGAGACGGAGGTTTCTTGTTTGGCGGCGCTGCGGCTATTGAAATGGCTGCAAGCGCAATCAGGGGCATGTTTCGTGTAGTCGAATTATACTCTAGGACCTGTGGACATTCAGGGTTATAGCGCTGGTTTGACAGGATTGGTTCAGGTTCAGGGGTGTTTGGAGGAAGGACATGCTGGCATATTCGACGACGAACGGCCCTGAAGATGGGCCAATCCTGTCAAATCCGGGACGGACGAGGCCCATTTCGCCCGTGGACGTCACTTTGACCGGCTTGAAGGGGGCGACCCATCGGCGCCGCTCAAAGCTAGCCACGGGCGAAATGGGCCTCGCCAGCACTGTAACCCTGAATGTCCACAGGCCCTAGTGTGCGGCAATGGTTGTTGCTCTTTCCAAAACCCTGCCCCCAACCAACAGTCTGGTTGTATTCGAAGCCGCGGCACGGCATCGGAATTTTACCCGGGCTGCTGAGGAACTGGAGGTGACCCAGTCCGCCGTCAGCCGGCAAATTCAGTTGCTGGAAGAGCATCTCGGCACCCCCCTGTTCAAACGCCAGCCGCGTGGCCTGGTGCTCAGCGAAGAAGGTCAAAGACTGCAGCGGGCGGTCACGATGGGGCTTGAGCACATTGCCAATGTCTCGGCTGATATCAGACGCAAGCGTGGGCCGGACGAGTTGACAATCGCCACCAGCGTGAGTTTTGCGTCATATTGGCTGATGGCGCGCATGGCAAATTTCCGCGCCTCTCATCCCGAGATCGAACTGCGTCTGGTCGCCTCGTCGCCGATCATCGATCTGACGGCGTCCGGTATCGATCTGGCGATCCGTTTCGGCGACGGCGAATGGCCGGGCGTCGAGACCGTGCGGCTGTTCGACGACGAGATCTGGCCGGTCTGTGCGCCATCTTATCTCGCCGGCCGCGACGACATCCGCGAACCACGCGATCTGCTGCGGGAAACCCTGCTGCATCTGGCCAAGTTCGACCGCAACTGGGTCACCTGGGAGAACTTCCTGCACGACTTCGGCGTCATTGAGGAACCGCGCGCGCGCGGGGTAACCTACGACAACTATCTTGTCCTCATTCAATCTGCGCTGCGCGGCGAAGGCATTGCGTTGTGCGGCAGGCGGCTGGCGGAGGATTTCATCGATCATGGCGATCTGGTGCGCCCGATCCCCGAGACGTTGCGTTCGCAAAGGGGCTTCTTCCTGCTGAAGCCACGTGACAAGCCGCTGGGGCAAGCGGGCCGCCTGTTCGAAGAATGGCTTCTCGAAGAGGCGATTAAGCCGGATTAGGGGCAGTACTTTTCACTCTTTCGTCTTATCGGACGTATAGTCCGCATCGAACCAGCCGCGTGCGCCGCAGTATTGTCGGCAGCCGATTGAATCGATGCGGATGCCGCTCGGCTGCCGGCGCAGCAAGACCGTGCAGCGTTCGTAGCGATCGTTGCCTCCGGGCTTGGCCTGATGCCATATCCAGGCATCCCCGATTGCCTCGGCGTTTGAAAACTCAACCGTACACAGATGAAATGTCGGCCCGGATACCGTCTGCAAGCCGCCGCTCAGCGATCCGTCGGCATGCCGCGCCAGCCACATCTCGCCGAAATTGGTTTCGTCGGACAGTTGGTAGCCGTAACCGCCGGATACGCCACTTTCATCGCCGAGATCGCGCGACAGCTCTTTCAGTCTCTTGAGGTAGCTCGCGCTCAGACATGCAGCATCCGCACCGCAGGCATCGCGTTTGGCCAGCCAGCGTTTCTGTAGCCGGGCAAGTCCTGCAACTTCCCCCTGCCTTGCCTCGCTGTACAGAGCGGCCAAGGTACGGTCCATGTAGCCCAGCAAGGTCATGTCGCCACAAATCGCCTTTTCCGTTGCGGTGGCGGCGCGGCTGCAATCGAACGAGGGTCCTGTTTCCGGTTCGGCCTGTGCCGGCACGGTCGTCAGTCGAGACAGTGCAAGGAAAACGAAAAGCGCTGCGGAGCTTCGGCGGGTCATCCGCGGACTGTGCAGATGGCGGGTGACCAAAGCAAGTGGTTTGCGCGCAGGTTCAGACGTGATAGGCCGTTGGCCATGGACAATCGCGAACTGCATATCATCGGCGGCGGGCTGGCTGGTGCCCAGGCAGCCCACACCGCGGCGCAGGGCGGCTGCCGGGTGGTGCTGCACGAGATGCGGCCGCTCGTCGGCACCGATGCGCATCAGACGGAACACCTGGCCGAGCTGGTTTGCTCCAATTCGTTTCGCTCCGATGACGCTGAAACCAACGCCGTCGGCCTGCTGCACGCCGAAATGCGACTGGCCGGGTCGTTGATCATGTCCGCCGGCGATGCCTGCAAGCTGCCGGCCGGCGGAGCGCTTGCCGTCGATCGCGAGGGCTTTGCGGCGCATGTGACCCGGAGCATAGAAAGCCACCCAAACATCACGCTGGCGCGCGAGGAAGTCACGGAGCCGCTGCGGGCGGACTGGCCGCATGTCATCATCGCCACCGGACCGCTCACCTCATCGCGTCTTGCCGCCAGGATTTGCGAACTGACCGGCGATGACGGGCTCGCTTTTTTCGACGCCATCGCGCCGATCGTCTATCGCGACACCATCGACTTCGATGTTGCCTGGTACCAGTCGCGTTACGACAAGGCCGGCCCGGGCGGCACCGGCGCCGACTACATCAACTGTCCCATGGACAAGGAGCAGTACTACGGCTTCGTCGACGCGCTGGTTACCGGCGGCAAGACCGAATTCCGCGAGTGGGAGGCCTCAACGCCATATTTCGACGGCTGTCTGCCGATCGAGGTGATGGCCGAGCGTGGACCGGAAACCCTGCGGCACGGACCGATGAAGCCGCGTGGGCTAACCAATGCGCATCAGCCGGACTTCAAACCCTATGCGGTCGTGCAACTGCGCCAGGACAACATGCTGGGTACGCTGTACAACATGGTCGGCTTTCAGACGAAGCTGAAATATGCCGAGCAGGTGCGCATCTTCCGCACCATCCCCGGCCTCGAGAAGGCCGAGTTCGCCCGCCTCGGCGGGCTGCACCGCAACACGTTCGTCAACAGCCCCAAGCACCTGGATGCCGAGCTCCGGCTCAAGTCGGCACCAGCCATCCGCTTTGCCGGCCAGATCACCGGCGTCGAGGGCTACGTGGAAAGCGCCGCCATCGGTTATCTGGCCGGGCGAATGGCCGCGGCGGAGATGTTCGGCCAGACCTTCGTGCCGCCACCGGCGACGACTGCGCACGGTGCCCTGCTGGCTCATATCACCGGCGGACACATCAATGCCGATGAGGGCGGCAAGACCCGGTCGTTCCAGCCGATGAACGTCAATTTCGGCCTTTTTCCACCGGTCGAAGTGCCAACCGAGATCGACGGAAAGCGTGTGCGCGGCAAGGACAAGCAGGTGGCGCGCAAGCGGGCCTATACTACGCGGGCGCGCCGGGATTTCGGAAACTGGTTGAGTGTAGGCAGCGTCGCGGCGGCAGAGTGAATTCAGAATGTTCCACGGCGGGCCATCCACCAGAGTTTTGTTTGGCAGCGTAGCTGCGAAACCTCTTGAATCACCTTGAGCGGATTGCCGCGTGGCCTTGCCAGGCGTTTCAAATAGACGTCAACCAGGCTGGCCGGCCAGTAAGCGGGCAAGGCCGCCGGCGGCACCCTGGCATGCATCGCCCGGGCCTCGGCAAGGCGCGAACCTGCCTTGTGCCGGAGTTTGGACAACAGCAGATCGATGGATGCCGAGGCGCGCCGCGACAGGAGATCGCTCGTTGTCAATTCGCAGCGGGCCAGCACATCCAGCGGCATGTAGCATTGACCGCGGGCGCAATGCACCGGCAGAGCGCGCATGAGACCAGTCAGTCCGTAGGCCACTCCGGCATAGCCGGACACCTCCGCCAGGTCATGGGCCGCTTCTCCGGCCAGGATGCGCGCGGCCATCTGCATGAGCATGCTGGAGGTCTCGCCGAGATAACCTTCTAGGTCGTTCATGGTCAGCATGGGGTCGTCGTAAAGATCGAAGCGGCGGGCCTCGATCATGTTGGCGAAAGCATGTTGCGGCAAAGCGGTGCGGGCGATCACCGGGGCAAGCGCCTGCATCACCGGATGGTCCGCCGTGCTGCCGCCGCTATAGACGGCGGCAATGGCGTCGCGCCACCATTGCAGGCGGATTTCGCCCAGTTGCGGCTCCGACACGCTGTCACGAATCGAAGCGATTTCCGTGTTGAACGCATAAATCGCCCACAGATCGGGCTGCTGTTCGCCTGGCGCCAGCAGACTGGACAGGTACCGGTCGCGGTCGGCCCTGGCGATTAGCGTCCGGCAATAGACGATGGACTGGCCGACCGTCACTGACATCCGCCCTGCCCCGTCATGCAACCCCGCGGTGGTCTTCGACCGCGATCAGCGCCGCGGCGACCGGGCGCCTTTCCGCCAGCAAGACGTTGTAGGTCCGCACCGCCGCGCCGGTCTGCATGACCTCAAGCCCTATACCCTTTTCGCTGAACGCTCGCTCGACTTCGCGTGGCGGCCAGACCTGGGCATCTCCGGTGCCGAACAGCACAAAGCCGATTTCGTCAGCTTCGGGCCACACCATCGCGAAGTCATCAAGGCCAGTGTGCGCCGCATCGCCAACCGGCCAGCCGTAAATGCCCGATGGTACGATCAGCAGCGAGCCGCGGTGGGACATGCCGGCAAAGCGGAAACCGCCATTGCCGTAAGCATCGATGGGTGCGCGTTCGGGGAGATGCGGTTGCACCGGACCTTGCCGATCAGGGCCGTGCGGCGTCGGCCGCCTTGTCCTTGCCGCCGCTCGTCTGGTCGATGCGGGCGCCGAGGTAGATCAGCACCGGTGCAGCGATGAAGATCGACGAGTAGGTACCGATGACGACGCCCCAGATCATGGCGAAGGTAAAGCCGCGGATCACCTCGCCGCCGAAAATGTACAGCGCCAGAAGGGCGACAAGCGTCGAGATCGACGTCATGATGGTACGCGGCAGCATCTGGTTCAGCGACAGGTCGATTAGGTCGCTTAGCGACATTTTCTTGTACTTGCGCAGGTTTTCTCGAACTCTGTCATAGACCACCACGGTATCGTTCAGCGAATAGCCGACGATGGTCAGGATTGCGGCGATGATCGACAGGTTAAACTCGATGCCGAGGATCGAAAACAGCCCGATGGTCAGGATGACGTCATGGCTCAGCGAGGCCACCGCACCGACGGCAAACTGCCATTCAAAGCGGAACCAGATGTAGATCATGACGGCAACGATTGCCAGGAGCACCGCGATCGTGCCCTGTTGTTTCAACTCGCCGGACACCTTGGGACCGACGACCTCGACACGCCGATAATCGATCCCCTCGCCAAGTGCGGTCTTGACGGCGTTGATAGCGTTCTGCTGGGCTTCCTCGCCGCCGGGCTGTGTCTCGACGCGGATCAGCACATCTGTTGACGCCCCGAACTCCTGCAGCTCGACGTCACCCAACCCCAGGCTACCAACCTTGTCGCGCAAAGCGCCGATGTCGGCGGCCTGCTGGGTGCGGATCTCGATCAGCGTGCCGCCCTTGAAGTCGATGCCGTAGTTCAGGCCGATAAAGGCAAACAGCAACAGCGACACCACACAGGCCGCCAGCGATGCAATGATCGCCGGTCGGGCATAGTGCATGAAGCTGATTTTGGTGTCGTCCGGGACCAGTCTGAGCGGTTTCATGATCGTAGCGTTCCTATAGCGGCACGGCCTTGGGCCGCTTCTGCCGCACCCACCAGGCGACGATCAGCCGGGTCAGCGTGTAGGCGGTGAAGACAGTGGTAAGAATGCCAAGGCCGAGCGTCACGGCAAAGCCGCGGATGGGCCCCGAGCCCATGCCGAACAGAATGACGGCGGCGATAAAGGTGGTGATGTTGGCGTCGAGGATGGTGCCCAGTGCCCGCGAGAAGCCCGTCTCGATGGCGTTGAGCGGCGAGCGGCCATTGCGAACCTCCTCGCGGATGCGCTCGAACACCAGCACGTTGGAGTCGACCGCCATGCCGAGCGTCAGCACGATACCGGCGATGCCCGGCAGCGTCAGCGTGGCCTGCAGCAGGCTGAGAATACCAACCAGCAGTAACAAATTCGACACCAACGCGACGCAGGCAAACACGCCGAACAGGCCATAGCTGATGACCATGAAGACCAGCACACCGATCAGGCCGATAATGCAGGCGATCAGGCCGGCGCGTACCGAGTCCGAACCAAGGCTCGGCCCGACCGTGCGTTCCTCGACGATCACCAGCTTGGCCGGCAGCGCACCTGAGCGCAAAACGATGGCCAGGTCGTTCACCTCCTCGACAGTAAAGTTGCCGGAAATCTGTCCCGTGCCACCAAGGATCGGCTCGTTGATTACCGGCGCGCTGACCACCTTTGAGTCTAGCACGATGGCGAACGGCCGGTTGACGTTGGCCTGGGTCAGGCGGCCAAAAAGCTGCGCGCCCTTGGTGTTGAAGCGGAAGGTGACGATCGGCTCGCCGTTGCGCGAATCGAATCCGGGTTGCGCGTCGACCAGATCGGCACCGTCGACAGTTGCACGGCGCGACGTCTGCACCCAGTACGGCTGCAGCGCGCCTTCACGCGCCTCCAGTTCCTCGCATCCGGCCGGAACCCGGTCATCCGGTGACTGGCGCTGCGTCTCGCACAGCAACTGAAACGTCAGCTTTGCGGTTTGGCCGAGAATGGCTTTCAGGCGGGCCGGGTCCTGCAGCCCGGGGACCTGGACCAGAATACGGTCGATACCCTGGCGTTGGATGGTCGGTTCGGTCGTGCCAAGCGCGTTGATGCGGCGGCCGATGATCTCAAGCGACTGCTCGACTGCCCGTCCGATCCGCTGTTCCAGTCCGGTGTCGGAAAACCGAATGGTGATCTGATCGCCATTGCGATCAAACTCCATGTCCTGAACGTCGGCGCCCTGGTTGAAAAAGCCGGTGTTGACCTGCTGGCTCAGGGTCTGAAGTGCCTCCAGGGCTTCATCGACCTTGCCGGGCTCGGTTATGCGTACGATGGCCGAGCCGTCCGGACGCTGCGAAACCGTATGTTTGATCTTTCTGTCGAGCCACAGGGTCTGGCGCACATCGCCGCGCAGTTGCTTGGCCAGCGTCTGGCGCAGCGATGTCTTGTCGACCTCCAGCAGCACATGACTGCCGCCCTGCAGGTCGAGTCCCAGGGTCACGGGCGTGCTCGGCAGAAAAGACGGAATCTTCGCCCGCGTGCTTTCCTGCAGAACATTCGGCAGCGCCATCAGGATGCCCGCGAGGATGATCGCGACGATGCTGAAGGCCTTCCATTTGGTGAAATGCAGCATGGGGGCGGATCGCCTGGGTTACTTCTTGCCTGCGTCCTTGACGGGTTCGCCCTTGACCCGCACCTCGCTGATCGCCTGCTTGAGCATGCGGACTCGCACGTTGTCGGCCAGGTCGACATCCACTTCGATGTCGTCGACCACCTTGGCGACCTTGCCGATCAGCCCGCTGCTGGTGACGATCATGTCGCCGCGGCGAACGTTTGCGACCAATGCCTGGTGTTCTTTCATGCGCTTTTGCTGGGGCCGGATCAGCAGGAACCAGAAAACCGCCATGATCATCACCAGGGGCAGCAGCATGCTGAGAAGGTCGCCGCCTCCGCCGCCGCCCGCACTCTGCGCATATGCTGTTGAAATAAACATCTAACCTCGCTCCCCTCTGAGCTGCCGCAGCCGGGCTACGGTTGCCCGTGAACATTCAGCGATATATAGCGACGCGGGCCGGCATTGCAACCGCGATCACCGGGCAAAAGCTTGTATCGGCGGAACCGGGCGGTTAAGCAGGTGCACCGTTGCAACAGTTGCTGAATTCTGGATGCCGCCATGGCCAGTGAATTGCTCCCCGTGCTGACTCGTATTGCCGATGCTCTTGAGCGCCTGGCGCCGGCTGAGGGCGCGCCGCTCGACCTCGACGCCGCCCAGGCGTTCATCTGGCAGGCCGAACCGCCGGCGCTGGTGCCAGTGCCGGCGGTTAACCGTGTCGACCTGGCGTTGCTCAAGGGCATCGACCGGATGCGCGATACGCTGCTTGAGAATACCGAGCGCTTCGCCAGCGGGCTGCCGGCCAACAACGCCCTGCTGTGGGGCGCGCGCGGCATGGGCAAGAGCTCGACCGTCAAGGCGGCTCACGCCGAGATCAACCGAAAACATTCCGCCCTCAAGCTGATCGAAATCCACCGCGAGGATATCGAGAGCCTGCCGGCGCTGATGGGTATCCTGAGGCACAACCCGACGTGCCGGTTCATCGTGTTTTGCGACGACCTGTCGTTCGACGCCAATGATACATCCTACAAATCGCTCAAGGCGGCGCTGGAGGGCGGCATCGAGGGCCGGCCCGACAACATGATTTTCTATGCCACCTCGAACCGCCGCCACCTGCTGCCGCGCGACATGATGGAAAATGAGCGTTCAACCGCCATCAACCCGTCCGAAGCGGTTCAGGAAAAGGTCTCGCTGTCGGACCGTTTCGGCTTGTGGCTTGGTTTTCACAACTGCTCGCAGGACGAGTTCCTCGATATGGTCTACGGCTACGCCGACCATTACGGCCTCGACCACCCCAGGAACGACATGCGCTCCGAAGCCATAGAATGGGCGACGACACGCGGCGCCCGCTCCGGCCGGGTCGCTTGGCAGTACATCCAGGACCTGGCCGGGCGGCTGGGTCAGAGGCTGGCTACCTGAGTTCTTTTTCGTGCCTGTCCCATTCGGCCTTGTTTGAGCCGATCGGCACCATCACCGTCTTCTGGTAGGCCGGGCGCTGCTTGAGCTGCTCGAACCACCTGTCGAGGTTCGGCGTATTGGCGTGCATGACGTCGAGCTGCTTGTAGCGCCAGTACAGGATGCCAAGCGGTATTTCTCCATGGCTGAAGTGCTTGCCGGCGAGCCATGGCTTGCGGCCCAGACCACGATTGACGATCTTGAGCTGCTCGATACAGGCTTTTTCCGCCTGCCTGACCGCAGCCGCGTCGTACTGTTCCGCCGGCAAGCGAACCTTGTTCCAGAAAATGCCGGTGACCGGCGGCTTGAAGGAGGAGTTCGTCCATTCCATCCATTGTTCGGCCAGCGCAAAAGCGCGGTGGCCGCGCGGGGCCAGCGTTCCCCTGCCATAGCGGCGCGAGATGTAACGCACGATGGCATCGCTTTCAAACATCTTGATGGTGCCGTCCTGGATTGCCGGCACCAGTTTGTTGGGGTTAAGCTTGCGGTATTCCGGCGTGTCGGTCCCGCCGAAGCTGCCGCCTACGGTGTGGCGGTCATATTCCACGCCCGCTTCTTCCAGCGCCCACAGAACCTTCTGAACATTGCTCGAACTGCGCCTGCCCCAAACGGTGAACATCATCGTTTCTCCGGTTTTCGTTGTTTGCCGGTCGCGATGATGCGTGGCGGTCCAGCCAAAAGCAATAGGCCCGGCGGAGGGGCCGGGCCTGTTGTGGCTGAAGCGACAATCGGGAGATGTGGGAACCCGATTGTCAGTTCGATGCCGTCGCTGAAGACAGATATTTCTCAGGATCGACCGCCGAGGCGCCCTTGCGCAGTTCAAAGTGCAGTTGCGGCGAGTTTACCGAACCGGTCGAGCCGGCCTTGGCGATCACCTGGCCGCGGCGCACCGTATCACCGCGCTGGACGAAGGCCTCCTTGGCGTGCGCGTAGGCGGTGACCCAGCCGTCGGGGTGACGGACCAGGATAAGGTTGCCGTAGCCTTTGAGTTCATTGCCTGAATAGGCGACCACGCCGGCTTCGGATGCGCGGATGTCGGTGCCCTCCGGCACGGCGATGTTGATGCCCTCGTTGCGCGTGCCGTTCGGCTTGGATCCGTACCTGGAAATCAGGCGCCCGCGTACCGGCCAGCGGAACCCGGCGCCGGTATCGTTCGTGCCGACGATGCTGGTCCGGTTCTGCATCGTGGTCTTCTGGACCTGTTGCACAGGCTGCGCCGCCGCGACCTTCGACTGATCCTTGGTCACCGTGGAACCGGAATATGCAGACTGCTTGGTCAGCGTGCTTCCTGTCGAACTCGAAGTCGCTGCAGCACTGCGGAAGCCATCGGACCCGGGGATGCGAAGCTGCTGTCCGACGCTCAGGCTGTAGGGCTTTGCCAGGCCGTTGTGTTCGGCAATCTTGTAGGGATGCACATTGTACTTGCGGCCGACGGCGAACAGCGTCTCACCGGCACTCACGCGGTGAAGGTTGGTACCGGCGTAGTTCTTCGGCGCAACGTTGTGACTGACCGGCGTAAAGGTTGCCGCCGGTGAGGTTGGCTGACTGGTGCCCGGTACCGTCAGGCGTTGGCCGACCTTCAACGTGTAGGGCGCCGGAATGTTGTTGGCGGACGCCAGCTGGCCGACTGTCAGGTTGTTAGCCCGGGCGATGCTGTACATGGTCTGGCCCGGCTGCACCTGAACGGTGCCGGAAGCTGATGGACGTGAGGGGGCGGTATATGCCGTGCGGGCCGGTGCGGCCGCAGCGCTTGATGAACCTGATGCAGCATAGCCCGTCTGCCATGACGGCTTGGCATTCGCCGTCAGCGAAGTGCCGCCGAGCCTGCTCGACTGAACGCTTGCGCCACTGCTCGCAGCCGGTGATGTCGAGGCCGTCTGGTTGACGGGCGGATAGTCGGAAAACCGCTGCAGATCCGAGGAACAAGCCCCCAGCAGCATCGTCGAACCCACGACAAGCACAGGCCGCCACAGCGCACTCTTGCTCAATTTACTCATGCTAACCATACCCACGTACCCCGGTACTGACTTACTCAACTGAACAACCATAATGGTCTGGTAAGGTTAAGAGAGGGTTGAAGCGACAATAAAAACTGCCGCGCGCCTCAAAGGCTGCGTGCCTCGCCTTCCAGCAGAGGCACAAAACGCACCGGCAATAGCGTTTCGCGGACGATCTCGCCGTCCACCCTGGTGATCAATTGCAGTTCCTGGCGGTCGGCGGCAAATGCCACGGGAATGATCATGCGGCCGCCCTCGGCCAGTTGCTGCATCAGTGCCGGCGGCACGCGGCCGTCGGCGGCAGCGGTGACGATGATACGTTCAAACGGCGCCTGGGCCGGCCAGCCCTTGGTGCCGTCGCCGATCATCGCCGTAACATTGCGGCGGTTGAGTTGTTCCAGCCTGGCTTCGGCGGCCTTGGCCAGGGTGCGGTAACGCTCTATTGTATAGACGCGGCGGCACAGGTAGGACAAAACCGCCGTCTGGTAACCGGAACCGGTGCCGACCTCCAGCACCTTGTGGCGGTCGGTCACCGCAAGTTTTTCGGTCATGTAGGCGACGATGTAGGGCTGGCTGATCGTCTGACCGCACTCGATCGGCAAAGCGTAGTCGCTGTAGGCCTCGTTCCTGAGGCTATCTGCGACAAACAACTCGCGCGGTACCTTCTCAATGGCTTCAAGCACACGGGTGTCCCTGACGCCGCGCGCGCGCAGCATCATGATCAACTCGATCTTGCCGATATCGGCGACCAATTGGCCATCCCCCAGGACTCGGCGAAGCGCCGCGCTGCGCCGTTCCGCAATACTGGACTATTCGAAGACGGCTCTCAATGCCTCGATGGCATCCAGTTGGGTCAAATTCATGTGGAGCGGCGTGACGGAAATCCGACGGTGGTAAACAGCCTTTAAATCAGTTCCTTCGGCCGGTTTGCTCAACTCCCGCTTGAACCCAAGCCAGTAGTAGTCGCGGCCGCGGGGATCGGTGCGAGCGTTGACCGTGACCAGTGTCTGGTCGCGCTTGCCCTGACGGGTCACGCTCACTCCCTCGACCTGATCCGGCTGACAGTCTGGGAAATTGACGTTGAGCAGCACCTCGGGTCCCAGATTGAGCGGGAAGAGCCGCTGCACGACCTCCGCACCATGGGATGCGGCGACCTGCCAGGGAATGTCGCGGCCGGATTCGATACCGTAGCACTGCGACAACGCGATCGAGCGGATACCGAGTGCCGTGCCCTCCATGGCCGCAGCAATGGTCCCGGAATATGTGACGTCATCGGCGATGTTCTGGCCGCGATTGACGCCTGACAGGACCAGGTCGGGGACATCGGGCAGCACCTGCTTGACCGCCATCAGCACGCAGTCGGCCGGTGAACCTTTCACGGCGAAGCGGTGACTTTCGACTTCACGCAGGCGCAGCGGCTCGGCCAGCGATATCGAATGCGAGGCGCCGGACTGCTCCGTTTCCGGCGCCACGGTCCACACGTCGTCGCTGATCTTGTGGGCGATATCCTCCAGCACAGTCAGGCCGGTGGCGTTGATGCCGTCGTCATTGGTGACCAGGATGCGCAATCTATGCTCCGATCACGTCAATACCACCCATGTAGGGCTTGAGCGGTTCCGGCACAGAGATGGTTCCATCGGAGTTCTGATAGTTCTCCATCACCGCAATCAGCGTGCGGCCGACGGCCAGCCCGGAACCGTTCAGGGTATGGACAAACTCCAGGCTTCCGCCATCGGCCGGGCGGTAGCGGGCGTTCATGCGCCGGGCCTGGAAGTCGCCGCACACAGAGCAGCTGGAAATCTCGCGATATGCCTCCTGGCCAGGCAGCCAAACCTCGATGTCGTAAGTCAGGCGGGCCCCGAACCCCATGTCGCCGCAACTCAACGCCATGACGCGGTACGGCAGATCAAGACGTTTCAGGATACCTTCCGCGCAACCGGTCATGCGATCGAGTTCGGCGCGCGCATCCTGTGGCCTGGTCACCGAGACCAGCTCGACCTTGGTGAACTGGTGCTGGCGGATCATGCCGCGCGTGTCGCGTCCGGCGGCCCCTGCCTCGGCCCGGAAACACGGCGTTTGCGCGGTGACACGCATGGGCAGGTCAGCCTCGTCGACAATCGTGCCGTTGACCAGGTTGGTCAGCGAGACCTCCGCCGTCGGGATCAGCCAGCGGCCATCCTCGGTGCGGAACAGGTCTTCGGCGAACTTCGGCAGCTGCCCGGTGCCGTACATGGCATTGTCGCGCACCAGCAGCGGCGGTGCGATTTCCGTATAACCGTTCTCGCCGGTCTGGATGTCGAGCATGAACTGGCCGACGGCGCGTTCCAGCCGGGCCAGCGGCCCTTTCAGCACGACGAAACGCGAACCGGACATTTGTGCTGCCTGGTCGAAGTCCATCAGGCCCAGCGCCTCGCCAATCTCGAAATGCTGTTTGGGCGCAAAATCGAACGAACCGCGCGTCCCAGCGCGCCGCACCTCAACGTTGTCGGCCTCGCCGAGGCCATCGGGCGTCTCTTCGAGCGGCAGGTTCGGCAGGCCGCTCAATGCGTCGCTCAGGTCGGCATCGAGCGCGCGTTCGGTGTCCTCACCCGACTGGATTAAGCCTTTCAGTTCGGCCACTTCGGCCTTCAGCTTGTCTGCCGTTTCGGTGTCGCCCGCGCCCATGGCCTTGCCGATCTCCTTGGAGGCGGCATTGCGGCGCTGTTGGGCATCCTGCAGCGCGTTGATATGGCTGCGGCGCCTTTCGTCCAGTGCCAGGATCTGCTCTGCCATCGGTTCGGAACCGCGGCGTTTCAGGCCAGCATCGAAGGCCGCTGGATTATCGCGAATCCATTTGATGTCGAACATGAGAGGCATCCCTATTCGGGCTGGTTTGTCTTGGGGTGATATAGGCCTAAGCCCACAGAGTCGTAAAGCGTTCAGACGCCCTGCTCTGCCTCTTCTGCTTCAAGCTCGGCCTCGCGCTTCTTCTCCGTCGCATTGACCAGGAAGACCGCGACCTCGTAAAGCAGGCACATTGGGATCGCCAGGCCGAGCTGTGAGAACGGATCGGGCGGCGTAAACACAGCCGCGATCGCCACCACGCCGACAATGGCATATTTGCGGCCGCGCCGCAGCTGATCGGCGGACACCACTCCAATCCGGCCAAGCAACGTCAAGATGACGGGCAACTGGAAACACACGCCAAACGCCAGGATCAGCGTCATCGTCAGGCTCAGGTACTCTGAAACGCGCGGCAGCATGGTGATCGAGGCCTTGGTGTCCTCACCACCGGTCCACTCAAAGCTGGCAAAAAACTTCAGCGCTACCGGCAGAATGAAAAAGAACACCAGCGCACCGCCGGCAACGAACAGAAACGGGGTTGCGATCAGGTATGGCCGGAACGCCGC
Source organism: Aestuariivirgaceae bacterium (assembly GCA_965216335.1). GTDB lineage: Bacteria > Pseudomonadota > Alphaproteobacteria > Rhizobiales > Aestuariivirgaceae > JAHEJE01. The sequence continues at coordinate 421,117 of OZ244154.1, read as the reverse complement.
TTTTTCGTTCTTGTAGAGGCCAGGCGCGACGAAGCGATAGATCTGGGTGGCGATCAGCGGAAAGGCCAGGAACAATCCACCGAACATACCGATCTTCAACTGCGTGAAGAAGAACTCCTGCGGTGCGGTGAAGATCAGCTTCAGTTCGGTGCTGTCGCCGACCGCCCACTCATAGGGCAGGAGCAGGAATGAGAAAATCTCGTCGGCAAAGTAAAAACTCGCAACGAAGGCCACCGCGAAACCGATCAGCGAACGGATCAGCCGGCTGCGCAGCTCGACAAGATGTTCGATCAGCGGCGCCTGACTGGCATCGATTTCGTCATGCTCGGTCATCGCCCGGCCCTCATGCCTCGGCCTTGGACTTGGCCGGCGCCTTGGCGGTGGCTTTCTTTGTGGCTTTCTTGGTTGCAGTTTTTTTGGCGGCAGGTTTCTTCTTGGCCGGTTGCTTTGCGGCCGGTTTTTCCTCCGCCTTGGCAGCGGCGGTATCAGTCTTGGCCGCTCCGGCTGCTGCGCTGCCAGACGTCGCATCCGGTTTCGGTGTACCGGGCTTGGTGGCTGGATCGGTGACCGTGAAGTTGGTCATCTTGGAGACCTCGTTCTTCACGTCATCAAGCCCGGTTTCGCGCGCTGCTTCGTCCAGATAGCCCTGGAACTCGCGCGCCAGGCCACGGATTTTGGTGGTAAACTGCCCGACCGCGCGCAGCAGTTTGGGCAAGTCCTTGGGTCCAACGACGATAATCGCCACAACGGCGATCATCAGCAACTCGAAGGATCCAAGACCGAAATCGAACATTTAGGGCAAGCTCATCAACACCGACCGCGCAATGCGCAGTCTGAACGCAGTCTGACAGCCGTCGGACTGATCAACCGTTGACCTTTTCCTCGGTCTTTTTCTTGACCGTATTGGCGGCGTCCTCGACCTCATGCTCGATTGTCTTGGCTTCATCTGCCGCCGTCTCGACTTCGTCGGCGAGGCCCTTCTTGAAGCTCCTGATGCCCTTTGCGACATCGCCCATCAGCTCTGAGATCTTGCCGCGGCCGAACAGCAGAACGACCAGCAGCACAATGATAATTATCTGCCAGGGACCAATTGACATACCAGCTACTCCCAAATTCCCTATTAGCGTTTGGGCTGCACTATTGCAGAAAGCCCATGGCGCTGCAACAAACCGGCTTACGACCCTACAGGCTTAAATAGGGTCACGCAGCCTCGGATGCAAATAACAGCACATGTTCGTCAACTATGGTAAACGGCACCGTATCGCCAACCCGCACCGGTCCGGCCGGTGTCGCCCGTACCATCACGGGTTGGTCGACACCCTGAAACTGCACCCAAAGCTCCGAGAAATCACCGAGAAACCGCACACTGACGACACTGCCGGTGATGCTCGCCTCATCGGCACTACGGCATGGACGAATGCCCTGCGGCCGGATCATAAGGGTGACGCGTGTTCCGTCGGCAAAGCCTTCTGCGGGCAGCTCCAAGTTGCCAAACGCTACAGAACTCGCTTTAACAACACCCTCCACTTCATTAAAATCACTAAAAAATCTCGCTGCCTGCGCATCCTTGGGTTGGCGATAGAGTTCAAACGGCGTACCGGTCTGGATCAGCCGGCCCGAGCGCATCAGGACAATGCGGTCGGCCATGCCCATCGCCTCCACCGGATCGTGGGTCACCAGAATTGAGCTGGCTCGGGTTTCCTTCAGCAGCGCCAGCGTTTCCTGGCGTACCTTGTCGCGCAGGCGCTGGTCGAGCCCTGAGAACGGTTCGTCCATCAGCATGACCGCCGGGCGGGGAATGATCGCACGGGCCAGCGCAACGCGCTGCTGCTCGCCGCCGGACAGAGCGTGCGGGAAACTGTTCTCGTAGGCCGCGAGCCCCACCCTTTTGAGCGCATGGCGGGCCTCCTCGCGGGCCAGTTTCGGGTCAAGGTCCTTCAAACCGAAGGCGACATTGTCGATGATGCTGAGATGCGGGAACAGCGCATAGTCCTGAAACATCAGGCCGATGTTGCGCTTTTCCGGCGGAACGAACACACCGGGACCGGCGATTTCCTGGCCGTCGAGCAGCAGCCGGCCAGAGCTCGGACGGGCAATGCCGGCGGCAATCCGCAACAAGGTCGTCTTGCCGCAACCGGACGGACCGAGCAGGCAGACCACCTCGCCCGGCATCAACTCGAAGCTGACATCGTGAACCGCCTCGATGGCGCCGAAGCTCAACGAAACATGCTCGAAGGTCAGCCCGGAGGCGAAGGTCGCAGCCGCGGTGCCACGTTGGCCCCACTCCAGCGCGCCATTGCCATTGGCGGTTTTTCTGGTCGGCAAAATCGTCATCGCCGCACCGTTTACACTATCGCGAAACGGTGCGCCATGCGGATTTCGGATTGTGTCGGGCTCTTATACCAGCGGCCCTCAGAAAACACCCATTTGACCGCATTTTCGCTTTTGCTGGCTAGGCATGCTCGGTGCCGCGGTCTGGTTGACCGCAAGCCGAGCATAACGACGTCCAGCAAGAGCGAAAATCCGGCCTTCGGTGGGCCAAATTCGCCCATCTGGTGCGTTGCGCCGCTTGCCCGATGCACCGCATCGCGCTGCGCGCCGCGCCTGCCATATGAACGAATTTGGCTCCATCAAATGGGCGTTTTCTGAGGGCCGCTGGTATTACCGGTCTGGGGCGTCGGCGAAGTCCGGCAAATCCATTTCCAGGGCCGGTTCGATTTCGTCCTCGAGCGGGTCTTCGTCATCGGCAAGCGTATCATCGTCGCTTGGTGCCGGTATGTCGAAGTCCGGCGGCAGGTTGCCGTCGAGCAGACCGGCGCCTTTCAACTCATACATGCCCGGCAGGTCAGACAGGTTGTCGAGGCCGAACTGGCTGAGAAAAGCCTCCGTCGTTCCATATGTCACCGGGCGGCCTGGCGAACGGCGGCGGCCCCGCATCCTGATCCAGCCGATCTCCAACAGGATATCCAGCGTTCCCTTTGAAGAGGCAACGCCGCGTACCTCTTCGATCTCGGCACGGGTGACCGGCTGATGATAGGCTATAATCGCCAGGTGCTCGAGAGCGGCGCGGGACAGCTTCTTCTGCTGAACCGCTTCACGGCGCAGCAGGAAGCTCAGATCCTCAGCGGTCCGGAACGTCCATTTTCCGGCCACCTGGACCAGGTTGACGCCGCGCCCAGCATACTCCGCCTGTACCGAGGCAAGGACTTCAGCGACGTCGGTGCCGTCGGGCAGACAGGCGGCCAGTTCATCGGTGCTCAGGGGTTCCGATGCGGCAAACAGCAGCGCTTCGGCAATGCGCATCAGGTGGGCGATCTCCGAGCGTGGATGCACAGCGACGTTGTCTGCCCCGTCCCGGCTCACAACATCGGCAGCGACTGCTTGCGGTTCGGCCATAGATTGTCTCCCTTACTCCGTGTTCACACTGCTTCAGCGCGGCGGCGCATATAGATGTCGTTGAAGGCACCGTCCTGGCGGATTTCCAGCACGCCCTCGCGGACCAGTTCCAATGAGGCGGAAAAACTCGAGGCGACCACCGTCGCCCGCTGTTCCGGATCGCCGAGATATTCCGCTATGTAGCTGTCGAAGGCGCCCCAGTCGTCCATGTCGCCGATCAGCCGCTCGAGTGCGGCGCGGGCCTGCTTGACGGTCCATGTCGGCAACCGCCTGATTTCATAGTTCTGGTGCGCGTTGGCCTTTTGCCGGCGCTCTGCATAGGCTTTGAGCAGATCGTAGACGTTGTCGGTGTACTCGCGCTTGGTTTCGACAACCAACGGCTCGGGTGAGCCGCGTTCGAAGACATCGCGGCCAAGCTGGTTTCTGGCCATCAGTTGGGCCGCGGCCTCACGCATGGCCTGCAGGCGCTGCAGGCGGAACGCCAGGCGGGCGGCAAGCTCTTCGGCCGGCGTTTCGTCCTCTTCCTCAACCTTGGGCAGCAACAGACGAGACTTCAGATAGGCCAGCCAGGCCGCCATCACCAGATAGTCGGCGGCCAGTTCCAGCTTCATGCGCCGGGCGGCCTCGATGAATTCCAGGTATTGTTCGGCCAGCGCCAGAATGGAAATCTTGGTCAGGTCGACCTTCTGATTACGGGCCAGTTGCAGCAGCAGGTCGAGCGGGCCTTCAAACCCCAGCACATCGACGATCAGCGCCTCGGTGGGTGCGGCATCCGGCACCAGCCGTACCGGGCCATCGCCATCCGGCCACAGCGGTGCCTGCCCCTCGGAACTGTCTGCACTCATCATCGCAATTGCCCGCGAAAAATCCAACCCTGGTGAATCGTGTTACCGGCTAACCCAAAGATTCGCGGAGGAAAACCCGCGATATCCGCAGGAATCTTACACTGATTCGGGCATCAGCCTGGCGTGCAGGTGCAATGCGTAGTCACGGTCGTACGCCACCGGCTCGCGCTGTTGGGCCAAAGCCCGGTCAGCCCGCTCAAGCGACCTGCCCTCAAGAACACCGGCGGCATCGGCAACCTGACGCATCTCGTCCAGCATGCCGTTGCAATGCAGCATCATGTCAACGCCGGCGGCCCGGGCCTGTCCTACCTTGCCGGCCATGGAACCGGCCAGGGCTTTCATCGACAAATCGTCGGTCATCAGCAATCCGTCGAACTGCATGTCGCGGCGGATGACGCCTTCCACCAGGCTGGGCGCCAGGGTGGCCGGTGCGTCGGTGCCCAGCGCGGTATAGACGACATGGGCGGTCATCGCCATCGGCATGTCGGCGAGCGCGGCAAATGGTGGGAAATCCACAGCACGCAATGTGTCTTCACCACAGGTCACAACCGGCAGGTCGAGATGACTGTCGACAGTCGCTCGGCCATGGCCGGGTATGTGCTTGATGACCGGCAGCACGCCGCCTTCCAAAAGACCGGTTGCAACAGCACGCGCGAGAATGGTGATTGTTTGCGGGTCCGTGTCGTAGGCCCGGTCGCCGATCACATCGTGACCGTCAGGTTGCGGAACATCCAACAGGGGTAGGCAGTCGACATTGATTCCGACTTCATGCAGGTCGTCGGCAAGCAGCCGCGTCACCAGGCGGGCGGCATTGAGACCATCCAACGGGCTTTCTCGGTACAGTTCACCAAAGCGGCTTCCGGAGGGGTAAGCCGGCCATTCGGGCGGACCCATGCGCTGCACCCGGCCGCCTTCCTGGTCGATCAGCACGGGGGCATTGTCGCGTCCGGTGATCTCGCGGAACGCCGACACCAGCGCTGCGACCTGGCTTCGATCCTCCACATTACGCTTGAAAAGGATCAACCCCCAGGGGTTGGTCTGTTTCAGGAATGCGATTTCGTCGGCGGACAGTTGCAGAGAACTGCAGCCGCAAATGAATGCGCCAATGGTCATGCATGCTTCCTGATCAGCAGCGTGTGGCGCTCTTGACCGGCCAAAACGTTACTGGCGGCGGACAAGGCAGTCTTTCTCGCCGGATGCGATCAGCGAATTGCACAGGTTCGTCGCTGCCTGCTTGGTGCCGAGCGGACCTACGCCGAGCCGGTAGAACGTGCCCGCCGCACCGAGTTCGGCCTTCTGAATGCGTGACGGCAGATTGCCGATTATGCCGGAATGCCGGCTGCGCAGGCGCTGATACTCATTCTGCGCTTCGGCCTGGCTGCGGTAGGAGGCGAGCTGGACGACATAGCCCGACCCGCCGCTCGCTGCGGGCTGTGTTGGCTGTGGCGCCGGAGCCGGAGCAACGCGGGCCGGCGCAGTCTGCGAAGGCGGTAGCAAGGATGTCGAGGGCTGGGTGACGGTCGGCTGGACCGGCTGAGGCTGCAGCGCGGTCAGTTGCTGGGCACCGCCGGCTGCCGTCGTACCCGCAGCCGTGTTGACGGAACTGCGTGTTCCGGCCAACGGATCGTCATCGGCGAGGCGGCCGGTTCGGCGGCGGGTCGTCGTGCCGGAATTCTGGAAGAAACTAGGCAATTGCAGCCCTGACGAGGATTGGGTGTCAGCGGGAGCGGGTGCAGTCGGCGCGGGCGCTGGTGCTGTCGCGGGTGCCTGCGGGGCAAGCAGAACCGGGCCGGAGCCGGAGGTCGTCGTGCGTGTCTGTGTGAAGGTCGATTGTACTGCCGGGGCAGGAGCCGGTGCGGTTGGCTGGCTCACTGCGGCAACCTGCCGGCGCGGCTTGACGCGAGGAAGCGGCGGCTTCGGCAAGATTGCTGCCGCTGAAGCGGCCGGTGCTGTCGTGGCTGGCGTCCGGGTGGTCACTGCAGCAGGTTCAGACGCCCCGGCGGTGGTTGCCGCCGCACCTGCTGCATCGGCCAGTGGTTCTGGCGGCGGTATGGCGGCTAATGTCGTCTGATCAACCTTGGTCGTCGTTACCGCCGATGTCAGCGGCTGATCGGCTCTGGCGGTCTTACCGCCTGTCGCTGTCGTGCTGACCGCGGGCGCAGCGGAATCGGTCATTGTCGCCGTCTGGCTGCTGGCAGGGCTGTTCAGCGTACCCTGCTGATCGGACGATCCCGGCGGCGGCGGCAGTGGCAACGGCAGCGGTTCTACGTCGGAGCCGCTGGGTGTCGTTGCCGCGTTCGGTTCGACTGCCGGAACCTGTGGGGCCTCTTCACTCGGCAACACGGTTTCCGGCTCCAGCGTTTCTTCGCCCAGGATGCGGTCGTAGATCTGCTTGCGTCCAACGGGCTGAGCCGGCTGGGCTGGCTGGGTGGCGGTGTCCGGCTCGGTTTTCACCGGATCCGCAGGCGCGCTGATCACCGGAACCTGGTCCGTTGCCGTTGCCGACGTTCCGGCATTGCTGCGATAGAAGTAGACCAGCGCTCCGGCAATCGCCGCAACGGTGAGCAGGGCGAGAATGAGAATGATCGGCCCACTGCCCGAGCGGCGCTCTTCTTCTTCGCCTTCGAACTCGTCCTCGAAGTCGCGATAGGCCGCATTGTAGTCGTCAACGCCGGCGCGCGCGGCTGCCCGGGCCGGACGCGGTGTGTCCTCAAAGACATCTTCCAGGTCGCGGTCAACATAGTTGATCGGCCGCTGCGGACGGGCTTCGGCCACCGGTGGGGCGGCCATGGGCGGCTCGGCGCGCAATTGTGGCGGCGCTTGAGGCGGGACCTGCGGCGAAGGCTCAACCACGGGCGGCTGTTGCGGTGCACGGACATAGGCTTGCTGCGCGGTCGACGGTGCGGTGCCTGCTTGCATCGACGGAGCGTTGCCGAATGCAGGCTGCTGCGGAACATAGCTCGCCTGACTGGGCCCGGCTTCAGCAGACAATGTCGGCCGCAATGGAGGCGGCGGCGGTGATGCCGGGGGCGGCACAAGCGCCGCTGCGGTCGCACGCGGTGGAATCTGGCGCGCCGGCTGACGCACGCCAACAACGATACCCGGCGCTGCCTGCGGCTGCGCCTCCGGTGCTGTTGTCTGTTCCACAGGGCTTGCATCCGGCTCAACACCCACCTCAACCGGCGCGGTCGGCGCCGCCGGTGCGGTCTGTTCGGGGGCAGCGGCGCTGGAGGTGTCTTCGAACTCCTCAGGCGCAAATGTGAACTTCGGACGCGCGGCACCCGCCTCTGAGGCCTCAGAGGCGGCCTCCGCGACCGGCTGTTCGGCCGTACCGGCGCTGCCGTCTGGTTCCTGACCATTTGCCTGAGAGGCTGCAAAGCTCGTGCGCCCCGCAACATGACGCTGCTGGGCCAGACGTTCTGCCGCCTCGCGCTGTGCCCTCAATCTAGCGCTGAAATCACTCTGCGGGATTTCCGGGCGTGGCGGCTGCACGGGGGGCTGGGGTGGCTGCTTCGACGTCAGCGGCGTTGCTGCGGAGGCTTCAGCCGAGCGGGAAGCTTCCGGTTGTGCCGGCTTTGCCGGCGCGGCCCGGCGCGGTGCCATCGGCGCGGGACGGGCGACAGGCTGGCCGGTTCGAGCGGCTTCCAGCGTCGGCGCACTGCCCGCGGGACGGCTCACGACCGGCCGTTGCGGCGCCCGCTTTTCCTCGCGAAACTCAGCGGCAATCTTGGGCAGTTCCTTGTTGATGCCCAGGCGTTCGCGCCAGTTCTTCTTGGCGCCGCCGTCCTCGCCGCCTGATTTGTTCGTCGTATCGTTTTCCATGAACTGAATGCCCGATTTACATCTCTTCCACAGGCTTTACGCCAAGGATTCGCAACCCATTGCGTAGAACATAGCGAATCGCATGCAAAAATGCGAGCCGTGCCTGCGTCATCTGCATCTGATCCGGCAAAATAAATCTCAATTGAGGTGATTCTTTGCCCCTGTTCCACAGCGCATGGAATTCGCTCGACAATTCATACAGATAAAACGCGATCCGGTGCGGTTCATAACTCTGCGCTGCGGCCTCGACCAGTTTCGGGTAGCCGGCCATCCGCTTGATGACGTCAAGTTCGGCGGCATCGCTCAGCAAAGCGAAGTCAGCACCAGACAGCGTTTCCTGCGACACGGCGTCCGCGCCAAGCTCTTCAGCGGCGTTTCTCAGCACCGAACAGATGCGCGCGTGGGCGTATTGCACATAGAACACCGGATTGTCGCGTGATTGCTCGGTCACCTTCTGGAAGTCGAAATCGAGAGGTGCCTCGTTCTTGCGGTACAGCATCATGAACCGCACGACGTCAGGTCCGACCTCGTCCACTACGTCGCGCAGGGTCACGAAATCCCCCGCCCGCTTCGACATGCGAACCGGTTCGCCGCCCCGGTAGAGCTTCACGAGCTGACACAGCTTGACGATAGCTTCGGCCTTGCCACCCGAGACCGCGTGCATGACGGCTTCCAGGCGTTTGACGTAGCCGCTGTGATCGGCGCCCAGCACGTAGACCATTTTGGCATAGCCGCGCTCGAACTTGTCCAGGGCATAGGCTACATCCGAGGCGAAGTAGGTGTAGCTGCCATCCGATTTGACCAGCGGCCGGTCGGTATCGTCGCCATGCTCGCTGGAGCGAAACAGGGTCTGCTCGCGGTCCTCCCAATCGGCCTTTTCCTCGGCTGAAAGGCTCTTGGGCGGTTCCAGACGTCCTTCGTAGACCAGGCCCTGCAAGCGCAGATCGGCCAGGGTCTCGGCCACTTTGCCGCCGCTTTCGCCATGCAGCGCCTGTTCCGAGGAAAACACGTCCTGGGCAATGCCCAGAGCCGCCAGATCGTCGCGGATCAGGTCCATCATCATGGTGCTGGCGGTATCGCGCACCGGCGCCAGCCACTCGGCTTCCGGTGCGTTCAGGAAGTCAGCGCCATGCGCTTCGGCCAATGCCCGGCCGACCGGCTTGAGATAGTCGCCGGGGTACAGCCCGGCAGGGATTTCGCCGATATCTTCGCCGAGCGCCTCGCGGTAGCGCAGATGCGCCGAACGCGCGAGGGTGTCGATCTGCGCGCCGGCGTCGTTGATGTAGTATTCCGTGGTAACGGCGTGACCGGTTTCCCGCAGCAGGCTGGCCAGGGCATCGCCGAAAATCGCCCCGCGGCAATGGCCGACATGCAGCGGGCCGGTTGGGTTGGCCGAGACATACTCGACATTGACCTTTTCACCACCGCCGATCTGTGAAGCACCGTAGCTGCCACCGTCTTCGAACACGGCCCTGACGACACGCGGCCAGAATGCTGCCGACAGGGTCAGGTTTATGAAGCCGGGCCCGGCAATCTGAAGCGCTTCGATGTCGCCGTGGCCGTCCAGCGCGGCGACAAGCAGTTCGGCGATCCGGCGCGGGTTCATTCCGGCCTGCTTGGCCAGCACCAACGCGGCGTTGGTGGTGACGTCGCCATGGGCGGGATCGCGCGGCGCTTCGACGACGACACGCGAGGTGTCCAGCCCGCCCGGCAACGCGCCATCGGCGGCCAGCGTGGCCAGCGCTGCTGAGACAACGTCAGAAAAATGCGCGAACAGGTTCATGTCGCTGTTAGTTTCCGTCTTTTGTAAGGATTGCCGCCGCCTCGCGGGGATTACCTCAAAAGCAGGTCAAGGTCAAACAAGGATGCAGGCATCAGCCGCAACGCGCTGGCTGTGCGAATTCTTCAGCTGGAATGTTCACGCGCAGCCAGCCGCTTGAGATTGGCGTGCATTTTCCTTCGATCTTCGGGAGTTCAGAATTGGTCAGTTGCGACACGATACAAAATCTGTTAGTTTACGTTACGGCAACTTTAAGAAGGCGCGAAAGCGTCGAACCCACCCTGATTGAAGGAGACCAACATGAGCTACGATGCAAAAACGGTCGCTCTGCCGACCATGATCGTTTACCAACCAGCAGCAAACAAGATCTTGGACCGTGATGCAAAGGAAGCCCTGGCGTCTTGGGAAAAGCGCATCGCAGATTGGGCCGGGGTTAAGGTCGGCGCGAGCGATATCCTGTCATCGGGCGGAACGTGCACTGATTCCGGCAACGACTGCGACGTGGACTGATGTCGCCGCCAAAACGCTGCCTGTTTATCAGCCATGAAAATGACCTCCATGCTCATTCCGTGGCAAAGTGGCTGCGTGACGACTTCGGGGTGGGGACGGATATCGTCCCCGCCAACGCCCTGGCAGGGCGAAATACTGCTACTTTCCACGATTCGACCGGCGGGATGCACCTTGACCCCGATCATTATGATTTGGTTTGGGCACGGCGGTTACGACTTGGACAGAAGGGATGCGAAACGCTTGATGAAGACGCCCGGGCGTTCGTAAACGCAGAGTGCCGTGCAGCTTGGGAGGGACTGCTCTGGGCGGCCCGGCGGGCGACAGTGGTCAATCCACTGGCCGCAGACCGTAGAGCCAACAACAAACTGTGGCAGATGCGGGCCGCCAAGGAGGTCGGGTTCCAGCTGCCCGCCACCCATTGTGGCAACAACGCCGCGGCGATCCACGCTTTTTCAGACAAGCTGAGCGGAAAAGTAATTGTAAAAAAGCTTCAAGGGACGAATACCTTCACGCCGCTGACGCTGGAGGCGACCAAGGATATCCTTGCGGACACAAAGGCACTCGCCGCCGCGCCGCTTCTGGTACAGGAGAAAATCGACGCGTCATGCCACTATCGCGTCAATGTTTTTGGACCGCAGGTACAGGCCTTCCGCATCTTATCCGATGCTCTTGATTGGAGGCCTTCGGCAGGACAAGGCGCCAAGTGTGTACAAATTGGCGCGAAGGTCGCGGCAAAATGCCGGAAATTCGTCGCCGATGCGGGGCTTTACTACGGAGTAATCGACCTCATCGAGGAACAGTCGGGACGAATTGTCTTTCTCGAGTGCAACCCACAAGGGCAGTTCCTGTTCATGGAATGTCAAAGCAAGGCACCGATCTCGCGCGACTTTGCTGAGTTCCTGGCCGGAATGATCATTCAGCCTGATCGGTGCGTGGCATAAATCATGATGCTATAGGTTTCGGCGGGCATGGAGTTTTACCTCCTTGCCTCGCTCTCACCGAAACAGCGGATCCAAATCAAACAGGCGTTTGTGCTGTTCAATCGCGTAGCGGTCGGTCATGCCGGCGATGAAATCGCAGACCTGGCGGGCGAATTCGCTCTGGTCGTCGGCATATCCCTGCTCGCGCCAGTTTTGCGGCATCAGGCCGGCGTCGCCCATGTACGCCTCGAACAGATCGCGCACCACGCGGCGGGCGCGGTCCATGTTCCGGGTCACTGTGTCGTGGCGGTACATCCGGCGGCGCAGGAACAGCTGCAACACGCGGTTCTTTTCAGCCATCTGGGCAGAAAAACACACCAGGGGCGCCGCTAGCCGCCGCACGGCTTGTGCTTCCGGCGGCTTGAGACGGGCGGTATTGCGACCGGTCGCCTCAACCACATCCTGGATCATCCACGACAGCACCCGGCGCATGGTTTCGTGGATCAGGCGCGTGCGATCGAGCTTCGGCCACCGTTTCAGGACATCGCTCAGCGCGTCGCCGGCCAATGGAATGTCTCCCAGATCGATGATGTCGAACAGGCCGGCGCGCAGTCCGTCGTCAATATCATGGGCATTGTAGGCGATATCATCCGAGATCGCTGCGACCTGCGCCTCGGCTGAAGCATAGGTCGACAGCTCCAGTGAGCCGACGTGGGCAAAGTCAGACAACACGGCGGGAATGCCGGATTGTGCATACCGGCCAAGCGGTGCGCCGTCGGCGCCGGTCAAGGGCCCGTTATGCTTGACCATGCCTTCGAGGGTTTCCCAGGTCAGGTTCAGGCCATCGAAGCCGGCGTAGCGCCGCTCCAACCGGGTGACGATGCGCAATGACTGGGCGTTGTGGTCGAAGCCGCCGAATTCGCGCATGCACACACCCAACTCACGCTCGCCGGCGTGGCCGAACGGCGTGTGCCCCAGGTCATGTGCCAGGGCAAGCGCCTCGGTCAGGTCCTCGTTGAGCCCGATGGCGCGGGCGATCGACCGCGCGACCTGCGCCACTTCCAGCGAGTGGGTAAGGCGGGTGCGGTAATGATCGCCCTCGTGATAAACGAACACCTGGGTCTTGTGCTTCAGGCGACGGAAGGCGGCGGAATGGATAATGCGGTCGCGGTCTCTCTGAAACGGGCTGCGCGGCGGACTTTCCGGCTCCGGCGTGAAGCGGCCGCGCGTTTCCTCGGGGTGGCTGGCAAAGGGTTTCAAGGTCATCCTGCCGGTCCCGGCTTATTGACATTCTCTGCGGCGCCACCGAAATATTGCGGTAAGAGCCAACCATCGAGTGCGAACCACCGCCCCATGAGCGCCAACATCACACTGTCGGAACGCGCCGCCAGGCGCATCAATGCCATCACCACCAAGGACGAGGCCGCCAAGGCGCTGCGCGTCGCCGTGCTCGGCGGCGGCTGCTCGGGTTTCCAGTATGAGTTTTCCATGGACGGTGACGCCAAGGACGATGACCTCGTGATTGAACGCGACGGAGCTACCGTATTGATCGATTCCGTCTCCCTCGTCTACGTCCTCGGCTCCGAGATCGACTTCGTCGACGACCTGATCGGCGCCCAGTTCCAGGTCAAGAACCCCAACGCGACAGCCTCATGCGGGTGCGGGACGAGTTTTTCGATCTAACGCGATGCGCCTGACGGGAAGGTTCCGGCACACACCGTTGCGCGGTAGGAACTGAGTGAGGAGATACACATCGTTCACTCCCCTCCCCGGTCAGCAATCTGCTGATCGAGTTCCTGGCGCCTTTGCTGGTAGAACATCAGCAATGCCGCGATCGCCACGCAGACGGCGACAAACAGGATGATGATCGTGGCCAGCGCGTTGATGTCGGGCCGCAGGCCGAGCCGAATGCGTGAGAAGATCAGGATCGGCAAGGTGTTTGCGCCCGGCCCCGTGACAAAGCTGGCGATGACCAGATCATCGAGCGACAGAGTGAACGCCAGCAGCCAACCACTGATCATTCCCGGCGCGAGACGCGGGATCGTGATTGCTGTCAGCACCTTGAACGGCCTGGCGCCGAGATCCAATGCCGCTTCTTCCAAGGTCTGCCCCATCCCCGTCAGACGTGCCTGAACGATCACGGCCACATAAGCCAGCGAAAACGTGATATGGGCGATGGTGATGGTCGCAAATCCGCGCTCGGTCGGCCAGCCGATCACCTGCTTCAGGGTGATGAACAAGACCAGCAACGACAGGCCGGTGATGACCTCCGGCATGACGAGCGGTGCGACAAGCATTCCGCCAAACAGAGTCCGGCCCCTGAACCGGCCGAAGCGCACCATCGCCAGGCCTGCCAGCGTTCCCAGCAAGGTGGCGAACGTGGCGTTGACGACCGCAATCTTCAGGCTGAGCGCAACCGCATTCCACACTTCCTCGGACTTGAACAGCACCTCATACCAGCGCAAAGACCATCCGCCCCAGACCGGGACCAGTTTCGAATAGTTGAACGAATAGATCACCAGCAGGATCATCGGGATGTAGAAGAACGCCAGGCCGATCGTCAGCATGATGGTCAGAAATCTGGAGCGTTTGCCGTACATGGATCTACTGCTCCTCTGCCGCCTTGCCCTGGTAGTACTGGTAGATCGTCATCGGCAGCACCAGCAGGACCAGCAGCACGATGGCGACCGCCGAGGCGACCGGCCAGTCAGTATTGGCCGAAAACTCATTGAACAGCAGCCGTCCGATCATCAGCACGTTACCGCCGCCGAGCAGGTCCGGGATGACATACTCGCCAGTCGCGGGAATGAACACGAGCAAAGAGCCGGCGATGATACCGGGAACAGTCAGCGGCAACGTGACTTTCACAAATGTGTTCGCAGGGCGCGAACCGAGATCCGCCGCCGCCTCGGTCAAGGTGTTGTCGAGCCGCTCCATGTTGGCGTACAGCGGCAGGATCATGAACGGCAGATAGGTGTACACGATGCCGACATAGACAGCGAACTCGGTGTACAGCATGCGGATAGGCTCATCGATCAGCCCCAGCGACATCAGCAGATTGTTTATCGTCCCGCGATCGGCCAGAAGGCCCATCCAGGCGTACACGCGCAGCAGGAACGACGTCCAGAACGGCAGTATGATCGCAAACAGCAACAGTCGCTTGGCGACAGGCCCTGAGCGGACGATGCCATAGGCCATGGGATAACCGATCAACAGACAGGCAATAGTCGATATGACCGAGATCTTCAAAGAGTTGAAATAGGTCCGGTAGTACAGGTTGTCGGTCAGGATGTAGACGAAGTTGTCGAACACCAGACGGATGTTCATGACGCCTTCATCGGTCCACTCGATCATGCTGGAGAACGGTGGGCTGGCGATGACGATCTCCGCCAGACTGATCTTGGCAACGATGAAAAACGGCAGCAGGAAGAAGATCAGCAGCCAGGCATAGGGGATGAACACGACGATGGAACGCCATCCGGTCTGCGCGCGCCGGGCGAGCCTGCGAAGAATGCCTTCCGGCTCCGCCGCCGAACCCGTGGCCGTGTTGCCCGTGTCCACGCTCATGTCTTCAGCAACATCGCGCTTGACGGATCCCAGCTGAGATAGACGGTGTCCTCCCACGTGATCTGATGGGTCCGGCTCTTGGGCCTGATCTGATTGGGCGCCGTGACGTCAACGATCAGACCGTTGTCGAGACGGATCTTGTAGATGGACGTATTGCCCAGGTAACCAATGTCATCGACCTTTCCGGTCGCCCGGTTGGAGGTGGACTTGCGTCCCTTCGGTGCCGTCTTGCTCAGGTGCATCTTTTCCGGGCGTATGGCGATCCACACCCGGCTGTCTTCCTTCACCGACTGCCCGTGGTCGATGTAGACCTCACCAAGATCGGTTTCGACCCGGACATGGTCCCGGCTGTTTTCGGTAACCTTGCCTTCCAGGATGTTCGCCGACCCAATGAAATCGGCAACGAAGCGCGTTTCGGGGAATTCGTAGATTTCGGTCGGCGTGCCGATCTGTGCCAGCTTGCCGGCATCCATCACCGCAATCCGGCTGGACAGCGTCATTGCCTCTTCCTGATCGTGGGTCACGACAACGAAGGTGATGCCGACCTGTTCCTGAATATTGGCAAGCTCGAACTGGGTTTGCTCGCGCAGCTTCTTGTCCAGCGCACCGAGCGGCTCGTCGAGCAGCAGGAGTTTGGGTTCCTTGACCAGCGCCCGCGCCAGCGCCACTCGCTGGCGTTGCCCGCCGGACAGCTGTTGCGGCTTGCGCTTCTTGTAGTCCTGGAGCTCAACCAGCTTTAGTACTTCGTGGACCTTGTGGTCGATTTCATCGTTCGGCAGCTTGTCCTGTTTCAGTCCGAAGGCGATGTTCTTTTCCACCGTCATGTGCGGGAACAGCGCGTAGCTCTGAAACATCATGTTCGTCGGGCGCTCATAGGGCGGCACCGTCGACATGTCGCTGCCATCGATCAGGATCGTGCCCGAGGTGGGCGCTTCAAAACCGGCCAGCATCCGAAGCAAGGTGGTCTTGCCGCACCCGGAACCGCCGAGCAGGCAAAAGAGTTCGCCCCGGTAAATATCGAGGTCGATGTTGTCTACGGCCGTGACCTCGCCGAACTTCTTCGTTACCCCCCTGACGCGAACCATCGGCTCAGCGTCGGTGTCAAGCCATGGCATGTCGCTGGCGGTCGGATCACCGGCCATACTGAACCTCGTCCTTGATTGCGCGCTTTGAAGAGTTGCACCCCGGCAACTTGCGCGCCGGGGATGCAACCAGGGTGCCCAATCGCGGCCTAGTTGGCGGCCTTGAAGTCGGTCCAGGTTCGCGTGCGAACCTTTTCAACCTTCGGCGGCAACGGGTTCAGCGTATACATGTCGGCCACCTGTTCCGGTGTCGGATAGGCAGCAGGACTTGAGGTTACGGCCTTGTCGATCATCGGCTTGGCCGCAACGTTTGCCGAGGCGTACCAGGTGGTGTTGCTGTCGCCGGCGGCCACTTCCGGGCGCATCATGTAGTTGAGGAACAGATGCGCTTCCTCGACGTTTTTGGCATCGGCGGGAATAACCCAGCCATCAACCCAGAAGTTCGCCTTGCCCTTGCCTTCCGGAAGGAAGAAATCGAGCACCACGCCGGTCTTGGCCTCCTCGGCACCGGACATCGCCAGCAGTCCGTCGGGACCCCAGGTCGTCGATACACAGAATTCCTTCTGGGGCATCCTCTGGTAGGCGTAGTTGTCGAACGTCTTGACGTACGGGCGGATTTCCTTAAGCAGCGCGCCGACCTTCTCGTAATCGGCCTTCTTGGTTGAATCCGGCGGCAGGCCCAGGTGGGCCAGAGCCATCGGGATCATGTCGGTCGGTGAATCAAGGAACGAGACACCGCACTTGGCGAGTTCCTTCATGTGCTTGGGATCGAAAATCATGTCGATCGAGCCGATTGGTGCATCGGGGTAGGTCTCAAGCACCAGCTCCTTGTTGTAGGTAACCCCGTGCGTGCCCCACATAAAGGGAACAACGTACTTGTTGTCCGGGTCCCACTTGCTGGACAACTGGGCCATCACGGCCCCGTCGATGTTCTTGAAATTGTCCAGCTTCGATTTGTCGATCGGCTGCAGAATGCCTCCGGCCTTGATCAGACGGGCGATCTGGGACGCCGCGTGAGACACCACATCATAACCGCTGTCGCCGGCGAGCAGTTTGGCGTCAATCGCCTCGACCGACTCGTAGTTGTCGTAGACGACCTTGATGCCGTATTCTTTCTCGAAGTTTGCAATGGTGTCGGCGCCGATATACTCGGCCCAGTTGGTAACCTTCAGGACACGCTCTTGTGCGATCGCCTGACCGGTGAGCAACGCCCCTACAGCGGCGACGCAGGCCAGCGTCTTCAGTTGGGTTGTGAGTTTCATTGTTCCGTTTCCTCCCTGAAACTAGATGACCCCATGAACCCCATCACCGCGCAGAAGCCCGGTCGCAGTCAGCACAGCCCGTGTCGATATTTGTGAGCCAAAGCCAGCATGCCAAAGGATTTCGTCGCCCGGATATTCATGGTTGACTATTTAAACAGTCATTTAAAAGATAGTTTGGCTGAAACCAGAGAGTCAAGCCGAAGTAAACGTGCCCTTGGGGAAGGTTTTTGCCCCTCCCGGCGTCCGAGCCACGACACCTCGGTTTGCTTGTGTCGAGATGGGAGGCACGTGGTTGTGAGTTTCAAGCATCTGTTCACGCCGCACATCATTAGGGCCTGCGAAATCCGCAACCGGATTTTCTCCACAGCGCACCAGACGATCCTGGCCCGCAACGGCGCGCCGGGCGACGACATGGTTGCCTATCACGAAGCAAGGGCACGCGGCGGCGCCGGCCTGATCGTCATGGAATCGTCACGTCCGAACAGCGATGAGGTCTCGGCGCCCTATTATCTTGACGCCAGCTCCGACGACTGCATTCCGGGCTATCGCAAGGTGGCCGACGCCGTCCACCGCCACGGCACCAGACTGTTCGGCCAAATCAACCATGGCGGCCGCATAACATATGCCCAGGACGGCCTCCAGCGGGTCGCCTATGCACCTTCGGTGGTGCCCGACCACCGGTTCCACTGCATGCCGCGGGAAATGTCGAATGACTATGTCTGGTTCATCATCGATGCCTTTGCCAGGGCGGCCGGGCGGATGATCGAGGCCGGGTTGGACGGCGTCGAACTGACGGCCAGTCATGGCATGCTCATCGCCCAGTTTCTCAACCCGCTGACCAACCACCGCACCGACGAGTTCGGCGGATCGCCGGAACACCGCTTTCGCATTGTCACCGAAATGCTGAAGGCGACGCGCCGGACCGTCGGGCCGGACAAGGTTGTCGGCATGCGGATGTCGGCCGAAGAATTCGAACCCGATGGACTGGATGAGACTGCCTGGCTGGCCATCTGCAAGCGCCTTAATGAGGAACCTGAACTCGATTACCTGAGCGTTACGACCGGTTCGATGATGGGGTTGGCGGGATCGGTGCACGTGGTGCCGCCGATGCAGATCGGGCACGCCTATCTCGCGCCCAAAGCCGGGACGATAAAGGCCCAGGTCCGCAAGTCGGTCTTCGTTGCGGGACGCATCAATCAGCCCCAACTGGCCGAGCAAATCCTGAGCCAGGGCCAGGCTGACATGTGCGGCATGACACGCGCGATGATTTCAGATCCCGACATGGCGAACAAGGCGATGGCCGGGCGGCTGGACGACATTCGCGCCTGTATCGGTTGCAACCAGGCGTGTATCGGTCACTACCACATGGGCGTGCGGATTTCCTGCATACAGAACCCGGTGAGCGGGCGTGAGCGCGACTTGCAGTCTCCACCAAGGGCCGAAACGCCCAGGCACATCGTCGTTGTCGGCGGCGGGCCGGCGGGCATGAAGGCGGCCGCCGTCGCCGCCGGGCGCGGACATCGCGTCACGCTGTGTGAGGCGACGGGACAGCTCGGAGGTCAGACACTGCTGGCCCAACTGCTGCCCGGGCGCGCCGAATTTGGCGGCATAATCACCAATCTGCGCCGCGAAATGGAGCTTGCCGGCGTCGAGATCAGGCTGAATTCCCGTGTCGGGCGTGCCGAAATCGAAGCGCTTCGACCCGATGCGATCATCATGGCAACGGGTGCCACGCCCTACCTGCCCGATGTCGACATTGCCGACGAGGTTCACGCGGTCAATGCCTGGCAGGTCCTGAAGGGCGAGGTCAATCCCGGTGCTTCGGTGGTGATCGCCGACTGGCGCTGCGACTGGACCGGATTGGGTCTTGCGGAGAAACTTGCCCGCGAAGGATCGCATGTTCGGCTATGTGTCGATGGCGAGATGGCCGGCCAAAATTTGCAGAAATACATGCGCTGGCACTGGCTCGGGCAGCTGCACAAACTCAATGTCGAGATCGTACCTTATGCCCGGTTCTTCGGCGCTATGGGCGACACCGCGTTCTTCATGCACACGCTGTCCGGCGAGGCGATTGAGTGCACAGACATGGACACGCTGGTCATCGCGCAGGGACATCGGCCTGAGACAGGCATTGAAGCCGAGTTGCGCGCAAGCGGGCTGCCGGTCACGCTGGCTGGTGACTGCCGCAGCCCGCGGTCTGCCGAAGAGGCCGTCTATGAGGGACTTCTGGCCGGCCGCAGCGTCTGACCAGGACCACTTTCAGCTCAGTTCCGCTGCGACCTGCCTGACCGCTTCACCCAGCGTGTCGACGATCTGGTCGACATGATCGCGGGTAATTGTGAGGGGTGGCGAGAGCACGTTGAGGTGGGCAATCGGGCGGACCATCAGCCCGTTGCGTTCGCAATGCCGCACGATACGCTTGGAAATATTGACCTCGTTCGGCAGCAGTTCCTTGGTCTGCTTGTCGGCCACATACTCGACACAGACCATCAGGCGGCGACCGCGCACATCGCCGACCAGCGGCAGGTCGGCCAGCGTCTTCATGCGCGCCTCGAAGTAGTCGCCGACATCGCGGGCATTGGCCAGGAGGTCTTCCCTCTCGATGATCTCGATGTTCTTCAGGGCCGCCGCGCAACCGATCGGATGGCCGGAAAAGGTAAAGCCGTGCGGAAAATAGTCGCCTGGATCGATTTCACCGTTCTGGCCGCCGGCCATGGCGTCATACATCGCATCGCTGAACAGCACGGCACCCAGCGGGAAGTAGGCCGAGGTCAACCCCTTGGCGGTGATGATGATGTCCGGCACCATGCCGAACTCGTCCTCGGATGCAAAGAAGTGCCCCAGGCGGCCGAATGCCGTTACCACTTCATCGGCGGCGTACAGAATATCGTGTGCCTCGCAGACCCGTTTGAAGGCGGCGTGATATCCCTGCGGCGGAACGATTACTCCGCCGGAGCCTTGAACCGGCTCGGCTACGAACAGTGCCACGTTATCCGCGCCAAGCTCCTCGATCTTGGCCTCGAATTCGGCAACCAGGAAATCCAGAAATGCCTCCTCGCTGACCCCGTCGGGCCGGCGGTAAGGGTTCGGCGACGACAAATGGTGGATCCAGTCCTCCTCGTACCGGAGATGCGGCGAGCGGTCTCCGACGCGATTGCCGAGCGACGAGCCGAGATAGGTCGAGCCGTGGTAGGCATCCATGCGGCAGATCACGTGTCGCTTGGACGGCTTGCCGCGCCGCGAGTGATAGTAGTGCGCCAGCCGGACCGCTGTGTCGTTTCCAGCCGATCCGGACGTGGTGAAGCACACATGGCCGATGCCGTCAGGCGCCAACCCGGCCAGCTTTGCCGAGAGCTCCGCGGCCGGCGGATTGCTGACATCGGTGAAGGTGTTGGAGTATGGCAGGCGCATGGCCTGTTCGGTCATGGCTTGAACGATTTCGTGGCGGCCGTAGCCTGCGTTCACGCACCACATGCCGGCAATGCCGTCGAGGAGCCTCCGCCCGCTGGTGTCCTCCAGGTGAACGCCGTCCGCAGAGGCGATGATCACCGGGCCGTCGCTGTCCATTGTCGCGAAATGCTGCCAGGGATGGACATGATGCGCCTTGTCCATTTCCGTCAAGGCGATTGTGTCGTAGCTGTTACGTGTCAGATCAAGGTTCATCGCGGCCCCCCAATTGAATGACTATTCGATAACTTGCTGTGCCTGTCAAGATCGGCTAAACATGTGTTTAATAAGTGTCCGAACCAATCAGCAGAGGGTGACATGACAAAAGTTGTCCCGCCAAACAGCGATGCAGGAGAAACACCAACCCGCAGGGCGTCAAATGTGCGTGAACTGCCACAGGTTCGGCGGGAGCAATTGATCCGGGCGACGATTCAATGCATAGCCGCAGAGGGGCTTTCGCGCACGACGGTGCACAATGTTGCCACGCGCGCCGGACTGACGGCGGGTATGGTGAATTTCCATTTCAATTCGAAACAGCAACTGTTGACGGCGACCCTGCAGGCCGTGATGGATGAGTTCGTTGCAGTTGTCCGGGCCGCAATTGAGGATCAGCAGGATTGTTTGGCGAACAGATTGCTGAGACTGGTCGCCGCATCCTTCGATCCCACAGTCTGCGAGCCTGCCAAGGTTGCTGTGTGGTACTCCTTTTGGGGCGAAGCCCCGGCGCGCAGCGAATACGTCGCGGTCTGCAGTTCCGTTGAAGCGTTTCATCTCTATTGCGTTCAGGACCTGATCGAGCAGGCCTGCGCCAACGAAGACTCGCCGAACAATCCGCATGCGCTGGCGAAGGGCCTCTGCGGCCTGTTGGATGTCCTGTGGCAGGACATCCTGGTCGAACAGGAGCGCTTCAACCGTACTGCGGCCATCGAAACCTGCGAACTGTTTTTGAAGAGTGTGTTGCCGAAAACCTTTGCCCGGCGCTCACCCACGCAAGCACCAGACAAACAGCCGGTAGCTGAGGCAGAAGAGGGCTTGCCGATCACCCTGCCGGCCTGGACCTATTGCGACCAAGACTTCTACGAAGCTGAAGTCGAGCGGGTTCACCTGCCCGCCTGGCAGATTGTCTGCCATCAGAACGACATCCCGGACGCCGGCGACTTCGAGACGTTCGACGGGCTGGGCAAGCGGGCATTTGTCATCCGTGGCGAAGACGGCCTCATCCGGGCCTTCCACAATGTCTGCCCACATCGGGCGCACGCCGTCGTTTCGGGTCAGGGAAACTGCGCCGGATTGATCAGGTGCCCTTATCACTCCTGGGGTTTCGACGACAAAGGCACGTTGAAGGCGATCGCGGCGCAAAAGGCCTTTCCGCCGTTCGATAGCGGCAAATTCGGCCTCAAGCCGGTCGAATGCGAGGTCTTCCTCGGTTTCGTCTTCATTCGTTTCAAGCATGGCGGCGCCAGCGTGGCGGAACGCTTCGCGCCGGTCGCCGATGAGCTGGCGCCCTATCGATTTGAAGACATGACCAGCCTCTACGATGAAGACCGCGAGCCGGTCCGGGCCGATTGGAAGAACGTGTGGGACAACTATTTGGAAGACTATCATTTCCCGACCGGGCACCCCGGCCTGTTCAGCCTGATGGGCATGAAATACGACCGCCAGCCATTCGACGATCAGCGGCTGATCCGGCTGAGCCACGACATGCGCGAAAAACCCAAGGGCTGGTCCGGGCGGCATTACGGTTCGCTGCTGCCGGACCAGGAGCACCTGCCGCCGGAACAGCGCCGCAGGTGGTCTTATTTCGTCCTGTATCCCGACGTGGCCTTCGATGTGTACCCTGACATGATCGACTACTTCCATGTCGTCCCGACCGGCCCGGGTACCAGCGAGTTGCGATACCGCGGCTACGGCCTGCCGACAACCGATCGCCAGCTGCGAGTTGTGCGCAAGCTGAACATCCGGATCAACTACCAGGTGGGCGCCGAGGACACCGGGCTGATCGAGTCGGTTCAGGAGGGGCTTGAGAGCGGCGCCTATGACACCGGACTGCTCGGTGCCAAGGAGTTTGCCGTCGCGGCCATGCAGCGGTGGCTTGGTGCGGACATGGCCGACAGGATCGCGGGTGGAAGAACCGGCTGACCGTCCCGCCGGTCAAGCGCCGTTCAGCATAGCGTCATTGATGTCCGCAAGCGTACCGGCTGGCGGCTCGGCGCTTTCGTTCAGCACCGGCATGACCGCGCGCAGCTGATCGTGGTAGTCGCGCACGCCGTATTCGAGATCGGACAGGATGATCCCCTGGTAACCGCTGGAATGGGCCGCTTCGTTCGACCAGATTGTCAGTTGAATGTCCTCCTGACTGGTCTCCCGGTTGATGCGGTCGCTCAGATAGCGGGCAACCTTCAACTGCCGCGTTTCGCCCGGCAGCACATAGTCGCCGCCACGCTGCAGCGTCCTGCCCACCGCGAGGGGGAACTCCTGATAAAAGGCGACGCTCTCGGGATAGAATGCCAGCACCGCATTGGGGAACAGGCCAATGTAGAACCAGGCATTGCGATGGCTTTCCGGCAGGTGCGTCACCTGGGGCAACATGGCCTTGTAGTTGCGCACGCTCCACAGCCGCGCTTCCTTGTCGTCGAAAGACGCAAACGAGCGCGATGTGCCGTCCTGCCAGGCTTCGTCGAAGTAGCTGTGGCCGTACAGGTCCTGCAAACCGGGGTGGGCGATGGCAACATGGTAGCCTTCGTTGTCGACATCACGAACGCATTTCCAGTTGGCATCGATACCGTCCGACCAGAAGGGCCCGGTCGGCACCATCTCGGCGATGCGGTAGGGCGCGATTTCGTTTTCGTGCCGGGCCATGATTTCGGCCACGCCGGGCTGCGGACCAGGCAGAAATCGTACGAAGACCAGCCCATGCCAGATCTCGAATTCGACCGGCAGCAACCCGTGTTCTTCCGCCTCCAGTGACGGCAGCGAGCGCGGGTGCGGGACGCTTCGCAAGGTTCCGTCCAGGTTGAACGACCAGCCGTGAAACGGACACACCAGCGCCGTGCCGCACTTGCCTGCCTCCTGCGCAACGACGCGCGAGCCCCGGTGCCGGCACACGTTGTGAAACACCCTGATGTCACCCTGTTTGTCACGCACGATCAGGGCGCGTTCACCGGCCACATCGAAGCAGAAGTAGTCGCCGGGCTCCGGAACGTTGCCGACATGGCCCGCCAGTTGCCAGTGACGCTTGAACAGGATGTCTTTTTCCAACTCGAGCAGGGCCGCGCTGGTGTAGGCCCAGGCAGGCAGTCCGCTGCGTTCCCAGTCGTTCGGCAGTGGCGGCAGTTCGGTCTTTGATACGGCAAGTTGTTTGGTCACGGCGCTCATTTCTCCGAAGTGCGTTCCGGCCCGGGAATGTAGACAGCAATCAGGCAGCCGTGTTCGGTGTGCGACCAGTGCTGGGTTCCGTCCTTCAGCCACACCAGATCGCCTTTGCAGTACACGGTGCCGTCGTTGTCGGTTATCTCGCCCTCGAGCACCAGGAACTCTTCATTGCCGTTATGCTCATGAGCTTCGCTGGAAGACCCGGGCGCCATCTTGTAAACATGAAACCCGGTTCCAAGCGGCAGGTCTTCGTTGAGCGTCAGTACGCTGGTTCCGCTGTCGCTGCCGTCGGCGTTGACCCATGATTTATAGCCGCCGGAGTTGATGTTGACGACCCGGCGCTCATCCGGCTTGATTGGCTTCATTCTCCCGATCCCGATTGCAGCTGTGATCCAGAACCCAATGTGCCCGATTTTCAAGGAGATGCCAATCCAAACTGGCTGAAACCAGGGACATGCCGTTTGCCCGATGCACCACATCGCGCCGCTCGCCATGACTTGCCGGGCTGGACGAATTTGTCCCATCAAATGACTCGGCATTGTCAAAAGTGACTCTAGGGCCTGTGGACATTCAGGGTTATAGCGCTGGTTTGACAGGATTGGTTCAGGTTCAGGGGTGTTTGGAGGAAGGACATGCTGGCATATTCGACGACGAACGACCCTGAAGATGGGCCTCGCCAGCACTGTAACCCTGAATGTCCACAGGCCCTAGACTGGCATCGCTGCAATCAAGATGGAGACATAACCATGCTGCCCCGCCACCGCTACCATCCCGACGGTCATCTATCGATCGGCATTCCGCTCAATCACAGTCACGGCCTTGCCTGTGGCGAGATGATTTTCATCGGCGGCCAGGCTGATATTAGCGGTACAGCGAAAGTCACCAAGCCGGATGACATCGTTGCCCAAACGCAAATTGCCATGCAGGGCGTATTCGATGTCCTGGCCGGCATGCATGCCGAACCGGGCGACCTGGTGAAAATCACAGCCTTTTACGTGATTGCCACCACGACCGACGAACACCTCATCCTCGAGACGATTGCCGGTATGCTCGGCACCGGTCCGGAGCCCGGCCCGGCCATAACCTTGGTGCCCATTGAGACCAACTGCTTCGATGGTCTGTCGATCGAGGTCGAGGCCATCGCCATGCGCGGCCAGAATGGTGAACGTCTTGCCCGCATTTCGGCCTGGAGCCCTGATGGCCCTGCCTTGCCGCCTGCCTTGAGTCATGCGCTGCGGGTTGGCGAGATGATCTTCACCAGCGGCCAGACTGCCCATGACTCCACAGGCTCTATCAAGCATCCCGGCAGCCTGTCCGCGCAAAGCACTATCGTTCTGAACAAGCTCAACGGCCTGCTGGAGTGCCTCGGTGCCGATTTGAACGACGCCGTCAAAGCCAACGCCTTCAATGTCGAACCGGGCGACCAGGAAGAATGGAAAGAGGCCGCGCTGATCCGGGCCGGATTCTACCGCGAGCCCGGTCCCGTCGCCACCGGCCTGTCACTCACGCGGCTGCCGGACAAGGATGCGATGGTGCGGTACGATGTCATTGCCATGCGAGGCCGCGACGGCAGCCGCCTGCCGCGTCAGGCTGTCTGGCCGACCGGTCATTGGGACTGGCCGGTTCATCTGCCTTACCGCCACGGGCTGAAAGTCGGTGACCTGGTGTTTCTCGGCGGCCAGGTTTCGCTCACGCCGCAAGGCGCCGTTATCGATCCGGGCGACATCACGGCGCAAACCCACACGGCGATGATAAACATTCAGCGCGTCCTGCAGGAATTCGGCCTCGACTTTGAGCATCTGGTCAAAATCAACACCTTTTATGCCGGAACCAAGGGCCAGAAAGACCTGCTGGCAAACGCATCGATCCGGGCCGGCTACTACCGTGATCCGGGCCCGGCCTCTACCGGCATCCCGTTCTCCTACCTCGCCTACAAAGACATGCTGATCGAGATCGATTGCGTCGCAATGATCTAAGGGCCTGACAGCTAGAGCACTACTCTGTCACCGGAACCTGCGGCTCGGTCGGCTCAAGGGTGCCCGGGAGCTGCGGCAGGGTGGTGGGGGCCGGGGCGCTGCCGTCGCCGGTGGCGGTGCCGGATTGCTGCGGCTGGACACTGTCGAACACCGAACCCGGCTCCGAGGTGCCGCGGGCCATGATGGTCAGCAGCATGGACGTGACGAAGAAAGACGCGGCCAGCATGGCCGTCGTCCGGGTCAGCATGTTGGCCGCACCTCGGCTGGAAAACAGTGCGCCGCCGCCACCTCCGCCGCCGCCACCGATTCCCAGCGCGCCGCCTTCGGAGCGTTGCAGCAGGACGACGCCGATCAGCGCCAGGGCGATCAGCAGATGAACGACGAGCAGAATGGTTTCCATAGCCGGTTTCCGGACTTGTCAAAAGAAGTTGGGCGGCATGTAGCGCGATTGCGCGGCAATTTCAATGATACATCTGGTACGATGACCGGATTCGATCAGGCATAGGCCTGAATGATGCCGATGAAGTCGGCGGCCTTTAGGCTGGCCCCGCCGACCAGGGCGCCGTTGACGTTGTCCACCGCCATCAGTTCCGCCGCATTGCCCGGTTTGACCGAGCCGCCGTAGAGGATGCGCATCTCGGCGCCCTGCTTCTCCCCGGCGAGCGCGGCGAGCCGCTTGCGGATATGGTTGTGGACCTTGGCGATTTCCGACGGCGTCGGCGTCAGGCCGGAGCCGATGGCCCATACCGGCTCGTAGGCGATGACCGTGTTGGCGGCGGTGGCGCCGTCGGGTAGCGAGCCCTTCAACTGCGCCGATATCACCCGCAATGTCGCACCGTCCTCACGCTCGGCCAAGGTCTCGCCAACGCAGATGATGGCGGTGAGGCCGGCGCGGTGGCAGCTTTCCGCCTTGGCGCGCACATCGGCATTGCTCTCGCCGTGGTCGGCGCGGCGTTCCGAATGGCCGACAATGACCGCATCGGCCCCGGCATCTTTGAACATCTCCGCTGAAATGTCGCCGGTATGGGCGCCTGATGCATTTGCGTGGCAATCCTGGCCACCGGTCATGATGCGCGACGATCTGGTCAGGTCGCGGATCTTGCTCAGCAGTGTGGCTGGCGGACAGATCATCACGTCACACTTCAGCCGCACGCCCTTGAGCATTCCCGACAGCAGCCTGATCTCCTTCAGCGCCGTCCTGGTGCCGTTCATCTTCCAGTTGCCGGCAACCAGTGCCCGTGGTGGTTTGTTGGCCATGGAATCGCCTCCCCGCATCGCCTACCTGACCGTTCATTAGCAGAGGCTGATCACAAAGCGAAGAGACAACCGGAAGCCGGTCCGGCAATCCTTGCTATGGGGCGCCCACGGCCATATATTGCGCGGCGCCCGCTACAGGCGATTTGCGCCGGGCGCAAACATGAAGGAACAGGTCTGATGCTAGGCTCGATGCGCTCCAAGGCCGGCGGCTGGGTCGCCAAGGCGTTCATAGTGCTGTTGGCGGCGAGTTTTGCCGTATGGGGCGTGTCCGACGTCTTCTCCGGACGCCAGTCGGATGTGCTGGCCGAGGTCGGAACGCGGCAGATTTCCGGCACCGAGTTCCAGAACACCTTCAACCGGCAACTGCGGGTACTGTCGAGCCAGACCGGGCGTCAGCTGACGCCCGACCAGGCACGCGCCATCGGGCTCGACCGGCAGGTGCTTGGCCAGTTGCTGCGCGATGCCGCGCTTGAAGCCGAGGCGGACAAGCTCGGGCTGGCGATTTCCGGCGAGACCGTGGCCCAGCGAATCGCCAATGACCGGCGCTTCCAGAACTCACAGGGCCAGTTCAATGCCGATCAGTTCCGCCGGCTGCTGCAATCGAACGGGCTCACCGAGCAGACTTTCGTAGCCTCAGAACGCCAGGGCCTGTTGCGCCAGTCGATCGCCAACACACTGCAGCAGGGCGTCGGGGTGCCGCGCACCCTGATCGACGTCGCCTACAAGAACCGCAACGAGCAGCGCGACGCGCGCTATTTCATCGTCAAGGGATCGCCGGATGACGTCGCCGATCCTTCTGACAGCGACTTGAAGACCTTCTATGACAGCAACAAGCAGCTGTTCGCCGTGCCCGAGCGGCGCGAACTGGCCGTCCTGCAGATTTCGCCGGAGAGCCTGTCGGACCGTGTCACGGTCAGCGAGGAGGACCTGAAGGCCTACTATGAACAGCGCAAGGAGGACTACGGCACTCCGGAAAAGCGCACGGTGCAGCAGATCTCCTTTTCCTCCGATGCCGATGCCAAGGCGGCTCGCGACAAGATCGCCGGCGGCACCAGCTTCGACGACATCGCCAAGGAACGGGGTCTGAGCGCGACGGACATCAATCTGGGCGAAGTGACGCTCAAGACGCTGCCCGACAAGGTGCTTGCCGAAGCTGCGTTTGCGCTTGACCTCAATGAAGTCAGCCAGCCGGTCAAGGGCAAGCTGTCGACTGCACTGCTGCGGGTCACCGGCATTACGCCCGGCGAACAAAAGACATTCGATCAGGTGCGCGCGGAGATCGAGAAAACGCTGCAGGTCGACCGGGCCCGTGACGAAGTGCTCAACGTGCACGACAAGGTCGAAGACGCCCGGGCCGGCGGCCAGTCACTGGACGAGATCGCCAAGTCGCTGTCCCTCGGCATCGTCTCCACCCCCGCCCTCGACCGGTCCGGCAACACGGCTGAAGGCGAGGCGTTCAGCGGCATCACCGATCTTGGCGACATCATGGGCGCCGCCTTCGACAGCGATGTCGGAATTGAGAACGACGCGCTGACTACCGGCCAGGACGGTTTCACCTGGTTTGCGGTCAGCAATGTGATCGCCGCATCCACCAAGCCGCTCGACGACGTCAGGGCCGATGCGATCAAGGCATGGAAGGCACGCCAACTGCGCAGTGCGCTGTTGAAGCGTGGCGAAGCTTTGGTGAAACGCGCCGAGGGTGGCGAGAGCCTGGAAGCGCTGGCCACGGAAGCCGGTGCTGAAATCAAACTGCAGACCGGCATCAAGCGCAACGAAGCCAGCGAGGCCTTCGACGCCGCTGCCGTCGGAGCGTTGTTCGCCGCTCCCGAGGATGGCTATGCGGTGGCCCTCGAAGGCGATGGCCAGGGGTTCCGGCTGATGAAGTCGAGCCCGGTGTTTGCCGCTCCGTTCGATGCCAACTCCGATGAAGCCAAGGCGATCAAGCAGGTGCTGACCAATGGCCTGACTGACGATCTCTACGCCCAGTACCTGGCCGACCTGCAGACCGAGCTGGGTGTGACGGTCAATCAGGAACGCCTCAATTACGTGTCGGGGAGGCAGCAGTGAGCCCGCAACCGCCCGGTTGCGCTTTACCTGAATCATCATGCTGATTTCCCCCGACGCCGACCAGTTCGCTGCCCGCTACACCGAAGGACTGCCGCAGGTGCTGTCCTGCCGGCTGGTGTCCGACCTGGAGACCCCGGTCTCGGCGATGCTCAAGCTGGCGCGCGATGTGCGTTACAGTTTCCTGCTGGAATCAGTCGAAGGCGGTGCGGTGCGCGGGCGCTATTCGATGATCGGCCTCAACCCGGACCTGATCTGGAAGGTTGACGGCGGCAGCGCCCTGGTCAACCGCCGGGCCCTCGTCGATCCGGAAGGATCGTTTGAGCGCGACGACGAGGCGCCGCTGCAGTCGCTCCGTAATCTGCTGGCGGAGACCCACATCGCTCTGCCCGAGGACCTGCCGCCGATGTCGGCCGGCCTGTTCGGCTACATGGGCTACGACATGGTGCGGCTGATGGAGGAGTTGCCGGACGCCAACCCGGATACCCTGGAACTGCCCGACGGGCTGATGATCCGCCCGACCGTGATGGCGATCTTCGATGCGGTAAAGGATGAGGTCACCGTTGTCGCACCGGTCTATCCGGCACGCGGCGTTTCAGCGATCGCTGCCTACGCCCGGGCGCGTGAGCGGTTGAGTGACGTCGTCGATGCGCTCGACCGGCCGCTCGACCAGCGCACGCTGTCCGCTTATCCCGAAGCCGGTATCGAAGCACCCAAGTCGAACACCCCGCCGGACGACTACAGGGCGATGGTCAACGCCGCCAAGGACTACATCACCGCCGGCGACATCTTCCAGGTGGTTCTGTCGCAGCGCTTCGAGACCGAGTTCCCCTTGCCCGCCTTTGCCCTTTACCGGGCGCTGCGCCGGGTCAATCCGTCGCCGTTCCTGTATTTCCTCAACTTCGACCGCTTCTCCGTTATCGGCTCGAGCCCGGAAATTTTGGTGCGGGTGCGCGATGGCGAGGTGACCATCCGGCCGATCGCCGGCACGCGGCGGCGCGGCGCCACGGCTGAGGAAGACAAGGCGCTGGCCGCGGAGCTGCTCGCCGATCCCAAGGAGCGGGCCGAACACCTGATGCTGCTCGACCTGGGGCGCAACGACACCGGGCGTGTTTCGAAGATCGGCACCGTAAGGGTCACCGACCAGTTCACCCTCGAGTATTACAGCCAGGTGATGCACATCGTCTCAAACGTCATCGGTGAGCTGGACGACACGTACGACGCCATCGACGCGCTGGCCGCGGGTTTTCCGGCTGGCACCGTGTCCGGCGCCCCGAAGGTGCGGGCGATGGAGATCATCGACGAACTGGAGCGGGAAAAGCGCGGGCCCTATGCCGGCTGCGTCGGCTATTTCTCGGCCGGCGGCGAGATGGACACCTGCATCGTGTTGCGCACCGCCATCGTCAAGGACGGCAAGATGTATGTCCAAGCCGGCGCCGGCATCGTCGCCGACAGCGACCCGCAGTCCGAACATGAGGAATGCATCAACAAGGCCAAGGCCCTGTTCCGCGCCGCCGAAGAGGCGGTACGCTTCGCCGGCCAGGCCGGACGCGGGCAGTGAGGTGGTGAAGATGCGACTTGCCAATGCAGCACCGTCCGGCAACCGTTCCCTCCCCCAGAAAGGGGGAGGGTTAGGGAGGGGGTTGATGGCGGTGACCGGTGGCAAGGTCTTTGCAATTCTGCACCGCCGTCAACCCCCGTCCCGACCCCCGTTCAAGCCGGGGGCAGGCTCTTCCCCCTTTCTGGGGGAAGGGGTGGCTAATCGCACCGCAGCAACAATAGAGAGCCTCTTTGGCCGTTGTCTCGAAGAGAGCTCGTCATGATCATCCTCATCGACAACTACGACAGCTTCACCTGGAACCTGTACCACTATCTGGGCGAGCTTGGAGCCGAGACGGTTGTGCACCGCAATGACAAGATCAGCGCCGGCCAGGTGATCAGTTCGGCGCCCGAGGCAATCATCCTGTCGCCGGGCCCGTGCACGCCGAACGAGGCCGGCATCTGCCTTGAGCTGATCGAGCGGGCCGCCGGCAAGATCCCGATCTTCGGCGTCTGCCTCGGCCATCAGGCGATCGGCCAGGTGTTCGGCGGCGAGGTGGTGCGCGCGCCCTATCTCATGCACGGGAAACTGTCCGAAATTCGCAATACATCCCGCGGTGTTTTCGCAGGCCTTCCCGAAACGTTCGCGGCCACCCGCTATCATTCCCTCACCGTTTCTCCAGACAGTCTGCCGGACTGCCTGGAAGTGACGGCCAGGACCGAGGACGGCATCATCATGGGGTTGCAGCATAAGCAATGGCCGATCCACGGCGTGCAGTTTCACCCAGAGAGTATTGCGTCGGAGCACGGTCATAGGCTATTGCGGAACTTCCTCGAAATCGCCAAAGTCGGCCTGAAAGCACCAGCACGGCAAAGTTAAATGTCTGATCTCAAAGCCCTAATCGCCAAGGCGGCGAACGCCGATGCGCTCACGCGTGACGAGGCGAAGACCGCCTTCGACATCATGATGTCCGGTGAAGCGACCCCCAGCCAGACCGGCGGCCTGCTGATGGCGCTAAGAGTGCGCGGCGAAACCGTCGATGAGATCACCGGCGCGGTGGAAACCATGCGCGCCAAGATGACCCGTGTCGCTGCACCGGCCGACGCCCTCGATATTGTCGGCACCGGTGGCGATGCCTCCGGCTCCTACAACGTGTCGACCTGCGCCGCCATTGTGTCCGCCGGGGCAGGCCTCAAAATCGCCAAGCATGGCAACCGCGCCCTGTCATCGAAATCCGGCGCCGCCGACACGCTGGCTGCTCTCGGCGTCAACATCGAGGCATCCCCGGAGGTCATCTCACGTTGCATCACCGAGGCCGGCGTCGGCTTCATGTTCGCCCCGGCGCATCATGCCGCGATGCGCCATGTCGGTCCGACACGGGTCGAACTGGGCACCCGGACGATCTTCAACCTGCTCGGGCCGGTGTCCAATCCAGCGGGAGTGAAAAGACAAATTGTCGGCGTGTTTTCAATGCAATGGGTTGAACCGCTCGCCCATGTTCTCAACAACCTAGGCTCCGAACGGGTCTGGGTTACCCATGGCGAAGGCGGGCTCGACGAGATCACCCCGACCGGCACCACCTGGGTCGCCGAACTGAAGGACGGCGAGGTCTCGACCTTCGAGGTGCAGCCATCCGATGCCGGTATCGAAAAATCCACCCTGGACGACCTCAAGGGCGGCGATGCCGAGTTCAACGCCGCTGCTTTGCGCGAGGTTCTGGCCGGCGCCCGCAACGCCTTCCGCGATGCCGCGATCATGACCACCGGCGCTGCTCTGGTGGTGGCCGGCAGGGCCGATGACCTGAAAACCGGCACCGCCATGGCTGGAGACGCCATCGACAGCGGCGCGGCAGCAGCGGCGCTCGACCGGCTGGTCGCCGTGTCCAACAGCGAGGCCTGAGCGCAGCATGGCCACCATTCTCGACAAGATCGCCGCCTACAAGCGCGACGAAGTCGCCGCCGCCAAGCAAGCCTTGCCGCTTGACCGACTGGAAGTTGAGGCGCTGGAATCCCCGCCGGTGCGCGGCTTCAGGGCCGCACTGGAGGCCAAGGCCGAGGCCGGCCAATGGGCGCTGATCGCCGAGATCAAGAAAGCCAGCCCGTCCAAGGGCCTGATCCGCGAGGACTTCAACCCGCCGTCTCTGGCTGTTTGCTACGAGACCGGCGGCGCGGCGTGCCTGTCGGTGCTGACCGACGTGCCGTCGTTTCAGGGAGCGCCCGAGTATCTGCTGAGCGCCCGTCAGGTCACCGCCCTGCCCGCCCTGCGCAAGGACTTCATGCTCGACCCCTATCAGGTCACGGAAGCCCGCGCCTGGGGGGCAGACTGCATCCTGCTGATCATGGCGATGATCGATGACGGACTGGCCCGCGACCTCGAAGCCAGCGCCGCAGATTGGGGCATGGATGTGCTGATCGAGGTCCATGACCACGCCGAACTCGAGCGTGCACTGACCCTCAACAGCAAGCTCATCGGCATCAATAACCGCAACCTCAAGACGTTTGAGACCTCGCTCGCCACCTGCGAAAGCCTGGCCCGGGAAATTCCTGACGGCTACCACATCGTCGGCGAAAGCGGCCTCAACACGCCGGACGACCTGGCCCGCCTGGCCGACCGCGGCATCAACAGCTTCCTGATCGGCGAGAGCTTGATGCGCCAGGCTGACGTCACCGCGGCCACCCGCAACATCCTCACCAAGCCGGAACGCGGCACCCACGCCGCAGAGTAGAGCCCATGGCCTCCCGCCTCACCCACATCGACGAGACCGGCGCGGCCAACATGGTCGATGTATCGCCAAAGGCCGTCACTTCGCGCAGCGCCACGGCGGCCGGCAGCATTTCCATGAACCGCGAGACATTCGACCTCGCCGTCTCCGGCGGCGCCAAGAAGGGCGATGTCTTCGCCGCTGCCCGGCTGGCCGGGATCATGGCCGCCAAGCGTACC
This sequence comes from Aestuariivirgaceae bacterium, assembly GCA_965216335.1. Lineage (GTDB taxonomy): Bacteria > Pseudomonadota > Alphaproteobacteria > Rhizobiales > Aestuariivirgaceae > JAHEJE01. Next base: position 387,337 of record OZ244154.1, on the reverse strand, counting down.
TCCGATCTGATCCCGTTATGCCACCCGCTGACGATCTCCAAGGTCTCCGTCGACATCGAACCGCGGGCCGCTGAGGCGCGCATCGATGTCTCGGCCACCGTCAAGCTCGACGGCAAGACCGGTGTCGAAATGGAGGCGCTGACCGCCGTGTCTGTGGCTCTTCTGACCCTCTACGACATGCTGAAGGCCTCCGACAAGGCGATGCGGATCAGCGATATCCGGCTTCAGGAAAAGACCGGCGGCAAGTCCGGCGCTTATCATGCAAAGTAACAAGGCGCTGCTGCCCCTGACCGAGGCGCAGGCACGCATCCTCAAGGGCGTCAATCGGCTTGGCGTCGAGACCGTGCCGCTCGACGAGGCCGCCGGCCGGGTTCTCGCCCGCAACGTCAAGGCGACCCGCGACCAGCCGCCGTTTGCCGCCTCGGCGATGGACGGATATGCGGTGCGTTCGGGCGATGTCGCCACAGTGCCTGCCCGCCTCGACCTGATCGGGCAATCCGCTGCCGGCAAACGCTATTCCGGCACGGTGAGGCCTGGCCAGGCCGTGCGCATCTTCACCGGCGCACCGGTGCCCAAAGGCGCCGACTGCATCGTCATCCAGGAGAACACACGGCGCACCGGAGACGAGGTCGAAGTCCTGAGTGCCGGAAAGCCGGGCCAGTTCATCCGCCCGGCCGGGCTCGATTTCAGGCGTGGTGGCATCGTGCTCGAGGCCGGCGTGCGCTTGCAGGCCCGGCATATCGGCGTCGCCGCGTCGGCCAACGTCACCGCCCTTGCGGTGCGCCGCCGTCCGGTCGTCGCCATTCTTGCCACCGGTGACGAACTGGTCGCCCCGGGCAAACAGCCGGCCGCCGACCAGATCATCGCCTCGAACAATGCCGCGCTCGCCGCGGCCGTGACGGCATTCGGCGGTGAGCCGCGCGATCTCGGCATCGTGCGCGATGACATAGGCGCGATCAGCGCAGCGATCACCTTGGCGCGTGAGGCGGACATCCTGCTGACCACCGGCGGCGCCTCGGTCGGCGACCACGACTACCTGCAGGACGCCTTGAAGGCGGCAGGCCTCAAGCTTGGGTTCTGGCGCATTGCCATGCGCCCCGGCAAGCCGCTGATGTTTGCCCGACGCGGCCGCCACACGGTCATCGGTCTGCCGGGCAATCCGGTCTCGGCCCTGGTGTGCGCCCGCATTTTCGTCAAACCGCTGATCGCCGCATTGACCGGCGATACCACGCAGGAACCGGCCTACACAGCAAGACTCACCACCCCCCTGCCCCGCAACGATGAGCGCCAGGACCATCTGCGCGCCAGCCTCGACATGGCCGGCCCTGCGGCCGCCTGGACAGTCACCCCGTTCACCCGTCAGGACAGTTCGATGCAACACCTGCTCGCCCGTGCCAACTGCCTGATCGTCCGCCCCCCACATGCCCGCGCAGCCCGCAAGGGCCAGTCGGTTCCAGTCCTACTGCTGGACTCCTAGAGCCTTATTTGACAATACCGGGCCATCAAATGTCTCGGTGTTGTCAAAAAAGGCGCTAACGATCACCAGCGTGCAGCAACGAAGCAAGTCTTTCCGCACATGCCAATGCGCTCTGACCCGAAGTATCGAGGATGGCGTCGGCGCGGGCGTAGTCGCGGGAGCGGTTGCCGAGTATGGCTTTGAGGGCATTCATAGCCTGCGTCTGGCCCCGCATGGGCCGCTTGTCGCCCTGTGAGCGGACACGTTGCATGTGTTCATCCGGCGTGGCGGTCAGCCAGACCGTATGGAAGTTCTCCAGCAGCAGGCTGAAGGTTTCGTGGTCCTCGGTAATGCCGCCGGCGGTGGCCAGGATGCAGACACCGTTGTCGGCAATGACATCCTTCAGGGCTTCTCGCTCGAGCTGCCGGTAGCCGGTGTTGCCGTACAAATTGAAGATTTCGGCAACTCGCAGGCCGCTTTGGCGCTCGATACGATCGGTCAACTCGACGAACGGCACTTTCAGCCGTTCGGCAACCGCGCGCCCAAGTGTGGATTTTCCCGCGCCACGCAGGCCGATCAGCGCTGTGCGCCGGGCCGACGCGACTGTGCATGTGTCGCATTCGATATCCTTCAGCAGGTCTGCCGGCCTCGTTCTGAGCGCTCGCGCGACGTCGGCCAGCCGCAGGATCGATATGTTGCCGGTGCCGCTCTCCAACTGGGCCAAAAAGCGCTCTGAAATGCCACTTGCCTGCGCCAGCCGCTTACGGGTGATACCGCGGTTGGCGCGCAAAGCCCGCACCCGTTCGCCAAGACCGGCAAGCAGCGGTCCGCCGTTCTGTACCGTGAGATTCTTTGCCATGGCACTGGACTTCCAATAACGCCTCGGCAATATACTACTACCCAATCGGATTTCCTGCAATAAACTGCATTGAGCGAGTTACCGCATGCTGATCGACTTCCAGACTGACCCGTCGCAATACCGTCACTGGAAACTGACGTTCGACGGCGAGATTGCCGAACTCATTATGGATGTCGACGAAACGGCGGGGCTGTTCGAGGGGTATGAACTGAAACTCAACTCATACGACCTCGGGGTCGACATAGAGCTCAGCGACGCCATTCAACGGCTGCGGTTCGAGCATCCGGAGGTAAAGGCGGTCGTGCTGCGCTCGGGCAAGGACCGGGTGTTTTGCGCCGGCGCGAACATCCGCATGCTCGGCGGGGCGAGCCATGCGCACAAGGTGAACTTCTGCAAATTCACCAACGAGACGCGCAACGCAATGGAAGATGCCACGGAGCATTCGGGACAAACCTACATTGCCGCCATCCAGGGATCGTGCGCCGGTGGCGGCTATGAGCTGGCATTGGCGTGCGACTACATCATCCTGACTGATGACGGTTCGTCCACCGTCGCCCTGCCCGAACTGCCGTTGCTGGCCGTGTTGCCCGGCACCGGGGGGCTGACGCGCGTTACCGACAAGCGCAAGGTCAGGCGCGATCATGCCGATGTGTTCTGCACCGTCGAGGAAGGTATCAAAGGCAAGCGCGCCGTCGACTGGCGGTTGGTGGACGAAGTTGTGCCCAACTCGAAATTTGCCGATACGGTTCAGGCGCGGGCAGCCGAGTTTGCTGCGACGTCCAGCCGCCCGGCCGGCGAAAGCGGAATTGCACTGAAGCCGCTGCAGCGCACGCTGGGCGAGACATCTGCAACCTACAGCCATGTCGAACTCGATATCGACGGCCGCACGGCCACCATCGCGATCAGGGCGCCGGACGCCCCTGCCCCGTCCTCGGCTGCCGAGGCCAAGGCCCAGGGCTGCGCGTTCTGGCCGCTCGCCCTGGCGCGTGAGCTCGATGATGCGATCCTGCATCTCAGGCTCAATGCGCTCGATGTCGCTGTGGTGCAGTTCAAGACCGCTGGCGACCCGGACACGGTGCTTGGCTATGATGCCCTTCTCAATGCCAATTCCGACGACTGGTTCATCAACGAGGTGCGTCTCTACCTCAAGCGGCTGTTCAAGCGCGTCGATGTTACGTCGCGCTCGCTCACGGCGATCGTCGAGCCGGGAAGTTGCTTTGCCGGGTTCCTGGCCGAGCTCCTGTTCGCCGTCGACCGGTCCTACATGCTGATCGGAGAGTTCGAGGGCGACAACCGGCCGGATGCCACGATCACCCTGAGTGAGAGCAATTTCGCGCCCTACCCGATGAGCAACGGCCTCACCCGGCTCGCGACGCGGTTCTTGGGCACTCCGGAACGCATTGATGACCTGCAGCAGCAAGCCGGCGAAGCGCTCGAAGCCGAGCGGGCAGAAGAACTCGGCCTGGTTACCTTTGCCTACGATGACATCGACTGGGAGGACGAGGTGCGCATTTTCCTTGAAGAGCGTGCGAGTTTCTCCGCCGATGCCCTGACCGGCATGGAGGCCAACCTGCGATTTGCCGGGCCGGAGACCATGGAAACCCGCATATTCGGCCGCCTGACCGCCTGGCAGAACTGGATATTCCAGCGCCCGAATGCTGTCGGCAAAGACGGTGCCCTGCAACTCTACGGCACCGGCCAGCGGGCCAAATTCGACACCAAACGCGTCTAACGGAGCCTATCATGACCGCCAGTATGAACGTTGACTACTCGACCTCGATTCCCAACAACGTGTCGCTGGGCGATGACCGGCGCGTGCTCAAGGCGCTGGAGCGCTGGCACCCCGGTTATCTCGACTGGTGGATGAACATGGGGCCGGATGGCTTTCAGGAATCGCTTGTCTATCTGCGCACCGCGGTCAGCGTAGATCTCGACGGCTGGGCCAAGTTCGGCTACGTGCGGATGCCGGAATACCGCTGGGGTATTCTGCTGGCACCGCAGGAAGAAGACCGTAAGATCCCGTTCGGCGACCATGCCGGCGAGCCGGCCTGGCAGGAGGTGCCCGGCGAGTACCGTGCCCTGCTGCGCCGGCTGATCGTCATTCAGGGCGATACTGAGCCAGCGTCGGTCGAACAGCAGCGCCACCTCGGGCGCACCGCGCCGTCGCTCTACGACATGCGCAACCTGTTCCAGGTCAACGTCGAGGAAGGCCGCCACCTGTGGGCCATGGTCTACCTGTTGCAGAAGTATTTCGGCCGCGACGGACGCGAGGAGGCCGAAGAGCTGCTGCGCCGTCAGTCGGGCCATCAGGACCATCCGCGCATGCTCGGTGCCTTCAACGAGGCAACGCCGGACTGGCTGTCGTTCTTCATGTTCACCACCTTCACCGACCGGGACGGCAAGATGCAGCTCGAGGCGCTGGCGCAATCAGGCTTCGATCCCTTGTCGCGCACCTGCCGGTTCATGCTGACCGAGGAAGCACATCACATGTTCGTCGGCGCCACCGGCGTGGCCCGCGTCATCCAGCGCACCTGCGAGGCGATGAAGGACGCCGGCATCGACGATCCGAGCGATATCGCCAAGGTCCGCGCCCTCGGTGTCATCGACCTGCCGACTATCCAGAAGAAGGCCAACCTGCACTTCACCCTGTCGCTCGACCTGTTCGGCTCGGAGGTTTCCACCAATGCCGCCAACGCCTTCCACGCCAGCGTCAAGGGCCGCTTTAAGGAAAACAGGCTGGACGACGATCACAAGCTGAGCGATGCGACATACCCTGTGCCGCGCTTCGTCGACGGCGGTATCAAGATCGTCGAGGAACCGGCCCTGCAGGCGCTCAACACCCGGCTGCGCGACGACTACATCGCGGATTGCGCCAAGGGCATCACCCTGTGGAACAACACCATCCAGAAAGCCGGCGTCGACTTCGAGATCAGCTTGCCGCACCCGGCGTTCCATCGCCAGATCGGCGAATTCGCCGATGCCAAGGCAACGCCATGCGGCAAGATCATCTCTGATGCCGTGTGGACCGAAAAGCGTGACAAGTGGCTGCCGTCCAAGGAAGATGGTGACTACATCGCCTCGCTGATGGAGCCGGAAATCGAACCGGGCAAGTTCGCCCCATGGATCGCCCCGCCCAAAGTCGGCATCGACAACAAACCGGGCGATTTCGAGTATGTAAAAATCGACGGTTGAGGCGGGCACCATTTTGCCGCCGGCTATTGTTTTATTGGCGAAATCGGCCAATACTCACGCGCGACAGGGAATGTGGAATACACCCTGAAGAAGACACAAAGATCCATGGGAGGGATTGATGACAGACAAATCCAAATTGAAAGACCTCGTGACGCATCCCAAGATGCGCCGTCGCGAGTTTATCCAGTTGGGCATCGCCGCCGGCATGTCGGCCGGCATGGCCGGTTCGATGTTCGACAAGGCACTCGCGGCGACCCCCAAGAAGGGCGGCCACTACGTTCAGGCCCTGACCGGCGGCGCCAACACCGATGTGCTCGATCCGGCGCAAACGCTTGACAGCTACATGATCAACGTGGCGTTCGGCCAGTTGCGCAACAATCTGATCGAAATCGGGTCCGACGGCCAACTGGCGCCGGAACTGGCAGAAAGCTGGGAAGCCTCGCCCGATGCCAAGACATGGACATTCAAGCTGCGCAAGGGCGTAGAGTTCCACAATGGCAAGACCATGGATGCCAAGGATGTCGTGGCATCGTTCAACCATCACCGCGGCGAGGACACGAAATCGGCCGCCAAGGGGCTGACCAAGCAGATCACCGATGTAAAGGCCGATGGCGACGATACCGTTGTCTTCGTGCTTGAAGGCGGCAACGCCGACTGGCCGTTCATCGTTTCCGATTACCACCTGACGATCTGCCCGGCCAAGGACGAGAACTCCATAGACTGGGAAAGCGGCACCGGCACCGGCGGTTACGTGCTGGAGAAGTTCGAGCCGGGCCAGAACACCCGTGTGAAACGCAATCCGAACTACTGGAAGGAAGGCCGGGCGCATTTCGATTCGATCGAAAACCTGTTCATCGCCGATGCCACCGCGCGCACCAACGGCGTGCGCACCGGCTCGGTCCATTCAATGTCGAACCTCGACCTGAAGACCGTCCACCTGCTGGAGCGCGATGCCAACATCAAGGTGTTCCCGACCTACGGAAACAAGCACGCTGTACTGCCGATGCATTGTGACGTGGCGCCGTTTGACAATGTCGATGTCCGCTTGGCGCTCAAATACGCCGTGGACCGCGAGGACTTCGTCAAGAAGATCCTGCGTGGACAGGGTGAGGTCGGCAACGACACTCCGGTCGGGCCGGCCAATATCTATCGCGCCACACCGGAAGAGTTGCCACAAAGGATTTATGATCCTGAAAAGGCCAAGCACCACCTGAAAAAGGCGGGCATGGAGAACCTTAAGGTCGATCTGCACATTGCCGACACAGCTTTCGAAGGTGCTGTAGACGCAGCGCAGCTCTACGTGGAGTCGGCCAAGGCTTGCGGTCTCACCATCAATATTGTGCGCGAAGCCGATGACGGCTACTGGTCGAATGTCTGGCTCAAGAAGCCGTTTATCGGCGGTTACTGGGGCGGGCGCCCGACCGAGGACTGGGTGTTCTCGCAGATCTACGCCAAGGGTGCCGACTGGAACGAGTCGCATTGGGCCAACGAGCGGTTCAACGAACTGCTGGTGCAAGCCCGCAGCGAGTTGGACGAGAAGAAGCGCCGCGACATGTATGTCGAAATGCAGCGCCTGTGCCATGATGACGGCGGCACCATCGTTCCGATGTTCATGGCCTACACCCACGCCGCCAGCACAAAGGTCGGCCTGCCCGAACAGATGGCCGGCAACTGGGAGCTGGACGGCCACAAGAACGGCGAACGCTGGTGGCTCAACGGCTGATGCCAGCCTGACCGGCAACAAGCGGGCCCTGCCGGAAACACCGGCAGGGCCTATTTCGTGGGGCCGGCCGGTTTATTGTTGCCGTTGTTGTTGAACCCCAGCTTTGCTGCCAAACTCGGACTTTTGCGCTTCAGCCAGCCACCGAACTTGACCGTCCACTGGCGGCGCTTGCGGCGAACCGATGGAAGGTCGACCGACAGGATCAGCAGTCCAAGCGGGATCATCCAGAAACCGAGCACCGGCAGAAAGCCCAACACACCGCCGATGATCAATGCTGCGCCGAGCCCCATCCGGGCCGCACGATTGCCAGGTAGATTGTACGTTCGGTCACCGAATCTGATCTTGCCCATGGATGGCAATTAGAGCGCACACCGCACCATTGCAAGTCCATGCCGGGCAGAACCCGTCCGGCCGGATCAGATGAACGGATCGTGCGACCATTGCAGCAGGGCCTGGCGCTGCCGGCGGCGGCAGAAAATGTTGCCGGGCTCGCAATTGGCGCGAATCTGCCCGGCATGGCGGGAAAACGCACGCCAGCGCTTGATCTGAATGTCGTCAATCCCCGGCAACCGCCGTCCGAGATAGTATCTGCAATACCACTGGAACCAGCCGCGCGGGTCTGGACCGTATATCCAGCCCTTCTGTCGCCACACCGACAGCGGCTGGCGGCTCTTGACGCCGAAACAGTTCAGCGAGACATCGGCTACATCGCTTGTTTTGGCGCGCGCAAACCAGTCGATCGGAAACTCCCTGGAACAGTCGTTGCAGTACTTGCCCTCGAAAACGCCATACTCGAGCATTTCACGCGGTGCAAAGAACGGCTGAAACCGGTCATCGCGCACATCACCAACCGGCGCATCGAGCCGGTAGCGGTAACCGGTCTGCATACGATCATTCACCTCGATGATGTCGCCAACGCGCATACTTGCTCCCCTGTTCCGGATCGGGCCGCCTGGCCCTGGACTCAAGGTGTCATCTTACACCATCGGTACTGGCGTTTAACTTTTCCGACTGTTGTACCGGACTGATATGATAACGATTTGCCATCATCGCATGACGCTGACCCAACGACCGTGCGTTTAGAGACTTTTTGACGTTTTTGCACTTTCATCGCTGTCGATGGTTTGCTATAGCGAGCCACCAATCCCCGGTAGCTCAGTTGGTAGAGCAAGCGGCTGTTAACCGCTGGGTCGCTGGTTCGAGTCCGGCCCGGGGAGCCAATTTCCTGAAAAATGCCGCCGGAAGCGCTGCCGGCGGCTTTTCATTGTTGATCGATTGCAATCGTTTGCATAACCGAACCATTGGGGGCGGCGGGGCGTTCATGCCATTACCGTAGCGCCCAACGGATCTGGTGCTGCCGTCAGGCGCTGTTACCGAAGCCCGCCAGGGCTGAAGCAAGGGCGACCGCCCGCCCGAGCATATGCGAGGCCCCCGCGGAGGCCAGCCGCGCCAGCGGCGGTGCGGCCGTGAGCGAAATCAAACCCCAGCCCGCCAGGGCTGAAGCAAGGGCGACCGCCCGCCCGAGCATATGCGAGGCCCTCGCGGAGGCCAGCCGCGCCAGCGGCGGTGCGGCCGTGAGCGAAGTCAGGCATGCGGGCTATGGGTAGGGGAATGGGAAGAATTTGCCTCGCGGTAAGCGACGAGGGCATTAAATGCATTTAGTAAACTGTCACCGTAACCCTTCCGTAACCCCTTCCGGAACAGTTGATCCGTGTTTCTTCCTTGCCTCGCCATGCTTTTTCGCCGCGCATTCCCGGCGATAGCGCGGAATGCAGAGTTTTGGATTTCCAGAAAACGCAGCTGTGTTCCCCTCCCCCTTGCGGGGAGGGTTAGGGTGGGGAGCAGCGGTGCAACGCATCCGGCCCCGAGACTTATGGCACCGCCCGGCCCCACCCTAACCCTCCCCACAAGGGGGAGGGGACTTCGCTGTGCAGGTTTGTTCGTCGTGCCTTGCGTTGTTTTTGTTCGGCGAATGTTCTTGACAAAATAGAACAAACGATGTACAAATACACTCACCCGTCGCCCTGCATCCTGCAGAGGGAAACGTCGACAGCCAACTCTGGCGGTGGCGGCGGGAGCGGTTCTGGAGTTTGGGGCGGCGCCTGGTAGGACAGGTTGAAAAGGGTCCGCCCCCGAGGATGGAGGTGTCAGCGAAGATGGATTGTGTCTCACAGATTGGACCGGTTCGTCGTGTTGGCCCTGGAGATCAGCCCGAGCGGAGCGTAAGCGAGCACGGACAAGCTGATCGTTCTATTTGGCCCTCCTCAGGGTTCCAGCATCCGGTGTGCGCCCCTGGTGCGAAAGCACCAGCGTCTATCCAAGGCGTTTGGCGGTGAAGGGTTTGCCTATCTGTTCAAAGGCCGATCCCGAGCAGCCAGACGATGAGCGCGTACATCGTCGTATGTAACAGACCGTGACGGAATGCCGGGTTGGGTGGCAGCCTATCCCCTTCCTTTCCATAGAGACGTCTCATGCCATCCGACCTCGGCATTCCGTCTTTCCCTGAAGTTTGATGTGTGCCGGTCACGCCGTGCCCGGTGCGCAGCCGTGCCCAATGCCCCTCTCCCCAAGGCGGGAGAGGGAGGGGCCCGCGGTCCGCAGGACCGTGGGAGGGTGAGGGGGTCGGCGGTGCAGCCAACTCCGGCCTGAGCAACCGACGCCGTCCACCCCCTCACCCTAGCCGTTTGGACCGGCAATCGCTCCACTGGAGCGATTGCTGACCGGTCCGCACCCCGCGAGGGGAGAGGGGACGATTTCCCCGCGGGGGTCAGTCCGTGCCAGGAACAAAACCATGCCCCAAGTTGTCATCCGGGCCGAGCGTAAGCGAGAGCCGGGACTCCGTGCCTTGCCGCACCGTCCGGAGATCCCGGACAAGACCTGTCGGTCTTTCCGGGATGACTGTTGGGGGAGGGGGCCGGGGCAACGCTGGTGATGACGCCGTCCTTGCCGGCCAGGTGGGCGGGCACGCTGGACCACTTCCGGTACTGTGCACGCCCGACCAACCCGGCGCGCATCGGGTTCAGGCTGACCTAGGCCAGAGCCTTGTTCAGGTGCACATGGTTGGGCATCAGACACCACACCCGAACCCGGCTGGCCACCTTGTCCAATTCCGGCTCAGAAGGTCAACGTTCAATGCCGATCGACAGCAATTTGGGCTATTTGTACCCGCCGGCCTTGTACGAGGCGGCCAATGCTTGATTTTGCTCAAGAGCAATGCGCCGGTTTCGGGCTATCAATTCGTGGCGTTGCGCCGACAGTGTCGAGGCGCGCAACCTGGTTGGCCGAACCCGGCATTGCTACATTGGAGCATGACTGAATGACAAGAATTCGCCAATTGCTGGATCAGAAGGGAGGCCACGTCTGGGCAATCGATCCGGACGACTCCGTGTTCAATGCCATTACCGAGATGGCGAGCAAGGATGTTGGGGGCCTGCTCGTTATGGAAGGTGATGAGATTGTTGGCATCATCACCGAGCGAGACTATGCGCGCAACGTCATTCTGAAGGGCAAGACATCACCCGAGACGCCGGTGCGCGAGATCATGACCACCAATGTCATCTATGTCACGCCAGAACAAACGACGATCGACTGCCTGAAGGTCATGACCGAGAAACGCGTACGGCACCTCCCCGTGGTGGACAGCGGCAAGCTGGTTGGCATGGTTTCAATTGGAGATCTGACCAAGCAGGTCGTCGCAGACCACAAAGCATAGATCCGAAAGATCGCACGCTGGGCGGGCAGGATTGTGGCGTTGGGATGGACCCGTGAAACTGTGACCACTGAAGGACAGGTCCAAACAACAGCCCCTCCCGCTTCCCCGGCCTCACAACCCGCCCCTGCTGCTGCCACCTCCGCAACCCCTGCACACACTTGTACGCAATGGCCTTGTGCAGGTGCCCTATCGCTGGTTTCGCCCGAGCCGAACTTTCCCGCCCCAGCCGCCTGCCCAACAATCCCGGCCGACCTTTCTGCCCACACCTCCAGTGCCCAACACATTTCCGGCTCACACCCATGCCGGTAAGACACAAGGCTGGTGACGTTGTCGCGGTCTTTGCCAAATCAAGCGGCACCAATGCAAAATGTGGGAAAGTCGGTGGTGAAGGATTGGACCTAAAACCACAAACAACAATCATTACAGAAACATGTATTGCCCGATTGGCGGAGAGGGGGGGATTCGAACCCCCGGAACGCTTGCGCGCTCAACGGTTTTCGAGACCGCCCCGTTCAACCACTCCGGCACCTCTCCGTCTCGAGACGGCAGGCATTAGCATGACGGGAATGCTCTTGTAAGAGAAAAAGTGGCCGCGGTGCCGTTTTCAATTGGAATTGTGGTGTTGCTTTCGTTCACACGGCCGGCCCCTCCGCCGAAGAGCACAAAGTAATGACAACTGCGTTTTGTCGCGTAGTATGGCTGTCAGCAGACCGATGCCAACTCGGATTTGTCCGGCGGCACAGACGTCTCCCCGGAGGTGAGCACCATGCAATTCTTCACCTACCTCAGCGACGAAGACGTGCGCTATGTGCATGAGGCCTCGCTGGAAATTCTGCAGGACACCGGGCTCATCGTGCGCAACCTCAAGGCGCGCCGGCGTTTTGCCAAGCACGGCGCCAGCGTCGATCATGACACCGAGCTGGTGCGCATTCCCGCCGAGATCGTCGAACGATATCGCAAGATGGCGCCACCGACGATTACGCTGCGCGGCCGCGATCCGGCGCATGACGTGACGTTTCCCCGCGAGCTGCCGGTGATTGCCACCGCCAGTTCGGCACCTGACATCGTCGATCCGGTGACCGGTGAAGCCCGGCGCGCCACCTCCGATGACATCGCCCGCATCGCCCATATCGTCAACCATCTCGATGCCATCGACCTGTTCTCGATTTCGACGCTGGCCGACGACGCGCCGAAGGATCAGTTCAGCCTGACGCGGTTCTATGCGGCGCTGAAAAACTGCACCAAGCCGGTGCGCACTTCGGTCTACTCCACGCACGAGGCCGATCAGGTCTTGCGGCTGGGCGAGTTGATCGCCGGCTCGAAGGAGGCGTTCTGGGAGCGGCCGTTCATCAACTTCGGCTATTGCGCCATCGTATCGCCGCTGACCATGGACTTCGACAGCACCGAAACGATGATGTACTTCGCCGAGAAAGGCATCACCGCCTATGGAACGATCGCACCCATGGGTGGCCTGTCGACGCCGCTGTCGCTGGCCGGCATGCTGACCATCATGAATGCCGAATGGCTGGCCGCCTGCACGCTGGCGCAGATGAGCCGCGAGGGTACGGGCCAGATCTACAATTTCCTGCCGGTGTTCGCCGACATGCGCGATGGTGCCTATGCGCCCGGCGCAATCGAGGTCGGCATGATGAATTCCGCCGTTTGCCAGATGGCGAGGTTCTACAATGTGCCGGCCGGCGGCTATCTGGGTTTGACGAACGCCAAGGTGGCCGACGCGCAGGCGGGGTTCGAAAAGGGCATGTCGCCGTTGCTCGGTGCGCTGTCGGGGGTAGACTTCATCGTCATGGCCGGCCTGCAGGACGCCCTGATGTCGTTCGACTACGGTCAGTTGATGATCGATCACGAAATTGCCGCCATGATCAAGACCGTGCGCGGCGGCTTCGACTTTTCGCGCGAAACGGCAAGCCTCGATGAGATCAAACAGACCGGCCCGGCCGGCATGTTCGCCGACAACCCGCAGACCCTCGACCGCATGACCTCGACGACCTTCATGCCGGAGCTGGCCGACCGGCAGTTGCGCGAGAAATGGCTACTGGAAGGCGCATCGACAATCCATCAGCGCGCCCTCAACCGGGCACTGGACATTCTCTCGAACCGGAACACGCACGCCATAGACGCTAAGACGGACGCCCTTGTCAGGGCCGAATTCCCCGGTATTGTCCGCGGCAGGTCGCGGCCGCAGGCCGGGTGGGAGCGTATCGATGTCGGCCCTGCCGGACCTGTCCGCGAACGCCGGATCAACCGGCGCGGCAAAACGGTCCGCAACCGATAGAACACGGCCTCAGCGTCCAATTGTACAGTGGCATCGAAGCCGCTGTTCATGCCACAAGTGAACGATACACAAACGACACGGAGCAAACATGGCCAAGGCATTTGCGTCCCAGGGGGACATGGCGGAGAAAACTGTCAGTTTTACTGAAATCGGCAAAGGCCTTTGGGCGTTCACTGCCGAAGGCGACCCCAATTCAGGGGTAATCATCGGCGACGACAGCGTGATGATCGTCGAGGCCCAGGCGACGCCGCGTCTGGCCAACATGGTGATCGACAAGGTCCGGGAGGTGACAGACAAGCCGATCAGCCATGTGGTGCTGACCCACTATCATGCCGTGCGGGTTCTCGGTGCATCGGCCTATGGAGCCGATCAGGTCATCATGTCGGACACGGCCCGCGCCATGGTGGCAGAGCGTGGCCAGGAGGACTGGGACAGTGAGTTCCAGCGCTTTCCACGGCTGTTCGAGGGCCATGAGAGCATTCCCGGGCTTACCTGGCCCACCACGACGTTTTCTGATGCAATGACCGTCTATCTGGGCAATCGCAAGGTCGAGATCAAACAGATCGGCCGGGCTCACACCGCCGGGGACAGCGTGATCTGGGTGCCGGACGAGCAGGTGATGTTCACCGGCGATATCGTCGAATATCACTCGGCGTGCTATTGCGGCGACGGGCACTATGAAGATTGGGGAGGCACGCTCGACGCGGTGAAGGCCTACAATCCGCAGTCGATCGCGCCCGGCCGCGGCGATGCACTGGTCGGCTTCGACATGGTGGATGCAGCGATTGCCGCGACCCGCGACTTCATCGACAGCACCTATCTGCCGGTCCAGAAAGTGGCGGCGCGCGGCGGCAGCCTGAAGGAGGCCTGGGATGCGGTGCGCGACGCCTGCGATCCCAAGTTCAAGGACTACGCCATTTACGAGCACTGCCTGCCGTTCAACGTGTCACGGGCCTATGATGAGGCACGCGGCATCGACACACCGCGCATCTGGACTGCCGAGCGCGATCTCGACATGTGGCAGCAGTTGCAGGGTTGATGCGTAACGAAGGTGGACCGATGAACAAGATTTTCGAGACGCCGCTCTACCCCTACACCCGTTCTCGCGACCAGGATGCGGCCCGACCCGTGCGTCACAGGGTGATTGTCGTCGGCGCCGGTCCCATTGGACTGGGTATGGCCATCGACCTGGCGCTTAAGGGCGTGCCGGTGCTGGTGCTGGATGACAACGACAAAGTGAGCTTCGGCTCGCGCGCCATCTGTTTCGCCAAGCGGCCGCTTGAAATCCTCGACCGGTTGGGCTGCGGCAAGCCGATGGTCGACAAGGGGGTGGTGTGGAATACCGGCAAGGTGTTCTTCGGCGAACGCAAGGTCTACGAGTTCGACCTGCTGCCGGAACAGGGCCACGAGTTCCCGGCATTCATCAACCTGCAGCAGTACTACTTCGAAGAGTACATGCTGAACCGGCTGCGCGAACTTGAGGCGCAGGGTGCGCCGATCGAGCTGCGCGGCGGCAACAGGGTTGCGACGGTCACGGACAATGGCGACTTCGTTGCGCTGTCAGTTGAAACGCCGGATGGCGCTTACGAACTGGAAGCCGACTGGCTGATCGCATGCGACGGGGCCGGTTCGCCGATCCGCAGCGCGCTGGGGCTGGATTTCGTGGGCCGGGTGTTTGAGGACAACTTCCTGATTGCCGACGTCATCATGCAGGCCGGCTTTCCCAGCGAGCGCTGGTTCTGGTTCGATCCTCCGTTCAACAAGGGCCAGTCGGCGCTGCTGCATAAGCAGCCGGACGATGTTTGGCGCATCGACCTGCAGCTCGGCTGGGATATCGACAAAGACGAGGAAAAAAAGCCGGAAAATGTCATCCCGCGGCTTAAGGCGATGCTCGGCAACGACGTCGAGTTCGAGCTGGAATGGATATCGATCTACACTTTCCAGTGCCGGCGCATGGAGAAGTTCCGCCACAACCGGGTGATCTTTGCCGGCGACGCGGCGCATCAGGTGTCGCCGTTCGGGGCGCGCGGTGCCAACTCGGGCCTGCAGGACACCGACAACCTGGCCTGGAAACTCAAGCTGGTGATCGACGGCGCGGCACCCGACGGCCTGCTCGACAGCTATGACGTTGAGCGGATCCACGGGGCGGATGAAAACATCCTGAACTCCTCGCGCTCGACCGACTTCATCACACCGAAGTCCGAGGCTTCACGAGTGCTCCGCGATGCGGTGCTCGATCTTGCCGAGATGCACGAATTCGCCCGTCCGCTGGTCAACTCCGGCCGACTGTCGGTGCCGTGCACCTATGACGGCTCGCCGCTCAACAGCCGGGACGCGCTTATCGGAGGACCGGAGCGCAGCCGGCCAGGGTCGCCATGCCCTGATGCACCGCTGGATAATGGTTATCTGCTAACCCGGCTTGGCGACGGGTTCACCATCCTGACCATCGATGCCGATGCGCCCGGGCAACTCGAAGACGGCGGGATCGAGGCCAGCCGGCTGGCACTGTCTGCTGCGAGCGACAGCACCGGCGCACTGGCGGAGCGCTATCTCGGGGGCGCGGACGCGGCGGTCTACCTGATCCGGCCCGACCAGCATGTCGCCGCACGCTGGGCCGGTTACGATGAAGCCGAAATGCGGGCGGCTCTGCGCCGCGCAACCGGGAGATTGGAGCAATGAGCGATCTCACCCTGAAAGCCAATCTGGCGAACGCCGATGACTTTTACGCCGAGCTGCTGGCCGCCCATGCCGGACTGGACAAGGCCGCGAGCGACGCCCTGAATGCCCGGCTCGTCCTCATCCTGGCCAACCATATCGGCTCGCGCGAAATCCTCAAACAGGCGCTCGCGGCGGCCGTACCAACCGACGAAAGGAAACCTCAGCCATGAAGATCGAGCAAATCCATCACGTTGCTTACCGCTGCAAGGATGCAAAGGAGACCGTCGAGTGGTACGGCAAGATGTTAAACATGGATTTCGTGCTGGCGATTGCCGAAGATCGGGTGCCCTCGACCCATGAACCCGACCCTTACATGCACATTTTCCTGGATGCCGGAAACAGCAATGTGCTGGCCTTCTTCGAACTGCCGACAAAGCCGGAGATGGGCCGCGATCCGAACACGCCCCCCTGGGTGCAGCACATCGCATTCAAGGTTAAGGATCGAGACGAACTCATTGAATTCAAGGAACATCTTGAGGCCAATGGCGTTGAGGTTCTCGGCATCACCGACCATTCCATGTTCCACTCGATCTATTTCTTCGACCCCAACGGCCACCGCATCGAGCTGGCCTGCCCCGACCCGGACGAAGAAGCGATGCTGGCCCGCATGGATGAGGTCAAATGGCTGATGCTGGAGGACTGGTCAAAGACCAAGACAGCGCCGAAACACGCCGACTGGTTCCACGCCAAAGAGTTGAACAAGGACTGATATCAGCGGCTTCAGTATCCCCGCTGCGGATCGACGATGTTTCTCAACGGCTCGCCGTTGCGCCAGCGTCTGAGGTTGGCTGAGAACATCCGCGCGGAGTTCATTTCCCACTCGGCGTAGACACTTGAGCAGTGCGGCGAGATCAGGGTGTTGGGCAGTGTCCATACGGGAGAATCGGATGGCAGCGGTTCGGTTGTGAACACATCGAGCACCGCGCCGCCGAGGTGACCGCACTGCAGCGCATCGACCAGCGCCGCCTCGTTGACCACGCCGCCGCGCGAAACATCGGCGAAGATCGCACCGGGTTTCATGGCAGCGAAGGCACCTGCATCGACGAGATTCCGGGTTTCCGCCAGCAGTGGCGTGCAGATGGCAATGAAGTCCGCCCTGCCCCATAAGCCGGTGATTTCCGCGCTCGAATGGACCTCGTCGACATTTTCGGTTTCCCGCGGCCGGGCGCGCGTACCGATCACCTGCATGCCGAACGCCTTGGCCCGAGCCGCCAGCGCCTGGCCAGTGTGGCCCAGCCCGGCGATCAGCAGCGTGCGGCCAGCCAGTGGGCGCACCAGACGGGCCGCATCCCAGTGTCGCGCCTGCTGGTCGCGCTGCAGGCCGGGCACATCGAGCGTGAAATGCAGGAAGCCGCCGAGGATGTATTCGACCATCATGTCCGCTGCGACGCCGGCTGAATTGGTCACCGTCACCCTGCCGGTATCCCAGGGTCTGAGATGATCGACGCCGGAGCCGCCTACGGCGATCCATCGCAATTCCTCGGCCTGCAGGAGGACATCGCGGGGATAGACCGAGCGATTGTCGAATTTGATGATGTAGGCCGCATCCGGCCGCACGCGGTCGACCACCCCGGACAGCTCAGCATAGCTGTCGCAGGCGGTGAATTCCACCTCAGGATGTTCTGCGCTGAGCATGCCGGCCAGCGGTGCCGGATCGCCGGTGTGAACCACGACGCGCATTGCTGTGCTGTCAGTCATTCGGCCGTCCATCCGCCTGCATCGTTGCCAATTTTGCCAACCGGGCGAAGTCCGCATCCGGCGACAGCAACTCCTGTGTCGCCGACCAGATCGCCTCGCTGCGTCGTTTGCTCAGCGCCGCCGCGCTCAAGCGGTGGAACTTGTCCTTGATCTCGGCAGCGCTCATTGGCGCTTCGACACCGCCGCGCGCCGGTGTGTCGCCGGAGGAAAGAACGTGGCCGCCCTTCAGCGTCACCGTGACATCGGACCAGCGGCCTTGCGGGAAACGGGCCGAATGACGCTCGTCCTCGCTCACGTCGATGCGTCCGACCAGGACGGCGGTTACATCATCCGACAGCGCTGCCCCGGACACGTGTTCCGGGCCGATTTCGCCGTGCCGCAGCATGGTGGCAACGGCAAACGCCAGGCTGTACTGGGCCTGCGACGTGGTCTGCGGCATGGCCGGGAACAGGCAGGCAGCCTCGGTGAAGGTGCGCACCTCGACGCGTTCGACATCTTCGGCGGCAAAGCCGTGTCGCAGCTTCAGCGTCCGCACTGCGTCGATTGCCGCATGAGCCCAGCGGCAGATCGGATAGGGCTTGATATAGTTGGCTTCGATTGTCCACTCCCGACCCAGGTCGCCCCAGAAACCGGCGGCTTGCGGCGCCTCGATGGTGATTGCCGGCGCCCCGGTGAAGCCGCGCATCGCCAGCACCGCCGCCTTCACGCCGACCAGCGCGCCCATGCCGGATCCATCATGCAGCATGGTCGGGTTGGCGATCTCGCGCATCATCTGGCTGCGCGGACCGTGATACTCGGCAATGCCAAGCGCCTGGCGCAGCTGGTCCTTGTCTGCGCCAAGCAGCCGGCAGCCGAGAGCGGCGACGCCAAGCGCATTCCACGCTCCCGACGTGTGATAGTCGCTGACGCTGGCATGCAGCGACAGCCCGGCGCGGCCGGCGATCTCATAGGCGATGACCAGCGCTCTCAATGCCTCGCGCCCGGAAAGCTCCGGGCAGCGCTCGGCAAAGGCAAACAGCGCCGGCACCACGGCGCAGCCGATATGACCCTTGACCGGATTGAAACCGTCATGGGCATCGAGATTGTCGATCTGCGATGCCGCGGCAAACGCCGCGCCGGCCATGCTGGCCCGGCGGCCGTCGAACAGGATCGGTGCGGCGTGCTGCGGGTCGCCCGCCGCCATCATGTCAACGGCGAAATCGCGCGCCAAGCGCCCGGCCTCAAGCGGAACGGCACCGGCCGCCACACCGAGCGTGTCTGCCAGCAAAAGCGCGCCAAACGCCAGAGCACTTTCCGGAATCTCGATGTCCGGCGAAAGAGCGAACGCGGCAACGCGCTCAAATGTGTCGGTGGTTTTCTGCAGCATCATCCGATTTCCTATGGCTCGCCCGATCCTATTTGTTCCCTGCGCCTGGCGATATAGGCATCCAGCGCCTCGCGGCGGTCCTGTGGCATGGTGGGCTGCCGGTATTCCCTGAGCGCCTGTTTCCAGATGTCCGTTGCCCGTCGCTCGGCCGTCTTGCCGCCCGATGCCTGCCAGTTCTCGTAGTTCTGCCAGTCCGACACCAACGGATCATAGAATGCCGTTTCATAGCGCTCCAGGGTGTGTGTGGTGCCGAAAAAGTGACCCCCGGCTTCGACGCCGCGGATCGCCTCGAAACCGAGTTCGGCATCGCTGACCTCAAGCGGCCTCAGCACCTCGGCCATGTTCTGCAAAAGCTCGACATCGAGAACCAGCTTTTCATACGACGCCGTCAACCCGCCCTCCAGCCATCCGGCGGCATGGTAGATCAAGTTACCGCCGCCCAGCACAGCCCCCCACAACGCCATTGAGGTTTCATAGACCGCCTGGGCATCGGCCGCATTCGAGGCGTTGGTCGGCGACACCCGGTAGGGCAGACCGTACCTGCGGGCCAACTGGCCGGAGATGACATTGGCCTTGGTGTTCTCCGGCGTGCCGAAGGCCGGTGCGCCCGACTTCATGTCGACGTTGGAGGTGTACGAGCCATACATGACCGGCGCGCCCGGCTTGATGAGCTGCGCGAACACGATGCCGAACAGTGCTTCGGCGTTCTGCTGCGCCAGCCCCGCAGCAAGTGTCACCGGCGTCATCGCGCCCATCAGCGTGAACGGTGTGATGCACACCGGCTGGCCGTTTTCCACCATGGCCATCAGACCATCTGCCATCGCATCGTCGATCTTGCGCGGGCTGTTGACCGAGATGATGGTTGTGATGCCGGGGTCCTTGGACATTTCCTCCACAGTCATCCCGCGTGAAATCGCCATCATGTTGATGCCGTCCATCGCCCGGCCGCGTCCGATTGCGGTCGCCAGGAAGGTGAGGTCGGAATAGGTCAGGTTGGCGTTATAGGTGTCCAGATGCCGGGTGTTGGCCGGCAACTCGATTGGTGCCACCACCTGATTGCCGATCATGTGGATGATGTTGAAATACTGCGCCAGGCGGATGAAGTCGCAGTAATCCCAGTAGTTGCCCGCCCGCCGGCCGCGTTCCAAATCGTGTACGTTGGGCGGGCCGGCAACCAGCGAGAAATTGATGTGGTTGCCGCCGAAGGTCAGTTTGTGGTGCCGATTGCGCGGCGTCAGCGAGAAGCTGGCCGGGGCGGTCTTCAGCGCCTTCTCGACCAGGCCCCGGTCGAGCCGCACCATGTTCGTTGCGCGCTCGACATCGGCGCCGGCGGCCGCGAACAGATCAAGCGCACGCTCGCTGGCCAGTTCAATGCCGAGGTCTTCGAGAATGCGCAGCGACGTGTTGTGGATGGCCTCGAGCTCATCCTCGCTGACCATGCGCATCGGCTGGTAGGGGTTGGTCAACGAGCGCCATGGCAGTTGGGCCAGTCGCTTCGGTTCCGCCTTGCGCCCAGTGCGGCTTTGTCCGCGTCGGCTGGACCGGACCCTAGACATCGAACAGCCTTCCGAAACCGTGGCCGGCAGTCTGCATGCCGAGCGCCTTCATGGCCTCGTAGATCATCGCCTGGTTGGAACTGACAACCGGCTTGCCCGTTTGCCGCTCCAAACGCTCTATCACCTCAACGCTGCGCATGTCGGTGCACGACAGCAAGATCGCCTCAGCCCGCGAACAGTCGGCCTTGCGGGCAAGGGCGAGCACCTCATCAGGCGTCAGGGCGCCCTGCCCCGTGTTGTCGAGCTCCGTTTCGACTTCACTGCTGGAGACGGTTTTGATACCGCAGCCGGCGAGAAATGCGATGGCCTGGCTGTTTATCGCTGCGACATAGGGTGAGGCAAAGCCAATGCGACCGACGCCCAGTGCCTTGAGTGCAAACACCAGCGCCCCGGCGGCAGTCACCGTGTGCGCCCCGCTGGCAGTGCGGATTCGCTCCGCCAGAGTGCGGTCGAAGTTGGGTCCGTGGGTCAAGGTGGCCGACGTGCAGCCATAGAGCACCACATCGGGCCTGGCACCGGCCAGCAGCCGCACAGGCTCGTCGAGTGGCGCTGCGCCCAATCCGGCCATTTGTTCATCGTCGGGAATAGCATCCTCGTCATAGCCGCCGATGCGGGCAAAATGCAGCGAAACGCCATCCGGGCGCATCATTTGCAGATCCGGCTCCAGATTGGTGTTGGTAAACGGCACCAGGACGCCGATGCGGGCGCGGCCGCGTGAAGCCGTCATGGCGTCGCTCCTCTGCCCTGTGCCCAGGTCTCAAGAAGCCCCGCCGCAAGATCCATGTCCTCGTCACTGGCAATGGTCGCGCGCAAGGCATGCGCCAGGCCGTAGCCGCCCATCGGCCGCGCGATCACCCCACCAGCGCGCAAGGCCGCATCGGCCGCGGCGGCCTCCCGGGTGCCGGAAAAGCAGATCAAGAGGAAGTTCGTGTGGCTGGCGACAACCTTGAATCCGGCTGCGCGCAGGCGGGTGGCAAAGGCATGGCGAATTCGCGCCGTCTCGCGGCAGGATTCGCGCATATAGGCCTGATCACCCATCGCCGCTGCCGCAGCGGCCTGGCTGACACCGGAAATGCCCCCGGGATTGAGCACCTTGCGCAACTCATCGGCAATAGCCGGCGGCATCACCCCCCAACCGACCCGGGCGCCGGCCAGGCCATAGGCCTTGGAGAAGGTCCGCAGAACCACCGTGTTGCCGCGGGCTGCGAGGTCAAACAACGGGGCATTGTGGCCATCGGCAAATTCGCCATAGGCTTCGTCAATCACCAGCAGAACATCATCTGGGAGGCTATCACGCAGGCGAACGATCTCGGCGCGTGGCACATGAGTGCCGGTCGGATTGCCCGGGTTGGCGACAAACACCATGGCGGTGTCTGCGAACACGCCCTCGATCAGATCGTCGACGGAAACCGAAAAATCGACCTCCTGCACCGCGTCGCGCCGGGCCTGCGCGGCGGCAGTTGTGGTTGCCAGGTAAGCGTAGGCATACTGCGTCGTCAGCACGCTGCGGCCGGGACCGCAGAACACCCGCGACAGCGCCGATATCATTTCCATGGATCCGGCACTGCACAAAATCCACTCCGGGTCGATGCCGTGCACATCTGCGATCGCCCGGCGCAGGGTCGTGCATTCGCTGTCGCTGTATAGCCGCTCATTCCCCACCGCCGCACGGGCTGCCTCCAGGGCCTGCGGACTGGCCGGGCGGAAACTCTCGTTCTGGTTCAGCAGAACGAGGCGCTTGCCCGGCACCGCCTCCATTTCAACGCGCGGATAGGGCGCCATGGCTGCGATATGCGGAACGGCGGCGATCACGAGGTGGGTTCCTTCAATCCATAGACGGTGCGCGCTTGTTCGGGCGTCACTAGGCCGTACCCGACATCGCGCGCAACGGCTGCCCGCTCGCGGCAGGCGGGATCACCAAAGCCGCCACCGCCAGGCGTATCGAACACGATGGTTTCGCCCGGCAGCACGCGCTGTTCGCCCTTGCCCGGCAGGTCCGGCCCGTCGCCAATGCGGATGCGGCCAGGTGCGCCATCTTTGCCGCCATGTCGGCCGCGAGCCGGATTTCGGATGCGCTCGACCGACAGGAACACCATGAACGAATCGTCATTGGTGGCCCGCAACGCGATGCGCTGGCCAAGACCGCCGCGAAAGCGCCCTGCCCCGCCTGAGTCGGCGATCAGCTCGCGGCACTCGACAAGGATCGGCGCCACGCTTTCCGATATCTCGACCTGCGAGCCCCACACGCCGCTTGGAAACGCCGTCGCCGACAGCCCGTCGCGCGATGGCCGGGCACCGGTGCCACCGTTGTGGGTCAGCTCAAGGGCAAACACCTCACCGCCATCGCGGGCGGTTTCCGGCACGTGGCGAAGCGGCAGGTCGTACATGCACGATGCTCCCTCAGCCGGAACCTTGTCCGGCAGCGCCTGTGACAGGCAGCCGTAGACGAGGTCGGGCGTCATCTGTCCTATGGTGTGGCGCTGGGCGACCGGGGCCGGCGGCAACGCACTGAGGATGGTGTTGTCGGGCGCGATCATCCTGAAGGGGGACAGCGAGCCGGTGTTGTTGGGAATGTCCGCGCCGATGACGCAACGCAGCGCAAACACCGAATAGGCCGTGGCATAATTGAGCGGCACGTTGATGCCCTTGTTCGAACAGGGCGAGGTTCCCGCGAAATCGAGTGTGATGCCCGCACTCTCGACCGTCAGCCGGGCCTTGAGAGTGATCTCACTCTCGTATCCGTCGATCAGCATCGTGTTGTCGTACACACCTTCAGGCACTTCGGCGATGGCGAACAACTGGGCCTGGCGCGAAGTGTCGATGATATAGTCGGCCAGCGGCGCCAGATCGTCTATGGCGAACTCGTGCATCATGTCGACGAGCCGCCGGGCACCTGTCTCGCAGCAGGCGATCAGGGCATAAATATCGCCCTCGTTGCCGATCGGCTCGCGGGAGTTGGCCTTGACGATCTCGACCAGCAGCATGTTGACCTCGCCGCGCTCGACCAGTTTGCAGGGCGGGATCATCAGACCCTCGTCGAACACATCGGAGCCTTCCGGCCCCATGCCCTTGCCACCGAGGTCGACGAGATGCGAGGTGCATGATGTGAAACCGACCACCCGGTCCTCGAAGAACACCGGCATCATCAGCAGGAAATCGTTGAGATGCCCGGAGCCGATCCACGGGTTGTTGGTCATGTAGATGTCGCCGGGGTTCATGTCCTGCAGTGAAAACCTCTGGCGCAGAATGAGCACCGCTTCGGCCATGGTGTTGATGTGGCCCGGTGTGCCGGTCACGGCCTGGGCCAGCATGCGGCCCTGCAGATCGAAGATGCCGGCGGAGATGTCACCGCATTCTCGCACGATCGGGCTGAACGCGGCACGGATCAGGGCCTGAGCCTGCTCCTCGACGACGGCGAGAAGCCGGTTCCACATCACCTGCAGTGCTGTCAGATCGGCTGAACTCATTGCGCATCCTCCCCTTGCCGGCGTTGCAGCACGATATTGCCGCCAGAATCGACACCGGCCGTGAAGTCTCGGCTGACAAGCGTTGTGGTCTGCGGCTCGATGATCAGCGCCGGTCCGGCAATGGCGGCGCCCGGTGTCAACTCTTCACGCAGGTAGACGGTTGCCTCACAGTGTTCACCGGTCACATCGCACAGGATGGTGCGCTGACCGGTCCGCTCCACACCGGCGCCAGATTTTGCCTTTTTGATCCTCTCAACTCCGGCACGCGGTGTCGAAACCGCCACGGCCCAGTTGAGGATTTCAATCGTCATGCCGGGCACCGAACGCGAGAACAGCCTGGCGTATTCGGCTTCGAACGCCGCGCGCAATCCGGCTATGTGCGCCTCGGTCAATTCGCCATCGGCCAGCGGGATTTCGATTTCGTGGCCCTGGCCGTGATAGCGCATGAAGGCGATGCGCCGGACCTCCGTTTCGCTGTCAGGGGCACCGGCGCGCACGACCTGCTCGGCCTCGGCCTGCATGGCGGCGAGAAAGCGGTTGATGTGCGCGACATCGAGATTGTCCAGCGAGGCATAGCTGGAACGCACGATCTCGAAAGAAACCGGGGCATGCAGGAAGCCGACCGCTGAACCAACCCCGGGGTCGCGCGGGATGACGATGCGCTCCACGCCGGCCCGGCGCGCCACCCGGGTGGCATGCAACGGTCCGTTGCCGCCGAAAGCGATCATGGTGCGCCTGGACATGTCCTTGCCGCTCTCGACCGCGTGCATGCGCCCGGCACTTGCCATGCTCTCATCGACGATCCGGCTGACCCCTTCGGCGCTGCGTTCGGCATCGAGCCCCATCGCAGCGCCGACAGAGGTAAGCAGGGCGGCCTGCGCCATCTGCCGGTCGACAGTCAGGCGGCCTTCGGCAAACCGGCCCGGGTCGATCAGTCCGAGCACCACGTCGGCATCGGTCACGGTTGCATCCCGGCCACCCTTGCCGAAGCAGGCCGGACCCGGCTCGCTGCCGGCACTGCGCGGGCCAACCGTCAGGCGTCCGAGCCCGTCCACGCCGGCAATCGATCCGCCGCCGGCGCCAATTTCGATCATCTCGAGCACCGGTATGCGCACTGGCATACCGGACCCCTTGATGAACCTCTCGGCCCGGGCGATCTCGAACTTGCGCGCCGACTGGGGTTGGAAGCCGTCGATCAGGCACAACTTGGCGGTGGTGCCGCCCATATCGAATGACAGCACCTCTCGCTCGCCGAGTTGCGCTGCCACGCCAGCTGCGAGAATGGCGCCGCCGGCCGGGCCGGATTCGACAAGGCGGACAGGGAACCGCGCCGCCGTCTCAAGTGTCGTCATGCCACCGCCGGCCGTCATCATCAGGATGGGGCACGAGAGGCCTTCTTCAGCCATCATGCGCGCGAAATCGGCCAGGTAGCGCGACATCAGCGGCTGGATGTAGGCGTTGGCGATGGTCGAGCACAGACGCTCGAATTCCCGCGTCTCCGGGCTGACCTCGCTGGACAGCGAAACGACCAGATCCGGGCGCCTTTCGGCAATGAGATCGCGCAGGCGGCGTTCGTGGGCGGAGTTGGCGTAAGCATGCAGAAGGCAGATGGCGACCGCCTCGACACCCCTGGCATCAAGCTGCGCGACCAGCCCGTCGACGGCGCTTTCTTCCAGCCCGCGGATCACCTCGCCACGCGCCGACATGCGCTCAGGCACGGTGAAGCACCGCGAGCGGGGAACGATCAGATCCGGCTTTTCCAGGTTGATGTCGTATTGGCTGTAACGCCGCTCATAGGCGATCTCGAGGATGTCGCGGAAACCTTCGGTGGTGATGCTGGCCACCTCGGCGCCGCGGCGCTCGATCAGTGCGTTGGTTGCCAGGGTGGTACCGTGAATGAAGCCGCCGACTTCGGCAATGCCGCGGCCACTTTCAACGAGCACATGGCGCACCCCTTCCAGCGCGCCCTGCGCCGGGTTGCTGGTCGTTGCCGTCTTGGTGGTGGCGATCACCTCGCCGCCGCTCTCGGCCAGAACCGTGTCGGTGAAAGTGCCGCCGATATCCACGGCAAGGCGCAAGGGGTTCAGTTTGGTCATAACGAGGCGGGATGTCTTGAGCGTTTCGAGCAAGCAGGTTCACAACCTATGCCGGCATGCGGCAAGGCGGCACGCTTTGCGTCAGGCGACGAGATCACACCCTGTTTCGCGGCGGCCGAGGCCCATTACCGGAAATACCTGCATTGTCCGACCCTCAAGTTGGGACCGAGCGAACGGTGCGACGAAACGGGCGGACTGTCAATGGACATTCGATCGGCGGCGCAAGCCCGGCAGTTGCACATCAGCACGGCCGTCGGCCCGCCCTTTTTGCTTGAGCCCGGCACCGGCTTGCATCATGGTCGGAACATGCAAATTTGCGGGATGTGACGATATGCTGACACGGACAGACCTCAGCGGCGGAAGGGCCGCAAATCCGGTCCCAACCGAAGCATTGAAGCTGTGCCTGGCGCAGCCGGAGGCCGCTGCAAGCCTACCCCCGGAATGCTACACCAGCGATGCGGTTCTCCAGGCCGAGCAGGAGCGCATTTTTCGCCGGACGTGGCTCGGTATCGGCCACGGCGGCCGGCTTGGTCGGGCCGGCGACTATGAAACGCTGGAGATTGCCGGCATGCCGCTGATTGTCCTGCGTGACAGGGATGGGGCCTTACGGGCATTTGCCAACACCTGCCGGCACCGGGGGGCGCGGCTGCTGGACGGGTCCGGCAATTGCCGCGGCATCCGCTGTCCGTTCCACAGCTGGGCCTACAAGCTCGACGGCACACTGGCCGGCGTGCCGCACATGGAGGAT
Organism: Aestuariivirgaceae bacterium; assembly: GCA_965216335.1. Taxonomy (GTDB): domain Bacteria; phylum Pseudomonadota; class Alphaproteobacteria; order Rhizobiales; family Aestuariivirgaceae; genus JAHEJE01. Next base: position 360,453 of record OZ244154.1, on the reverse strand, counting down.
GCGTCAGACTTCGACAAGTCGGACTATGGACTGATCTCATTCCGCACCGCCGAACTCTATGGCCTGGCGTTTGTCTGTCTTGACGACACGACCCCGGTATTTGCGGAACAGATCGGCGACTTCGCTGACATACACGCGCCGTGGCCGCTCGACACTCTGGTGCCGGCACGGCGCCGGTCGTTTGAGGTGGCGTGCAACTGGAAGGCCTTCCTGGAGGTTTTCAACGAGTACTATCACCTGCCCTATGTGCACCCGGACTCGATCAACAGCGTCTACGCCCCACCTGATCCGGCGGACACCGTCCGCGGCCAGTTCGCCAGCCAGTACGGATCGACCGTCGGCACCGGTGGCCTGCTTGAGGGCGAGCAGGCCAACGCCCTGCCCGCCATGCCGGGTCTTGAGGCTTCCGTCGACACCGGCGTGCGCTACACTTGGGTTTTTCCCAACATGACCTTCGCCGCCGGGCGCGATGCCTTGTGGATCTATGAAGCCAATCCGATCGATGCCGGGCGCTGCCAGGTGACCCAAACCGCCTGTTTTCCGGCCGAACTGGCCGCGCAGCCGGATTTCGAGGCCCGCGTCGCGCCCTACTACCACCGGCTTGACGCGGCGATTGCCGAGGACATTCCGGCGCTGGAAAACCAGCAGCGCGGCCTCAACTCACCGTTTGCCCGACAGGGACGGTTCTCCCCGCTGCTCGAAGCCAATGTCGCCAGCTTTGCGCACTGGTATGCTGGGCAAATGATCTAAGGCCCGGCGTGCCCATTCACTTGATAATCCACATCCGCTTTCAGACATAAAATATTATTATTGCCGTCTATTTACGCGGAACACTGAACGGGTTCTGATACAGGTTGCCGTGACTTTCGACTCCGACCTCTATCACGCAATCCTCTTTGGGATGCGCCACGCACATGAGGATGTAGCCGGCCTGACTCTGGCGCCTGTTGAGAGCGGTGCCCTTGGGCTGGCGCACCTTGCCGGACACCAACCGGCCGGCACAGGTGATGCAGCCGCCATAGCGGCATGCCACAGGCAGGATCACGCCGTTGTCCTCGCAGACATCGAGAATGGTCTGGTCTTCACGCACCGTAAAGGTACGGCCGCCACGATTGGCGACCGTTACGTTGTGTGTCTTCGGATCAGTCACAGCGCGCCGGCGCGCCGTCAAATCCAGATGTCTGACGTCACATCGCCGCCCGGATAGCGCATCTCATGGCAACGTGCCGGACCATTGGGCTCCTTGCCGAAATCGACAACGAAGTCCGGATTGATCGACATGCCGCCGTTTTCGACGTCGCAGTCGATCAGATACATCTGGGCGCCCTTGTCCTTCATGTCCGGATAGAACTGGTTGTCCCACGACGAGAACAGCGAGGTGGTGACGTAGAGCCGTTTGCCGTCGAGCGACAGCTGGATCATTTGCGGCGCGCCCTGCACCTTCACACCATTGACCTCGGGGGCCTTGCCCAACATTCCGCCGAGCCAGACCTGGCCGGTCAATTTCGGGTTCGAGCGATCGGTGATGTCATACTGGCGCAAATCGCCGTGCAGCCAGTTGGCGAAATACAGGTACTTGTCGTCCATCGAGATCAGGATGTCGGTGATTAGCGACGGCATCGGCACCGGGAACCCTTCCACATCGATGGTCGGGATGTCGATGACCTTTTCGAGGTGGATTTCCTCGTTGTCATCCTTCCACCAATGAAAGACGTTCGAGGACAGCGTGGCAGCAAAGAAGCCGTGGTTCGATGCCGGATCGTGCAGCCCGCGCACCTCAAGCGGGATCATACCCTCTTCGCCGAGATCAAAGGATTTGGCGATCGTCTTGGCGTTGAAGTCCCAGAAATGCACCGAGTGGCCGTACTTGCCGGCCGCCACATCGTCCAGGTCGAAGCCTGGCATGAAGGTGTTGGGCGCCGCCCATTCAGAACTGATCATCATGTTGTGGCGCGGCTGATACCAGAAATCGTAATTGTAGTTCATGCCGGTGTTGTCGTTGTCCCACCGCCCGACGATCTCGAATTGTTTGTTGAGATGCAGGAAGCCGCCAGGCCCGTTGCCATCAGCATCGCCGAGCATGGAAATGATGATGTCGGGCCCAAGGCAGTGCACCGTATGGGGTCCGGAAAGATTGGTCTTAGCCTTGATTTCATCGCCGCTCACTACCGTGTGCAGCACAGGATTGGTGGCATCGGAGGTGTCAATGACGTTGATGTTTGTGGTCCGCACACCGGGCATGAGCAGGAATCGGCGCGACATCGAGGCATCGTTATGACAGCTCGAACAGGCGTTCCAGCCGGAGTGGTGCAGCTCATCGCCAATCTGCGGCATTTCGGTGCGCGCGATGACGCTCGAATAGGTCGGACTGTCAGGATCGACGTCGACGGTCGCCAGGTAATCGGGCTTTTCCACCCCGGTGCCGACGTAGAGCGCCACGGTATAGAGCAGCTTTTCCCGATCGGCCTGGATCGCTTCGGCCGGCGACGCATAGCCCGGTCCGCAGCATGATTTTCCATTTCCTTCAGACATGACGTTCCTCCGTTTCTGAGCCCCGCAGCCCGGACTATAAGGCAACTGGCCCGGTGTGGCAAAATGCCACTATCCCGTCACGCCCGGTCACCGCCCAAACCACCGCTCAGCAGCAGGTCTGCTGCACTGGGGCTGCACAGGATCGGCGTGTCGTGAAACACCGCCAGCCGGGTCAGGGCCATGAGGTCGACGTCCGCGCCATGGGCGCCATGCGGGTCGGCAAAGAAGATGACGGCATCCAGCTCGCCCGATGCGATCAGCGCTCCCAACTGCTGGTCGCCGCCGTGCGAGCCGCGTTGCAGGCGCTGGATCGACAGTTGGGGGTCGGCCTCGAGCAGCATCGCCCCGGTGCCGCCGGTGCAGATCAGCTTTTGCCCTCGCAGAGCTTTTGCATGGCGCGCCACCCAGGCCTTGAGGTGGGACTTTCTGTCATTGTGCGCCACCAGGGCAATTTTGCGCGGCGCGCGCGACATGGCCCGCGCCCGGCCGGTCATTTCCAGAATGGCCTGCACCTGCGGCACCAGACCGGCACTTTCGGCAGGAAACGAGCCGTCAAACGCCGCCGTGCCGACGGTGAACCCGGCCGCACCGGCTTCGGCGACTGCTTCGATGCGCGCCCGGCTGTCGATACTGCCGGCCATGATTACAGGCTTGTCGGTGACCGCACACACGGCCAGCATGAGTGCCGGCACATCGCCGTCGAACCGGTAGGCCAACAGATCGAGGCCATGAACGTCTTCAAGCTCGGTGAGGCGGCGGGCACTGTCGACGATATCCTCGATGGTACCGGCCAGCACGCTCGGATGGCCGACAATCTCGCCGGGAAACGGATAGTAGCGCACCGGGTGCTGCCTGAGGATCGGCGCCACCTCCGCTGCCCGCGTGCCGCCGAGCAGGCAATCGACTTCCAGGTCGACCGCCGCCCGGGCAGAGCGCAATTCGCTTTCGGCATCCAGGCTGACGACTTCGAGGTAGGCCCTGCCGCCTGCCTGCCTGATCTCCGCCGACAGCCTTTTCAACTCCTCTAGCGGCAGGCCGACATCCTTAAAGCCGATATGCCGCGCCCCGCCGGCAAGCACATCCTCAAGGCGCGCGCGGGCGTCGGGGATCGTCTTGTCGGAGGCTGTCAGCATGAAGATGAAGTCAAACGCCATCGCGGCACTCCTTGGCTGCGACCAGCCGGGCCGCCTGGCGCAGCGCAGCGATCATGCTCGCAGGGTCGGCAATCCCCTTGCCGGCGATATCGAACGCCGTGCCATGATCGGGACTGGTGCGGACGAACGGCAAGCCCAGCGTGATGTTCACGCCATCGTCCAATCCGAGATACTTTACCGGGATCAGGCCCTGGTCGTGATACTGCGCCACGACGACATCGAAAATTCCCTGCCGCGCCTGCATGAAAACGGTGTCGCCGGGCAGCGGACCGGCAACATCGTAGCCCTCGACCCGCGCGGCCTCGATCGCCGGTGCGATGATGTCGATTTCCTCGCGTCCGAACAGCCCGCCCTCGCCGGCATGAGGATTGAGCCCGGCCACGGCAATGCGCGGGGTTTCTACGCCGAAGCTGCGGGTCCCCGCGTCGGCCAAACGAATTGCGCGCAATTGGGCTTCGAAATCGGCCTTTTCTATCGCATCGCGCAGTGAACAGTGGATGGTCACCAGTACCACGCGCAGTTCGTCGTTGGCCAACATCATGGCGCAGTCCGACGCGCCGCCGAGGTCGGCCAGTATTTCCGTGTGACCGGGATACTTCACCCCGGCTGCCGCCAGTGCCTCCTTGTGTATCGGCGCCGTGACGATGGCGTCGATCTCGCCTTCATTCGCCAGGGCAATCGCGGTGCGAATGTAGTCGAACGCCGCCTGGCCGCAAGCCGCGTCAATCCTGCCGACTGGCGGATTTGCAAGCGGCGGGCCGGCAGCCAGCACATCCACCTCTCCCTGCCTTCCAGCGGCAACCTCCGGGCAATCGATGGCATTGATCTTGAGCGTCAGGCCGCAAGCCGTGGCCGTATCGGCCAGCACGCCAGCATCGCCGACAACGAACGCCCGCTGAGGGCCCTTCGCATCGGCCAGCGCCTTGAGCAGAACTTCCGGTCCAATGCCAGCGGCATCGCCCATTGTGATCGCGATTTTCGGCGCGGTCATTGCCGACTCCATGATATGCCGGGTTCGAGTATCTCGATCTGATAAGATGCATAAACGCAGCAGTGGTCAATTGATACCGTTGAAGCGCTGCAATTCGCGGACATAGGCAATGATCTTTTCCGCGTCTGCCTCAATCACCCCTGGAACCGGTGGCATGTTACCGAAGTTCCAGTGATGCTGGCGAACGCCATGCCTGATGCCGAACCGGAACGCATCATCGCCGTGGTGGTTCGGCTCGTAGTAGATATGCACCAACGGCGGACCCTGTTGCGATCCACCGGCGTTGGCACCGTGACAAACGGCACAGTTCTCATTGAACAGAACTTCGCCCTGTGCGGCCGTCTCAGAGAGTTTCGGCACTCTGACATCGACCAGATGCCCTCCGCTCGGACCCGCGGCCCGCCACCACAGGGCGCCCGCGATGATCAACCCGCCGAGCGCCAACAACGTCATGCGCTGCAAGCTCATCCGACTTTGCCGGCCAAATCCTCGAGGATCGGGCAGTCGGGCCGCTCATCGCCCGAGCAGGCCGTTGCAAGGGTCTGCAGCGTCGCCCGCAAACCCCGCAGTTCGCGCACCTTGTTGTCGATGTCGGCGATGCGGGCCAGCGCCAGAGCCTTCACGTCGGCGCTGGCCCGGTGCTGATCCTCGTACAGTGATAGCAGCATGCGGCAATCTTCGATCGAGAAACCGAGCGAGCGTGAGCGCTGCAGGAAGGCAAGCTTGTGAACATCGTCGTCCGAGTAGTCACGGTAACCGTTCGCCCCGCGTCCTGGATGGACCAGACCGATTTCGTCGTAATAGCGCGTCGTCTTGACCGTCAACCCGGCCCGGTCGGCTGCTTGGCGGATGTTCACCGGATGTCACTCCCTTTGCGTCGATGCAAAGAGATATTGGTTCCAGTTACAGGAAGGTCAAGTCAGCAACAGGAGCAGAAATAAGAGCCTGACCTCAGGACTCTTCGGTACGGTTCTAAGGGAATAGGGCCACCTGCTCCAAACCCATGGTTTCCGGGAGGTCATGCATGACGTTGAAATTCTGGATCGCCTGGCCGGCCGAACCCTTGACCAGATTGTCGAGCGTGGAGATCAAGATGACCCGACCCGGAACGCGATCGGCGAAGGCTTTGAGCATCACGTTGTTGGATCCGCGCACGAACTGCGTCGAGGGAACGACCCCTTCGGGTGACAGACTGACGAAGGCGTCATCGGCGTAGCGCCCGGCCAGAGCATCGTTGCAGTCATCGGCCGTTGCGCCGTCCGACAGGGCGGCATAGGCGGTGATCAGTTCGCCGCGCGCCATCGGCACCAGATGCGGCGTGAAGCTCACGGTTACATCGCTGCCTACGGCTCGGGAAATCTCCTGTTCGATCTCAGGCGCATGCCGGTGCGCCGCCACGGCATAAGGAGACAGGCCCTCGCCGGCCTCGGAAAACAGGATGTTCTGCTTGAGCGAGCGCCCTGCCCCGGTCACACCGGACTTGGCGTCGATGGTCAGGCTGCCGGCGTCGATCAGTCCGGCTCCAACCAAAGGCAGCAGCAGCAGCAGAACGGCTGTCGGATAACACCCCGGACAGGCGACCAGCCTGGCGCTGCGCAGGTCCTCGCGATAGTGCTCGGTCAGGCCGTAGACAGCCTGCCGCTGAAGTTCGGGCGCCTGATGGGTGCCACCATAGGTTCTGGCGTAAACATCGACGTCGCGCAGCCGGAAGTCGGCCGACATGTCGATAACCCTGAGATGCTCCGGCAGCGTCTTGATCACCGCCTGGCTGGTGGCATGCGGCAGGCCGCAAAACACGGCATCGACCTTCGACCAGTCGGCATCCTCATTGGTGATGAGGTCCGGCAGACCATGACCGGCCAGATGAGGGAAAACCTCCGCCATTGGCTTGCCAGCGTGGCTATTGGCTGTCAGACAGGCGATCTCAATGCCTGGATGGCGCAACGCCAGGCGCACCAGATCGCTGCCCGTATAGCCTGATGCACCGATCACCGCGATTTTGATTGTTCGATCTGCCATTCCAATACGTCCATGTGTTGCCGCCCAACGGCCTGATTACCCGAGAACCCGCGGCAGGAAAAGGCCTGTCGGCGGCGGCCTGATTGCAAGCCCTTCCACCGGAATGTGAGCCGACTGTGAGCGGGTTCGACAAGTCTAGTGCATCACTTTGAAATCGCAGCAATTTCTGCTCACATCCCTGTGCATTCGATTGATTGGCATTGGGCGCACACGCGCCCTAGATTGTTCTCAACGAAAAGCCTAGAGCCTGAAAGAGCTAACGCGGTGATGCCTGCAACGGCGTCTCTGATCTTTCGATCAGGTCATAGAAGGCCGTGTGGGTGGTTCGTCCGGCCCGTGAGGAGCGCGAGACATGTGAGCGGTAGAGACCGAACTTGAAGTAGACTCTATCTGCGCTCATGGTTCGGCCCTTGTATTGATGGACCAGCTCATCTCCGATGAACGTTCTCATGAAGCCGTCACGGTTGCGCGACCAACGGATGTTGAAGCGAATGTCATGCCAACGGCCCTTGAATGCGCGTTCAGGGATGATTGGAACGCGGCGGACCGTGCGTTTGCCGTTGCGGATGTCCAGCCACAACCCGCCCTTATGATTCTGCAGCATCAGCACCGGCTTGGCGCCTTGCTGATGAAACTGGGCAAATGACAGTTTCGCCGGCCAGATGTTGCGATGGTCCTCAGGCACGAACAGCGAGAACCTGTACCACCAGGTTTCACCGTGACGCTGATAGCCCTGTTGCTTCAATTCGGCGCGCTCGCGATCCTGGCGGCAATCGTCCCAGCCGTGTCGGCCGGTGCTGCAATCACCAGGCCGGACCTCGAAGCGCAGTGATGTCTTGCCACTGCGCGTGGGCAGCGGATCGTGTGCGACACCGACCCCATGCAGGCTGGCGCCGATCGGCAAAGAGCGTACGAAAGACCAGCCGGACACATCCTCCGGCTCAACCGTGAACCCGGAAAGACACAATGCAACCACTACCAGCCATGGACCGCGCATGGTCCATGCCTAACAGATTGCGGTAAACGCAGTGCCAATGCCGCAGGACGGATTCGTTACGTCCTGCGGCTGATGACCGGCTACCGGTCGGCTATTTCTTCATGATTACGACGCGGTGCGGGAACGGGATTTCGATCTTCTGGCGATCGAACTCCTGCTTGACCAGTTGCGGAAGCGAGTAACGCAAATCGAAGTAGTGCTCGCCTTTGCAGAACGGTCGGGCAATGAAGTCGACCGACGACTCGCTCCACTTGTCGACCTCGATGAACGGCGCGGGATCCTTCAGCACCAGATCGTGGGCCGCGAACACCTTGGCGATGGCTTTCTTGGCCTTCTCCAGGTCGGTGCCGTAGGAAACTCCGAAGCTGAGATCGACACCGCGCACCTCGTGGTGGCTGTGATTGATGATCTTGGTGCCCCACAGCTCGCTGTTCGGCACGATGATGTGCTGCTTGTCGAAGGTGCCCAAATCCGTGGTGAACAAGGTGATCGAGTCCACCTGTCCGAACACGCCGGCCCCCTCGATGAAATCACCGACCCTGAATGGCCGAAACAGCAGCAGCATGACGCCGGCTGCAAGGTTCGACAGGGTGCCCTGCAGCGCCAGGCCGACGGCCAGGCCGGCTGCACCAATCAGCGCCACCAACGATGTCGTGGTAATGCCGAACCGTTCCAGCACCATGATGCCGGCAAACGTCAGAATGACATACTTGGCAAGACTGCCGAAGAACTCAAACAAGGTATTGTCGAGTTTTTCGTGGGAACTGCCGACACGGACGATCAGGCGTTTGACAAAGCCTGCAACCCAAAATGCGATGACGATGATAAGCAGCGCATAAAGAACGTTCATCGAGTTGGCCAAAGCCCACTCATAGCCGGCCGAAACCTGCTCCAATGCTTCACTTTCCATGATAACCCCCGGTTGGTTGCGCCCGGCTTTCTGCCGGACGTCCACTGTTTTAGCGGTTTACAGGGGCAGGAGTCCACATGAGGGTCAGGCAGCCTTGACGAGCTTGAAGCCGTTCCAAAGCGCGAAGGCGGCGCCGGACAGCAACACGTCCACATAACGCAGTTTCTGGTAGCCGCCATTCAGCGAAACGCGCGGCAGCGCTGTGAGATGCGCGTTGTGGCCAGTGTAGATCAAGCCCTTCCGGGTGGTCACAGCAGCCTTGAAACCGGCTTTAGCGATCAGATCGAAATCCCGCGGACCGGCAGAGGTCTCGTCGCCATAGGGATAGGCAAACAGGTCCGGCTGCACCCCGAGTTCATCGGCAATGCGCTGTCGCGACTGCACGGCCTCGCTGACCACTTCCTCGGCCGGCAGTTTGGCAACGGCAAAATGATTGATCGTGTGGGCGCCAATGGTGCACAGCGGGTCCGAGGCAATCACGCGGAGCTGGTCCCAGTCCATGGCCTCAGCCCGGCACAGACTGTCGAGGTTCACGCCGTGCTGCAGACAAAACTCGCGAATCCACCGGCGCTGTTCGTGTTCAGGCATCGAGCGAACCGGCCAGTACAGCTTCGCGAATGCCGCCTGTTTTTGCGCATCGCTGTGGGTTTCCAGTTCTTCGCGCACCGGCGGCAGGTCAACACTGAGATGATCGGTTCCGGCGATGACGTCTTCCAGGCCGCGCCACCACAGTTCACATTTGCCGTCTGTGATTGCCGGCGCGACAAAAATCGTGAACGGGCAATCATGCTTACAGAAAACCGGCCAGGCGTGTTCGAAATTATCCTCGTAGCCGTCGTCAATGGTGAAGCAGGCAAACGGCCGGTCGTGTGCCTCATTGCTGCTGAGCCGTGAAACGGCCTGATCGAGTGAAACCAGTTCGTAGCCGCGCGCTTTCAGGAAGGCGATGACGCTGTCCAGAAACTCGGGGGTGATCTCCAGTCCGGCATTGGGTGCAAAGCCTTGGCACTGTCCGCCCAGCGGCCGGATGTGATGTAGCATGAATATTGCACCGATCCCGCCACACACACCGGAAAGAGCCCGCGATGCACCGGAATAGTGCAGCAAATCGAGGCTGGAGCGCATGATGTGTGTTTTGTTCATCGCTAGAGGACCGCCGGGCCCGGGTATTCTTGAGACTTGCCGTAAATGAAAGCATTACCACCGAAACATTTACATTCACTTGCTAAGAATGCTGTCGAAACGGCCGGCAGCACCATGGCCGGAAACCAGGTCGCGGCCAGTGTACAAACCCGCGAAGCGCCTCGGTGTCCGGCCGGTGGTGGCGTGTCGCAAAACGGGACAACACGGGAACAGGCAACCGGCTCGGGCGGGGTGATGGAACCACGGACAGAACTCTCCGTCCATGTAGACGACAGTTTCGATGCCATTGGCGACGACTGGCGTGACCTGCAGTCGCGTGGCTGGACATCCGTCTACCAGAGCTATGAATGGTGCAGGGCCTGGCAGGAGTCCTGTGGACAGGCGCTCAAGGTCAAGCCCTGTCTTGTCTCAGGCCGCGACGTCGATGGCAGGTTGGTGTTCCTGTTGCCATTGGCAGTCTATCCGTCGGCGGGCTGCCGCGTCGTGCGGTGGCTGACCTACCCAGCCTGCACCTATGGTGTTGGCGTCTACGACGAAGCATTTCTCGACAGCCTGCCGGACGGCTTGGCGCCGTACTGGCCGGCAGTCCTGGCGGCACTTCCGCCGGCTGATGCCGTGTTGCTGGACAGCATGCCCGCCAAGTTGCATGGCAAGAAACACCCCTTGCGCGGCCTGTTCGGCGTGAAGGATGCCAATAGCTCTTATGCGCTCGATTTGCAGCCGGACTTCGATGCGCTGTACGCTGAATTGAGACCCGCGAAATCACGCAGCCGGGCGCGCAGCAAGGACAACAAGCTGAAAGTCCAGGGAGACCTTCGCTTCAGCCTGCCCAAACCGGGGCGCGAAACCCGCGACGTGCTAGCCACGATGCTCGCCCAGCAGACCGAGCGCCTGGCCAGCCGCGGCATCCACGGCGTGTTTGATGCTCCCACACACGATTTCATCTACAAGCTGGCTGAGACACCCCACAGCGCTTCCGCTCCGCGGCTGTTGCCTTACAGCCTGTGGCTCGACGACAAGCTCGTCGCTGTCAAGCTCGGAATTGAATTCGACAACACGTACTGGGCGCTGATTTCTTCGCTGGAAGCCAATGGTATCGAACGGCTGTCGCCCGGCGACTATGCCCTGCGGCAGACGATTGAAGCGTGCTGCAAGGCTGGAATGAAGCGGCTCGACATGGCGGCTGGCGACACCGGCTACAAGCAACCCTGGGCGACAGAAGAAATTCAGCTTTATGCCATCAGCCAGGCGCTCGGGGTGCGCGGGTCCGTCTGGGCTGCGGCATCGCGAGCAGCCGCAACAGCGAAGCGCCGAGTGAAGACCTCAGAGAAACTATGGCCCATCGCACAGAAACTGCGCAGCGCCCTTCTTGGGCGCCAGCATAGCTAGAGCCTTTTGATGGGTCAAATTCGTTCAGCCCGGCAAGCCATGGCGCGCCGCGCGATGCGGTGTATCGGGCAAGCGGCATGGCACACCGGATGGGCGAATTTGGCCCACCGAAGGCCGACTTTTCGCGCTCGCTGGACAGCGTTAGGCGGCACTTGTGGTCAACCCGACCACGGCGTGCCGCCTGCCTTGCCAGCAATCGCGAAAAGCCGGTCAAATGGCTTGGTATTGTCAAAAAATGCTCTAGAAACCTGATGCTTTCAAATGTTCCGGCATTGGTTCCACTGAAACCGTCTGCACCGGCCGCTGGCCATCTTGTCCCAGTGCCGAGCCGAGTGCCTGCGCTGGGCCGGACAAGTCGGCGGATGCGAGAATGACGGCAGCCTGGCTCGATGTCAGTTCGATCTGCTGCTGATTGGCCGGAAATTCGGCAACGCCGGCATTGATCAAGACCAGGTCATAGGCCTGATCCAGAGCATCCAGGGCCATGGCCAGACGATCTGGTTCCGGTTTGGCGCTGCTGGGCAACCCGGCAACGATGACATGCGCCTGGCTTTGTGGATCGCAAACGATCACGTCGGAGAACGCCGCCTGCCCGTTGATCAGCTGGCTCAGGCCCGCCGAAGCCGCGACCTGGGCTATCCGGCCGACATGCCCATTTCGGCGGTCTGCGTCAGCGACAACCACACGCACGTTCCTTGCTGCCAGATTTCGGGCCGAAGCCAGAACCATGGCAGCCGCGTCGAGCTCGGCACCGGCAAGGCAGGTGAACGCGACCCTATTGACCGACTTGGACTGGCGCAAGCTCTCCAGCCAATTGGCCAGTGTCGCCACCTGGCCGCCGAACGCCGAAGCCGGTTGCTGAGCGGCCGTGGCGACGTTCCGTATCGCGCTTGCGAGGTCGCAGTTGGCCGAAATCCGGCACAGGGTCGCTGTATTTGCGGCACCAGCCAAACCGGACGGAGGCTGGCCAACCCACGCCGTCGGCTGGGCCGGCGAAAATGGTCTTGCCATGGAAGGACCGTCATCGGACGGTGCCGGGTGGTGGTTTGCCGGCGCTGGAATGAGCGAAGCGCTACTGCCCTGCGGCTCACGCGGCATGTCGGTCCGGACCGGACTGGCATACTGCTGCACGCGGGCGGCGGCGGCCATCACTTCGAGCAGAAATGCGATACCGAAACCGAGCACCAGCCCGGCGATGGTCGCCAGGGCTATGATCGGCAGCTTTTTGGGGAACGACGGGTCCATGGGCACGGCAGCGTTCGAGATGACACGGGCGATGCCCGGTTGCGCCGTCGACTTTTCCCGCGCACTGGCATCGTTGTATCGCGTCAGGAATGTTTCGAGCAGTGTCCTGTTGGCACGCGCCTCGCGTTCCAGAGCGCGCAGCCTGACCTCGTCGACATTCGACGAAGACGCCTTGTCCTTCATCGCTTGCAGGCTTTCACGCAGCGAGGATTCTCGACTCGCCGCGATCCGGGCCTGCTGTTCGAGGCCCTCGACGATCTTGAAGATCTCCTTGCGGACCTGCCGGTCGAGATCGCCGATCTCACGCTTCACACCGACGATCCGGGGGTGGTTGTCGAGGTAGGTCGTCGACAGATCCGCCAGGGTGCGACGTAAGCGCACCTGCTGTTCGCGCAAGCGCTGGATGAACGCGGAGTTGATCACGTCGGAAGCGCCGTCGACCGATCCGGTCTTGGCAAGCATTTCGCGGATCGACTTGGCCCTTTCCTCAGCCTCGGAGCGTGAAGCGGCCGCGAGGATGATCTGCGAGTTGAGCTCTGACAGCGCCTGGTTGGAGAGCTTCGAACCGGTGCCCTGGATGAGGCCAGCCTGGGCACGGTACTCCTCGACGGCGACCTCGGACTTCACGACCTTGTCGCGCAAATCCTCGATCTGCTCTGACAACCACTTGCGGGCATCGTTGATCGGTGCTGCTTGCGCAGCCTGGGTCGAGGCGACATATGCGCCGGCCACGGCATTCGCCACCTCGGCAGCGATCGCCGGATCACTCGATTCATATTCAATGACAATCACCGATGAACGTTCGATGCGATACACGGTGAGATTGTCGCGAAATCTCCTGAGCGCCTTTTCGCGCTCTGCCAGTTTGGTGTCACTGGAGGCGAGGCCGAAACGGATCAGCAGGGTCTTCAGGGTCGAACGGGACTGCTTGACCAGAAGCTGGCGGGCGCGATCGGAGATCCGTCTGTCGATGACATCGCCAGCCAGGTTGCGGCCGGTGAGCACTTCGACCTGAGACTGCACATCACGGTCCAGCAGGCCCGGATCGTTGCGCTGGACAGCCTGAACCCTGGTGAACGGGGTCGCCAGGTTTTCAACGATGACCTTGGCCGTACTGGTGTAGCGAACTTCGGCGGTCGTAACGAACATGAACGCTCCGACGGCAGCGACAATGGTCAGGGACACGATCATCAGCCAGCGCCGCGCAACACCGCGCAGAACGTCGACGACGTCAACCGAACCGGCGCCGGCTGGCGCATAGCGCTCGTCTGCACTTCCTGTAAAAGCCATTCGCTCGGCCCCGGGGCAAGGGTTCTGCTGTTCAAGACGGCATCGCCGCCACAAACGGCAAGATGGAGCAGGTATGGTAACCAATCGATTAACGGGCGGGATCATACTGGCGCAACCGCGGCCAGGCACCATGTGTGCTTAAGTGATTGCTAACCAAACTTGTTTACGTTCGCGGGCCAAGGTTTGCGGGCCGCGGTGCCCGCGGCATGTGTTTGCAAGGTGTAGATCAGTGAGAGTGTGTCGTCTTCTTGTTGCGTTTGTCGTCTGTGCTGGCCTGGCCGGTTGCGCCAACGGCTGGCAGCCGGGATCTCCATCCGCGCCCCCCGGCGGAACCGGTGTCACGGCCAGCGGAGAGGTCGTGTCCGGTGAGAACGCCCATTCAGCGGCACTCACGCCAACCAGGAACGAAAGCGGTGTTGTGCCGCCGTTCGGAGCCAACGGCCAGGATGCCGCATATGAATATCTCAACGGGTATCGTATAGGTGCCGGTGACAGACTGACCGTTCGGGTTCTGGGCCAGACGGAACTCACCGGCGAGTACATTGTGAATGCGTCCGGGCAGATTTCAATGCCGCTCATCAACACTATCAAGGTTGCCGGCATGAGCGTGCCGCAGATCGAAAAGGCCATTGCCGGTCGGCTGCGCAATGGGTTTCTGCGTGATCCCTCGGTTTCGATCCAGGTCGCCTCGATGCGGCCATTCTACATCCTTGGCGAAGTCAACCAGTCCGGCTCTTTTGCCTACCGGGCCGGCATGACGGCACAGAACGCCATTGCCCTGGGCGGCGGGTATACAGCCCGGGCCAACCAAAAGGATGTATTGATCACACGCACCACGATTGAAGGCACCAACACCTACAAGGTGCCGGTGGCAACACAACTGTTCCCGGGCGATGTCGTGTATGTCCGAGAACGCTGGTTTTAGAGCACTCATGAAGCGGTTTTGAACATGACCGATCAACCTCTCAACATTGTTCATGTGTTCCGTGCACCGGTCGGCGGATTGTTCCGTCACGTGCGCGATGCAGTTCAGGTACAGGCGGCTCTTGGCCACCGCATCGGCATTGTGTGCGATGCGAGTTCCGGAGGCGAAGCAGCAGAGGTACTACTGAGGCAATTGGCACCGCATTGCGCCCTGGGCATCCATCGGCTGACCATGAGCCGGGCACCTGGCTTGGGCGATATGTCCAGCGCCCGCAAGATCGTCGAGACGTGCGGTCCGCTCAACCTTGATATCGTACACGGGCACGGGGCCAAAGGTGGCGCCTACGCCAGGATGTCGGCGGCGCGGCTGACCGCACGGGCGGTCTACACGCCGCATGGCGGCGCCCTGCACTATTCATGGCGCAGCCCGCAAGGTGCGGTGTTCCTGGCGGCCGAGCGCGTCATGCTGGCCCGCACAAGCGGTCTGGCTTTCGTGTGCGAGTTCGAGAGACGCTGTTTTGCGGACAAGATCGGGCTGGGAAAGGTGGCCAGCGAAGTCATCCACAATGGACTGTGGTCACGCGAGTTTGCCCCGGTGCAGCTCAACAAAACCGCCAGCGACCTGCTGTTTATCGGCGAACTGCGGACCCTCAAGGGCATTGATACGCTCATCGAAGCGATTGCCATGAGCAAAGACCGGCCACTTACCGCAACAATCGTCGGCGATGGTGCCGACCGGCAGGCGCTCGAAGCGCTGGTTGCCGAGCGCGGCCTTTCAGACCAGGTGTCTTTCACCGGTGCGCTGCAGGCCCGAAAGGCCTTTGCCCTGGGCCGGGTTCTGGTCGTGCCGTCGCGCAAAGAGTCGTTTCCATACGTCGTCCTGGAAGCCATAGCGGCCGCAAAACCGGTCGTCGCCACCAATGTTGGCGGCATACCCGAGGTGATCGATCAGCACTGGCTGGTGGAGCCCGACGACCCGGCAAAGCTGGCGCAAGGTATCGAGCGTGTACTCATGGATTCCGGCACTGCCGACACGCGCGCCCATCTGTTGGGCGAGCGGGTCAGAAAGCGCTTCCGTGTTGAGCAGATGGGAGAAAAGCTCATTGCCTTCTATGGAAAGCTGCTCGATGCCGACGATGCTGTTTCGCGCGTCGCCTGAAGGACTTGCGGTGTTTCGCCTTTCGCCACACGACCCCCGCCTGCACAGCCGCTGGTCTGGCGCATGACAGCGAAGGCAGCCTGTTGACCGCGACATACGACATATCACACCTGCCTGCTCAGAGACGCTTTGCCCTGCCACTCGAAACGGTGCGGCTGGCTATCCTCTGGCTGTTCGTTGCCTCGAGCTGGTTCGTCATCGTCGAACCGGCGCCCTACGAGGTACTGTTTCTTCTGGCCGCATTTGCCTTCTTCACCGGTGGACTTCATCTCAGCGTTGTCCTGGTTCCGCTCGTCGTTTTCCTGATCCTGTACAATCTCGGTGGCGCTTTCAGCGTCGTCCAGGTAGCGCACTTGCCGAAGACCGTGCAGTTCACGGTGGTTTCGTTCTACATGGCCGTGACCGCGATATTCTTTGCCGCCATCGTCCTGCGCTCACCGGCAACCGTGATGCCGGTTATCCGCAGCGCCTACATCTTTGCCACCGTGCCCGCCTGCATCTTTGCGTTTGTCGGATATCTGAACATTGCGGGAATGGGTGAAACGCTGTCGCCGCTCGGCCGTGCGCAGGGTACCTTCAAGGATCCCAACGTGCTGAGCACCTTTCTCATTCTGCCAATGATGTTTCTGATCTATGGCTTTGTTGAAGGCACGCAGCGCTTCAAGATTATCTCGCTGGCCGTTTTGTTGCTGATAGCCGCGACGGTGTTTCTGGCCTTTTCGCGCGGCGCCTGGCTCAACACCATCGTTTCGGCGGGCTTGATGCTGGGTATCGCGTTCGTGGTCTCGCCGTCAGCCCGCTTCAGAAGCCGCATTGTGCTGTTCACCATATTCGGGGTGGTCCTGGCGGCCGGGTTGCTAACATTCATCCTGTCGTTCTCGGCGGTTCGCGAGCTTTTTTTTGAGCGGGCCGCCATCATTCAACCCTACGATGCCGGCGAGACCGGCCGCTTCGGCAACCAGCTGCGCAGTCTGTCAATGCTGATCGAAGCCCCAAACGGCCTGGGGCCCTTCGGCTTTGCCCGCACCTTTGGTGAAGACCCGCACAATGTGTACCTCAACGCCTTTTCGGCCTACGGCTGGCTCGGCGGTTTGTCTTACCTTCTGCTCGCCATCGCGACCGTTGCCGCATGCTGGCGCGCCGTCTTCACGGTTTCGCCATTCCAGCGGTACGCCATCCCGGTCGTCGCGGTTCTGCTGGCCACGATGATGCAGGGCATTCAGATTGACACCGATCACTGGCGGCATTTCTATCTGCTGTTGGGTGTCGCCTGGGGCCTGTGCGCCGTCACCTACCTGCCGGCAAACGGCCAGACCAGCAAAGTCCAGACTGGGCGTTAGTGCGCCGGGCGATATATCTGTACCACCTCCATGACGTGGACCTGTCATCCCGGCCGAGCAAAGCGAGAAGCCGGAATCTCTGAACGGTTCGAGAAGGCTCAGGGATCCCGGAACTGGCCTTGCGGCCATTCCGGGATGACATCGATACGGCTTTATTGCCCGATGCTCTAGGTAGGTTGCATGGCTGTTGCAGGAAAAAAGAGCCGCGCACCAGGCCCCGGTTTCCTGCCAAGCCTTTGAATAGAATGGTCGGAGCGACTGGATTCGAACCAGCGACCCCTACTCCCCCAGAGTAGTGCGCTACCGGGCTGCGCTACGCTCCGCCTTGCGCATTGCCTACAATACCGCGTGCAGAAAAGCAAAACCGAATTGGCAGTTTGCGACAAAGGTTCTTGCCGGTCGGTTGTCTGGGCGGTTGCAGTTCCGAAAAAGGCAGGATAACCCGGGACCACCCCGTCAGCTTGCCTCGGGCATGGCGCCGGTCAATATCCGTTTTGCTTCTGTCAGCTCGGACAATGCTGCTTTCAGCGTTTCCCTGTCCTTGTCAGACAACCTGGTCGCTGCCGGCTCGGCCGGTCTTTCATCGGCATCGGCACGCACGATCTTGGTGGAGCGCGGCGCTGCGGGTTCTTCCTGTGGAGCGAACCGGTCGGGCGTCAGCTCACCGCGGCCGATGGCCGCCACATCGGCGACACCGTTCTCACGCAGGATGCGCTGTACGCCGCGGATGGTGTAGCCCTGTCCATAGAGCAGGAAGCGGATCCCCTTGAGCAGGTCGACGTCGTTCGGGCGGTAGTAGCGCCGCCCTCCGCCTCGCTTCATCGGCTTGATTTGCGAGAACCGGGTTTCCCAGAACCGCAACACATGCTGCGGCACGTCAAGCTCTTCGGCAACCTCGCTGATGGTCTTGAATGCTTCCGGCGCCTTTTCCATGCCCTGAATCTCCAAACATCACAGCCGGGCCTGGTGCACGGCATAGCTCATCCAACTCAGTCGTCGGACGAACCGGTTGAATTGATTTGCGACTTCATTACCTGGCTGGGCCGGAACACCAGCACCCGCCGCGGTGTAATCGGCACTTCCTCGCCGGTCTTCGGGTTGCGTCCGATGCGGCCACGTTTCTCGCGCACCATGAAAGTGCCGAAAGACGACAACTTGACATGTTCGCCTCGCACAAGCGTATCGGACATGGTGTCAAGCACGGCTTTCACCAAATCCGCGGACTCTGTGCGCGACAGGCCGACTTGCCGGTGAATGGCCTCGCTCAAATCCGCCCGTGTAAGGGTTTTCCCCGCCATGGTAATCCCCAAATGGTACGTCCAACGCTAACCTACTTGCTTTGCTTGGCAAAGGTCAATAGTCGATGTCGAACGTTCTGGAAATACAGTGGCTTAGCCAAATATTCTTGAATGCTGATTCAACCGTGCTGAAACTCAACTACCAGCGCAGCAGAACTGCCCCCCAGGTAAAGCCGCCGCCCATGGCTTCCAACAGCACCAGATCACCGGTTTTGAGGCGGCCGGATGCCTTGGCATCCCCTAGCGCCAGCGGAATCGACGCCGCCGACGTGTTGCCGTGCTTGCCAACCGTCACGACAACCTTGTCAGGCTCGATGGCCAGCTTCTTGGCCGTGCCATCAAGGATACGGACATTAGCCTGGTGGGGGACAAACAAATCGACATCGGACACGGCAACGCCAGCTTCTTCCAACGTCTGCTGCATGACGCTGGCGATGTTCGTCACCGCATGCTTGAACACCTCCCTGCCCTGCATGCGCAAATGACCGACCGTTCCGGTGGTCGATGGGCCGCCGTCGACGTAGAGTTTTTCCTTGTGCCGGCCATCGGAGCGCAGTTTGCAGGCAATCACGCCTCTGTCATCGGGCGCCTGGGCAGGCTCGTAACCACGCATGACCAGAGCACCTGCACCATCGCCGAACAGCACACAGGTTGTACGGTCCTGCCAATCGAGGATGCGCGAAAAGGTTTCCGAGCCGATTACCAGAACACAACGGGCCTGGCCGGTCTTGATGAATGTGTCAGCCACGGTGACGGCATAGACGAAGCCCGAGCACACGGCCTGGACATCAAAGGCCGCGCCGGCGGTTATGCCCAGATTGGCCTGCACCGTCGTGGCAGTGGCCGGAAAGGTGTTGTCAGGCGTCGATGTGGCAAGGATGACAAGGTCGATCTCTTCGGCAGCAATACCGGCATCTTCAAGCGCGGCCCTGGCAGCCTCGGTGGCCATGAACGATGTCGTTTCGGTTTCATCGGAGATGTGGCGCTGGCGGATGCCGGTGCGCTCGACGATCCATTCGTCGCTGGTATCGACAATTCCGGCGATCTCCGAATTGGTCATCACCCGTTTGGGCAGATAGGTTCCCAGACCTTCAATGACAGACCGGTGCATACCAACTCGCTTCTGTTATCCGGCGGTGCGCGCGACCGCGCCTTCTTCGCCTTCAAACATCTCCATTAGGTTCTGTTTGGCTTCAAGATCGGCCAGAATCTTGGACACCAGATCGTTGCGGGCCATGTCCACGGCAATGTCCATGGCGCTTGCGAATCCAACCGCATCGGTACCGCCATGGCTCTTTACGACAATTCCGTTGAGGCCAAGAAACACGCCACCGTTCGAGTTGCGCGGATCCATCTTCTCGCGCAAGGCGGCAAAGGCGCCCTTTGCCAGAACGTATCCCAGCTTTGACATCCAGGAACGGCCCATCGCCGCCCGCAGGTAGGCAGCCAGTTGCCGCGCCGTGCCTTCGGCGGTCTTCAGCGCGATATTGCCGGTAAAGCCCTCCGTGACGACCACATCGACCGTGCCCTTGCCCAGGTCATCACCTTCGACAAACCCGGCGTATTCAATGGGCAGGTCCGAAGTGCGCAAGATGCGGCCGGCGGTGCGGACCTGCTCGACGCCCTTGATTTCCTCGACACCGACATTCAGCAGCCCGACGGTCGGGCGTTCGATACCGAACAGGCAGCGCGCCATGGCTTCACCCATGATGGCGAAGTCAACCAGCAGCTCGGCATCCGCGCCGATGGTCGCGCCGACGTCGAGCACAATGCTTTCGCCCCGCAAAGTCGGCCAAATGGCGGCCATCGCCGGGCGGGCAATCCCCGGCATGGTGTTCAGGACGAACATTGCCATGGCCATCCAGGCGCCGGTATTGCCGGCCGATATCGCCACCTTGGACTGGCCCTGCTTGACCGCCTCGATAGCCAGCCACATGCTGGAGGTGCGGCGGCCACGGCGCAATGCCTGGCTGGGTTTGTCGTCCATGCCGATCCACACATCCGTGTGTACGAACTCGCTGCGCTGCTTTACGCGCGGATGCTGCTCGATGAGCGGCTCGACCTTGTCCTTGTCGCCGAACAGCACAACATGGAGCTGCGGATGCCGCTGCAACGCAATGTCGACGCCCGGTATCACCATTTCGGGGCCCATATCCCCGCCCATGGCATCTACCGATATCACCAGTTTTTCAGTCATTCACCCTTGCCTGGCCCGTGGCACTACCGCCTTGGGCCCCCAATTCCCGCAGGCCGCGCGACAATAACGGTTCGTGGCGATCATACAATACAAATCTTGGCCGCCGGGTAAGTTTACTCCGGGCGCTTCAACTGTTCCAGCACGGCGAACGGCGAGGCTCCATCCGGTTTCTCCCCGGGCTGTCCATCCGCACCGTCACCTTGTTCGAATGTTTGACCGGGAATGCGCGGATACGGGTCGACAGCCAGAGCGAGCGCCTCGACGATCAGGACACCCAAATCGATGCTGTTGCCGGTCAAGGGATCAGGCTCGTCATCTTCAAGCGGGTCGACGGTCACGATGTCAGCCCGCGGTCCAGGCGCATTGCCACGCAGGAAGTAGCGATCCATCGTGTCGCTGATCCGGGCATCGAATTCATCCAGCGAGACGACGCTGACATACCGCACATCGGCGTTCACATCGCCATGTATGCGGAAGCCCTGTTTTCGCCACGGAACGACCGCCAGTTCGGCCCGGCATGCCTTGACCGCCGGCAGGGAGAGGTACGCCGCCAGCCGATCGCACTCGTCGGCATCCAACTCAACGCGCTCGTGCTGGCCGCTGTCCGGGATCCTGTCGAGTTCGATCGGCCGCGAGAGCACCAAATCGTCTTTCAATTCCACCATCATCGCTCCTTTGCCGGATCGGGCATGCACCAGCCATCCCGGGTAATCTGCGCCACTGTCAGCCCGGCAAGATCGCCGTAGCAGTCGCGTACATATCCGGAAAGCTGCCGACATGCTTTGACACTGCCGGCGCCATCGAAAACATTGCGCTGCAGGGCTTCGGCGAGCAGAGTGTCGTCGGCATTGGCGAGGGCCTCGCGATAGGCCGCGGCGCGCCCGTAGAAAATCTCTGCCATCTTGCGGATCCGCTTGCCGACCGACAGGTCTCCAACGCCCAGCTCCCGCAGCGAACGGTCCATATCCTGAAACATCTCGTCGAACAACGACTGCGAATATGCCTTGCCGGTCTCGCCCGACTGGTTGAGGCGCTCGATCACCAGGAAGGCATGCAGGGCGATCATGTCAAATCGGCCGCTCACGGTATCGGGAACGCCAAGGTCAGCGTAGAATTCCTGCTGCCGTGCCTGCGCCACAATCGCCTCGTAGACCGAACGCACCGAGGCGTCGTGCCGTGTTGTGCCGAACAACTTCTTAAACATCATTTGCTATCTGCGGTTGGATTGTACATAGAAGCGATATCGGTGCGGCAGGCTGTGGGCGAATACAACGCCTCTGGCGCAACTGCCGGTGGGGTGGATGTGAGCCGGTATCACAACTCTGGACGAACGTGAATGTATAAAGCCACAATCTTGAAGTCGCAGCTTCGTGTGCTAGCATTTTTCGGTCTCGCCGTCACGGCTGTCCTGCCGGCCTGCACACCGACCGTCGATCACCGGGGTTATCTGCCGCGGCAGAACGATTTGCAGCAGCTGCAGGTCGGGATGTCGAAGACCGATGTCGAGGCACTGCTGGGGTCGCCATCGACCACCGCGACCATAAACTCCACCGGCGACAGCTACTATTACATTTCAAGCGTGGTGGAGCAGCGCGGTTTTCTCGATCCCAAAGAGGTTGACCGAAAGGTGCTGGCGCTGCGCTTCGATCAGTTCGATCAGCTGGAAAGCTTCGCGCACTACGGGCTTGAGGACGGCCAGGTGGTGAACATCAACAGCCGCGAAACACCAACCCGCGGCAAAGAGCTTTCAGTGCTACAGGAAATATTTTCCAACATGGGCCGTTTCTCGCCTGTGACGCAGTAGCAAACGTGGGCTTGCGTTCACTGCCACAGGGTTTGCGTCACGTTCAGGTGGCTATGCGCCCTCGCGCAGAGCGACCGACACAAGCCGAGCTTGCCAGCTGAATTTGCTGTTCAGGCGTGTTGCAAGAGCCCGCGATGCCGGTCGGCATCGCGGGTATTCTTTTGTGTGCCCAGCTAGTGCGCCAGGACCGCCAGCAGCAGCAGGGCTACGATGTTGGTGATCTTGATCATCGGATTGACGGCCGGGCCGGCGGTGTCCTTGTAAGGGTCACCGACGGTGTCGCCGGTCACGGCAGCCTTGTGGGCTTCTGAGCCCTTGCCGCCGTAGTTGCCGTCTTCGATGTACTTCTTGGCGTTGTCCCAGGCACCGCCACCTGCGGTCATCGATACGGCCACGAACAGGCCGTTGACGATCACGCCGAGCAACATGGCACCAAGTGCGGAGAAGCCGTCGGCCTTCGAGCCGGTCAGCCAGAAGATGGCGAAGAAGCAGATGATCGGCGAGAGCACCGGCAGCATCGAAGGCACGATCATTTCCTTGATCGCGGCTCGCGTCAGCATGTCCACGGCGCGGCCGTAGTCAGGCTTTTCGGTGCCCTTCATAATACCCGGCTTTTCCTTGAACTGGCGGCGGACTTCCTCCACCACCGAGCCGCCGGCGCGGCCCACGGCGGTCATCGCCCAGCCTGAGAACAGGTAAGGCAGCAGGCCGCCGAACAGGAGCCCGACGACGACGTACGGGTTGGACAGGGAGAAGTCGACTGTGACGCCCTCATAGAAGGTGCCCGGGGCCGCGTTGGACGCGAAGAACTTCAAGTCTTCGGTGTAGGCGGCAAACAGCACCAGGGCACCGAGACCGGCCGAGCCGATGGCGTAGCCCTTGGTCACCGCCTTGGTGGTGTTGCCGACAGCGTCGAGCGCGTCGGTGGTGTTGCGCACCTCGCCCGGCAGTTCCGACATTTCGGCGATACCACCGGCGTTGTCGGTGACCGGACCGAACGCGTCGAGCGCGACGACCACACCGGCCAGCGCCAGCATGGTGGTGACCGCAATGGCGATGCCGAACAGGCCGGCAAAGGCATAGGTCGTCAGAATACCACCAATGATGATCAGAGCGGGAAGCGCGGTAGCTTCCAGCGAGACCGCCAGGCCCTGGATGACGTTGGTGCCGTGGCCGGTTTCAGAGGCCGCGGCAATTACCTTGACCGGACGGTAGCCCGTGCCGGTGTAATACTCGGTCACCCAGATGATCAGGCCCGTGACGACGAGGCCCATCAGGCCGCAATAGAACAGGTGCCGGCCGGAGAACTCGGTGCCGCTCGAGGTGGTGAAGCTCGCGTCGCCACCCATCCAACCCCAGACGATGGCGGCCAGCGCGACCGCCGACAGAACCGCGGTGGCCACGAAGCCCTTGTAGAGCGCGCCCATGATGGAGTTGTTGGCGCCGAGCTTGACGAAGAACGTGCCGACAATCGACGTCACCACGCAGGCGCCGCCGATGACCAGCGGGAACAGCATCAGCGTTTCCGCGTCCTGACCGGTGAAGAAGATCGAGGCCAGTACCATCGTGGCAACAACGGTGACGGCGTAGGTCTCGAAGAGGTCGGCGGCCATGCCGGCGCAGTCGCCGACGTTGTCGCCAACGTTATCGGCGATGGTCGCCGGATTGCGCGGATCGTCTTCGGGAATGCCTGCTTCGACCTTGCCGACCAGGTCGCCGCCGACGTCTGCACCCTTGGTGAAGATGCCGCCGCCGAGACGGGCGAAGATCGAGATCAGCGAGGCACCGAAGCCAAGTGCGACCAGCGCGTCGATGACCGTACGGTCGGTGGCGCCAAGGCCCATCGGGCCGGTCAGGACCCAGAAGTAAACGGCAACGCCGAGCAGCGCCAAGCCGGCGACCAGCAGGCCCGTGATGGCGCCCGACTTGAAGGCGATCTCAAGGCCGGCACCCAGGCTTTTCGAAGCCGCCTGGGCGGTGCGCACGTTGGCGCGCACCGACACCAGCATGCCGATGAAGCCGGCGAGGCCGGACAGCACGGCGCCGATCAGGAAGCCGATGGCGGCCGCAGCCGACAACAGCCACCAGGCGAGAACGAACACCACGGCACCAACGATGGCGATGGTGGTGTATTGGCGGGTGAGATAAGCCTGCGCGCCCTCGCGGATGGCGCCGGCGATTTCCTGCATGCGGGCGTTGCCGGCATCGGAGGCCATCACGGACTGAATGGCCCAGATGGCGTAAACGATGGACAGAACTCCGCAAGCAATGACAAGCCAGAGTGTCGAACTCATGGTTTCATCCTTGTTTTTGAGTCTTAAGTGTCAGACCTGATTTACAAATGGCGGTAGAACTCAACCAGAGAACCGCCTTTCCCCTCTAAAGTCCCGAAAGGTCCTGAAAGATCGCGCGAAACATGCCAAAACTGAGGGCCGTGCGCAACCTCTATTGCGTCGCAGTCCGCCGCAATTACGCTGAACTTTCGTCCAAGTGCCGGGGCTTGGCCAATGCCAGATAGGCCAGCGCCACGACGCACAAACCGACCATAGGAAACAACGCTATGTTCACCGCGTCCCAGCCGAAGCTCGCCAGCAGCCCGCCCGAGGCGAGCGACGCGCAGGCTACCGCGCCAAACACCGCAAAGTCGTTGATGCCCTGCACCCTGTTCTTTTCTGCCGGCTGGTAGCAGGTTGTAACCATCGCGGTGCCACCGGTGAAACCGAAGTTCCAGCCGATGCCGAGCAGAATGAGCCCGATAGAGAAGTTGGCAAACGACAGGCCAGTCAACCCGGCAATTCCTGCCCCGAGCAACAGCACCAGACCGGCCGCCACGACCTTTTCGACACCGAAACGGTTGATCAGATGGCCGACAAAAAAACTCGGCACATACATCGCCACGACATGCCACTGGATGGCCCAGGCGGCTTCATCTACCGAAAAGCCACACGCCACCATGGCAATCGGCGAAGCAGTCATCACCAGGTTCATAACGCCATAGGAGACCATGCCGCAGATCATCGCCACGATGAGCCTCGACTGGGAAAAAATCACGCGCAACGGGCGCTCGTCGCCAGCAACCGATTCGTGGCGCACATGCGGTATGTGCAACGTCGCCAGCACAGCAACCGCCACCACAGTCATCAGCGCGCTGGCCACGTAGCTGCCGGCAAACTGCACCGGTGCCAGCATATCCTTGGAATACATTATGACCAACGGGCCGAAGGTCCCGCCGGCGATGCCGCCCGCCATGACATAGGCGATGGCCTTTGCCCGGTACTCACCCTCCGCGAGGTCGGCGGCGGCAAATCGGAACTGCTGGGCAAACGCCTGATAGGTTCCCTGCATTAGGGTTGCCAGGCAGAACAACGGAAAGTTGCGTTCGTACATCGCATAGATCGCCAGCACGGCGCTGATCAATCCGCACAAGGCGCCAGCCATGAAGCCGGGCCGGCGCCCGAACTGGCGCATGAACATCGCCGCCGGTATCGTCGACAGGGCCGTACCGATGACAAAGGTGGTGATCGGTACTGTGGCCCAGGCCGGCGACGGCGCTATCATGGTGCCGACCAGCCCGCCGGTGGCGATGATGATGACCGTGGCGGCGCTATACAGCGCCTGGGCGGTGGCCAGTGTCCAGGTGGCGCGCCGCGCCATGCGGTGCTGGGTTTCGGCGTCCATGGCAACTGTTTGGGACATGCCTTGCGGCCTATCAGTTCACCGGCCTTCGAGCAAGAGCGGCTGTCAGCTCAGTTCGTCACAGCGTATTTCCCGGGCCAGCTTGTCGAGGGCGGCATTGACGAACTTTGGTTCCGGTCCGTCGAAGAACGCCCGGGCTATATCGACATACTCGGAAATCGCCACCTTGGCCGGCACGTCACGCCGTGCCGTCAGTTCGTACCCGGCGGAGCGCAGAATGGCGCGCAGCGTGGCATCGAGCCGGGGCAGCTTCCACTCCTCTGCAAGACAACCCGCAAGAGCCCGGTCAATGGGCCGCTGATCGCGGACCACGCCTTTGATGATGTCATGCATGAAGGCGGTGTCGGCTTTGCCGTGCTCGCCGTCGTCGAACGCCTCGCCCTGCCGCGAGGCAGCGTACTCGGCGAGAATCTCGGTCACGTCGGTACCGGCCAGCTCCATCTGGTAGAGCGCCTGCACGGCACCGAGACGGGCGGCCGAGCGGGAAACCGCGCGGCGGCCGGGTTTGCGGTCATCGCTCATGAGTGCGTGGCTTTGATGTCGGCCATGGCTACCGCTGCCTTGGCAGCTCCGCCGCCCTTGTCCATGTCGTCGACACGGGCACGGCGCCAGGCCTGATCGCCATTCTCAACCGTCAGGATGCCATTGCCGATGGCCAGCTGATGGTGCGTCGTCAGATCCATCAGGCCGCGGGCGCTTTCGTTGGACACAATCTCATAGTGCGTCGTCTCGCCGCGAATGACCACGCCAAGCGCGACATAGGCATCGTACTTGCCGGCCTGTGCCGCCATGGCGATGGCACCGGGAACCTCCAATGCGCCGGGCACCGTAAGCACGTCATAGGTCGCACTTGCCGCATCGAGCGCGGCGCGCGCGCCCTTGAGCAGCTCATCGAGCAGGTCATCGTAGTAGCGCGCTTCGACAATCAGAACATGCATACCGGCGACTTTCACTCAACAGCCTGAAAGTTGGCGAGACGCGCCACATAGCGCGCCAGCATGTCGATTTCAACGTTGACCTTGTCTCCGGTGCCGATATCCCCCCAGGTGGTGACGGTTTGGGTGTGCGGTATGATGTTGACGGTGAACTCGCATCCCTCGACGTCGTTGACCGTCAGCGATGTCCCGTCCAGCGCAATTGACCCCTTCGAGGCTATGAAGCAGGCCAACTTGTCCGAGGCACGAAAACGGTAAACTTTCGAGTCTCCCACAGGCGTTACCGAGACGACTTCACACAATCCATCAACATGGCCCGATACGATGTGGCCGCCGATCTCGTCACCCAGTTTCATGGCGCGCTCAAGGTTCATTCGGGTTCCCGCCGTCCAGCCGTCAAGGCTGGTTCTGGCGACCGTTTCCTGCGAGACATCGACAGCGAATACGGTACGGCCATCGTCACCGCGCCGCTTGTCCACCACGGTCAGGCATACGCCGGAGCAGGCAATCGACGCCCCAAGGGCAATCGTCGCTTCGTCGAAGTTGCTGGCAATGGCCAACTTCAGGCTGCCGGCCCGTTCGACCGAAATCACCTCTCCTACGTCGGTCACAATACCGGTGAACATGGCGTCTTCCTTTGCTGGCCTTAGATACTGCGCCAGGGTGTCGTCTCCAAGCGTTTCCTTGTTGACACGGGTGAAATTGATCCCGTCGGTGACATGCGACAAGGACATGCCGGCCAGGGCATCGAGGCCGTGCGGCCCAAGCTGACCGGGTGCGGCAAAAAGATTGACTTCGTCGATCAGGCCGGCCTCCAGCAGGGCTCGAGCCATGTGGGCGCCGCCTTCGGCCATCACCACATTGATGCCGCGGCCGCCGAGCCGCAGCATGGCCTCATGCAGGTCGACCTTGCCGTCGTGTGTGGCGGCGCAATAGATCAGCGTTGCGCCAGCCGCCTCAAGCTGATTTGCCCTGGCCCGGTCGGCATGGGCACAGGTCAGCACCCACAGCGGAACGCGGCGCGCTGTTTGCACCAGTTGCGACTCAAGCGGAATGGTCAGCCGCGAATCCGAGACAACACGCACCGGCGAGCGATCACCGAGGCCCGGCAGACGGCAGGTCAGCGACGGGTCGTCGGCCAGAACGGTGCTGACCCCGACCATGATCGCATCACTGGCCGCGCGCATAAGGTGCACACGATCCCGGCTCTGAGGGCCGGTGATCCGGGTCGGCCGGCCACGTTCGGCAGCGATTTTGCCGTCCGCAGACATGGCCAGCTTCAGCATGACATGCGGGCGGCCATGGGTCTTGCGCGAGATGAAGCCGGCCAGATCGCGACGGGCCTCTTCTTCAAGAACGCCGGTTTCGACGACAATGCCGGCGCGCCGGAGGGTGGCCATTCCCTGCCCGGCCACGCGCGGGTCAGGATCGACACAAGCGATCACCACGCGCGCCACGCCGGATGCGACCAATGCTCCGCTACACGGTGGCGTGCTGCCATGGTGGTTGCACGGCTCCAGGGTGACATAGGCCGTGGCGCCACCTGCGGCCTCGCCAGCCATTGCCAGGGCGTTGGTCTCACCATGCGGGCGCCCACCGGGCGATGTCCACCCTGCCCCGACCAGATGGCCGTCCCTGACGATGACGCAGCCGACCGCAGGGTTTTCCGCCGTCACGCCGCGCGTCCGGCGGCCCAGCGACAGCGCTAGTCTCATCCATCTTTCGTCGTTGGGCATGATGTGACAGGCCGGTCAGTCGACGTCGTTTTCGTCGCCGGACAATTCGCCCAGCAACTCCTCGAAATCCTTGGCCTCGCGGAAGTTCTTGTAGACCGAGGCAAAGCGCACATAGGCGACATCGTCGAGCATCCTCAGCCCTTCCATGACCAGTTTGCCAACGGTTTCGGACTTGATATCGCTTTCACCAAGGCTTTCCAGCCGGCGCACGATGCCGGAGACCATGCGTTCGATGCGCTCCGGTTCCACCGGGCGCTTGCGCAGCGCAATCTGCACCGAACGCATCAGCTTGTCACGGTCGAACGGCACCCGGCGGCCGGTCTTCTTGACCACCTGGAGTTCGCGCAGCTGGATACGTTCGAAGGTGGTGAAGCGGCCACCGCAGTCCGGGCAATAGCGTCGTCTGCGGATAGCCGTATTGTCCTCGCTCGGGCGGCTGTCCTTGACCTGGGTTTCGTTGTTTGAACAGTAAGGACAGCGCATGCGTCGAGCCTGCCTCCTCTAGATTAAGGATAGATCGGAAAGCTGTCGGTCAAGGCGACGACGCGCTGCTTGACCGAGTCTTCGACCGCACCATTGCCCGCCTCACCGTTCTGCGCAAGCCCATCGAGCACTTCGTTGATCAGTTTGGCGACCTCCACGAACTCCGCCGTGCCGAAGCCACGGGTCGTACAGGCCGGCGAACCAAGCCGGATGCCGGAGGTGATCATCGGCTTTTCCGGGTCGAACGGGATGCCGTTCTTGTTGCAGGTGATGTTGGCACGGCCGAGCGCTTCCTCCGCCGCCTTGCCGGTCAGGCCCTTGGGCCGCAGATCGACCAGCATAAGGTGGGTGTCGGTGCCGCCGGACACGATGTCGAAGCCATGGCCGATCAGCGCATTGGCCAGCGCCTGGGCGTTTTCAACGACAGCAGCGGCATACTGTTTGAATTCAGGCCGCAGCGCCTCACCGAAGGCCACCGCCTTGCCCGCGATCACATGCATCAGCGGGCCGCCCTGCAGGCCGGGGAACACGGCGGAGTTGAACTTCTTGCCGAGGTCTTCGTTGTTCGACAGGATCATGCCACCACGCGGACCGCGCAATGTCTTGTGGGTGGTGGTGGTTGCCACGTCGGCATGGTCAAGCGGATTGGGGTGTGCGCCACCGGCGACGAGACCGGCAAAGTGGGCCATGTCGACCATGAACCAGGCACCGACCTTGTCGGCAATCGCACGGAAGCGGGCAAAGTCGATCTGGCGCGGATAGGCCGACCCGCCGGCCAGGATCAGCTTGGGCTTGTTCTCCAGCGCCAGCCGCTCAACCTCGTCGTAGTTGATGCGGTGATCGTCCTCGTTGACCGAATACGGCACGACATTGAACCACTTGCCGGACTGATTGACCGGTGAGCCGTGCGTCAGGTGTCCGCCGGCAGCCAGGTTGAGGCCCATATAAGTATCGCCCGGCTGCAGAAGCGCGAAGAAAACCGCCTGGTTGGCCTGGGCACCGGAATGCGGCTGCACGTTGACGTATTTGCAGTTGAACAGTTCCTTGGCCCGGTCGCGGGCCAGGTCCTCGGTGACATCGACAAACTGGCAGCCACCGTAATAGCGCCGGCCAGGATAGCCCTCGGCATACTTGTTGGTCAGAACCGAGCCTTGCGCTTCCATGACGGCAGCCGAGACGATGTTTTCCGAGGCGATCAGTTCGATCTCGTGGCGCTGGCGGCCATGCTCATCGGTGATCGATGCGGCGATGGCCGGATCGTTGTCGGCCAGGTTGCCGGTGAAAAACTCAGGAAACAGTCGGCGCGCGCTATTCGGCGTCTGGTCATTCATGTTGAGGAATCCCATATCATTGCAGCGGACAAAGCAAGCCCTGCCGTATTCGTTCCCGGCGAGATACAGCATGAAGACCCTAGCTTATAGGCAGAACGTCCAAATTGATAGCGGCGGCATGTCGTCGCGCGCAAACGGCATTTGCCGATGGGTTCAGGCGGCCCGTTTCAGTTCGAATTCGGACCACAGAGCATCGACGGCGTCGACCAGCGCATCGATCTCGGCGGGGCCATGCAGCGGGCCCGGGGTCAGCCGGATGCGTTCGGTGCCGCGTGGGACGGTCGGATAGTTGATCGGCTGGACGTAGATCGAATACTCATCCATCAACCGGTCGGTCAGCGCCTTGCAGCGCACCGGACAGCCGACGATCACCGGAACGATATGGCTCGGCGAATGCACCACCGGCAGGGAACGTTGCGTTAGCTTTTGCCGCAACAGTTCGGCATGTTTCTGCTGCAGTTCGCGCTCTTTCCCGGACGCTTTCAAATGTTTCACGGCAGCCAGCGCGCCGGCAGCGAGCACCGGTGCCATGGACGTCGTGAAAATGAACCCGGAGGCGTATGAGCGAATGGCATCAACGATCGGCGCCGAGGCCGAGATGTAACCGCCCATTACGCCATAGGCCTTGGCCAGCGTGCCCTCGATGATGTCGACCTCGCCAAGCAAATCGTCGCGCTCGGCTATCCCGCCGCCGTGCGGACCATACATGCCAACAGCGTGGACTTCGTCCAGATAGGTCAAGGCGTTGTACTTCCGTGCCAACTCGCAAATATCAGCGATCGGCGCGATGTCGCCGTCCATCGAGTAGACTGATTCGAAGGCGATCACCTTGGGTTGTTCGTAGATCAGCGTCGCGAGTTTTTCTTCCAGGTCATCGAGGTCATTGTGCCGCCAAACCGCCTTGTTGCAGCGCCCGTGACGAATGCCTTCGATCATCGAGGAATGGTTCAACTCGTCAGAAAGAATGGTGCATCCAGGCATCAGCCGGCCGAGCGTCGAGAGCGTCGCCAGGTTCGCCATGTAACCTGAGTTGAACAGCAGCGCGGATTCCTTGCCATGAAGCTCGGCAAGCTCGCACTCAAGCCTGACATGGTACCAGCTGGTTCCGGAAATGTTGCGTGTGCCGCCAGCGCCGGCACCGGTGGTGTCGAGCGCATCATGCATGGCCGCAAGGACGTCGGGATGCTGTCCCATGCCGAGATAGTCGTTGGAACACCAGACCGTTACGTCCTTTGGTTCGCCGGCGCCAAAGTACTTGGCCTTGGGAAACTCACCCTTGATCCGGCGCAGTTCGGCAAACTCGCGGTAGCGCCCTTCATTGTGAAGGTCACCAATCGCCTTGCGGAATATCTCGTCGTAGCCTGGCATAACTCACCCAAACGCGTCCTGTTCTTCCGGTCCCAGCCTACATAATTGTCGAACGGTTACAATACACAAGCCCGACCGCTGGCACAGGACAAATATGGTCGCATATGCGTGAAGCGCTTTGACAAACGTCAAGTCAGCCCTGGATTTCCTCCGGCAGCCCCTCAGGCTGGCCAACGATGAAGCCGGTCCCGTCCAAACGATAGATGTCATCGCGGAAATGGACCTTGCCGTCGTCAGTCGCCCATGCGGTCAGGTAGGCGAACCGAATCTGCGGGCCATCTTCCACCTTCACGTCTAACCGTTCGCCGGAATTGACCACCGCTTCGATCTGGCCACGGTCCCAGCCGACCTGTCCCTGCAGGATCCAGTTGGTCAGCACGTGAACCTTGTCAACCCGCACGCAACCTGACGAGAAGTAACGCGCAGCCTCGGTGAACAGCTGCTTGGTCGGCGTGTCATGCATATATACGGCGTGTTTGTTCGGGAAGTTGATCTTCACCGACGCCATGGCATTGCCCTGCCCCGGTTCCTGGCGGAAATGATACCGATCTGCCGTCACCGAATTCCAGTCGACGGTGTTGGGATCAACCTCAGGCCCATTGAACCCATCATAGATCCGAATGTCCATTTCACGCAGAACGGCCAGGCTCTTGCGCACCTTGGGCAGGATGTCCTTCTCGACGATGCTGACCGGTGCATTCCAGTAGGGATTGAAGTTGAGCTCGGACACCTTGCTCATCAGCACCGGAGACGGACGCTCCGGCTTGCCGACGACGACAACGTGGCGCGAACGCACGTTGCGGCCTTCGACAGCATCCAGTTGGGCGGCCGGGATGTTGACCACGATGTTGCGGTAGCCAAGGTTCGGCGCGTAGGCCCTGACGCGCGGCAAGTTGGCCCTGAGCGCCTCTAGCCGGGCAAAAGCCGACACGTTCAGCGTCTTTTGGGTCTTGGGCCCGAGCTTTCCATCGGCGCGCAGGCCGTTGCTCGCCTGGAACTGCATCAAGCCCTGTTCGACGTTGGCATCGAACAGCGCACCGCGCGATGCACCCGCCGGCAGATATCCTTCGATCGCCAGGCGCTGGCGCAGCCTGTCGACGATTCGCGATTCGCTACCCTTGACCAGTGTCTTGGTTTGCGGAACCCGCGGCCATCCGCCACGCGATACGATGATCTCGTAGCGCGCAACTGCGTCGAGCATGTTCCTCTCGCTCGATGCATCGAGCATAGGGCGCAACGAGAAATCGGCGACAACCTGGGTTGTCGTCGCGGCCCGTTCCGTGGCCGGCTTTTGCTGCTGAACGTTGTAGTTGCGCTTTACCGTCGGGCGATAATCATCCCGGGCATTCTCGGCCAACAGCACGGAAGGCGCCGCCAGAACCGCCGGAACGGCCGTCAAACCGCGAACGATCGTGCGCCGCGAAACAGTTCGCAACTTAGTCTTGTCTCTTGCCATCTTTAGCTCATACCCCTTTGGGCGCAAAAGCGCCTTTGAGCACGCATATACCAGAATAAGGGGTCTATGTGCCAGCCAAATCAGGCAAATTTGGGATCAGGCAGCCGTATGTCACCCAATTGTGACCACAAGCGAAACCACCGCGGCCGACATTCCGGCCACGGTGATCGTTTCGTTAACTCGCCTTGCCGCAACTACAGGCGGTAGAGAATCTGGTCGGTCCAGAACCGCTCAAGCCGCGTCAGGGCCTTGTTCAAACGGTCGAACTCGTCGGCATCAAGACCAACGACTTCATGAATTGACTGAAGCTGGCGGTTGTAAAGAGCGTCCACTTTCTCACGGACTTCCATGCCCTTATCGGTCAGGCTGACCCTGACGGAACGGCGATCGGTGGAAGAACGCTCGTGGCTGACATATCCGGCCTGCACCAACTTCTTCAGATTGTAAGAAACGTTGGACCCCTGATAGTGCCCACGGGTCTTCAGTTCGCCCGCCGTCAGTTCGGCATCGCCAATGTTGAAAATTAGCAATGCCTGTACCGAGTTGACATCAGCTTCGCCATCACGCTCGAACTCATCCTTGATGACGTCCAGCAACCTGCGGTGCAGACGCTCGATCAGCGTCAACGCCTCCAGATAGCGATGCTTGATATTATGCTTGTCTTCGGCGACGGCCTCTTCGTGCACGGCACCTGCCATGTTGTTCTGCATGTCCACACCTGCCCTTGTTATGTGTTGAGGCCGGCTCTTTGTCCGGCTTCTTATGACGGCAACATAGACAATGCGCGTTAAAATCAGATCAAAAGGCTAGGTAAATTTGTTGCTAAATTTTGCGGTTGCCTTTACCCAGCCGCAAGACCTGCGGACAGCCGGGCATCAGCCTTCTGACTCACCGCGCAAATAGCGGACAATTCCCGAAAAATCCGTCTGGTCCCCACCGGCGTCGCTGAAAGACTGATAAATGTCGGCCGCGTGGGCGCCAAGCGGCGTGCCGGCACCAGTGTGCTGCGCGGCGTCCTGAGCCAGCAGCAGGTCCTTCAACATCATGGCGGCGGAAAATCCGGGAACATAATCGCGATTGGCCGGTGACGTGGGGACCGGACCAGGCACGGGGCAATAGGTCGTCAACGACCAGCATTGGCCCGATGCCGTCGATGAGATGTCGAACAGCTTTTGATGATCCAAACCCAGTTTCTCCGCCAGCACGAAGGCCTCGCTGACACCGATCATCGAGATGCCGAGGATCATGTTGTTGCAGATCTTCGCTGCCTGGCCGTTGCCCGGCCCTCCGGCATGTATGATGTTCTTGCCCATGGCCTCAAGCAGCGGCAGTGCGCTGTTAAATGCGGTTTCGCTGCCGCCGACCATGAACGTCAGCGTTGCCGCTTCTGCCCCGACGGTGCCGCCGGAGACAGGCGCATCGACCATCTCCAATCCCTTGTCCTTGGCCGAGGCAGCAACCTCACGGGCGCTGGCCACGTCGATTGTCGAGCAATCGATCAGCAATGTGCCGGCACGCGCCGATGCAATGAGGCCACCTTCGCCCAGATAGACTTGCTTGACCTGTTTTCCGGCCGGCAGCATGGTGACGATCACGTCAACGTCCTTACCCGCACTCGTCGTATCGCCGGCAGGATGGCCACCCGCGGCGGCAAGACGCTCTACGCCCGTCTGATCCAAGTCGAAGCCCAGCACGTCATGCCCGGCCTTGATGAGATTAGCGGCCATCGGACCGCCCATGTTGCCCAAACCGATGAATCCAATGCGTGCCATGATCGCCTCCTGATGCTCCTTGCGTTGCACTACAGTTGCCGCACTGCAGCAGCCAGCGCAAGTTGTACCTTCGGCATAGAAAACCCGCCGTCGACAGGTCGGCGGCGGATAAACCTGAATTGCAGCTGTCGGCGCCGGTTCAGTTGCGGCGGATGGATGCGTATCCGGCCCGCACCAGCTTCTTGGTCCTGCCGCCGCACGACCCGCTGCGTTTTGCCGCCGACACAGCGCTGTTCTTGGCAGAACGCACGGCATCCGGGCCGTAACGCTCTAGGAGAGCATTGTGTTTTGCGGCGATCCTGCGCCAGAACTGCATCACATCCTTTTGCGACAAATGCCGACAGCGGCGCTCGACATAGTAGGCTGCAGCCTGGGCACTGTAGCGCTTCAGATTGGCATCCGACCTGACCTCGGGTCGGCGCGCCAGCTTGCGGCGCGAGTCATTGGCCGGCTCGGCCGCCTTCTTCTTCGCTTTTTGAGGCGCACTTGCCGCGACTTCACCGCGTTCCACCGCCGCCATCGCACGGCGTGCTGCGTCCATTGTGGCGCGCACGACGATTTCACTGTCGCGGCCGCATTCCATGGCTGCCCCCTGATGGATACCGGTTTTCACCGCGCCCCTGGCGCGTGCCGGGCCTTCGCGGCCTGCCGTGGACACCTCGGCCTTGGCGACGTAGTCGTTGAGTTCCTGGTGTTCGCCCACCGTCAGAAATGCGCACTTGGCGTCCACGGCGCGGCTGCGCGCCAGGAGTTCGAGCGCCTTTGCCGGTGCGATCTCCTGGCTGGCGGACGCCGTCATGGCATTGTTGCCGGCGATCCAGCTTCCCGCGGCGATGGGCACGGAAATGACCAGGCGTGCTAGAATTGACATTGCTTCCCCCTGTTTACGCACAATACGAACAGGGCTCCAAGCTACGCGCGCGGTCGTTAATGGCGCCTTCAACCGAAAGCGCGATCTGATCTAGTGGTTAACATTTTCCTCACGAATTGACCTAAACGGGTAACTCGTTGGCAACCATGTCAAAATAGCCCTCGATTGCCGCAGGATCGACCTCGGCCAGGGTGCCGGGCTGCCAGTCCGGCGCCTGATCCTTGTCGATGATGATGGCCCGTGTACCCTCGAAGAAATCGTGACCTGAAAACACGCGGTTGACGATGCGAAACTCCATGCGCATGCAGTCCTCGAACGACAGGTCCGCGCCGAGGGTCAGTTGGTGCATGGCGATCTGCAGGCTGGTCGGAGACTTCTGCGCAAGGACAGCCACTGTCTTGGTGCACCAGGGATCGCTTCCACCGTTCAAGCTGTCAATGATGGCCTGCACCGATGCTGCCGAAAAATGGTGGTCGATCAGCGCGCGGTTTTCCTCAAGTCCGGCCGATCCAGGACTGTTTGCATATGTGCGCAAACAGGCATCAACGTCGCTGCTCGAGCATAGTTCATCAACCAGACCGTCCCCGACGATGCTTTCGGCAAAGTGGGTCGCGATCCCGGCATAGGCCGCATCGGCAGCCGTCAGCCGGTGCCCGGTCAGCCCCAGGTAAAGGCCGATGCGTCCGGGACAGCGCGGCAGAAAATAGCTGCCGCCAACATCGGGGAACAGGCCGATGCCGGTCTCCGGCATGGCAAAGGTCAAGCGCTCTGTGGCGACGCGGTGGCTGCCATGTACCGAGATGCCGACGCCGCCGCCCATGGTGATGCCATCCATGATGGCGACATAAGGTTTCGGATAGCGCTTGATGAGGGTGTTGAGCAGGTATTCCTCGCGATAGAAATCCAGGAAAGTGGGGTCCTTGGCCCTGCCCCATTCATAGAGCTGACGAATGTCGCCGCCAGCGCAGAAGGCCTTGTCGCCCGCCGCGGTCACTACGACATGGTGGATGCGGTCATCACCGGCCCAAGCCTCAAGTTGAGGGTGCATCAGACGCACCATGTTCAGGGTCAGGGCATTCAGCGCCTTGGGCCGGTTCAAGGTGATTACACCGGCATGGCCGCGCCGTTCAAACAGGATTTCCGGATCAGCCATTGCGCAATCTAACTCCGCAAAAGATCGCGCGCGGTGATAAGGCGCATGATCTCATTGGTACCTTCGAGAATCTGGTGCACCCGCAGGTCGCGCAGGTAGCGTTCGAACGGGAAGTCCATCAGATAGCCGTAGCCGCCATGTAGCTGGAGCGCCTGGTTGACGACATCGAAACCGGTGTCCGTCACCTTGCGCTTGGCCATTGCGGCGAAGCGGGTGGCATCGGCGCTGCCGCTCCCGACCTTCTGGGCAGCCTGATAGAGCAGCAGACGGGCGGCCTCGAGCTCGGTGGCCATATCGGCCAGTTTGAACTGCAGACCCTGGAACTCGGCCAGCTTGCGGCCGAATTGAGACCGCTCGCGCACATAGTCCAGGGCCATCTCGAGGGAGGCCTGAGCAGCGCCCAATGAACAGGCGCCAATGTTCAGCCGCCCGCCGTCGAGCCCCTTCATGGCGATCTTGAAGCCGTTGCCCTCACCGCCGATCAGGTTGCCTTCAGGCACCTTGCAATCCTCGAACATCACCATGGCCGTCGGCTGCGAATGCCAGCCGAGCTTGCGTTCGCAGGCGCCGAAAGAAATGCCCGGCGCATCGGCCGGCACCGCTATTGCGGAAATGCCGCGCGCTCCCTCGCCGCCGGTGCGTACCATGGCGACATAGAGATCGTTGCTGCCACCGCCGGAAATGAAGGCCTTGGTGCCGTTGAGGACAAAGTCGCCGCCGCGACGCTCGGCCCGGGTGCGCAGGCCGGCCGCATCCGATCCGTGGTTCGGTTCGGTCAGGCAGTAGCCGGCAATTGCCGACATGCCGACCAGATCCGGCAACAGGCGCCGGCGTTGCTCGTCCGAGCCGAAGGCGTCAATCATCCACGAGGCCATGTTGTGGATGGACAGAAAGGCCGCGGTGGACGGACAGGCGCGTGCCAGCTGCTCGAACACCAGAACCGCATCGAGCCGCGTCAGGCCACAGCCGCCAACGTCTGGCGACACATAGAGCGAGGCGAATCCCAGCGCGGCCGCCTTTTCGAGCGTGTCGCGAGGAAACACGTGCTCGGCATCCCATCGTGCGGCATGTGGCGCCATTTCGCCTTCGGCAAAGTCGCGCGCCGAGCGCTGAAACGCGCCCTGTTCCTCACTGAGCGTAAAGTCCATTCTCGCTCCTCTGCCTTTTTTGTCCCGCAAATGACATAATTGTGGTCTTTGGGTCTCAACTAACAGGAACAAGTCGAGAAGCGTCAAGTTGGCCATTAGCTGCAAAATAGCCCGGACAGGCGTGGCGGGTGCGGTTGCCGGCTGCCTCATGGCGGTAAACGTATCCGCGGTGCTGGGCGAAGGCGTGCCGATTCCGCGGCCGAAACCCGGCATCGTGCCGGCTAGCGCAAAGGCAAAGCCGTCAGGCATACCGCTGCCCCGTCCCAAGCCGGGCACGGGCGCCAGATCGCAAGCGGCCCCTTCGGCGGACGCAATTGCCGCCGGCAAGGGCGGTGAGCTGAAAGTAAACTTCAACCGGCTCGGGCGCGAGCGCGATCCGAACGCGGCATCCGAGCTGCGCCCCTCCGAGAAGTCCAAGTGGACCAAGGCCGACATCAAGGCGGCGCGTGAACGCTGCCAGTTCGTACTTGCTGCCACCAACCTCGATGCCAAGCCGATCGACCCAATTGGCGGCCCGGGCGGGTGCGGCATTGCGGCGCCGTTGCTGGTCAAGTCGTTCGGGGCGGTCCGGGTCCGGCCGGCGGCGAAGCTCAACTGCACCATGGCGGCGACGCTGTATAAATGGGTAACCGATGAACTGCAGCCCGCCGCCCGCAAGGGTTTCAAGCAGCCGGTTGTCGAGATCACCAGCTTTGCCGCTTACCAATGCCGCTCGCGCCGGGGTGTGGCGGGTGGCCGGATCAGCGAGCACGCCTTTGGCAATGCGCTGGACATCGGCGCCTTCAAGCTGGCCTCGGGTGAAACCGTCAGCGTCCTCAAGGACTGGAGCAGCACCGGTTCGTTTTTCGGCATCAACAACAAGGCCAAGCTGCTCACCCGCGCCCACAAAGGCGCGTGCAAGTCATTCGCAACCGTTCTCGGTCCCAAGGCCAACAAGGCGCATGAGAACCATTTCCATTTCGATCTGGGCCGTGACGGGCGCTACAAGATCTGCAAGTGACCTTCCGCCATGCGCGATTGAGCGCTAAACTAGGCTGAACAAGCAATGACGCGAGCGAACTCATGAAGGACGATGTCGCAAAACCGGCGGGGGTCGCCTCCGCCAACAAGCAGATGCCGGCGCCGGGCTTTCCGGCCACCCGCCTGCGCCGCCCGCGCCAGACCGACTGGTCGCGCCGGCTAGTGCGCGAAACCCATCTGGCGGTCAATGATCTGATCTGGCCGATCTTCATCATCGACGGCGAAAATAAGCGCGAGCCGGTTGCCTCGATGCCGGGCGTCGAACGTCTCAGCGTCGACCTGGCCGTGAAGGCCGCCGAAGAAGCCGCCAAATTCGGCATCCCGGTCATCGAGGTATTCCCCAACACGCCGAACGAGCTGCGCAGCCCCATGGGTCGCGAGGCACTCAATCCCGACAATCTCGCCTGCCGCGCGGTGCGCGCGATCAAGGCCGCGGTGCCGGAGATCGGTGTTATGTGCGACGTCGCACTCGATCCCTACACCAGCCACGGCCATGACGGCCTACTGAGTGACGACGGGCATATTCTCAACGACGAGACCCTCGATGTCCTGGTCGAGCAATCGCTGGTGCAGGCCGATGCCGGCTGCGACGTTCTCGGGCCGTCAGACATGATGGACGGCCGCATCGGCACCATCCGCTCAGCGCTGGAAGATGGCGGGTTCAGCAACGTCCAGCTCATGTCCTACGCGGCGAAATATGCGTCCGGGTTCTTCAACCCGTTCCGCGATGCGGTCGGCTCATCGGGCACGCTGTCAGGCGACAAGAAGACCTATCAGATGGACCCGGCCAACTCCGACGAGGCCGTCCGCGAGGCAGAGTTCGACATTGCCGAGGGTGCCGACATGATCATGGTCAAGCCCGGCCTTGCCTATCTTGACATTCTCTACCGGCTCAAATCCACCTTCGGGATGCCGACCTTCGCCTATCAGGTGTCCGGCGAATACGCCATGCTGATGGCCGCAGTCCGGAATGGTTGGCTCGACGGCGACCGGGTCATCGAAGAAAGCCTGATCGCTTTCAAGCGCGCCGGCGCCGACGGCATCCTGACCTATTTTGCGCTGGATATGGCCAAGACGCTGAAGGCCCGGCAGTAGTACCGGTGGGCCTGCAACTCCCACCCCACCCGCCCCCAACCTCACACGATACTGATATCGTCCACCAAACCCGCCGGGTTGGCGATGCCGTTGACTTTCAGGATGCTCAAACGGCGATCGCCGACAGGAGGAGAGGCAAGATTTCGTGCCGACCCAAACAGGCGAACGCAGATGGTGATTGAATGGTACCGGTGGGTGAGCCTGTGGGTTGATCTGCGTGCAAGAACAAGAGCGCGTATCCAAACGCAACGAAAGGCCCCGCCGGGCGGTGCGGGGCCTTTCTGCAGCCGATTTAGCAGAGGGAGTGGGGGATGTGGGATCACCGGCTGCTTGAGTCCGGTTATAGGCCGCCAACGGACTTCCAGATGTGATGAATCTCACATATCCCGCAACAAATTGCCGAAACGTCACTCCGGTGCGGCGGAATCGTCGACCGGCGGCAGGTCGCCGACAGGCGGGTCGTCGTCGGGACCGACTTCGCGTTCGCGGAACATCGTGAACAGTCCGGCGCAGACGATGACGGCGGCGCCGGCGATGTTCAGCCAATCGACCGGTTCACCGAGCACCGTGACGCCGATGACGGTCGCCCAGGCGAGCAGGAAGTAGTTGAACGGCTGCAACACTGTGGCCGGCGTGTACTCAAGACCCTTGACAAGCAGGGCATGGCCGAAAACGCCCAGCACAGCCATCGCCGACAGATACATCCAGCCTTCCGCCGACGGCGCCCGCCATTGGGCAAGCCCAAGCGGGGTCAGCAGCAGCGCGCCGATCATCGCCATGAAGGCAAAGCTGGTGTGAAAGTTGTCGTGGTGCGACACCAGCCGGGTGACGATGTGATAGCCGGCAAATATCGTCGCGGCGGCCAGCGGCAGCAAGGCGGCAGGGTGGAACACACCAATGCCGGGACGGATGATGATCAGCGCCCCGGCAAAGCCGGCCATCAGCGCGATGCCGCGGCGCCAGCCGATAGGTTCGCCAAGAAACAGGACGGCAAGCCCGGTGGCGATCAGCGGAAACACGGCGAACAGCGCGTGGGTTTCGGCCAGCCCCAACAGGCCCAAAGCCATGGCCATGACGATGGTCTCGACCGCCAGCAGCATGGAGCGCACGAACTGCAGGCCCGGCCGCGCCGATGCGAACGCCGCCCTGATGCCGACGGTGCGCTGCACGAATGCCAGGGCGCACAAGCAGAACGCCCAATAGCGGATCATCATGATCTGGGCCGGCGCGTAGTCACGCACCACGAATGTTGTCATGGCATCCATGCAGGCAAACGCGGCCATGGCCACGATGCAGATCAGGATGCCGCGGCGATCGGCGGATGCGGACTGTTGCATTCAGTGGTGCAGTCAGAACGTGAACGCGGGCCGCTCGACGTCGATGCCGGGAAGGTGCGCCACGGTGGCGTTGAAGGCTTCGCGGTTGGCAAAAGTGTCGCCATGTCTGGTCCACAGCTGGGCGCGGGCAACGGTCGAGCCGCCGACCACGGCAACCAGGCGGCCGCCATCCTTCAACTGCACCAGAAGGGCCTGTGGTACTTCGGGTATGCAGCCTTCCACGACAATCACATCATATGGTGCCTGGCCGGGAAAGCCGGTGGCGTGGGCTGCCTGCATTACCGCAATGTTGCTCACTTCAAGAGTGTCCAGGTTTGCCATGGCGGCTTCGCACAAGGCCGGGTCTTCATCGATCGCGACAATCGAATCGGCCAGATGCGCGAGTACGGCGGCGGAGTAGCCGGTGCAGCAGCCGATATCGAGCACGAAATCACCGGGCCTGATTTCCGCCAGTTGCAGCAGACGGGCAAAGGCCATCGGCTCCATCAGCGAGCGGTCGGCGCCGCCGGCGCCGTCATCGAGACTGACGTCCTCGTCCATGTAGGCCACTTCGCGGCTGGCCTCGGGTACGAACAGTTCGCGCGGCACCCCGGCCATGGCGGAGATCACCCGGCCGTCGGTAATGCCGTTGGGGCGGACCTGGCTTTCGATCATGTTGTGCCGGGCTGCTGCAAAGTCGATCATCTCATCGAACTCCAGGAATTGCGTGTTGCGCTCTGCACCGTGATAGCCAAAGTCGCCGGTCGCGCCAACCGAAATTCATACATCAGCGGCAATTGCCGAAATCAGGCTTGCGCTTGGCGAGAAAGGCGGTCACGCCTTCACGGCCCTCGGCGCCGCCGAGCGCTTCGGTCATATGTCCGGCTTCGGCGTCCAACTGGGTGTTGAAGTCATTGGTCTGGCCGGATGCCGCCAGTGCCTTGATCGCCGCTAGGGAGCGGCGCGGTCCGCCTGCCAGTTCGTGCGCCCAGGCCATTGCTTCATCGAAGGCCCTTCCCTGTTCGGTGAGTCTGTTGACTAACCCGGCATCGAACAGCCTTTGTGCCGGCAACCTGTCTCCGGTCATCAGCATTTCGTTGGCCAATTGGCGCGGCAGGGCCTGGCCGAGGTATGACGTCGTACCGCCATCCGGCGTCAGGCCGATGCGCACGTAGGAAGCGGCAAAATACGCCTCCCCGGCCGCCACGATCAAATCGCAGGCCAGCGCCAGGGCCAGTCCGGCACCCGCCGCACCGCCCTCCACTGCGGCAATCACCGGCACGGGACACTCGCGGATGGCGCGCGCCATGGCATGAAGCCTGTCGACACCTGCGCGCCGTCCTGCTTCATCCATGTCGAGGCGTCGGCGCAGCACATTGATGTTTCCGCCGGAACAGAAGAACTTTCCTGCGCCGGTGATCACGACCGCGCCGACGTCGGGTGTGTGCGCGGCTCCTTGGACAGCCTTGTCGATTGCCGCGTAATCATCCGGGCCGATCGAATTGCGGCTTGCCGGATCGGCGTTGGTGATCACCAGGACCGGGCCGTCTGTGGCGGTCTCGACAGCCATGGCCCCTACTCCCCGTTGAACAGATAGAACCGCAGGTCCCAGCCGGCATTGTTCAGATGATTGTGAACATGCACGCTCTGCTGCAGGGGCCAACCGAGTGCGTCGAACTGGTCCCACACCCGGTTGGATGCCTTGGCCCAATTCGGCTTTTCAGGATTGGGCGC
Source organism: Aestuariivirgaceae bacterium (assembly GCA_965216335.1). Lineage (GTDB taxonomy): Bacteria > Pseudomonadota > Alphaproteobacteria > Rhizobiales > Aestuariivirgaceae > JAHEJE01. The sequence continues at coordinate 316,947 of OZ244154.1, read as the reverse complement.
CACAAGAGAAACCGCAACGCCGCGCACGCTGGCACAGGCTTCGACAATGCGTTTGAGATGCAAGGCCGGGTCGTCGACGAAATACAGCACTTCGCTGGCGACGACGCAGCCGACATCGCGCCGTTCAGGTGTGTAGTCGGTCAACGACATGGCCTTGGCTTCGACGGGAAAGCTGCGCGGCTTGATACGGTCGAGCGCCACCTGGGAGACGTCTATGCAGCTATAGGCACTGACGCTGCCCTCGGGTGTCCAGTTCAGCAGCTCGCCAGTGCCGCCGCCAAGGTCGATTATCTCGCCGGGTGCGAAGTTGGCGATGAACGCGGCGATTACGGCAAGCCGAGTCTGCTCATGCCTGCCGGCCAGGAAATCCCAGCGCCCGCCGGCATACTCGGCATCCCATTGCTCGTAGCTGACCTTCATGCTTCAGCCCCTTTCAGATTGAAAGATCACCATTTAGCCCATGAAGACCGGGTGCGCATCCGGAAACGGACCCTGGCGTTCACTTTTAAGACAGCGGCTGGACAGCCACCCGGCAGCTGCCCATACTATCCTCACAAGAAGGACAGGCACTATGGAACTCGCACAACACGTGGCCTGCATACCGGAGAACCTACACTGGTTCAGCGCCCGAATACTGGACTATTATGTCACCGGGCGGATCTCGACAGGTGAGTTCCTGCGCTGGTTCCATATGCCCAATTCAGACTACATCGCGACCGCCCAGTGCATCGTGTCACACTATGTCCCGGCCTACACGCCCGGAACCGACAGGGAGGACATCCTTGGGCAGTTTCTGGGATGATCGGGCAACGTCTTGACCTGCTTGGCGTACCGAAGGCATTGTGCTCGCTGGTGCCGATTTGAACATTGCTTTTCACAGTTGCGAAGCTTTGAGCGAGCCCATTCATGAGATCAGACGACCTTTCGGAAACAACACAGCCACCGGTTTCACAAAATTTCGCAAGAGAATACGGCTCGCCTGCATATCTACTTTCCCGAATTTCTGACACGGGGGCTTGTTCGGCGCCACTGTGCCGCCCAAATCGATGAACACCGCATAGTCACGAAGGTCACCTCGCAATGGATATCAAACAGGACGTTCTCAGCACCATCGGCAATACCCCGCTGATCCGCCTGCGCCGGGCTTCGGAAGAAACCGGCTGCAACGTCCTTGGCAAGGCAGAGTTCCTCAACCCCGGCCAGTCGGTCAAGGACCGCCCTGCCCTGTCCATCGTTCAGGATGCCGTGGCGCGCGGCCAGCTTGGCGCCGGCGGTACGATTGTCGAGGGAACGGCCGGCAACACCGGCATCGGCCTCACTGTCGTGGCCAACGCCATGGGCTTCCGGTCGGTCATCGTCATCCCGGAGACCCAATCGCAGGAGAAAAAGGACACTCTGCGCCTGCTTGGTGCCGAACTGGTCGAAGTGCCGGCTGTCCCCTACAAGAACCCGAACAACTACGTGAAATACTCCGCCCGCCTGGCCGAGAAGCTGGCCGGCGAGCTGGACGGCGGGGCAGTGTGGGCCAACCAGTTTGACAATGTCGCCAACAGGGCGGCACACCGGGAAACCACGGCCGAGGAGATTTGGCAGCAGACCGACGGCAAAGTCGATGGCTTTGTATCCGCGGTCGGCTCAGGCGGTACTTTGGGCGGGGTCAGCGATGGGCTGAAGGCCCGCAACAAGGATGTACGCATCGCCCTTGCCGATCCGCACGGCTCGGCGCTCTACAGCCACTACAAGACCGGTGAGCTGAAAGCCGAAGGCAACTCGATTACCGAAGGCATCGGCCAGGGCCGCGTCACCGAAAACATCAAGGATGCCATCGTCGACGATGCCTTCCGGATACCGGATGCCGAAGCGCTCAAAGTTGTGTTCGACCTGCTGCTCGAGGAGGGCCTGTGCCTGGGCGGCTCGTCAGGGATCAACATTGCCGGCGCTGTCCGGCTTGCCCGCGCCATGGGACCGGGACACACCATCGTCACCGCGCTTTGCGACTACGGGAACCGGTATCAGTCGAAGATGTTCAACCCGGCGTTCCTTAAGGAAAAGGAACTCCCGGTGCCGGAATGGCTGCTCAGGAAACCAGGCGTGCCTGAAGTTTTCGTCGACCCGGAGGCGGCCTGAACCATGAGTACACAATTGTTCCGCGAAGATGCCTATGCCCGCTCCTGCGAAGCGACCGTTACCGACGTAAACGACCGCGGCGGCATCGTCCTCGACCGTACCGTGTTCTATGCCACCGGCGGCGGCCAGCCCGGCGACAAGGGCGTCTTGTCGTTCGACGGGTGTCCCGCCCTAGATATCGCGACGACGGTCTATGGCGATGACAAGAGCCAGATCGTCCACGTCCCGGCCAGTCTGGACCTGCTGCCCAGGCCCGGCGACAAGGTGAAGCTGGAGCTCGACTGGGACACCCGGCACCATCACATGCGGGTGCACACAAGTCTGCACCTGTTGTGCTCGCTGGTTCCCTTCCCGGTCACCGGCGGTCAAATCGCAGCGGATGGCGGACGGCTTGATTTCGACATTTCCGACCCGGGCTCGATCAACAAGGACGACCTGACTGAGCGCCTCAATGCCCTCATCGCCGCCGACCATCCGGTAAGCGAGCGCTGGATCACCGATGATGAAATGCAGGCCAACCCCGGCCTGGTGCGGACCATGGCTGTCAAACCGCCGATGGGATCGGGCAAGGTGCGTCTGGTGGCCATCGGCGAAGACGGCGCGGTCGACCTTCAGCCCTGCGGCGGCACCCATGTGCGCTCGACCCGCGAAATCGGCCCGGTCGCCGTGACCAAGATTGAAAACAAGGGCAAGCAGAACCGCCGCATCCGGGTCATGCTTGCCTGATGCGGCGAGGCATCAGTCTGGCACTGCGGCTTTTGGGCGGTCAGATTGCCGCGATCCCGCTGGCCTTCATCGTCCTGATCGCGCTGATGCCGGTCCTGCGGTCTCTAGAGTCCGCGACCGAGCTGGAGCTGGTCGGGCATTCGGGACCGGCTGATTGGGTGATTTTCGTTGTCTGGGCGGTGATTTCGCTCATTATTACCGCTACACTTCTAGGGTCAAAACCCATTCATTAGTGCCATTCTGTTCGCCAAGGAGGGTTCGAATGCCGGTAAACAAGCGCAAGATCAGGCTTTCTGCCTTATCGAGCATTGTTTGCCTGCAGGCGGGCCCTCCTTGGCTCACCCTGCGGGAACGGCGGATTTGCCCGCTGAATGCGTTAGACAGGCTTGAAATCCAATCGGGTTTCCGGCACCTGTCTGCCTGCTCAGCGGGCAAATCCGCAGCGCAGGATGGAGTTAACCAGTGGGTTTTGACCCTGACGACCCGCAGCAATAACAAGGGCAACCGGCATGGTACCTGAAAGGTCTGATTTTCTCGTCTCTACGGACTGGCTGGCGGCGCATCTGGATGCGCCCGATGTGCAGATTGTCGATGCGTCCTGGCATATGCCGGCATCCGGGCGCAACGGCAAGGCAGAGTACCTCGAAGACCACATTCCCGGCGCGGTGTTCTTCGATATCGACGATCTGTCGGACGACACCAGCGACCTGCCGCACATGTTGCCGTCACCTGTCAAGTTTTCGTCGCGCATGCGCAAACTCGGCATTGGCGACGGCGCCCGCATCGTCGTCTACGACACACACGGACTGTTTTCGGCTGCGAGGGCCTGGTGGATGTTTCGCGTTTTCGGACATGACGACGTCGTGGTGCTCGATGGCGGTCTGAAGAAATGGAAGGCGGAGGACCGGCCACTGGAGGACGGGCCGCCACCGCCACGCCAGGAACGGCACTTCTCGGCCCGCCAGCAATCCACCATGGTGCGCGACAAGGACGACATGCTGGCGATCGTCGAGACCGGGCGGCGGCAGATTGCCGATGCCCGTTCACCGCAGCGGTTCTCAGGCAAGGACGCCGAACCCCGCGCCGGCTTGAAATCCGGCCACATGCCGAGCGCCAAGTGCGTCCACTATGCCCGCCTGCTCAACGACGACGGTACCGTGAGGACCGCAGATGAAATCCGCAAGGTATTCGAGGATGCCGGGATTGACGTCGACCAGCCGGTCGTCACGACTTGCGGGTCCGGCGTTACCGCGGCGATCCTCAGCCTGGGGCTCAGCCTGCTCGGTCATGAGGACACCGCGCTCTACGACGGCTCCTGGTCGGAATGGGGTGGGCTCGAGGGTGCGCCGATCGAGGTCGACGCCTGATGGCGCGCAAGGCGAGCGGGAAACGTACGGTCGATACGGTCGTGACCTTCCTGGAGATGACCGCCGACCCTCACAACCACGTTCATCCGCCGGCCAACCTGCGGGTGGCGCTGATGCATGTCGAGGACATGCCGGTGCATTTCTACCGCTACCTGTACGAGAGGGTCGGCGACGGCTACCACTGGGTCGACCGGAAGAAACTGTCCGACGACACCCTCAAGGCAGACATCTCCGGCGACGGCATCGACCTGTTTGTAGCTTATGTTGGCGGGGTGCCTGCCGGTTATTTCGAGCTCGACAGTGCGCGCGAGGCGGAGTGTGTGTGGCTCGCCTACTTTGGTGTTCTGGCGGAGTTCCACGGTTTGGGGCTGGGCAAGTGGCTGCTCAGCGAGGCGATCGCAACCGCCTGGACGAAGGAGCCGTCATCGGTGAAGGTCGAAACCTGCACGCTCGACGGACCGCGCGCCCTGCCGCTCTACCAACGCATGGGTTTCGTGCCCTACGAGCGGGTCGACAAGACGATGGAGCTGTTGTAGCGGCCCGACGGTCCGACCGACGGTATCAGTGCTGCAGGATCTGGCTCAGGAACAGCTTGGTGCGGTCCGACTTGGGATTGTTGAAGAACTCTTCCGGCTCGTTCTGCTCAACGATCATCCCCTCGTCCATGAAGATCACCCGGTTGGCCACCTGGCGGGCAAAGCCCATTTCGTGGGTCACGCACAGCATGGTCATGCCGGACTTGGCGAGATCGACCATGACTTCGAGGACTTCCTTGATCATTTCAGGGTCGAGGGCCGAGGTCGGCTCGTCGAACAGCATGATCTTCGGGTTCATGCACAGCGAACGGGCAATCGCCACGCGCTGCTGCTGGCCGCCCGAGAGTTGGCCCGGGAACTTTTCCGCCTGCTCGGGGATCTTGACCTTTTCAAGGTACTCCATGGCCGTCGCTTCCGCCTCTGCCTTGGGGATCTTGCGCACCCAGATCGGTGCCAGCGTGCAGTTCTGCAGAACCGTCAGATGCGGGAACAGGTTGAAGTGCTGGAAGCACATGCCGACCTCGCGGCGGATCTCGTCGATCTTCTTCAGGTCGTTGGTCAACTCTATGCCATCGACGACGATCTTGCCCTTCTGGTGCTCCTCGAGCCGGTTGATACACCGGATCAACGTCGACTTGCCCGAACCGGAAGGTCCGCAAATAACGATGCGCTCGCCTTCGTAAACCGTCAGGTTGATATCCTTGAGCACGTGGAAGCTTTCGCCATACCACTTGTTCATGTTGCTGATTTCGATGGCGACCTTGTCGGACACCTGCAGTTCAGATTGCGCTGCGGCGGTAGCTGCCTTGGCCATTTTGTTCCCTCACTCCCTCAATCTACGGCGCTTGTGCGCTCTTGATATTGTTTGATCCAACGTCGGCCGGTCGTTCTATCTTATCGGCGGTGCGTACTGGATTCCTCCGCGCGACCATAGAGCATTGATGCCGCGTGCGATACCCAAAGGTGTATTGGCGCCGACATTTTTCTCGAACACCTCGCCGTAGTTGCCGACCGTGGTGATGATGTTCAGCGCCCAGTCGTTGCCGACCCCAAGCAGTTCGCCAAAATTCCCTTCCACGCCAAGCAGCCGCTTGATCGCCGGGTTGGTCGACAGCTTCATTTCTTCGACGTTGGCCGATGACACCTGCAGCTCTTCGGCATTCAGCATGGCAAAGTGCACCCACTTGACCAGGTCGAGCCATTGGTCATCGCCGGCACGCACGACAGGCCCGAGCGGCTCCTTGGAGATCACCTCGGGCAGCACCACATGCTCATCCGGGTTGGACAGCTTGATGCGTTCGGCATAGAGCCTGGATGCATCCGCGGTAAAGGCGTCGCAGCGCTCCTTGTTGTAGGCGGCCACCAGGTCTTCGGCACTGTCAAACGCAACAACCTCATACTGCATGTCGTTGGCGCGGAAATAGTCTGCGACGTTCAACTCGGTCGTGGTTCCCGTCTGGGTACAGATGGCAGCACCACCGAGCTGCAGGGCACTTACGACGCCAAGCGAGCGGCGCACCAGAAAGCCTTGTCCGTCATAGTAGGTCACAACCGAGAACTGCAGCCCCATGCCGGCATCGCGCGCCGCCGTCCAGGTTGTGTTGCGCGACAGAACATCGACCTTGCCGGACTGCAGGGCTTCGAACCGGTTAGAGGCCGACAGCGGCGTGTATGTCACCTTCTTGTCATCGCCGAAAATCGCGACGGCAACGGCACGGCAGAAGTCCACATCCATGCCGGACCAGTTGCCATTTGAATCAGCGACCGAAAAACCGGCCAAGCCTTCGTTGACACCGCAGTTCAGGCTGCCACGGGCCTTGACGTCTTCAAGCGTCGACGCCAGCGCGCCGGTTGCACCCAGCGCAACCAAGGCCAGCATCAACACCAGGTTCTTTGCAATTCGCAACATTTTCAATGTTGTCCTTCTCATGCCCACGACAATCAACCAAGTGCGTGGTCGTCAATCCGGTCCCCTGATCCAGCCCCTGCCCCTGGCAATTGCTGATCGAGACGCTGAAAGGAAAATCAGCCCGCCCCATTCGCCCAATCGCCAATGAATTCTCAACATTGGCGCCATAATGGCAAGTTCACATGACATCGGACCCGAAAAACCGGTTTGGGTCAAGCCTCAGAGCGTCATTAGAGCCGCTTGGCAGTCGGCACATCGCGTGGTAGCGAGCCATGGAGAGGTGTGTCCACTGCCTGGGGAATGGGAAGATGTCAAAACGCAAACCGAATTTTGAGGCTCAGCAACCGCAAACGCGCCTCATAACGGCAGGGCGCGAGTTCACCGAACACGGGATCGTCAACCCGCCCGTCTATCACGCTTCGACTATCCTGTTCGACAACCTCGAGGCCTTCCGCAATCGCAGCCAGCCCTACCTTTATGGCCGCAGGGGCACACCGACTTCACGTGCCCTGGAACAGGCCATCGCGATGTTGGAAGGCGGGCACAATGCGCGCGCCTGCCCGTCGGGCATGTCGGCGATCAGCACTGCCCTGCTTAGCCTGCTGAAAGCCGGAGATCATATGCTGATGGCCGACACGGTTTATCTGCCGGCCCGAAGGTTCGCCACCGGCACACTGAACCGGATGGGCATTGCGACGACGTTCTTTGATCCGTGCATGGATGCTGCGGAACTGGGCGACCTGATGCAGGACAGCACGCGAATAGTCTATCTGGAATCGCCGGGGTCGCAGACTTTCGAGGTTTGCGATGTTCCAGCCATCGCCGATATCGCGCACCAGCACGGCTGCCTGGTGGCAATCGACAACACCTATGGCGCCGGGCACTATTTCAAGGCTTTCGCGCACGGCTGCGATATCTCGATCCAGGCCGGAACCAAGTATCTCGTCGGCCATTCCGACACGATGCTTGGCACCGTCGTGACCACCAAAGACATCTGGCAGGAGTTTCAGCACGGCTACGATGAACTTGGTCAGTGCGCCGGACCGGACGACATCTACCTGTGCCTGCGCGGCATGCGCACACTGGATGTGCGCATGGAACGGCACATGAGAAACGCCCTTACCGTTGCCGAGTGGCTTGCCGGGCGCGACGAGGTCGACGAGGTGTTCCACCCTGCCCTCACCTCCTTTGCCACACATGACCTGTGGAAGCGCGATTTCACCGGCGCCTGCGGCCTGTTTTCGATCTGGCTGAAACCGATCTGCGAGAAGCAACTGGCTGCCCTGGTCGATGAACTCGATCTGTTCGGGATGGGCGCGTCGTGGGGCGGGTACGAAAGCCTGGTCCTGCCGTTTCACCCTGCTGCATACCGAACCGCCACGGCCTGGGACCGCCCGGGCACGGGCTTGCGGTTGCACATCGGCCTTGAGGACCCCGGCGACCTGATGGCCGATCTTAAGGCCGGATTTGAGCGCATGGCCAAGGCAGCTTGAAAGCCCTGCCGGTATCACCAATATCTCAGTCAACTCACAAGACATGGAGATCAGCCCCGATGTTGCGCACACTGCTGGCGGCAGTCATCGCCCTACCTCTTCTGGCCACCGCACCCGCCGTGGCGGCCGACGACGACCCTGAACTGATCTTCAAGCGCTCGACCGTCTTCCGGCTGCTGTCGCCAAATGCCAAACTGTCGACCTATGCCATTGATGACCCGCTGATCGACGGGGTGTCCTGCCACTTCACTGTACCCGAAATCGGTGGCTGGAAGGGCTGGGCCGGATTTGCCGAGGAGCGCTCCGAAGTCTCCCTTGCCTGCCGCCAGGTCGGTCCGGTCACCTTCAAGGGCAAATTCGAGCAGGGCGAGGACGTTTACCGACAGCGCCGCTCCTTGTTCTTCAAGACAATGCAGATCGTGCGCGGCTGCGATGCCAAACGCAACGTGCTGGTCTACCTGGTCTATAGCGACAAGATCATCGAAGGTTCACCGCAGAACTCGACATCTACTGTACCCATCATGCCCTGGGGCAACTCTGCGGCACCGAAGTGCAGCGAATTCCTCGAAAATTGATGCGGCAACGCAATATGGGCTTGCCATAACGACAGTTTTGATTAACGAATTTTCCTCTAAGCTGCCATAATTGCTTCAAATTTTTGCCTTGTGCGACGCACAATAAACCGCCCCAGCAGAGTTAAGCGGGACGGATACCACTACATGTTCAAAACGTTTGATGCGCGCCTGTCATGGGTGCGCAGGCAACTCATTGTGGCGATTGCCATAATGGCTTGCACGATTCTACCTGAGCAAGGCTTCGCGCAAACCGGTCAGGCGGCGCACAGGTCTTTGGCCAGTAAGACGATCCTGGCATATGCGCGGGCAGCCGAGTACAAGGTTGAATTCATCAGTCTGAAGACCAGCCGCCGGGCGCGCGGCCTCAACCGGCGTTTGCGCCGGCTGTTGCTGAAGATCGAAAGGCACTATGGCAAGCCGGTGTTGATCAGTTCGGGCTGCCGCTCGAAGGCCCGCAACCGCAAGGCCGGCGGTGCGCGCCGGTCCTATCACCTGCGGTGCATGGCCGCCGACATCAAGGTGCCGGGTGTTTCGAAACGCAGACTGCTTCGCTACGTGCGCGGCCTCGGCGGTCGCGGTGGCATCGGCACGTATTGCCGCAACTCCATCGTACATGTCGACGTTGGCCCGCGGCGCGAATGGCACCAGCGCTGCCGCAGGCGCAAACGGGGCTGAAAACAAACAGGCCGACGCAACCGCGCCGGCCCATTTCTACAGCCTGACCGAAAGGTCAGTGCATCGTCACGCACACCTCGCATGTCCACCCCTCATAGCGCCCGCCCAGGCGGGCCGCGGCTTCGGTGACCGCGGTGGTGTGGGGTGTCATTTCATCGAGCACCGGCCGCCCCTTGTGGGTGAAGACAACCAGAAAGGACGGCAAATCCTCATCCGGCGAGGCAACCTGCTCGATCACAAAGCGTTCGTTCCGGGCCCAGGTCACGAACATGTCGGCCTGCTGTCTGGTCTCAAAGGACGCAAAATGTTCGATCTCGCGTTGCGCTTCCAGCCTGTCGCCCTGGCCTTGCAGGGTTTCGATCACTTTCATGTCCAAAATCGAGCGCCGTTCCTCTTCGGTCGGGTAGAGCCCTTGCCAATAGGCGGCCTTTTGCGGATCGGCATCAAAACTCAGGCCGATCTCATAGCCTGTGTACATGTTGAGATGCTCGGCCATCATCTCCGCTTCCAGGCGGGTTTGCGATGTGTAGCAGAAGTAGGTCTGGCAATTGTCGCCAGTGACGCGGCCGGCATAGGCCGAGCCGGTGTCTTCGCACCAGCTGGCAATTTCCTCCTCAAGTGTGGCCAGCAGATCGATCTCGTTGTGCGGCACCATGCCCTCCGGTGCCGGAGAGGCAAACTCAACCTGGAATTTAGCCAGGTTAGGCAGTTCATACTGATCGATCTGTTGGGCCAAGCCGTCATCGAACTGAATGAACGCCAGGTGGCCATCGATTTCTGTATGGAAGATTTCCCAGTTGGTCGACATGAAAGAAACGCCTTGTTACTCACTCACTGATTTGTTCGTTCAAAATGCACCGGCAAAATTAAGGATCGGTTTGTGAAAGATGAACAAATGGTAGCGCGGGCAGGATGGTTGACCCGTTTCGATTCATCTTGTTGCCGACACAAACCCGCAGCCTGCGACAGACTGGCCTAGGCGGGAGATTTCGACGGTTTGGGCCGTGCCACCCCCTTCACAAAGCCAATGCGAGTTGCTACATACCATTCATCAGCGCGCGGGGATCCAAAGTCCGCGCGCAATTCTTTCCGGCGCGGGGTGGAGCAGCCCGGTAGCTCGTCAGGCTCATAACCTGAAGGTCGTAGGTTCAAATCCTACCCCCGCAACCAAAACAACCCATTGATTTAAAACGCATAATCTAGAGATTTCGATTCTGAATTTTATCGAAAAGTCTGACTAGGTAAGCGTGGGGTAAGCGCGAAAATGCTATTTTGGGCAACTCCCATGTTCTCCCGCATACTCTATCGTCGAAGTTAATTTCCCTAATGAAGAAATCGACGGCCGCCTGATCGCGCGCCTCGCAGAAGATGGTCTTGTTGGCGAAAGCGCCCCTAAACGTTCTTGCGCAATCGAAATCCACGATCATTAGCTGGTCGAACACGATCACGTGTTCAGCCAACTTGGGTTCATAAGATTTTTTTTGATGCGAAATTGATCAGGTCTCTCCACTTAAGGAACGGCCCCAAACCGATTTACAATCCCAACGCCAGCACCCTGGGTGCGGTGTCGATGCCACACTGACGTGGTCGCCCTCTCTCAAAACGCCAAGAACTCTTACGCCAACCTCAGAAGGTCAAATCGTCTGGGCCTATACATATGTGTATCCAATGTGTACATATCCCACATGACCAAGGATTCTGGTTTTCGCATCCGTGTTCAGCGAGATCTTCGGGAAAAATTCCTGAAAATTTGCCGTGAACAGGACCGACCTGCCGCACAGGTGTTGCGCGAATATATGCGCGAATACGTGGCGGAGCATGAGGCAAGGAATGATGGAATTGACCGGACCGTGATGTCGAAGAAGGGTAAGAGCCGGTAATGCCAAAGCGCCAGAGCCACAAAGTCGGTAGTGAACTCTTCATTGTTGATAACAGTGAAGAGGCTTGGAAAGCTCTCCGATATCTTCACGACTGGTGCCAGCTTTCAAAATCCATAGATGTCGCCACCGGCTTTTTTGAGATTGGTTCCCTCTTGGCCCTTGAGGGAGAGTGGCAAAAAGTCGAGAAAATTCGAATCCTCATGGGAGACGAAGTTTCAAAACGAACTAAGCGGTCATTTGAAAAGGGGCTGAAGGAAATATCCGCGCGGCTTGACGGCAGTCTGGAAAGGGAAAAAACCAAGAACCACTTCCTTTCTGGTGTACCTGCGATCGTCGAAGCCATACGAGAAGGAAAGATCGAGTGCAGAGTTTATCGCAAGGATAAATTTCACGCCAAAGCCTATATAACCCATGCTCGTATGGATGTTGTCGGCTCTTCAGCCCTTGTAGGTTCATCCAACTTCACTTTTCCAGGATTGACTGAAAACATAGAGCTCAATGTCCAAATTACCGGGGCACCGGTCGCTGTTCTCCAAGAATGGTACGATGAGCATTGGGAAGATGCTGAGGATGTTACTCCTGACCTTCTGAAAATTATAGAGCGTCATGTTCACGAATATCTGCCATTTGATGTCTATGCTCGCTCGCTGCAACAATATTTTCTTGGTCATGAAGAAACAGCATCGGAATGGGAAAAGAACAATTCTCGTATCTATCCCGTCTTGGCCAAATATCAACAGGACGGCTACAACGGTCTGATAAAACGCGCAAATCGCTACGGTGGTGCATTGCTCTGCGATGGCGTTGGCCTCGGCAAGACTTTCATCGGCTTGATGCTGATTGAACGTTTCGTTGTTCATGAAAACAAAAACGTAGCGCTCTTTGTCCCCAAGGCAGCCAAGGCTCCCGTTTGGGAGCGGGAACTACAAAAACGCTTGCCCGATTTGTTCAAGGGTTACAGCCGGCTCAAGATTTTCAGTCATACCGATCTTATGCGGGACAAGATTGCCGAGGAGTTAGAGCAAGTTCGCCAACAAGCGCACGTCGTAATCGTTGATGAAGCACATCACTTTCGAAACACTGGAACGAAAGGTGATAAAGAAGGCGAGCGCCGTTCCAGATATTGGAAGCTTTACGATATTACCGAGGGAAAACAGCTATTCCATTTGACCGCTACTCCAATCAACAACAGCCTTCTCGACTTCCAGCATATGGTTGAACTCTTTTCTCGGCATGAGCCAGATTATTTCTCCGACGCGCCGCTTGGTATCCATTCACTTGCAGGCCATATAAGAAGGCTCGAAAATTCAATTGAAAAGCAGGTTCTGGGTAAAAACGATGAAAAGGAACTTTCGGAAATCAACTATGCTGAGGCCGGTGACATTCTGACGGCTGACGAATTATTTGACGCTTTAGTGGTTCAGAGAAGCCGTAGTTATGTCAAAGAGAGCGTAACCAGAGAAAGCGGCAATGCTATCCTGTTTTCAGAGCCGCGCAAACCAAAGGTTGTGAATTACTCGGTTAAACAGACCTATGGAAAATTGTTGGATATGGTTGCCGATGCCTTTCACAAAAAGGCTCCGCTTTTCTCCCTGCCCATTTACTATCCTTACGCCTACTACACGGGCGACGATGACTCCATCGACTTGGCGCTTGAGAAAGGACGACGCAAGCAGGTCGTGTCTCTGATCCGTACCGGCTTTTTAAAGCGATTTGAGAGTTCTGCCGAGGCATTCAGACAATCGTGCTGGAACCTCCTGTGGAAGCTGCTCGCATGGCTTGAAGTGCATGCAGAGACCGATCATGAAAAAAACGCAGTTGAACACTGGAAAAGGCGAAACGCTAGACTCATCGGCTACGAACCGCAATTCGATCTAATTGACGAAGCAGAAGAGGACTTGATTTCACCGGAGTTACTCGATGCGGTTGAAAAACTCGAACGCGACGAGTTTGACATCGAAAAAATTGTCCATGAGACGGTTCAGGACCTGGAGCAGATTTCTGATTTTTTGGATGAACTTGAGAAGTTTAAGCCTTCACAGGATAAAAAGCTCCGTGAACTTATAAAACTGCTCAAAAACGACTCCGTTATCAGCAAGAACAAAGTCATTATTTTTACCGAGTTTAGCGACACCGCGCGCTATCTTTATGAGCAGCTCAGGGATACGGGCCTTGATGGGCTTGCCCACATAGACGGTGGCTACAAAGGAGATCGCTCCACTCTAATCCGTCGCTTTGCTCCGTATTATAACGAAAGCTCAAGCAGGGAACTTGCAGATGAGGGACTGGAGGAAATCCGCGTTCTGATCTCAACAGATGTTCTTTCGGAAGGCCTAAACCTTCAGGACGGAACTCGCTTGATCAACTATGACCTTCACTGGAATCCTGTCCGCCTCATGCAGCGTATTGGTCGTGTGGACCGGCGTATGAATCCGGAGATTGAGGAACGCCTTGTCAAAGACCATCCGGATCAGAAAAATCTCCGGGGCACTGTTGGATACTGGAACTTCCTTCCTCCGGACGATCTGGACAACCTTCTAAGCCTTTACCAGCGTGTATCTCACAAGACACTGCGCATCTCCAAGACACTCGGGATCGAAGGCAGAAAGCTCCTGACAGAAGACGATGATTTCGAGGATTTGAAAAACTTCACTGAACAATATGAAGGCCGCCCAACACCTGATGAGGAAATGCATCTGGAATTCCAGGATTTACTACGAGACAATGAAGGGTTGGAAGAGCGGCTGAATGGTTTTCCCGATGCTGTGTTCTCCGGCAAGGAGCATATCAAACCGAAATCTCAAGCCGTCTTCTTCTGCTTTGCGCGTCCAGCCCATGACAAACCACTCAGTGAAGAAACCGGAGAGGATCGCTGGACGACCGATGCCGGCGACGTGAAGTGGTATCTATACGATCTCAAGACAGAGAACATCATTGAGGAAGCTTCACAAATCATCGAGTTCATACGCAGCAAACCAGATACGCCTCGGATCACAAAAACGGATCAGACTAAGCTCTCTGACATCCGTCAGAAAATCGAAAAACATATAACAAAAACATACTTGCGTCAGGTTCAGGCTCCCGTTGGCGTTAAGCCGGTACTCAAGGCCTGGATGGAGATGAATTAGGGGGCGGCATGAGTGAGTTATCTGCGGTTGAACTAAATGAGGTCAAAAGTTTTCCGCGCTTGGTTGAACTTCTAAGGGACAGGCTCGGTTGGCCGATCGGCGAGGATTTCGGGTTCGAGGACATCGTCTATGACTACGATGCGGCCGAACTTGGCCTGAAACCGGAGCAGACCGCGAAAATCCGCGAAATCCACCAGTTGCGCCCCTTGACGACCGACCAGCCCTGGGGCGTCTTTTTCATCAGCTTTGAGGACAAGAAGATTTCCGTCACTGTGCTGCGGCGCATGTTGCGGGCGTTGGTGGTGAAGCAACGCGCCGGCGCACAGGACCCCAACCGCCAGGCCTGGCAGTTGGGCGACCTCATCTTTGCTGCCAATTTCGGGCTGTCCGGTGAGCGTGAACTAGCCTTTGTACAATTTTCCGATGAGGGTGCGACCGGCGATCTGCCAGTGCTCAAAGTACTTGGTTGGAACGCGAAAGATACCAAACTCCACAACGAGCATGTAGCTGGCGTGCTGAACAATCGCCTCACTTGGCCCGACGATCCACAGGACCATGCCACCTGGCGGCAAAACTGGAGTGGCGCATTTGAAACCGGCCATGGCGAGGTGATCCGCACGTCAAAGGAACTCGCCATTCGCCTTGCGGTACTCGCCACCGATATCCGCGCCCGCGCCAACCAGCTTCTGGCCGCAGAAAGCGAAACCGGCCCCATGCGCACCATGCTGGAGGCCTTCCGCAAGAACCTGATCCAGGATCTGGACGAGGACGGCTTCGCCGATATGTTCGCCCAGACCATCTGTTACGGCATGCTGGCCGCGCGCATATCGCGGCCGGGCGCGCTGCTCGTCGCCGACAACATGGCCGACATGGTGCCAAAGACGAACCCCTTTCTGAAGGAATTATTCGAAAGCTTCCTGAAACTCGGCGGTCGCGACAAGCGCAAGGGCATGGACTTCGACGAACTCGGCGTGCGCGACGTTGTCGCCATGTTGAACCGCGCTAAAATGGAGGCCGTACTGCGCGATTTCGGCGACCGGAACCCCAAGGAAGACCCGGTCATCCATTTCTATGAATTGTTCCTGAAGGAATACGATCCGAAAAAACGCATGCAGCGCGGTGTTTTCTACACCCCCCGTCCGGTGGTCAATTTCATCGTACGCGGCGTGGACGAGATCCTGCGTGAGGAATTCGGCCTGCCGCTGGGGCTTGCCGATACAACGACCTGGGGCGAACTGGCTGCGCGGAACGACAAGATTACCGTGCCGGACCATGTCAATCCGGAGCAGCCTTTCGTACAGGTCCTCGATCCGGCGACGGGCACCGGCACTTTCCTGGTCGAGGCAATCGACCTCATCCACAAGCGCATGATGGAGCACTGGAAGAAAGAAGGAAAGCGCGAGGCGGAGATCGCCGAGGCCTGGAACGATTACGTCCCAACCCACATGCTGCCACGCCTCACCGCGTTTGAGCTGATGATGGCACCATATTCGATCGCGCACATGAAGGTCGGGTTGAAGCTGTCGGAAACGGGCTACAAATTCGGCTCGGATGAACGCGCCCGCATTTTCCTCACAAACGCGCTGGAACCCGTTCGCGATCTCGATCTTGAAGAGCGCATGCGGTCTTTGGCCTTAGCGCACGAAGCCGAGCAGGCAAACCGCGCTAAAGAAGGGCTTCCTGTCACAGTGGTGATCGGGAACCCACCTTACTCAGTAAAGTCGTTCAATATGGGAAAGTGGATCACCGATCTGTGTGAGCCATACAAAGAAAATGTACGAAAGGAAGAGAGCCAAATCCAAGCGCTCTCGAACGACTACATCAAGTTCATCCGGTTGGGGCATGTTGCGATTGAGCGATCAACGTGCGGGATTTTTAGCATGATTACTGGTCACGGCTATATGCTCGGAACGCAACCACGCGATCTGCGAAAAACACTTTTTCAGACATTCAATAAACTCGTCACCGTAAATCTGAACGGCAGCATTCGTCGCGATGATGTCGAAGGAATCGACGAACCTGTCTTCGAAATCATGACCGGCGTTGGAATTGGGATTTTTTCAGCGATCGAGCCATCCGATCAATGTACCTCAAAGTACTTCAGTCGTGAGGGGTCATTTGATGAGAAGATGGATTGGCTGCTGGAAATGGATATCGACAAGATTCCATCGGAAGTGGCTATGCCGCGAAAGCCAAACTACTATTTTTGGAAGAGCGGCGATCTTGAGGGCGAATTTCAGATCCATACAGATCTGCCAGTCGCATTTGGAACCGGCGACCGCCACTCTGATAAAGAAACTTACTGGTCAACGGGATTTGCAACACAGCAAGATGAATTTGCAGTTGCATTTGATGGAAGAGAATTTGGCCATCGAATGGAAGATCTGAAGGCATCCAAATCTCGGAAGGAAATATCGTCAATATATCGAATGTGCTCCACAAATCAGTGGAATTACGAACGCGCGAAGGCATTCGCATCTACAGATGAGTGGGCCAAGAAGGTTTCTCCAGTTTCGTATAGGCCATTTGACGAACGATTTAGTATCGTCAGTCCAAACGTTATGACCATCCTGAAGGAAACGGTTCAATCGAATCTAGAAATCAGTAATATTGCGATTCTAACTTCGCGGATTGTAAACGATCTAAATTATGCTCACATTTTCGCTACCGAAAAACGTACAGATAAAATATTTCTATCTTCAAAGACATCTACTAACACCTATGTCTTCCCCCTCTGGCTCAAGCCTGCCGCTGGCGAAGCGCATCGCCGCCCGAACATCGACCGCAAATTCGCGCAAACTTTCAGCAACGCGATCGACCTGACCTATGAAGATGGTATCCCGCGTGGCAAGCAGGAGAGCCTGGGCGCCGAGTTTCTCCATGAGAAACCGGAGCAGTTGTCGCTGGAAAAGGCGGCTTGGGATGGGCGCGGGGATCTAGCCAAGACCTTCGGTCCGCGCGACTTATTCAACTGGATCTATGCCGTTCTTCACGCGCCCTCCTACCGCACGCGCTACGCTGAGTTTCTGAAATCCGATTTCCCCCGCATCCCCACGCCGGGCAGTCTCGATCTGTTCAAGACGCTGGCGCCGCTCGGTGCGGAACTCGTCGCCCTGCATCTCCTAAAGCCCGATGAGGCGCCCGTGCTGGAGGATCCCGATATCCGCTATGTCGGCAAACCCAATCCGCAGATCGGCAAGAAACGCACTTCACGCGGCGGCTTTCCGCAATGGGAAAACGGCAAGGTGACGATCAACGAAAACGCGTGGTTCGAGGACGTACCGAAGGAGACTTTCGAATTTCAGGTGGGCGGCTATACACCGCTGAAAAAATGGATCGAAGACCGCGCCGAGACCGGTGGCAAGAAGGCGAAGGAAGGCCGTATTCTCACCGACGAAGACATCCTCCGCTACCGCCGCATCGTCGTCGCGCTGACCGAGACCCGCCGCCTGATGGCCGAAATCGATCGCGTGATCGATGACCACGGCGGCTGGCCGGGCGCCTTCTATGCTCCGCCGCCGCCACCACCAACCATAGCTGATATTGTAAAGGCCGATGAGGGGCAGGAACTGGAATACAAATCCACATTTCGGATTGCCATACAGGGCGAGAACGCTGGCAATAAGGACAAATTTGTCCTGAAGGCGTCATTGAAAACAGTGGCCGCTTTTCTGAATTCCGGTGGCGGAATTCTGGCGATTGGCATTGATGACAACAAAAACGTGCTTGGGCTGAAAGCCGATTTGAAAGAAGCCAGAGAAAGTCTGGATACATTCCAGCAGCTCATCGCCACAATGCTGAATAACCATATTGGCCCCGAATTCGCCCCGACCTACGAAATTCGGTTTCATGAACATGAGCAAAAGCAAGTTTGTGTTATCGATGTCAAAGAACGCGGCCCAAAACCTGCCTATCTCGATATTGACAAGGGAAAGGAATTTTTTGTTCGCACAAGCAATAAGACTGAGCGGCTGACCGGCGATTCCATTCAGACGTATATCGAGACCCATTGGTCATGACGGGGGCAGAGGCGGTATATGGGGAAGAAAATATTGTTGAGGTCATACCTCTACATTTCGATGTGCCCCATCACCGCATTCCCCTTAATGATTTCGTCCAGACTGCCAAGAAAACCGAAGCCATATTGGACGGTTTCAATAAGCGTCTTTTCGATGGGAAACTCAAATATCAGATGTTGGTCGTGCCGCCCAAAGATGGGGGGTTCATTGAAATACTCGGTTACATCGGCACTGCAGTGGGGCCTATCGGATTGGTCTGGGCGTATTCTCAAACTAAAGATGGAAAAGCTTTTTTTGAGGGACTTACCGGACATGAGCCCACATATTGGCACAGAAAGGCCGGTGAAAAACTTCGGACCATTCTGGGAAGGCAGACATCCGAAAATCCGTCAACCGGTGAAGAGCAAGACGAATTGGTGACCAAGCAAGCCGAAGCGCTGATGCTGGTCAAAACTGTCATTGCCTTTCTTCACCTTGATGAAGACAAACTCTCAAAAGCGGGTGGATAACGTAGAGAGTCTTTCGCACATTTGCCTGATGCGGTGGTTCCTTTCACACTGAGTGAGAGGAGCGAGACGATGAGTGATGATACGGAGACCAAGGCGATGGGTCAGGTGATCCAGATCGACGAGGCGCGGATACGCGATCACCTTGGCGAGATGGTGCGCGGCACGGTTGAAGAAGCCTTGAATGCGATGCTGGATGCCGAGGCCGACCGGTTGTGCGGGGCTGGCCGGTATGAGCGCAGTGAGGCTCGGACCGACACACGCGCTGGCAGCTACGACCGGTCGCTTCACACCAAGGCCGGCGCGGTCAAGCTGAAGGTGCCGAAGCTGCGGCGACAAACATTCGAGACGGCGATCATAGAACGCTACCAGCGCCGCGAGAGCAGCGTCGAGGAAGCTTTGATCGAGATGTATCTGGCGGGTGTTTCGGTGCGCCGGGTCGAAGACATCACCGAGGCGCTGTGGGGCACGCGGGTGAGCCCGTCGACGGTGTCGAACCTCAACAAGAAGATCTATGCCAAGATCGAGGAATGGCGCCACAAGCCGATTGAGGGCTCACATCCGTATGTCTTTCTCGATGGTATCGTGATGAAGCGCTCATGGGCCGGTGAGGTGCGCAACGTCTCGCTGCTGGTGGCGATTGGCGTGACCTCGGATGGCTATCGCGAGGTTCTGGGCATCTGCGAGGGGGCCAAGGAGGACAAGTCCGGATGGTCGTCGTTCCTGCGCCATCTGGTGGACCGGGGCCTGAATGGTGTGGAGCTGGTGGTATCAGACGCCTGTCGTGGCCTGGTGGAGAGCGTTGCCGACTATCTGCCCGAGACCCGGTGGCAGCGCTGCATGGTGCATTTCTATCGCAATGTCTTCAGTCATGTGCCGGCAGGCAAGATGCGCCAGGTGAGCCACATGCTGAAGGCCATCCATGCCCAGGAGAACCGGCAGGCGGCCACCGACAAGGCCGAAGCGGTCGCGGCCGAGCTGCGCCGCCAGCGCATGGGCAAGGCGGCAGAGCTGGTTGAGGACAAGATTGGCGAGACGCTGACCTTCTATGCGTTCCCGGACAGTCACTGGATCAAGTTGCGCACCAACAATCCGCTGGAGCGGCTGATGCGCGAGATCAGACGGCGAACCAGGGTGGTCGGGGCTTTCCCGGACGGACAATCCTGTCTCAACCTGGCTGCAGCCAGGTTGAGACACATTGCTGGAACCCAGTGGTCAACGAGGCGCTACATGAACATGGACCCGCTGACTGCAATGAAAAACCAACCCCAAGGAACCGCCGTCGCATGACAAAAAGTGCGAAAGACTCTGGACACTACCAGCGGGTGTCACGCCACGCGTATTTCGTGAAGCGTTCGAAGCACGAAACCAATTTTACGAGGTCTGCAACGCAAATAACGACATCAAGGGCCTTGGCTTTGACGAAACTCATGACTTCCCGGTCAAACGGTCTGATTTTTCTGGATTGCAAGTCAGGCTTCCCCCCGACGAAGAAATTGAGGAACAGCTTGACTGGGTTGTGAGTGTGGAACGGATCATAGCGAACAGCCCGGTTTGGCGGCGCAGTTTGCAGGACAAGCGCCATTGGTATGGCACATACGGAGACAACAAGACTGCCACTTTCATTATTGAAGACGAAGGTTTCTGGCGGCGGCGAGATGACGGTGGTCTGCACCTGCAGCCGAATGACCAGTTGGATGTTCAATGGGCATTTGTTGAGAAACAGGGGAAACGCTCACGATTCCGCGTGCTCCGTGTATTGAAGTTTAATGATGATCAGCTGGCCGATGAGTTGGGCGATGATGCTCTGGATGCTTTACTCGGTAGATACGACAAAGAAGAAAAGAGGCAGGGCGAACTGTTTGGGAATGGAAACACTGATGGTGCTGGCGAGTTGTGAAAATTGCGGGAGGCCAGACCGCACAAAACCTACGTCAAATCGGTTGCCCTGACGCCGCCGTTATATGCGGCAGTACAGCTTGTGATAATCCGGCTATGATTTGCCTTGATGAAAAATAAGCGAAGGCTTTCAGCAAAGAACAAACCGTATTCGGACTCACAACTGCTGCGATGAAGATTTCTGGATGTGAGGGCCAGGGGGAAAAGAAATATGGTTATCCGCAAGGCTGAGGGTGCTCTCACGAATGAAGAACGTAGAATTGTAAAGGCCCTTTTGGCGCGCGGTTGGCGCAATCAGGATATTCAGGCGTTGGTCAATATCAACCGCGCAGCAACCATAAACAGCGCAAGAATTACTGAGGTCAAAGCCAATGGCCACATCAAGCCAACCTCAGATGAGGCTACGGATTTCTATATCAAGAAAAAGGAATCCTACGATCCGCAAACCGGCCTGAATCTATACGATGACGAACGGCTCATTCGTGCCCGAGAAGCGATGTTGCTAGCGGTTCAGGTGTTCAACAATCCGGGTCTTAAGTTCAAGACGGAAGTTTTTGCCGTGCAGGCCAACATTGCCTGGACCTATTTGTTGCATGAACATTATCTGCGGAGCGGTGTGGATATAGAAGATAAGCAGGGCCGTACGCTCTTGCTCAGTCAGATGATCAAGCGCCAGGATTGCCCGTTGTCAAACGGCATCAAAAATAACCTGGCCGATTTGATTGATATTCGAAATGACATTGAGCACAAAATACTCCGTCGTGCGGACTACAGGTTCTTTCCGAAATTTCAGGCATGCTGTTTGAACTTCGATAAAGCCATTTGTGAGCTATTCGAAGACCGGTTGTCGCTGCAGCACGAATTGTCACTCGCCTTGCAATTTTCCAAACTCGATTTTGAGCAGATCGAACACCTGCACAAATATGATATTCCCGATCACATTTCGGCGCTGGATGCTCGACTTGACGACAGATTGAGCGATGAGGAAAGGGCCGATTTGGAGTATCAGTTTCGCGTCGTGTACATGCTTGAAAACACATCTAAGAGCAAAGCACATATCCGTTTTATCAAACCTGGTTCAGAAGAAGGGATAGAAATTCACAATGTTCTTGAAAAGCAGGTCGTTGCCGACAAGCTTTTCCCCTTCAAGCCCGGAGAGGTTTGCAAGGAGGTCAGCAAAAAATCAGGCAAACGGTTCACCAGCCATAATCACACGCAATCCATGTATCTGTTCGGCGCACGGCCAAAAGGGGGCAGCAAGCAACCGGAGAACGTGAACAAAACATGGTGCATCTATCACCCAGCTTATAAGAGTTACACGTACTCGCAAGCATGGATAGACCAATTGGTCGAGCAAGTGTCCGATGATGACAAATTTGTGCTCATCAAGTCCTATAAAACCAACTGAGGCCTGTTTTTACGGGGTTTCGAATCAAGTCGAGTCTTCTACACCTTACAAATAAGTAATTCAAAAATTTGGTTTCACACCCCATGCACCCGTGGTGCTAACATTCGACGAGCCGAATTTCTCTATCTCATTGCTTTTGCGTGGTTTCGCGGCATGTATGTTGTTTACGCTTGGTCTGATTAACGCTGACAGCCGCCAATTGTCGTTTCGAAATAGGATGCTCATTCAAGGGCTTGCTTCAAACCGTTCTGTAATCGGCGACAAGAGTGGTTTCTGCTGTCGATCCGATGGTGAGTTCCTTGCCGTTTGCCGGGCGTAGTAAGGCTCTCGACCCGCGAAGCGGGCGGCCTCGCCGGCCTAGACAACGACCGTCAAACGGAAGTCTGACAAGGATCGGATCAAGGGCAGAGAAGATTCATACTCGCGGGAGAAGGAAGTCATTCCCGTTCCCGGTCGCGATCTTGCTTGTACAGCTTGGGTTTGAGGCTAGGCATGCCGGAAGGTTGTTTGAGCGCTTGGAGGGCCTGGCCGAGTCGCTGACCGACTTGGGTAGCAGTTTGTCGGACAGAGGTATTGGTCGACGATGACGATACGAGCTGACCCGGCGCGTTGGTTTGCGTTCGCTTGGCCTGTCGCTGATCCGGGCGCAACTCGAATCCCAACGTTTTGGCTTCAGCCTGCCAGGTCTTGAACAGGGTATCGAGCTTGACGTTTTGCTTGGCGTGGCGGGTGCGAAGCGCGGCGAGTTCCATGCCTTTGGCTGTGCGATAGCCATGAGTTTGCGCAGCTGCCTCGATTGCTTGGCGACGTTTGGAGAACGCACGTTCGATGTGGCGCGGGATGGCAGCAACCCGAAACCCTTGTTCGTGACGATCAAGGCGATGGCCGAGGCGCTCCAGCTCACCGGCGAGTTCGCGGCGGTAGGCCGTGCCGGCATCCTTTTGAGCCTTGTACAAATCACGGCTGACAATTGCGCCCCAAGTGCCGTCCTGGCGCGGTGCGAGGTTGAAGACAAAGCTATGGGTGTGGAGTTGCGGGTCGAGGTCACGGCTGGTGTGATGATCGAATTGCGCCATCAACAGGCCGGCAGTTTGTTCGCGGATAATGCCGCCCTTGCCCCGCCTCGCCCAGGCGGCAGTGCGCTCCAGATGTGTAGTGGCGGAAAGGACGGCCGATCGGTGTGCTTGCTCGATGGCTGTCCGGTCTTGCTCATTCGACAAGGCCCAAAGCACGGAAACGGACTTCGGGGCGCTGAAGGTCATATCCCAGCCGGCCGAGTGAGTGCGCGACCGGCCGCCCTGGCTTGCGAGCTGCTCGCCCGTCTTTGGGTCTATTCCTTTGAGGGCAGCTTCGAACTCCGACTGTGTCACCGGTCCCTTGAGGCTCAGCCGATCTGCCCCTTCGCCAGCCCAGCGGCCTGGAGGCTCGCCTTCACTAGTGTAGTAATCGTCCTGGCGCAGATGACCATAATAGGCGAGTGCTGCTTGAGCACCGCCTCGCGCGGAGATCGATGCCACCATGGTCAGTGTCGCGTCTGGCGGATTTGCTCTGCGAGCGCTTTGCTCAGCCGGTTCGGCGGCGACAGCGGTGTTTTGCCATTAGGTCTTCCGTCGGACGGTGGAGGCGACGTCAGGGTCCAATCGGCCGGGATGATCGATTCCCGGAATTCGGGCAGGCTGATATAGGGCAGCTCCAACTCATAGACGGCGTCCTCGATGCCAATGAAGAGCACACGCACGCCGGCCTTTTTCGGGCCAAGGCGCGATGCGATTTCAGACGCCGTGATGACGCGCCGGGTTTCACGGGTGATGCTTCGAGTGACACTGAGACGTCCGTCGGCGCGCGTCGTGCTCTTCAAGCTCCGTTCAATCTCTTGCGTTCCGATCATCCGGCTGATGTCTTCGGCTGCCTCGCTCGTATTAATGCGTGTGATCACCTTGGTGCCGATCATGCCGAACCAAGATTTGGCCTGTTCGGGTCCATAGGCGGCGCGAATTTGGGCGATGTCTTGTGCGCCGATGACGACAGAAATGCCCTTGGAACGGCCGAGCTCCAGAAAGGTCGGGAACTGTTTGATCGGCGGCAACTGCGGAAATTCGTCAAGAAACAACCAGACCCGGCGTTCCCGACTTTCGCTAAGCGACGGGCTGCCAACGGCCGAGGCAAGCAAACCGAGCATGCTGCCGGTCCAGATGCGCGAGAGCTCAGGATAACTGGGGTCTTGTTGCAGGATGAGCGGCCGGCGCGGAACTGGATTGTGTAACCATTCGCGGATCGAGAAACGCCCAGCCGTGGTGTCGGGCCACGCATCGGCGAGGACCGAAACGATGTTCATATGGGTTTGGAAGGTCGTCAGGATACTGTGTGTCGTCTTGCTGTCGGGCTGGTTCAGCAATCGTAACGCATTTGGATTGTGTGCCTTGGCATGCTCGGTTAGCCGGTCAACATCCGAAGTGACCTCCGCCGCAAGATCGGCCCAGCCCCAGCTTGTGCCTTTGGTCGATTGAAGATGGACCAGGCAAGCGACGAAAATTTCCTGCGCGGCCTGTGACCACATGGGATCGGAACTGGGCGGAATAAACCGCGCCGCAAGCTCACGTGCATCTTGCTTGACCCGGCAGTCGGCTGCCACGTCCCAGACCAGTGATCGTCTGTCATGCGGCGCGACCAGAAACGGCCCCGGCAGGCCGGGAAGGCCGGCCATCATGTCGCCCTTGGTATCGAGCACGAGAACTCCGTCATCGCGCGAGATCGCTTGAATGATCAGGTGCAGCATGGTTTGCGTCTTGCCGGCACCGACGCTGCCCAGGATCAGAAAATGCCGTGTCTCGCGGTCGCGCCCGATGGCATGCAGCGGCAGAAATTCGACACCGCGACCATGGACTTTGCATTCACGCTTGCAGGCTCGCGCGAAGGCCCTGAGACCGGCAGCGCCGGTGAGCAATCGGGTACCGCGTACCACGTGTTGGGCCGGGTGTTCGGTCCGGACGCAGAAAGCGAAGCCGAAGAGCGCCAGCAGTCCAACGAAGCCGCTGCCGAATACTGCAGCGCAGCGGAGATCAAAAGCATTCAGCGCGTTGCGCGCTGACAAGTGGTGCCGACAAACGTCCCAATGGGCAATAGCATCGCGGTCGCCGAAGAGAGCGAGTGCTCGCGCCTTGAAGCATGCTTGCGCATCATGTGGGTGGAGCAGACCTGTACCGCCATCTTCAGAAACAAAGCGGGGCGGCCAACGCTCGAATCCAAGAAGATAGGCGCCCGCCATCGCTACGAATCCCACTACCGCCAGGACGAAGGTTATGATCTTCAAACGTCTCATCATGCTGCCCTCTCGTCGCCGTCGCCGGTGAGGACTTTCAAAAGCGCGTCGAACATGGCGAGCAGGTCGCGTGCGGCTTGTTCCGTCGATTGGAGCTTGGTGTTCGAATCCCGTCCCTGGTGCTCCAAGGCAACGAGACGCCGCTCGATCTGCATCAGCCGATCGGCCAGCGCCTTGTTGTCGCCGCCGGCAAGCCCGGTGCGGATCAGGTCGCGGGCGATGCCAGTGACACTTGCCGACAGCGTGTAGGCACGGGCCTGAAGCTGCTCGATCTCAGATTGTTTGAGACGGATGGAAACGGGCTTTGTCTTTTCAGCCATGGCCGTTTCCATCATCGGCCGTGTTGCGTCTCTGGCGTGCTGCCAGCCATTCGAACAAGGCGCGGCGCTGATAACGTACCGATCGATTGCCGAGCTTCAGGAACGGCGGCCCGTCCCCGCGCGAGCGCCAGGTGTGCAGCGTGCAGGCCGGAAAGCCGACGATCCGACTCGCTTCCGCCGTCGTTACGGCCTCGTCGAGCCAGCCGGGATTGTGTTTTAGTATCTCGCCGAAATCAGGCAGATCGAGATTTGGGAACGACATGGGCTGTCTCCGCAGCTGTTATTGCGGAGAGGAACCAAGCAGTTCGCAGAACGGCGTAATAGGGAAATGATTTCGTCAAATGCGGACAATGACCAGACAAGCCCGTCTCACTTGACCCAATTGTCTGTATCCAAGGAGTTTTTCGACATTCAGTCGATGGTTTCGGGCGGCGACGATTCTTTTCGTCAAATTTGTTGGCGCTATTTTACGCGATCAAATGCCAGCACATTGTCACGTACGTCACGGCACTGGCCAGACTTGGCAACCGATGTTGATAAATTTCGTGATTGCGAGGGCGCCGCGTTCGTTCCTTGCCTTGCTGCCCGGCTTGGTAAGAGCCGCTTCGATGGAGGATCGATCAGCCTCATAAATCGCCTTCAATTCGAATAATTCGTCCATCAGGACCAGATGGACCACATCCGAATCGTGATCCAAGCGGATCGAGCCAAGCCGTTGTCCGGAGAGGCGCTTACCGCTGGGGATCGCGCGGGCCTTCACCTGGATACGTTGTCCTTGCGGATTGATGGCATCGTAGCCTGGGGTTCGAGCATCGGCGAGAGTCAAACCAAGATGTTTGGCCGCAAGGTACTCGCCGATTTCACCGGTTATCCCAAGAGGCTTTCCTGTGAGCCGGTAGTAATCGATGGCGGCAGATCTAGCCCGTTCCAGAACGCCGCCGATTTGATGAAGGTTGGGCATCAATTAACCAACCATGTCAGCCGCTTCGATCCACTTTTCAAATTTGTGTGCCCTATTCTGAAGGAATTTGACATGTTTGTACAAACTAGGGTTGATAATTTTTGCCTTGGATTTCTCTCTAGCGAATTCACTCGCGCCCAGCCAGCTATTGAAGTAAACTCGTTCGAGGCTTTCCGGCTTAAATTCTACGCCATTAGAAGCATTTGTACTGTCAGGACATAATTCTTTTAAAATTCTGTATTCTTTTTCATCCTTGTACTGCTTTCTCTTTGCAAACGGTAAGTTCGAAAAATTGCACTTTCTTCTCAGTTGTTCAGGTGTGTAGTATGAAATTTCTTTAGCTCGCAAATTAACATCATTTGTAATATCGTTGATTAATTTCTCTTTATTGAACCATAAACAAACTCCAGATTCCTTCTCACCAAACAGCGCCCAAAAATGATATCGATCCCGCGCCATTGTCAGACAAGTTGCGCGAATGTGTTTTATTTTTCTTTTTGCTCTGTATATCTCAATAACGGCACTGTCGTTTTTGTCTGGCCATTCCTCCGGGTCGCCAAGGTATAATTCCTTGTTCATAAGTGTTTTCTCAAGATACTCTATTTTCATATATTTCTTGAGCCACTTGTTCATTTTCAAGCACCGTTCACCGTTGAGGTCGGCCAAGTTGGGCGTTTGTCACGGCCTTCAAGCATTGTGTAAACCGGCATGGCATCGTGCTCGACAAGTGGACTGAATTCGCCTGGGTTCCGCGCATAACGATCAACGAAGAGGCTTATCGTTGCGTTCGGCAGGTCGAGGGAGCAGTTGGTCATCTCGACACCATTTTCGGTCCGTCGGTAAGTCGATTGCGAGTTATTGGGCCAATGCACTCTAAAGCCACTCATGATATCTCGATCATCGACCAACACTTCCATGAGGCCTTTATAATGCGGGTCATATGGAATTGCTTGACTCTTTCTGCACCCCCACACCTGCCGCGCCAAGAGTTCGACAGAGAAAAATGCGGCGATGAAAGCTTTAGCAGAAACCAGCATCTCATCCAGTTTTTCATAGGGAATTTTGAAACCGCGCGTTCCACTGATCCCGCCTCGGCATCGGAAGTCTTCGTCAGTTAAGATGTAATCAGAATGACTGAACGCGTTTCGTAACCGATTGTTGTAAAAATCATCAAAGAGGGCGCCAATTTCTAGACCCGCTTCCTTGGACAGGCGCTTTATGATTTTGATCTTCTCGTTTGTCGAGATGCCCGATTTCCGGAATGATTTCTGTTGGCGTTTTGAGAGGAAATCAAAGAACGGATTTGGACTGTAACCCTTGCCAAGCCTGAACCGAAGCAAATTGGTGATCACTTCGTATGGTGCATCCATCTCAACGATGTGACAATAGAGCAAGAGACCCAGCCGCCATATGGTTCGATCCGGCTCAGAAAAGCGTTTTTCGGGAAGATCAATTTTAAAGAATCCGTTGATATCGTTGAGAATGGCCCGTGATTCGGCATATGGGTCCCACCCTCTGTCCTCCATGCCGAGAACCCTTAACAACGAGGCGAAGTACCGAATGATATCATTGCTCACCGGATCGTCTGGGAGGAAAAGGGGCTTCAAGAGTTCGATGTAGGAATCACGTTTTACGTTAAACGGAAGGCGCCTATACAATCCTCTATCAATGCGTTGGAACAATTCGGTTGCATTGTTTGGATTGTCTTGAGCATGCTTGGCTAGAAAGGTGCTGAAGGTGTTTCTTGCAAATCCCGGGCATGAATTTTTAACAGCTTCAGAGTTGAAGGGCTCAGAAAGCCGACCTTCGCACACCGCGTCATGTATAGCTTGATATAATCTTCCGTACCTTGCCATCTGTTGTTCTCTTATTCCTCAAAGCGTGATGCCACAAGGAAGATCGGAACCGCTGAAGCTAATCAAAAGGTTGTTGTCAATCTGATTCAAACCGGAAATCTGATTTGAAACGTCACCGGCGCTCAACTTCCCGATGGCTAGCTATCAGCATCCAATATGCGTTTCATCTGCCGCTGGATAGTTTCGAGCGACGGTAGGTCTTTCTCGCCAAATTCGCCTGCCGCGATCTCGCGCGCGTCAAATGCCAGCACCTTATGAGGAGCCTCGGGATTTTTCGCATGGAGTTCACGCACCAGTTCCTTGATGCGGGGCCAAGCGGCCTTATGCGGCCGGCCACGCAGCGCTTCACCGCTGCCTCCAAGGCATCCGAAGCCGCGAACTGGCTTCTGGCGCTCGAGAACAGCGAAAAAGCGAGGCAGAATGCGGCTTAGTTGCACCTCACAATGAGCCTGTTATCGCAGTTTGCGGAGAATAGACGTTCTATTCTCCGCAACTCATGCGGAGATAATTGTTGCATTTGCGGTGAATAACAAACATAATCTCCGCAGGAGATGCGGAGATTATGTCCTATATCCATGAAAGAGACGACTGGCCTACCTTCCGCTGGGATGAAGGCACGATTGCAGCAAAGCTGGCTGCCGTGCGCCATCGCCAGGGCCGATTGCTCGGGCGCATGGAAGGGCTTGGTTTTGACCTGCGCAACGAAGCGATGCTTCGCACCTTGACGCAGGATGTCGTCAAATCCAGTGAAATCGAAGGTGAAATCCTCGATATCGATCAGGTGCGATCGTCGATTGCGCGGCGGCTTGGTATCGATATCGGAGCGTTGACACCAGCGGACCGCGATGTCGAAGGCGTCGTCGAGATGATGCTTGATGCAACGGGCGGCTATGACAAACCTTTAACCGCAGACCGCCTCTTTGGTTGGCATGCCGCCCTGTTTCCGACTGGGCGCAGCGGAATGAGCAAGATCATTGTGGGTGCTTGGCGGGATGATCGGGCCGGTCCGATGCAGGTTGTCTCCGGACCGATCGGGCGCGAGCGTGTTCACTATCAGGCACTGGATGCAGATCGTGTTGATGCGGAGATGGCAGCGTTTCTGAAATGGTTTGATCAGAAGCTGGAAATCGATCCGGTACTGAGAGCGGCAATCGCGCATCTGTGGTTTGTCACCATCCACCCGTTCGAAGATGGCAATGGCCGCATCGCGCGCGCGATCGCCGATATGGCGCTGGCGCGCTCGGAAGGAAGCGCGCAGCGCTTCTACAGCATGTCCACGCAAATCCGGCATGAACGGGGTGACTACTACGATAGGCTCGAAGCAACGCAGAAGGGCGATCTTGATATCACCGAATGGCTGGACTGGTTCTTGAGTTGTCTCGATCGCGCCTTCGACGGGGCGGAAGCCATCCTTGCCAATGTGTTCCTTAAAGCGCGATTCTGGGAAAAGCACGCCCAGGCGCCCTTCAACCCGCGTCAGCGCGACATGTTGGGCCGCCTTCTGGCTGGCTTTGAAGGCAAGCTGACCTCATCAAAATGGGCGACGATCGAGAAATGCTCGCCTGATACGGCGCTGCGGGACATCAACGAACTGATCGAACAGGGCGTTCTTCAAAAGAACCCCGGCGGCGGGCGTAGCACCAGCTATTCATTGGCCGAGAGTGCCGGCTGATATTCGGTCTAATCAGTCGCGCTGCGGGTGGGCGAAACCGTCACCTTGTTTTTATCGGTAGGGATAGCGCCTGTTTTCCCGTTTGGCATTCACGTGTGGTTGTTTGGATGTTTCGGGAGACAGTGTTGCTATCGGGCGCGAGGGGATATCTTGAAAGGTTCGTTTGGTTTTGGGAGCGGCTTGCTTTTTTTCACGCCTTATTTCCTGACCGGACGGAGCCGGATGATCAATGCCCGGCCCGCGCCAGTTCGCGGTGACTACCGCTCACCCGTGTAGGGCATGACATCCGGCCCCTGATGTCCGGTCTTCTTTGGAAGGCGTCAAAGCAAGCCATCCCAATCCAAAGGAGAAATATCATGGCCCGTAACGCAAAAAACACTTCTTCCGAGACCAAAGCCCCTGACTTCATTGCCTGGCACGTCGTTCAGAAAGGCGAAAAATCCTTCTGGAACAAGGTCGGTGCATCCTGGCATCACAAAGACCGCAAAGGCCTCACTCTTCAGCTTGAAGTTATCCCGATCAATGGCCGCATCGTTTTGCGGCAGCCGCTGGACAACCCGTAAGGGAAACCGGATCAGAAGACGTAAGCGCTCCATTCCGGCAGCGTGAAAAATGAGCGGATCGAACCGATCCGCTCATTTGTGTTTTGGTCTCACGGATGCGGCGCGTTAGTCGTCGGGCTCCAACAGGCGCTTCATCTGCCGCTGGATGGTTTCAAGCGACGGCAGGTCTTTCTCGCCAAATTCGCCTGCTGCGATCTTCCGCGCATCGAACGCCAACACCTTGTGCGGCGTTTCGGGATTTGCCGAGTGCAGTTCGCGCACCAGTTCCTTGATGCGGGGCCATGCGGCCTTGCGCGGACGGCCGCGCGGCGCTTCGCTTGATGTGTCTTCGGTGAGGGAATGGACAAGGCGGAGGGTGGGCCGCGCCGATGAACGCACATCTTTCAGGAATGCTGGTAGGGCATAGCCCTTGAACATCATCCATGCGCGCAGCTTGATCTTGGCCAAGCAAATGTCGCCGAGAATGGCGTGCGCATTGGCGGGAAAGGCACGGTAGGGGATGCGCGCCAGCGCGTGGTGCAGATCATCGACGACCTTCGGGTTTTGGGGGAAATCGGTGAATGCTGCCCAATCCTCCGCACGCCCGGGAAGAGCGTCCCGCTCAATCAGAATTTCAGCAATGGTCACGGCCTTGACGGGGAAGTACTCCTGGGGCTGATGCTCAAGTGCTAGGCGAGGTTGCACGCGTTTGGTACGCGGTGCCTCGATACGCAAAAGCGGCAGGTTCCACTCTTCGATGTGCGAGGCAGCATCGATATGGGTTTCCGGCCGTTCAAACTCGCCGGCGAAAATCGCGTGTTTGAAGAGGTCCATGATCTCGTTCGGCTCGACACCGGGCTGATCTCGCGCGATCAACAAGGCGGCGCGTTTCAGCGAGATGTAGTCGTCATCAAGCGGCGAAATGTATGCCGGCATCGGTGTCCTCCATCAATCTTACCTTCGCCGCCCAGTGTCCACTCGTCGCTGGTCGCCGTTCAGGAGTCGGTGACATCCTCCAGCGACTTCACTTTCACCGGCTCCCGATCGGGCAGCTGGCTCGGAGCGTCGGCGTTGTTGGGCTTCGCCGCAAGCAGCCCACCAACGATGTCGCTCGCCTGTTTAAGGGGATCATCGGCAAGGTGGGCATAGCGGGCAGTCGTCTGGACACTGCGATGGCCGAGCAGTCCGCCGATGACGGCAAGCGGGATGCCAGCGCCGACGGCGAAGCTGGCGAAGCTGTGCCGCAGATCGTGGAGCCGCACATCGTCGAGCTGGCCCAACTTGCGTAACCGCCGCCATGGCTTTTGCAGATTGATAAGATGCGCGCCTGGCTCACGCCCGACAATGACATACGGGTTGTCCTCCACGCGCGGCAATGCCTTTAGGACGTCGAGGGCGGACTGGTTGAGGGGAATGATCTTGGCGCCATGCTGATCGGTCTTGTGACGCTCCAGCACGATGCGGGCCTTTTCGAAATCCACGCTCGCCCATTCAAGCGTGGTGATCTCGCTCAACCGGCAGCCGGTAAAGATCAGGAGACGGATCGCGGCCGCCTCATAGATATCGATCGTGCCGTCAGCTTCCGCCGCGTCGAGTGTTTCCAGGAGCCGCTCCAGTTCCTCGGCGCTCAGATAGCGTTCCCGCTTCCTTTCGGGATAAGGCGTGATCACGCTGGCCGGGTTGCTGCCGCGCGGGATCATCTCCCAGCGCTCCGCGCAGTTCAGCATGGCGCGGAGCAGGCCGAGCACACGATTGGCATTATAGGGTGTGGACTGCAAATCAGAGTGTATGCGGGCGATATCGACGGGCCGCAGATCGAGCAGCTTGCGAGTGCCAAGCCTCGGCTTGATGAACTTACCGAGCAGCCAGTTGTGCGCCTCGATGGTCCGAGGCTTGCAGCGCCCGGCGCAGTGCTCCTTCATGTAAATTTCAGCCAGTTGCTCGACCGTCTCGCTTCTAAGCCGCATGCGCCGCTCTTCGGCCGGATCGTGACCGGTGGCGACCTGTCCCATCAGCCGCACGGCTTCCTTACGCGCCTGATCGAGCGTGATCTTGCCAAGCTTGCCGATGGAAAGCCGGCGGCTGCGGCCGCTGCGATTGCGATATTGAATGACGAATGTCTTGGCCCCCGATGCTTTGGCCCGCAAACCGAAGCCCGGAAGGCTGTCATCCCAGACGACAACATCGCGATCGGTCGGATTGACAGCAGCGATCAGCGATTTCGAGAGCTTCGACATTGGCGTTTCCGGTAAGCGTCGGGTAAGCAAGAGGTAAGCAGGCGTAGTCAACGGTCAACGAGCATGATCATAGCCCATCTAAAATATCATGTCGAGTAAATCATTGAAAAATCGAAGAAAATACAACTACAGGAAACTACGGAAAGCTCTGGGAAACTCTAGGAAAGGTGATCAAATCCAACTCATAACCTGAAGGTCGCAGGTTCAAATCCTGCCCCCGCAACCAACTGACAACCTGATATCAAACAGAAAAGACCCCTTCACTTAAGGGGCTGTTTGCGTTGGTTGGATTTGATCGCCACCGTGGAAAGACTTTCAGGCAATTGCATCGCATCCGGGTGGTGCACCGATTGGGTTCCGCGAACAATTGCTGCCTGGGAGTTCGTTTTCGCCCATGGGCATTGGTGTCGCTACTGCGAATTGATCGGCAACCGAAACTGCGTGTGCTTAACCGCCCTGGGCTGGAGCCAGCATGGCGGTGATTTCGGCTTCCGCGTGCAGCTTGTCGCCGACGAAGGCCTTGCAGGCGAACTTGCAGATGGTGCGGCGTTTCTGCAGTTGCTCGACCTTGATGTGCAGGGTGTCGCCGGGGCCGACGGGCTGACGGAAGCGCGCCTTGTCGATACTCATGAAGTAGACCAGGCTGCCGACAGCTGTCTCGCCCTGGTGATGCAAGACGATTGCGCCGGCCGTCTGTGCCATGGCCTCGACGATCAGCACACCGGGCATTACCGGACGGGCCGGGAAATGGCCGACGAAAAACGGTTCATTGATGGTGACGTTTTTGATGCCGGTGGCCGTACGGTCACCGTCAATGTCGACCACCTTGTCGATCAGCAGAAACGGGTAGCGGTGCGGCAGCAGCTCCATGATGCGGGCGATGTCGATGCTGTCCAGTTGCGTGGTATCCGGCATGGCTGACCTGTTGGATGTTGTGATTTCAGAACAAGGCGTTGCGCCCAGCTATACGCGGTGCACGATAGCTGGTGCAAGGGTGCAAAAGACCGGTGATACGCGCCCGCTAGCCCGGCTCTAGAACCGCGTGCTAACGCCGAAGCGGACCAGTTCGGTCTTATCGTAGTCAGCCTTGGCAAACGGCCAGGCGACGTCGACACGCAACGGTCCGAATGGCGATTGCCACAACAGGCCAGCACCGACGGAGCCACGAATCTCCTTGGTATCGAACACACGCTGGTTGGCGGTCGATCTTTCAGGGGCGCCGAACAGCGTACCGACATCGGTGAACACCGCGCCCTCGATGCCGAATTCATCGGGCAGGCCGAGCGGGAATGTCACTTCGACCGTGCCGATCGCGTAGGTCTGACCGCCGATCGAGTCAATTTCACCGGTTCCGAGGTTCTGCTGGCGCGGGCCGATGCCTGAGCGCTCAAAGCCGCGGAACGACGCATTGCCCTTGAAATAGCGGTCGATAACCGGCACGCGTTTGCCGTTCCAACCTTCGATATGCCCCGCCGTACCCTTCAGCTTGAGCACCACGCCTTCATAGAACAGAGGCATGAAGTAATAAGCCGCGGCTTCGGTGTTGAAGTAGAACACATCACCGCCAAGGCCCGCGACTTCTTCGGACAGTTCGAACCGGAAACCGGAGGTCGGTTTCAACGGATTGTCAATGGTGTCATAGATGTATTTCAAACCGAAAAGCGAGATGTAGTCGACACCTGCCGAATTGGCGATGGCCTGGGACACCTCGTTGGCGTTGTTCACCTCAATGTCGCGGCGGGTGAAGCGATACTTTGTCTGCAGCCGGGACTCTTCGGACAGACGGAAACCGAAGCGGACGCCCGCGCCAACCTGCTCGTTGGTGAAGTTCGATTCGTCTTCCTGATCAGTTCGGCTGCCAAAGACATCGACCCCGAAGCTCAGGTCACGGTTCAGGAAGTACGGCTCGGTGAAGCTGAAGTCGACAGACTGACGCTTGAAGCTCAGCTGCGTGCCCAGCCTCACGTTCTGCGCCTTGCCGAGGAAGTTTCGCTCGGTGATGCTGATCGACCCGATGGCCTGTTCGGCCGTGGAATAGCCGACCGAGAAGTTGATCGTGCCGGTCGATTTTTCTTCGACGTAGATCTCCAGGACAACCCGGTCCGGCGCACTGCCCGGCTTTTCGCGAATGTCGATCTTGCCGAAGAAGTCGAGCGCCGTCAGCCGGCGGCGGGCGCGGTCGATCAGGATGCGGTTGTAGGCATCGCCCTCCACGAGGCGCAGTTCACGGCGGATCACCTCATCAAGCGTGCGGGTGTTCCCGACAATGTCGATACGCTCGACATAGACGCGCGGGCCTTCCTGGATGTCGAAGGAGACGCTCAACTTGCGGTTCTCGGCATCGCGCACGATGGTCGGCTCGACGCGGGCAAAGGCGAAACCGGCCTTGCCGGCTTCAATGGTGATGTTCTCAACCGACTTGTCGACCTTGCTGGCGTCGTAGGTTTGGCCGCCCTGGACGGTCAGCACCTCGGCCAGCTGGTTCGGATCGAGCGTCGTGTGGCCGGCGTTGACCGTAACCTCCTCAAGCTCATACTGCGGGCCTTCGTCGACGGTGAAGGTGATGAAGAAACTTTCGCCGTCGCGGGCCAGTTCGGCATTGGCGGAAATAACCTGAAAATCCGCAAAACCATGCTTGAGGTAGTGCCGGCGGAGCAGTTCCTTGTCGAAGTTGATCCGGTCGGGGTCGTAATTGTCGGTCGCCGAAAAGAACTTCCACCAGGCGGATTCCGCTGTCGTGATCACCGAGCGAAGCTGGCCATCACTGAATGCGCTGTTCCCGACGAAGGTGATGCTCTCGATGGACGTCGAGCGCCCTTCCTGTATCTCATAAACCAGATTGACTCGGTTCTGACCCAGCCGAATGATTTTCGGCTCGACGCGGGCGCCGAAGTAGCCGGAGCGGCGATAGAGCGCGATGATGCGCTGAACATCGCTCTGGGCGCGGGCGCGGGTGAAAACAACGCGTTCGCGCAGTTCGACTTCACCGGCCAAGACCTTGTCTGTCAGTTCCGAGTTGCCCTCAAAGCTGACCCGGTTGATCAGAGGGTTCTCTTCGACCTGCACGACAAGCGTACTGCCGCGGCGGACGATGCGCACATCGGAGAACAGACCGGTCTGGAACAACGCCTTGATCGACTCATCGATGTTGCCCGGGTTGGCCACCTCGCCGGGCGATACCTGCATGTAGGCAATGACGGATTCCGCCTCGACGCGCTGGTTGCCCTCGACAAGAATCTGCGAAACCACCTGCGCGTGCGCGGACGGAATGCTCATGAGCGGGCCCGCAATCACTGTCGCACAGGACAGCGCGAGCGCGAGTCTGCCAATAATACCAATACGATAACGCATCAAAGAGCTAACCACCCCAATTACACGCCGCCCTGCCCACACAGAATCTTGATGCTCTTTTACGACGTTTTGCGCGCAAAGAGAACAGATCGTTTGGTATTTTTTTCTTACCTTACGACCCGCTCAATGATGAGATCAGTCTTGCAATGTCATTCCAGGTTGCCACCACCATCAACATGGCAACAAGAGCCAGTCCCACCTTGAATCCGAACTCCTGTACACCCTGTCCCAGGGGTTTGCCCCGGACAGCTTCGGCAAGGTAATACATCAGGTGCCCGCCATCCAGCATAGGAATGGGAAATAGGTTAATCAAACCTATACTGACCGACAGGTAGGCGGCCAGCTGGATGAGGCTGTTCAGGCTGATCGTCGCCACTTTGCCCGACATCCGGGCGATGCCGATCGGCCCAGAAAGCTGCCTGACATCTTCGCGCCCGACAATCAGGCCCTTGACCAATTGCAGCGAGCGCTTGATCACATACCAGGTCTCTGCCGTTGCCATTCCAACAGCTTGGATCGGTCCAGGTTTGACGAATGTCAGGTCCTTGGTCACATCACGACGAATGCCCAGCAAACCCTGACGGACTTTGCCGCCCATTTGATCGTCAATCTCGGTAAATGATGGTGTTGCCGTAAGGGTCAGTTGGCTGCCGTTTCTGTCCACGTCGAGAACGAGTTCGTTGTCCGCATTGACAGAAACAATGCGCTGCAGATCGTTGAAGGTTTCAATGCTGACACCGTCAACTTTGACGATCTTGTCGCCTGGTTTGAGCCCGGCTAGCTCCGCGGGGCTGCCCGGTTTGATTTCATCGATGATTGCCTGGGCTATGGGATAGCCGACGAGCATGTAGCTGGCGGTAAAGATCGCGATAGCAAGGAGGAAATTGGCAATTGGTCCCGCCGCAACCACCGCAGCGCGGTGCGGGAGCGGCTTGCGGTGAAAGGAAAGTGACGGGTCAAGCTGGCGACCATCTTCCTTGTCCGCATCGGAAGGCATGCTGGCAGCGTTGGCATCGTCCTGAAACTTCACGTAGCCGCCGAGCGGGATCCAGCCAAACTTCCAGCGTGTTCCGTGTTTGTCGGTCCAGCCGAAGATTTCCCGGCCGAAGCCAACCGCAAACGCGTCGACGCCCACGCCACACCAACGGGCCACCTTGAAGTGCCCAAGCTCATGGAAGAAAACGATAACGCTCAGAATTGCCAGGAAGGGGACGATGTAGGTGATAATCGTCCAGATTGGCATGGTTAGCATGGTCGCGAAGCTGGCAAGTTCCATTATTCCTCCAAAATGCGCGCTTTGGCACAAATCCTATGCGTTGCAAGTGTCCCGAATTGAACTCAAGGCCAACTAATGCAACTTGCGCGCCAGCTCGGTTGCCCTGGCACGGGCGTAGCTGTCGGCGTCCCACACGTCATCCACACCGGCAATCGGCGAGAGCATCGAATCGCCGTCCGCTCCCGCGACGACAACTTCTACCAAGGCCGGGATATCAAGAAAACCAATTCTTTGCGACAGGAATTCGGCGACGGCGACCTCGTTGGCGGCATTGAGCACTGTTGTGGCGCTGCCGCCGCGTCTGAGTGCATTGAGGCACAGGCCGATCGACGCAAACCGCTGGTGGTCGACGGGCTCGAAGGTCAGCTGTGCCAATTTTGCCAGGTCGAGGCGCTCGACCGAGGTGGGGACCCGGCCGGGATAAGCCATGGCCCAGGCGATGGGCGTGCGCATGTCCGGCATGCCGAGCTGGGCCAGCACCGATCCATCGGCATAGGACACCGTGGAGTGCACGATGGATTGCGGATGAACGACCGCTGAGAGCTGATCAACTTCGACAGGGAACAGATGGAATGCCTCGATCAGTTCCAGGCCCTTGTTCATCAGGGTGGCGGAATCGATGGTGATCTTCTGCCCCATCGACCAGTTCGGGTGTTTCAGGGCATCGGCCGGGCCGACCCGTTTCAGAGCTTCCATGGGTGTCTGGCGGAAAGGGCCGCCGGAGGCCGTCAGGGTGATGACATCGATGGCGGCGGAATTGTGCTGCTCCAGGCACTGGTGAATAGCGCTGTGTTCGCTATCGACCGGGATGACGCGGGCACCGGTCCGGGCCGCGGCGGCCATGAAAAGTTCACCGGCGGAGACCAGGCATTCCTTGTTGGCCAGACATACTGTGCCGCCCTGCTCGAGCGCGGCGAGGGTGGGCTTCAGGCCATCGGCGCCGACAATGGCGGCCATGGTCATGTCGACCGGGCGCATGGCGGCCTCCACCACGGCCTCTCCGCCTGCTGCGGCCTCGATCCCTGTTCCGGCGAGGGCCTGCTTCAGATCGTCAAAGCCGGCTTCATCGGCGACCACAGCAAGCCTGGCGCCCAGGCTTTTGGCATCCTCGGCCAGTTGCCTGGCATTGCGGTTGGCAACCAGGGCTTCGGCACGAAAACGATCGGGATGCTGGAGCATCACGTCGATGGTGGAGCGGCCGATGGACCCGGTGGCGCCGAGAATGGTGACGGATTTGGGACCGGAAACCTCTACCATGCCAACAATCCAATCGCCGGTTCATCGAAACTCCAGCGCAAGCCGCCAAAAGCAACGGCCAGGACGGCAACGGCGATCAGTCCGTCGACACGGTCAAGCACGCCGCCGTGGCCGGGGATGATGGCACCTGAGTCTTTGATGCCGAACTTGCGCTTGACGGCGGACTCGAACAGGTCGCCGAGTTGTTCGACGACAGCAAAGACCGCACCGAGCAGGGCCAGAACGAACAGGCCGGAAAGCCCGAAGACCGCCGATACCAGCAGGCTACCGAGGATGCCGCCGGCGACGGCGCCACCAAAACCGGCCCAGGTCTTGTTGGGCGACACGGTCGGGGCGAGTTTCGGGCCGCCGATACTCTTGCCGGCGAAATAGGCCAGCGTATCGGCCAGCCAGACCAGGGCGAAGATCCAGAATATCGCGGCCAGACCAAGCTGGCTGTCGCCGCGCAGCAGGATCAGCGCGGCAACCGGCAGGCTGACATAGGGGATGCCGGCGATGCGCCAAAGATCCATGGCGGTGTTGCCGCGCCTGGCCAGAACCAGCGAGGCCACCCAGCCGATTATCAGGATGGCGGCGAGCAGCAGAAAGGCCTTGTGATGGGCGGCAATGGCGATCAGCATCGCGGTGCCGGCATGCAGCCATTTCTGCACCCGATCGCCGGCATGGACCATGGCGGCCCATTCAAAGGCGATCAGCACGCCGAGGGCGGCGACCAGCGCCTCAAACCAGATGCCGCCGGCCCAGGTTATCAGCAGCACCAGCGGAATGAGAATGACGGCCACCAGGCTGCGCAGGCCGAGATCGCCCCACTTGCGGGCCGGTTTGCCGGTCGGTGGGTTCACGTTTGGCGCTCCACTACAGGGCACGCGCCTTCAGGCCGCCGAAGCGCCGGTCGCGACCGGCGAATTCGGCAATGGCGCGGGCGAAGATGTCCTTGTTGAAGTCGGGCCAGTGCTCCGGAACGAACACGAACTCGGTGTAGGCGAGCTGCCACAGCAGGAAGTTGGAAATGCGCTGTTCGCCGCTGGTGCGGATCAGCAGATCGGGCGGCGGAATGTCCGGGGCGTAAAGGTTGCGCGACACCGTGTCCGGCGTGATCTCGTCCAGCGCCAGTTCGCCGGCGGCGACCTTGGCGGCGATAGAGCGGGCGGCGGCGGCGATTTCGTCGCGGCCGCCGTAGTTGAAGGCGACGACCAGGGTGAGGCCGGTGTTGTCGCGGGTCAGCGTCTCGCAATCCTGCAGCATCCTGACGATGTCGCGCTGCAGCCCGGTCCGCTCGCCGATGATGCGGACCTTGACGCCGGCCTGATGCAACTCGGCCACGTCCTGGCGCACGAAACGGCGCAACAGGCCGAGCAGATAATTGATCTCAGCGGCCGGGCGGGCCCAGTTCTCAGCGGAAAAGCTGAAGATGGTCAGATAGTCGAGACCCAGTTCGCGCGCTGCGCGGACAGTGCGGCGCACCGCCTCCACACCCTGTTTATGCCCCGCCGAGCGCGGCAGCGAGCGCTGATCCGCCCAGCGCCCGTTGCCATCCATGATGATGGCGACATGGCGCGGATGCTTGGTGCAGGTGTCTTTGGGATCGGACATCAGGTGCTCCGGATGCAGGCTAGCGGCTCAGACCTGCATGATCTCCTCGTCCTTGTGGGCCAGTGCCTCGTCGATCTCCTTGATCGTCTCGTCGGTCAGCTTTTGCACCTCGTCGGCCTGATGGTGGTGATCGTCCTCGCCGATGTGGTGGTCCTTTTCCAGGCGTTTGAGCGTTTCCATGCCGTCACGGCGGACGTTGCGGACTGCAACCCGGGCCTGTTCGGCATACTGATGGGCGACCTTGGTCAGGTCGCGGCGGCGGTCCTCGGACAGCTCCGGGATCGGCACGCGGATCACCTGGCCTTCGGTCATCGGGTTGAGGCCGAGGCTGGATTCGCGGATGGCTTTTTCAACGGCCCCAACGAGACTCTGGTCCCAGACCTGAACCGACAGCATGCGCGGTTCGGGCACTGAAATCGTGCCGACCTGGTTCATCGGCATGCTGGCGCCATAGGCATCGACGTTGATGGGTTCCAGTAGGCTGGTTGCCGCGCGGCCGGTGCGCAAGCCGGAAAACTCGGTCTTCAGAACTTCAACTGCTCCATGCATTCTGCGCTTCAGGTCTTTGAAATCAAGGGATGTTTCGTCTGACATTGTTCCTACCTCACTGCTCAGAGAGCGCTATGCCGCGGATCACGGTTGTCGAGCGCCCTTCGCCCTTGAGCACCTCCAGAAAGGCGTTCTCCTGGCGTATGGAGAATACGATTACCGGAATGTTGTTGTCGCGTGCAAGCGCGATTGCTGCGGCATCCATGATCCTCAGGTCGCGGGCCAGCACTTCGGCATAGGTCAGACTGTCGAAACGCTCGGCATCGGGATCGGTCTTGGGGTCGGCGGAATAGATCCCGTCGACGCTGGTGCCCTTCATCAGGGCGTCGCAGTTCATTTCCGCGGCGCGCAGGGCCGCGGCAGTGTCAGTGGTGAAATAGGGATTGCCGGTGCCGGCGGCGAAGATCACCACCTTGCCGGAGCCGAGGTGCTTCAAGGCGCGGCCGCGCGAATAGGGCTCGCAGACAGTCGGCATGGGGATGGCCGACATGACGCAGGCCGGTGTCCCCTGCGCCGTCAGCACGTCCTGCATGGCCAGTGCATTCATCACCGTGGCCAGCATGCCCATGTAGTCGGCATTGGCACGGACCATGCCCCTGGCGGCGCCGGAAACGCCTCGGAAGATGTTGCCGCCGCCGATCACCAGACTGACTTCGGTGCCAAGCTCACGCGCCTGCCCGACCTCCCGGGCGATGCGGCCGGCCATGTTCAGATCGATGCCGAAGTCCTGCGATCCCATGAGGGCTTCGCCGGATACCTTGAGCAGAATGCGCGACAAGGTTGGTGTGTCAGTCATCTCTGCGTGTTCCTGTCTGCAAATGAAAAGGGGCTCCTCTGAGGAGCCCCATTCTATCGCGCATCAGTTTGATTCGAAGACCATTTCTTCGCGCATTTTCAAAGCAATCCTGGCGCAGGGGCCGAGCAATCAGCCGCCGGATGCGGTTTTCGCGACTTCGGCGGCGAAATCCTCTTCCGGGCCGGTGTCGATGCCTTCACCGATCTGCATGCGCACGAAGCCGGCGATCTTGAGCGGCGCGCCAACGTCGGCCTCGGCCAGCTTGGCGGCCTTCTCGACGGTGTTCTCGCCGTCGATCACGAAGGTCTGCGACAGCAGCACCGATTCCTCGTAGAACTTGCGCATACGGCCCTCGACCATCTTTTCGATGATGTTGTCGGGCTTGCCGCTCTCGCGGGCCTGTTCGGCATAGACAGCACGCTCACGCTCAACGACCTCGGGGTCGATGTCGTCTGCCGTCAGGGCCAGCGGGTTGACCGCAGCGACGTGCATGGCGA
Organism: Aestuariivirgaceae bacterium; assembly: GCA_965216335.1. Classification (GTDB taxonomy): domain Bacteria; phylum Pseudomonadota; class Alphaproteobacteria; order Rhizobiales; family Aestuariivirgaceae; genus JAHEJE01. Next base: position 274,473 of record OZ244154.1, on the reverse strand, counting down.
CCTGCTTGCCGAACGCTGCTGCCTTGGCAGCGTCGCCGTCGGTCTCGATGCCGACGAGAACGCCAATTTTGCCAAGGCCGGGGGCGACCTGGTTGTGGACGTAGCTGGCGACAACACCTGTGCCGACAGACTCGGCGGCACAACGGCGCACGTTCATGTTTTCGCCGATGGTCGCGACCATTTCGCCGACGTGATCGACAACCGACTTGCCGGCGCCCGGGTAGTCCATGCCCTTGAGCTTTTCTACATCGCCATCAGCGGCAAGGCTGAGGCGGGCGATCTCGCCGACCATCTGCTGGAACTGCTCGTTGCGGGCCACGAAGTCGGTCTCCGAGTTGATCTCGACGACCGCGCCGGTGGTGCCCTCAGCGGTAACGCCAACCAGACCTTCGGCAGCGACGCGCGAAGCCTTCTTGGCCGCCTTGGCCAGGCCCTTTGCGCGCAGCCAGTCGACGGCAGCTTCCATGTCGCCGCCATTCTCGGTCAGGGCGTTCTTGCAATCCATCATGCCTGCGCCGGTTTTCTCGCGCAGTTCCTTCACCATGCTCGCGGTGATATTTGCCATTTTAAACCTCTTGAAGTCATTGGTAACGCACGCTTGCGCCGGATCGGGCAAGCGTACGGAAAACGAACGGGTTGCCGGAGGGCGTCCGGCACCCTGGCGCTACGATGCCGCCTTTGCCTCGCCGGCTTCGGCGGCGGGCACTTCTTGCTCGGCCTTTTCAGCAGGCGCTTCTTCCACAGCTTCCGCAACTTCCGCGGCGGGAGCTTCGGGCTCCGCCGCAGGGGCTTCAGGCGCGGGCGCCTCATCGGCAACCTCAGGCACATCCTCAGCCAGCGGCTCTTCTGCAGCGCCGATGTCGACGCCGGCTGAAGATTGGCTGCGCGAAATGCCGTCGATGACCGCCTTGCCGATCAGATCGCAATACAGAGCGATGGCGCGACCGGCATCGTCGTTGCCGGGGATCGGGTAGGTCACGCCTGCCGGATCGGAATTCGAATCGAGAACCGCAACCACCGGGATGCCAAGCCGGTTGGCTTCCTTGATAGCAATCGATTCCTTGTTGGTGTCGATGACGAACATGATGTCGGGGATGCCGCCCATGTCCTTGATACCGCCCAGGGCCAGTTCCAGTTTTTCACGCTCGCGGGTTAGGGTCAGCAGCTCGCGCTTGGTGAAGCCCTGCTCTTCCTTCTCGAACAGCTCTTCCAGCTCACGCAAGCGGCGGATCGAGTTGGAAATGGTCTTCCAGTTGGTCAGCGTGCCGCCGAGCCAGCGCGAATTGATGAAGTACTGGGCCGACTGGCGGGCGGTTTCGGCGATGATCTCCGAGGCCTGGCGCTTGGTGCCGACCATGAGGACGCGGCCGCCACCGGCGACAACATCGCTGACCGCCAGCAGTGCCTGATGCAGCAGCGGCACGGTCTGAGCCAGATCGATGATGTGGATGCCATTGCGCGCGCCGAAGATGTAGGTTCCCATCTTGGGGTTCCAGCGGTGCGTCTGGTGGCCGAAGTGAACGCCTGCTTCGAGCAGTTGGCGCATGGAATAATCAGGCAAAGCCATTGCCTTTGTCTCCTTTTCCGGTTGAACCTCCGCAGAAACAGCCACCGGCAGAGCCGGCACCGGACGGCCGCAGCGCTATGAGGGGTGCCAGGCACCCATGCGGTACGACCACGTTTCCACGTGTGGATTTACGACGGCGGCTTATAGGCCCGATGGCCGCGTTTGGCAAGCCGGTTTGTGTTGCGGTGCAATCAGGAGATCAGTTTGAGGATTGCATCTCGGTCGGCATCGAGGTCAGGGGCCGGCGGGCGGCGGCCCGGGTCGTCGTAGGCGGCGATCTTCACCGGATTGCCGGCCATGCGCACCGTGCCCGCCTCGCTGTCCTCGGCGCTGACGATCATGTTGCGGGCAACGATATGCGGATCGGCGACCACCTGCTCAAGGTTGTTGATCGGGCCACAGGGGACACCGGCGGCTTCAAGGGTGTCCAGCCACTCTGCGGCAGTCCTTTCGGCCAACGCCGCTTCTATTTCGCTCTTGAGGCGGACGTTGTTGCGGGTGCGGTCGTCGTTGGTGGCAAAATCGGGATCACCGATGAGGTCGGGCCTGGCAAGCGCGTTGCACAGTTTTTCAAACAACACCTGGTTGCCCGCGGCGATGACGAGGAAACCGTCCCTGGCATGGAAGGCGTCGAACGGGGTGATCGAAGGGTGGCGCGCGCCGAGCGGCTGGGGAATTTTGTTCTCGGCCAGGTAGCGGCCGATGGCGTTTTCAAGGATGGCGACCTGGCTGTCGAGCATGGCGACATCGACCATGGCGCCCTTGCCGGTGCGCTGGCGGTCGTTGAGGGCAGCGAGGATGCCAGTGGCGCCGAACAGGCCAGCGGTGATGTCGCCGATCGAGGTGCCGACACGGGTCGGCGAGGCATCCGGGTGACCGGTGACGCTCATGATGCCGCCCATGGCCTGGACCACCATGTCGTAGGCGGCGCGGTCCTTGTAAGGACCGGTCTGGCCGAAACCGGAAACGGCGGCGTAGACCAGACGCGGGTTGATGGCCTGCAGTGCCTCCCAGCCATAGCCAAGCTTGTGCATTGTGCCGGCGCGGTAGTTTTCGACCAGCACGTCGGCCTTGGCCACCAGATGCTCGAAGATACCGCGGTCGGCCTCGGCCTTCAGGTCAAGGGCAATGCTCTTCTTGCCGCGGTTGAGCGACATGAAGTAGGCCGACTTGCCGTTCACGAAGGGGCCGAACTGGCGCGCATCGTCGCCGCCGTCCGGGCGTTCGATCTTGATCACCTCGGCACCGAGGTCGGCCAGCACCATAGTAGCATAAGGACCGGCGAGGACGCGGGTGAGGTCGAGGACCAGAAGGCCGTCCAGCGGGCCGCTGCGGGTCGTTTGCGGCGTGGCTGATGGGGTTTCGTCGGACTTCGCGGTGGGTTTGGCCTTCGGCTTGTGCTTGAGCAGTTTGGTGACGGCGCCGGAGGCCGCGACCTGTTGCTGTTTTGCGAAGGCCTCGTGGTTCTTCTCGATCGATTTCAGGTCGTAGAGATAATTGACCATGAATCCGGCAGCTTGGTCGAGGGCAGTCTCGGAGGTGTCCGCCAGCCAGTTTATGCGCTCCAGCCGGGCGCCGTTGCCGAGGTGGAAACGGGCCACCGGGTCGACTGGCAGACCGTTGCGGCGTTTGGCATGCAGGTAGTAGTAGGCGCACAGGGGCTGCAGTGTGTCCTGCAGGGCAGCGGCGGTTTCGCCGGAGCGCCAATCGGGATTGTCGAGGTGTCCAAGCACCTCGCGGTCCTCGGCTGAAAGCAGTTCATCGGGGTCGTCAGAGGCGATGGATGTGAGCCAGCGGCGGAAACCCGGGGCCGGCGACAATGTGACGAAGGTCTTCAGTTGCGGCTGGTCGTGGGCCAACTCCTCGACAACCTGCTTGATGAGGAAGTTGCCGAAGGACACGCCGCGCAGACCCTTCTGGCAGTTGGAAATCGAATAGAAAACAGCCGTGTCGGCCTCGGCTTCGGGCAACTCCTCGCGGTCGGCGGCGAGAATGGGGCCGATGGCACCGGGGATGCCCTTGGTCAGCGCCACCTCGACGAAGATCAACGGCTCGTCGACCAGCGCCGGGTGGAAGAATGCGTAGCAGCGCCGGTCGCGTGGCTCGATGCGGCGGCGCAGGTCATTCCAGCTCTGGATCTCGTGCACGGCCTCGTAGCGGATGATCTTCTCAAGAATCGAGGCAGGGGTGCTCCAGTCGATCTGTTCGAGAATGAGGAAGCCACGATTGAACCAGGACGACAGCAGATGGTCGAAATCGCGGTCGACACCTTGCAACTCCGGATGGTCCGGCAGCAGGCCGATCAGGTCGGCGCGCATCGCCACCAGCCCGGCGGTGCCGTTCGGAGCCATGTTGAGGCGACGGATCAGTTCCTGGCGGCGCGGCTCCGACGCTTGGCGCAAGACTGCGGCCATGTTGCCGTCCGGGTTGGCAAGATAGTCGCGGGCGGCCCGCTGCATGTTCCCATGGTCGGGGCCGAAGCGGGCGGCCAGGGCGCTGAAATAGGGGGCACGTTCACCTTTCGGCAGTACTGCGAAGGCGTCGAGGGCTTGGCGGGCGAGCGCCACGCCGGAGGCTTCACCGCGTTCCGACAAGATGGCCTCGGACAGTTCCAAAAGGCTCTTGCCGCTCGCTGGGCGGTCATCGCCGGTGTTGAGCAGGCTGCGGCCCTTGTCGGTGATCGAGGACAACAGGTCGCGGAAAAAGCGGCCTTTCATGATGTGAAACCTTTCACCAATTTGTTCGCTCGTATCGATAGAATTTTGATTTCATGACTATATTCAAGATAAATCAAAGCTCTACCGTACGCCGGTCGACGACGGCGGCTTATAGGCGGCGGCGGCAGGTAAGGCAAGACGTCATGTCGCCTCGCCCTGCCCTTGCGCTGCTGTCTCGTCCGGCTGATCGGCTCCATCTTGCGGCTTTCCATCAAGCGGAAAAACGTAGCGCTGGTAGATATAGCCGATGCCGATCAGCGATACGCCAAGCCCCATGAACGAGATGATGCGCCACAGCCCGGCAAGGCCGGCCATGTCGAACAGGAAGACCTTGAGGACGGCAAGCAGCAGTACCCCGAGGGCGGCATAGCGGATGACGGGGCGGGTAAGCCAGATGCCAACGGCCAGGGTGACCAGGGCATAAACCAGCCAGACGGCCGAATAACCGTAATACTCGGCGTCGCTGATGGCGCCATGCAATAGGTCCGGACCGTGAAAGGCGTGACGGACCTCTAGGGTGACGAAGACAAGGCCAAGTGCATAGGCAAGCCCGCCGAGGACGTCCCGGTAGGCCGCCAGATCAAATTTCTCGCTGTTGCGGGCAAGCCAAACGAAAACGACGGCCGGTACGATGAAGCCCAGCAGCATCGGGTTGAAGATCAGGGTGCCGGACAGCCATTCGCCGGTCACAGCCGGGTTGTAAGCAAGCACATGACCCGCAACAAGGGTGAGCACGACAATGCCCAACAGGCCGAGCGCGAAGCGGTGCATGGCTTCGTCGGCCCGCAGTCGCCTGGTTGCGAACACGGCACAGGCCAGTGCCAGCCACAGCAGGGTGGTCGTGTAGAGCTCCAGGAGCGAGGCGTGGCGCAAGCCTATGACATCGCCCTGGAACCAGAAGCGCAGTTCCAGCGTGGCGTAGATGGCGACGAGCGCACAGGCGATGAGCTTGCCGGGCAATTCCAACTGGCCAAGCTTGACATCGCCCAGGCGGGTGGCAGCGAACCAAAGCAACACACCGGGCACGAGATAGGCAAGGGTCAGTTCGTTGACCAGCGGGAATCCGCCGATCGGCGCCCCGTAAATTGCCGGGTTTTCGGCAAACAGATGTACCAGTGCGATCTGGCCGACAGCCAGGCCGGCCAGCACCCAGGCGCCCCATTGCGAGTAGGCGCGCGGGGTGGCGGCGTTGCGGTGCATCAGGCCGTAGGCGCCGGTGAGCCAGGAGATGGTCTGCACCGAGGCTTCCAGCAGGCTGTAATCCGGGGCAGTCAGCGATCCGGCGATGAGGACGCGGATCTCGTAGCTGACCAGCAGGATAGCAAAGGCCAGCGCGCCGCACTCCAGAGCCACGACGAGTTCGTCGTCCTGCTTGATGCGCAGCCATTGCGCGGCGAGCCAGAATACCAGTGCCGGGCCGGCGAAACCGTACAGCACCCAGTGCTGACCGAGGACAGCCGTCAATTCGTAGTCGAGGACGTTGGCATTGAGTGTCAGGCGCACGACGATGACGGTGGCAAGCACCAGCAACAGCTTGCGGGTATGCCAGGCGGTGGCATCACGCTGCAGCCAGCAATAGGCGCCGAGTTGCAGGGTCAGGGCCAGAGTGAGCGGCAGGCCGGTGAAGAACAGGGCAAGCGCCAGCGATACGCCGGCGATCTGGGCGGTGTCGAAGGCCGGGATGGCCCAGGCACCGTCGGCGGCACCGGAACTGCTGCGCAGAAAACGCGCGCCGAACCAGCAGGCGGTGGCATAGAGCGCGGCCGCGGCCGTCCAGTAGCCATCGGCGGTGACATCGCCGTAGCGCAGGTAGGCAAGGCCCAGTATGAGGATGGGGAGCAGCAGGCAGGATATGGTGTTCATCCAGCCCTCGCGCTGCGGCCTCGAATGGCGCAGCAGCCACAAGCCGGCAGCGAAAACGATCACTGCCAGCAGGGCGCAGAAGACCGGGTAGCGGACATGATCGGGCACGAACGCAATGTCGAGCGGAGCCGTCTTGTCGATGAACCGGCGCCACAGGTCATGGGTATCGGCTATGCGAGGCGCCCAGGACGCCATGCCGAAGAAGGCGGTTGCGGCGGCCGCCGGATAGAGGATCGGCAGGCGGGGCAGCGCGCGGGCAGCAAGGGCTGCGAGAGCGACCACGCCGGTCAACGCCATAAGGTGGCTGTTTTCGTGGGCGGTATAACTGAGAAACACGACGAACCAGAACAGCGCACCGGCGACCGCAATCATTGCGGTGAGCGCCGGGCCGAGGGCGCTGAGGGAATCCGCGGTGTCCGCCCTGCTCTGGTCCTCAGCCGTGGCGGACCAGCGGGTCAGGGTAGCGAACACGGCGGTTGAGGCCAGCAGAAAGCCCGCAAGCGGCCAGAAATCGCCGGGGGTGTACTCGTAGCCGAACCACAGGGCGAGCCACGCCATGTTGCCGGCGACCGCCGACAAGCTGAGCCAGGGCCAGGCGCGATAGCGCTCGACGCCGCCGACAGCGGCGGTGATGGCCAGGAGATAGCCGAACAGGCCCCACACCGTAGGGGATCCGGTGCTGACCAACGCCGGGGTGATCAGGGCGCCGAGCAGGCCCAGGGCAGCGACGAACGGGCCCTGCAGCAAGGAAAGACCGAAGGCGCCGACGGCTATGAACGCCAACAGGATGAAGGCGGTGATCGGTGCGACAACATCATAGAAGGCGTAGCTGACATAGGTGCTGGCAAAGGCAATGAACAGGCCGGCGGCGGTGACCGCCTGGGGAACGTAGTCGGGACGGATGGCGGCGAATTTTGTCTGTTGCGGGCGGCGGCGGACCCACTCGCCCGCCATGGTCAGCGCGGCACCGACGGCGAGCCCCATGACCATACGCAGACCGGGCGAGAACCAGCCGCGTTCGGCAGCGTACTTGACCAGGAACAGGCCGCTCAGCGCCACAGCGATGCCGCCGAGCCAGACCAGCCAGTGGGCGGCGAGTTTTTCTTCCAGAGATTTGAGTACCGGACGGCGCAGGGGTTCCATGGCAACTGGCGGCGGTGCGGGCGCGGGCGGCGGTGGCGCGGGCTGGACCGTCTCTGCATCACCTGCCGCATCGTGGGCCGCGATAGGTTCCTCTGCGGCCTCGCTCACGCCATTCTCGTGGCTGTCCGTCGCTTCGGGGCTATTCGCTGCATCGTCAGCCGCCTTTCCGGCAGCCTGGGAAATTGCGGCTTCTGCGTCGGCGGCGGCGCGTGCCGCCTGCAGGTTCTTTGCCTCGTCCGGCGGCAGCATGGCGCCGATGAGCCGCCGGGAACGCTTCTCCGCAGCCGTCTCCTGCCGTGCGGGCTCTTGTGTTTGCACCGGCGTTTCGGCAGGCGGTTCGGGTGTCGTTTCCTGACCTGCGGCGGCATCGACCCCGTCACCGGATTGTACGGCGTGTTCGGGACGGTCTTCTTGCACCGAAACCGCCTCTTGCCCGGCCCTGCCCTCCAGCCTTTTGACCGTGGCCTGCAGAAGCCTTAACTGCGCTGTGCTCTGCTTCACGCTGCTGGAGAGCCGAAGCGTGCGGATGAACAGGAAAATCAGAGCGGCGATCGTCAGGGCGTAAAACACTTGGTTCCTCCGCGCGATGAGCTCGTGCGACAGCCGATGAGCGGTGGCGGCCGACGCTTGTAATGTACTCGACCGGGCCGAATTCCTTGGGCCTGATCTTTCAACATCTTTAATTGAACATAATTCAATTAAATCGTCAATGGCCTGACGTCATTTTTATGAATGCAGTTCATATTAACCTTACCGCACGACGCTACATCCCCAACACCTCAAGGCACCGCTGGGATACGTCCGGCGCGGGAGCCTCGGCCTCAATGATGTGCCAATTCTGCGGTGGCTGCGCCCCGGCTTTCACCTGCTGGCGCAGGACACCGGCGGTTGCGTCTGAGGCATCGCCCCTGCGCCCGACAATTCTCTGGCGCATCGTCCGTTCGTCGGCCGACAGCCAGAAGCCGTCGAAGGAGGCGTTGCAGAGTTTTGACAGGTGTTCGAACCGGTGGCCTTCGGCGACCTTGAGAAACACAGCGTCGACGATGACGCTGCAGCCTGCCATCAGTGCCAGACGGGCCTTGTGCAGCAACCGGCGGTAAACCTTGACGCTCAATTCGGGAGTATACGCCGAACTGCCCAGACGGTCGGTTTCCGCAACCCCCAGCATCAGCTTGCGCTCCACGTCGGAGCGCAGGTGCAGGGCGCCCGGCGCGCGGCCGACGTGCGGGGCAAGACCACGGGCTACCGTTGTCTTGCCGCTGCCCGACAATCCGGCGATGCACACCAGATGCGGACGGACGGGCTCGAGAAAGCTTACGGCGTGATCGAGGTAGTGGCGCACCCTGCCCGTCTGAGCCGCCCGGGCATCGGGGTCAGCGGCCTGACGCACCCTGGTGAAGGCCACCATGGACCGGATGGCGGCCCGGCAGGCGAGAAACAACGGCATGGCCTGCAGCCCGGCTATGTTGGCGGGATCATTGCTGGCGATGATATAGCGGTTCAGCACCCGGTTTGCGGCCGCGGTCAGCCCACGGGTGTGCAGGTCCATCACCAGGAAAGCCAGATCGTACAGGACGTCGGTCGTGGCGATGTCTTCATCGAACTCGATGGCGTCGAACAGAACCGGGGTGCCGTCCAGCACCACGATATTGTCGAGGTGCAGGTCGCCATGGCCGCGCCGGACGTAGCCACGCCGCTGGCGCTGGTCGAGTCGGTTACCGACGACGCCGGCATGGCGCCGGGATAGTTCTTGGAACGTCGATGCGGCTTCGGTGTCGATCGTCGCCTCCGCAGAAGCTGATTCAAATGCGTCGCATAACTCATTGATAATCAGGCTGATCCGTGCCCTGCCCTCTCCCGCTCTGTTCGGCGGAGCCGCGTAGTGGCAGGCGATGACGGTTGCGGCCAGATGGTCAGCAAGCTGCGCAGAAACACCGTGCCGCTCGGCGATCCTGGAGAGCAACGCGGACTGGTCGAACCGGTTCATGCGCAGAACCCATTCGATGGGCTCGCCCTGCCCGGCAACGGTCAAAGCACCGTCCTGCGTGCGGCAAATGGCAACGACATCGCGGTAGATCTGAGGGGCGTGCGGCCGGTTGACTTCCAACTCGCGCTCCAGTGCGGTCCGGCGTCTGTCGACAGTCGAAAAATCGAGGTACGGCAGGACGATAGCCTTCTTGATCTTCCAGGCAGCCTCGCCGGCCAGAAATATCATCGCGGCGTGGGTTTCAATGACCCGCACGTCCGGCGGATGTCCGGGATATGTCCTCGGGTCCTCCAGGAAGGCAATGACGGCCTCCTGGCTGGCGGCCGCGCCGGGGCGGGCGCGCATGTCTAGGTCCTGCGGCATGTCCGCGAGCATTGCCAGGGGTTGGGTATCTTGCCTTGATGCGGATCAAGGGCCATGTTTGAAACGCAGGCCATTGTGCCGGCACGATCAGCCGCAATGGAGCCATGCCCGCCAGTGTGTTTACAGCTCGGGACCTGACCAAGACGTACGTGACCGGCGACGTCGCCGTACATGCGTTGCGCGGGGTCGACCTGGACCTCTTTGAAGGTGAACTGGTGGTTATGCTCGGGCCGTCCGGCAGCGGAAAGTCAACCCTGCTCAACATTTTGGGCGGGCTCGATACCGCGACGTCGGGAACGGCACGGTTCAGGGATCTCGAACTGACCGGGATGGATGAAGCCGGCCTGACGCGCTACCGGCGGGATCATGTTGGGTTCGTATTCCAGTTTTACAATCTGGTCCCCAGCCTGACGGCGCTGGAGAACGTGGCGCTGGTGACCGAGATCGCCAAAGACCCCATGACGCCGGGCGAGGCCCTGGAACTCGTTGGCCTGAGCGAGCGCCAACACCACTTTCCGGCCGAACTTTCCGGCGGCGAGCAGCAGCGCGTCGCCATTGCTCGGGCCATCGCCAAGCGCCCGGAAGTGCTGTTGTGCGATGAGCCTACGGGAGCGCTCGACAGCAAAACCGGCGTATTGGTGCTGGAAGCCCTGACCGCGATCAACCGGGAACTCAACACCACAACGGCTGTCATCACCCACAATGTGGCGACGCGCAAGATCGCTCACCGGGTGCTGTATTTTCTTGACGGCCGGATCGCCCGCACCGAGGTCAACGACACCCGGCTGGAGCCGCATGAGGTGGAATGGTGAGCATGATCAGCGCGCTTGACCGGAAACTGATGCGGGACATCCGCCATATCTGGACGCAGGTTCTGGCCGTGGCACTGGTCATGGCGGCCGGGGTGGCGACGCTGATGATCGCGGTGGGGGCGCACCGTTCGCTGGACCAAACCCGCGCAGCCTACTACGACCGCTACCGGTTCGCCGACGTGTTTGCCAGCGCCACGCGGGCGCCGGAAGCGGTTGTTGATCGCATCGCAGCCCTGCCCGGTGTGCAGGCAGCACAGGGCCGGATCGTCAAGCCGGTGCTGCTTGATATCGCCGGCATGGCCGAACCGGCCTCGGGACTGGCCATTTCGCTGCCGGCCGGCCGCGAGCCGCAGCTCAATGCGCTGTTCATGCGCACCGGCCGACTGCCGGACCCGGATGCCGGGTTCGAGGTCGTGGTTTCCGAGCGGTTCGCCAAGCCGCACAGATTCCGCATCGGTTCTACGTTCACGGCGCTGATCAATGGCCGCCAGCGCACCCTTCGCGTTTCGGGGATTGCGCTGTCGCCGGAGTACATCTACGCGCTGGGGCCCGGCGACGTGATGCCGGACGACCGCCGGTTTGGCATTCTGTGGATGGCCGAGGAGACGCTTGAAGCCGCTTTCGACCTTGACGGAGCGGTCAACTCGATCACCGTCAAGCTGCTCAAGAGAGCCTCGGAGCCACAGGTGATCGAAAACATCGACCGGATTCTCGACCGCTATGGCGGGCGCGGTGCGCACGGCCGAAAGGACCAGTTCTCGCACTCGTTCATCGACTCCGAACTGGAAGAACTCGAGGGCATGCGCAACGTGCTACCACCGATCTTCATGGTGGTGACGGCGTTCCTGATCAACATGATCCTGGCCCGTATGATCGCACTGGAGCGCGAGCAAATCGGCCTGCTCAAGGCGGTCGGCTACGGCCGGGCGGCGGTCGCGATGCATTACGTCAAGCTGGTGCTGGTGATCAGCGCCATCGGCATCCTGATCGGCTATGTGCTGGGGCAATGGCTGGGGCACGGGATGACCCGGGTGTATTCCAAGTTCTTCGGGTTTCCGTTTCTGATCTTTGACGACAGTCTGGATGTGTTCCTGATCGCGGCCGGAACGACGGTTGCGGCCGGACTGGCCGGCGCGGCAAGTTCGGTGTGGCGGGCGGCGGCGCTGCCTCCGGCCGAAGCCATGCGGCCACCGGCGCCGCCGGTCTATCGGTCGTTCAGCGGTGCGGCGTTCGATCTGTTCAAGGCCTTCGACCAGATCACCCGCATGACCATACGGCACATGCTGCGCCAGCCTTTTCGGGCGGCGGGCACGATGCTCGGTCTGGCCTTGTCGCTGTCGGTCCTTGTCGCTTCGCTGTTTGTCTTCGATGCCATAGATTTCCTGATCGAAACGCTCTACTTCCGCGCTGACCGGCAGCATGCCACCGTGACCTTCACCGACCACAAGCACCAGCGCGCTTTGCAGGCGGTGGCAGGGCTGCCCGGCGTGACGCGGGCCGAGCCGGTGCGGGCGATTGCGGCGCGGCTGCGACACGGTCACCTGAACCGCAGGGTGGCGGTCATCGGCAAGCCGCGCAATGCCGAGTTGAGCCGCATCCTCGACCTTGATATCCATCCAGTCGAGATGCCGGCAGGCGGCGTGGTGCTGTCGGACAAGCTGGCCCGCCTGCTCGATGTGACAACCGGCCAGCACGTGACACTCGAACTGCTGGAGGGCCGCCGGCGCACAGTCGATGTTGTGGTCTCGGGCAAGGTGCGCAGCTATATCGGCCTCATGGCGGCGATGGACCTGCAAACGCTCAACGCGCTGGCCGGCGACGGCGAGGTGATTTCGGCGGTCAACGTGTCGCTCGACACCAGCCGGACGACCAATCTGTATGAGCGCATCAAGGCGCTGCCGGCGGTTGCTTCGATCACTCTGCAGCGGGTGTCGCTGGCGCGGTTCCGCGAGACGCTGGGCCAGAACATCACCACGATGATGCTGGTCTACACCTCGCTCGGGGTGATTATCGCGGCGGGCGTGGCCTATAACAGCGCCCGCATCCAGCTTTCCGAGAGGGCCCGGGAATTGGCCAGCCTCAGGGTGCTCGGGTTCACACGGGCCGAGGTTTCACGCATTCTGCTCAACGAACTGGCGATCCTGACGGCGCTGGCGCTGCCGTTGGGATGGGCCGGCGGATATGGGCTGGCCTGGCTGGTGTCGAAGGGGCTCGATACAGAGATCCACCGGATTCCGTTCGTCATCGACCGGGAAACGTTTGCCTGGGCCAGTGTGGTGTTGGTTCTGGCGGTTGCAGCATCCGCGCTGATCGTGCGGTTGCGAGTCGACCGGCTCGATCTGGTCGCGGTTCTCAAGACAAGGGATTAGCGTCATGGCGTCTTCATGGATCAAAAGGGGTTTGTTCGGGCTGATCGGTGCCGCCGTGATCGCAGGCGGCGTATATGCCCTGAGGCCACTGCCGGTTCCGGTCGATACAGCCAGTGTAGACCGAGGCGCATTGGAAGTGACGATCGATGAAGAGGGCAAGACCCGAATCCGCGAGATCTTCATGGTCTCTGCACCGGTGGCTGGCACCATGTTGCGCTCGCCGCTGCACGCCGGCGACACGGTCAAGGCGGGCGACACCGTCGTTGCCGTCATTCAGCCGAAGTCACCGGAATTCCTCGATGTGCGCTCTCGGCGCGAGCTTGAGGCGGCAGTGGCCGCAGCTTCGGCAGCCGTTTCGCTGGCGGAAGCGGAAGTGCAAAAGGCAACCTCAGAGCTGCGCTTTGCCGAACGCGACCTGGAGCGCGCGGTGGCTTTGTCGAGGACCAGCGTGATCTCGGAGAAGGCCCAGGAACAGGCCGTCCTCGACGTCGACAGCAAAAAGGCGCTGCTGGCCATCGCCGAGGCGACGCTGGAACTGAAACACCAGGAGCACAAGAGCGCACAAGCCAGACTGATCGGCCCTGAGACCATTGCTGCATCACACCACAACGGCAGTTGCTGTATCGAGGTCAAGGCACCGGTCAGCGGTCAGGTGCTCAAGGTCATCGCGGAAAGCGAACAGATTGTGCCGTCTGGCGCGTCTCTGGCCGAGGTCGGCGACCCGCACGATCTGGAGATCATTGTCGAGCTACTGTCGAGTGCAGCGGTGCAGATCGCGCCCGGTGCCGAGGCGCGCATCGAGAACTGGGGCGGCGGCCGGTCACTGGCAGCCAAGGTGACGACGATCGAACCGACCGGTTTCACCAAGGTCTCGGCACTGGGCGTCGAGGAGCAGCGGGTCAATGTCATCCTCGATCTGCACGATCCGCCGGAGCGCTGGCAGGCGCTCGGGCACGGCTTTCGCGTGTTCGTGCGCATCGTGCGCTGGCGCGGCGACGATATCCTGAGGGTGCCGCTGAGCGCCCTGTTCCGCTCGGCCAACACCTGGGCGGTGTTCCGCATGGTCGGCGGGCGGGCCCTTCTGACCCCGGTCGAGATCGGCCAGCGCAATGCCCATCACGCCGAAGTCGTGAGCGGGCTTGGTGAAGGCGACGAGGTGATCCTCTACCCAAGCGACCGGGTGGAGGACGATGTGCGGGTTCAACAGCGAAAATAGGCGTCCCGTCACAAATCCTGCACATCCACCACCCCGTTCACCGCCTTGATCGCCGCCTTGATTTGCGGGGTAACGGTGTACCTGTTGCCCAGGGCGATGGTGACGCCGGTGCGGTCCGGCAAGGTGAGGATGAGGTGGACCGGGGCCTTGCCGCCATTGGTCAGGCGGGTCTTGATGCTGGTGAGCGGGGCGGCATCGTTGACGAAGATCTTCAACCCTTGCGCGACATTGGCGGCGGCATGGTCGAGCGGTTCGACGCCGTTGAGGCGCAGGCGGACGTCGTCGCCTTCGACATCGGCCTCGATACGGGCAATGACGGCATTGCCCGGCTCCAGCAAATCGCGGAACTGGGCCAGCGTGTCGGAAAAACAGATTGCCTCGAACTGGCCGGTGGGGTCGGAAAAGCCGACAAAAGCGAAGCGGTTGCCGCTCTTGGAACGGCGCTCCTGGCGATGGGTGACGGTGCCGGCGAGCTTGGCGCTGGTGGCGCCCTTGTTGACGGCCTTGGCGTGGAAGGCATCCCACTTCTCCACCCCAAGGCGCTTGAGCGGGGCGTCATAGTCGTCGAGCGGGTGGCCGGAGAGGTAGAAGCCGATGGCTTCGAACTCCTGTGACAGGCGCTCCATCGGCAGCCAGGGTTCGACGATCGGCAGCGGCAGATCGTCGGCAACGGCGCCGATTGACCCGAACATGTCGGCCTGCCCGGCTTCGGCCTCGGCGCTGGTGCGGCTGGCCATGCTGAGGATCGCTTCGATGCCATTGAGTACCTGGGCGCGATTTGGGTTGAGGCCGTCGAAGGCGCCGGCCTTGGCCATGCTTTCGAGGGCACGCTTGTTGACGGTGCGGGCATCAATGCGGCGGGCGAAGTCACCGAGTGAGGTGAACGGTCCGCCCTCGGTGCGCAACGCGACGATGTGTTCGACGGCGTGGTGGCCGACATTCTTCAGCGCCGCCAGGGCGTAGCGGACGCTGGCGTCCTCGACTGCGAATTCGACGCCGGATTTGTTCACACAGGGTGGCAGCATGGCGACCTTCATGCGGTCGGCTTCGCGCTTGAACACCACCAGCTTGTCGGTGTTGCCGGCATCAAGCGTCATCGAGGCGGCCATGAACTCGACCGGATAATTGGCCTTGAACCAGGCGGTCTGGTAGGCAACGACCGCATAGCAGGCCGAGTGCGCCTTGTTGAAGCCGTAGCCGGCGAACTTGGCGACCAGTTCGAAGATGAACTCGGCCTGGGGCTGGTCGACGCCGTTGGCGACCGCGCCAGAGACGAACTTCTCCTTCTGCTGATCCATCTCGGCCTTGATCTTCTTGCCCATGGCCTTGCGCAGGATATCGGCCTCGCCAAGCGTGTAGCCGGACAGCGCCTGGGCAATCTGCAGCACCTGCTCCTGATAGATGATCACGCCATAGGTGTCGGCAACGATGGGGGTGATGACGTCGTGCAGGAACTCCGGCTGTTCGTCACCCTTTTTGCAGGCGATGTATTTGGGGATGTTCTCCATCGGCCCGGGGCGATAGAGCGCCACCAGGGCGATAATGTCCTCGATGTTCGACGGCTGCGACTTGCGGATCAGGTCGCGCATGCCGGAGCTTTCCAGCTGGAACACGCCGACGGTCTCGGCGCGCTGCAGCATGGCGTATGTCTTGTCATCGTCGAGCGGCAGCGCGGCCGGCACGACCTCGATACCGCGCTGGGCGACCAGGCGGGCGGCCTTGTCGAGCACGGTCAGGGTCTTCAGACCGAGGAAGTCGAACTTTACCAGGCCGGCCTTTTCCACCAGGCTCATATTGAACTGGGTGACCGGCATCGGCGAGCGCGGGTCGCGGTACAGCGGCACCAGTTCATCGAGCGGCCGATCGCCGATCACCAGGCCGGCGGCGTGGGTCGAGGCGTGGCGGTAGAGGCCCTCCAGCTTGCGGCCGATGGCCAGCATCTCGGCCACGGTCTCATCCTTGTCGCGTTCCTCTTGCAGGCGCGGCTCGCCGTCGATGGCCTCGGTGAGCGTCACCGGGTTGGCCGGGTTGTTGGGGATCATCTTGCACAGCCGGTCGACATGGCCGTAGGACATCTGCAGCACCCGGCCGACATCGCGGCACACGGCGCGCGCCTGCAGCTTTCCGAAGGTGATGATCTGGGCCACCTGGTCGTGGCCGTACTTGTTCTGGACGTAGGCGATTACCTCGTCGCGACGCTCCTGACAGAAGTCGATGTCGAAGTCGGGCATCGATATGCGTTCGGGATTGAGGAAGCGTTCGAACACCAGGTTGAAGCGCAGCGGGTCGAGGTCGGTAATGGTGAGTGCCCAGGCGACCACCGAACCGGCACCGGAACCGCGGCCGGGGCCGACGGGAATGCCCAGAGCCTTGGACCACTTGATGAAGTCGGCAACGATCAGGAAGTAGCCGGGAAAATCCATCCGGTTGATGATGCCGAGTTCGTAGTCGAGGCGCTTGACGTAGTCCTCGCGGGTAAAACCTTCGGTAACGCCGTGCGTCTCGAGCACTTTGTCGAGACCTTCGCGGGCCTGGCGCTCAAGCTCAGCGGCCTCGTCAAGCTGGCCGCTCTGTTTGGTGGTAAACTTCGGCAGGATCGGGTCGCGCGGCTTGGGCCGGTAGGCGCAGCGCATGGCGATTTCAATGGTGTTGTCGACGGCTTCCGGCACATCCGCGAACAGGGCGGCCATTTCCTGCGCGGTCTTGAAGTAGTGATCCGGCGTCAGGCGGCGGCGGTCGTCATTGGCCTGGACCTCGCCGTCGGCAATGCACACCAGCGCGTCGTGGGCGGTGAAGTCGTCGGCACTGGCAAAGTATGGCTCGTTGGTCGCCACCAGAGGCAATTCCAGATCGTAGGCAAGATCGATCAGGCCCGGTTCGCTCAGCGCCTCGGCTTCGGTACTGTGACGTTGCAGCTCGACATAGAGCCGGTCGCCGAACATCGCCTTGAGGCCGTTAAGGCAGGCGCGGGCGCGATCCGCCTGGCCTTGCACCAGTGCCTCGTTGACCGGGCCGTCGGGACCTCCGGAGAGGCAGATCAGGCCGGCGTTCATGTCCTGTAACTGCTGCCACTTGATGTGCGGCAGGGTGTCGTGGCTATGGTCGAGAAAGGCGCTGCTCGACAGCTTCATCAGGTGGCCGTAGCCGGTCTCGTCCTTGGCCAGCAGGTTGAGGAACCGGAACTCGCCGGCGGCTCCGTGACGGTTGATCTCGTCGGGTCCGGCCTCCAGCTCGACAGCCAGCTTGCAGCCGATAATAGGCTGGATGCCGGCCTTGGCCATATCGAGTGAGAACTCCAGGGCGCCGAACAGGTTGTTGGTGTCGGTGATCGCCTGGGCCGGCAGCTTATGGGTCCGGCACAGCTTGGCCAGCGTCTTGATCGGCAGTGCGCCTTCCGACAGCGAATAGGCGGAATGGGCTGTCAGGTGGACAAAGGTGGCGGTGGAATCGGTCATCGGCCGATTGTAGCGCAGAGCCAGCAGCGTGCCATTGGAGCATGGCGATAATCAACAACCTGTGCGCAGGCCGGTGTTCATTACTTGCTGCTGACGCCGCTCCGCCTCATCCGACTGCTATCGCTGCCACCTTCTCCCGCCAGGGGAGAAGAATAGTGAGCGGCAAACGACCTCTCTCACGTCGCGGGAGAGGGAGGGAGAGGGGGCCGGAGTCGGCCCGCACCTACAACCCGGTCTCAAAACCCTTCAGGAAGCTGGACAGGTTTTCACCCAGCGCGTCGTTGAGGTAGCCGCCCTCCTGGACCAGAACGGTGGGGACTTCAAGCCTGGTGATCACGCTGGCCATGCGGCGGAAGCCCGGGGTGGTGACGGCGCCTCCGTGCAGCGGATCGCTTTCGTGGGCATCAAGGCCAAGTGCCACCACTAACGCGCCCGGTTCGAAGTCGGTGATGCGCTCCATGGCATATTCGACGGCGCCAGCCCAGATGTCGTCGTCGCTCTTGACTGGCACAGGCAGGTTGAGATTGCAGCCGGCGCCCGCGCCGCGACCGCGCTCGCTCTCATAGCCATAGTAGAACGGATAGAACTTCTTGGGATCGGCATGGATCGAGACCGTCAGCACATCGCCGCGGGTGTAGAAGATTTCCTGGGTCCCGTTGCCGTGGTGCACATCGATGTCGAGGATGGCGATCTTGCCGAAGGTTTCGGTCAGGTATTGCGCGGCAATGGCGGAATTGTTGAGATAGCAGAACCCCCCTGCCCGCTCGGTATAGGCATGATGGCCCGGCGGCCGGCACAGGGCATAGGCTGCCCGCTCGCCCTCGCTGATCAGTTGCGCAGCGGTCAGGGCGGTGTTGGCAGAGGCGCGGGCAACGCGCCAGGTGTCCGCCAAGATCGGACAGGAAAAGTCCATCATGTGCCAGCCGGCACGGCCGACGATGTCGCGCGGATAGCGGGCGGGCTTTTCCACCGGGCGGGCGCTCGGCATGACCTCTTCGAAAGCTCCCTTGGGGCGGCTCCACTGTTTGTGCGCTTTTTCGAGGAACTCGAGATATCGCCACTTGTGGACGTGGGCGAGATGCTGCTGGTCGAAATTGCGCGAGGCGTGGACATCGGTGCCGGCGGCACGCGCGGCCTCGAGCAGGCGGCGCACCCGGCCCGGCTGGTCGGGATACTCGACGATGTTGCCCCGCGACAGGAACCGCGTCGGCTTGTGTCCGAGTTGTATCGCGCTGAAGACGGTCTTCATTTACGTGCCCCTCAATTTGCCATCCTCCAAGTGCACCACGCGATGCATCTTGTGTGCAAGCTCTAAATTGTGGGTGGCGATAAGGGCAGCCAGGCCTTCCTCCTGGATAAGGTGAAGGAACTCGCCATGGACACGCTCTGCCGTCTTGGGGTCGAGGTTGCCGGTCGGCTCGTCGGCGAGCAGCAGGAGCGGCCGGTTAGCCAGGGCGCGGGCGATGGCGACGCGCTGCTGTTCGCCGCCTGACAGTTCGGCCGGGCGGTGGCTCATCCGCTCTGCAAGGCCGAGTTTGGTGAGGAGTTCGGTGGCCCGTGCGCGGGCCTCTGTGGCTGTCGCGCCTGCAATCAGTTGCGGCATCTCGACATTCTCGATGGCCGAGAATTCCGGCAGCAGGTGGTGGAACTGGTAGACGAAGCCGATGCCGATGCGGCGGATGCGGGTGCGTGAACGGTCATCCAGCACGCCGCACTCCTTGCCGGAAACGTAAACTTCACCGGAAGTCGGGCGCTCCAGCAGACCGGCGATATGCAGCAGTGAAGATTTGCCGGAACCGGACTGGCCGACCAGGCCGACGATCTCGCCTGGATGGATGTCCAGATCGAGGTTCTCAAAGATATGCAGTTCCTTGGTGCCCTGGGTGTAGAACCGGGCCAGGCTGCGCAGCGCCAGGGCGGGCGTTGTGGCGGTTTGCGTCATCACTCGTACCGCAGCGCTTCAACTGGATCGAGCCGGGCGGCGCGCCAGGAGGGATAGAGCGTGGCGAGGAACGACAGCGCCAGCGACATGAACGCGATGAGCAGGGTTTCGTCGAGGTTCATGTCGGCGGGAAGTTTCGAAAGATAGTAGAGCTCCGGTGAGAACACTTCAGTTCCGGTGAGTTTCGAGATCCACTGGCGCAGGCTTTCGATGTTGAGGCAGAAGACCACCCCCAGCGCGATGCCCGCCAGGGTACCTGAAACGCCGATGGCTGCGCCGGTCATGAAGAAGATGCGCTGGATGCTGGCTCGCGTGGCGCCCATGGTACGCAGGATGGCGATGTCGCGGCCCTTGTCCTTCACCAGCATGATCAGCCCGGAGATGATGTTGAGCGCCGCCACCAGGATGATCAGGGTGAGGATCAGGAACATCACATTGCGCTCGACCACCAGAGCGTTGAAGAAGGTTTCGTTGGAGCGCTTCCAGGAGACGAACTGCAGGTCGCGGTTGTCGGGCGTCTGCAGGGTCTGGATATAGCTGTCGATCTTGTCGGGATCGTCGACCATCACCTCGATGGCGCTGGCGCCTTCCTCCTGGGCGAAGTACTCCTGGGCATCGGCGAGCGGCATGTAGATCACCGACTGGTCGTACTCCGACATGCCGATCTCGAAAATCGCCACGATGGGAAATTCGCGGATGCGCGGCGCGGTGCCGAAGATGGTGTCCGGACCCTCCGGCGAGATGATCACCAGGTTGTCGCCCAGTTTCAGCCAGTGCTTGTTGGCCATGCGGTAGCCGATGGCGACGCCGCCGGAGGTCTCGAAGCCGTCCAGGGTGCCCTGCAGCTTGTCGTTGTTGATGCTCGACAGCTTCTTCAGGTCGGCCTCGCGCATGCCGCGCACCAGGGCGCCGGTGTTGTTGCGCTGCGAGGAGGCCATCACCTGGCCCTCGATGAACGGCAGGGCACGGGTGACGCCGGGCGTGGCAGCAATGCGCTTGGCCACGGTGTCGAATTCGCGGATCGGCTCGAGCGAGGTCGAATAGACCGTGGCATGGCCGGAAAAGCCGAGGATCTTCTGGATCAACTCGCCACGAAAGCCGTTCATGACCGCCATGACGATGATCAGCGTCGCCACGCCGAGCATGATGCCGAGAAACGAGAACCCGGCAATGACCGAGATGAAGCCCTCCTTGCGGCGGGCGCGCAGATAGCGGCCGGCGATCTTGCGCTCATAGGCACTGAAGGGGGCGGTGTCCTTTGCGGCGGCCAAGTGCGCGGGCTCCTAGGTGAAACGTTCGACAATGGCGTTCAGGGCAACGTTCTCGCGCTCGCCGGTGCGGCGGTTCTTGACCTCGGCGATGCCATCCTTCAAGCCGCGCGGGCCGATGATCACCTGCCACGGCAGGCCGATCAGGTCCATACGGGCGAACTTCTGGCCGGCCCGGTCGTCGCGGTCATCGTAGAGCACGTCGATGCCGGCTGCCTCAAGGTCGCCATAGAGTTTGCCGCAGGCTGCGTCGGTGTCCGCATTGCCGGCTTTCAGGTTGATCAGGCCGATGCGGAAGGGAGCGACCGGCTCGGGCCAGATAATGCCGTTTTCGTCATGGCTGGCCTCGATGATGGCGGCGGGCAGGCGCGACACGCCGATGCCGTAGGAGCCGGAGACGATATTGACCATCTCGCCCTCCTTCGTCTGCACCTGACAGCCAAGCGGCTTGGAGTACTTGTCGCCGAAAAAGAAGATGTGGCCGACCTCGATGCCGCGGCCGCTCAACCGGCGTTCGGCGGGCACGCGCTTTTCGTATTCGCCAGCGTCATGCATGTCATCAGTGGCGGCATACTTCGCGGTGAAGTCGTCGACCAGGCTCGCGACGGTGCCGACATCATCATAGTCGATCGAGAACTCCGACCAGTCCATGTCGTAGAAATCCTTGTCGAAGAACACCTCGCTCTCGCCGGTGTCTGCAAGGATCAGGAACTCGTGGGACTGATCGCCGCCGATCGGGCCGGTCTCGGCCTTCATCGGGATCGCCTTCAGCCCCATGCGGGCATAGGTCTTCAGGTAAGACACGAACATCTTGTTGTAGGAATGCCTGCCGGCCTCGGCATCGACGTCGAAGGAATAGGCATCCTTCATCAGGAACTCGCGGCCGCGCATGACGCCGAAGCGCGGGCGCACTTCGTCGCGGAATTTCCACTGGATATGATACAGGTTGCGCGGCAGGTCCTTGTAGGACTGCACGCCGGCGCGAAAAATGTCGGTGATCATTTCCTCGTTGGTCGGCCCGTACAGCATGTCGCGCTCGTGCCGGTCGGTGATACGCAGCATTTCCTTGCCGTAGTCGTCATAGCGCCCCGACTTGCGCCACAGGTCGGCGGACTGGATGGTCGGCATCAGCACTTCCAGAGCCCCTGCCCGGTCCTGCTCCTCACGCACGATCTGTTCGATCTTCTTCAGCACCCGAAAACCCAGCGGCAGCCAGGAGTAGATACCGGCGCTTTCCTGGCGAATCATGCCGGTCCGCAACATCAGCCGGTGAGAGACGATTTCCGCCTCCTTGGGATCATCGCGCAGGATCGGCAAAAAGTACTGGCTCAGTCTCATGGTCGGCTCGATGTTATTTTCAGCTCGAATGGAAAATCAGCAGGCAGAACAGGTGCTCCGGGAATCGCACCGCCCCGGCACCACGGCCTTCTTTTAGGCCATTGCCCGGGTAAAACAAAGAGCCGTGCGAATGATATGCGCAGTGTTCGGAGGTGCATTTTTAACGTGACAGCTCCGACTTTAGTCGGCAATATGCCGGCCAATAAATAGACATGTGGGCCAGGGAGCGGCTAGACCGCCGACAGGAAGCCCAAGTCTAGGGAGGAAGCACTCGTCCGGCGCGGTGAACCGGTTTCGGAACACCAGCAAGCCGCCGGGGCGTGTATCCCGGCAAAGACGGTGCGATACTTTTCAGCAAGGCCTGGTGCCTTGCTTTTTTCTTGGTGCCGGCGGCACTGGCGGAAGTTTCCGAAACAAGCGCAGAAGCCTGACCGGGCAGCGTCTTCCGCGCACTGCACACGGCGCAACTGTTCAGTAGGAGCCGAATTCCGGGAGAAATGGAATGCCGTCAAGGGAAACCAGTCCGCTTGAGAACAACCAGTAGCCGACCGCGAAGATCACCGCCGAAATCACGGTGGTGATGAGGAATTTCTGAACCAGGAGTGGTTTGACGGGAGCGCTTGGCGCGTGCCCCTGTTCGACGGCATCGTCAGACTCAAAAGCGCTCTCGACCTTCCATGGCAGCACCGTGAACAATGTCAGCCACCAGATGATGAAGTAGATTGCTAGGCCGCTAATGAGGGTCATCGGGCAAAACCTGAGCCTGGCTTCAGACCTGTTCGAGTTCGACGAGCGTGCCGCAGAAGTCCTTGGGATGCAGGAACAGCACCGGTTTGCCGTGCGCGCCCGTTTTCGGTTCGCCGGAGCCCAGCACGCGGGCGCCCTCGGCGATCATTCGGTCACGGGAAGCAAGGATGTCAGCCACCTCAAAGCACATGTGATGAATGCCGCCGGAGGGGTTCTTGGCAAGGAATGCGGCAATCGGCGAGGCGTCACCGAGCGGTTCGAGCAACTCCACCTTGGTGTTGGGGAGTTCGACGAACACCACGGTTACGCCATGGTCCGGTTCGGGCTGCGGGTCGGAAACTTTGGCGCCAAGGGTGTCGCGATATACGGCTGTTGCCGCGGCCAGATCAGGCACGGCGATAGCCACGTGGTTGAGTTTTCCGATCATTCGACTGGTCCTGTGTCTTTGCGTGGCGCAACTGCTAACCAGAAATTCCACAACGCACAATGGGGCAGATCGTCATTCAGACGACGCCGGACTTAAGGCGATCGACGATCCGCTGACGCTGGTCCGGAGCGATCAGGCCGCGCGGTTCGTACAGGTGGCGGCGCAGAAAGTAGCCGGTCAGGGCAAATCCATCAATGAGGTCCTGCGCGGTGATCCCGTCGGCACTGCTGGCACCGGCCAGGAAGGCCGGCAATGGCAGCAGCTTTGCACGATACGGCTCGCCTGCCGAGCGGGACACGGCGCGCGCGGACTTCGGCGACACAAAGACCAAGTCTTCGCGAGCGCCCGTAGCCGCGCAGGAGCCGAGATCGAGGCCAAAACCCAGGTCATCCAGCAGTCCCAACTCCCACCGCACGGCCAGCGCCGGCCAGATGGCATCGTCATCCAACCGGTCGAGCAGCAGGGCAAAGCCGTCATAGAGCGCTTCATGCGGGTCGCGTTCAGCCAGAAGCTGCAAGTGCGCACACATCGTGGTCAGGCCGGCCAGCTTGAATGGATCGTCGATGATCGCGGCAGCGCCGAGGCTGAGCGGTTCGACGGTAAGGCTGCCCAGGTGATCTTCGAGCCGCGCCCGCCAGGTGGCGGTCACCCGGTTGCCCGGTTGCAGGACCGGCCGCAGACGGCGCGAGCGCCCGCCACGGACAAGCCCGGACCAGCGGCCCGCCTCGCGCGTGAAGACATCGCAGATGACGCCGGTCTCGCCATGGCGCCGGGTGGCGACGACGTAGCCATCATGGCACCACTCCACCCTAGTCGTCCCCGGCCGGGTCGAGGCCCATCATGGTCAGGCGCTCGGGGTCCTCGCTCCACTTGGCGCGGACCTTGACGAACAGGAATAGGTGGACGGTCTGACCGAGAGCTTCGCCGATCTCCTTGCGCGCCTGCTGGCCAATCGCCTTGATGGTCTGGCCGGACTTGCCGAGCACGATGCGGCGCTGGCCTTCGCGCTCGACATAGATCACCTGTTCGATACGTACCGAGCCGTCCTTTTTTTCCTGCCAGCTTTCGGTCTCAACCGTGGAGGCATAGGGCAATTCGTCGTGCAGGCGCAGGAACAGTTTTTCACGGGTGATCTCGGCGGCCAGCAGGCGCACCGGAACGTCGGCGGCCTGATCCTCAGGGTAGTGCCAGGGGCCGGATGGCATGGCGTTGGCAATGTGCCGGCGCAAGTCGTCAACACCGTCGCCGTTCAAGGCGCAGATCATGAAGGTCGCTGAGAAACCGAACTGCGCGTTAGCCTGGCTGGACAGCTCCAGGAGCTTTTCGCGCGGCACCAGATCGATCTTGTTGAGAACAAGCACCGCCTCGGCACCGGTGTCGCCGAGGTTGGCGATGATCCGCTGGGTATCCTCATCAAGCCCATGCCCGGCATCGACCACAAGGATGACGATGTCAGCATCGCCCGCGCCCTGCCAGGCTGCCGCCACCATGGCGGTGTCGAGCTTGCGCCTGGGGGCGAAAATGCCGGGGGTGTCGACGAACACGATCTGGGTGTCGCCAGTGCACGCTATGGCGCGCAGGCGGGCGCGCGTCGTCTGCACCTTGTGGGTGACGATTGCCACCTTTTCGCCGACCAGGGCGTTGATCAGGGTCGACTTGCCGGCATTCGGGGCGCCGATCACGGCCGCAAAGCCGCAGCGCCGGGGACCGTTCGGATCTGAGCCGGTCATTTCAGCTTTATCCTTTCGCGCTTGATGAATGCCGAAGCGGCGGCCTGTTCACCGTTGCGTTTCGACGAGGCGCTGGCAGTGGCCGGATCATACCCGTTTACCGAGACCTCGATTTCGAAATTCGGGCTGTGATCCGGGCCGGAGCGCGACAGTTCGCGATAACCGGGAAGGTCGAGCCCCTTGGCCAATGCCCATTCCTGCAGCCGGCTCTTGGCGTCGCGGGGCGCCGCGATGGCGGTTTCGAAGTGCTCCTGCCAATGTCTCAGCACGAAGCTGCGGGCTGCATCGAATCCGCTGTCGAGATAAATGGCGGCAATCACCGCCTCGCAGACATCGCCGAGAATCTTGGTGCCGGCTTTGCCGGACAGATTGTCGATGCCGGGACCTGAACGCATGATCTCATCGAGGCGCAGTGCGCGCGCGACTTCGGCGCAGGTGTCCTTGCGCACAAGATGGGTGAACTGGCGGGCCATCTTGCCCTCGTCCGCCTTGGGCTGATTGCGATAGAGCCATTCGGCGATCACCAGGCCGAGAATGCGGTCGCCAAAGAACTCCAGGCGCTGGTAATCAGCCTTGCCGCTGGCGCGGTGGCTGCCGTGGGTGAGTGCCGTGGCGAGAAGGCCGTTGTCGATGAACTCATACCCGGTGTAGCCGGCAAATCGCGACGCAGCACCTTTGTTGAACTTCGGCACCGGGTTGTCCTAATCGACGAAGTCGAGCAGCCGGCTCCAGCGGATCGACGTCGGCCAGGTCCAAATTTTCAAGAGCGAGCCGTCGCTGTCGTGCGAGAAGAAAATGATGTTCGCCTTGCCGACGAGATTTTCATAGGGGACCATGCCGACGCTGTCGAGGAAGCGGCTGTCGGTGGAATTGTCACGGTTGTCGCCCATCATGAAGTAGTGGTTTTCGGGGACATGATAGGTGTCGGTGTTGTCGGCACGAGAATCGCGGTCAAGATCAAGGGTCAGGTAGGTGACGCCGTTCGGCAGAGTTTCGCGATACTGCGGCACCGGCTGGCCGGTGTAACGGCCGCTTTCGGGAATGTAGTCAGCAACGCGTTCGCGCTTTACCGGCTTTGAGTTGATGTGCAGTTTGCCGTTGATCACCTGGATGCGGTCGCCCGGCAGGCCGACAATGCGCTTGATGTAGTCAGTCTCGTTGTCGGTCGGCAGCTTGAACACAACGACATCGCCGCGTTCGGGCTTGCCGGCAAACACCCTGCCCTCAAACGGCATCGGGCCGAATTTCACCAGCTGGGCGCCGAACAGGCCGATGTTCATATTGAAGGAATACGGCCCGTAACCGTAGGTCAGCTTGTTGACGAACAGGTAATCGCCAATCAACAGCGTCGGTTTCATCGATCCCGACGGGATGTTGAAGGGTTGAAACAGCAACGTACGGATGACAAAGGCGATCAGCAGGGCCTGCAGAATGACCTTTACTGTCTCCCAACCGCTTTCCTGGGACTTTTCTTTGACGTTTTCGGTCTTGGACACCAATTGCAACCCTGCCTCTGCGCCAGCAAGACACGCCTGATGCCCGGCCAGTTCATGCCGTATACAGCCTGACGGGGTGAGCCGCAACGCCGTTCAGGCAATAACGGGCATGTTCGCGACGGGTTGTCACTACGCCGCAACAGCTTCAGGCGGCGGGTCCGTTCGGACGGGCCGAAATGATGACAAATGCCTGGGCCCAGGGGTGGTCATCGGTGATCGTCAAATGGATCTCTGGACTGTGGCCGTCGGGCACCATGGCTGCCAGGTGCATGGCAGCGGCGCCGGTCAATACCATGGTCGGGCGGCCGCTCGGTTCGTTGACCACGCCGAGGTCGCGCCAGTAGGTGCCTCTGCGAAAGCCGGTACCGAGCGCCTTGGAGCAGGCCTCCTTGGCGGCGAACCTCTTGGCATAGGATGCGGCGCGTGCGGCGCGGCGGTCGGACTTCTTCTGCTCGATCTCGGTGAACACCCGATCGACGAACCGTTCACCGAAACGGTCGAGCGTCTGTTCGATGCGGCGGATGTCGATCATGTCGTTGCCGATGCCGAGGATCATGCCGATCGATCACCTATTGTACCTTGTTGTGCTGGTAGCGCATGGCCAGGCGGTGCTTGCGGCGGCGCTGGTAGCCGTCGACCGCAGGATAGATGGCGCAATAGCAGATCGCTGCCGTCGCCAGGCCGAGCGGCAGACTGCCGATCAGCATCGGCGTAAACACCGGGCCGACCACCGACCACACGGCATCGAAAGCCTGACCGGGTGCGGACAGGAAACCCGCCATGGTTCCGTCCGGCACGGCCAGATCGATATCGTCACGGCTCTCATAGCCCAGCACGAACCCGCCCATGTTGTAGGTCGACAGCCAAATGAACGGAAAAGTCAGCGGGTTGCCAACGGCGGTTCCCAGCGCCGAGGCCAGGATGTTGCCGCCAATGATGAAGGCCAAAAGACCGGCAACGATGAAGTGAAAGCCGACAAACGGGGTGAACGAGGTAAACGCGCCGGCAGCAAAGCCCATGGCGATGACATGCGGCGATGCCGAAATCCGCGTCACCCTGTGCCAGACATACAGCCAGGCACGCATGATGCCCCGACGCGGCCACAGCCAGCGCTGCAACTGCGCGGCAAAGCTCGGTTTATGACGTGGCCGGAACAACATGCGTCAGATTTCTACCGTAAAATCGCCAACATTATTTTAATCCGCGGCTGCCCGGCTTAGTGACCGGAATGGCGGCCAGTTCAGCCGGCAGATCATCGGCCGGATAGGTGTCGATGCGCATCTCGGACAGCGAGGCAAGCGGCACACCGAGATCAGCCGTGCCGCCGGACCGGTCGATCAGGCAGGCGGCACCGACAACATTCCCGCCATGTTCGCGTATGCCGTCGATACACTCGCGCGACGACAGGCCGGTGGTGATGATATCCTCGACCATCAGACAGCGCGTACCCTGGCCGATCTCGAAACCGCGGCGCAGCGTGAGCATGCCCTCGACCCGCTCGAAGAAGATCGCCGGCGTGCCGAGCTGGCGGCCCATTTCGTACCCTACAACTACGCCGCCCATTGCAGGTGACACGACCAGGTCGACGGGTTGATCGACCACGGCATCGACCTTTTGTTTCAGCGCCGCGCACAGCCGGGCGGCCCGCTCCGGGTTCATCAGCACACGGGCGCATTGCAGATAGCGGGCGCTGTGCAGGCCGGATGACAGGACAAAATGGCCTTCGAGCAGCGCGCCGCTGGCTCGGAATTCGTCGAGCACCTGTTGGTCATCGAGCATAAGAATGTCCGTTGTGACGAAACAACCGTCCGGCGCCGGGCTGGAAAGCATTCAGAATGGCACTTTTGCGCGCCGCCGCCTGTCTTTCATTTAAACACTTGCCGGGCAATTGCAACGTGCCCGGCGATGTTGATGCATACTATCCCGCGGCTGGATTATCCTGCAACCCGGTTGACCTGGCTGACCAACGTTTTGCCGTCCAGGCCGGTCAGGATACGGTCGAGGTGCTTGATGTCATGCACCCCGAGCAAGATGTCGATATCGTAGAAGTCATGGGCGCGGTTGACCATCTGCAGGTTGTCGATATTGGCGCCCATGTCGCCGATCAACTGGGTGACCTGGGCGAGCGCGCCGACTTCGTTATGAATCAATACCTTGATGCGGGCCGGATAGAACTCATTGGCATCAAGCGAAGCGTCATCCCAGGTTAGATCGAGCCAGCGATCCGGTTCATCCTCGAAGGCCTGCAGGTCCCGGGCAAAGATCGGATAAACTGTAATGCCTTCGCCCTTGGTCAGAATGCCGACGATACGTTCACCAGGGACAGCACCGGTCGCCTGGCTGATCGTCATCGGCAGATTGGAGTTGACGCCACGAATGGCGATCGGGGCGCGTTTCTTTGACTTCTTGGATTTCTTGCGCTTGGCCTTCTTCGGCGGCTTGGTGAGAGAGCCGTCAGATTCAATGCCCATGGCCTTGAGAACGTCGCCGCCGGCGAGTTCGCCACGGCCGAGGGCCGCAAGCATGTCCTCGGACCGCTTCATGCCGAGGCGCGGTGCGGCCTTGGACAATGCCTTCTTGTCCAATTTCATGCGATGATGATCGAGCAGCCGCTCGACAATTTCGCGGCCGAGGCCGGCATACTGGTCGCGCACCGCGATCCGGGTGGCGCGGCGTATAGCGGCACGGGCTTTGCCCGATACGGCCAGGCCTTCCCAGGCGGCCGGCGGGGTCTGGGCCTTGGAACGTAGGATCTCGACCTCGTCGCCGTTCTGCAGTTCGGCCATCAGCGGGGCGTGACGGCCATTGACCCGGCAGCCGACGCAGCTGTTGCCGACATCGGTGTGCACGGCATAGGCAAAATCGATGGCGTTGGCGCCCTTGGGCAGCGCCACCAGGTCGCCCTTGGGCGAAAAACAGAACACCTGGTCGTGAAACAGTTCCAGCTTGGTGTGTTCGAGGAATTCGGCCGGGTTGTCGCTTTCCGACAGCAGGTCGATGAGCTGGCGCAGCCAGCGGTAGGCATTCGACTCGGTGTCTGGCAGGGTCATGCCGCTTTCGGCCGTCTCGAGGTTCGGGGCATCCTTGTAAACGCCGTGCGCAGCGATGCCGCGTTCTGCGACCTCGTGCATCTCACGAGTGCGGATTTGCAGCTCGACACGCATGCGGTGCGGACCGATGACGGTCGTGTGGATCGAGCGGTAATCGTTCTGCTTGGGGTTGGAGATGTGATCCTTGAAACGGCCCGGCACCATGCGCCAGGTGCGATGGACAATCCCCAGCGCACGATAGCAGTCTTCCTCATTCTCGAGGATAACGCGGAAGCCGAATATGTCGGACAGCTGGCTGAGGCTGAGGTGCTTGCGCTCCATCTTGCGCCAGATTGAATAGGGGCGCTTTTCGCGACCATATACGTGGGCCGCGATGTCGTTGCCGGCCAGCCGCTGCTTCAGTTCAACCTCGATCTCGCGCAGCACGTCACCGCTTTCCGAGCGCAGCAGCTGCAGGCGGTCGTTGATGATCTTGTAGGCCTCGGGATCGAGCACCTGAAAGGAGATTTCTTCAAGTTCCTCACGAATTTCCTGCATGCCCATGCGTCCGGCGAGCGGGGCATAGATGTCGAGAGTTTCCTGGGCAATGCGCTCGCGCTTGTCGGGACGCATGAACTCCAGAGTGCGCATGTTGTGCAGACGGTCGGCGAGCTTCACCAGCAGCACGCGGATATCCTTGGAGATGGCCAGAAGGAGCTTGCGCAGGTTTTCCGCCTGAGCGGCTTCCTTGGTGACCAGGTCTAGCCGCTTGATCTTGGTCAGGCCTTCGACGAGAGAAGAAATCTCCGAGCCGAAGAGCTGCTCTATCTCATGATGGGTGGTCTCGGTATCCTCGACAACATCGTGCAGCAAGGCAACGGCGATTGTGGCATCATCCAACTTGAGGTCGGTCAGGATGCCGGCCACTTCGAGCGGGTGGGAAAAATACGGATCGCCGGAGGCGCGGGTCTGCTGGCCATGTGCCTTCATGGCGTAGACATAGGCGCGGTTGAGCAGATCTTCATCGGCACCGGGGTCGTAGCTGGTGACCCGTTCGACGAGTTCATACTGCCGCATCATGATGCGCTGCCCTGGCCTTCGCGATCGACTTTCATTTTCAGAGAATTACCCTCGAACGCCGGGTCCGGCAACAGAAAGGCCGGGGACACGTCACCGCATCCCCGGCCAAAAACCACGCCCAACCGGATAAATCAGTAGCCGGACCGCTGGCTGCCCGGGCTTTCCGCCGGCGGCAGGCCTTCCAGGCCGCGCAGAAGCTCTTCCTCGGTCATGCGCTCAAAATCCTCCGGCGCGTCGACGGTTTCTTCCGCGGTGGCGATTTCGCCGCCGGCCAGCAGCGGAACCTCGCTGTCTTCCGGCTCGTCGACCTCGACATGGCGCTGCATGGAGTGGACATAGTCTTCGCGCAAATCTTCACGGTCGATGGTTTCGTCGGCGATCTCACGCAGGGCGACAACCGGATTCTTGTCGTTGTCGCGCTCCACGGTGAGCGGTGTGCCCTGGGAAATCATGCGGGCGCGATGGGCGGACAGCAAGACCAGTTCGAAGCGGTTGGGAAGCTTGTCGATGCAGTCTTCAACGGTAACGCGTGCCATTGGGCTCGGGATCCTTCGAAATATGATGGAATATGGGCGCTATGTAGAGACGAAAACGCAAAAAAGCAAGCAGACACTTGTCGTGCCTGCTTGCGGATTTGACGAAATCAGGCGTCCGGCGGGCTATTCCACGACCACCAGGGCACCGACGCGGGCACGATTGTAGAGGTCGACGACCTCATCATTCAGCATACGAATACAGCCCGAAGACACCGCGCGGCCGATAGAAGACGGCTGGTTGGTGCCATGAATGCGATACAGCGAGCCGCCAAGGTACAGCGCGCGGGCACCCAAGGGGTTGTTTGGGCCGCCCGGCATGTGGGCCGGCAGGATGCGGCCTTTCTTGCGCTCGCGCTCGATCATCCGCTTGGGCGGCGTCCAGCCCGGCCATTGCTGCTTGCGGGAAATCCGCTTGCGCCCGCGCCAGGTGAAGCCGCTGCGACCAACGCCGATGCCGTACTTGATCGCCTTGCCGCCGGGCAGGACATAGTACAGCCGGCGCTCGCGGGTGTTGATGAGAATGGAGCCCGGGCGCATCTTGCGCCTGAAGCTGACGGTCTGCTTGCCGCGGTAGCCGGAACGCGTGACGGCGCGCCTTGTCTTCTTGCGCGGCTCCTCGGCAAACGTGCTGCCGGAAAAATTGTAACGGACCTTTGTTGCTTCCGCCGCCGTCGCGCTGAGCGCGAAGGTGCCAGCAACCATGAGTGATATCAGTGTCTTGTTCATCCACATCCCCTGTGTTCCTGTTGTAGACTGACGCAACGCACCTGATACACGAAAAATCTTTACCAAAGGCAAACCCCGGAATGGCCTACGGCACCTTTGCAGGTCAAGGCCTGCAGCGGCTTGGTACAAGTGGAACGGTCATTTCAACGCGCGGGTGTTGCCGATTTACATCTCAGAGCCTGACCGAAAAGTCCTGAGGTGGTTTGATTTTGCATGAATTGTCCAGTACCAAGGATTTTTCCGCAGCAAAGGGTGATGCCCTTGGCAAGGCCGAACCCGCCGGAAGCAGGCATTTATGCAAAATCCGCCGGGAGGGACCTCCTCAGGACTCTTCGGTCAGGCTCTCAGGCGATGTGGTCATCATCCAGAGCATCGAGAAGCTGTTGCGCTGTTCGTTCAAGCACCGGGTGCTGCCAGTCCGGGGCGATCTCGGCGATCGGGCGCAGGACGAATTCACGCTCGGCAATGCCGGGATGCGGCAGCACAAGGGGTTGTTGATGACCCTGTCCCGTTCCACCGCCTTGCATGACCAGCCCATTGTAGTCAATCAGATCGAGGTCGAGGGTGCGCGGACCCCAGCGCACGGTGCGGCGGCGGTCGGCCGCCAGTTCGATGTCGTGCAGGTGGCGCA
Source organism: Aestuariivirgaceae bacterium (assembly GCA_965216335.1). Lineage (GTDB taxonomy): Bacteria > Pseudomonadota > Alphaproteobacteria > Rhizobiales > Aestuariivirgaceae > JAHEJE01. The sequence continues at coordinate 242,031 of OZ244154.1, read as the reverse complement.
TCAGAGCCTCCGGCCCAAGCTCGGTGTCGACGGTAGCGGCGGCGTTGATGAAATCGGGCTGATTGGTCAGGCCGAATGCCCTGGTCTTCAGCAGACTTGAGGCCTGGATGACGCTGACCGGCTGCTTGTCGAGCTCACGCAGCGCCCGACCAACCGTTTCGTGCGGCGACCCCCACGGCCCGTCCACATTGCTTCCCAGCGCGACGATAATCATGAGTTTTCCCCGTTTGACAAGCAGCCGCTGCCGGACTACTCCATGCGCCGTTCAATTCTATTTGAATCAGATCTTTTTATCGAGCCATTTCAATCAGGAGTTGCCAAGATGCATTTTCATCCCGATGAACGTATTGCGCTTTTCGTGGACGGTTCAAACCTGTACGCCACCGCCAAATCGCTCGGCTTCGATATTGACTACAAGCGGCTCCTGGAGGTCTTTCAGAGGCGCGCGCGGCTGATCCGGGCGATCTATTACACCGCGCTGATGGACGATGCCGAGTACTCGCCGATCCGGCCGCTGATCGACTGGCTCGACTACAACGGCTTTATGGTGGTGACCAAGCCGGCCAAGGAGTTCACCGACTCGATGGGACGGCGCAAGGTCAAGGGCAACATGGACATCGAACTGGCCGTCGACGCGATGCAGCTGGCCGACAGTCTGGATCATATCGTGCTGTTCTCCGGCGACGGCGACTTCCGCTCGCTGGTCGAGGCGGTACAGGGTAAGGGCAAGCGGGTGTCCGTCGTCTCGACCCTGTCGACGCGTCCGGCCATGGTTGCCGACGAGTTGCGACGCCAGGCGGACCAGTTCATCGACATCGCCGACCTGCGCGACGAAATCGGCCGGGCGCCCAGCGAACGCAACTATCGCCGCGACGATGAGGACGAATACGACGACGAAGACGACTACGCCGAGACCTAGAGCCGGCGGTGCCGGCGGGCGTTTCGCAGACTTGTGTGCCGGATTGAGTGGACAACGGTTTTCCAGACATGCTGATGGCGGTCTGTGACACCAAGAGCCTGAGGGGGAACTGATGCCGCAGCCATCTGAGCCGGGGGCGGATTGCCCGCTTTGCCCGCGCCTGGCGGCGTTCCGGGCCGAACAGCGTCTGGGCCATCCTGGTTGGCATAACGCGCCGGTGCCCGCCTTCGGCGACCGCAACGGACACCTGCTGATCGCCGGACTGGCGCCGGGGATGAAGGGCGCCAACCGCACCGGACGGCCGTTCACTGGCGACTACGCCGGCGACCTGCTGTATCAGACGCTGGCGGACTTCGGGTACTCGAAGGGAACGTACCGGGCCGACCCGAATGATGGCCTTGAATTGCGCAACTGCATCATTATCAACGCGGTGCGCTGCCTGCCGCCGCAGAACAAGCCGACACCGGCGGAAATCCGCCAGTGCAACGGTTTCCTGGCCGCCGAAATCGCCGCCCTACCCCACCTCACCGCCATCCTGGCGCTCGGCCGCATCGCCCACGATGCCATCCTGATGAGCTTCAACTTGACCCGCTCACACCACAAATTCGCCCACGCCGCCCGCCACGACCTCGGCAACGGCATAACCCTGCACGACAGCTACCACTGCTCAAGATACAACACCAACACGAGGCGGCTGACGCCGGAGATGTTTGCGGATGTGTTTGAGGGAATTAGGTAGTTCCAGCGCTAGCACTGTCCTTGCCCGTTCTCGACATGGCGTGTTCGCGCATTTGTCTTTCACGAGCTTCATCCTGCCGTCGTGAACGGCGCATTTTGAACAAGGGCCAGGCCATCACCGGCGCCGCAGCACAAGCCGAAATCGATAGCTTTATCCAAAGCCCAAGGTCGGTCAGCCAGACGAGACCGACGATCGTTAGAACTGTGACCGCAAGGCACAACATGAACCCCTCACGAGACCGGGCAAGTGAAATCCGGTGAGCCTGCTTGACGCCTTGTGTGCGGGCAACATGGGCCAGCATTTGTGCTTCATTGCGTTCGAGCGCATCATCGAGATTGTCATTCGTCCGCCCCGGGTTCACAGCGTTTTCACCTCCTGCATCAGTTCTGACAAGACAGTGCTTGTTGAGTTTGGCATGACATCCATATAGTGAGAAAATCTCAACAACCAATATCAATAATGCAACAATTTCAAAGTATTGGCGGCGTCTTGCTCCGGCGCGGCGATATCCGGGTTGGTATTTTCCAGGCTCCCGTTTCTGACAACCAGAGTGATTCGTCTGAGAAAATCGATCTGACCTGCTCTAAAGGTTTCCAGCTTCATTGCCTGGCTGAACGCTGCATTGCGGTCGCTTAACAGTGCGAAGGGGAGGTTTGCGCGTTGTGCAAACTCCTTTTGCCACCCTGTATCCTGCAGGCTCAGGCCGAAGACCTCGATGCCGACGTCCTGGAACTGGTCGTAGAGGGCTGCATATCCAGTGGCCTGCGGGGTCGAGCCGTGGGCGCCTGGGATGTTGTCCCAATCGGGCGGGTCGGGGATGCCGGGGCGGCCGGTGTAGGGGTAGCAAAACACCATCGTCCGGCCGGGCAGCCGGGACAGATTGACCTCGCCGCCCATCGTGGACGGCAAGGCGATGTCGGGCAGATACCGCACGACCCCTACCCCCGCTCGCGCATCAGGCGGGCCTTGTCGCGCTGCCAGTCGCGGTTGCGCTCGGTGTGGCGCTTGTCGAAGGTCTTCTTGCCGCGCGCCAGAGCCAGCGCCAGCTTCACCTTGCCGCGCTCGTTAAAATACAGCTTGAGCGGCACGATGGTCAGGCCCTGGCGCTGACTGCCGTTCCACAGCCGGGCTATTTCGCGCTTGTGCATCAATAGCTTACGTTTGCGGCGCGGTTCGTGGTTGAAACGGTTGGCGTGCAGGTATTCGGGCACGTGGCTGTTGATCAGGAACAGCTCACCCTCCTCCACCGCCGCATAGCTTTCGGCAATGTTGGCCTTGCCCTCGCGCAGCGCCTTGACCTCGGTGCCCGTCAGGACAATGCCGGCCTCAAAGGTGTCGAGCAGCTCGTAATCGTAACGCGCGCGGCGATTGTCGGCCACGACCTTGCCGCCCTTGCGCGACGGTTTGGCGCCGCCGCTTTTGGAAGACATGACTTACCTCAGTTCAAAAGTCCTGCATGGACCATGGCATCGCGCACCTGCTGTTTGGTGGCCTCGCCGATCGGCACCATGGGCAGGCGGGCATCGGCTTCGCACAGGCCGAGCAGGCTGGCGGCGTACTTGACCGGCGCCGGGCTCGTTTCGGCAAACAGGGCCGAATGCAGCGGCATCAGCCGGTCCTGCAGCCTGATCGCCTCGGCATAGTCGCCGCGCAGGGTCGCTTCCTGGAACTCGGCACAGGCGCGCGGAGCGACGTTGGCGGTCACCGAAATGCACCCAACTCCGCCATGTGCGTTGAAGCCGAGCGCCGTGCCGTCCTCGCCTGACAGTTGGATGAATTCCGGACCGCTCGCGAGGCGCTGCTTGCTGGGCCGGGTCAGGTCGGCGGTGGCGTCTTTGACCCCGACGATGTTGGCGCAGTCCTTCGACAGGCGGGCCAGCGTTTCGACAGAAATGTTGGCAACACTGCGGCCAGGTACATTGTAAACAAAAATTGGCAATTCAACACTTTGTGCGATTGTCTTAAAGTGCTGATATAACCCATCCTGGGTCGGCTTGTTGTAATAGGGAACGACGACGAGCGCGGCGTCGGCACCGGCCTGTTCGGCATGTTTGGTGAAATCGACCGCTTCGGCGGTGGAGTTCGATCCGGTGCCGGCAATCACCGGGATGCGGCCGGCGACGGTCTCAATAGCGATTTCGACGACGCGCTTGTGCTCGTCATGGCTGAGTGTCGGGCTCTCGCCCGTCGTGCCGACCGGAACCACCCCGTGAGTGCCTTCGGCAATGTGCCATTCGATGAGCTTGCGAAACGCGGCTTCATCGACCTCGCCGTCGCGTATCGGTGTAATAAGCGCTGGAATCGAACCCCGGAACTTCACCACATTTACTCCTGACGTAAACACTTCGGAAACCATACCCGCTTAGCTTGCCTTAATATGGCGCGCGCTGCGGCACCTTAGACATTTCATGGTTAAGCGGCAAGCGCCCGACAAGGCGCGCAATGCGGCGCGGTGATCGCAGTTCGGTCACAGGACCGTCGCAATTCGAGATTAGGACCGGGGCATGTATCTTGTCGTTAGGGTCAGGGCCCATTGAGTAACACCATTCTGTTCGCCAAGGAGGGTTCGAATGCTGGAAAACAAGCGCAAGATCAGGCTTTATGCCTTATCGAGCAGTGTTTGCCTGCAGGCGGGCCCTCCTTGGCGAACCCTGCGGGCGCAGCGGAATTGCCCGCAGAGTGCGTTAGACAGGCTTGAAAACCAACCAGATTTCCGGCGCCTGCCTGCCTGCTTAGCGAGCAATTCCGCTGCGCAGAATGGCGTTACTCAATGAGCCCTGGCCCTAAGGCAGGTGACGGCGAATCAGAAAGAGCGATTATGCGGAAGTCTGCACACGATCTTGGCGTGATGGCCAGGACATTTGGGTTTACGGCCATGCTGGCCGCAGCTCTGGTCGCCATGCCGGTTGACGCCCGGGCCAGCAAGGAGGATTCCGAGCCGGCGGTGCGCAATCTGACCACCGCCACGACGGGTGTCGCCCGCGGCCAGGCGAAATCGAGCCCTGCGGTAAGGGCGCTGGCACTGGCCGCCAAGCGCAAGTGGGACGATGCCAGACGCCTGGCGCGGCAATCGGGCGATCCGGCGGCGATCAAGGCGGTGGAATGGTACTATGTTCGCACCAATCCGCGCGATTCCGGTTATGACCGGCTGATGGCGTTCGTCGACGCCAACCCGCATTGGCCCTATGTCAAAGGCATCACGGCCCGCGCCGAGGCGCTGCTGCTGGCCGATGCCATGCCGCTTGACAAGATCGCAGCACACTTCGAGCGTCACAAGACGGTTTCTCCCGAAGGCTGGCTGGCACGTGCCAAGTATCTGAAAGCAAAAGGCGAACCGCAACGGGCGCGGGCCCGGCTGCTGAAGGCGTGGCTGGACCCGGACATGGGCTCGAGCAGCGAGACCTATGCGCTGAAACATTTCCGCAAACTGCTCAAGAAATCCGATCATGAGGCCCGCCTGTGGGCGCTGATCATGGCCCAGAAGACCAGGGCCGGCGTGCGGGTTGCCAGGCGGATTTCGAAAGCCCACGCGAAGGCTGCCCAAGTGGCGCGCGAGCTCATCCGCAAGAAGGGCGGTGCCGCCAAGGCCTACCGCAATCTGCCCAAGTCTCTGCGCAACAAGACGGCTATGCGCTACGCCATGTCGCGCTGGTACCGCAAGAAGGACAAGCTTGGTAAAGCCCGCGCGATGCTGCTGGCGTTGCCCAAGTCGCACGCCAAGCAGATCAACCCGGAACAGTGGTGGATCGAGAAGCGCCTTGTGGTGCGCCAGTCGCTCAGCCCGTCGAACTACAAGCAGTGGCACAATCTGTACAAACTCTCCAGCTCGCACGGATTTTCCTCCGGCAAGCATTTCCTTGAGGGTGAGTTTCTGGCCGGCTGGATCGCGCTGCGCAAGCTGAACCAGGCACCGATCGCGCGCACCCATTTCCGTAACATGGCAAGCAAGGCCAAGACGCGGACCGATTCGTCGCGGGCCAACTACTGGATCGCCCGGGCCGAGCTAGCATTGGGCAATCCCAAGGCCGCCGACAAGGTCTTTCGCCGGGCCGCCGCCTCGCCGACATTGTACTACGGCCAGCTGGCGCGCGAGGCACTGGGCCAGGCCCGCAAGCCGGTCCCGATCAATGCAACGAGAATTACCGCTGCAGCCCGCAAGACGGCGCGTAACGACGAGCTGGTGCGGGCGTTCCGCCTGTTCACCTTTGCAGGGGTCGGCTCGCAAGCCGGTGCATTTATCTGGCCGATGGCACAGCGTTTCAAGACTGCAGCGGAACTGAGCGCGGTTGCCGCTATCGTCAAGGCTGAAGGCGGCACCGCCATGTCGGTGCGGTTTGCCAAGGCGGCCGGATCGAATGGTATCGATATCGACGACTGGGCCTATCCGCGCGGCGCCCTGCCGAGCTGGAAGCGCATCGGTCCGCCGGTGGAGCGTGCCTTGGTCTATGGCCTGTCGCGCCAGGAAAGCGAGTTCCACCCCCATGCCAAGAGCCACGCCGGCGCACGCGGCCTGATGCAGATCATGCCGGGAACAGGCAAGCTGATCGCCCGGCAGTACCGCATCCGCAGCCACTCGACGAAGCGGCTGACGTCGGATCCGGCCTACAACGTCATGCTCGGAGCTGCGCATCTCGGCGATCTGGTCAAGAGCTTCAACGGCTCCTACATTCTGACCTTCGTCGGTTACAATGCCGGACCGGGACGGGCGCATCAGTGGATCAAGCGCTTTGGAGACCCACGCAGCTCCAAGATCGATGCCATCGACTGGGTTGAAACCATTCCGTTCACCGAGACCCGCAAGTACGTTCAGAAGGTCATGCAGAACATCCATGTTTATCGCTCGCGGCTGGGTGTAAAGCAGCTGACCGGCATGTCCGTCGACTTGGAGCGTGGTAACCCGAATGGCGGCAAGCCGACCCGAGCGGCGAGTTGCGGGTCCGGTCAGTCGACTTCGATCTCGCAACTCCTGACCGAGTGCTGAGCGGCGCGGAGACACGCGTTTGTCATGACCGACTGGCAGGATGTCTGGTACCAGAGCCCGGATGGCGTATCGCTCTACGCCCGCGACTACGGTTCGCAGGATGCCTTGCTCGCGCCGCTCATCTGTCTGCCGGGCCTGACGAGGAATTCCAAGGAATTTCATGACCTTGCCCGGCTTATTTCAGGCGAGCGCCGGATAATTGCAGCGGACTATCGCGGCCGCGGCCGGTCACACCATGCGGACTGGCAAACCTATCAGGTGCCGGTCGAGATGGCCGATGTGATCGCACTCATGGACCACCTGTCGATCGCCCGCGCCATCTTTGTTGGCACCTCGCGCGGCGGATTGATTTCCATGCTGATGGCGACCCTGCACAAGGACCGCATGGCCGGCGTGGTTCTGAATGACATCGGGCCGGTTATAGAGCCGGCAGGCCTGGCGCGGATTTCCGCCTATGTCGGCAAGGACCCGGAACTTGAAAGCTGGGACGCGGCGGCAGCGGCGCTGAGAGCCACGTATCGGGGCTTTCGGATGAGCGAAGCGGAGTGGGCGCGTTTCGCCCGAGTAATTTTTGCAGAACACGAAGGGCTGCCGGTCCTCGACTACGATCCCGATCTGGCCAGAACTCTGCCGGATGAGGAGATGCTCGCTTCAGGTCCCCTGCCCGACTTCTGGGCCGGGTTCGAGGCGTTGTCCGGCCTGCCGGTGGCGGCCATCCGGGGCGAAGCATCCGATGTCCTCAGCGCGGATACCCTCAGGCAGATGGTCGAGCGGCTGCCCGGTCTGGCCGCTGTAACCGTGCCTGGACGCGGCCACACGCCGTTCCTGACCGAATCAGCGGCGCTGGCCGCAATAAGGCAAGTCCTCGCGGCGGCCGATTGAGACTCAGGAGCGCCTGGTGCGGCTGCCGGACTTGGATACGCCCGCCCGGTTCTTCAGGCCGCCGGTGCCATAGAGCTTGGTAAATTGCTCAGTGTCGCCTGCTGCCAGCAGTTTCGCCTGCGGAATCCATTCATCACGGTCAATCCGGCCCTTGAAACGCAAATGTTCGTCGACCCAGTCGACTTCGTCGCGGCTCCAGGCGGCGATCTGGTCGAAGTGGTAGAAACCCAGGCCATGAAGGGTCCTTTCGAGCTTCGGCCCGACACCGGAGATTTGCTGCAGGTTGTCGGCCTTGCCGCCGCGTGCCTTGGCCAGCCCTTGCGGCCGGCTTGGTTTACCCGTTGACACGGCCTGCGGTTTGGTTGCTCGTGCGGGTTTGGGTTTTGGCGCGGCCTTGGCAGCCGGTGCCGGCGCAGGTTGAGCAACTTTCAGCGGTGCGGCCGCCGCCAGCTCTTCCATGGCGGTGGGTTTGGCAACAGAAAAAGCCGCCTTTATCTTTCCGCGGATAGGTGGCGCTTCAGTGCCAGACCTGTCAGGTGAATGATTCCAACCGTATCCATTATAGTTGACGTACACGTTCTCGATCCCCCTTGAGCCAATTGTGCGGGCGCCGGGTGATGCAATCCGGCTTTCTCTTATTTATGTAACGTTTTGCAGCCCGCGAATCCACCGGCTGCGCTCTCGTCAGATACGAAAAGCCGGACTCCTCAAACGAATCCCGGCTTGCCCAAGGGAGCCGACCGCGCTACTACTCAGGACACGCTTATTAACCTGCTGTTAAGACTTGCGAATCTGCTGTTCACCCAATCTGCACCAGCGCAACTGGCGGCAGGAACGCCCTGGATCGGGTCAGTTGCGGCAGCACCTTGTGTTAAAAATGCCACAAGGATCGAATTTCAAGCTGCTGAAAGCCCCGAAACCCCGATTTGAGGGTGGCGTTTGTTGACATCTTAACCCGTTCAGACGAGAAAAGCTCATGTGTGCGAGTCACACAAAACAACGCTTCCGGAACCAGTACGAGGGGACTCGGGGGCACCGTAACACTCCAGAGATGTGGGAGATAACATAATGACCAAATCAAAGTGGCTTCGTCGGGCACTTTTGGGCGGTGCGGCACTTGGTGTCATGGCGTCCGGAGCGCAGGCCGATGAGCTGTCAGCCCTCAAGGCTCAGCTCGAGGCTCTGCAGTCCCGCGTAAACACGCTTGAGTCCACTCCGGCTGCTGCACAGCTGCCAGAGGGCTACAGCTACCTGACCTATGGCAAGGGCCATGGATCGAACGCAGATTGGGCCAACGTGTCCAAGACTGACTCGATCAACGTCAACACCGACCGTGGTTTCACCATTTCGGTAACCCCGACCGCCGATCTTCCAGCACCTGTCGCTGAAGTGACCGTATATGGTTACATCAAGGCAGACGTCATTTTCGACAGCAAGTCGGACGGCGTGCCTGAGTCGTTCTGGGTTCCGGGAATTGACGAAGGTGACAAGTCGCACATTCACCTGACTGCTCACCAGTCGCGTTTCGGCATCCGCTCGCGGGTCGATACGGCTGTTGGCCAGATTCGCACGCAGCTCGAAATGGACTTCACTCCTGGCGGTCACGCCGGTTCCATTCCTCTGCGTCTGCGTCATGCGGTTGGCCACTGGGACTTCGCTCCCGGTTGGACGTTCTCGGCTGGCCAGTGGTGGAACATCGGCGCATTGCTGCCAATCGGCATCACCACGATTGACTGGGGCGCATATGCCGGTCCGGTTTACAGCCGTCTGCCGCAGGTTCGGTTGGGGTATTCCAGCGGACCTATGTCTTTTGCTGTAGCGATCGAAGAGCCGTCTTTCGAGCATACGTCCATGCCGAACATCGGTGCTTCAATCCAGTATGACATTCCTGGCGGACACCAGGTTGTTGCGACCGCCGAAGTGGCCGACATGCCCCAGGCTGACAAGCTTGGCGGTGACGACCTCGGCTGGCAGGTTGCCGGTGGTGCCAATATCAATCTCGCCGATATGGCGACGATCACGGTTGGCGCTCACTACGGTGAAGGCCTTGTCATGAAGTACCTGGCTCAGCAGAACTTCGCTCCGAACTTCGCTGTTCCTCCGGGTGGGTTCAACTGGAAGTGGCTCAACTCCTCCGGCGATCCGTTGGAAGCTTGGGGCATCGTAGCCGGCGTGAGCATGCCAGTTACCGATACCACCACGTTCAACGCAGCATGGGGCATGTCAGATCTGCTTGATACCCCGCTTACCGGGAACAACGACAAGTCGATGACGGTTCATGCCAACCTTCTGTGGCAGCCAGTCAGCCAGATGCGTCTTGGTGTTGAAGGCCGTTGGGGCCGTGCAGAGTACAACGATGGTACGCCTGACCAGGATGCCTTCGGTGCTCAGTTCGGCGCATGGTTCTTCTTCTAGGAACTGCTGACGCTTCAAACGAAGTTTGAATGCCGGCCCGTGGATTTAATCTGCGGGCCGGTTTTTTTGTGCCATCCGGCCGCTCGATTCGCTGCCTGCCAGTTTGCACATATGAGCGTGGCAGAATTGTCCGGCCGTTGTTACCAACGCCGATTGATTCCCGGCAATTGACAGGTTAAACCGGCTGACGAAAACACTTCTTGCAAACGGGCTCAGCCATGACAACGTCGACCGCCTCACTGTTGAGTGCTGCGAACGCGGCCTGGAGCGCCGGAGACCCTAAAAAGGCGCGGCGCCTTTATCGGGATGCCCTGCGCATTGATAGCGGCAATCCACAAATTTTGCTTGAACTGGCCGTGCGAGAGGGCCAGATTGGACAGCTGAACGAAGCACGCAAGCTGCTGCTAAAGGCGGTCAATCTTGCGCCGGATGATGCCGATATCCACTACAACCTGGGTCAGGCCGAACGCGCCCTTGAACGTCCGGCCGCCGCGGCGGAGCGGTTCTTGAAGACACACACGCTGGCCCCCGATTACCCCGGTATCCACTACGCCATCGGAGAGGCCTTGCTGGTTGCTGACGGCCCCGACGCAGCGCGGGCCTGGCTCGTTACCGCTTTGCAACAGGCACCCGACGACAACGAAGTCAAACTTGCCCACGCCCTCAGCATGGAACCCGTTGTGACGCGCAGCGAAGGGCTGACGCTTTTTGCCCGGATCGACCCGAAATCCAGCGCAGGGCCGATTGCTCAGTACAACATCGCCCGTCTGTACGCGCTGAAGGGCGAAACCGCCAAGGCGCTCGTCCATCTCAAAAGGGCAAGGGCGGCGATGAAAATACCGCCGCATTTCCTGGCTGTTGCCGCTGAAATCTACCTTGCCGGGGGAAATATCGAACTCGCCGGCCAGCTTGCCAAGGCGGCAACCAGGCACAACAAAGCTGATGCATTGTCTGTTTTGGGGCAGATCGAGGTCGTACGCGGCAATTTCACCGAGGCCGAGAAGCTTTTTCGCAAGGCTTTGACTGTCTCCCGCAACCGCGCTCAGATACTGAACCGGCTGTCCAAGATCACGCCACTCGGCATTGAGTTTGCCGATGAACTCGGCGAAATCCTTGAAGACCGCACCGCACCTGTAAACAGCAGGACCACCGCTGGACTAACATTGTATTCAGTCCATGCCGGCGAAGGCCGAGATGATGCCGCCTTTGACAGTCTCAAGACCGCGAATGAAGCAGCCAAAGAGGAGTTCCGCTTCAACCCGGAACAACACGAAGCACGCTGCGAGGCGGTGATGGCTGCGTTTACCCGCGACACGGTCAACAGTCCGCCAACATCGCGACAGTCAGGCCGCTATCCGATATTCATCGTCGGGATGCCGCGCAGCGGTACAACCCTGATCGAGCGCGTCGTGTCCGCCAATTCCCGTACTGCCGCCTGCGGTGAGACCAACTTCGTTCCAATGGCCAGCCACAGCATTTCCGGCTTTCCCCACGGTGTCGTCGATACGAACGAGACCGAACGAACCCGGCTCGCTTCGCAACTGCTCGACAGACTGTTCGCCAAGGCCGATGGCTTCGACCACGTCACCGACAAACTTCCCAGCAACTATGCCCACCTTGGTTTCATCAAGTGGCTGATTCCCCATGCGAAATTCATCTATTGCCGCCGGCAGCCGCAAGCGGTTGCGTTGTCGTTGTATGAACAATTTTTTGGCGGACAACTGTCATACAGCTATGATCTTGAAGCCATCGCACGGGTCTACAACATGCACACAAGGCTGATGAAACACTGGCGGGATGCATGCGGCATCGAGTATATGACAGTAGACTACGAGAAACTGGTTGGCGAGCCCGAGCGTGTTGGCAAGTCGATCTACGACCACCTGAGCCTGCCTTGGGACCCGGCCTACCTGACTGATACGCGGGGCCAGGAGGTCGTTTTGACAGCAAGTGCCTGGCAGGCGCGTCAGCCGATCAATACCGGGTCAATTGAGCGCTGGCGGCGCTACGAAGAACAGTTGAGACCGTTTACAGAGGCCTTGGAGACAGAGTGACGATGTGGAAACGGGGAGGCATTGCGGCGCTGGCATTGGTGCTGACGGGTTGTAACACGACGGCCGATGTCGAAGGCCCGCGTGCGTTCAACGTTGAGACCGGCTTTACGCCTGCCGGCTTGGCTCTGTCCAACGCCATGCCGAGCCTGGTTGCGCGTACAAGCCCATCCTACGTCACCCTGATCGTCCACAAGGAAAGGGGTAAGACACGCCAGGCTCAAGAGTTACTGCCCGACTCGGTGACCTCCGGCAGCGGGTTCCTAGTGGACGGCGAAGGCCACATCATCACGGCCGGCCATGTCGCCGTAGCGCCAGGCTACACGGTCAGTGCTCGTGGTGCTGACGGACGGCTGTATGAAGGCACAGTCATTGCTGTGCGCAAAGAAAACGACATGGCGCTAGTTCGGCTGCGCGGCTTTAACGGCTCGCCGGTTCAGCCGGCGGCGAGTCCGTGCATGGCGGCGGGTGACCCGATCTTCTCACTCGGCAAACCGCACGCCCAAGGCGACACGGCGCGGACCGGCGAAGTGCAATCGATGAGCTTCGGGCGCCCGGTAACTTACAACGGCTTCGGATATCCCGACGCAGTCGTCCTGCGCATGAGCACCCGAAAGGGCGAGTCCGGCGGACCGGTGTTCAATGCCAAGGGCGAGCTCACCGGAATGCTGGTCAGCACCCTGTCGGACGGCAACGGCCGCTCGCTGCACCTGGCACACGCGGTGTCTTCGAACAAGATCGGCGAACTGATCTGCAAGAACACCTCGTGTTCCACCCGCTGGCGCGCGCTGGCCGGCCAGAACACCAAGAGCTGCCCGGCCTAGGTACTCAGTACCGTTGAGCTATGGAATCAGCACCGTCGAACCCGTCGTGGCGCGGCTCTCGAGGTCTTTGTGGGCCTGCACGACGTCTGCCAGGGCGTAACGCTGGTTGACGGTGATCTTGACCTTGCCGCTGGCCACCACGTCGAAAAGGTCCTGCATGGTTGCGGACAGATCGGCATCGCTGGCGACGTAGGTCATCAGGGTCGGGCGCGTCACATAAAGCGAGCCTTTGGCCGACAGCACGCCAAGATCGAAATTGGTCACAGGGCCGGAGGCATTGCCGAAGCTGACCAGCAGGCCGCGCGGCGCCAGGCTGTCCAGCGAGGCATCGACCGTGGCCTTGCCAACGCCGTCGTAGACGACCGGCACCCCGGCGCCACCGGTCAGCCCACGCACCCGCTCGGCGACATTTTCGTGACTGTAGTTGATGCTGTGGTCGCAGCCGTGAGCTTTCGCCAACTCTGCCTTGTCATCTGAGCCGACCGTACCGATCACGGTTGCCCCGAGCGCCTTTGCCCACTGGCAGGCGATCAGGCCGACACCGCCGGCTGCGGCGTGAAACAGGATCGTGTCGCCCGGCTGCACCACGTAGGTCGCGCGCAGCAGGTAACGGGCTGTCATGCCCTTCAGCATCATCGCCGCGGCGGCATCGTCGCCTATGGCATCGGGCAACTTGCCGACCCGGTTTGCCGGCACGTTGGCGCATTCGGCATAGGCGCCGATCGGACCTGCGCCATATGCGATCCGATCGCCCTCCTTCAAGGCCGTCACACCGGCGCCAACGGCTTCGACCACGCCGGCGGCCTCAAGGCCGAGACCGGTCGGAAGGGGCAGCGGATAAAGCCCGGTGCGGTGGTAGGTGTCGATGTAATTCAGGCCGATGGCCGTGTGGCGCACCTGCACCTGGCCCTCGCCGGGTGCGGACAGGTCGACCTCCTCCAGCGCCATAACATCGGGACCGCCTGTGTTCGATATCCGTACTGCTTTCACTTCGCGTTACCTCCCAGATCGTCATGCCGGATCAACTCACTCACGGCGTTGACCAGCCGTACCCAGCCCAATTCCTCAAGCGCGATGATCCGCACATCCAGTGCAGCCGCCTTGCCCATCAGCGCCATGTAGCGCGGCACGTCACGCACTTCATCGAACAGATCGGTCGTCACCAAAACCGCCACCCTCTCGCCGGGCTCGCCGAAATGATCGGCCAGGTTGTCGGCCTCGTGCAGGGCATCCATCAGCCGGTTGCGGTGTTTGCGGTTCTCCGCGTTGAACTCTGACTGCAGGGCCTTGCAGGAAGCAAATCCCAGTCTATCACCGCGGCGGAGAATCAGGTCGATTTCATTCTCGCCATGGTATTCGCCGACCCGCCACATCAACTTTTGACCGTAGACGGCCTCATCGGCGCCGGCCGCATCGGCGGCAAGCCAGGCAAGTTCCTCCAGCCAGCCGCCGCTCAAGTAGCGCTTGGCCTTGACGGATGCAGCCTGAAAGCTGTCTTCCTTGCGGGTGATCATGCGGTGGGCATCGAGATGCTCAAACAACAGTTCATGCTGGCGTGTGAGCTTGATGCCTTCCGCGGCGCGGCCACGTTTCAGCAGCATGTCGCGCAGCGGCTCGAAGGAGGCGTAGTCCTCTTCGATAACCTGGGTCAACTCAGCGCGGGCAACCGCGCCTTCCTGATCGCAGCCCTTGCCGTGCAGCTTGGCGCCACGCTCCTGCAGCAGTTTGTCTATTGTGGTATTGCCACTCATCGGTAATGCTGGGGTCTGACCCCTTATCTGCCCCTTTACGCCTCAGGCCGTACATGTGTCGGCATCAGGTACAACCTCAACCCTCAGGATTAGAGCACTTATTATAGCAACCCGGCCGTTTCATCCAGTGTGTGTGTGACCATGCCCTACACGATCCGTTCAAGCGTCACCGGTGTGCCACCGGCACCGATTTCCGAGGCGTTCAGCTGGGTGCCCGATGAACCGCGCCCGCGGCCGTTCATCCAGCTCAGTCAGGCCGTACCCGGTTACCCGCCCGCCAAAGAGATGCAAGACTTTCTCGCCGGCCGGACGGCGTTGCACGAAACCAGCCTGTACACGGACATTCTTGGCGTGCCGGCTCTGCGTTCGGCTCTGGCCGACGACATCGCCCGCGACTATGGCGCGCAACTGGAGGCGGACAACATCGCCATAACCGCCGGCGGCAATCAAGCGTTCTGTCTGGCGGTGCTCGCCCTGGCACAGCCCGGTTCAAATGTGCTGTTGTCGGAGCCCTTTTTCTTCAATCACAAGATGTGGCTGGAGATGAACGGCATCGAGGTTCGTACCCTGCCCTGCCGGGCTGAGACCGGACTTTTGCCGGACCCGGGTGAGGCCGCAGCGTTGATCGATGCAGACACCCGCGCCATCGTGCTCGTCACGCCGAACAACCCGACCGGGGCGATCTACCCGCCACCGCTGATCGACGGGTTTTTCGACCTGGCGGCAAAGCACGGCGCCGCATTGCTGATCGACGAGACCTACAAGGACTTTCGGACGGACCAGCGTGCGGCACCGCATCACCTGTTCACGAGACCGAACTGGCAGGACACGTTCATTCACCTGTACAGCTTTTCCAAGGTGTTCTCTTTGACCGGCTACCGGGTCGGCGGGCTGGCAGCCCATCCGCGTCTCGTGGAGGAGCTGGAAAAGCTGATGGATTGTGTGGCCATCTGTGCGCCGCGCATCGCCCAGGATGCGGCATTGTTCGGTCTGCGGCACCTGGAGGCCTGGAAGGCTGAAAAGGAAGCGGAAATCGCCGGCCGGCTGAAGGCATTCCGCGCGGCCGTTGCGGCGCCGGGGCTGCGCTATGAACTCATCAGTTCCGGTGCCTTCTTCGGTTATCTGCGGCATCCATTCGACGGCGAGGACAGCTTTACCGTGGCGCGCCGCCTGGCCGGGCGTCAGGATATCCTGGTGCTGCCCGGCGCCATGTTCGGGCCAAGTCAGGAACGCTACCTGCGCATTGCCTTTGCCAATGTCGAAGCTGATATGATGCCGGAAGTGGCGCAGCGGCTTGTCGAGAGCCAGTCAGGCGGTTGAGCCGTTTGCCGCTCCAACATGGCGCTCCATGAACGCCAAAAGGTCGCGCGCGCTCCAATCACACCTGTTGCAATCGACCACCTGGAAATCATCTTTCTTGTAACGTGCCTGCTCGGGAAACATGCGGTAATACAAGATGCGTTTGCGCCCGAAGCGCTGGCCTTCGGCGATCGTCATACGGATGGTCTGGCCGTTGCGCTCGAGCATCTTGACGGCATCCCAGGGCACGATATCCTCATAGTAATCAGGCAGCGCAAAGCCTTCCGGCTTCAGCACCATGACGGGTGTGCGCTTCAGCAATGCCCAGGGATTGGCGGTGCACAGCAGCGCCATGATGGCGAGCAGGCCCCATTCCCAACCGCTGGGCCAACGCGGCACGGTGAACCACTCCAGAACATCGTTGGGAAGGGCAACGACAAGCAGGATCAGCGCCATGAACCAATCCGGACGGCGTAGCAGCAGGCGGCGGCGCACCTCGGCTTCGGCAGGTGCGAAATCCTCGGCACTGTCGGCAACAGCTTGCATAGCCAAAAGGATAGCACTCAAACCAGCGGGCGGCCAGTGGCCCTGCGCCGGCTGCCTAATGCGCCGTTACTGGTCAGCGCGGTGCTCGACCATCACTTCGTAACCCGGCTCCTCCGGCTCGTCGTCGGTCATTTCCGGCGGAAAACCCGGCGCGAGCACCTCGGCGCCGCAGGCGTCTTCCAGACGTCTGATGATGTTGGGTGAAAGTTCGCGCGAGCCGTAGCGGGCCTCGCCGTCCTTGAAGATCCTGATCATAAGCGGATTTATCTCCAGCTCCACGCCGGCGCGGTCGGCGACGGCCTGAAACAGGCCGATGTCCTTGGACACCAGGTCCATGGTGAAGTTGATGTCTCGCGAGCCGTTGAGGATGACCTGGCTTTCGGTCTCGTGCACGAATGAATTTCCCGAAGAAATGCGGATTGCCTCGTAAGCGACGTTCAAGTCCATCCCCGCCTGTTTGCAGGTGGTGAGCGCTTCGGCGCAGGTAAGCAGGTTGGCGGTGGCGAGGTAGTTGGTCACCACCTTTAGCACCGAGGCGCTGCCCAGTTCGCCGGTGTGCAGGATGCGGCGGCCCATGGTGGTGAGGATCGGCAGCATGCGCTCGAAGGTCTCGCGGTCGCAGCCGGCGAAAATCGAAATGTTGCCGGTTGCGGCGCGGTGGCAGCCGCCCGAGACCGGGCAATCGACCGGCGCGGCGCCTTTTTCTTTCACCTTGGCGCCGAGGCGCTTGACCTCCGCTTCATCCGTGGTGCTCATCTCGGCCCAGATTTTGCCCTCGCCGAGACCGGCCAGAATACCATCCTCGGCCTCCATCACCGCCGCGCTGGCCGCCGGGCTCGGCAGACATGTAATGACCAGATCGCAGCTTTTTGCCATCTCCTTCGGGCTATCTGCCCATTTGGCACCCTTGTCGAGAAACGGCTGGGCCAGTTCCTTGTTGAGGTCGCGCACTGTCAGGTCAACGCCGTTGCGCAGCAGGCTGCCCGACAGTTTACCGCCGACATTGCCAAGTCCGATGAATCCAACTTTCATGGGTTTTTCCTCTTTTGCCGAGTGCCACTATCACGCCGTTATCACCGGGCTTGTCCCACTGTTCTCCGGTTCAGCAAGCATGACTCCTTCCCCCAGGAAGGGGGAAGGTTGGGATGGGGGTTGATGGCGGTGCAAAACGCAATGAAGTCAATGTGTTGCACCGCCATCAACCCCCTCCCTACCCTCCTTTCTGGGGGAGGGGAAATTTGGGCCATGCTGATTCCACGTCCAGTCATCAAATTATTCGCTTTAAACTTCGATTTTGAAAGGCATTTCACACTCACAACGAAGTTAGACCGGACAGCGCCGGGCTTGTCGCGGCAATGACGAAGAATGTTGCGGGAGAGCCATGTTTGTATCGAAACTGGTGTCACAGCGGCATCATCAATCAAGCACCACTGGGCCTTCGACTGGGACGAGATGCAGTTCATCGCCTTCATACGGGTGTGCGTTTGCAACGTCTTCGTTCAGTTCCACACCCAGGCCGGGCTCGGTGGGCAGGATGATGTAGCCATCCTGCCACTTGACCGGTTTCCTGAGGATTTCGGCATGGAAGCCGCTCCAGGTCTGGATGCTTTCCTGGATGAGGAAGTTTGGCGAGGCGGCAGACAGGTGGATGTTGGCAGCGCCCTCGATTGGCCCGGCATAGAGGTGCGGTGCGATCTGGGCGTAGTGGGCTTCGGCCATCGATGCGATCTTCTTGGCTTCCAGCAGGCCACCGACCCGGCCGATGGCGAACTGCAGAATGCTCGCGGCCTGAAGCTGCAGCACGCGGGCGAACTCGTACTTGGTGGTCAGGCGTTCACCGGTCGAAATCGGGATGGTGGTCTGGCGCGCCACGCGAGCCATTTCTTCCGGTATTTCCGGCGGCACCGGTTCCTCAAACCACAGCGGATCGTACTTCTCCAACCTGCGCGCCAGGCGGATGGCGCCGGCGGTGGTGAACTGGCCATGGGTGCCAAACAACAGATCGGCTTTGTTGCCGACGGCCTCGCGGATCCTGCTGCAGAACCGTTCCGACAGTTCCATGCGCTCCAGGCTCGGCATGCGCGGATCGAAGGTGGAAAAGTCACCGGCAGGGTCGAACTTGATGCCGGTGAAGCCCTGCGCGACGTATTTCGCCGCCGTTTCTGCCGCCACATCCGGATCACGATAGACAGCCGGATCGTCATAAACGTCGCCCTCGGTGGGATAGAGGTAGGTGTAGGAGCGCAGTTTTTCCTGCACCCTGCCACCCAGCAGGTCATAAACCGGCTTGCCGGTTGCCTTGCCCTTGATGTCCCACAAGGCAATCTCCAGACCGCTCAGCACACCCTGCAACGAGGTGTCGGGACGGCCGGTGTAGCCGCGCCCATAGACATTGCGCCACAACTCCTCGATGCGGAACGGGTCCATGCCAAGCACATGGTGCTCAAAGACGTCCTCGATCATCGCCCGCACGGTTTCGGGCATGAAGGTGGCGCTGTAGACCTCGCCGATGCCATTGATGCCATTGTCGGTGGTCAGCTTGACGAAGATAAAATAGCGTCCGCCGGTGGTCGGCGGTGGATTGCCGACGATGAACGTCTTGAGATCCTTGATCTTCATGGCCGGTCCTTTCGACTAATCTTCGATGCCCCAGACGCATTTGATCACGCCTTGCAGTTGGTTCCAGTCGCGCACGCCGATGCTCGCTGCCCAGCCGTCATACTCACGCAAGAGGTCAGCTGCCAGATCGCCGTTGCGCGCCCGTAAATCGGTCAATTCCGTACGATCGGCTTCCATGTCGTAAAGTTCCCAGTCATGCCCATGCCTTCGCACCAGTTTCCACTGCCCGAGGCGGATGGCGCTGTTGCCCTCATGCTCCCAGAAGATCGGCTGCTCTCGTTCCCACGTCTTGCCAGCGAGTAGCGGCACAAGGCTTTCACCATCGAGATCCTGCAGGGCATGGCCGCCCATTTCCGCAGGATAACCCACGCCCGCCGCCTCCAGCAGGGTCGGCATGATATCGACGACGTGGCAAGCCTGATGATGGATGTTCGGCCCTGTCATTTTCTTTGACCAGCGAACCACCAACGGCGTCGAGATGCCGCCTTCGTGAACCCAGTGTTTGTAAAGCCGGAACGGGGCGTTGGAGACATTTGCCCATGGCAGATCGTAGCTCATGAATGTCTGCCTGCCGCCAGGGCGCAGGTTTGGCATGTTGCCATAGGTCACCGTGCTGCCGTCCAGGTTCCGGCGCGGATAGAACTGGCCCCAGCCGTCCTCGGCCATGAACTCGGCACAGCCGCCGTTGTCGGACAGGAACATGACGATGGTGTCGTCGGCGATACCCTGCCGGTCCAGTTCAGCAAGAATTCGGCCGATGCCCTGATCCATGCGGTCGACCATGGCTGCATAGACGGCCATGCGGGCGGCTTCCCAATCTTGTTCCCCGACACTTGCCCAGGGCGGTGCCTCGGCATCGCGCGGGGAGATGTCCCAACTCGCCTTCAGGATGCCGCGGCCGTTCATCTCCTCATGCCGCGCGGTGCGGCAGTGGTCCCAGCCTTGGGCATAGACCCCATCGTACCTGGCGATGTCCTCGTCGTGGGCATGCAACGGCCAGTGCGGCGCGGTGTAGGCGGCATAGAGGAAGAACGGTTTGCTGCTGGAGGCCGCATCGCGGATCATCTGCACTGCCTTGTCACTGATCGCATCGGTTAAATGAAACCCCTCCGGCGACACCTCTGTGCGGTCGTCGTCGTGCATGACGTAGTGCGGCGAGAAGAAACTGCAGGCACCGTCGAGAATACCGTAGAAGCGGTCGAAGCCGCGTTGGCGCGGGGTCGGGTGATCGATGTCACCTGGCCGCCAGTCATCGGTTTCGCGGGCATCGAACTCGCCGCCGACATGCCACTTGCCGGACATCAGCGTGGTAAAGCCAGCCTCGCGCAACACCTCGGCGATGGTTGCGGTGTCGTTGCGCAGATAACCCTGGTAGGCCGCTGTGCCGAGATTCAACCCCATATGGCCGATGCCGGCCTTGTGCGGATAGGTGCCGGTGAGCAGCGCCGCCCGGGTCGGACAGCAACGGGCGCAATTGTACATCGCGGTGAGCAGCGCGCCGTCGGCTGCAAGACTGTCGATGTTGGGCGTCTTGATTTCCGAGCCCATGCAGCCGATGTCAGCAAAACCCATGTCATCGGCGAGGATCAGGATGATGTTGGGCCGGACGTCAGGCATCGCCGGATGTCAGAACACGATGACGTTGCGCAGCGCTTCGCCGCGGTTGACCTGATCGATCGCCTCGTTGATCTGATCCAGTTCATAGCGCCCGGTGACCAGTTCATCGAGCTTCAGACGGCCCTGTTTGTACATGACGACAAGGTTCGGCAGATCGACATGGATGTTCGACGAGCCCATCTTGGAACCGAGGATGCGCTTGGTGTCGTTGGCGATGGTGAGAATGTCATACTCGGACGTCACCCCCTCCGCCGGCATGCCGACCAGCACCAGCGCACCGCCTTTGGCGAGCAGGTCATAGGACTGGTCGAAGGCCGGTTTCGCACCCACGGTGACGAAAACATAGTCCGCACCACGTCCGGTCAGATCCTTCACGCGATCAGCAAAGTCGTTGGCATCGGCGCGCAGGGCATCGGTGGCACCGAAATCCATGGCGGCGTCCAGCTTGTCCTGTGAAATATCCGCGGCAATGATCCGCCCTGCCCCGGCCAGCCGCGCACCCTGTACCGCATTCAGTCCAACACCGCCGCAGCCGATGACCACCACATTGGCACCCTGCTCGACCTTTGCGGTGTTGATCACCGCGCCAAGGCCGGTGATCACACCACACGCGAGCAGCGAAGCGCTCTCGAACGGCACATCGTCATCGATGGCCACCACCTGCGAGGCATCGACGACCGCTCGTTCGGCAAAGGCCCCGGTGCGCAGGCCGTGGACGATGGGTGCGCCGCCGCCATCGGCCAGTGGCGTTTTTGCATCGAGCGGAAAGGTGCTTTCACAGGAGCCGTAATATCCCTTGGCACAGCAAGGGCATTCGCCACATGAGCGCACCAGCGTCACAACCACATGATCGCCCGGCTTGACATTGCGGACGCCCTGTCCAACCGCGCTCACCACACCGGCGGCCTCATGGCCATAAACCGCCGGCAAGGTACCGCCCCAGGCGCCTTCGGCATAAAAGATATCGCTATGACAGATCGCGCAGGCCTTGATGTCGACCGACACTTCGCGCGGGCCGGGTTCGGCCAGCGAAACATCCTCAATCACCAACGGCTTGCCGAACTCCCGGCACACGGCTGCCTTGACCATTCCCGCCTCCCCAAATCAGCGCAATTCCAGGCGCGAGTGTGCTCACAGGGATGGGCAAAAATCAATGACCGAAATGCGCACTGCGACGTGAGAAAAACTGTCCGGTCAGATTTCCCTGAACTGCTTGGGGAAGTAGTCCTGGCAGGTACCTTCGCGATAAACATCCGTCGTGGCGCAATGAAGCGCGCCGCCGAAGGCGTAGGCGTCGCGGAAGGGCACCGGCACGACCTCGAAGCCGAGCTTGTCGAACTGTTCCATCTGGTAGACCTCCGAGGCCTCGCAGCACACGGTCTTTTCGTCGATCATCAGCACGTTCATCGACAGCCACACGGAGGAATAGCACAGCGGCGGCGGCTGGTTGTGGGCCGGCTGAGCGGCGTCGATGATCTCCCAGCCGTTGTCGTTGAACAGCTTGCGCTGGTCGTCCGGCAGGCGGCGTACCGGGTTGTTGATGATCAGGCCGGGGCGCAGCGGGGTGAAGGTGGCGTCGATGTGGATCGGGTACGGATCGCCAGGGAAGTTGACAGCATGCACCCGGTGTTCCGGGAAATGGCGCTGCAGCCAGTCGATGCCCTTCAGGTTGGTGGTGAAGCCGTGCTGCACCACCAGGTCTTTGCCAAAGCGGAGCACGTCGGCGGCGTCGAACAGCGGCTCTTCCTCAGTTGTCACAAAATGCTTGGCCGCAGTCCATTCCAGGCGCCTTTCAATGCCGATGTCTTCTGAGAGATAGTCCGGGTGATAATCGGCATCGGTGAGGCGCGGCTTGGGCGCGGCCTCGTGGCGCATGTTGGGGTCTTCGTTGTAATATTTCTGCAGAAGCGGGCGGTAGCACAGGTACTCGTGCCAGCGGCAGCGGTAGCTCATGGTGGCTTCGAGCATTTCCGAGCCGACGGTGAGGATAACATCGCGCGGCGGCATGCAGCCGAACATCGAGCCTGTCGTCCAGTCCGGCGTTGACACCGGCTGATTGAAGTCCAAAGGCGTCGGGCGGTCGACCTTGACGCCGCGGCTCTCGAGAATTTTCGCAAATCCATCGAGCAGTTCGTTGGCCCTGTCGACGGTGTCCTGCGGGCGCGGGCCCCACTGGCCGCGCATATCTGAGTCCTCCGGAACCTTGGCATCGAGAGCCGGTTCGGACGGCGGGATGCAGCCACCGTCGGCAACACCGACGATAATGTGCTTGAGCGGGTCCCACTCGTTCCACGAATTGACGGTTGTCTTGTCCGTTGACCAGGCCATGGCGTTCCCCTGCCCTCTGCATTGGCGTTACATCCGCCGGGCTATTTGCCTGCAAAATCGGTAATTTTCAATGTGGAATCGCCCCTGGCGCGTCAGGCGAGGCCTTGCAGCAAATACCCGACAATGTAGGCGGCGCTGGCGGCCAGCATGCCGATGACAAATGTCTCCAGACCGGACCACCACCAGGGTGCCAGCGACCAGCGCGCCTTGATGGCGCCAATGATGAAGAACACCACGCCGGTCAGCAGCGAGGCCCACAGGAACGGCTGGCTGAACGGCAGCAGAAACGGAATGAGCGGCACCGCTCCGCAGATGCAGAACGCGGCGAAGGTCGCCAGACCCGACTTCCACGGCGAGCGCATGGTCGAGGCCAGACCATACTCCTCGGTCAGCATGGTTTCGATCCACACAGCTTCGTTGGAGGCAATTGCCTCGATGGCCTCCTCCAGGGCGTTGCCCTTGAGACCCTTGCCCTGCAGGATCTGCCGCAATTCCTCACGTTCGCCGTCGGGTGCGTGTCTGATGTGTTTCTTTTCGATCTCGATCAGGCGGGCACGGTCGTCAATCTCCGTCTTGGTGCCAGAATAGTTGCTGGCGGCCATGGAAAAGCCGTCGGCGAGAAGGTTCGCCAGGCCGAGAATGAGGATGATCCCGGACGACAGCTGGGCACCAACCACCCCTGCGACGATGGCAAAGGTCGTCACCGCGCCGTCGATACCGCCATAGACCCAGTCGCGCACATAGTTCGGGTTGTTTTCTGCTGCGAGGCGCTCGGAAATATCCGCGCGCTCATGGCTGTGTTCAAGCTTCATAGCCGCCGTGCCTGGAAGTTGCGGCGTGCCCGGGGGCGGGCCGGAAATGGCGGAGAGGATGGGATTCGAGCAAATAATCTAAATATTTGTAATATATAGCGATTTTTCACAATCACTTTTCCCCACCCCACTACTTACCCCACAACTCGCTAGTTTGAGTGGGAATCGTTTTGGGCATGCAGCTTGTAGATGATGGTTGCGCTGTTCGCAATATGAGAGTCAACTGGCTACCAACACTGTTCAGGACATGCTGCCGGTGTTCTGGCGGCTGTTATATTGGTTGTTAGGAATTGCGGAACATGCCAATTCCAATGCAACCTACATTGCTGCGCCACGTTTCTAGACCGCGAAACCAACAATGAGTGGAGTGCGACTTGGGCAACAAGCGGGAAAAGAATCGAGTTTGTTGGGCCTGCGAAACGGACTTGACCGATCACCAGAACAAATGCCTTGAATGTGAAAGCTGGCAAAACTGGCGGCGCTTTATTGCTATCTCAGATAGCAGCTTGGCGCTACTGGTTGCTTTACTTTCTGTGCTGACTGTTGTCGTCCCTGTTTTGGCCCCCTATTTCAAATCCCACCAAGAGCAGCTGTTCCTCTCTGGATTTGTCAAACCAGTGAAATCAAAGCCTCTTGGAGATAGGGTTCTGTGGAGTTGGCGAATAAACTTGCGGCTCCGAAATCCAATGACTGAATCCGCATTTGTGGAATCAACATTGCGTTGTCCCATGGGCAGCAGTATTCCGCTTAGCATACACAGTGGCTCTGATACATTCATCGAGCCTGGCAGTTTCATCGATATGAAATTTGAGCATGAATCTGGTCATCTGTACCGTACCGGTCCCCACAAATGTGAAGTCAGATTCAGATCTTTCGGTGGGGATGAGGTGCATAAGATTGAATTCTTGCTTCCGTTGAATCCTCACCTTGAAGTCGCACCACTCTTGACGATGGATCAGAAGGGGTTGGGCGGCTTTCCAGTCACCAACAACGATACACCGACTTCAGACTAAGCGCCAAATGCCATTACGGTGCCACTTATCTGTTGTAGCCGGTTCATGACACCAACCTGTCAATATCGTTGAACAGCGACTGTGTGAGTTGCTGATCAAAGCCGTCCAGATCATCCGGTGGTGGCAGATGCCGCCGGCAAACCTCAACCTTCATGCGTAGATCGGCGAGGCTTCTTGATGGTGCGTTGAGGATGCTCTGCTCTACGATATCAAGTCGCGTCCAGACTGCTTTGGCGCGCGCCTCTAGCGCCGGAATGCCACGGGCAGCATCAATGGCCTTGCGCTGGGCCTTCCAGTCTGCGAGCGCTCTGAGGCGCCTGTTCCTGGTTGCTCTGGCCTGCTCTGCGAACGGGCTGTCAGCAGTGCAGTTCCGCAATGCGCTGTTGCACTGCCGTTCGATATCCTCCCGGCTGACAGGGATGTATCGCCCCATAAAGTTTCGGCGAATGTCCACTGGAACATCCGGATAATGTTTCCAGGCTGCCTCCTGGGCGTTGTCCACTACGTCTTGTGCCTCGTTTGCCATCCGGTCCAGCTTCCTCCATTCGACAACCAGATCGGCCAGGGCTGGCCCTGTTCTGGCAGACAAGGTGCTGAGCGCCTGTGCACCTGTGATGGCTGTTGCACCCGCCAGTGAAGCTGCCGTGGCCTTGAGTACGGTTCTCCGGTTCATGATCGTGCCCCCTATGCCCCATCTTCTGTGTATGTCTGTTCGTAGTCCTCGCTGCTAAATGGCGGGCCGGCACAGTCGGAGTCAGGACTTCCTTCGTCCTCGCATTCCGGCTCGAAGTCGGCCAATTCGCACTGAAACATGGCCAGGCGCTCCAGTAGGTCCGCGTCGGCGGGGCAAAGCAGCCAAGACTTATCCTCTACGTCGATCAGATCGGCGGTCTCGCATATCTGTGCGAGCGCCTTCACATCGTGCCCGACGAGCTGCTGAAACTTGCGTGCGAGCCGTCGCTGGCATAGTTGCTCAAGTGGCCGGAATTCGCCTGCGGTACGCTTCGGTCTGAGCATGTGCGACTTGGCAGGTTTGCGCCCTCTTGGACCTGCCGGCACGAAACCGGCCTTGGCCATGCGGGGCGCGATCCGCATGTCAGGGTCAAAGCCCTTGTCGAGCCGCCGCCTGTGAATGCCCAGTTTGGGCCGTAGCATCGCTCCAGGTGTGATGTATCGAGCCTTGGCCGATATAGCACCCTGGCGTTCCAATCGGCTGCCGCCGTGGCGGATTGTGCGTTGTGTCTTTCTGGCGAAGGGCAAACGGGTGGCGTTTACCGAAAGTGGGGTGTTCGGCATTGGATAACTCCGTTGAGCAAAGATTACACTTGTGATATAAACTTAGGAGAAATCAAAGTCAACACTTTTGATATAAGGTTTGTCGATTGTCCCTTACGCCCGAACAATGCAGAGCCGCGCGTGCGCTCTTGAACTGGTCGCAAGACCAGCTTGTTGAAGCCTCCGAGGTAACGAAAGCAACCATCGCGAATTTTGAACTTGGCAAACGTGCGCCATACCCTCGCACCACTCAGGCCATCCGCGCGGCCCTTGAGACGGCCGGCATTGAGTTCATTGAAGAGAATGGAGGCGGGCCGGGGGCCAGGTTGATCGGGGGTAAGCATGGACCGTGAAAAGGACCACAAGCTCATTGAATCAGTGCGAGCTGTATCTGAGTTGAACGAAAAGATTTGGGATCAAGCCACGGTGTACATTACGGTTGTTATGGGGCTTGGTTACGGGGCTCTTTTTGCGGTCTGGGGCTTTACGCGCTCCCAGATGAATCAGGGTGCAGATGCAGTTGTTGGTTTTCTATTAGCACTCTCTGTGGGCAGTTTCGTAGCCTATGAGGTTTACAAGGTCTGGCATGTCTCAAACGGTTTGAAACGTGCAATGGAGATTTTCGAAGAACACGGTCACACAGTTAAATTCGTCGAGAAACTAGCTGAGCACCAGAAGAATCGGATTCAAGACAAGCTTCACGCGGCACGCTTTTGGCCAATGAGTTTTTTAGTCTCCGCTGCGTCGGGATTCGGTGCTGCATTGTTGTTGCTCGCGCATTTCCTATTCCTCATTTTCGCGTGAAGCGATTCACCATTGCCGACGTCACGTCGCGTGCGTAACACAGCGGTGATCTGCCGCCTGGCCTGCTCCAAGCACTTCTGCGCCCGCAACGCCTTCCTGCCCGATCCCGGTCATATGGACATGCGCAATTGCCGTAATAGCTTTGTCTGCTGCGCTGGATTATCCGCTGAACGATCTGTCTGCGACTTAGCTTTACACCTGGCGTGCTGATTGAATGCCTGGCCGTGAACCGGGATGCTGGCTTGGTTGCCGACAGATAGTCGCCGTGCATCCACCCGGTTTGCTCGCGTATCCAGACCTTGACCCATTCATCCAATCTGTCGAGCACGCGAACGGCACTGCCATATGGATATTTGTTCAGAACAAAACTGTCTGTCGATGGTCGGGAGCGCATGTTTAATCCACCCGATGCCGTGACGTATAGATACTCTGCAAAATCACTATTTTGTCCCGCGCCGGCGTCAGGCTGTGAGATCGGGCGTTTCAACCCCTCATTCGGCGCGTCTTGTTGAGACTGCATCCGGTCCAGTTCTTCAAAGGAGCTTGCTACAGGTAGCTCTTGTGCATTGACGCACGTCACTTGCCACATGCAAAGCATGGCCCCCAGCAGGGCAATTGCTACCTTTCCCATCTTGGCCATGTGAAAATACTGTCACTTTGCACACGACAGTGGCAAGCTGAATCAAGGTCGCATGCGATGTTTACTAAGGTGAGCGGGAATGACTACACACAATGAATTCATGAATGCTTGTAGAGGTTGGACCGCTGATCAACTCGACCAGGCCATCAAGCAACTGGGCGAGTTGCGCGCCGGCAAAGAACCGCAAGTGCCAATGAATTTCAGCTATGGCGGGCCATACGATGCACTTGAGGATGCGCGCTGGAACACGCAGCGGGAAGCCCTGGCCGGCAAAAGCATGCTACATTTTCGGCATCCGGGCTTTGGGTGGCTGCACTTCGCCATTCCGCCAGAGGAAGCCAAACAGCTTGCCGGACATCTACTGAGCCAGGTCGCGGAAACGGAAAGTCAGGCCGGAAAGGCGCCGGATGCTTGAGGGCCTGTCACACAAGCTGGGGCAATTGCTGACGCGCCGGTTCAGGCCCGATACCGGACCGCCGTTCGATCAAATCCCGGTCCAGTTTCTTACCATGAGTAGCCGGATGTTCGAGGCCGAGTGCAACACATGCGGCGCTCGGCAGCATGTCTACTTCCCAACGATCATCGAGCGGTTCGGCCCGATGGCGACATTTGCCGATGTAGCCAACAAGGTGCCGTGCTGGTTCTGCAAGAGGTCAGGTATCAAGGTGTTCGAGATCGATGTCAGACGGTAGGGACATTGCAACCGCACTGGCCGATCCTGGGATGAGGAAGATCTGGGAGGACGAGCTGTGGGAGGCCTTCGCCGATCAGGCGTTGCGGGACCAATTCGAGCGCGAGACAGGCTTCCGGATCACAGCACATACCGACCCTTTGCACGAATTTACAGACGCGGGCGAACATGAAAGGCACGCCTACATTCGGCAGTTTGCGTTGTGGTTTAGCCGGCGGTGTTGGCCTCGGCGCAGGGGGCCTGTCGGTGACTAGCCTTTGTCGTCAATGCGAAAATTCTTAAGCTCATCGAACTGCTGATTGCTGGCCCTTTCGGTGGCGCAGGATGTAGCCCCACTGCCAAATGGCCCCTGTTGATACTCATATGGCGGGTTGGGCAAAGGCTCCGGAGGCATGACTGGATAGGGTAGTTTGGTCTCATTGGGGTCAGACATGATCGGTCTCCAAATTCAAGCAAGAGGGGTAATAGTGCTTACGCTTTATCCACTTGAAGCCTTCATACTTTGTTACCGTTGCCACATCGATGTCGCCACCAACGGTATCTGCGCCGGGGCGGAAACGCACGAACTGCTTAGTTGTATTGACCAGGAATTCTGCCAATTCGATGGCATCTTGCACGGGCATTGACGGCCAGGCAAGCTGAGTTTGTGTATTTGCCGCAATGTGTTTCATCACATCCCCAAGACTTTCATCGGTGACGCCGCCAGCTTTCAGGGCATCCGGCAGGCCGGCACCGTAACCAAGAACCAAGCGGCTTATCGCTTCCATGTCACCACTCCAATTTATGCCCATGTCAGCATGAGACTTGAGGCATTCTGGTTCGGGAGAATCACCATTTACGATTGCTACCTTCCATATCTCGCTGGCGTGCTCATTCGTGCTGTAACCGCCAACATAGAGCTCCAGCGATTGCTGGTTCATCGTCTCGTCACTGATAGCCTTGAATTTTTCCTCATACAGAAACTTTCGTGCTAAAACAGCCACTTCCTCAATGGTGAAATTGTCCAGATCGATGTCATATCCTTTTTCTTTAGAAGTCATTCTGCGGCGCAAATCCTTCGCCAGAGTTGCGATGGACGACTCGCCAATGTTGCCAAGTCCACACGTCATCGCACACACGGGTTTGCCTCGCAGCAGGTTGAATACCTTGTTCCCATGTTGAAAAACGTTGAGAATATTGGGCGTCCCCGGAATGAAAAGTGACGATGCGCTGTCTGCGGCAAACACCAAGCAATCGTGAACTTTGACGGCGACACAAACTGTCATGGACGACTCCTTTCCTGACGTAAGCCCTAGAATTCTGCGATTCGCAAGAGTGCGGGAAATCACCCCAAACACAAAAAGGCACCCCACGCGGTCAAGCGCCGGGTGGCATGTCCCGCCCCATCACTTCTGCTCTAGTTGCCCTCGCAATTCCCGCGCCTGCTGCCAGGAACCGGCATAGGCCGTGCTGTCATCGTCGTAGGGGCATTTCCACGTCTTGGCATCGAGCGGCGATGCTTCCCACGGTTTCAGGCCAAGCAACCCGTGCAGGGCCGCCCCGTCACCAGCCTGATAGGCCGCAACGGCTTCCGGTGTGATCCGAGTGCGTGCGCCACGCCTGATCGGTGTTCGTTTCGTTGGCATTAATTCGCTCCCTTATATCCGGTCAGACCAGGCCGGCCGACCGGCTTGACCGCTTCCACATCCAATCCAAGCCGGGCAAGCGTCCGCACGATGAAAGCCCGTGCGGCAAGCTCGTGCTTGAGCGCCGGGTGATCTTTCAACAGGCCGGTACTGGTTGTGAACACCGCGCCATCCTGGTCGACCTGCGCTCGCAAGCCTTCCGCCCTGTCGAGGGCCTGACACGCCTGGCACAGCATCTCGACACCACCGGCATCGGCAATGATGTATTCGCGCTGTACGGCGTCCCACAGGGCTTGGCCGTGGTTGCCAAGTGGTCTGGGCGGGGTCGTTCCCGTCGAAACGTCGGTCATCTTGTGCACTTTCCCTGCCATGTCTTACCTCGTGAATGAATTCCTCAGTTTAGTGTCAGTTGTGCCCACACCGCCGGTTTGGGGCATGGTCGCTTTTTGCCTGCCAATCACCCCCCATCGGGAAAGTGGGCCGGGCAGCACGTCACTAACCCGGCCCGATGAATGCTGAACGTGCGTCACCGCCCAGCACTCAAGTACTGCTCGCCTTCTGAAACCCCCGCTTCACGGCCCTGCGAAGGTTCGTCTGGATCGCATCCCGGCGCGCCCGATAGCCGGGAAAGAAGAAAGGTGTTGGGATGATCTGGCCACGGCCTGCGCCCGCTCTGGTGAAGCGTGGTGCGGTCCCAAACTCTGGCCACCTGGCGTTGATGCCGTTCTTGCCGTCGGCGAATACTGTCACGGCCAGTTTGCCGAATTGTTTGCCGCGAAAGGTTCCGATCTTCAACGTGCCTTTCGGGGCATCGCCAAAGGTCCATCCGACCTCGATGTCGTCGCGATAGTCGAGTAGCAACGAACGGATCGTAGCAACCAGGCGCGCGGCTTCCTTTTCCAATTGGTCGCCAGCCTCCTGGGCAACCAACTGCGGTACGCGCTGGAACTTGGCATGTAGCTTCGCAGAATCGACCATGGCTCAGCTGCTGTTCTTTTGCCCAATATCGACAATGATCGCTTCACCTCTGGCCGATGACAGCCGGTCATAGAACCTTTCCTCATTGTCAAGCACAGCGACCTCGGGCGGCTGGACGATCACGTTCGGCGCCGCCACATTGATCTGTGGCTGCCGCGCCGCCCCGATACTCTGGTTCGCCGCCGCCAGCGTCGCGTTCACATTGGAGATCAGCCCGCCATCGGCCAGCTTTGCCAGTTGCCCCGCATTGATCGCCTCCAGCAATGGCAGGTTGGCTTTAGTTGCCCTGGCGTTGACGACATACTCACCGTCCGATAGCAACGCCGGCACCCTGTCGTCGCGTGGCCCGCCAGGACCGGACACGAACCCGCCAGAAGCCGCTGTGACCACCTGCCCGCCATTGGCCAGCCCAGGCACCTTTCCGCCGCCCTTGAGGCCCAGGAAGCCCAGCAGATTGAACCCGCCGCTGCCACCCGACCCAAAGCTGCCCAGGGCGCCGAAAAACGCGCCGAGCGCATTTGTCGAGAATGCCGCGTCAAGCGCCAGGTCAAGGAACTTGTCACCCAATCGACCAAACGCCGCAGACGCCGCATCGGCCAGGCTGGCGCCGTCGCGAAGGTCACGGATGAATGTGCCGATTTCGCCTTTGGCAAAACTGGCAATCTCCTGCGCTTTCTGCTGTCCATCGGCCAGCTGTTTGGCGCCGGCCTCGGCCTGGGCGTACGCCTGCGCGAGCTGTTCGATCTGAGCTTTGAGTTCCGGTGTGATGGCAAGTCCGGCTTGCTGCGCCTGTTGCAGCAACTCTTGTTCGATCCTCGTTTTAGCGACTGCAAAGCCGTAGTCGTCAACCAGCGGGTTGAGCGTCTGCATAGCCGCCGTTTCGGCCTGGATGGCTGCTGTGCGCTGCTGAATGCGTTGGACGGCGTTGTCGAAGCCGTTGGCGCGAGTGGCAGAGCCGCCACCGCCAGATGACCGACGCCGGCGCGATCCGCCACGACGCCTGCCGTTTGCTGTCTTCTGGGCTTCCGCCTGAGCCTTGGTCCATGCGATTAGCTCTTGGCGGTTTTGTTCCGTCGCTGTTGCCGCGTCGATAAACGCTTGCCGTTGTTTCTTGAGTTGTTCTGTCAGCCCGTCCGGCAGGCTGCTACTGCCAAAACCACTTTTCCGGTCGAAAGCCGCAGCTGCCCTTGCGGCTGCCCTGCCAACCGGATCGCCTTTGAACTGAAGATCGATTTCGCTTTGTTGCAGTGCTGATAGCCCTGAACTGACCAACGCCGCAGCATTATCCGCGGCCCGCCCAATTTCGTTGGCAAGATTGGCAGCCGATGCAGCTGCCGCATTCAGTGCGCCTGGCGTGTTTGCCAGCGTGGCATTGAGCAATGCGGCCTGTTTTTCTGTTCCAATGGCTTCCTGCAGAAACTCCCGCTGCTCGGCGGTCATTTCGGAGATGCTGCCGACGATCTGCACGAACTTCGAGCGCATCCGCTCCAGCGCAGCAGCAACCTGCTCAGGACCTTGCGCATTCCGCAGGTCGGCCAACGCCCGGGCGAGTTCCAGCGCCTCAACACGGGTTACGCTGAACCGTTGTTCAAGCTCGGCGACAACCGTGATGACGCCGCCCAGGGCGTTTCGCTGGTCGGTCAGGTTGGTGAATTCGATGCGCTGATCAAGCAGGTTGCCGCCCGGATCGATACCGTCCGTGCGCAGCTCTTGCAGGCGTTGGTCGATCTGTGAGAGGCGGTCAATCTGTTCGGTGGTGAACTGACCAAATCGGCCTGAAATGGCGTCAACGGCCTCACCGAGTTCGGCCAGCGCATTCGCTCTCGCCAATTCTTTGTTTACCTTCAAGAGTTGGCGCGCCTCGGTGGCAGCCTCGCCGTATTTCGCTCGCAGGTCACTGGTTGATGCCGCCGCCGCGTCAGACGCTGTGATGTATTCGGAAACGGCCGTCTCAAGTTCATCGACTTCCTTGGCCAATGTCTTGGCGCTTGTGGCCGCGTCTTCACTACTGCCCGCCATGCTGAATAGGGCCGCACCGACTGGAATACCGATGGCCGCGACCGTGCCCAGGATGGCGCCAAGCGGCCCCAAGGCACCCAATAGTTGCGGCAACTGCTGCCCAAAAGCCCGTGCTGCACTGGTGCCTGACGAAAGCTGGACAGCAAGATCGCCGATCTGATTCGAGGTGTTGGTGATCAAGAACCTTTGCTGACCGGACAGTCGCGAGATCGATGATCCCATCTGACCGGCAGCCGCGCTGGTGCGCTTGAAGCCTCGGACCACGTTCTTGTTGGCCTTGTCGAAATCGCTTTCGAACTTCTTGGCCGTCGCGTTCATTCGCGCTTCGGCCTGGGCAAGCTGCCGGATCAGCTTGTTTAACGTGATGCCGACATCGGCTTGAAGGTCCGCTTGATCGGGCATTACGCGGCCTCATCGTCGGGAAGGGTCAGGCTGCCAGTCATGCACACCCGCATGACCTTCTGGGCGACCGTGGCAGGCTCCAGTATCGGCTGTTCGGTTACCGCCCGCTGGACAATCTTCATGGCTTCCGCCGCCTCCATGCCGCCGCCAATCAGCGCCAGGCGAAGAGTCTCAATGACATCGTTCGTAGACCAAACGGCATATTCAAAGCGCTGGTGAATGGCGCAGAACCCGGCATCAACCGCATCCTCAAGGGCACGCAATTCCGACAAGTTGAGTGCAAACTCGTGCTCGCCCTGTGACCATTTGAGTTTGATAGGTTTCATGTATTCAATTCCTTTATTGCATAACTTTTGATTATACCCGTACCCCCCTTTGATTTTTGATCTGTGTGCAAATGATGCTCGGCTGCGGGTTTGGGGGCCATCGCGCTTTTCCTTGGCAACCACCCCCGGGTCATTGCACGGATAAAGGGGCGTCGTTGGCGATGATCATCTTGGCCCATTCGCGGCGATCAAACGTTGCCGGGTCAAACTTGAACGGCAATTCGACGCCGAGCATGTCGTCAAAGCCGTCATGGCCAACGATCCAGAGCATCATGAAATCGCCGTCGTTTGTGAGAAAGCATCCGGCATGTTTGAGTGCTCGCAGTCCGGTTTGATGTTCGATCACGTGCCAGATAGAAGCTATGACGATCTGACGATCCAGCTCTGATAAGCCGCTGGCATCGACCTGTGGTACAGACGACACCGCCACCTCTGCCGTGATTGGGGTTTTATCCTCAAGCGCGGCTACTCGGCCTTCCAGATAATCAATGCATTCGGATGCACGTTGCAGGGTTTCGAGCACTTCGAGTTCGTTCATTTCTTCACCTTTCGAGTTTGCTTTGCTGGCGCCTTCTTTGCTGTACGCTTACGGGTAGCCTTGCGTTGCTTTGCAGGCGTGGCGGGTGGCAGCGCATCGCGCTTGCTGAGGGCTTCCAGGCTGTAGTTCTGCTCTTGAAGGTAAGGAGAATCCCCACCAGCCACAGGCCCCAGGCCAACCCGTTTGCGACCTTCATTCGGGGCCATGATGCCGGCACCGACGCCTTGCTTGAGGAATTCCATCTGGGACACGCTGTCCATGCGCAGGAGGTCGTCAATGTTGAATTGGGTGCGCGTGCCCTCTGGCAGGTTCAAGCCCTCGTCCAGCGCCAGTTCTGCGGCTTCTATGAGAGATTGCAGGGCCTGGCTGTAGTACTCGGTATTCAGGGACTGAATGTTGTCGTACTTCGGCATTTCGCCGATGCCGATCTTGTATGGCGGGACATGGAATACCGAACACACGATGTCAGCCGTCCACTTGAGCTGCTCGACAAGCTGTGAGTCTACGGCGGTGGCGCGCATGGGCACGAATGCGAGGCCATCGCCCAAAACGGCGATCCTGCCAGCGTTCTCGCCCTTGAATTCGGTTTCCCAATACGTCTTGAGGCGCGTGGCCGTTTCGTCTGAGATCGCGCCAGGAGCCGACAGCACACCGCCAGGAACGCCACGGTTGGCAAAGAAGTTGGTGCTGTCGCTTTGGATCGTCGCGCCTTGCATCGCTGCAACGCCGGCAGCAGCAAGAGGCGAAAGGCCAACGAGAGGGTGGTAGAGCGTGTTCATCCGGTCATGGATGATTTCGCTGGCAGGAACGGTGGTTTCATCCTCGATGCCAGCCATGTTGTCCGTCGAGAGCCGGTAGAACACTTCGCCTTGTGGCGAAACCAGCGGCTGCACCCGGTGCGGGTCGAGGATGTGCAGACTGGTGACAACGTTGCGGTTGTCGCGCCCTTTCAGAACGTACACGTTACCGGCCGAGAGCTTTGATAGCATGTAGTGATCCCAGAACTGGATCCGGTTCTGGATCGAGTTCGGCTTTCGCAGCACCGGTGAATGAGCCGGGCTGGTGGCCTCAACCCATATCCCGTTTTGATCGAGCGTCAGCAGCCGCAGGCCGAGCTTGGCCACGTCGGATGCAATCAGCGTCATGCAGGAGAACACCGCGAAATAGGTAAGCGCTGTGTCCCGGTCCACGGTGACATTCTGCTGCCAGGCACCGGCATACGATTCCCGGATGACCGGCAGCCAACCGCCACGGCTGGTAGGCTGACTGAGCGCCTTTTCAACCTTGGCTTTCTTTGCTCCCAAACCGAACCAACGCATGGCTAGTAACTCGCGCCGGTGATCAGTGAGACCGCGCCTGCACGAACCCGCTGCCAGTTAATTTCCCTTTGAAGCTTGATGCCTTCGAGCCGGTTCTGAAACATGCTCACTAAGGTTGTCCCAGTGCCGGTGGTGGCGTCACCTATCGGCGCGTCCTCCATTTCGACTGTCCCTTGTCCCGAACTCATGAAACTCGCATCGCCCTCGCCCAAGGCAATGCTTGCAGCATCAACAAGAGCGATAATTCCTGCTGGAACATAACGAGAGGTCACACACTCGACGCCGAGCAATTCGCCACCGCGAGCGCCAACGTATGGCCGCTCGGCTCCCGACAACGCAGCGCCAAGCTCTGGTGTGGTGACGAACGCCGCCGTCGCCAGATCACCCGAGAAATCAGCAATCAATGCCTTCAAGTCCGCGGCGGGGTCAGCCGTTGCCGCAATCGGCGTTATGCCGTTGGTGACGGATGCCGGAGAGATGCCGGCCACACCGGAAATGGCGGGATCGATGAATTGCCGATCCATCCCTTCGACGGCTGCCCTTAGCATGTCACGACGAATGGCTGTCTCTGCGGCGGGGTCGCTCGACGCCAGCAGCTCTTTCGTCACGACCACGACGGCCGACAGTATGAGCGAGTCGAGACTTGCCCTTGAGAATGTCGATGACGTGACAGGCCGTGCCTTGCCCTCGCCGGTCCAGAAAGCCGCCGAACTGCCGGTGGCGCTGACCAGTGGAACACGGAGCGGCACCCGCCGGAGTGAACCAATTCTGCCGACGATGGACGCTTCGCGCACCGCGTCGAAAAATTCGGTGCCTGCACGTCTGTGTTCTTCGACCAGCTCGGACCCCCATGTCCCGGTGCCACCGCCCTGAACCGCGGCACGGATGAAGCTGGCCGGCGCCGATGTGCTTCCCCATCGATGTGAGGCGATCTCAAGGGCATTTCGATTGTCCCAATCTGCCGCCGCGCACGCGATGATTGTGCGAGCGAAGTTGACCATCGGAGTTTCGGTTTGTAAGCGCATGTTTTCACCTGAAAGCGTTGAACCTGCACTGATTGTTTCCCAGGAAGGCCCAGCTCTCTAGGCACGAATGAGCGCAAATGAGCGCTTTTGAGCACCCTGAATTATGAAAAATCACCGCTAGCATCCGCGTCTGAAAGGTATGCGGCAATATCCCGAAGGCGATACAGAATGCTGCCCTGCCGCCTGCCAAAGGGAATGCGAGGGCCTTCGTTGCGCCACCTGCGCAAGGTCGGCACTGATTTCCCGATGAGCGCTGCGGCATCACGCTCGGCCACCGTGTTGTCAGCACTTACGCGAATGTCGCGCGCTTCACATGCAGTTTGAAGCTCTGCCAGTTTGGTTAGATGCGGATCATTTTCCCCAGAGCAACCCTGCGCAAGCGCAGCCAACTTTGCTACAGACTTTTGCCACCGTTCCATAGCCTCCATGGCCTCAACCTCGTCCTGCTGACACTGCCAAGCAGCCATGCGGATTCTCTGATCACGACCGGCCATCACAAACCAGCCTCTTGCCTTGCAGCGTCCAGGTCTGCGTTTGTCAGCGTATTTGCGCTGAGCTTCTCAGCCAGTTTGTCAACCAGGTCCGGAGATATGGCTGTGAGCACAGGCCAGCCGTCATCTCCGAAGCGTGAGGCCAACTGTGCATGAGAATGGCCATAGGGCTTTTGGCCTTGAGCTGTTGAATGGCTCCGGCCAAGCCCTATGGTAGATTCTATAAGTGTCCCCCCAGAGGGACTATGGGGGGTGGTTTTTTGGCCGTACAGTCCCCCCACAGGGACTGTAGCTTTGCCTTCGGTGCGACACTTTGGCGTTACAGTCCCCCTAGAGGGACTATGTGTCCCCCCAGAGGGACTATGTTTTGAATTCCTCCACTTCTGAAAGTCGCGCGCTGGCGGTGCGTTGCTGGTCGCTTCGGCAGTGAGTGCCCAGGTTCGCGCCATGCGTTTTTGATCGAAGCCGGACAGCTGTGAGCACTTGAGAAAGCCGAGTTCTTGAAGCTCCAGAAGCGCGCGCGATGCAGGGCTGCGAGCGACCCCAATGTCTGCTGCCTCACGAACGCTGTAGGCGATGAATCCGTTGTTCGTGCCATCATGGCGCCGCCACACATCAACCAGAACTTTGCAGGCCGTCGGGCTGAGATGCTTCCAAGCCTCTGATTTCAACATGTAGTGATCAAGCCGAACAAAGCGCCCGCCGCTCTTTGAGCGGCCCTTCCGATTGTGCCTAGCCATCGCAGCGCTTCCAGCTAGGTGCCCAACGACCCCAGTACCGGCGTTCAGCAGCTTGCCGGGCTGACACAGCATCTTCCTTGCTCTTGAAGGTGCCCAGGTTCCGTTGCCGGCCATCCAGGCCAATGCGAGCGTGCCATGTGTCAGCGCGTCTGCTCTGATACACGCCAACATGCCCCGACCGGTTGCGGCGACATGGACGGCGATTGCGGGCATTCTCTGACGGTGTGGCTTCCCGCAGGTTCGACCAGCTATTATCGTGCCGAACACCGTTGATGTGGTCCATCATTGACCTCGGCCAGCGGCCTGTCACAACCAGCCAGGCCAACCGATGCGACCGATAAAAGACGCCGTCAATTTCGATCTGTCTATAGCCATCACTGGTCATCGTGCCGGCCAGTTCGCCAGCCTTGCAGCCGGGTCTTGTCACACGCCAGCGCAGTTCGCCAGTCTCAGGGTCGTAGCGCAGTAGCTCGCGAGCACGGTGATGTGTCAGCTGGTTTGTCTTTGGCGTAGCCTCACCCATTGTACACCTCCAGCAGGTCTACAATGTCATCCCAGCGCTCATACAGTTGGCCCAAATGGGTCTTGGCTGCTTCCTCCCTGTCAGCGACCTGCTTCCATGCGGTTCGGTCGGAAATGCAGGCATCCAATTCATGACGAACCAGGTCAGCCAAAGTGCGCGGCTCCAACGCATCCAGCTCCCACGAGCTGCCACCATGCAGCCGGATGTATTCACCGGCGCGGGTGTCGGTGATCTTGGCCGGGTTGGGTGGTGGCTTGAATTCCTCCACCTGGTCCATGTTGAGAGCGATGCGCCGCACCGGCACGTCGAACCGGGAAAACAATGACGAGCGCGCCTCGTTGTCCCTGGTCATATCCAGACCGGATGGGTCATGGTCGCCAAGATGAATGATCAACGGCTTCTTGCCGCGCATCACAGCCCGATTGAACCGCTGCCCGGCCCGCCACGCCTCCGATGCCGACAGATACCCACGGCAGGCCATGTAGGTGACGCGATACTCGTGGCAGACGCGCTCTATGGTTCCTACAAGGGCATCCTTTTCAATCCACACTTCGGGATAGGCTTTCTGCTCATCCCACGGGTCGATAACAATCTGCGATTCCAGGCCATGCACAACGTCCCTGGGGTCGCTTTCGCCGCGAACCTTGAGCGCCTTTCTGCCCCGATCCTCGATTGCATCCCAGGGAACATGCCCGGCCTCACGCGCCTTCGATACGAGGCTGCCGAGCTTCTTGTAGCTGCGCTCGGTATTCTCGATGATGCCGCGCGCGACGAACTGGTAATACAACTGGCGAAGCGTCAGGGTCAGCCCGTCCGACGAATACTCCTCGATGATCGCGTTGGCCTGAGCAATCCGGTCAAGGCTGGCTTTGCGAAATTGATGGTCGATGAATTTCTCCAGCATCACGCTACTCATCGCGAAACCCCTCCAAGCGGAACGAAGGCCGTTGACCGAGAATTCGCTCGACAGGGCTCGCGAAGCGCCAGCCGAGGCCGGGCCGATAGATGCGAGCCCGGCCGTCAAAGCCGACAAAGAGTTTGAAATTTCCGGGGTGATGGGCTAAGTTCATGCGAGTGATCCTTCGGGGTCGCTTGTGTCGCCAAACACAGATTTCGTAAGCCGCTCGGTTACCGCCGGGCGGTTTGCTTTTTCAGGGGGTGGTTTGGGTGATTGCCGCATCAGGCTGCGGCCTTCCGGTCTGCGATCCATGCCTGGATTTCCAGAAACGACCAGCCAACCCGGTTGTCGCCAAGGCGATAGGGTGCCGGGAACTTCTTCTTGTCGATCCAGCGATAGATCGTGCTTTTCGATGCGCCGCCAGCATGGTGCTGGACTTCGCTCATCGAGCAGAAACGATCAGTGTTCAGGTGTTCGTTGGGGGAGGTGTGAGCCATTGCTTTCCCTTCGGTTTGATTGAAACGCGATGGGATTTTGCTCGGGTATGCCGGCTGGTACAACAGAAACGGTCATACCAATTTTACCTATTTAATCGTTTATTTTCAGATATTTACTAAACTCCCGCATACCTGATACGCCTTGGTATGCTGGTACGCTCAGGTCCACCAAGACTGAAGCTTGCCAGAACCAACCAGCCGGTTAGAACGCTCGTGGTTCCCACCAAACAATTTCCTCAGAAGATCGACACTCACATCAACATCCAATGACGCTTTTAGGTCCTTGGCCAGTTGCGTGTCGGAACGATTGCGCCTTGGCCAGCTAGGCTCCAGCTTTCTGACCTGTTCCTCAAATTGCCTGTGCAGTTCAATGAACTGCTGATCGTCCTTGCGCCAGTTGTTCTCACTCTTTGCCGGGATGTCGAGCTTAGCAGGTGATTGCTTGGCCGCCGGTAACGACACTTGTACGTCAAGGATCGCCTTTCCATGCTGATCCTGAAACACTCCATTCTCTGCATCCATAAGTTGACATAGAGAAAACTTTGCAGGGCTGATCGATTGTGCCTGGTGGGCAGCATGTTCACCCGGATTTTCCAACACACCACGTGCGACTAACTCACCCTTGCGCAGCTGCTCGGCCGCGATGTTCTTGAGGTCCATCAGCTCTGCGGTTGCTCGCCTCAGAATGCCTTTTACCTCATCGGAACGGCTTGCTTGCTCAATTAAGCGGTCGTTTTCATCAAACACAGGAACCGGACCAATCCCGCCTCTCTTTGTCCAATCCCGCTTCCCGTCGTTGAATGTCCGGGTGAAAGAAACTTTCCAAGTCGCAGCATCGGAATCGACTTCAAATCTGACCGTCTCCGAGTCTGCGCTCAACGGTGCCAAATCATGGTTGGCCGTCCAAACAGTGTGAAACACGTAGTCATGGTTGAAAACCAGAGCGGCTCGCTTGAATGGCAACCATTCCGTGTCGTCAGTCATCTCTCGTCCTCACGATCTCACCGGACCCAACATATTTCTCCCAAGCGTCCATAATCTCACGACGCCGGTCTAGTAGGTCGGAGCGGGCGTATGCGGCCTCGGCCTTATCCTTGATGGTGTGAGCAATGCACTTCTCGACAGCAGCGTGTGGGAACGATGTTTGCTCAGAACACCAGTCCCTGAAGGTCGAGCGCATGCCATGGACCGTGGCATCAATACCGTGGCGCTTCAAGAGCGTGAGCATCGTCATGTCGGACATTGGCCGCTTTGGCCGCCGTCCCTCGAAAACGAATGGCCCGGCCGACGTAATTGGACGAACCTGATCTAGGATTTCGAGACATCTGTCGGCGAGTGGCACGCGATGTTCGACACCGGCTTTCATTCGTTCGCCCGGAATGATCCAGACTTGCTTCTTCTCGTCTATTTCGTCCCACTTCGCGCCAATTGTTTCGATAGTCCGAGCAGCTGTTAACACAGTCCATTCGAGCGCCAATCTTGTCATCGAAAAGGAATTGTCGCTGCGAAGCTCAGCCACGAGTGCTGGAAGGTCTCGATAGTCGATGGCCCTGTGGTGCTTAGGCTTGAATTGCTTACCGTCTTTGAGCGATGCCGAAACGCCCGCCACTGGATTTTCACCGTGCAAATGCCCCTTGCCTTTTGCGTCGTCGAGCACGGCCGCAATCCTTTGCTTCACACGCCTGGCTGTTTCACGCTTCTCAAACCAAATCGGGCTCAGCAGCGCCACAATATCTGGCGTCGAAATCTGGTTCACCGGCCGCCGCCCTATTGTGGGGAAGGCGTATTGCTCCAGTGTGTTGATCCATTGCTGACGGTGCTTTGGGTTGCGCCATTGGGCTTTGTGCAAATCGTAGTACGATCGCGCCAACTCCTCGAAAGAGGGAACGGCTTCGTTGTCGCGAAGCACCAGGAGTGGATCTTGCCCAGCCCGTGCTACGCGCCGGTACTCGAAGGCCTTTGCGCGGGCCTCAGCTAGGGAAACATGCTTGTAACTGCCCAGTCCTATGTCGCGCCGCCTGCCTTGTACCGTGATGCGCAACACCCAACGTTTTGCGTACTGGTGATCAGCCACGAGATACAGAGAATCGCCATCTGGATACCTCCCAGGTTCCTTGATGGCCTTGATCGCCTTGTCAGTAAGGCGATTTGATCTGTGCGGTCCCGTCGGCTTCATCGTCCGCCTAACAACTCAATCCCACATTTCACCCCACATATTACATGCACAGGTATGGGATTGCAACGGACAGCATGGGACAGCTCAGTCAGTCAATATCGCTGAATAACTGGGAAAAATCGGACGATATGGGATTGGGTGAAACTGCCGAATGGCGGAGAGGATGGGATTCGAACCCACGATACCCTTTTGAGGTATACTCCCTTAGCAGGGGAGCGCCTTCGACCACTCGGCCACCTCTCCTTGGCCGCTTATGCCTTGATTTTTCTTAGGTTTCAAGCGGGTTTCGCCGATGGTTGAAGATTCCTTCTGTGCATAGCCACGCATATCCACGCATCGCCTTGTGCAATGAATAATACTAAAGGAAGTCAATAGTGACCCCCTTTGGCGTAAGGCTCTCGATAACGTAGAGAGTCTTTCGCACATTTGCCTGATGCGGTGGTTCCTTTCACACTGAGTGAGAGGAGCGAGACGATGAGTGATGATACGGAGACCAAGGCGATGGGTCAGGTGATCCAGATCGACGAGGCGCGGATACGCGATCACCTTGGCGAGATGGTGCGCGGCACGGTTGAAGAAGCCTTGAATGCGATGCTGGATGCCGAGGCCGACCGGTTGTGCGGGGCTGGCCGGTATGAGCGCAGTGAGGCTCGGACCGACACACGCGCTGGCAGCTACGACCGGTCGCTTCACACCAAGGCCGGCGCGGTCAAGCTGAAGGTGCCGAAGCTGCGGCGACAAACATTCGAGACGGCGATCATAGAACGCTACCAGCGCCGCGAGAGCAGCGTCGAGGAAGCTTTGATCGAGATGTATCTGGCGGGTGTTTCGGTGCGCCGGGTCGAAGACATCACCGAGGCGCTGTGGGGCACGCGGGTGAGCCCGTCGACGGTGTCGAACCTCAACAAGAAGATCTATGCCAAGATCGAGGAATGGCGCCACAAGCCGATTGAGGGCTCACATCCGTATGTCTTTCTCGATGGTATCGTGATGAAGCGCTCATGGGCCGGTGAGGTGCGCAACGTCTCGCTGCTGGTGGCGATTGGCGTGACCTCGGATGGCTATCGCGAGGTTCTGGGCATCTGCGAGGGGGCCAAGGAGGACAAGTCCGGATGGTCGTCGTTCCTGCGCCATCTGGTGGACCGGGGCCTGAATGGTGTGGAGCTGGTGGTATCAGACGCCTGTCGTGGCCTGGTGGAGAGCGTTGCCGACTATCTGCCCGAGACCCGGTGGCAGCGCTGCATGGTGCATTTCTATCGCAATGTCTTCAGTCATGTGCCGGCAGGCAAGATGCGCCAGGTGAGCCACATGCTGAAGGCCATCCATGCCCAGGAGAACCGGCAGGCGGCCACCGACAAGGCCGAAGCGGTCGCGGCCGAGCTGCGCCGCCAGCGCATGGGCAAGGCGGCAGAGCTGGTTGAGGACAAGATTGGCGAGACGCTGACCTTCTATGCGTTCCCGGACAGTCACTGGATCAAGTTGCGCACCAACAATCCGCTGGAGCGGCTGATGCGCGAGATCAGACGGCGAACCAGGGTGGTCGGGGCTTTCCCGGACGGACAATCCTGTCTCAACCTGGCTGCAGCCAGGTTGAGACACATTGCTGGAACCCAGTGGTCAACGAGGCGCTACATGAACATGGACCCGCTGACTGCAATGAAAAACCAACCCCAAGGAACCGCCGTCGCATGACAAAAAGTGCGAAAGACTCTGGACACTACCAGGCTCTCAAACATTTCAGGATGGAACAGTTGTGACCACACCGGCCACCTTCCGCCGTGCCCGGCGAGTTCGGCGTTGAGCCGGCGCCACGACCCTTCCCGTTGCCTCTTGGGACCTGCCTGAAGTAGTCTGTTGCGGTTGGCAGGTGCCTAGAGCAACCGGTGGCACAGCGCGAAGGTCGGTCCACACTTATGGCTATTACCCCCCAGTATGAGTTCGCCGAATTCTTGAGATTTGCGGAGCAACGGCATTTCTGTGGCGACTATGAACTTGCCAAATCCGTGTACCAACAGGCGAGCCAAATCTGTCCTGAAAGTCCGGCACCTCATGTCCGCCTGGCGCAGATCATCGCTGCAGAGGGTAGAGTGCGCGATGCGCTGAGTTATCTGAACATGTTCGAAAACCGTGTGGAACCCGATGCGGAGTTCCACTTCCAAAAGGGTTTCTGCCTACACCTGCTCGGCGATCAAGCAGCCGCGACTGCCTGTTTCGAGGCATGCCTGTCGCTCAATCCAGACCGGATTGAAGCTCACAAGCTGCTGTCGACATATGCAATGCCGGGGCCCGACTATCAGGTGGTGCTGACGAAGCTACATGAAACCGTGCGCCCAAGGGTCTATCTGGAAATCGGCATAGAACAAGGTAGGACGTTGCAGCTCGCCAAGCACAGCGGCATCGTCATTGGCGTCGATCCGAAACCGCTGCTGCACGGCGAACCGCCTGCGCATTTCAAAATCTTCCCACAGACCAGTGATGATTTCTTTGCCGATTCTGCGACCAGGGAATTGCTCACTGCCGACCCGATTGATATGTCGTTTATCGACGGGCTGCACGACTTTGCCCAGGTCATCAAGGACTTCTTCAATGTAGAGGCCTATTGCCGGCCCGAAGGCGTCGTCATTCTGCACGATGTGATACCGCTTAACGCCGCAACGTCGACGAAAGAGCGACAGACGATGTTCTGGAGCGGCGACGTCTGGAAAGCGCTTCCGGCACTTCGTTCACTGTGTCCCGGCCTCGAAATCCAGGTGCTGGCGGCGCACCCGACGGGGATTGCAATCATAACCAAGTTGCAACCGGGTCGCGAGGTGGACCCGGGATCTGTAGACCGTGTGGTTGAGCGCTGTGAAGCATTGAGTTTTGATGAGGCTGCAGAGCAGTTGAAGGCGCCGAAAGCAACCGGGGAAAGCATAGCCGAAGCCGTGGCGCGCGCCGCCTTGTTGGCGCAGAACACGC
The DNA here is from genome assembly GCA_965216335.1 of Aestuariivirgaceae bacterium. Lineage (GTDB taxonomy): Bacteria > Pseudomonadota > Alphaproteobacteria > Rhizobiales > Aestuariivirgaceae > JAHEJE01. The sequence continues at coordinate 197,310 of OZ244154.1, read as the reverse complement.
GGCTTTGATTTCACCAACCGGTCTAATACCGCCAGCTCTGCGAAGGCCGCGGTCCAGGCTGCAAGCGGCGAATGCAAACCGCGCCCGGTCTTGCGACCGGACGCGATGAAGGTATTGTGCTGGTTAGCGCTTACCGCCGGTATGGGCTGCGGCAGTACTTGTAGTGGCCGCTATAGGACAGGAACTGATCGGTACGCGGGTTGTACGACCGGTAGCGGTTCAGGCACCAGCGCACGTGCCTGCTGTAGCGCGGACGGTAGGCCGGGGCCGGTTCATAGTAGTACGGCCGGTTGTACGAGTTGAGGATCGCAGCCGTGCCAAGCCAGAACGGAACGGCATACCAATAGCCGTTGTGGTAGTGGCGATGGCGGCCACGGCGGTAACGATAGCGCGGGCCATGATAACGGCTGTTGTATGCGCCACGGCGGTATCCGCGCCGGTAGCCGCGACGGAACGCACGCCGACGCTGTCGCGCACGCCTTTCGCCGACTTTTTCGACCGGCAGTACCGTTGCTCCGTCCTGCAGCGCCAGCGGGGCCGGCGTCAGGGGCAGCGTGGCGGCCGATGCGCTTGTGGCGGCTCCAATTGTGCCCGCACTTGCGACGGCAAACGCCATGGCCATACCTGCAACTTTCAGTCTGTGCATCATGATCTGGGTCCTCTGCAATGAAGTTTGGGCTCTTGCCCTTGCCGTAAACTCCCACAAGCCACATGAACCGAACATGAACGATTTGAAATGTTTTGATACAGGGCCTCACGACAGGCCGAAGAATCGCAACCGCACTTCGTGTAGATTGTTTTGAATCGTTCCAAACTACTGATAACAATCGATTTTTGAATCGTTCTAATAGTTGAGCAAATTAGTTGGTTTTTGTTGACAGGCGCAAACGCCGGTACTAGTGGTGCCGTCAGCCCGCATGGCTCCGGGCCATGCAGCGCACATGTTTCAAACGGAAGAACCTTCAGAGGACTCGAGAGATGATTCCCGTATTGCGTCACACACTGGCACTGGCTGTCGCACTTTGCCTGAGCGTACTTGCCGGTGGGCCGCGTGCCCAAGCCGATGAGGTGGTGAATGTCTACTCCTACCGTCAGCCGAGCCTGATCCAACCGCTATTTGATGCCTTCACAAAAGAAACCGGCATCAATGTAAACTTCATCTTCGCCAAGAAAGGCCTGGTCGAGCGGCTCAACCAGGAAGCCGCGAACAGCCCGGCAGACGTTCTGCTGTCGAGCGACGTTACCCGGCTGGTCGACGCGGCCAATCTGGACCTGGTGCAGCCGGTTGCCTCACCGATTATCTCGGAAAACGTTCCCGCAAGCCTGCGCGACGCCAAAGACCGCTGGTTCGCGCTGACCATGCGGGCACGGGTGGTCTACGCCTCACGCGAGCGCGTCAAACAGGATGCGCTCAGCTATGCTGAACTGGCCGATCCGAAGTGGAAGGGCAAGCTGTGCATCCGCTCCGGCCAGCACCCATACAACCTCGGCCTGATAGCTGCGATGATTGCCCGTCAGGGCGCTGAAAAAACCAAGGCCTGGCTGGCCGGCGTCAAGGCCAACCTGGCGCGCAAGCCGGTCGGCAACGAGCGTGCCCAGGCCAAGGCGATCTTCTATGGCGAATGCGATCTGGCGGTCGCCAACACCTATTACATGGGCAAGATGGCGACCAACGAGAAGCATCCTGAACAGAAGGACTGGGCCAAGGCGGCGCGCATCGTGTTTCCGACCTGGGATGACGGCACGACGCACGTCAACATCTCCGGCATGGCGATGACCAAGCATGCGCCGAACCGGGACAACGCGCTCAAGCTGATGGAGTTCCTGTCGTCGCCGGCCGCTCAGCAGATCTATGCCGAGGGCAACTTCGAGTACCCGGTCAAACCGGGCATCGAGGCCTCTGAAATGGTTCGCGCCTGGGGAGCGTTCAAACCGGACCCCCTGCCCGTCGAACAATTGGCGGCGCACCAGGGCGAAGCCAGCAAGCTGGTCGATGAAGTTCTCTTCGATCAGTAACCCTCTCACTCAGCGCACATGGACGTGACATGCTTAATCAATTATTAGCGTGTCATGTCCGAAAGTATCGGCTAGATTGACTTGTGGACGGAGTCTGGCTAAGCCCGGAATACGGCGTCTGGCCGAGTTGGCCGTTTGTGCCGGCCTGGAAGGGTAAGGGAGAGTGTTCGTGAGAGTGTTTTCAGCAATGCTGGCCGGCGTGGCAGCCACCGTAATCTCCACCGGGGGCGCCCTGGCCGTGGATCAGTTCGTCCCCAAGGGCCACAGCTATGCGCCTGGTGCGGAGCGGTTGCCGCCGCTCAACAGTACGGCTGACCGGATCAATGGCCAGGCCGATATCTACGAAGCCGAGATTTACCGGATCTACCGCGAACGGGCGATCCATGAAGCCGAAATGTACCGGCTTGAGAACCACGACATGCGTGGTGGCACGGACCTGGAGCCGCGCTACTGAACGGATAAAGGCCGGATGCGTTCCAGGCACCCGGCCCGGCAAGGTCAGTGCATGGACATCCAGTCGCGGGCGCGGCGTTGCGCTTCGGCGATCTGGTCGGCAGACATTTCCTGAGCGATTTCCAACCGGTACTGGCGTGCTTCCTCGCTGCCGCGCAGGGCGGCCAGGTTAAACCACTTGTGGGCCGAAATCAGATCCTGCTCCACTTCGCGGCCGATGCAGTACATCATGCCAAGGTTGAAAAGTGTTTCCGCGGCGCCGCCCCCGGCTGCCAGTTCGGCTTTTTCTACGAAAGCCATGTCCATTCTAGCCACGATCGTTCTCCCTGTTGCAGCTTTTCGTCACAGTTGGCCGGGTATATGGTCTTTGCTTGGTTTTTCGCCCCTGTCCCGGCGCCGCTGGTACATCCAAGCGACGGGTGTATGTTGACCGGTAAGGTTAAAACGCGCAGTTAAGCGACAGGCTTAACGGGCCTTCAACAAGTCATAAAAATTTGCTTTAAGCGAAGTTGCAAGAAATTGTATTTATCGTTATTTTTCAATAGCTTGTGCATTCTCACAGTGCATCGTTTTAGGCAAACGATTCACCGGCTGCTAACCACGCAGCGCGAAGCCGGGGCCGGAAATTCGCAGGACCGCCCGGCTCAATCGGCAGGCACGGCGATGTCGACGATGACCGGATAATGGTCCGATCCGGCGTTCTGGCCGATGCGTGCCCGGCTCAGCTGGCGCAGTTCGCGCGACAGGAAGACGTGATCGATGGCGATCTGCGGAAACGGACCGAAACGGGCCGGAAATGTCGGCAGGCTGGTGAGCCGGGTCAGGCCCGAGTTCGCGGTGAAGCGGGTCAGCAATGTGGCATAGGGCGTCGAATTGAAGTCGCCCATGACGATCTTTGGGCCGGCGAACTTCTTCAGGAACCGGGCCAGGGTGTTGATTTGCTGAATCTGCGAGCGCACGTGCGGCGGGCGGGTGGAGTGGACACCGAACACATGGGTACGGCCGTATTCCGGACCGAGACGGGCGCGGATGTAGGGCGGTCCCTGCCATGGGGAGCGGGCCTTTACATCATAAAGCGGCAGTTTGGACATCATGGCCAGGTGGCAGTAGCGCTTGTCCATACAATGCTCTGAGTAGGGGTAGCGGGCTTTGAGAGCATAGAATGCCTTGCGCTTTTCCTCGCCGAATTCGACCATGGTGACGATGTCCGGATCGTGGCGTTCGATTTCGGCGACGATGGCCTGCCAATCGCGATTGAGCGACCAGGTGTTGAAGGTCATCAGTTTGACCGCCCGTTCGCCGGCGCGCAGTTCGGCTACCTGCACGGGCTGATCGCTGACATAGTGCGGCCACACCGACACGGCGAGCAGTCCGGCGAGGATCAGCACCAGTGCCGTCATCACCCGGGCGCGCGGCATCAGGTAGCCGATGGCGAAGGCGGCCGCAGCAATGGCGTACTGCAGGGTCAGGTTGTTGAAGAAGTCAAACACCAGGTAGGCGCGGGCCAGCCAGTGGGTCGACAAGGCCAGAATGGCTAGAACGAAACCCAGGGCGCACAGGAACTTGCCCCGGTTGCGCCGCCGCTTGGCCGCCGGCCCGGGTACACTGTCCACCTGATCGGCGGCTTTGCGTCTGAGTGCCATTCGCGGCCCTTCACAGCGCCAGCTTCATGCCTTCGTGCGTGGCCTTGAAACCGAGCGACAAATAGAATCGGTGCGCGTCGTCCCGCTGCTTGTCTGTCGTCAATTGCGCCAGAAGGCAACCGCGCTTGCGCGCTTCATCGAGCGCGAACAGCATCATCCGGCGCCCGATACCCGCACCGCGCAGATGCGAGGCGACACGGACCGCCTCGATCAGCGCCCGCTCGTTGCCGCCGCGCGACAGGTAGGGGATATAGGTCACCTGATAGGTGCCGATCACCTCGCCGCCCTGCTCCGCCACCATCAGGTGATTGCGGGCATCGGCGTCGATCTCATCAAAAGCAGCGAAGTAGCGATCAAGTCCACCCTTGTCCGCTTCGCGCGTCTTGCCGAGCACATCGTCCGCCAGCAACGCAACGACGGCCGGCACGTCAGCGCGCCTGGCAGGCCGGATCGCGAGCTCACTCACCCTTCCGCTCCATGATGAACGACGGCACATCGCTGTCGCCGCCGCAATGGGCGCTTTCGCCGGTGATCAGGAATCCGTGGCGCTTGTAGAAGCCGACGGCGCCGGTGTTTTCCTGCTGCACCTCAAGCTGGATGGTCAGTCCGCGAGAATAGCTTCGCACTTTCTTCAAAAGCTCGACTCCAACTCCCCTGCCCTGAGCGTCGGGCAAGACGTAGAGACGGTGCAGCTTGACGGTGCCGCCGGCGACAGGTGCGGCAAAGCTATGACCGGCAAGATTGCCGCTGAGATCGGCAACCAGAAATTGCCCCTTTCCTGCCAACTCCCCCTTCAACCGCTCGGGAGCGTGCCAGCGCGCGCTGATCTCATCGACGCCCTCGGCACCCATGATGGGGTCATAAGTGTCATGCCACGTAATGCGCAGCAAAGTGCTGACGGCTTCGGCGTCGTCCGCCTTGCCCGGGCGTATGACAAGGTCACTCAACACCGAGCTTGTCGCGCAGCATCTCGTTGACGGCCTGCGGGTTGGCCTTGCCGCCGGTTGCCTTCATCACCTGGCCGACGAACCAGCCGACCATGTTCGGCTTGTCCTTGACCTGTTCGGCCTTGTCCGGATTGGCGGCGATGATCTCGTCCACAGCCGCTTCGATGGCGCCGGTATCGGTGACCTGCTTCATGCCGCGATCTTCGACGATCTGCTTCGGGTCGCCACCCTCGGCCCACACGATCTCGAACAGGTCCTTGGCGATCTTGCCGGAAATCGTGCCTTCGCCGATCAGGTCGACGATGGCACCGAGTTGTTCGGCGCTGACGGGTGAGTCGCCAATCCCATGGTCTTCCTTGTTGAGACGGCCGAACAGCTCGTTGATCACCCAGTTGGCGGCCATTTTACCGTCACGGCCCCTGGCGACCTGCTCATAAAAATCGGCCGAGGCCTGCTCGGAAATCAGCACATCTGCATCGTAGTGCGACAGGCCGAATTCCTTCACTAGCCGGGCCTTCTTTTCATCGGGCAGCTCCGGCAGCGAGGCCTCGATGCGCGTGATCATCGCATCGTCAAGCTCGAGCGGCAGCAGGTCAGGGTCGGGGAAATAGCGGTAGTCATGCGCCTCTTCCTTGGAGCGCATCGAGCGGGTTTCGCCCTTTCGGGCATCGAACAGCCGGGTCTCCTGGTCGATCTCGCCGCCGTCCTCCAGTATGCCGATCTGGCGCCGCGCCTCGTATTCGATCGCCTGGCCCATGAAGCGGATCGAGTTGACATTCTTGATCTCGCAGCGGGTACCGAAGTCGCCGCCGGGCGCGCGCACCGAAACATTGATGTCGGCCCTCAGCGAGCCCTGTTCCATGTTGCCGTCGCAGGTGCCGAGATAGCGCATGATAGTGCGCAGCTTGCCGACATAGGCCTTGGCCTCATCGGCCGAGCGCATGTCGGGCTTCGACACGATCTCCATCAGCGCACAGCCGGAGCGGTTGAGATCGACGAAACTCATCGTCGGGTGCTGGTCGTGCAGCGACTTGCCGGCATCCTGTTCCAGGTGCAGTCGCTCGATGCCGACCTCCACGGTGCCCTCCTCGGGCATGTCAATCAGCACCTTACCTTCGCCCACCACCGGCTGCTTGAACTGCGAGATCTGGTAGCCCTGCGGCAGGTCGGGATAGAAGTAGTTCTTGCGGTCGAACACCGAGTAGTGATTGATCTCGGCCTTCAGCCCAAGCCCGGTGCGCACCGCCTGCTCGACGCAGAACTCATTGATTACCGGCAACATGCCCGGCATCGCCGCATCGACCAGCGACACGTGGTCATTCGGTTCGCCGCCGAACTCGGCCGATGCGCCGGAGAACAGCTTGGCCTTGGCCGACACCTGGGCATGAACCTCCATGCCGATGATGATCTCCCAATCCTGCGTAGCGCCCTTGATGAACTTCTTCGGGTCGGGGGTTCGGGTATCGACGATGGCAGTCATGGCAAACGAACCTTTTGCGGTCTGAAATGAACGCCTCTACCTAGAGCGATTGCCGTTGGCCCGCAAGGCCCGTTGCGCCCTGCCCCGGCTTTCGGCTAGCCTGCCTTGCGAAGAACCCCAACAACAGGAGAGGCCCCATGGCGACAAACGACACGTGCTGCACCATCGTGCCCTATTTCAAGATCCACGACGGCAAGGTGGACGAGTTCAAGGCGGGCTGCGATGCCTTCGTCGAGAAGACTAAGACCGAGCCAAAATGCCTGTTCTACGGTTTCAGCTTCAACGGCGACGTCGCCCACTGCCGGGAAGGCTACAGCGACGCCGAGGGCGTTCTCGCACACCTCGACAACGTCGGCCCGCTGCTGCAGGAAGCCCTCAAGATCGCCGACCTGGCCAAGCTGGAAATCCATGGGCCGGAGGAAGAACTGGCCAAACTGCGCGAACCCCTGGCCGGTCTGAAGCCGGAGTTCTTTGTGCTGGAGTACGGGTTTCGGAACTGAGGTGCCCGTATCATGTGTTGATACGCGTATCATTATATGATACACATGATTGATGATACTGAGCGCCAAGGGCAAGTTCGCGAAGGACGCCCTGGAAGATCGCTACGGCAAGGGCTTCCCAAGCGATTTGATCACGCGAACCCGCGCCATGCTCACAGCGCTCGATGCGGCGGCGGCGCTGGAAGACTTGCGGTTTCCACCGGGCAACCAGCTCGAAGCGCTGTCTGGACAACGCTCTGGCCAGCACTCGGTACGTCTTAATCGACAGTGGCGCATCTGTTTTACGTGGACGCCGCAAGGACCGGCAGATGTCGAAATCGTCGACTACCATTGAGAGGATACAGGGATGAGCTTACTCACCGCGCCTATGCACCCCGGCGAAGTGCTGAAAGAACTTTATCTTGATCCGCTTGAGGTCAGCTCGATGGCGCTTGCGGAACGGCTCGGCGTGCCACGCACTCGCATCGAACGTCTCGTCAAGGGCACAACCGGCATGACGTCCGACACCGCGTTGCGGCTGGGCCGGCTTTTCGGCACGACACCGCAATATTGGATGAACATGCAGGTCAATTTCGACATGGCCCGCGCGGCACGGGGAACCGATCTGTCGGCAATCGAACCCCTCGAATTTGCCTGATACCGTCGGTATCTGCGTTTGACTTTTCTGACTGGTGTACCGTGTTGAAATGGCTACGGTTTTCCATCAGTAAGAGTCAGGCTCAAACATTCAAACATAGTGTGCCTAGAGCACTTTCCGATCATATGGGATCACTTGATGGAGCCAAATTCGCTCATATGGCAGGCGCGGTGCGCGGGCGTGATGCGGTGCATCGGGCAAGCGCCGGAACGCACCAAATGGGCGAATTTGGCCCACCAAAGGCCGGATTTCCGTGCCCGCTGGACTGCGTTATCCTTCGCTTATGGCCAACCAGGCCATGGCGCAAAGCATGCCTGGCCAGCGAACGCGGAAACCCGGTCAAGTGATTCCATATGATCGGAAAGTGCTCTAACCCCGCCGATAGTACCTTTCGCCCACGACAAACCCGTCCAATCCGTGCTCGCTTGCATACCTTGCCAAATCGCTCAGGCGGTTGATGAAGCCGGTGCCTTTGAAGTTCAGCGACGTGTTGCACAGGATGCCGTAACCGGTCTCTTGTTTGAAGGCGGTGAGCAGGTCGTGCATCTCGCGGTTCTGCTCCGCTGTCACGGATTGCAGGCGGGCTGAGCCGTCGACGTGGGTGACGGCCTTGATGGCATCAGTCCTGACCTGCTGGAAGAACAGCATGTGCGGGCTAGGCCCGTGGTGCTCGAACAGGCGGTCGATTTCCTCTTCCATGCAGATCGGCGCGATCGGGCGGAACGCCTCGCGCTGCTTGATGTGGTTGAGGCGGGCATGGGTCTTGGCGGTGAACGGCGCGGCCAAAAGTGAGCGGTTGCCCAGGGCGCGCGGGCCGATCTCGTATTTGCCCTGGACCCAGGCGATCACATCGCCAGCGGCCAGTCGCTGAGCGACCTCGGTGTTGTCGCGCGCCTTTTCCTCAAAGCCGGTGAGGTCGGCCTCGTCCATCACGAATTCTTCGCCGGCATAAACCGTCCAGTCGATCTTTGTCTTGCCGGTGTAATGCCATAGAGCGTCCGCTGCGGTGCCGATGGCGGAGCCTGAGTCGTTGGCGCACGGCGGCACGAACACGTCTGAAAACAGCCCGCAGGTCTTCCAGGCGCTGTTCCAGTCGCAGTTGAGGCCGCAGCCGCCGGAGATCAGCAGCGGCAGGCGCTCGCCCATGCGCTGTTCGGCATAGTCGTAGAAGCGCTGGAACACCGCCTGCTGCATCTGCCAGGCGAGATCGCGGAACTTGTCGTGATGCAGGCCGATGTTGAGATAGGGACTGTCGAGGAAGGCGTCCTTGCGCACTGCGCGTTCGTTCGACGGCCAGTCGAGAATGCGCTCGATGATCCGGCGTTCCTCCAGGTTGGCAGCGCGCCGGGTGCCGAAACTGGCCAGCGCCATCAGCTTGCCGGCGTCCTCGTGGCGCGGGCGCGGGCTGTCGACCGGAAAGCCCGGATCGGCGATGCCGTAGATGGCGGAATACTTGTGCCCCGGCCCATCCATCGGCGTGCCGAGCTTTTTGATCTCCAGATCCCCGCCGATCCGGTAGAACGACCCGATCATACCCTCCCAGACCAGCGCGTAGACCGGCTGACCTTGCGCAAACGACGACATGGCATAGCTGCCGAGCAGGTGCGAGCGTTCGTGCGAGGAGGAAAACAGCCGGATATTTCGGCCAAGGAACCTGTGCGGCCGGTCGACGATATTGTCCGCCGTCTCTCCGAAATATCCGGCCTCTATGAACTCCCCCATCGGCCGCCACTGCCGCGCCCAGCCCGACACGGCCAGCACATCCGGCACATCGCCCGTCAGCTCCAGCGCCTTAAGCCAAAGCTCCGTGTTCACCGCCCCATACCTTGGTCCGGAATCCTTCTCGCGCTCGATGGAAAACTTGAGCCCGCCGTCCTCCAGCCAGGCGATATGGCCGTCATGACCGGGCTTGTAGGCGAGGATTTTCATGGGCAAGCTCGGTGAACACATTTCCCCTCCCCCTTGTGGGGAGGGGTTAGGGGTGGGGAGCAGCGGCTGCACCCGGGGAGAGCCTTAGTCATACGCACGGAACCCGCTGATCGGCCCATACCCCACCCGGTCATTGCTGACGCAATGCCCACCCTCCCCACAAGGGGGAGGGTTTCGGAGATGACATGGACATCAATCGTCACCTCACCCAAACGCCTTCAGCCGTTCGACGGCCTCGTCGACCTTGGCCTTCTTTTCACCCAGCTCCGCCCGGCGTTCGCGGGCCTCTTTGATGACATGGGGCGGGGCCTTGGCGACGAATTGTTGGTTGGCCAGGCGGGCGTCGATCTGGGCGATGTCCTTGGCGATCTTGTCCAGTTCCTTGGCCAGACGGGTCTTTTCGGCGTCGAAGTCGATGACGCCGGCCAGCGGCAGGGCGACGGTCGCCTCGCCGAGGACAATCTGGGCGGCGCCGCCCGGCACCTCGTCGGCGAACTCGATGCTGTCAAGCCGGGCCAGGCGCATCATTTCGGTTTCCCACTGGGCGATCTCGCCGCGGGTTACGGCTCTGGCGCCGGTGATGACGCAGGGAATCTTCGCCCCGGCTGGCACGTTCATCTCGGCACGCACCGAGCGCACCTTGGTGATGAAATCGATCAGCCATTCGACCTCCTGGGCCGCCTTGCCGCGGCTGCAGTGGCGGAAGTCGGGCCAGGCGGTCTGCATCAGCAGGCCCTCGCCGCCGGTCTTCATCCACAATTCCTCGGTCATGAACGGCATGAACGGGTGCAGCATGATCATGATCTGGTCGAGCGCCCAGGCGGCGGTGGTGCGGGTTTCGGCAATCGCCGCCTCGTCATCGCCGTTCAGCACCGGCTTGATCAACTCCAGATACCAGTCGCAGAACACCCTCCAGACGAAGGTATAGATGGCGCCGGCGGCCTCGTTGTAGCGGTGCTCGACGATGCCCCCGGCGACGGCATCGCGGGTCTTGGCCGCCTCGGCGACGATCCAGCGGTTGACGGTCAGGCGGGTGGCGGCGGGGTCGAAGTCGGCATCCCTGCGCGCCTCGTTCATCTCGCAGAACCGGGCGGCGTTCCACAGTTTGGTGCCGAAGTTGCGGTAGCCCTCGACGCGAGATGTCGACATCTTGATGTCGCGTCCTTGCGCTGCCATGGCAGCGAGCGTGAAGCGCAGAGCATCGGCGCCGTACTCATCGATCAGTTCCAGGGGGTCCATCACGTTGCCCTTGGACTTGGACATCTTCTGGCCCTTCTCGTCGCGGACCAGGGCATGAATATAGACGGTATGGAACGGCACCTCGGGCTTGCCGTCCTCGTCCTTCATGAAGTGCAGGCCCATCATCATCATCCGGGCGACCCAGAAGAAGATGATGTCGAAGCCGGTGACCAGGACATCGGTCTTGTAATAGCGCTTCAGTTCCGGGGGGTCCTCCGGCCAGCCCAGGGTCGAGAACGGCCACAGGGCGGATGAGAACCAGGTGTCGAGCACGTCCTCGTCGCGGGTCAGCGCAACGCGCGAGCCGTAGTGGCTTTCGGCCTGATCAAGCGCCAGCTGCTCGGTCTCGGCAACGAACACCTCGCCATCCGGGCCGTACCAGGCCGGAATCTGATGGCCCCACCAGAGCTGGCGCGAGATGCACCAGGGCTGGATGTTTCTCATCCATTCGAAATAGGTCTTCTCCCAGTTCTTGGGTACGAAGACGGTGTCGCCCTTCTCAACCGCCTCGATGGCCGGCTGGGCCAGGGTTTCCGCATCGACGTACCATTGGGCCGTCAGATAGGGCTCGATAGGAACATTGCCGCGGTCGCCGTGCGGCACCTGGTGGACGTGTTCCTCGATCTTGTCGACCAACCCGGCGGCCTGCATGCGCTCGATGACGGCATCGCGCGCCGCAAAGCGGTCCATGCCGTGCATCGCCAGCGTCGCGGCCAGGTCATCGCTTTCTGCCAGCCCTTCCAGGAAGTCCTCGTTAGCCTCCAGCATCAGCCGCGCATGGGTATCGAAGATGTTGACCTGGCGCAGGCCGGCGCGCTTGCCGACCTCGAAGTCGTTGAAGTCGTGAGCCGGGGTGATCTTGACCGCGCCGGAGCCCTGCTCCGGGTCGGCGTGCTCGTCGGTGACGATTGGAATGCGGCGCCCGACCAGCGGCAGCACAGCATGTTTGCCGACGATATCGCTGTAGCGCTCGTCGTCCGGATGGACAGCCACGCCGGTGTCGCCGAGCATGGTCTCCGGCCGGGTGGTCGCGACGGTGACGAAGCGGCCCTCCTCGCCCTCGATCGGATACCTGAAGTGCCACAGGTGGCCCTTGGTCTCGACCTGCACGACCTCCAGGTCGGAAATCGCCGTGTGCAGCTTGGGGTCCCAGTTGACCAGGCGCTTGTCCTTGTAGATCAGCCCTTCGCGGTAGAGCTGAACGAACACCTTGAGGACGGCGGCCGACAGCCCGTCGTCCATGGTGAAGCGCTCGCGGCTCCAGTCGCAGGACGCGCCGAGCCGGCGCAACTGGTCGATGATGGTGCCGCCGGACACCTCCTTCCATTCCCAGACGCGCTCGATGAACTTTTCCCGGCCCATGTCCCAGCGGTTCGGCTCCTGGTTCTCCATCAGTTGCCGCTCGACCACCATCTGTGTGGCGATGCCGGCATGGTCCATGCCGGGCTGCCACAGCACGTCCTTGCCGCGCATGCGCTCGAACCGGCACAGGATATCCTGAATGGTGTCGTTGAGCGCATGACCCATGTGCAGCGAACCGGTCACGTTCGGCGGCGGAATCATGATGCAGAACGGCTCGGCGCCCTTCTTCTGGCCGCAGGCAAACGCCCCGGCCTTGTCCCAGAGGTCGTAAATGCGCTGCTCGCTGGCAGCGGGATCGTAGTGCTTGTCGAGCATGTCGGGCTTTTCACCGGTGATGGGAAGCGCCTGCCGCCTTGGCGAAGCAGGCACGGGTCAAACGTTGTGCGCTATAAACACCAAGGCTGGCCAAGTTTCAACCGCAGCTGCAGCCGTCAGTGGCCGCCGCGGCGCACGACGCGCTCGATCTCCTCGCGCACCAGGCGTTCGACCAGTTCCGGCAGGTTCTGGTCGAGCCACGACTTGAGCATCGGCCGCAGCATGTCGCGTGTGGTGTCGGCAAGCCGGTCGCCGCCGCCGAGTGAGCGCATCAGCACCTCCTCGCTGAGGCGGGCAAAGGCATCCGTAGCTGCTTGTTCGGCCGAGTTCGACAACAGTCCCGGCAGTTGCACGGCAGTCGCCGCTGGGGTGCACGGCGTCCCCGGCTCCCTGACAGGTGGTGGCGGCTGCTTGCGCCCGGCGTCGGCACTGCGCAGTGGATCAAGGGCCGACTGGATTGGCGCGGGCTGCGGCACAGTCTCGGCCGTCGGCGACGGTTGAGCTGCCGCCAGCGGCGGTGCCGGCGGCGCTTTTACCGTAGCCTGCCGGCGGTTAACAGGGCTGCCCTGAGCAGCCATGTTCGGACGGCTGGAATAGGTCGGGCCTTCGCTGCCGGCAAGCGGCGGCGAGGTATGGTACGTCCGCTGGGGCCGCGGCGGCAGCGGCGCCGGTGTCCGCTGCGGTGCTTCCACACGCGGTGCCATCGGAGCCACCGGCGGCTGGTTCTTTTCCTGCCGGCGCTCGGCCCGCTGCAAACGCGCCAGCGCCTCTTCCAGGCGAACATCGCCGCCCATGATACCGGCAAACGGCTTGCCGGGCCCGGCTGTCACGCGGGTGGTCGCGACGGGAGGCGGTGGCGGGGCGGACAGCGCTGGTTCGGGGCGGACTGGAGCCGGACCGCCCGGCGCGGGCTTGGCCGGCGCTGAGCCTGGCGGCTGCAGACTGACCCGCATTTCACGCATCGACCCGCTGACCGCGGCCTGCCTGGCCGGATCCTGTACCGATTTGGCTGTCTCTTCGTCGATTGCCCGGCGAATCGTGCTCAGCATTTCTTCGACGGAAGGGTCGGGAGCTGGTTGTGGTTTGGCCATCCGGGGTTGCGCATCTTTTCGAGACGAATCATTTTCACAGGTCAGGCCTGCTGACATGAAAGTAACCGCTCGCGACGGCGATGCGAACAGATTTTCCCGGCTTATGAACAATCCGTCAAAAGTAAGGCGAAGGCGTTGTCAGTTTGCGCCGAGCGACAATCGTTTGGCCGTAAGCTGCCCGGTGGCGCTCAGAACCTCGTAAGCGCGCACAATCCTGTCGCGCCTGGCGACGGCCAGCGCGATGCGGGTGTTCATCAGTTCACGCTCGGCATCGAGCGTTTCCTGGGTGGTGCGCGAACCGAGCAGAACCTCGCGGCGCACGCCCTCAACGGCCACCATGGCGGCGCCGACCTGCGCCTTGATGATCCCGATCCTGCGGCTCGCCTCTGTGTAACGGTTCCAGACCCGCATGAGCTCACTGCGGATCTTGCGGCGGGCATCGAGGATCAGCATGCGGCGACGGCTGGCCAGTTCCTTGGCCTCACGCAAACGGGAATGGGCCGTACCGGCCTGGTAGAGCGGAATGGTCAGCACACCGCGCACCACGGCCTCCTGGGTGTCGCCAAGGGTGTTGGACAGACCGGATTCATAACCGTATTCCGCCTCCAGGGCGACGCGCGGCAGAAGATCGCCACGGCGCACCTTGACGAAATGGCGCGCGGCAACTTCCTTGTGCATCGCCATCTTGACTTCCGGGTGATACTGCTCGGCCAGCCGCACACCGTGCTCGACCGATTTCGGCAGGTTGCGGGGCAGTCCCGGTCGGGTCAGCCGGCGCGGGGAGCGGCCGACGAAACGCAAGTAGGCACTGATGCTGATGTTCAGGTCGGCCTTGGCATTCTCGAGATTACCGATCGCCGACTGGTAGCGAGCGGTCGCCTGAGCGACATCGGTGCGGGTCACTTCGCCCAGCGAGAAGCGTCCGCGGGTGGCGCGCAGTTCCTGCTTCAGAATACCGACCTGATTGTTGCGCAGCCGCACGATATCGCGGTCGCGAATGACATCCATGTAGGCGGAAACCGCCTTGAGCAGCACATCCTGTTCAAGCCGAACGACGTTCTGCTCTTCGGCGGCGATCACCTGATGGGCTTGCGAAACGGCGTTCTCCGTTCTGAACCCGCGAAACACCGGCTGGCGCAGGGTGACCTTGAAGCCCTGCAGATCGCCATCCTTCTGGCCGTTCTTGTCGCTGTTCTCGTACTTGTAGCCCACGGTGGCGGAGGCTTCGACAGTCGGCTTCCAGCCTGATTGAGCCTGAGGCAGCTGCTCGTCAACGGCGCGCAGCTGATAACGTTCGGCCTGCAATTCAGGGCTTGAGCGGTAGGCATGGGTGAGTGCCGAGCGCATGGTCTCGCCGGCCATTGCCGGAATGGTCAGGCACACACAGGCCAGAAGGGTCACGAACGGCGCCAGATGCGAACTGGCCAGCTTGCCCGTACCCTTGGGAGAGATTCGTCCCGTGATCTGCTTACTCATTCTACGCCCCACACCTGAAAGCCGCTTTTGCGGTCTTGTTCTGTCCGGCGGTCGCTGCCTGAACATCTGTTCCAGGTCCCCGAGCGGCCGCAGACAAACTGCCTTGGGTGCATGGAGCCACAAACAGGGCGTCAGTTCAATAAAATGCGAATGAGTTGGATAATAGTAAGTTACCGTAAATATTACGCGAATCCTAACGCGTGGCGTTCAGAACAGGGTTCGCTGGGGCTTTTCAGGATTGTTCAACAATAAACACATCTGGTCATTGTAAGCCGGCCCGGCATCCACTATAAACCGGCACGCACACACTCGACTGTGATGCTGGCCTCGTGGCGGAGTGGTGACGCAGCGGACTGCAAATCCGTATACCCCGGTTCGATTCCGGGCGAGGCCTCCAGAACCGGAAGAGTGGCGCTGCGGCCTGCCGCAAGCTGTGAATGGAACGAATCATGCAGAAAAGTTGGAATTCTTCCAACTCTCACCCGGCAAAGCTAGTTGGAAGATTCTGCTAAGTCATTGGAATAATGGCGCGAGTGACGGGGCTCGAACCCGCGACCTCCGGCGTGACAGGCCGGCACTCTAACCAACTGAGCTACACCCGCGCAAAAGGCACCAAATCGGTCTCGTTGGTGGCGATGGATTTAAAGCATAACGCGCGCAAGTCAAGCCGCCAATTGCTTTCATGCCGTGATGTTTTGATCCAGGAGCGCCCGGAAACGGATCATTGTGCCGGCGGCGCCAGGTCTTGCCAACCTGGCAGCCAGTTGCGGGCGATGTTGCGGCGGTCGCCGGCGAAACGCTGCCACAGGTCGAAGTCCGTCCGGCGGTCATCCGCTGCGGTTGCAGCGGGGCGGGCAGCCTGCGCGAGTGCCTTGACGACGCGGTTGCGGGTGACGGACCGCGTAAGGCCGATGACCCGTTTTTCCGTCAGCTGCAGCGCTGCGCGCAGGCGGCGTTCCGAGGATATGGCGAAGCCAAGCTGCAGGGCCTCGCCGCGAATACTGTCAAACACCGCCGAGGCCTCGTCATCGCGATGTGCGGCCGGTCCGGCCCGCAAGGCGGCCAGCAGTTTGCGGCGGGGTGCGCCGAACGGCACGAAAATGCCTTGGGCGTTCAACGCCTCGATCACCGCCAGTTCCGGCTCGTCGGCCGACCTGTTGGCCTGCGGCAATCGCGCATCCTTGAGGCATGACGAACCGGACAGGCCGGCGAGTGCGTCAACGAGTTCGCGGCCGCCGCTGTCCGGCACGCAGCGGAAGTCACGAACGTGCAGGTTCCGTTGTCCGACGGCTCCGGCAACCGTGTCGAGCAGACCGGAAAAGTCGATCGAGGCGAGTTCCAGGGTGCTGACAAAGGCCGGGAACCCGGCAGTAGCCGTCCTGGCACGGCGATAATTGTGCACCGAGTGGAGATAGCCGACATGCTCGCGCAGTACGCACAGCACCTGCACATCGTGGTACGCCTTCAAGCCACCGACGATCGCTGCAAGCCCGTCGGCATGGGCAAAAGCCGCGGCGCGTTTCCCGGGCATGAAGCCGGGCATGTTTTCATCGGAAAAGGTCAGGCATTCGGTCTGTCCCGCTCTTTGTTCCAGCCAGCGCAAGAGGTCATCGGTCAAAGGAGCGAGGCCGCGCCGTTCGACCATATGGCCGCGCAGCTGTTTGAAGACCCGGAAGGGTTCGTTGACCGCCATAGTCTGCGTGACCGCGGCAATGCCTTCACGCTGCAACGCATCCTGGTGACTGTGCAGCAATTCCTGGATTGAGCTCGACGCGGCTCGGTGGAGGCCGATGTGCAGGACGAGCTTCAACGGCGGTCAGGGCTTCTTGTGGATGCCGAGCAAGGTTTCGCCGCCGACCACGCGGACCTCGCGCTGCGGGAACGGGATCGTGATGTGGTTGGCCTTGAGCGCATCCCAGACCAGAAACAGCACGTCGGAGGAGAATTTGTTGGGACCGTCGTCGAGGCCGTCGACCCAGAATTCGACGCCGAAATTGACGCCGCTCTCACCGAAGCCGCGCAGCTCGCAATCGGGTTCTTCGGGTTCCATCAGGACGCGGGGGTGCCTGGCGACAGCCTCCTCGACGACCGGCGGTACCTTGTGCAGGTCGGTTTCATAGGCCACGGAGAATTCGACCTCGTAACGCTGGCGCGGGTCGTCGCGCGTCCAGTTCACGAAAGACGTGGTGATGAACTTCTCATTCGGCACCATGATTTCCTTGCCGTCGAAGGTCTCCAGCGTCGAAGACCGCATGTTCAGATCCTTGAGGATGCCGGCGCGGCCGTCCTCCAGTTCGATGTAGTCACCGGTCGACAGGGAGCGTTCGAGCAGGATGATGATGCCGGAGATGAAGTTCGAGGCAATCTGCTGCAGGCCGAAGCCCAAGCCGACACCCAAAGCCCCGCCGAACACCGTCAGTGCCGTCAAATCGAGCCCGAGCACCTGCAACAGCAGCACGAACAGCACCATGAACAGTGCGATCTCGAACAGCTTGGCAAACAGTTCACGGGTCGGCTTGTCAAGTGCCTCCTGTTTGTGAATGACCTTACGGCCGAAATTGGACGACATGCGGCCGAGCCAGAACAGGAAGCCGCCGGCCAAGGCTGCCTTGATGAGGAAATACAGCGATAGCCGAATGTTGCCGACTTCCAGACTGACACCGTCGAGGAAGCCTACCGTTTCGTCGAACCAGCCGAACACTTTGAGGGTCGCGACGGGAATACCCACCCAAATGGCCGCGGACCGTACGATGGGATGGTTGATGAAACGATTGATCGCGGCATAGAGCAGCGCGACGACGCTGATGCTCTGGGCGATGCGAACCAGCCACGCCGCACCGACCGTGGCCAGCACCACTTCGATGGCGATGGCCAGCGCCAGCACGCACAGAACGGGAAACAGCAAGTCGCGGCTGTTGAAGACCCATTGCCGGACCTTCAGCAGCGGCCCCTCACCCGGCTCCTGGTTGAAATACGGTACCTTGTTGCGGATGATGCGTGCGGCTAGGCGGGCAATCAGCACCGCCGCGACGATTGCACCGATCTGGGCATAGAATTGCGGACTTGCCGCCCATTCCAGGACCGTGTCCCAAAGGACCAGTCCGTAGGCTTGAAGCTCGGCGATATCCACCCGGTTGATCTCCCCGGTTCAGGATTTGTGGTGGTGGGCGGTGACAGGCTCGAACTGCCGACCCTCTCGGTGTAAACGAGATGCTCTACCAACTGAGCTAACCGCCCATTACCGGCCAGGAGCCCTGGAATCCGCCCTGCGGCGTCAGTTCGCTCCTGCGGCGCAAGCAATACAATCAGATCTGCGCTTCGGCAAGCATATAATAGCTACCCGACGGACGGCCCGCCTACTCCGGCGGTTGCACAATGCACGGCTTGGCCAAGTGCAAAAATATCCCGCGCCATTGGCCGGCGCGGGATGTTCAGAGAATGCCGCGCAAGTGCGGCGGTTTCAGGTGTTAGCCGTTGACGGCTTCCTTCAGCGACTTGCCAGCCTTGAACTTTGCGTTCTTGGAGGCAGGAATTGCGATCGCGGCGCCGGTGCGCGGATCGCGGCCCTGGGTCGCGGCACGCGACGACACCGAGAAGGTGCCGAAGCCAACCAGACGCACGTCGTCGCCGCGCTGCAGAGCAGCCTGGATGTTTTCCAGGGTCGCTTCGACGGCTTCGCCTGCCTCGCCCTTGGTCAGTTTCGCGTCGGCTGCAACCTTGGCGATCAGTTCATTCTTGTTCATAAGCGGTAGTCCTTTCTCGTTCATACCGTTCATCTGGATTACGCGGTACCCGGCAATGCCTGATGCAAAAAACGCGAGAATTCCGGCAAAAATGCAAGCGCAATCGGGCATTTGCGTGATTTCGACGTGATTTCAATGGCTTGTGGAGGCAGCATCAGACGTGAGATCGTCAGCGGCGCACAAAAACAGGCAAATTCACGGACTGTTTGATTCGCGGAACATGTTGATTCGCCTAAAGATTCCGGCACATTTTCCGCGGCGTAACAGCGGCTTTTGCGCGATCAGGCAGCCAGATGTTGCAACCGGTCGAGCAGTTCGGCGGGATCATACGGTTTGTTGAGAATACCGGTCACGGCAATGTCGCGCATGGCCTCGAACGTGTTGGTGTGGTCACCGGCGTGACCGGTCACAATGATGGTCAGTATGGCCGCGTGCCGGGCCTTCAGGCGCGTGTAGACTTCCAGGCCGTCGATGACCGGCTGCCTGATATCGAGGATGAGAACGTCGGGGCGTTGCCTGTCTGCCTGTTCAAGCGCGCTGTGGACGTCTGTCACGAGGCAGGCCGCGTAACCGCGCTGCGTCACGAGTCCGGTTAGCTGCCGGGCGAAGCCGGGTGTGTCCTCGGCAACCAGCACGACCCCTTCAGGCCGGGCCTCCTTGAGCGCGCGGTGTAGTTTTTCCGCACTGATCGGCTTGCTCAGCACACCGATGGCGCCGTTGTCGATCGCCTGCTGGACCAGTTGCTCGACGCTGTAACCGGTCATCATGTAGACCCTGGCGTCCGGCCGCAGTTTGCGGATTTCAAAGAAGCTTTCGACGCCGTTGCGGCCCGGCATCATGATGTCCATGAAGGCGATGTCGAAGCTGGTGTCGCGGTAGGCACGGATAGCCGCGTCGCCGTCGTAGGCAACAGTTACGTGATGGCCATCCAGCTCGAAAAGCTCCGCCATTGAATCGGCGGCGTCGGCGTCATCATCGACAACAAGTATGCGCAACGGTTCCCGCAGGCTCATGCGGCCTTGTCCTCCTGCTGGCGGGCCGGCAGCCACATGACCATTGTCGCACCCTCACCCTGCTTGGATTTGATCTCAAGACCGCCATTGTGCTGTTCGAGGATGTTTTCGACCGCCGGCATGCCGAGCCCGACACCGAACGACTTGGTGGTGAACAGGGGTTCCATAACCTTGGCGATCTGGTCCTGCGGAATGCCGGGACCATTGTCGATGACGTGAACTTCGATACCGCGGCCCGTCTGCACGGTCTTGACGACGATCTTGGGATAGGCAACAGCCGGTGCCTGACGGGTCCCTGTCTTGCCGACCATTGCTTCGGAGGCATTGCTCAACAGGTTGACCAGCGCGCGCTGCATCTTGCCCGGGTCGAACTCCACAGGCTGGCCGGCAAGGCCGGCGTGGCATTCGAGCGCCACGGTTTCGGGCAACCGGTTCGCCTGCTCGCGTACGATGCCCAGCACCCATTCATCGAGGTCACGGGTTTCGAGCTGCAGTTCCTTGGAGCGGGCGAAGTCAAGCAGTTCGGTTATGATGTCGTCACATCGGGTGACACCGTTGTCGATGCGGTTGAGGGCCTTTTCGATCCCCGGCACCGTGTCGCCGGCCTTGCGGCCGATCATGTAGGCGGCGGTGCGGACAATGCCGAGAGGATTGCGCAGATCGTGGGCGACGGTTGCGGTCAGTTGGCCAAGTTGCGCCATCTTGCCCTTGCGGATAATCTCGTCCTGGGCTTGGCGCAGGTCCGCGAGGGTGGTTTTCAGATCGCGATTGAGGCTGACGACGTTCTCATTGACAACCTGCAACTGCTCGCGTGACGAAACCGCCTCGTCGCGCGCCTCGGACAAGTCGGCCTCGATGGCCAGGCGCTGGCGGGCGAACGAGTAGACGGTGCCGGCAATGGCGATGAAGAACAGGATTTGCAGTCCGGCGACCACGGCGGCGGTCCATTGCGACCACTCGTGGAAACGGGTGAGGAGATCGGTTGCGTCATAGTGTAGGCGGAAGGCACCAAGGAACTCGCCCCGCTTGATGACGGGGACATAGACCTGAACCGTCTCACGGTTGTCGGACGGCTTGATGCCGTGCGCCGTGTGATCGATCAGCAAGCGGTCGACCTTCGATGCGGGCATCTGGATGCGTTCGGACACTGTCTGTCCGGTCCGCTTCAGCGCGGCAAAGCTGGCCGAGGCGTCGTCATTCCCGATATCGCCGGCGCGGGACGACCAAAAAACCTTGCCCTGCCCGTCCAGCATGGCAATGCGGAAAGCATCGGTGGTCTGAAGGAAACTGAACAGCTCGTCGGCATCGCCGGCAACCACCCGGCGCTCGGTGAACGCGGCGGTTCCGTTGCTCAGGATGTTGCGGCCATTGTGCTGCCAGACATCGGCCTGCTGCTCGGCCTGCACTGCGGCCAGGCGGTTGCCGATCAGCTTGGCGGACAGCCAGGTCACCCCGACAGCCACCGAGGCGGCAAGCAGCAGGAACGCAAAGGCGATCTGTACCTTGCGCTGCCCTATCGGGGAATCTACGAACCTCGACATCCGTCCACCACTGCGTGTGCGTCAGCACTGGTGATATTGAACGACCGGGCTTAACAGAAGCTTATGTGGGCAGCTCGGTGACGCGCGAGAAAGCACCGCATGCGCCAGCCGGCGCCATGCGGTGCTTCGCGGAAAACGTGCCTTGTCAGTGAGCGGTCACCTGGGCTGCGGCGTCGCCGGCGGCAGCCGCGGCGCGGGCGGCTTCCTCGGCCGCTTCATCCCATTCGATCGGTTCGGGCTGGCGTTCCAGAGCATGCTTGAGCACGTCGTCCATGCGCGAAACGGGCACGATCTCCAGGCCGGACTTCACGTTGTCGGGGATCTCGGCGAGATCCTTGACGTTCTCTTCCGGGATCAACACCTTGGTGATACCGCCGCGCAGAGCAGCCAGGAGTTTTTCCTTCAGGCCGCCGATGGGCAGCACCCGGCCGCGCAGGGTGATCTCGCCGGTCATGGCGATATCGCGTCTGATACGGATGCCGGTCAGGACCGAGACAATCGCCGTCACCATGGCGATGCCGGCGGACGGGCCGTCCTTTGGTGTCGCGCCTTCGGGCACGTGGACGTGGATGTCGCGGGTGTCGAAAAGCGGCGGCTTGATGCCGTAGTCGGTCGAGCGCGAGCGCACGTAGGACGAGGCTGCGGAAATCGACTCCTTCATCACGTCGCGCAGGTTGCCGGTCACCGTCATCTTGCCCTTGCCAGGCATCATGACGGCTTCGATGGTCAGCAGCTCGCCGCCGACCTCGGTCCAGGCCAGACCGGTGACGACACCGACCTGATCCTCATCCTCGGCCTGACCGAAGCGGAATTTCGGCACGCCCAGGAAGTCGTCCAGGTTCTTCGGGGTGATCTTGATCTTGCGTTTCTTGGAGATCAGCAATTCCTTCACGGCCTTGCGGGCCATGGTGGAAATCTCACGCTCAAGATTACGCACACCAGCTTCGCGGGTGTAGCGGCGGATGACATCCTGCAGGGCTTCGTCGGTGAGTTCGAACTCCTTTTCGGCGAGGCCGTGGTTGTCGAGAATTTTCGGTTGCAGATGCCGGCGGGCGATCTCGACCTTTTCGTCCTCGGTGTATCCGGCAATGCGGATGATCTCCATGCGATCGAGCAGCGCCGGCGGGATGTTCAGGGTGTTCGACGTTGTGACGAACATCACGCTCGACAGGTCGTACTCGATCTCGAGATAGTGATCCATGAACGTGGAGTTCTGCTCCGGATCGAGCACTTCCAGCAGCGCCGATGACGGGTCGCCGCGGAAATCCATGCCCATCTTGTCGATCTCGTCGAGCAGGAACAGCGGATTGGACTTCTTGGCCTTCTTCATCGACTGGATGACCTTGCCGGGCATCGAGCCGATGTAGGTGCGGCGGTGGCCGCGGATTTCGGCCTCGTCACGCACGCCGCCGAGCGACATGCGCACGAATTCACGGCCCGTGGCCCGGGCAATCGATTTGCCGAGCGAGGTCTTGCCGACGCCGGGCGGGCCGACCAGGCACAGGATGGGACCGCGCATCTTGTTGGTGCGCTGCTGGACGGCGAGATATTCGACGATGCGCTCCTTGACCTTTTCAAGGCCGTAATGGTCGGCATCGAGCACGCCCTGGGCGAACTCAAGGTCCTTCTTGACCTTGGATTTGCGGCGCCAGGGGATGCCGAGCAGCCAGTCGAGGTAATTGCGCACCACCGTTGCCTCGGCCGACATCGGACTCATCTGGCGCAGCTTCTTAAGTTCGCCGTCGGCCTTTTCGCGGGCCTCCTTGGACAGTTTGGTCTTGGCAATGCGCTCTTCGATCTCGGCCAGTTCGTCGCGTTCCTCGTCGTCGCCGAGTTCCTTCTGAATGGCCTTCATCTGCTCGTTGAGATAGTACTCGCGCTGGGTCTTCTCCATCTGGCGCTTGACGCGGCTGCGGATGCGTTTTTCGACCTGCAGGACCGAAATCTCGCCCTCCATCAGGGCATAGACCTTTTCCAGCCGGCCGGTGATGGTGGGGATTTCGAGCAGTTCCTGCTTGTCGGCGATCTTGACGGCAAGGTGAGCGGCGACGCTGTCGGCCAGCTTGCCGTAATCGTCGATCTGCGAAATCGACTCGATGGCTTCCTGCGGCACCTTCTTGTTGAGCTTCACGTAGCTTGAGAACTGCGACACGACGGTGCGGGCCAGCGCTTCGACTTCACTGAGGTCTTCGCTGGCATCGTCGACAACAACGGCCTCGGCTTCGAAATAGTCCTGACGGTCGGTGAAACGGGCAACCTGGGCGCGCTGGTTGCCTTCGACCAGCACCTTCACCGTGTTGTCGGGCAGGCGCAGCAGCTGGAGGACCGATGCAACCGTGCCGACCTCATAGATGCTGGAGGGGTCGGGATCGTCCTCGGCGGCATCGCGCTGGGAGACCAGCAAGATGCGCTTGTCCTCGCGCATAACCTCTTCCAGCGCCAGGATCGATTTTTCGCGGCCGACGAACAAGGGCACGATCATGTGTGGAAAGACGACGATATCGCGCAATGGCAGAACCGGGAAGATTTCCGGCATTCCGGTCGTGAAATCACTCATGGTGTGATCCTTGCTCATGTTCTATTTCCTTCAACGCCCGGGGCGGGCGTTTCTTGGCCGGCCTGGCGTGCCGGCGGGGATGATGTTGTGCCATCCATGAGGGGCGGACAGCAGGCAAAACAGCACGCATTGTTAACACTTACACAACCGGGCCTTGATTCGGGTCACCCCGGTTGCCGTTGAACCACAAAATGGCGTCGCGCCAAGGGCGTTTCAAGGTCGCCCGCGCACGACGCGGCACGAAAAAGGCCCGGAGCGTGCTGCGTCCGGGCCTGTTCTCAACTCGTGACCAGGCCGTTTAGGCCGAGGCCGGTTCCTTGACCTCGGGCTCCTCGTCCTTGTCGGCGTAAATCAGCAGCGGACGAGCGTCGCCATCCACGACATCCTTGGAGATCACCACCTCCTCGACCCCGGTCATGCCCGGCAGGTCGAACATGGTGTCGAGCAGGATGCCCTCCATGATCGAGCGCAGGCCACGGGCACCGGTCTTGCGCTCGATCGCCTTCTTGGCGATGGCGCGCAGGGCGTCTTCCTTGATGGTCAGTGTGACGTCTTCCATCTCGAACAGGCGCTGGTACTGCTTGACCAGGGCGTTCTTGGGTTCGGCAAGGATCTGCATCAGGGCAGCCTCGTCGAGGTCTTCAAGGGTCGCAATAACCGGCAGACGGCCGACGAACTCGGGGATAAGGCCGAACTTCAGAAGATCCTCGGGCTCCAGCTCGCGCAGGATCTCACCGGTGCGGCGGTCATCCTCGTCCTTGACCTCGGCGCCGAAGCCGATGCCGGCGCCTTTGCCGCGCCCGGCTATGATCTTTTCAAGCCCAGCGAATGCGCCGCCACAGATGAACAGAATGTTGGTGGTGTCGACCTGCAGGAATTCCTGCTGTGGGTGCTTGCGGCCGCCCTGCGGCGGTACCGAGGCAACCGTGCCTTCCATGATCTTCAGCAGGGCCTGTTGAACGCCCTCGCCCGAAACATCGCGGGTAATCGAAGGGTTGTCGGACTTGCGGGAAATCTTGTCGACCTCGTCGATATAGACGATGCCACGCTGGGCGCGCTCGACATTGTAGTCGGCCGATTGCAGCAGTTTCAGAATGATGTTCTCAACGTCCTCGCCGACATAACCGGCCTCGGTCAGCGTCGTGGCATCGGCCATCGTGAACGGCACATCGAGGATGCGAGCGAGCGTCTGGGCGAGCAGCGTCTTGCCGCAGCCGGTCGGGCCGACCAGCAGAATGTTCGACTTGGCGAGTTCCACGTCGTTGTTCTTGGAGGCGTGGTTGAGCCGCTTGTAGTGATTGTGAACGGCAACCGAAAGCACGCGCTTGGCGGCGCCCTGGCCGATCACGTAGTCGTCAAGTACCTCGCAGATCTCGGTCGGGGTCGGCACGCCGTCGCGCGACTTCGACAGCGAGGACTTGTTCTCCTCGCGGATGATGTCCATGCACAACTCGACGCACTCATCGCAGATGAACACCGTCGGGCCGGCGATGAGCTTGCGCACCTCGTGCTGGCTCTTGCCGCAAAAAGAGCAATAGAGAGTGTTCTTGCTGTCGCTCCCGCTTGACTTGCTCATCTGTTCTCCTTGGCCTTACTCTTAAGGTCGTGCCGGCGGTTGCGCCAAAGTCGCACGCCGCGTTTTAGTTTCACTGTCTCGCAGCCTTTTCAGCAATTCCCGTGCCGAGTTCCACATCGGCAAACCGAAGCGCCTGAAACACCCGATTCATCTGAGCATGGCTGGCGATGGTTAATCAACCGTTGATTACGGGTTCGTTCAAGACAAATGTCGTCAATATTTGCTGAACGCGGGCTGAACGGCGCAACCCGCTCCTAATCGTCGTCTTTGGCCGGTTCCGGGCGCTTTTCGATTACTGTGTCAACCAGGCCGAACTCCTTAGCGCCGTCTGCGGTCAGGAACGTGTCACGGTCGAGGGCCTTTTCTATGGCATCGAGCTTCTGGCCGGTGTGCTTCACGTAGATCTCATTGAGACGGCTGCGCATCTCGATGATTTCCTTGGCATGGCGCTCGATGTCGGAGGCCTGGCCCTGAAAACCGCCGGACGGCTGATGCACCATGACACGGGCGTTGGACAGGGCAAAGCGCATGTCCTTTTCGCCGGCACACAACAGCAGCGAGCCCATGGATGCGGCCTGGCCGATGACCGTTGTCGATACGGCCGGGCGGATGAACTGCATGGTGTCGTAGATCGCCATGCCTGCGGTGACCACGCCGCCGGGCGAATTGATGTACATGGCGATCTCTTTCTTGGGGTTCTCAGCCTCCAGGAACAGAAGCTGCGCCACCGCCAGCGTCGCCATGTGGTCTTCAACCGGGCCGGTCAGAAAGATGATCCGCTCCTTGAGCAGACGCGAGAAGATGTCGTAGGCGCGCTCGCCGCGGTTGGTCTGTTCGACCACCATGGGAACGAGGTTGTTGGTCAGAAGATCGATTGGGTCTTGCATGATTGTCCTTGCTATCGCCGGAAAGGTGCGTTGCAGCTTGAATGGTGCAGCGCCAATAGAAGCGATTCGAGTTCGCCGCCAGCGCCAAGATAAGAGATCGCGAGGCGATCTTAAAGAGGTGAGCACCGGACGAGTTCACATGGCGTTTGCGCTTTGGATAAAATTAAGCTGCTGTAATTAGCCTTCCTGCAAAGTGGGAAACAGGACGCCGGCAAGGCTGTGTCAGAAAAAGCGCCAGGAACCAACGGGGATGCAAAGCAAATTGCCCGCCTGGAACGTGAACTCGCCGCGCTGCGGCAGGAGCGCGACCATTTTGCCGCCCTGGCTGAAGAAGCCCGTAATGCCCTGAGCGGCAAGCTGGAAGAACGCACCCGCGAACTGCACGAATTGCAGCAGCAGATGGTGGAAGCCGAACGCGAGGCAACCATGGCGGCACTGATCGCCAAGTTGAGCCACGAGCTGCGCAATCCACTGAATGCGCTCAGCACGTCGCTGTACATCATCCGCAGCAAGGTCGGCGAAGACGACCGCCTGACCAAGGCATTCGACCGGTCCGACCGCACCATCAAGCGCTGTTCGCGGATTCTCAACGACCTGTACGATTTCGCCATGACCCAGCAGCTCAGGCGTCAGCCGGTCAATCCCGGCCGCTGGCTGGAAGAACAGACGGCCTTGCTGCGCCTGCCGGATGACGTGCATTTCGTGCTCGACAACGCGCTGCCTGACATGACCGTCGAGATTGACCGCGAGCCGATGACCAAGGCGGTGTGGAAGGTGCTGCACAACGCAATACTCGGCCTGTCCGAGCTTTCGGACAGCCAGCGTGAGAAGGTGCTGAAGCTACGCACCGCGCTGCATGATGGTTGCGTGACCATAGAGATTTCGGACAACGGCCCCGGCATACCGGATGAGATAGTCGGAAAAGTTCAGGAACCGCTGTTCTCGACACGTGGCTTCGGCGTCGGTCTTGGTTTGCCGATCGCCCAGCAGGTCTTCGAACAGCACGGCGGCGGGCTGGCATTGGCCAGCACGCCCGGTGAGGGGACCACGGTGCGCCTGTGGTTTCCCGCCGACTAAAACAGCGCAGACCCCGCAGCACGCGCGGCGGCCGTCCAGAGTGGAACCGGTCAGGCGCTTAGGCCTTCTTGGCGGCTGCCTTTTTCGCGGTTTTCTTGGCCGGTGCCTTCTTCTTTGCAGCAGGCTTCTTGGCGGCCGCTTTCTTGGCCGGGGCCTTCTTTGCAGCTTTCTTGGCAGGTGCCTTCTTGGCCGGCTTTTTGTCTTCCTCGCCATGATCGTGGTCGTGATCATGGTCCTCGTGCTCAAGCAGGTGGATCAACTCGTCACGGGTCATCTTGATTTCATTGATCTCGGCCTTTTCGGCGATGTGGTCGACGACCTTCTGCTCAAACAGCGGACCGCGCAGCTCGACCAACGCCTGGGGATTCTTCTTGTAGAACTCGTAGACCTGCTTTTCCTGGCCCGGGAACTGGCGGGCGCGCTCGATGAGAGCACGCTCGATCTCGTCCTCGGCAACGCTGATGCCGGCCTGCTCGCCGATGGTGCCGAGCACCAGGCCAAGCCGGACGCGGCGTTCGGCGATAGCGCGGTATTCCTTTTCAGCTTCTTCTTCGGTCGTGTCTTCGTCCTCGAAGGATTTCTCCTCCTGCTCCATCTCGCGCTTCAAAGCAGCCCAGATCTGTTCGAATTCCGCCTCAACCAGTTTTTCGGGCAGTTCGAAGGTGTACTCCTTGTCGAGGATGTCGAGCACGTCGCGCTTGAGCTTCATGCCGGACATTTCAGCGAACTCGGCGGCGATGCGCCCGGAAACGTTCTCCTTGAGCTTGTCGAGGTTTTCCATGCCGATTTTCTGGGCCAGTTCGTCGTTGGGTTCGCTGGCCTTCGGGGCCTCGACGGCAGAGACGTTGACGGTGAACTCGGCATCCTTGCCGGCCAGTGTGTCAACGCTGTATTCCTCGGGAAAGGTGACCTTTACCAGCTTTTCATCGCCGGACTTGGCGCCGACGAGCTGATCCTCGAAGCCCGGGATGAAGCTGTTGGAGCCCAGCTCCAGCGGTACGTCTTCGGCTGAACCGCCTTCGAACTCCTCGCCACCGACACGGCCAACGAAGGAAATCGTTACGCGGTCGCCGTCTTCGGCCTTGGCGCCGTCCTTGCGGGGTTCATAGTCTTTGAACTGGCCGGCGATGTTGGTCAGCGCCTCATCGATATGCTCGTCTTCGACAGCAACGACGCGTCTGTCGAGCTTGATCTTGGCGAAGTCGGCGATCTCGATCGCCGGGATGACCTCGAAGTTCATGGTGTAGGACAGGTCGGCCTTGCCGTCGATGATCGAGTTGATCTCGTCCTCGTCCTCGGTCATGCCGATGTCGGGCTGGTAGGCCGGCTTGAGGTCCTGTTCGACCAGGGCCTGTTTCGAGCTGTCATCAACGGTCTTCTGCACCACCTCGGCCATCACCGAGCGGCCGTACAGGCGTTTCAGGTGGGCGACCGGCACCTTGCCCTTGCGAAATCCGCGGATGTTGGCGGTCGCGGCCAGTTCGGTGAGCCGCTGGATCATCTTTTCTTCAAGATCGCCGGCCGGCACGACCACTTTCAATTCGCGCTTCAGCCCTTCGTTTACGGTCTCGGTAACTTGCATAACCCTCAATGTCCTTCACAGGTGCCTGCGGGCTGCCCACTACGCAGAAAGCCCGGGTTCGTCCACAATCCGTTCAGCTGATGGCCACTGGTGCGGGCGGAGGGACTTGAACCCCCACGGCTTAAAGCCACAAGAACCTAAATCTTGCGTGTCTACCAGTTCCACCACGCCCGCGCCCCGCAGTGGCCGGGCTGCTCAATCGCGCGCTTCTATAGCAAAGGCGCGATGGCGATTCCAGTACAGAAAACACCTTTGGCGTCAGATCGATGCGGCGGCTTCGGGCAGATGCCGTGGCAGTTCCTCGGCGATGAGACCAGGGCCGGCGAGACGGCCTGCCTGGCCGTGCAGCCAGACACCGGCAGCAGCGGCTTCGAAGGCGGGTACGCCGCGGGCCAGCAGCCCGGCGACGATCCCCGTCAGGACATCGCCGGAACCGGCGGTGCCGAGCTGCGGCGGAGCATTATGGTTGATCAGCATGCAGCCGGACGGTGAGGCGATCACCGTATCGGCTCCCTTCAGCACGACTATCGCGCCGGAGGCTTCCGCAGCGCCGAGCGCCCGCTGCCACTTTGAGTCCGTCTTTCCCGTTACATTGCTGAAAAGACGGAAAAACTCTCCTTCATGCGGGGTCATGACGACAGGCCGTCCGGGATCTTCCGCGATGGCCTCAAACAGCTCGTGCGGCGCTTCGGCAAAGCTGGTCAGGGCATCGGCGTCGAGCACCGTGGCGGCACCTGAGGCGAGTGCTGCGCGCACCTTGGCGCGGGTTGTGCCCCCTACCCCGGCGGCCGGACCGATGGCTACGGCGTTCTTGCGGCTGTCTGCCAGCAGGTTCGCCAGCTCCCCGGCATCGTCCGCCGGGTGCAGCATGATGGTGGTGAGATGGGCGGCATTGGCGATCAATCCGCTGCGCGGACTGGCCACGGTCACCAGCCCCGCCCCGGTCTTCAGTGCGCTCATGGCGGCCAGGCGCGCGGCACCGGTGTTGGCCGGGCCGCCCGAAACCACCACGGCGTGGCCCTTGTTGTACTTGTGCGAATCCTGCGGCAATGACCCGAGAAACCCGCGCCAAAGTGCCGGAACGTTCGCGAATATGTGCGGAACATCGCCGGGAACATCCGCAACACTTATGCCGATGTCGCTGCAAACCGTCTCGCCGCACCAAACCCGGCCCGGCATCAGCAGGTGGCCGGGCTTGCGGCGGGCAAAGGTGACGGTGAGGTTTGCTTCGACCGCGACGCCCCTGACCCGTCCGGTTTCGCCATCGATACCGCTCGGCACATCGACCGCCACGACCGGCAGGTTCGTTTCGTTCACAGCCTGCAGTGTCTCGCCGACAACGCCATCGACATCGCGTGCCAGGCCGGCGCCGAACACGGCATCGACAATCAGGCGGGCATCGCCGAGGCCGTCCGGCTGCAGAGGTTCGACCGGCCCCGTCCAGGCTTCGGCCGCCAGCGCTGCGTCTCCCTTGAGCCTGCCGGTCTCGCCGAGCAAAGCCAGACGCACCGGCCAGCCTTCCTCGGCCAGCAGACGGGCGATGACAAAGCCGTCGCCGCCATTGTTGCCCGGTCCGCACAGCACCAGTGCCGGCCGCTTCGACCAGCGCAGCACGATCTCGCGGAAGATGGCGCGGCCGGCATTTTCCATCAGTTCGATGCCCGGCGTGCCGGCGGCGATGGCAGCAGCGTCTGCCTTGTACATCTGCTGCGGGGTGAGCAGCCGGTGCGGGCCTTTGGTGTTATCCAGGTGTGGGGTGCGCGACATGCGCTGACTTGATTACAGCCACCGATGCCTGTCAACCGGAGAACAGGCGGTATCCTGCCCGACGAGGCATTTCAATTGACAGAAGTCAACGCAGTTGCCGGGTGGTCGGACTATGCAGAAATGCGGCACAGGAGGACTGTTGAATGGCCCTATTCTCTTCGAAGAAGACCCGCAAATGCCCCGAAGTGGGCTGCACGGTCAATGTCAACCAGCGCGAGGCGGACTGCCGGGCTCAGCATGAATGCGGCAATCCCAACTGTCCGCTGTCCGGCGAATTCAATGGCGATCCAATTGATTTCCGCTTGGCCGAAAGCAGGATCAACCGCTCTTAGCTGCGGTACTTGCAACAACTAGGGCCGGATCGCCGGCGGGTGGCGACGGTCTGGCCAAGGCGCTGCCTAAAAATACGGCAGAAAGCTTAATCATGCGGCATGACGTGATTGCATCCGGATTCCACGAAACCTGCTAAATCTTTGATTTTTCTAAAATAACGCCGACAGCACAAACTGGCACGCGTTATGCTTAACAGCGCGTATATGCGCGAGTTGTTTTCCGGGCATTGCGGTCGCGATGTCTCCGGATACCTAATAGTCAGCGGGGAAGCTCATGAAGAAAATCGAAGCGATCATCAAGCCGTTCAAGCTCGACGAGGTGAAAGAGGCATTGCAGGAGATCGGCCTGCAGGGCATCACTGTGACCGAGGCCAAAGGCTTCGGGCGACAGAAGGGGCATACCGAGCTTTATCGCGGCGCCGAATACGTCATCGACTTTCTGCCCAAGGTGAAGATTGAGATTGTGCTCGGCGACGACCTGGCCGACAAGGCCATCGAAGCGATCCAGAACGCCGCCCGCACGGGGCGCATCGGCGACGGCAAGATATTCATCAGCAATGTTGAAGAAGCAATCCGCATCCGCACCGGCGAGACCGGCGGGGAAGCTTTGTAGAGTTCAAACCACCTACCCAGAACACCAACTCCACCTAACGAGGGACAAATGGCTAAGAAAGACAGTGCAGATTCAATTCTGAAAATGATCAAGGACGAGGACATCAAGTTCGTCGACTTCCGCTTCACCGACCCGCGCGGCAAGCTGCAGCATGTGACGTTCGATGAATCGCTCGTCGACGAGGACGTTTTCGCCGACGGCGTACTGTTCGACGGCTCGTCGATCGCAGGCTGGAAGGCGATCAACGAAAGCGACATGACGCTGATGCCGGATGTCTCGACGGCGCATCTCGATCCGTTCTACGGCCAGTCGACCCTTTCAGTCTTCTGCGATGTGCTCGAACCGCAGACCGGTGAGGGCTACGGCCGCGACCCGCGCATGACGGCGAAGAAGGCGGAAGCCTATGTCAAGCAGACCAAGACCGGCGATACGGTCTATGTCGGGCCGGAGGCCGAGTTCTTCGTGTTCGACGATGCCCGGTTCTCGTCCGACCCGTACAGCACCGGTTTCAAGCTCGACGGCATTGAGCTGCCGCACAACATGGATACCGAGTACGAGATGGGCAACCTCGCCCACCGGCCGCGCACCAAGGGCGGCTACTTCCCGGTCAACCCGATCGACTCGGCCCAGGATTTGCGCTCTGAAATGCTGACCGTGATGAAGGAAATGGGCGTGGCCGTTGAGAAGCACCACCATGAGGTGGCGGCCGCCCAGCACGAACTCGGCATGAAGTTCCAGACCCTGACCTACATGGCCGACCACATGCAGATCTACAAGTATGTGGTGCACAACGTCGCCCACGCCTACGGCAAGACCGCAACCTTCATGCCCAAGCCGGTCTACGGCGACAACGGCACCGGCATGCACTGCCATTTCTCAATCTGGAGCGACGGCAAGCCGAACTTTGCCGGCAACCAGTATGCCGACCTGTCGGAGAGCTGCCTGTACTTCATCGGCGGCGTGATCAAGCATGCCAAGGCGGTTAATGCCTTCACCAACGCGTCGACCAACTCCTACAAGCGCCTCGTGCCGGGCTATGAGGCTCCTGTCCTTCTGGCCTATTCGTCGCGCAACCGTTCGGCGTCATGCCGCATTCCGCACGCCACCAGCCCGAACGCCAAGCGCGTCGAGGTGCGGTTCCCGGATCCGACAGCCAACCCCTATCTGTGCTTCTCGGCCCTGCTGATGGCCGGCATGGACGGCATCCTCAACAAGATCCACCCCGGTGATCCGATGGACAAGAACCTGTACGACCTGCCACCGGCGGAACTGAAGGACATCCCAACCGTATGCGGCTCGCTGCGCGAAGCGTGCGAGGAGTTGGATGCCGACCGCGACTTCCTGAAGAAGGGCGGCGTGTTCTCCGACGACCAGATCGATGCCTATATCGAACTGAAGATGGAAGAGGTTATCCGCTACGAACACACCCCGCACCCGGTCGAGTTCGACATGTACTACTCGGTGTGACGCGCGGCAGATGCACGGCATCAGCGGTTCGCTTTGCAGACCGGTGGTGCTGGTCGAGAGGGCTATGGTCTTCCTCTTGCGCCTTGCGGAGCGGTAACAGCCATTGCGAAAACAGAAGCCGGAGCAGCGATGCTCCGGCCATTCGTTTTTTGGGGAGGTAAGCAGGGCGTGGGTTCAGTTCCGCGCGGCTTTTTCCGCGAGGATGCAGCCGGGTTGGCGCAGGCATTGCATCAGGGCAGCGAAGAATGCGTCCTGGTTAGCGAACGTGCTGTCGGCGCTCACAACGCCCTGTTCGACGAGCGCCTTGCGATAGCGTACCGCCACCTTGCCCTTGCCGGAGCCAAGCGACTGGCGCAGATCGGTAGCGGCTTCGTCGTATTTGTCGAGCGCTGCCAGGATGTGCGCCCTGGTGTTGCGGGCCGCGGAAAAGTCGGGCCTTACGGCAACGACACGGTCTGCCGCCTGCAGTGCCTCATCGAAGCGGCCGAGCAAGAACAGCAGCCATGCCTTGCTGTTGAGAGCGCCGGCATTGCCTGGGCTGATCCTCAGTGCGTCGGTATAGGCGGCAAGCGCGTCGTCCGTCCGGCCCAAACGGCGCAGTACGATTCCCTTAACAACAAAGGCCTGGGCAACACGCGCGACTGGAATGCTGAGTGGACGGGCCGAGAGGGCGTCGTTCACATCTTGCAAGGCTTCGTCGTAGTTGCCCTGCTTGGAATGGAGTGCTGCCGCCTTCACCAAGGCTCTGAAACTGTCTGGCGAGTGCTTGGAGGCGCGCTCGGTTGAGGCAAGCGCGCCATCAAAACGTCCGGCAACTCGCAGGCCGTGCGTTGGAGTTGTCTGCACAGAGCCGGTCAGGCTCAAGGATGGCACGAATGTGCATGAGGTGACGGTATTTGCCGGATCAGGGCCAGGCGCAATGCACAGCCCGGCCGCAGGCTCATGGGTGTGCACATGGACAACAAGCCCGATAGCGGAAACAAGAATTTCCAATCCAAGCATTTTTCAAGCCCCCCAGCTTGAAGTTGCCGCAAATCAATCAGACGAATGACACCTCAATATTCTTGTTTGAACAATCTTGGGACGAATCCCGATGCCACAAGGCTAACAGCCGCCGAGCAGCAATTGCTAACCGGCATCCTTCAACTGCGCGGCCTTGTCGAGGCCGTAGGGGTCGGAAGAGCCGACAGCCGTGCGCAACTGCTGGCCGAGAGCGGCCATGGCGTCGGCCATGCTGTCAACCATCTGGCGGCGGTCGTCTTCGGCCTGCATGTTGATCTGGTCGATACGCTGTTCGAGATCGTTGATCCGTTCGGTCAGCGACTTGGCCATGTCCTCGACAAAGTCGAGAATCTTCTCGTCGCGTTCCTTGTTGCGCTCTTCGACGGGCGCCAGAAGGATGTCTCGCAGTTGCCCCAGTTCGTGGGCGGCCATGTCTTCTTGGGTCACGGATTAACCTCAGCACTCATATGAACCAGTGCCCACGATGCGCTGATTTTGGTTAGTAAAAAGTTACCGGACTGTGCCGTGGCTGAGAAAAACGCCCCGAAACGGGCATTTTGCAATTCAACGCCTGTCGGCGGCGGCGGTACCGCGGCCACAGTTGCTGCAGGACCGGGCGGTGCCGCCGGCCGCGGCGACACCGAAGGCGCGGTTGAGCAGTTCGATCATGAACTCGGAGCGCTCGCCGCTGGTGCGCCCACCGAGGATGACGCCGACAACCCGCCTTGTGCCACGCCGGGCCGAGGCGACGAGATTGTAGCCCGAGGCGCGGATGTAGCCGGTCTTGATGCCGTCGACGCCGGGATACTTGCCGAGCAGCCGGTTGTGGTTGCGGTAGTTGCGGCCGGCATATTTGAACGATCTGAGGCCGAAATAGGCATATTCGCGCGGGAACTTGCGGATCATCGCCGCACCCAGGCGGGCCATGTCCCGGGCGGTCGTGACCTGGCCCGCGGCAGGCAGGCCGGAGGCGTTCTTGAAGGTGGTGCGCGACATGCCGAGCTGGCGCGCGGTGCGGGTCATGCGCTGGGCGAACTTGGCCTCGGAGCCGGAAATGTTTTCAGCAACGGTGGTGGCGACATCGTTGGCCGATTTCGTCACCAGGGCGCGGATGGCGTTGTCCACGGTGATGGTCTGGCCGGCCTTGAGGCCGAGTTTGGAGGGCTCGCGCGCGGCGGCGCGGGCAGACGCGGTGAAGGACGAACGCTTCGACAGGCGCCCGGCCCGCAATTCCTCAAAGACGATGTAGAGCGTCATGATCTTGGTCAGCGAGGCGGGCCGGCGGGTCGCATCAGCCTCGTAGGAATAGAGCACCTTGCCGGACAGCATGTCGATGGAGATGGCGGCGAACTTCTTGCTCGGCGCGGCGTGGGAAGTCAGGGGGACGAAGAGTACAGCTGCAGCAATGAGCATACAAATGACTTGGCACGGATTGGTCGTACGCTGCATCAAGGGAGGAGTCCGTCATTCCGATAGTGAGCCCTATCACGGGCGGGCAATTTGTCTCACCTTCCCCCAGAAAGGGGGAAGGTTGGGATGGGGGTTGATGGCGGTGCCAATCGGCAAACATTGCGCCTTGGGGCACGGCCATCAATCCCCACCCTAACCCTCCCCTTTTCTAGGGGAGGGAAAGGCTGTTCGCAAGGTCCGCCTGCGGCTCACACATCCAGAAGGTCGTCACCGGCGAACTGGGCGCGTTCGGTGATGAAGGCGAAGCGTTTTTCCGGTTTGGTGCCCATCAGGTCGTCGACCGACTTGGCGGTGAGCTGGCGGCCATCATCGGCGATGGCGATCTGCAGCACCGTGCGGGTGGCCGGGTTCATTGTGGTTTCCTTCAGCTCGGCCGGCATCATCTCGCCGAGACCCTTGAAGCGCGAGACCTCGATCTTGCCGCGGCCGGAAAAGCCGGACTGCATCAGCTCGTCCTTGTGGGCGTCGTCGCGGGCGTAGAGCTTTTTGGTGCCCTGCTTGAGCGCGTAGAGCGGCGGTACGGCTAGGAAAAGGTGACCCTGGTCAATCAGTTGCGGCATCTCGCGGAAGAAGAACGTCATCAGCAGCGAGGCGATGTGGGCACCATCGACGTCGGCATCGGTCATGATGATGACCTTGTCGTAGCGCAGGTCGTCCTCGCGGTAGCGGTCACCGGTGCCGCAGCCCAGCGCCTGGACGAGATCGGAGATCTGCTGGTTCTGGGCCACCTTGCCGGCACCGGCGCTGGCGACGTTGAGAATCTTGCCGCGCAGGGGCAGAACCGCCTGGTTGTTGCGGTTGCGGGCCTGCTTGGCCGAGCCGCCGGCTGAATCGCCTTCGACGATAAACAGTTCGGAACCTTCGCGGTCCTTGCCGGCGCAATCGGCCAACTTGCCGGGCAGGCGCAGCTTCCTGACCGCGGTCTTGCGGCCGACCTCGCGTTCCTGCCTTCGGCGCAGACGCTCCTCGGCGCGGTCGACGATCCAATCGAGCAGCTTGTCGGCCTGGGCGGGATGGCCGGCCAGCCAGTGATCGAAGTGATCGCGCACGGCGGTGTCGACGATCTTGACGGCTTCGGCGGTGGCGAGCTTTTCCTTGGTCTGGCCCTGGAATTCCGGCTCGCGCACGAACACCGACAGCATGGCGCCGGCCGAAGACATCACGTCGTCAGGGGTTATGATCGAGGCGCGCTTCTTGCCGGCCAGTTCGCCGTAGGACTTGAGCGAGCGCGACAGGGCGACGCGCAGGCCCTGCTCGTGGGTGCCGCCCTCGATCGTCGGCACGGTGTTGCAGTAGGAATGCAGAAAGCCGTCGCCGCCGCCGAACCAGGCGACGGCCCACTCGACCGAGCCATGGCCGCCGGGCTTGGTGACCTTGCCGGCGAACAGTTCGTCGCTGACCCTCGGTTTGCCGGAAATCACCTCCTCGAGGTAGTCCTTCAGACCGCCGGGAAAGTGCAGGACCGCCTTTTGCGGCGTCTCGTCCTTGTCACCCAGATGCCGGGCATCGCAGGACCAGCGGATCTCGACGCCACCGAACAGATAGGCCTTGGAGCGGGCCATCTTGTAGAGCCGGGCCGGCTTGAAGCGGCAGCCCTTGCCGAAGACCTGCTCGTCGGGTCTGAAGCGCACCTTGGTGCCGCGCCGGTTATGGACCTTGCCGAGCGCCTCCAGCTTGCCCCTGGGCAGGCCGCGCGAAAAAGTCTGGCGGAACAGTTCCTGATTGCGAGCAACCTCGACTTCCAGCGTTTCGGCCAGCGCGTTGACCACCGACACGCCGACGCCGTGCAGACCGCCGGAGGTCTCGTAAATCTTCGAATCGAACTTGCCGCCGGCATGCAGGGTGGTGAGGATCACCTCGAGTGCCGACTTGGTCTTGAACTTGGGGTGCGGGTCGACCGGAATGCCACGGCCGTTGTCGGTGACGACAAGGTAACCTTCGGCGTCGTACTCGACCTCGATGAAGGTGGCATGGCCGGCGACGGCCTCGTCCATCGAGTTGTCGATGACTTCGGCGAACAGGTGATGCAGGGCCTTTTCATCGGTGCCGCCGATATACATGCCGGGGCGCCGGCGCACCGGTTCGAGGCCTTCCAGCACCTCGATGTCAGCGGCGGTGTAGCCGTCCTCGGCACCGCGGGCGCGCGGCTTGGCAACCTTGGCCTTGGCGGCTTCCGGCGTGACCTTGGCTTCCAATTCATCAAACAGATCGTGGACTTTGGACATGGGCCTTGAAACATTGAATCAGGACGCAAAGGCCTATGCGGCCCGCCCCCGCGGTCCGAATCAGCCCGCCAAATTGTGCAACACAGCACCCGGCATGGCAATGCAGAGCGCCGATATGCCCACGGGCGAATTCATTCACCGTCCCATTGTTGCCGCCTGGCCAATGTTGATTGTACACTGCCCGAAACAACAACGAGGTGCCGGTATGAAGAGCCTTCCTGCCTATCTGCTGATTGCGGCATTTGTAAGTGGTGGCCTTGCTGCGCCAGACCCGGCTGAAGCGCGCGGCGGCGGGCGCGACCCGACCTTCATCTACAAGCATGCCCGCGACGAATTCGTGACCCGCTATCCCGGCGACCGTTGGACGCCGCATGGCACCTACCGCTCGCATGGCCCCAACAAGGGCGGCTACATAGAGCGCTGCCACTGGATTGCCCGCGATACGTTCCTGGGCCTGCCGTGGGGTTTCCAGCAGCGCTGTGTGCGCTACGAAGCCGGCCCCCTCGAGCAATAGCGCCGCACCGGTCGCGGCCCAACCGCGATTGGTTGATGCCAGGTGTGGCAATTGTCATTTGCCTGGATCGGTCGGTTAGGGCTTTATTCCGCCATGGAACGTGTCGACATCACACAAGACCGCCCATTGCGGCATGAACCGCCCGATCTGCTGGATGCCCTGGGCCCGGCGGGGCGCGCCGCGCTGGAAGCCGAGGCGGAGACAATCAGGCTGCCGGCGGGCGAAACGCTGTTCTACAAGAACGGCAAGCCGGATGCGCTGTTTCTGCTGCTGAACGGCTCGTTGGGCGTGTTCAGCCCGGGCATGGGCGAAGAACCGCAACTGTTGGCGCTGGTGCAACCGGGCGAGACGGTGGGTGAGCTCGGCGTCATCTCCGGTCAGCCACGCAACGCCACGGTGACCGCCATCCGCGACAGCAAGCTGCTGAGCATCTCGCGGCCGGCTTTCGATCGGCTGATGCGCTCCGAACCGGCGCTGATGGCGGGCATCAACCGGTTGCTGGTCTACCGGTTGCGGCGGGCGACCAGCGGCGGCTCGGTGCGGCTTGAGCCCAAGACGATTGCCGTGCTCGGGATGCACGACGGCATCGATGTGCTCGACTTTTCGAACGAACTGGCCGGGCACCTGCGCGCCCTGAACCGCTCGGTCGCCGTCGTTGGCAGCGAGCACGAGGGACAGTCGAGCGGCTGGTTCAACCGATTGGAGCACGACACGGATCATGTTCTGTTTTGTGCCGACAAGCCCGATGCGGAGTGGCTGTCCCTGTGCGCCCGCCAGGCCGACCGCATTGTTCTGGTCGGGCACGGCCGCGATGCCCCCTCGCCCAATCCTGCCGTCGACCTCGTGCGCCAGCGCGCCCATCATCAGCTGGCCGATTTGATCCTGCTGCAGCCGGACGAGCTCAACCAGCCGTACGGCACCGAAAACTGGCTGGAGGCGCTGCCGGTCAACCGGCATTTCCACCTGCGGCGCAACAGCAATGAAGACTGGGCGCGGATCACCCGGGTGATGTGCGGCAGCGGCTTCGGGCTGGTCCTGTCGGGCGGCGGGGCGCGGGCCTATGCGCATATCGGCGTGGCCAGGGCGCTGCGCGAGGCGGGCATTTCGTTCGACTTTACCGGCGGCACCAGCATGGGGGCGCTGATCGCCTGCCAGATCGCCAAGGGATGGACGCTGGAGGAGGTCGAGGACCGGGTGCGGGCCTGTTTCGTCGACACCAATCCGTTGTCCGACTACACCCTGCCGGTGGTTTCGCTGGTGCGCGGGCACAAGGTCAAGCGGCTGCTGCTGGCCAATCTCGGCAACGTCCACATCGGCGATTTGTGGCTGCCGTTCTATTGCGTGTCATCGAACCTGACGACGGCTGGCGTGCACGTGCATCGCACCGGACAGCTCGTTGAGGCACTGCGCGCCACAATGGCGCTGCCGGGCATCTTGCCGCCGGTCATTACCCGCGAGGGCGTGCTGTGCGACGGCGCGGTGATCGACAACCTGCCGGTTGACGTGATGCGGGCCATGCACCGTGGGGTGATCGCGGCGGTCGACGTGACCCGCGACCTGGCGCTTGATCCGGAATGGCTGGCCAACGAAATCCGCTTGGCGCCGATATGGCGTCTTCTCAGGCCACCAATCATCCCGATCCTGATGCGGGCAGCGACGATTACCGGAGACGACCAGACCCACCGGCAGGCCTCGCTGGCCGATGCGGTGATCGAACCTCCGCTGGTCAACATCGACATACGTGACTGGAAAGCGTTCGATGCCGCGATTGAGGCCGGCTACCGCCACACGGCAGAACTGCTGGAGGCCAATCCCGACATGTTCAAACATCACCGCTCCACAGTGGTCGTTTGAGGCCGGCGGGCGGGCGTTCACCGTTGTGACAATTGCCATTTCACGGAATCGGTCGTCCGTGCTAGATTGGCGCTAGGTCAGCCTGGAGATGGCTGGCACAGAGAGGGTGGTCAACCCCGAATCCCATAAGGAGGACTTGAGACAATGATACGAAAAACACTGTTTGGCCTGGTCGCAGGCGGCATTATCGGTGCGGCCAGCATGACCGCCGGCACTGGCAGTGCCGAGGCCGGCGTGAAGGTCTACCTTAACCCGGTCCCCTATGGTGCCTATGGCCACACCTATCATCCGAACTATACGCACGAGTACAGCCCGCGCTGTCACTGGAAGCGCCGCAAGGTGCGCCGCAAGGTATGCTGGATCAACAGCTACGGCTATCGCAAGTGCCGCTGGCGGCGCAAGTGGAAGCGCTACCGGGTCTGCCACTGATAACCACGACATGAGCTGACGAATACAGCGCTGGCCCGGCCGGAACGGGGCTTTTTGTCCCGGGAGCCGGGGTTGCAGTGATGTAGAATCGCAAGTTGTTTGACCGGCGCCCAGCATCATGCGGGCGCCGGTTCCGTTTCTCCCGTGCATGGCAAAGATTCAGCCTTGTCGCGAGCGATGACTGCTTACGTCTGTCGGAGCCCAACCACCATGTGCAGATGGTTTGCGGCCAATACACTACATTTTTCAAATTAACTCTAATTGAAACAGTTTATTTACAATCAGTTAGCAATTGCTAGCATTGATCCGACGAAGCAGTTGTAGAAAGCAGTGTGCTGGTTTCCCCAAGACCGGTGCAGTTAGTTAGAGTTGTAGTTAGAGTTAGAGGAACACAAAGATGGCTACCCCCACATTCTGCATGCTCATCGGCAAGGAAATGTCCGGTATCGACCGGCGCTGCGAACAGATTGCGCAGACGATCGAGGCCCTGGAAGATGAACGCCGGGTTCTTGAAGAGCGCAACGAAGCCCTTGACGCGATGAAGGCCCTTTACCGGGAAAGCCAGAAGGATGTCGAAGCCGCGCTGGCCACACAGGCTCGCCTGAACGAGGATCACCTCGAGCTGCCCGCAACCACCGAGCACTAAAATCCGTCTTATCAGCGATTGACTTCTCCAACTCTTGTAGATCGCTGATAAGGTGGGACGAATTCGCCCATCAGGTGCGCCATGCCGCTCACCCGGCGCACCTCATCGCGCACGCGCCATGGCTTGCCGGGCAGGACGAATTTGCCCCATCAAATGGCTCGGTAGTGTCAAAAAACTCTAGGCCCCGCCGGAGCTGATGCCGTGCGGGGCCTTCTTATGGCTTCTCGCCTGACCGAATATATTAC
Organism: Aestuariivirgaceae bacterium; assembly: GCA_965216335.1. Lineage (GTDB taxonomy): Bacteria > Pseudomonadota > Alphaproteobacteria > Rhizobiales > Aestuariivirgaceae > JAHEJE01. The sequence goes on along the minus strand of OZ244154.1, from coordinate 155,682 downwards.
CGGTCCATATCTCCATGTGAAGTCTGCGAACAGAATACGGATCGCAAAAACCCGCATTCGCAAGCAAAAGCGCACATGGGCGCAAGTCATTCAGTTGTCGGAAAGTGCCGCTTTCTAATCAAAGCGTGCTAATCGCCCGCTAGAAAGACGGCCCGGATCGTGCAGGCGGCGTCATTTTTCTAGACCTCCTTTGCTGAGGATTGATTCTATTGTGCGCCCGAAAAGTGCGTTCGTCAATGCAAAACTCTGAGAGCCTGACCGAAAAGTTCTGAGGTGGTTTGTTTTTGTATAAACTGTTCAGTTTCGGGGGTTGTTCCGCTGCCAAGGGTGGTGCCTTTGGCAAGGAAGAACCCGCCGTAGTTCCAGCGGGCCTGCCGGCGTGAAATCTTCGCTCTTGCCGAGCTACTTTGCGGCATTTGCGCAACACTTGCGAATTGCCTGGCCGATGACTTCCGGAAGCATTTGCAGAATCAGATTTGCCAGGCGAGTTTTGCTGCATGCGGCGGGCTTGGAGATGAGGCAACGCTTCCAGCATACGCGAACGGGCACTTTCCGAATTGTCAGTGTGTAACCTCCCTTGAGCATACACTGGGGTGGCCATCATCGGGCTGCCCCTTCTTTTTGCCGCGCGATTCCACTTTGCAAAGCGGACAGGTGTGCTCAATATTCCGCGATGCTGAGGCGCAACGACATTCTCGACGGCATAGACCTGCCGCCAACGGCCGAACTGATAGAGCGCGGCAGAGGGCTTGCGCAGCGCTGCGGCGTGACCCGCGGGGCATACCTGCGCGACCGCGGCGTTGCCTGCGAAGCCGATGCAAAGCGCGCTGCCGTTGCGCAACGGCGGATCACCCAACACGCCCAGATAGGATATCGCGACGCCGAGAAATCGCGGCGGGCGTGGCGGGAGATTTACGAGACCTGCCGGCGGGCCGGCGTTTCGGTCGAGCGCTACGGTATATGCCTGGACTGGACCATGGGCCTGCCGCGTGACAAGCGCGAGGGCGTAGCGCCGGGCACCGGCCTCATCCTGGAGGCGCCGGAGGACTTTGCACGGCTGACCACCGGGGCGCCGGTGGCGCCGCATTTCGGCGATTTCGTGATGGGGATGCCGGCGGCGGTGGAAAACACCGTTGCCGCCCTTGGCGCCGGTGCGACAAGCATCGGCAACCTGGGCCAGTACTACACCTTCCGCCTGCCCCACTGGGACGACGAGGCGGCAACCACGGCGGCGACGGTCACCGCGCTGGGCCTGTGCGCGGCGCAGCCTTGCGAAATCCTCATCCACTCCAACCTGGATGACGGGTTCGCCGCCACGTTCGACGACCTCGGCTCGAGCCTGGGCATGGTGCTGATCGAACAGCATATCGTCGGGACGCTGCTCGGCGGGTCGGTATCGCATTGCTGGGGGCACCATTTCAGCGATCCGGTGACGCGCCTGGCGTTCCATCTGGCTTTGTCCGAGGTCGCGCAGGCACCGGGCTCGATGGTTTACGGCAATACGGTGTCCTACACCGGCGGCGAAGGGGCCAACCATGCCAGCCTTGCCTCCTATCTGTTGATCGACATTCTTGGCCAGACGCTGGCGCCCTCCGGCCACGCTATCAACCCGGTGCCGGTGCGCGAGAACGAGTGTATTCCCGACATCGGCGAGGTGATCGAGGCGCAGCTGTTCGCCGGGCGGCTGGTCGAGCATGCCGGCGGGTATGCCGGCCTGATCGATACCGGGGCGGCGCGGGCGATGGCGGAACACATCATCGCCGGCGGGCGGCGGTTCCGGGACAATGTGCTGGTCGGGTTCAACGCGGCGGGCATCGACATCGAGGATGCAGCAGAGCTTCTGCTGGCCTTGAAACGCACCGGTGCGCGGCGGCTGGAAGCGTTGTTCGGCGCCGGCGGCGGCAGCGCACCGGTGCCGTCTGCCGTGTCCGGACACCTGCGCGAGGTGGCCGCGCAGCAGACAGCGGGTATCTCTGCCGGCGACCGGGCGCTGATCCGCCGGGCCGGGCTTCGCGTCGTCACCGCCGCCACGGATGTGCACGAGCACGCCAAGATGGCGCTCGATGAAGCGCTGAGGTCACTCGGGGTCACGCCGGTTGACGGTGGGGTGTCGGTCGATGCCGGGACGCTTGCCGGTCACGCGGCATCGAGCGGCGCCGACGCTGTCATGCTCAGCACCTACAACGGCATCGCGCTCCGCTACTTCGGCACCCTTAAGGCGGCGATGGGCGCGGCGGGCTGCCGGCTTCCGGTGCTGATCGGCGGCCGCCTCAACCAGATCCCGGACAATTCGAACACCAGCCTGCCAGTCGACGTGTCGGGTGAACTGGCCGAAGCGGGCGCCATCGTCTGCGCCAGCATTGCCGATGCGATCATCCACCTGAAACATCTCGCGGAGACCAAAATATGCGCGAAGCTCTGACCATCGGTATCCTCGGCGTCGGCCACCTGATCCGGCACATGATGCCGGCGATGGTATCGTCCGGCCACAGCTTCGTGCTGTCGGCACGCGGTCGCGAGACGGCCCGCGAGCTTTCCGAGCGCTTCGGGCTGGAGACCGTCAGCGACAATCAGGAGATCGCCCGCCGGTCGGACATCGCCATTCTGGCGGTCAGGCCGTGGGATGCGCTGGCGGTGGCGGGCGCAATTGAGTGGCACGAAGGCCAGACGGTGCTCAGCCTGTGCGCCGGGGTGGGCACGCAGGCGCTGGCCGCCGCGGTGTCCCCTGCCCGGCTGATCCTCGCCATGCCAGTGGTGGCGGCCGAGTTCGGCGAAAGCCCGACGCTGATGCTGGGCGAGGACGCGGACTGCCGGGCGCTGCTTGAGACCTGCGGGCCGGTGGTGGCGGTGGAAAGCGAAGCGCAATACCTGTCGGCGGCGGTGATGGCTACCTACTACGGCTGGGTGCACGCCCTGATCGCCGAAATGGCCGGCTGGGTGACGGCCCAGGGCATCGCGCCCGACGCTGCCCGCCTGCTCACCGCCCAAATGACCCGCGCAGCGGCCACCAGCGTGCGGGAGAACACCGAGGTACCGATGCAGGCGCTGATCGATGACCTGGCGACACCGGGGTCGTTTACCGGGGAGGGTCTGGAGGTGCTGAAGGAGGCCGGAGCGTTCGAACCCTGGCGGCAGGCGGCGGAGGTGATCGCGGGGAAGTACAGAGAAAAGTGAAAGTCCGTGCGGCATCACAGCGGGGTAGCTGCTTTCCAAATTGACGCCAGCGCGGCAGCCGGTATCATGTGTTCATGAAGTCAGTTCGTGTATTGGCGGGTATTCTGATCTGCGGGGTACTGTTTACGCAGCTGGTGACCGCCGCGCCAGCTGCGGCCGCCGACAGGGTGCGGGCGGTTGTCGACTTGTCCGAGCAGCGGATGTACTTCTATGTAAATGGGGTGATGCGCGGGCGCTGGAAGGTTTCGACCGGGCGGCGCGGGTATCGGACGCCGACCGGCAGGTTCAGGGCCAAGCGCCTGGAGGTCGACTGGTATTCCACCAAATACGACTGGGCGCCGATGCCCTATTCGGTGTTCTTCCACGGCGGATATGCGGTTCACGGCACGAACCAGATCAGGCGCCTCGGCCGCCCGGCTTCGCACGGATGCGTGCGGTTGCATCCCGACAATGCGGCAACGCTGTTCTATGCTATCATGGACGCCGGGCTCAGGAACAGCCGGATCGTTGTCCGGCGGTGACCGCCGCAGGATTTCAGCGAGGTGACGAACATGATCCGTCAGGTGCTGGAGCAATTGCCAAACGGCAACGGAAAGCTGCGCGAGGCACTCGTGCTGCTGGATGATGCCGACCGCTGCCGGAATCTGAGTGCCGGCCTTTCGATTTGCATCTTCCTGGGGTCCGCGGCGCTGAGCGCATTTCTCAGTTTTCAGCTCATGGACTTCCTGATCTGGCTGGGGGCCGACAGGATCGATCCGCTCATCCCGGTGTCTTCGGCCTATATCGCACTGTTCGTCGATTGGGCGTTACTGTTCGGGGTGGCACTTTGGCTGCTCAACTGGGCCGGGTTTCAAAGTATCCAGCACATAGTTCAAACCCGGCTGGAGAAACTGACGCTCACCAGGGCCGAGCTGAACAGCCTTCGCAATGCCATCGCGACCGGACGCTGGCGGCACGGCAAGATCTTCAATTCTGTCCTATCCACTCTCTGCCTTGCCGGTGGGGACACTTGACCCAGTCTATCTGACTAGCCGGTTTGTCTTAACCCTGGGTCCATTTATCGCCGACTGCCGCATTGACTCTGTGGCCAGAGACACTATGTTCCGGCCATTGTTAACGCCGGTGGAGGACTATGAGTCGCCCGGCCCGATACGGCCCAAAGAGTGGCCGCCCCATGACGGTACACCTATCTACATGACATTTGATGATCTCGGGCTGAGCCCGAAAGTGCTGAGCGCAGTGAAAGCTGCCGGCTTTGAAACCCCCACAGATATCCAGTCCGGCGCCATTCCGCCGGCGCTCGAGCGCAAAGACGTGCTCGGCCTGGCCCAGACAGGTTCCGGCAAGACGGCGGCGTTCGCGCTGCCGATGCTGACGCTGTTCGAAAAGGGCCGGGCGCGGGCGCGCATGCCGCGTTCGCTGATCCTCGAGCCGACCCGCGAACTGGCGGCCCAGGTGCACGAAGCCTTCGAAATGCTCGGTAAGGAGCACAAGTTGACCATCGCGCTCCTGATCGGCGGCGTGTCGTTTGCCGAACAGAACGCCAAGATCGACCGGGGCGCCGACATCGTAATCGCCACGCCAGGCCGGCTACTCGACCATGTCGAGCGCGGCAAGCTGATGCTGCACGGCATCGACATTCTGGTGGTCGACGAGGCCGACCGGATGCTCGACATGGGCTTCATTCCCGACATCGAGCGGATCTGCAAGCTGTTGCCGATCACCCGGCAGACGATGTTCTTTTCCGCCACTATGCCACCGGAAATCCAGCGCATCACCAACCAGTTCCTGCACAACCCGGTTCAGGTGGAATCCTCCAGGCGTTCGTCGACGGCGGCGTCGATCGAGCAGCGCGTCGTGCTGAGCCCGGACGATGCCCGCGGCAAGCGCTCCAAGCTGCGCGATCTGGTGCGCGAGCAGGGTGAGGTGACCAACGCAATCATCTTCGCCAACCGCAAGACCACCGTCGGGGTGCTGGAGAAGTCGATGCTCAAGCACGGGTTCAATGCCGGGGCGCTGCACGGCGACATGGACCAATTCTCCCGCCTCAAGACGCTCGATGCCTTCCGGGCCGGCGAACTGACCTATCTGATCGCCTCGGACGTGGCGGCGCGCGGGCTTGACATTCCGGCGGTCAGCCATGTGTTCAACTTCGATGTTCCGGTGCACGCCGAGGATTATGTCCACCGCATCGGACGCACCGGGCGGGCGGGCCGCGAGGGCCATGCCCTGACCATGGTGACCTATGACGAGATGCGGGCCCTGAAGGCCATCGAAGAACTGATCGACAAGCAGATCGAATGGGCCGGCGAAGCCCCCAGCGAGGAAGAGATCGCCGAGGCGCTGAGCGCCAAGGGCAGGCGTGGACGCGGGCGCGGTGGCAGCCGTTCAAGATCGGCTCCAGCGCGCAAATCTTCCGCGAGGAAGCCGGCCGCAGCCGAGGCTGCGCCGAAGGAAAAGGCCGCCAAGCCAGCCAAGAAGGCGGCGGCAAGGCAAACCTCCAAGGATGCTGCGCCGAAGCAGAAACCGTCCAAGGATGGCGCTGCAAAACAGCGGGGATCGGGCAAGGAAAAAGAACCGCTCGGTTTCACCTCATCCAACATGCCCGCCTTCCTAGCCCGCCCCGTCGAACGCGCCTAAGTGCCGGCGGCACTGGCTTTCGTTTTGCAGACGGGTGTACCTCGAGGAGAGTGCAACGGGTGTCCTCTACAGCCCGTGGGCCTTGCCTAGGGTCTGTGGGGAATCAGGATTCCCAAATCAGTTGATTTGTGATTCAGACTTCCTTTTGAGGAGGTTTTGATGATCCGGACAGTATTGACTGACACTCAATGGGCCAAGATCGAGCCGCACTGCTTGGGCAAGAAGTCTGACCCTGGGCGCAGCGGGACCAACAACCGTCTTTTTCTCGAAGCGGTGCTGTGGAAGGCGCGTACAAGCAGCCCGTGGCGTGACTTGCCAGAAGCCTTTGGTAACTGGAGTACGGTATTTCGCCGGTTTCGCGACTGGTCTGCAGCCGGCGTCTTTGAACGCATATTCGAGGCGGTCTCAGACGACCCCGACATGGAATATGTCATGATCGATGCAACGATAGTCCCGGTTCATCGTCATGGACATGGCGCTAAAGGGGGACTCAAAGCCAGGCGATAGGCAAATCGAAAGGTGGCTGGACGACAAAGATCCTCGCCTTGACAGATGCTTTGGGTAATCTCGTGCGCTTCGGTCTGCTGCCAGGAAACCGATATGATACCATCGGTGTTGCACCGCTCATTCACGGCCTTAACTTTGATGCTGTGTTGGCAGACAAGGCCTTCGACAGCAATTGGATCATTGAAGAGCTGGATGAGCGCGGAGCGGTGATCTGCATCTCGCAACGGCCGCAGCGAAAGCACCCATTGCAGATCGATCTGGAAATCTACAAGTGGCGCCACCTGATCGAAAACTTCTTCTGCAAACTCAAGGAATTCAAGGGCATCGCTATGAGGTCTGAAAAAACGGACACACACTACACATCGATGATCTATGCCTGTGCTGCCGTCATAAACTCAAGATGAATCCCCACAAGCCCTAGAGCACTTTCCGATCATATGGGATCACTTGATGGAGCCAAATTCGTTCATACGGCAGGCGCGGTGCGCGGGCGCGATGCGGTGTATCGGGCAAGCGGCATGGCGCACCGGATGGGCGAATTTGTCCCACCGACGGTCGGCTTTTCGCGGTTGCTGGCAAGGCAGGCGGCACGCCGTGGTCTGGTTGACCACAAGTGCCGCCTAACGCTGTCCAGCGAGCACGAAAAGCCGGTCAAATGGCTCGGTGTTGTCAAAAAAGGCTCTAGATATTAGTGCCGGCGGGCTTGATGGCCAGTTCTTCCCAGTCGCGGCCAGCGGCGAGGATGCAGCTCATGCCGTTGGGGGTGCTCATGACGACGGTCCAGGTGCCTTTTGGCGACACGAAGAACTCCATTACGCCATAGTTTGCGGCAACGCCGAGACCGCGGCGCTGTTCCTGGTACTTCTTCTTCAGGGCCGCGACCATGTCGGTGCGCTGGGTGCACAGACGGGATGCCTGGGCTGATACGCTCGGAGCCTGCACTGACGTAAGCGCAACAGCGGCACCCAAGGCCAGGGCGGCGGATAATGTCTTAGCTGATTTTGTCAAAACGACCTCCGTTCGCCGCGTTCCGGCGCGTCCGACAGAGGCTTTTGTTGTTTGCCGCGTGTCAGACGCGGCGAGAAGCGGCACAGATTAGGGGTTTAGTCATCTGTGTCCTTCCTGCACAATTAAGCGGATATCTTCTCAGACATTGCTTGCGAACACGTTAACACCTCGCTCCCGGCACGATATGTGACATTTGACACCTTACGCGCGCAAATCGGCACTCAACATATAACTAATTGATATTACGAAATAAAATTACCGTAGCCCACTGCGGTTCGGTCACTTCACCCGCTGTACTTGCGCTTTGAGGGGGGCTTGGCAACATCCGCCCGCATAGCCGCTTCGAAGGCGATTTCGGCCCAGTGCAGCATCTCTTCGGGGTCATCCAGTGAGCGCTCGGGGGCGCGGCGGTAAGAGGTGAGCACCTTGTCGCCGTGCCTGGTCGAGTAGGTGAACGGGGCAAGGCCCTCCGCATCGAACGCCTGCGACGAGTGGTCATCCGATTTGAAGTAGAGCACGTCATCGGCAACCAGCGCGAACATGAGACCGTGGCGGAACAGCCCTGCTCCACCGAACATGCGCTTGACGTGAACCTGGCCCAAACCGGCCATCTGCTCTTGCGCGAACGAAACGAACTGTTTGCTTGCTGCCACGGCATCCCTTCCCTGAGAGCCTGATCGAAAAGTCTTGAGGTGGTTTGACGCAGACTACATGGGCGGTGGCCCGGCATCCAGCACCGCAGGTTCGATACGCGGTGCTCTCTTGGAGTTGACGAGCCGCCGAAGGCGCGCCACCCAGGGCGTGGGGATGCACAGAACGACAAGGGTCTTGATGATGCCAAGCCAGAAATGCGGCCTGGCCGGTTCGCGGTAGAGCCACTGGATGCGCAGGCGCGAGACAAGTTGATTGGTACGCCTGGTCGATGACACGCTGTTTGCGCTCTCGACCTTTTTCATGAGCACTTGCGGCAGGTTGGCGAGGTCGGCAACGCGCGCGGCGCGGCGCACCAGATCATAGTCCTCGGCCGCATCGTAGTTCGGGCTGTAGAGTCCGATCCGGCGCAGCAGGCTGGCGCGGAACATCATCGCGGGATGCTTGAACGCAAGCCCGTAGAACAGCGAGGAGCGGATCGGCTCCGGTTCGACGGGTGGGAAATAATCGTGGTCGTAGCTCATGTCGTCCCCGAGGATTTCCACAGCCGAGCCGAGGGCAGCGATGTCTGGGCGGGAATCCAAATACGCCTGTTGCATTTCCAGGCGCGCGGGATGGGCCCAGTCGCCACAATCGATGATCGCTATGTATTCGAACCCCTGATCGAGTGCGTTCTGGATCGACCGGTTGCGCACGGTGCACACGCCGACATTCTGCGGCAGTTCGATCAACTCGTGATTGAAGCCGCGCAGCAGGGTGCGGTAATCGGGCTTGTTCCTGCTGCCATCGTCGGTGACGAACAGCTTGAACGGCACGGACTGGTCGCGAAGGCTGTCCAGCGTCCATGAGATCTCACTGCCGGGATTGTAGCACGGCATGATCACGGCGATGCGTTTGGCCGGATCGCTGGCTCCGGTCTTTGAAGTTTGTGTCATACGGCTGCCCCTCTGCCGCGGGCCGGCCAGGCCAACCCAATGATCGATGGGTCGAAACCGACCCGCTTGCGCAGCAGGATGACCGCCCAGAAGGCGGCGATGCCCGCGCCGGCTGCGTTCGGCACGGCGGCCCCCATGGGGCCGTAAACGGGAATGGCAATGCACTGGGTGGCGATGACGCCGGCATAGACCAGAACGACGATGGCGAGATACTCTTTCTCGCGGCCGACCATCTGCAGGAAGTAGGCCACCGGACCGGCGAGCGCCGTCAACGTGAAGCCCAGTCCCAGTACGACCAGCATCGGATAGGCGCTGGTGAATGTTTCGTCGAACAGCGACAACAGCCACGGACCCAGCATCACCAGCAGGGTAAAGCCGGCAAGCGTCGGCAGGGCGATACCGACGATCAGCAGTCTGCACATGCGATGCAGCCCGGCATCGTCGTCGTCGTGGTAGAATTGCGAAATCAACGGCGCGGCAACCATGTTGCCGGCAATCAGCAACAGGCTCATCAGACTGGCAGTGCGCAGGGCGGCGAAATAGGGTCCGGTCTGTTCCGGGCTCAAGAACAGGCCGAGCAAAACGGTATCGAACTGCTGAACAAGGCCGAACAGGATGGCCGACCCCCACATCGGCCAGGCGGCGCGGGCCCACTGGGCAGTTTGCGTCCTGCCGGCCAAATCCGACCGGGCGATGCGCAGGCGGCGCACGGCATGAATGAGTTGTGGAACAATGACCATCAATAGACAGACCCCGGCGAGTTGCAGGGCCGTTTCGGCGCCGAAACCGGTCATCTGCCGGGCCACGGCAATGCACACGCCGATCAGCACGATGCGCCACAGCACATCGCGCGGCCCCAGAGCCAGGATGATTGAACCATCGGCGCGCAAGGCAGAGGCAACGAACTCCGACACCGCCATCAGCACCATCAGGACGGCGATAGCGGCGAGATAGGACATGCCGTAGCCCTCGCTGGCGCCGGTGACGGCAAGGCTGGCCGCGACGAACACGACAGCGGCAAGCGCTGCGCCGACGAAGACGAATGAAAAGGCGCGGGCAACGAAACTTCGGGCCATCTCCATGTCGCCCTTGACCCGGTACTCCGGCCAGAACCGCAGCACGGCAACCGGCAGCCCGAACGACAATAACAGGGAAATCGTGATGGCCAGGCTGAAGCCGAAGGCAAAGCGGCCGTATTCGGGAGCCGGCATGAGCCGGGCGAGGACAACCAGCATGACATAGGACAGCCCGGCACTGGCGACCTTGATGATGAGCGCCGACAGTCCGCCGGACAGCAGCCGCCTCATCAACTCGTCAATCTTGGTTCCAGGCATCCCGTTTCCGCCGCCACAGTTGTCGGTTCTTTCGGGTCGCACAGTGACGGGCACCGCAGTTACGGCACCTCACAAACGACCGGAAAATCATCGGTCAGGGTACTAAAGAGTCATGAAGAATTGCTAAAACGCGGCGCACAAAACGGTAACCATACCATGGCCTTACGTCAGTTCATGAACCGCTTCAAGGCATCCGGATCGGCAGGGGTCAACTCGACCGATTCACCGCATCCGCAAGCCGAAGTCTGGTTCGGATTCTTGAACACAAAACCACTCTTGAGCGTCGAGGTTTCGTAGTCCATCTGGGTGCCGAGCAGAAACAGCACCGCCTTGGCGTCGATCAGAACCTTGACGCCCTTGTCTTCGACGACCTCGTCGAACTTCTCGGCCTCGCTGGCCCAATCCATGGTGTATTCCATGCCGGCACAGCCGCCGTTCTTGACCCCGATCCGCAGGCCCGCGACGGGTTCATCCCTGGATGCCATGATCTCGCGGATGCGCGCGGCAGCGGCATCGGTGAGCGACATTACCTGGGGTTTTGGTCTAACGGCGGTCATGGTTTGTCGAATCCTTTGAATCGCTTGAGCGACGCCTTTTCAGTTCTACCACATGTTGAGGGCAACCCGGGCCTCGTCCGACATGCGGCTGGGGTCCCAGGGTGGGTCGAACACCAGATTGGCCTTGACGCTCTGCACGCCCTCGACCATGGAAATCGCGCCCTCGACCCAGATCGGCATCTCGCCGGCCACCGGACAGCCGGGGGCGGTGAGAGTCATATCGACGGTCACGTTGCGGTCGTCGTCGACATCGATCCTGTAGATCAGCCCGAGTTCATAGATGTCGACCGGAATCTCGGGATCGTAGACGGTCTTGACGGCAGCGATCATGTCATCGGTCAGGCGTGCCAGCTCATCCTGTGGAATGGCGCTTTCCAGCGCTTCAACCTCCGGTGCCTCATGTTCACTGGGGCCAGGAACGGGGGCCGGCGCGCAGGATTGCTCGTCTGTTTTGCGGTTTTCGTCCATTTCATCCCCTACATGAACATTTGCCGGGCTTTTTCAAGGGCTTCAGCCAGCCGGTCGACATCATCAAAGGTATTATACATGCCAAATGAGGCGCGGCATGTCGACGTTACGCCAAAACGGTTAAGGAGCGGCTGGGCGCAGTGTGTGCCGGCGCGCACAGCAACGCCGTGGCGGTCGATGACCGTCGAGATATCGTGGGCATGGGCGCCTTCCATCTCAAAGGAGATGATGGCTGCCTTGTCCTCAGCCTGTCCGATGATCTTCAAGGCATTGACGCCGGCCAGGCGTTCGTTGGCGTAGGCCAGCAGCTGCTGTTCGTGTGCGGCGATGTTTTCACGACCGACCTGCATCATGTACTCAAGCGCCGCCCCCAGCCCGACCGCCTGGACGATGGCCGGTGTTCCGGCTTCAAAGCGGTGCGGCGGCGCGGCATAGGTTACATTGTCCTCAAACACGTCCAGGATCATCTCTCCGCCGCCCTGATAAGGCGGCATGGCGGCGAGGTGCTCCATCTTGCCATAGAGCACCCCGATACCGGATGGCCCATAAGTCTTGTGGCCGGTAAAGACGTAGAAGTCGGCATCGAGCGCCTGAACATCGACGGGTGAATGCACCGCGCCCTGGCTTCCATCGATCAGCACCGGAATACCGCGGGCGTGCGCCATGTCGATAACCTGCCTGATGGGCACGATGGTGCCGAGCGCATTGGAGATATGGGTGATCGCCACCATTTTGGTGCGCGGCGACAGCAGTTTTTCGAATGCGTCGATGAGGAAATTCCCGCCATCGTCGACCGGCGCCCACTTGATCGCCGCGCCGCGCCGCTCGCGGTGGAAGTGCCACGGCACGATGTTGGAGTGGTGCTCCATGATCGACAACACGATCTCATCGCCCTCGCCAATCACCATGCCGCCGAAGGACGAGGCGACCAGGTTGATGGCATCCGTTGCATTGCGGGTGAAGATGATGTTGTCCGTCGACGGCGCATTGAGGAACCTGCGCACGGTCTCGCGCGCGGCTTCGAAGTTGTCGGTGGCGGTGTTGGAGAGGTAATGCAAGCCACGATGGACGTTGGCATATTCTTCGGAATACGCCTTATGGACCGCATCCAGCACCACCTGCGGCTTCTGCGCCGAGGCGCCGTTGTCAAGATAGGTCAACGGTTTGCCATAAACCTCGCGCGACAGGATCGGGAAGTCGGCCCGGATGGCCTCGATGTCGTAGGCTTGCCCGGTCAGTACAGCGGCATCGCTCATTGCGGTTCCATCCTCCCGGGCCTGATGCCCGGTTACTTCGTGTGCCATGCTCATATCGCTTCGACCCTGCCGATCCAGCAACCCTTCTGTCGCCTCTTGAGCCAGAACTTCCACTTCGTTCCACCGCGCTTCTTGTCTGGTACCTTGGCAAACACAAAGTAACGGTCCGGTGGCGTGTGGTTTTCCAATTCGCATTTCAGATTTCGCGCGCCTAGCCGCTCCGCTATTGTGTTGCGCGTCCATTCGCGGCCGCCTTCGACCATGCAGACAGAACCCAATTGCAAGGTTCTCACCTCTTCAGGGTCATATGCGCCGCCGTCGAAAATCACCACATCCCACGGCTCGCCGCTGTCGGCCAGCTCAGCAATACCGCTTACCAGTTCAAACCCCTCGCGGCGATCGCGCGGAAGGTTTGCGGCAAGCTGCTCGAGACAGAAGTCATTGTCTTCTGTCGAACAGATCCGGGCCGGACGATTCGGATGGGTCAAGAGTGCATAGGTGATCGCGCCAATTCCGGCTCCAAACTCCAAGACAGCCTTGGGTTTAAGCTGCCGCAACAAAGCGTGCAGCTGGGCAAGGGCAAATTCCGAAGCGATATGCTGCGATCCTGGCTTGGCGGCGAACGCCACGTAAACCGACTTGGCAGCACGCCAATCTTGCAGTGTTGGTTCTATTCTCACGCCAATCTCCATTCACGTCTGCACATAAGAGATAAACTCCATCAGCGACCCGTCGGGGTCGCGGAAATACACGCTTTGCCCAGTCCCGCCCGCACCGAAACACTCCACAGGGCCGAGTTCGACAGAAATTCCATGCTTGTCGAGGTGAGCGATCGCCTCGGCAATCGGGCCCGGCCAGCGGAAACACAGATCGCTGCCGCCGGGCAGCACCGGCAGCCGCGCAACAGGCGTGCCGATCTTATCAGGCCCATGACAGTTCAATTGCTGACCGCCCAGCCGGAAGGCATAGCCCATGCCGACGGGAAAGGCTTCGCAGCCGATCACATCGACATAAAATGCCCGAGCGGCCTCCCAATCGGAGACGTGAAGAACGCTGTGGTCGAAGGTTACGGACATTGCTACCTCAGTGCCAGCCAGCCGTGGGCGATGTCGTTGAGGACGTCGCGCACCGCGTCGTTCTCCACATCGTCGAAGCTCTCCGCCACGAAGGCCGCGATCAGCATCGACTTGGCTTTGGCTTCGGGAATGCCGCGGGCGCGCAGGTAGAACATAAGAGTTTCGTCCAGCTCGCCCGACGTGGCGCCGTGTCCGCAGACGACATCGTCGGCGTAGATTTCAAGCTCCGGTTTGGCATCGAACTCGGCATCCGGCGACAAGAGCAGCGCATGGCTCGACTGTTTGCCGTCGGTCTTTTGCGCATCCGGCTGCACGATCACCTTGCCCTGGAAGATGCCGCGCGCAGCATCGTCCATGACGCATTTGAACAGCTCCCGGCTGACGCAGTTCGCCACCCGATGGTCGACCACCAGCCGGGTGTCGGCATGGCGCTTGTGGCCGAGCAGATAGGCACCGGACACATTGGCCATGGCGTGTTCGCCGTTGAAATTCACAAAACCCTGCTGGCGGGTCGCCGCCGCGCCGCGCGTCAGGGTAAAGTCCTGCAGATTGGCGTCCTCGGCCAGATCGGCATTTAGGTTCGACAGGTGATGACTGCCCAGCGCCTCAAGCTGCAGCTTCACCCTGTCCAGCCGCGCGCCCTTGCCGAGCCGAACCTCGGTGACCGAGTTGTGCACATAGTCCGCGCCCTCGCCGAGGTGGGTTTCGAACACCGTCGCCGATGCGCCTTTTCCCAGCTCGATCACATTGCGCGTCGTGAAAGTCGCCTCGGCACCGGCCGCCGTCACGAACACCAGCTCGATCGGCGCATCCACATTGCCGCCGTCCTTGACCAAAACATGCGCACCGTCCGACACGTTGGCCCGATTGAGCCCGTCAATCGGATCGCCTGCCGTCTCGCCGATGGCAATCGCTTCGCTGGCGGTGGAGAGCGCCGTCACGCTCACATCGCCCGATGCCGGCAGGCTCGAGCGGCCCGTATCATACTCTCCGTTGACGAACACCACCCGCGCCCGCGCGACCTCTTTCAGCGGCGATGAGTCGACGATTGCATCGATATCGCCCGCAGCGCCACCGCGCGCCGGAGGGAACGCCTTGCCGATCAGCCGGCGCAGGTCGGTCCACTTCCAGTCCTCCATGCGCCGATGCGGCAGGCCGGTGGTGGAGAACGCCGCAAAGCCCTTCTCGCGCTCGGCCTTGAGCCAGTCTTCGCCGGCGCTGAAGGCCTCCAGATATGCCGCCTCGGCCGCCGTCTTTTGTGTTGAAATTGCCATCAGGCCGCCTCGTCGGTGAAGTTGGCATAGCCGTCGCGCTCCAGCTCCAGCGCCAGTTCCTTGCCACCGGATTTGACGATCCGGCCTTTTGAGAGAACATGCACATGATCCGGGACTATGTAGTCGAGCAGCCGCTGGTAGTGGGTGATCACCAGCATCGCCCGGTCCGGCGAGCGCAGGGCGTTGACGCCCTCGGCGACGACGCGCAGAGCATCGATATCGAGCCCTGAATCGGTCTCATCGAGAATGCAAAGGCTGGGCTCCAGCACCGCCATCTGCAAGATCTCCGCCCGCTTCTTCTCGCCGCCGGAAAAGCCGACATTGACCGGGCGCTTGAGCATGTCCTGATTGACCTTCAAGGTCTCGGCCTTGGAGCGCACCAGGCGCATGAAGTCCGGCGTTGAAAGCTCACCTTCGCCACGCGCCTCACGCTGCGAGTTGAGCGCCACCTTGAGGAACTGCATGGTGGCGACGCCGGGGATTTCGATGGGGTACTGAAAGGCCAGGAACACCCCCGCCGAGGCGCGCTCGTCCGGTTCCATTTCCAGCAGGTCCTCGCCCTTGTAGCTCACCGACCCGTCGGTCACCTCATAGCCGTCCTTGCCGGCCAGCACATAGGACAATGTCGATTTTCCGGACCCGTTCGGCCCCATGATCGCATGCACCTCCCCTGCCCCGATGGACAAGTCCACCCCGCGCAGGATTTCAGTGTCTTCGTCTTCCACCTTCACGTGGAGGTTGTTGATTTCGAGCATCTTGTTGTTTCCGTTTTCGCTTCTCTGTCTGTTCCGTCTATCTCTTATTTGTCATCACCCGGCTCGACCGGGTGATCCAGTATCCTCCAAGCCCCGTCGTGATCCGCAGCGCCGGTGGCTACTGGATGGCCCGGTCAAGCCGGGCCATGACAGGGTGGGTTGTGCTTGGCCTATCCAACACTTCCTTCCAGGCTGATCCCGATCAGCCGTTGCGTTTCGGCCATGAATTCCATCGGCAACTGCTGGATCACATCCCGCACAAACCCGTTGACGATCAGCGCCACCGCCTCTTCCTCGCCCAGGCCGCGCGCCTGGCAGTAGAACATCTGGTCGTCGGAGATTTTCGAGGTCGTTGCCTCATGTTCGAACTGTGCCGTCGATGTCTTGGCCTCGATGTAAGGCACGGTGTGGGCGCCGCATTTGTCGCCGATCAGCAGCGAGTCGCACTGGGTGAAGTTGCGGGCGTTGGTGGCCTTCCTGTGGGCGGAGACCAGGCCGCGGTAGGTGTTGTCCGAGCGGCCCGCCGCGATGCCCTTGGAGATGATGCGGCTCGATGAATTCTTGCCCAGGTGAATCATCTTGGTGCCTGAATCGACCTGCTGCTTGCCGTTGGATATGGCAATGGAATAGAACTCGCCGCGCGAGTTGTCGCCGCGCAGGATGCAGCTTGGATACTTCCAGGTGATGGCGGAACCGGTCTCGACCTGGGTCCACGATACCTTGGAATTGTGCCCGCGGCAGTCGGCACGCTTGGTGACGAAGTTGTAGATGCCGCCTTTGCCCTCGGCATCGCCGGGGTACCAGTTCTGCACCGTCGAATATTTGATCTCGGCATCGTCCAGCGCCACCAGTTCGACGACTGCGGCGTGGAGCTGGTTTTCGTCGCGCATCGGCGCGGTGCAGCCTTCCAGATAACTGACATAGGCGCCCTTGTCGGCGATGATCAGGGTGCGTTCGAACTGGCCGGTGTTGCGCTCGTTGATGCGGAAATAGGTCGACAGCTCCATCGGGCAGCGCACGCCCTCCGGCACGTAGACGAACGAGCCGTCGGAGAACACCGCCGAGTTGAGCGCCGCATAGAAATTGTCGGCCTGCGGCACCACCGAGCCGAGATACTTCTTCACCAATTCGGGATGCTCACGCACCGCTTCGGAGATTGGGCAGAAGATCACCCCGGCCTTGGCCAGTTCCTCCTTGAAGGTCGTCACCACCGACACCGAGTCGAACACCGCGTCGATCGCCACCTGGCCATAGGGCTGCGCGGCCCCCTCGCCGTCCAGTTCGCTCGCCTCGCCCTGTTGGCGCACACCGGCGAGGATTTCCTGTTCCTTGAGCGGAATGCCGAGCTTTTCATAGGTGCGCAGCAGTTCCGGGTCGACTTCATCGAGGCTCTTCGGCCCGTCGCCCTGCACCTTAGGCGCGGCGTAGTAATAGAGGTCCTCGAAGTCGATCTTGGGGTAGTCCACCTTCGCCCAGGTCGGCTCTTCCATCTCGCGCCAGCGCCGATAGGCCTCGAGCCGCCATTCCAGCATCCACTCCGGCTCTTTCTTCTTGTCGGAAATGAAGCGGACGATGTCCTCGCTCAGGCCCTTGGGCGCGAGTTCGGATTCAAGATCGGTCTCGAAGCCGTATTTGTACTTGTCGACGTCGATCTCGCGGACACGTTCGATTGTTTCGATATCGGGCATTCGTTCTTTCCTGTTACGCCGCGGCGCTGTTCTTGTGGCGGTCTACGATCCGGCGAAGCGCATCGATCGCATGTTCAATGTCCTTTTGGGTGGTGTTCCATCCGAGGCTGACGCGCATCGCGCAGGCGGCCAGGTCGTCATCCGCTCCCATCGCCTTGAGCACATGCGAGCCGGTCACCTTGCCGGACGAACAGGCCGAACCGGAGGATACTGCGACCCCGTCCAGATCAAGGCTCATCAGCGCCAGTTCGGCGGTGATGCCGGGAATGGCAAAACAGCAGGTGTTGGGGAGGCGCTGAGCGCGGCTGCCGAAGACAACAGTCTTAGGCGCAAATCCCTGCAGTTCGGCTTCAAACGCGTCGCGCAAGTCTTTGATGTGCGATTCATTTTGCGCTGCTGCCACCGCCGCGCCGAAACCGGCAATGCCGGCCATGTTCTCGGTTCCCGGCCGGCGGCGCAGCTCCTGGCCACCACCATGGGTGAGCGCCTCCAGCGCCAGGCCATCGCGCACCAGCAGGGCGCCAACACCCTGCGGGCCACCGAGCTTGTGGGCGGCGAAACTCACCAGGTCGGCACCGAGCATGGCAAAGCGCACCGGCATTTTGCCGAGCGCCTGCACGGCATCGCAGTGGATGAGCGCATCGTGGCCTGCCGCGACCCGGCTGACCTCGGTTATGGGCTGCAGGACACCGGTTTCGTTGTTGGCCAGCATGACTGAGATCAGCGCCCTGCCCTCGCCGTCCGTCAGCGCGGCTTGCAACGCGTCGAGGTCGATCACGCCATTTGCATGCACCGGCACCACCTGCACGGGTTTGCCCGTTGCTTCTGCGGCCGCCATGACAGCCGGGTGCTCGACGGCGGACACGATGATCCGCGCGACCGGCGCGCCCTTGATGGCGATGTTGTTGGCCTCGGTGCCGCCAGAGGTGAAGGTCACCATCTGCGGCAAACAGCCGAGCGCTGCGGCCATTTGTTCGCGCGCCGCCTCGATCACCTGCCTTGCCGCACGGCCCTCGGCATGGATCGACGATGCATTGCCGCCCTGATCCAGCGCCGCCAGCATGGCTTCGCGGGCCTCGGGCCTAAGCGGCGAGGTCGCGTTGTGGTCGAGATATGCCCGTGTTGCGCCCATGCCCTGCTTCACCCCGTCGGTGTCGTCGATACCGGGTGAGACTTGGCCCGGCGCACATTGGCGGCCAGCGCCAGGTTGCGCTTTTCCACCACGTCACCCAAGGTCACGGCGGCCAGGAACCCGTAAATCTGCCGGCCCAGCGCCGCCCACAGTTCATGGGTCACACACTTGTCGCCGCCGACACAGCCGTTGACCGCATCGCCGTCTTGGCAGCGCGTCACCTGCATCGGCTCATCGACGGCCGACACGACGTCGGCAATCCATATCTCGTCGGCGTCGCGTGCCAGGCAGTAACCGCCGCCCGGGCCGCGCACGCTCTCCACCAGCCCGGCCCGGCGAAGTTTGGCGAACAGCTGTTCGAGATATTCCTGCGAGATGTCCTGGCGCGCGGCAATGTCGGCCAGCGAAACCGGCTGTTCGGCACGGTGCGCGGCGATGTCGGTCATCGCCATCACGGCATAGCGGCCACGTGTCGACAGTTTCATCGCCCTGCCTCCGCCAACAGCGTGCAAGAACGGCAAAAACATCGAAAAATGATGGGATTACCCGTCACAGCCAACTGAATCCTTGCATTTTCCACCCGCACTTGTGTAAGACCCGGCGACGGATTTCGACGCGCGGTCAAGCTTTCCGCCGTCTTGAACAATTCTAAAGTAGGGATATATAAAACCCGACTAATGGAGTCAACTATTTGACAGCACAAGCCGCCGAATATGTTGACCATGCATTTTCAACCCGCCCGCGCCGCGCTGCCCTGCTTTGCCGAGGTGTTCTGCGCGCGCCGATTCAAGGACAGGACGCAGCATGCCAGAGGTGATTTTCAACGGCCCGGCCGGACGCATCGAGGGGCGTTACCACCACAACAAGGACATCAACTCGCCGATCGCCATCATCCTGCACCCGCATCCGCAGTTCGGCGGCACGATGAACAATCCGATCGTGCATGCGCTGCATTACATGTACATCGAACGCGGCTTTTCGGTGTTGCGCTTCAACTTCCGCGGCGTCGGCCGCAGCCAGGGGCTGTTCGACAATGGTGCCGGTGAGTTGTCGGATGCCGCCGCAGCGCTCGACTGGCTGCAGTCGTTCAACAAGGAAGCCCGCATCTGCTGGATCTCGGGCATCTCGTTCGGCGCATGGATTTCCATGCAGCTTTTGATGCGGCGTCCGGAAATCTCAGGCTTCATGTCAATCGCACCATTGGCCAAGCATTATGACTTCTCGTTCCTGGCGCCCTGCCCGGCCTCGGGCCTGTTCGTCAACGGCGCCGCCGACGCGGTCACCCCGCCGGAAGCCGTACAGTCGCTGGTCACCAAGCTGAAAACGCAAAAAGGCATCACGATCAAACACAAGGTGATGCCCGAGGCCAACCACTTCTTTACCGACAACATCGAAGACCTAACCGGTATTTGCTCGAAGTACCTCGACAAGCGGATGAAGGAACTGACGGCGGGCTGAGGAGTGGGGTAGACCGCTCGCATTCATTGCAGCATTTGTCATCACCCGGCTCGACCGGGTGATCCAGTAACCACCGGCATCCGAGGACGCGGGACGGCTTTGCCATAGCCGGCACGTCACGGCGTACTGGGTTGCCCGGTCAAGTCGGGCAATGACAACATGGGGAGACGCTTCGGGGCACTTGCCAAAGTCAGAAGACCTGAACTACATCCCCTCAACGATAATGATATTGCAGTCCGCATTCGCCTGACGGATCTTCTTGACCGGGGCGTATTCTTCGGAGTTGACGAAGGCGCGGGCGCTCTCGACATCCGGGAACTCGATGATGACCAGCCGGCTCGGCTGCCACAGGTCGCCTTCGCAGACCTCGTGGCCCTGGCCGCGGGCGCGGTAGACGCCGCCGTATTTTTCGGCAATCGGCTTGGCCAGCGCCTTGTATTCCTCATAGGGTTCCGGATTGTGGATTTTGGTGTCGGCAAGAATGAATGCGGCCATGGAATCGTCTTTCCTTCTCGAGTTATGAACCGGCCTGCCAGATGACGGGGAACCAGTCCTTGCGCAATTGTTCGCCTTCGGTCATGCCGTGGCCTGGGAATGGCGGTGAGGTTCGGCCGGGGCGGCTCACGTAGCGGGCATCGTCGCCGACCCAGCGCATGGAAAAGGCGCGGCGGCGGGATTCGGCCATGTTGGCGCGGGCGCCGTGCACGGTACGGTAGTCGAACAGCACGCAATCGCCCGGGTCCATCTGCCACTCGAGGATGGTATACTTGTCCGGCTCGGCATCAGGGTCCGGCACCGGCAGGTAGTCGCCGGCGTCGTAGAACGCCTCGCCGGCCAGCCATTTGACCGGCAGAACCGGCTTGTCCCAGTTGTGCGAGCCGGCGATCATCCTGAGGGTGGCGTCGCGCACCGGGTCGATGGGAACCCAGAAGCTGACGGTCTGGCGGCCGTCGACGAAGTAGTAGGGACTGTCCTGATGCCACGGCGTCGGTTTGGAGGTGCCCGGCTCCTTGACCAGCACATGATCGTGGAAGAACTGCGCGGTGTTCGAGCGCATGACCTCCGCCGCGACTTGGGCGGCAGGAGAGTTGCGCACCACGTCGGTGAATTCGGGAATGCGCTGCCAGTTGCAATAATCATCAAAGAACCGCCCGGTGTCGCCGTCCTGCAGGTTTTCCGCGGCATATTCGCCGGGCTCGGCCATGTTGCGCTCAATGCCGGCGGCGATGGTTTCGACCCAATCGGCAAAGACGCCGCGCAGGCAGACCGCACCGTCGCGCTCGTATGCCGCGATGTCGACCTCGGTGACCCACTTGCTCATCAGGCTTCCACCTCCTTCAGTCCGGTTTTCCGATGAAACACGCCTCCGCCGACCGGGCTCGATACGCCCGTGGTGCCGGGAAAGGTCAGCGGCAGGCCGCGCCCGGCACGCACGGCCATGTAGGCCCAGGCCTCGGCTTCGATGGCATCGCCGTCGCAGCCGATTGCCTCGGCGGGCACAACCGGTGTTTCGGCATACCAAGCCAGCAGTTCCATCAGAAACCGGTTCTTGCGGCCGCCGCCGCAGATCACCCAGGTGGCCGGAAGCTGCCTGAACCAGGCTTCGGCCCGGATGACGGATGCCGCGGTCAGATGCGCCAGGGTGGCAGCGCCGTCGGCGGGCGACAGTTGGGCCACGCGTTCGAGTGTGAAGTCGCCCCGGTCGAGCGACTTGGGCACCGGGCGGGCGAAGTAGTCGAGCAGCAGATAGTTATGCAGGATTTTTTCGTTGCAGGTGCCCGAGCGGGCAAGCACACCGTCCAGATCGACCGGCGTGCCGGCGTGCCGCATGGACCAATCGTCCATCAGGGCGTTGCCAGGGCCGGTGTCGAAGGCCAGCAATGAACCGTCTTCACCGATCCAGGTGACGTTCGAGACGCCGCCGATGTTGACGAAGGCAACCGGGCGGTCCGGCATTCGCGCCGCCAAAGCGCGATGATAGACAGGCGCCAACGGCGCGCCCTCACCGCCATGCGCCATGTCGTTGGTGCGCATGTCGTCCACGACATCGATGCCGGTGGCCTGCGCCAGCCGGGCGCCGTCACCGATCTGAACGGTCCAGCCGGCATCGGGCCGGTGCAGGACAGTCTGGCCATGAAAACCGATCACGTCGATTTTTTCGGCGGTTAGGCCGGATTGCGCCAGGAAAGATTCAACCGCCTCGATATGCCGGCCGGTGATCGTATCTTCGGCCCTTGCCAGCAGGCCGGGGCGCTCGCCGGGACCGGTCATGGCGACGGCATCATGCATGGCCTGGGCAATCATGGCCCGGTCTTCGGCGCAATAGGGAAAGCTTGCGGTGCGCAGGTGCTCGACGTGCATCTCGCCGTCCGTTGCAACAAGCGCGACATCGATGCCATCCATCGACGTGCCGCTCATCAGGCCGATCGCATTGCGGATGTTTGTCACCAGGGAATCCCGTGCTAAGAGCCTCACCGGACCGTCGCACAAGGCAGTATTCATGAGCAAGTACAAGTCGGAGTTTTTGTCGATCCTCGAAGAGCGCGGATTCATCCACCAGATGTCCGACGCCGAGGGACTGGATCAACTCGCCGCCAGGGGCGAGGCAATTGGCTATGTCGGCTATGACTGCACGGCCCCGTCGCTGCATATCGGCAATTTCCTTTCGATGATGATGCTGTACTGGCTGCAGCAGAGCGGCAACAAGCCGATCGCGCTGATGGGCGGCGGCACGACGATGGTCGGCGACCCGTCAGGCAAAGACGAAACCCGCGCCATCCGCACAGTCGATGAGATCGAGGCGAACAAGGCGTCGATCAAGGGGGTGTTCTCCAAAGTTCTGCGCTTCGGCGACGGTGCTACCGATGCCATCATGATCGACAATGCCGACTGGCTGCTCAAGCTCGGCTACATTGAGATGCTGCGCGATGTCGGACGGCATTTCTCGGTCAACCGGATGCTGACGATGGACTCGGTGCGGTTGCGCCTCGAGCGCGAGCAGGAGATGAGCTTCATCGAGTTCAACTACATGATCTGTCAGTCCTACGACTATGTCGAACTGGCTCGGCGCTATGGCTGCAACCTGCAGATGGGCGGCTCGGACCAGTGGGGCAACATCGTCAACGGCGTTGACCTCGGCCGGCGTATGGGTACCCACCAGCTCTATGCACTGACCACGCCGCTGCTGACCACCGCCTCCGGCGACAAGATGGGCAAGACGGCCCAGGGTGCCGTATGGCTCAATGCCGAGCAGTTCGGCCCGTATGACTTCTGGCAATACTGGCGCAACACCGAGGACGCCGATGTCGGGCGGTTCCTGAAGCTGTTTACCACCCTGCCGCTAAACGAAATCGGCAGGCTGGAGGCGCTCAAGGGTCAGGAGGTCAACGACGCCAAGGTGGTGCTGGCCAATGAGGCGACGGCACTGTTGCATGGCCGGGAGGCGGCCGAGGCGGCAGAGCGTACGGCGCGTGAGACCTTTGCCGAAGGTGCTGCTTCCGCCGGTCTGCCGACCTTCGACGTGGCGGCGGGCGAACTCGACGCGGGCTTCGGGCTGCTGGCGGCCCTGGTCCGGACGGAACTTGCGTCCTCCAACTCCGAGGCCCGGCGGGCGATCAAGGGCGGCGCCGTCAAGCTCAACGGTCAGGCGGTCAGCGACGAACGACTCAACCTTTCGGCCGCACATCTCGACGGTGGAGTCATCAAGCTGTCGATGGGCAAAAAACGCCATGCGCTGCTGAAGCGCACGGATTAGGGTCAGTCAAACCACCTCAAGACTTTTCGATCCGGCTTCTAGAGCCTTTTTTTGACAATACCGAGCCATTTGACCGGCTTTTCGCGTTTGCTGGCAAGGCAGGCGGCACGCCGTGGTCTGGCTGACCACAAGTGCCGCCTAACGCTGTCCAGCGAGCGCGAAAAGCCGGCCTTCGGTGGGACAAATTCGCCCATCCGGTGCGCCATGCCGCTTGCCCGATACACCGCATCGCGCGGCGCGCCATGGCTTGCCGGGCTGAACGAATTTGACCCATCAAATGGTTCGGTATTGTCAAAAAAGGCTCTTAGTATCTATCTGTCTGTCTTGGGTTCGCCTGTTGGGCTTTTCGGCTTTGCAGGCGTGCCGTCGGCAGCCACGCCACCACCGCCGATCTGGAAGAACTGGCGCAGGATGCCGGGCGCGATGGCCGAGACCGGATTGATGACGAACTTCGGCTTCTTCATGCTGCCCTTGAGCGCGAAGTTCAGACCGAACACGCCCTGCCCCTTGCCGCCGACCAGAATCTGGCCGAGGATCGGCACTTCACCGAGCGCGGCGTTGAGTGCGTAGGCCGGAATGATGGTGCCGCCGATGTCCATGGCGCCGTCGGCCTTGCGGATGATGCCCTGTGCCGAAGCACCCAATTCAGCGCTTTTGATCAACGCATCGCCGATGCGGACGAACTGCCGGTCTGTGGAGAACGGCAGTTCCAGCTTGGAGAACTTGAGCGACTGGCGGCGCGGTCCGGCCTTGCGGCTCTTTTTGTCGATGTCGTGCAGAACGACCTCGTTGCGGACCTCGAAATTGCGCAGGATCAGCAGGCCGCGATCTATTCCTCCCGAGCTGCTTCCCATGATGGCCTGGAAGTCGATCGTGCCATTGGCAATCTTGGAATACAGGTTGGCGGCGCGGAGGGCACCGCCCCCGTCGCGACCGGTGATGCGCATCTCGCGACGTCCCCCGGCGCCGGGGTTCACCCGCAGCGTTATCGGCGCCCCGTTCAGGAAGGTGCCCTTCAGGTTGGACTGCCGCACAACGCCGCCGACCACCTGCACCTGGCCGTTGAGGTTGGAAATCACCTCGCCCCGGTTGGCATACACACGGCCGACGGAAACATTGACCGCGGTGGGAAGTTCGGCCCCGCCGGCGCCTGCCCCATCGCCGCTCTTGCCGGGTGAGAACATTGCATTGATCATCGGTCGGGCATCGATGGCTTTGCCGGTGACCGCCAGCGCCAGGTTGTCGTTGCGGCGCTGCAGGCCGAGCGCGAAGTGGTTCTGCTCGTTCAAAAGGATGGTCGGGAAGTTGGCTTCGACAACCGTCCCGTCGGCGGCAATATCCATCTCGCCCTTGATGGCCAGGTTCCTGCCCTTCAGCGACAAATTGCGCACCCGGGTCCGCTTGGGATCGGAGAAGTCGATGTCGAATACCGCCTTGGCCCCCTTGCCGGCAGCCCTGCCCCAGCGCAATGGTGCAAACTTCAGAGATGTCTTGGCCAGATCGGCGGTGACGTTGACCCCCTCGATCCTGCCACCGCGGGTCTGGGCCTTGGCGACTATCGGCACCGGGCCGGTCAGGTAGCTCGACACGTCGGCGCCGAGCTGCTTGCGCCGGGCCTTGTCCAGCGTTGCCTTCAGTATAATCTCATCGCTGTCGGTTCCGTTCTTGGCGAGTTTGCGCTTCCAGTCGAGCGTGACCGGGATATCGCCGATGCGGGCCGGACCCTTCGCAGTGATTTCGGAGTCCCCGAAGCCAAGCGCAAACTTGCCGGCCTTCACATCAAGGCCGTTGGCGATGTTCTTGAACGTGGCGTTGTCGAGCCGCGACTTGGCGGTGATCTTGACCTTGTCGCCGGTCAGGCCTTTCTGCATCGGAATGTCGAACCGGATGTCGACCTGACCGTCGCCACCAACGCGGCCGGGATCGAAGCCGGCCTCGCTGACCAGCCCGAGCGGTTTGTGGTCCAGCAGTTCCAGGAAGGCCGAGGCCTTGCCGCGTCCCCTGACCCTGATGACCGACGGTGTGACGGGCGGCACCAGGTTGGTTGACGTCATGGTGCCTTCGACGAAATCGAGTTGTGCGCCGGACGGCAGCGTGACCTTTCCGTCTTCCAGACGCAGCGAGAAGTTGTCGCCTGTGATACGGCCTTCACCGTGAGCGCCGGCAATGGCAGGCAACTCGCGGAAGTAGCCCGTAGTGACGTTTTCGAGCGTGAAGCGCACATCGGCGACTTCGTCGCGCAGAGCGGTCTTGTCCTTGAGCGCGGAGTACAGTTCCGCGCCGGGTATGGCAAGTTGGAAGCTGCCGTCCTTGAAGTTGGCGCTGGTGACGTTTTCGCGAATCCAGCGGCGCGTGCCGGCGGCCACCACCGGCGGCCAGAGTTTCTTGATCATCACTTCCGGCACGTCGCGGAAGCGGCCAGCCAGATAGACGCCGATGTTGCCGTCCTCGCCGGCAAACCGGCCGCGAATCCGGATGCCGGCGTTGCCCGAATGCAGGATCAGGTCCTCGATATCCAGGCGGGCCGCATCGATCGCGGCTACCCCGGTGAAATCCACCTGATCGAACGTGCGGGACGCGGTGTCGTCGCCAGCCGCATCCATGCTGACATTGTGGGCCCTGAGGATGATCCGCAGGGCGTCGAGCCGGCCATCGGCGGCCCGGCGCGGCTGCAAACGGCCCTGCAATTCGGTCTGGTGGCCGCCGACGAAGATCGCAGAGTTACCGATGACGACATCACCGGACGCCGGTTCATAGTCGAAGCGCAACAGGCCTTCGTCGATGATCAGCGGTTCGGAGATAAAACCGGGAAACTCGACCCGGCCGGCCTTGGAGGACAATTCCGCACTCGCCTTGGTGACGATACCGTTCTCCGTCAGCTCGAACTCCGCATGACCCGACAGCGGCACATTGAATTTGGTGAGCTGCGACAGGGCAAAGACATCGTCGGCGATGTCGGCCGGAACCAGGTCGAACACCCTGGCACTGAGCGTAAAGCGCCGGGCCTCGCGGCGGTAGGTGGTCACCACCTCGGTGCGCCACGGTTTGACGCCGCTGGCGACGCTGGCATCGATGAACAGCGCGAAACCATATGACGCGCGCTTGAACACGAGGTTGGCCTTGGGGGCAAACCACACTGCGCTGTTGGCCTCGTCGAACAGCGAGATCGATGCCTTTGAGATCAGAACGGCCTGCAGTTCCGCCAAAGCGGCGTTGGGATTGTCGCCGGCGAGCTGCTCGTTGATGAACTGCAGCAGTTCGCCGCCCTGAATTTCAGTTCCGGCCGGCGCGGTGCCGGCGGGGACCTGCGTATCGGATTTGGCGCTCTTGTTGGAACGTGGCGTTCCCGGCGCCTGCAAAGTGCCGCTGTCGCCAGTGTCGCCGAAACCGAGGCGGAAGCTGCCGTCCAGTTTGCGGCGCACCAGCAGCCGGGCGCCGATCAGTTCAAGCTGATGGGCAACGATGTCGCCGGACAGCAGGGCCCGCCCGTTGACCTCCACGGCAGCGCGCGGTGCCCGAGCCAGCATGTTGCCGGAATCGTCGCGCAGCACGAGATTTCGCAGCCGGAAGCGCGGCCGGCCGCTGTCAGCGTCGCGCTCGATGATGACGTCGCCAAGGCTAACCCGCATACCGGTCAGGTTTTCATTGAGGGTCTGCTGCACCCTGGGGGTCAGGAACGTCAGGGCAATCGGCCCGCGGTCAAGCAGCCACAGGCCGGCGGCGACGACAATGGCGCCGGCAGCAAGGAAAATCACCACCGTCGATAGCGCAAGTTTTGCTAGTTGCCTGCGCAAGCCGCCGTTTCCGTTTCCGTTTGCACGATCATCTGCACTCCGCCGGCTTTGCATCCGGCAACACCTGCCAAGCAGGCGTGGCACATTATAGCGAGTCGACGCGATCTGGAAACCGTGCAGCATACCTGCACCGCACCGGTTGCACTCAGGCAACCGGATCACCATCTTGCCGTCACCGACCCAGACCGCTAAAGAGCGCGCGAAAACGTCTAAAGGATGGCAGGCATGGCGAAATCCCTTACCGCGGGCGACATCGCGCCCGACTTCACACTCGAGGCCGACGGTGAGCGTACCCTGAGTTTGTCGGACTACCGGCCTGGCAAGGTGGTGGTGTTCTTCTATCCGCGCGACGACACCAGCGGCTGCACTCGCGAAGCCAAGGACTTTACCGCCCTCAAAGGCGAGTTTGCCTCTGCTGATACCAGGATCGTCGGTATCTCGGCAGATTCGGTGGCCAGCCATAACCGCTTCAAGGCCAAGCACGACCTCGATGTCGATCTGGCCTCGGACCCGGACAAGAATGTGCTCGCCGATTATGGCGTCTGGCGCGAGAAGAAGATGTACGGACGCACCTTCATGGGTATCGAGCGGTCGACGTTTCTGATCGACGGCAAGGGCCGCGTGGCCAAGGTTTGGCGCAAGGTCAAGGTACCCGGCCACGCCGAGGCGGTTCTGGAGGCTGTACGGACGCTTGACTAATTCGCTGCAGCGCGGCAAAAGTCACAACCAGACAGAGCTGCTGCACAAGCGTTTGCGGCGGGCCAAATCGGCAGATTGACACAAAGTCACCGTATTTGGCGGGTAGCGGTTCTGTGGGGTCCCACACAGGCGCGTCGGAGGGGTATGCGTCCGCAATCCAGGCATAGGTCAGGCAGGCGCAGGAAGGGCTTTTGGGCCCGGGTCGGCCATGTTTTCCGCGAACGCCAGATCTATCTGCGCAGCGAGGGCGAAGTCCAGTTCGTCACCCTGCGTCCATGGGTGCAGATCACCTGCCTGGTGGTCCTGTTTGCCGGCCTGTTCTGGCTGGCGTTCGCCAGCATCAACGTCACCTTCAAGGACCAGTTGCTCGCACTCAAGGAGCGCCGGCTCTATCAGGCCCGGCTCGACTATGAGGACCGCATCGCGACGATGCGCACGGCGATCGACGGCATGAACAACCGGTTGCTGCTCAATCAGGACGAGTATCTTGCCAAGGTCGACGAGCTGCGCACCGAATACGAGGCCTTGGTCGAACGCCACCAGCGGCTGAACGAGTTTTTCCAGCAGGGCTGGATGCCGGCCAAGGCGGGCGGTTCGGGCAAATCGGATCCGGCCGCCAAGCCGGGCGACAAGGAAGCCGGCGCGACGGGCAGCAAGGCTGGCTTCGACGGCCAGAGCTACAAGCAGCGATTCGCTCAGACGTTCAGCACGGCCAAGCAGGCCGATGCGCCGCTCGAACATCTGCGCACCGCGATGCGGGGTTTCGAGCCCATGCAGGTCGGTTTGCTGGACGAAGTGGCCAGGCGCGCCGAGACACGGATCAAGGGTTACGGCAAGCTGTTCGCCAAGCTGGGCCTGAATGCCAAGCAGATCGCCGAGAGGTCGGATTTCAAACCCGATTCGGCCGGTGGCCCCTTCATCTCGATCAGCGCCGAGGATGTGGGTTCCAAGAAGATCGCCGAAAGCATGAGCAATGCCACTCAACGGCTCGTCCTGCTTGAAAAACTTAAATTCGAGTTCGCCCGGATGCCGCTCTACAGCCCGCTCGACCGGGTAACCCGCATCTCAAGCCGGTACGGGCTCAGACGCGATCCGTTCCGGCGCCGCATGGCCATGCATGCGGGAATTGACTTCAAGGCTCCTTACGGTGCGCCGATCCGCGCCACCTCGGCAGGCGTGGTGGTCAAGGCCGGATGGGAGGGCGCTTATGGCCGGCTGGTCGAAATCCGCCATGACAACGGCATCTCAACACGCTATGCTCACATGAGCGCCGTTAAGGTTAAACGCGGACAGCGCGTGAAACGGGGTGCGATTGTTGGTAGGCTGGGAAATACCGGCCGCAGTACAGGCGCGCACCTGCATTACGAAACGCGCATCAACGGCAAAGCAATCAATCCGGCGCGGTTTTGGAAAGTCAGGCATGCTGTTCAAGAAATCTCGCAGTAAAGCTAAGAAGCAGAAACCCCAGCAGCAGCAGGCGGCGCGGTCCGGTCGCATGGGACCATCGATCATTACCGGCGACGTGGTTATTGAGGGCAGCATCGTCACCAGCGGCGAACTGCAGATCGACGGCACCATCAATGGCGACATCCGGGCGCGGGCCGCGGTCATCGACACCCAGGGCGTGGTGCACGGGCGTATCGTTGCCGAGGACGTATTCGTGCGCGGCCGGGTGATCGGACCGATCCAGGCGATCAACGTGACCATCGTGTCGGGCGGCCATGTCGAGGGCGACGTGATCAACGACACCATCGCGATCGAGAACGGGGCCCATGTCGACGGCAAGATTCAGCGTAGCGAAGACCCGCTCGGCGAAGCCGGCGGCGTCTCAGCGGCCGGCCTGACCAACGCCCCGCCGCTGTACGGCGACCAGACCGAGTTCCGCGGCACCACTACCTCCACCTACCAGGACGAAGACTACCGCCCCCTGGAACTGGTCGCCCCCCGCCGCAGCAACGCCGCGGAGTGATATCTGAAGCGCGGAGGATTGTTCGCTCCGAGCGACGGTTCAACTTACTCGTTTACCGGCATAACCGCGGGGAACCGGCCTTGGTCATGTCGCGCCCGTAGATCATCTGACCGATGCCGGCCCAGTAGGCCGCTGCCTCGCACATAGGACACGGTCGCGAAGATGAGTACATGATAGCGCCATCCAAGTTCCGATTGTTTTGGCGCCGCGCAGCATTTCGTATCGCAGCCATTTCCGCATGCGCGGTGGGGTCATTGTCCAATATGACGCGGCTCCAGGACTGCCCGATGATTTCTCCATCGCGCACCAGGAGCGCTCCGTAGGCCTGGTCGCCCTTTTCGACCGCAATCCGACGCATTTCAAATGCCCGCCCCATGAATGCGGTATCGTCGCGGGCCGTCGGCTGTTGGATGGTGTCAGCAGCATTGCTGCCAGCCAGCGCAGGTCTGGCGGAGCCACCCCCAACTGCCAGCACGGCTGTACCGACCATGGCAAGTATGCCGCGCCTTGCAAAAAAGGGTGCGGCGTGACAGGCGCCATCAATGACTGACGATGATTCCGAAATGCGCTTTGATGCAAATTGTGACCGAAGTTTCATGCTGTGCACCTCTCCCAATCCGCGCATCTGTTTTATCAGTCCACCATCTTTGCCGGTTGGGGTATTGCGCCTGCCCCTCCTAGTCCAAATCCGCAACCTCGGTTCCATCCCCGCCATGCACCCTATGCGCCAGCGATGCTTCAATGAACCTGTCCAAGTCGCCATCCAGCACCGCTGACGGGTTGGTGCTTTCCACCCCGGTGCGCAGGTCTTTGACCAGCTGGTAGGGTTGCAGGACGTAGGAGCGGATTTGGTGGCCCCAGCCTATATCGGTCTTGGAGGCGGCCTGGTCGGCGGCTTCTTCTTCGCGCTTTTGCAGTTCCAATTCGTAGAGGCGGGCGCGCAGCATCGACCAGGCGGTGGCGCGGTTCTTGTGCTGGGAGCGCTCGTTCTGGCACTGCACGACGATGCCGGTCGGCTGGTGGGTGATGCGCACGGCACTGTCTGTGGTGTTGACGTGCTGGCCGCCGGCGCCCGAGGCCCGGTAAGTGTCGATGCGGCAGTCGCTCTCGTTGATGTCGATCTCGATGTTGTCGTCGACGACCGGGTAGACCCAGACCGAGGCGAACGAGGTGTGGCGGCGGGCGTTGGAATCGAACGGCGAGATGCGCACCAGGCGGTGCACGCCCGATTCGGTCTTGGCCCACCCATAGGCATTGTGGGCCTTGATCAGCACGGTGGCCGACTTGATACCGGCCTCTTCGCCGGCGTTTTCCTCGATGACCTCGACCTTGAAGCCGCGCTGCTCGGCCCAGCGCACATACATGCGCAGCAGCATGGCGGCCCAGTCCTGGCTTTCGGTGCCCCCTGCCCCGGCGTGGACTTCCAGGTAGGTATCGTTGGTGTCGGCTTCGCCGGACAACAGGGTTTCGAGTTCCAGCTTGGCGGCGCGCTTTTGCAGTTTCGCAAGGGCGGCTTCGGCTTCCCTGACGACGCCGTCGTCACCCTCTTCCTCGCCGAGTTCGATCAGGCCGACGTTGTCGTCGATGCCGGTTTCCAGCTCAAGAATGGTCTTGATGCGGCCATCGAGTTCCTGGCGCTGGCGCATGATGTCCTGGGCGCGCTGCTGGTCGTTCCACAGGTCCGGATCCTCGACGGCGGCATTCAGCTTTTCGAGCTGCTTGTGGGCATTGTCCCAGTCAAAGATGCCTCCTCAGCAGCCCGATGGACTGCTTGATTTCCTCGACCATGCTGGTGGTTTCAGCACGCATCATCCGCCTCCGAGAAACTCGTTGAGTGTGTTGGAGCTCAATAGAGCCCGCCGGTGCCGGTCGTCAAGCCGCCTTCGATGACCGCCTCGCTGCTCGAAGCCGGCGCGGCGCCCTCACCGATGACGATGGCTTCGTCGGGTGGCTCCTGGCCGGGTTTGAAGGCTTCGAGAATGACGTTGGCATCGCCGTAGGCGGCGCGTTTGCCGGTGTTGGGATCGATCGGGATCAGCTCGATGCCGGCGGGCACGCGGAACGGCGTGGCCGGTTTGCCCTTCAGTGCCAGTTTCATGAAGCTGGCGACCAGGGGAGCCGCGAGCTGACCGCCGGTGGCGCCTTTACCCATGGCCTTCGGTGTGTCGTAGCCGACATAGGCGCCGACGGCCAGGTCGGGCGTAAAGCCGATGAACCAGGCATCGCGCTCGTCGTTGGTGGTGCCGGTCTTGCCGGCCACCGGCTTGCCGATGCTCTTCAGCTTGGTGCCGGTGCCGCGCTGCACCACGCCCTCCATCATCGAGGTGATCTGGTAGGCGGTGTAGGGGCTGACCACTTCTTCGCGGACGTCGAGCAGTTCCGGCTCGGGCTGGTTGTCCCATTTGGCGGCTGAACAGGCCGGGCACTGGCGCTTTTCGTGGCGGAACACGGTGCGTCCGTAGCGGTCCTGGATGCGGTCGATGAGCGTTGCCTCGATGCGCTTGCCGCCGTTGGCCAGCATGGAGAAGGCCGTGGTCATGCGCAGCAGGGTCGTTTCGCCGGCCCCCAGCGACATGGCCAGAACCGGCGGCATGTTGGTGTAGATGCCGAGCTTTTCGGCCAGGTTCTTGACCTTTTTGATGCCCATGTCATGGGCCAGGCGCACGGTCATGGCATTGCGCGACTTCTCGATGCCGCGGCGCAGGGTAGATGGGCCGTAGAACTTGCCGGAGTAGTTCTTCGGCTTCCACACTTCGCCGTTGCGCAGCCTGATCTCGATCGGGGCGTCCATGATCACAGACGCAGGCGTGTAGCCGTTGTCGAGGGCCGCGGCATAGACCACCGGCTTGATCGACGAGCCGGGCTGGCGGCGGGCCTGCACGACGCGGTTGAACTGGCTCTTGCCGTAGCTGAAGCCGCCGACCAGGGCGAGCACCCGGCCGGTATGCGGGTCCATGGCCACCAGGCCGCCCTCGATGGCCGGGAGCTGAACCAGGTGCCAGGTGCCCTTGGTACGGTCCGGAGCAACGTAGATCACGTCGCCGGCGTTGACGACATCGGTCACGGCCTTGACCTCGGGGCCAAGCTTGCGCTTGCCGCGTGACTTGCGGGCCCATTTGAGCAGCGAGAACGGCACGTTTCCGGTCTCGCCCTTCAGGGCAAACTTGCCGCTCGGCAGGGCCTTCGGTCTGAGGCCGATTGTGGCGCCGGCTTCAGTTGTCTCCAGCACGACGGCGAGCCGCCAGGGATAGACATCGGCGGGCACCTTCATCTTGCTCAGCGCGGTTTCCCAACCCTCCAGCGGGATCGACTTTATCGCGCCGCGCCAGCCGTTTTCGCGGTCGAACCTGATCAGCGCGGCGGTGAGCGACTGACGGGCATAGATCTGCAGCTTGGGATCGAGCGTGGTGCGCACCGACAGGCCGCCGGTATAGAGTTTGTCCTTGCCGTAGATCTGCTGAACCTCGCGGCGCACCTCCTCGGTGAAGCTCTCGGCGGCAAACAGCCGGGCGCCGACGGGACGCAAGGTAACTTTCAGCGGCTGGGCAACCGCCGCGTCGTGTTCGGCCTGGCTGATGTGGCCGTTGGCCAGCATGCGTTCCAACACCCAGTTGCGCCGTTCGATGGCGGCGTCTTTCTTGCGGTAGGGGTGATAGTTGTTCGGCCCCTTGGGCAGCGCGGCCAGGTAGGCCATCTCGTGCAGGTCGAGTTCGGTGAGTGATTTGCCGAAATAGCTGAGCGACGCACCGGCGACACCATAGGAGCCCATGCCGAGGAAAATCTCGTTGAGGTAGAGCTCCATGATCTGGTCCTTGGTGAAGGCGCGTTCGATGCGCTGGGCCAGAAGCGCCTCCTTCAGCTTGCGCTCTATTCTGCGTTCGCTGGTCAGCAGAAAGTTCTTGGCGACCTGCTGGGTGATCGTCGAGGCGCCGATCAGACGGCCGGCCTTCTTCTTCATGACATAGCGGTCGAACAGGATCTTTACGTCCTTAACGGCGGCGCGGGCGAGCGCTGCCCAGTCGAGACCGGCGTGGCTGTAGAAGTTCTTGTCCTCGGCTGAGGTGAAGGCGTTGATCAGTTGCTGCGGAATGGCGTTGACCGGCACGAACAGCCGGCGTTCGGTGGCATATTCGGCCAGCAGCGAGCCGTCGCCGGCGTGCACACGGGTCATGACCGGCGGCTCGTACTGCGACAGCTGGGTATGCTCGGGCAGTGTCTTGGAGGTGTCGTAGATGATATAGGCCGCGCCCGCTGCAAGGCCGATGAAGACCATGAAGCCGGCGGTAAACAAGAATCCGAGAAATCTCAGCATAAAACCGTTCTTTGCCCCGTCATGACCGGATCATTCATTCCGGCCTGTCTGTCCCTTGCGCACGCATCAGGCGCGCGGGCGGTGTCGCCACCGGCAGACATAGCGGAAATTCGCAGTGAAATCGAGTACGCCGACAATATGGCGAAGTTGCGAAGGCGGGATGCAACCACGATGCGGGGCAGTCCTCACTGCTGGGCGGCGATGCGGTTGGAAAAATAGCCGTCAATGGCCCTGGCCATGGCGCGGGCGGTCTTGCTGCGCCAGGCCTTCGAGGTCAGGCGCTTTTCATCGTCGCGGCTCGACAGGTATCCCAGTTCGAACAGCACCGATGGCACGTCCGGCGCCTTGAGCACCCGGAACCCGGCGGAACGCAGCGGCCTTTTGTTCACTTTGGTCACCCGCCTGATCCGGTTGAGGGCCTTCTTGGCGAAGAACAGCGAGTAGTTGTTGGTCTCGCGCTGGGCAAGGTCGATGAGGATGCCGGTGATGTCCTCGTTCTCCTCGCCAAGGTCGACACCGGCGATGATGTCGGCACGGTTTTCCTTGCGGGCCAGTTCGGCGGCCTCGCGGTCCGAGGCCTTTTCGGAGACCGTATAGATCGTGGCGCCGCGCGCGCCCCTGCCCCGGATCGAGTCGGCATGGATGGCGATGAACAGGTCGGCGGCATTTTTACGGGCAATGCGGACGCGGTCGCGCAACGAAATGAAGTTGTCGCCGTCGCGGGTCATCACCACCTTGTACTTGCCTGAGGCCTTGAGGCGATCGCGCAACTGGCGGGCAAACCTCAACACGACGTCCTTCTCCTTGGTACCGCGCCGCGACGTGGCGCCGGGATCGATGCCGCCATGGCCGGGATCGATCACCACGACGCGTCTGGCTCCGGCGGGTTTGGCCTCCGGCTTGGGTCGCTCTGCCGGGGCGGCATCCCGGTTCGGCCGGGGGCGCGGAATGGGCACCGGCCGGGCGGCGTGTTTCATGGACGCAATGGCCTGGCGCACCTGGTCGCGTGCCGCATCCAGGGCGCTCACCGGGGCCGGCGGCTCGTCATCGGGCAAATCCTGTTCGGCAACGGCGACCTGTTGCGGCGGGGCTGGCGGCGGGGCGGGTTGCTCGGCGGTGCGCAGGCGGTCAAACTCCTCGCGGTTGGTCGAGACCAGCTCGACGACCAGGCGTGCCGGCTTGTCATCGGTTTCGCGCACGATGTATGACCGCTCGATCAGCACCGGGCCGGCAGCGTCGAGTACTATGCGCGAACGCTCGTCATCCAGGCGCCCGAGGCGGTAGCCGGTAATCAATGCGCCAGCGGCAGCCTTTGTGTCTTCCGGCGCCGCAAAGGCGATCTCTGGCAGGTCGAGGACAACCCGGAACGGGTCAGCCAGGACATAGACATCATAGCCCACGGCATAGCTCAACTGCGCCTCAAAACGTGTGAGGCCATCCTGCACGGAGATCGCCACGCCGGTTGCGCGCGGCGGGGCCTGCTCGGCTGCAGCCGGCACGAAAGCGCTCAGAACCGCCAGGCAAACCGCGGCAACCAAGTTCTGCAAGTATCTGAAAAGAATGCCCATTCACGCGCCCATGGTGCCGTCTACTGGATCCCCCCGGCCAAGGACCGCTCCGGCCCGCCAGTCGCAGCCAAGAGGAATCGCATCGCCTTCAGCACACTAGGCAGGCATGGTTAACGATCTGTTCACGTTGTTGTTGGCCATTGTCGCAAGGCTGTCGGGCGCGTGGCCCATGAAATGTCTGCTTTGCGCTTACGTAAGGCGAGAAGTTTGCCGCAACAGGCTTGCAATGCCGGTGCTGTGTGCCTAATAGTGAATTTGTCTACTCTGCCATAGGCGGGCCATGCGTGGCCGCAAGAGCCCGGCAGGAGATAGTTTCCGCGACGGACGGCGCATGGATCCTTAAGATAGGCCAGCCGGACCGGACGTGTGTATCCCGGCAGCCGCTCATGCTTTTGGGCCGTTGCCTCAAAAGCAACCGTTCCCGCCGATGCGGGAGCATATGGAAAACTGAAATGCCTGCTGCACCAGTCCATCTGCCGCTGCCTGTTGCCGGAGCTTCCGGCTGCAGGTGCCGTGTCGGCGGATCAGGACCGGGCACTACGGCGCAAGCTGCCGAAGGGCTGCTTTCCGGGCAGGCGTTTCCAATTTCGCGCAACCACATTCCAATGCGGCAAAGCCCGCCGGGGCCACGGTTCCGGGCCGGCGCTAGGGGTCGTGGACGCGCCAAGGACACCCGAAAATGGGCAACAAGATGCTTATCGACGCGACCCACCCTGAAGAAACCAGGGTGGTTGTCGTGCGCGGCAACCGGATCGAGGAATTCGACTACGAGTCAGCCGAACGCAAACAGCTAAAAGGCAATATCTACCTGGCTAAGGTGACACGGGTCGAACCGTCGCTGCAGGCGGCATTCGTCGACTACGGAGGCAACCGGCACGGTTTTCTGGCCTTCAGCGAAATCCATCCCGACTACTATCAGATCCCGGTCGCAGACCGGCAGGCGCTGCTCGAAGAAGAAGAAGAGGACGAGCGCCAGGAGAATCACGACCTGGACAACGACGACGCGCCACCCACCGAGGAGGCGGACGCCAAGGCCAAGTCTGCCGGTGATGGCGGCGAGGCCGACGAAGACGACGAGGACAACGGCAACGGCGCGGCCAACGATTCGTTTGACTCCGTCGGCGCCGAAGACGCGATGGAAGAGGTTCCGCAACGCCAGCGGCGCCATCGCCGGAGTTACAAGATCCAGGAGGTCATCAAGCGCCGCCAGGTGATCCTGGTGCAGGTGGTCAAGGAGGAACGCGGCAACAAGGGTGCGGCGCTTACCACCTATCTGTCGCTGGCCGGGCGCTATTGCGTCCTGATGCCGAACACGGCACGCGGCGGCGGCATTTCCCGCAAGATCACCGAGGCGGGCGACCGCAAGCGCCTGAAAGAGGTGGCGCGCGGCCTGAAGGTGCCGCAGGGCATGGGCCTGATCGTGCGCACCGCCGGGGCCAAGCGCACCAAAGCGGAAATCAAGCGCGACTTCGACTACCTGCTGCGCATGTGGGAGAGCGTGCGCGACCTGACCCTCAATTCGACCGCACCGTCGGTGGTCTACGAGGAAGGCAACCTGATCAAGCGTTCGATCCGCGATCTCTACAACAAAGAGATCGACGAAATCCTGGTCGAGGGCGACGACGCGATCAAGGAAGCCAAGGGCTTCATGAAGATGCTGATGCCGAGCCATGTGCGGAACGTCAAGCATTACAAGGAAACCCGACCGCTGTTCTCCAGCTACAAGGTGGAAAGCCAGCTCGACGGGCTGTTTTCTCCGGTGGTGACGCTCAAATCGGGCGGCTACATGGTGATGAACCAGACCGAGGCGCTGGTCGCGGTCGACATCAACTCGGGCAAATCCACCCGCGAACACAATATCGAGGACACCGCACTCAGGACCAATCTGGAAGCCTCCGAGGAGATCGCGCGCCAGTTGCGGCTGCGAGATTTGGCCGGACTGATCGTCATCGACTTCATCGACATGGAGGAAAAGCGCAACAACCGGTCTGTCGAGCGCAAACTGAAAGAGGCGCTGAAGAACGACCGGGCGCGTATCCAGGTCGGCCGCATCAGCCATTTCGGCCTGCTGGAAATGTCGCGCCAGCGGCTGCGCCAGGGCATGCTGGAAAACTCGACCATGCAGTGCGATCAGTGCCAGGGCACCGGGCTGGTGCGCTCGCTGTCGAGCTGTGCGCTGTCGGTGCTGCGCGGCATCGAGGAGCACCTGATGAGCCGCAAGGCGGAGAACCTGACGGTGCGGTGCGACCGCGAGGTGGCGTTCTACATTCTCAACGACAAGCGCGACCACCTGCTGTCGCTTGAGACGACCTACGGGATCTCGATCTATCTTGAGACCTCAAGCGATATCAAGATGGCCGACTACGAGATCGTCCGGGCGACCGGCGAGCGGGTCAGCGCCAAGACGCAGACACCAAAGTCCGTAAGAGCCGACAGCACGCTCACCGACAGTGATGAGGCCGACACCAGATCGGCGCGCGGCAAGCGTGGCGACAGTGAGGATGGCGACGAGCAGCCGCGCAAACGCCGGCGGCGGCGTGGCCGGCGTGGCGGGCGACGTTCACGCGAACGCAGCGAGGAACAGACGGCAGAGGCCGGTGAGAGCGAGGCCACGGCCGAAATGACCGAGGCTCCCGCCGAGGCGGAAGCTTCCCCGGAGACCGCTGAAGCGGCGGAGAGCGAAGCAAAGCCGAAGAAGCGGGCCCGCAAGCCGCGCAAACGCACGGCAAAGGCCGCCGCGTCCGAAAGCACGGATGCCGCGGAGGTAACCGGCGAGGCGCTTCCGGAGGCACCTGACGCCGAACCCGAACCCCAGGCGGCCGAAACGGTCCAGGCCGAGACCGAAGGCGAGGATGAGCCCAAGCCGAAGAAGCGTGCCCGCAAGCCGCGCAAGTCGGCCAAAAAGACAAAGGTTGATGCGGTTGCCGAGGAAGCCGGCAGCGAAGCCGCGCCTGAGCCGACCAACGGCGCAGGCACGGCGGAACCGGAGACGGCGGCAGAACCCGACACCGGGCCGGAGGCCGCGCCTGAACCGGAACCGGAACCGGCCCGCAGCACCTGGAACCCGCCAGCCCCCACCGCTACCGCCGAGGGCCCGCGCAAGTCAGGCTGGTGGAGCAAACGGTAGCGC
The DNA here is from genome assembly GCA_965216335.1 of Aestuariivirgaceae bacterium. Lineage (GTDB taxonomy): Bacteria > Pseudomonadota > Alphaproteobacteria > Rhizobiales > Aestuariivirgaceae > JAHEJE01. The sequence continues at coordinate 116,543 of OZ244154.1, read as the reverse complement.
GCCAGCGGCGCAGGCGTTGGTTTTGCTGACTTTTGTACCGCGTTGATATGGCAACGGGTTTCCTCGGACATGAGGGGAAGGCGTTGCCGGGGCGGTTCTGCTTTTAAAACAACTCTACCGCCAGGCGGGCGGCCAGGGCCCACATGATCAGGCCGATCAGGATGTCGAGGATGCGCCAGGCGCTGGGTTTGGCGAAGACCGGCTCCAGAAGCCGCGCGCCGTAGCCCAGACCGAAAAACCAGACGAACGATGACAACATCGCGCCGGCACCATAATAGACCCGCGCGGCGCCGTCATAGCGCGCAGAAAGGCCGCCCAGCAGGACGACCGTGTCGAGATAGACGTGCGGGTTGAGCCAGGTGAAGGCCAGGACCGTCAGCACTGCCGGCCACAGGCCCCCTGCCCCGCCATCGCCGGCCCGCATGGCATGCGGGTCCATGGCCCGGCGGAAGGCCATCAGGCCGTAGACGAACAGGAACGCCGCGCCGCCGGCGGTGATCAGTATGATCAGCTTCGGCACGCTTGAGACAAACGTGCCCAGCCCGGCGACCCCGGCAGCGATCAGCAGCGCATCGGACAGGGCGCAGATCAGGCACAGCACGAACACATGCTCGCGCTTCAGCCCTTGGCGCAAAATGAAGGCGTTCTGCGCCCCGATGGCGATGATCAGCGTTGCGCCAAGAACGAACCCGGCAATGAAGGCGGCGGTCACGAGATTTCAGCTCCGAAACGAATTCTCCTTCCCCCAGAAAGCAGGGAAATCGCATATGGGTTTGAACCTTGCTTTCTGCCTTCCTCGGGCTTGACCCGAGGATCCAGGGTGCAGCGAATTTCGGCGCAAGTGGCATGCTGGATCCTCGGGTCAGGCCCGAAGAAGGCAAGATTGTGTCGCCAATCGGATAACATCACTGGCATATGCAATAGCCCTGCTTAAGAAACGGGGAAGAGCCTGCCCCCGGCTTGAACGGGGGTTGGGATGGGGGTGATGGCGGAGCAAAATGGCAAACCATCCATGCGGTGGCACCGCCATCAATCCCCACCCTGACCCTCCCCTTTTCTAGGGGAGGGAAACTCTGGCGGCAACAATCGGCAATCGCGCGGATGCGCCCCCGCGCGCCAGACGGTATCACTTCAGCCAGGCGCCGAGCCGGTCGATGCCCTGGCGCATCTGTTCGTTGGAGCCGGCAAAGGAGATGCGCACGTAACGGTGGCCGCGTTCGGGATCGAAGTCGGCGCCGGGCGTCAGCGCAACCCCGGTCTCGGCCAGCGCCTTCTGGGCGAAGGCGAAGCTGTCGTTGGTGAAGCGGCCGACATCGGCATAGATGTAGAAGGCGCCGTCGACGGGCGAGTAATCCTCGATGCCGATACCCGGCAGCGCGCCGAGCAGGAACTCTCGGTTGGCGGCATACTGGCCTTTGCGCTCCTCAAGCTCATCGGTGGCATCGAATGCGGCCATGGCGGCATATTGCGACAGGGTCGGGGCGGAGATGTACAGGCTCTGCGACAGCACCTCGCAGGCCCGCGCCAGGCTTTCCGGCACCACCATCCAGCCGACGCGCCAGCCGGTCATGCAGTAGTATTTCGAGAAACTGTTGATGACGATGGCGTCCGGGTTGCTGGTCAGGGCGGTTTCCGGGGCCATGGTGTAGTGCAGACCGTGGTAAATCTCATCGGAGATGAACCAGATGCCGCGCTCGCGGCACACGCCAGACAATGCCGCAAGCGTGTCCGGTTTCAGCATGGTACCGGTCGGGTTGGCCGGGCTGGCAACCAGCAGGCCGTCGAGACCGCCGTGTTCGGCCAGGTCGGCGATGTCTTCGACCGTCGGTGCCCAGCGGTTAGCGGCGGTGGTCTCGATGTCGGCGACCTCGACGTCGAGGGCGTTGAAGATGTTGCGGTAGGCCGGGTAACCAGGCGACGTCAGTCCGACCCGGTCACCGTCGTCGAAGGCGGCCAGGAAGGCGAGAACGAAGCTGCCCGACGAGCCGGTGGTGATAACCACACGGCCCGGGTCGACATCAATGGCGTGGGTATCGCTGTAATACTGCGCGATGCGCTCGCGAAGCGTTGGAAGCCCGAGCGATTCGGTATAGCCGATGTTGTCGCTGTCGAGCGCGGCCCGGGCGGCTTCAATCACCTTTCGCGGCGCCGGGCCGGAGGGCTGGCCGGCCTCCATATGCACGATATCATGGCCGTCGGCGCGCAGCCGCGTGGCCTGGCGCAGCATGTCCATGACGAGAAACGGCGCGACGCCACTGGCGCGCTTGGAGGGCTTGAGCGTGGGTATCGGCATGGACGCCCTCCTAGCAGACAAGCCGCGGCGTTGGAAGCCTCAGTGTCGCCGCATTTGCACTGGCACATGCGGGCCAGCAAAACAGCCCTTGCACGAGCCGCGTCCAACGTGCTCCATCATGGAGCAGCAGGGTCAGACAATCAGGAATCACCGTGAACAGAACTCTCAAGGCCGCCCTGTCCATCGTCTGCGCCGTGTGCCTGGCGGTGACCAGCATCGCGGCTACTGCCGTGCCGGCCCAGGCACAGCGCGGCCTGCCGCTCATTCGCGATGCCGAGATCGAAGGTCTGCTGCGGCTCTACACCCGTGACATTTTCAAGGCGGCCGGTCTGAAAACCTCTGCGGTACGGGTGCACCTGATCAACGCACCCAGCATCAACGCCTTCGTGGCCGGCGGCCAGCGGATTTTCGTACACACCGGACTGCTTGAACAGGCAAAAACGCCCAACGAGGTAATCGGCGTGATGGCGCACGAGACGGCGCATATCGCCGGCGGCCACCTGGCGCGGCTCGGTATCCAGGTCGACAAGATGTCGACGGCGAGCATCATCGGCATGCTGATCGGCGTGGCCGCGATTGCCGGCGGTGCGGCGACTGGCCAGCGCAGCGGCGCGGCGGCCGGCCAGGGAATCATCGCCGGCAGCCAGTCGATCGCCCAGCGTTCGCTGCTGGCTTACGTGCGGGTGCAGGAATCAGCCGCCGACCAGGCCGCAGTGAAGTACCTGACGCGCACCGGCCATTCGGCCAAGGGCATGTTGGACCTGTTCCACCGGCTGGCCAGCAAGTCGCTCGGCTCGCTGCGTCACGTCGACCCTTATGTGGTGTCGCACCCGCTGCCGTTCGAGCGCATCCGCAACCTGGAAAAGATCGCCAAGAAGTCCAAGCACTTCAAAAAGAAGGACCATCCGGCTTTCATGCTGCGCCATCAGCTGATGCAGGCCAAGCTGGCTGGCTTCCTGGGCGGACCACACAAGGTCTACCAGCGCTACCCGCTGACTGACAATTCGCTGCCGGCACGCTATGCCCGCTCGATCGTGGCGTTCCGGCGCGGCGACCTGAAGAACGCCCTGCCGGTGATCGACAGTATGATCAAGGATATCCCGCGCAACCCGTATTTTCACGAACTCAAGGGCCAGGCGCTGCTCGAGGGCGGCCGGCCCAAGCAGGCCATCAAGCCGCTCAAGCATGCCGTCAAGCTGTTGCCGAACAACGGGCTCGTGCGCCTGCTGCTCGGTCAGGCACAGCTCAATGCAGGCGGCTCGGCCAACGCCAAGGCGGCGATCCAGACCCTCAAACGCGCCAAACGCAGTGAGAACGACCAGCCACGGCTGCACCTGCTGATGGCCCAGGCCTATGGCGAACTGGGCGACATTCCGCGCGCCGAACTGTCGGCGGCGGAGGCGGCCATCCTGACCGGCGACAAAGAATTGGCGCTGCAGAAGTCGGCGCGCGCCATCAAGGGCCTCAAAAACGGTTCGCCGGAATGGATCCGGGCTAACGATATCTTGAATTTTGCACGACAGAAGTAGGCGTTATAGACTTGTGCTGGCATTGTGAATCAATGACAAGCACCGTCATGGTGACGCGCTTGGCAGACAAGGAACGAATATGATGAACGGCTCACTGCGCAGGCTCATGGCGACGACTGCCCTGGTTGTGTCGCTTGCCGTACCCGGCATGACGAACGCGGCGGAGTTCAACCAGACGCAGCGCGAGGAACTGGGTGACATCATCAAGGACTACCTGCTGAAGAACCCGGAAGTGCTGCGCGATGCGTTTCGAGAGCTGCAGCGCCGTGAGCAGGTGGCCGAAGCCGAGCGGGCCAAAACGTCGTTGATCGAAAATGCCGCGAGCATCTACCGCGGCGAACATGATCTGGTGGCCGGAAATCCGAATGGCTCAATCACGCTGGTGGAGTATTTCGACTACAACTGCGGCTATTGCAAGCGTGCCCTGCCCGATGTGCTCAAGCTGATCGACGAGGACAAGGACCTGCGCATCGTGATGAAGGAATTTCCGATCCTCGGACCGGGTTCGACTTACGCGGCACGGGCCGCACTCGCCTCGCGCAAACAGGGCAAGTACTGGGACTTTCATGTCGCCCTGCTGGAACAGCGCGGCGCGGTCAACGAAGACCGGGTCAATGTGGTCGCCGAAAAAGTCGGCCTTAATCTTGAGCAACTCAAAGCCGACATGAAATCGGAGGAAGTCGAACAGACGATTGCTGAGAACATGGCGGTCGCCCAGTCACTCGGCATCAACGGGACGCCGGCCTTCATCATCGGCGAACAGGTCATTCCAGGCGCGGTCGGCTTCAGCAGCCTGGCCGGAGCCATTTCCGAGCTTCGCGACGCGGGTGGCTGCAAGGTGTGTTAGGCTTGGCTGGTCAAGACGAGACAAATGGGGCGGCAGTACACATGACAAAGCCTGTTTTCATCCTGAACGGGCCGAACCTCAACCTGCTCGGCACGCGCGAACCGGAGATTTACGGCTCCGAGACGCTGGCCGATATCGAACGCCAATGCGGTACACAGGCTGACGAACTCGGCCTCCGGATCGACTTCCGGCAGACAAACACCGAAGGCGAGCTGGTCACCTGGGTGCAGGAAGCGGCAAGTTCGGCGTGCGCGGTGATCGTCAACGCGGCAGCCTATACACACACCTCCGTGGCGCTGCTCGATGCGCTCAAGACGGCCGCCGTGCCGGTTGTGGAAGTCCACCTGTCAAATGTGTACAAGCGCGAGCCGTTCCGCCATAACAGTTATGTGTCTCCCACTGCCACCGGCGTGATCTGCGGCTTCGGACCACATGGCTATCTTCTGGCGCTTCAGGCCGTCGCCAGACTGGTGAACAACAACAAAGAGTAACAGGATATGGCGAAGGCAAAACCTGCGATCGACAAGGACACCATCCGCGAACTGGCCGAGCTCCTCGATGAGACCGGTCTGAGCGAGATCGAAGTCGAACAGGAGGGCTTGCGGCTTCGGGTATCTCGCGGCGGGGGCATCATGGCACATGTGTCGGCGCCCGCTGCACCGGCGGCTCCGCCTGCGATGTCGACCTGCGCGCCGGCACCGGCTCCGGTGAGTGGTCCGCCGGCCGGGGCTGTGTGTTCGCCGATGGTCGGCACAGCCTATCGGGCGCCGGCGCCGGGCGCGGCCAACTTTGTCGAGGTCGGCCAGACGGTTGCCCAGGGCCAGACCCTGATTATCGTCGAAGCGATGAAGACAATGAATCAGATCCCGGCGCCAAGGGCCGGTGTTGTAAAGGAAATCCTGGTCGAGGACGGCCAGCCGGTTGAATTCGATGAACCCCTCGTCGTCATCGAATAAGGCGGCGCCCGCGCTATGATCGAAAAGGTCCTGATAGCCAATCGCGGCGAGATTGCCCTTCGGGTGCTACGCGCCTGTCGCGAACTGGGCATCGCCACGGTGGCGGTTCACTCCAAGGCCGACGAGAATGCCATGCATGTTCGCCTGGCCGATGAAAGCGTGTGCATCGGCCCGCCGCCGGCGGCCCAGAGTTATCTGAACATTCCGGCAATCGTGTCAGCCTGCGAGATCACCGGCGCCGATGCGGTGCACCCCGGCTACGGGTTTCTGTCCGAGAACGCCCGCTTTGCGGATATCCTGACAGAACACGGCATCACCTTCATCGGCCCGTCGGCAGATCATATCCGGATCATGGGCGACAAGATCGAAGCAAAGGCAACCGCCAAGCGGCTCGGCATACCGGTGGTGCCCGGCTCGGACGGGGCAGTCGACTCGCTCGAAGAGGCGCGGCGGCTGGCGGACGACATGGGCTATCCAGTGCTGATCAAGGCTTCGGCCGGCGGCGGCGGGCGCGGCATGAAACTGGCCGGTTCGGAAGCTGAACTGGAAACCGCCCTCAACACGGCCAAGTCCGAGGCCCAGGCGGCGTTCGGCAACGATGAAGTCTATATCGAGAAGTATCTCGGCAAGCCGCGCCATATCGAGGTGCAGGTGCTGGGTGACGGTCAGGGCCATGCCGTGCATCTCGGCGAGCGCGACTGTTCGCTGCAGCGCCGCCACCAGAAGGTTTGGGAAGAAGCGCTGTCACCGGCCCTCAATGCCGATCAGCGCACCCGCATCGGCGAGACCGTCGCCAAGGCCATGGCCGAACTGAACTACTCCGGCGTCGGCACCGTCGAGTTCCTGTACGAGAACGGCGAGTTCTATTTCATCGAGATGAACACCCGGCTGCAGGTCGAACATCCGGTGACCGAGATGATCACCGGGCTCGACCTGGTGCAGCAGCAGATCAGGGTCGCCTCGGGTCTGCCGCTGGCCATCACCCAGGACGACCTACAGCTGTTCGGTCACGCCATCGAGTGCCGCATCAATGCCGAGGACCCGCGCACCTTTGCGCCCTCGCCCGGCAAGCTAGAGGCGGTGCATGTGCCAGGCGGGCTTGGCGTGCGGGTCGATTCAGCGATCTATGCCGGCTACCGAATTCCGCCCTATTACGACAGCCTGATCGGTAAGCTGATCGTGTTCGGAAACACCCGCACCGAGTGTCTCATGCGGTTGCGCAGAGCGCTCGGCGAGTTCGTCATCGAAGGCATCAAGACCACAATCCCGCTGTTCCAGGACCTGCTGGCCGAGCCGGACATCGTCAATGGCGACTATGACATCCACTGGCTCGAAAAGTACCTCGGCGAGGACTGACACCGACGGTATCGGCTTTGGCTTTTCTGACGGGTGTACCGCGCCGATATGACAACGGTCTTTCGTTGCCGTTCGGGTCAGGTTCAACGGCTGTGTGCATCAGTGCGCCCGCGCCTGATGCGGCGATTGTTTGATCCGGTCAGGTTCGCATTGGTCGCGAATGCCAGATTTCATCCGCAATTGCCTTGCATTCATTGGCGTCAGGCGTTTATTGCCCGGCAATTCCATCGCATAGTATGGATAATACCAAAGGAAGTAATTATTGACCCGTTTGACCGGCTTTTCGCGTCTATTGGCTAGCCAGGCTTCGCGCCGCGGTCTGGTTGACCGCAAGCGGAGCATGGCGACGTCCAGTGGGCGCGAAAAGCCGGCCTTCGGTGGGCCAAATCCGTCCATCCGGTGCGTTGCGGTGCTTGCCCGATGCACAGCATCGCGCTACGCACCGCGCCTGCCGGGCTGAACGGATTTGACTCCATCAAACGGGTCAATAACTACTTCCTTTGGTATAACGGACGAAGACCGGTGATTTGCCGATTGCGGAAGGGTATTTGGTCCACAGATGAGTGAAGTTCGACCCCACGACCTGCCGCGCTGGAGCTGGCTGTGGCTGATCTGGGCGCCGCTGGTCGTCCAGGTCGCAGCGCGCTTGCTTATGCAGGACAAAGCGCTCTACTCGGCGATCTTTCTTGGCGAACTCGGCGCCGTCGAGACGCTGACGGCTCTGTTGATGCTGCCGCCGGCCTATCTCGCCGTGCGGTGCGGGCAGAGGCTCATTGCGGAACACCACCGGCTGGGCGGCATTGTGATGTTTGTGTTTGCGGCGCTTTGCATCCTGTACATGGGTGAGGAACTCAGCTGGGGTCAGCACCACATCAGGTGGAGTACGCCGGAATACTTCATTCAGCACAACGAATCCCAGGAAACCAACCTGCACAACCTCGAATCTGTCCACAAAGGAATGCTGAAATGGATTCTGATTGCGGCAATCACGCTCGGCTGCCTGGCCATTCCGATACCGGCCCTGGTCAAACGGCATGACTATCGGCCGGCCAGGCACTGGTTCTACTGGCTGATCCCGACCCGGGTGTGCATCCCGGTCGTGCTACTCATCATCGTGGGGCACCTCGTTGCCAAGGCACTGCGCGGTTCGGGAGCGATCAGCGACTGGGACGGGATCGGGATACGGATCCCGGAGAACACCGAACTTCACATCTCGATCCTGTTCGTACTCTACACGGCCTCGATGTGGACGCGCATGCGGCAATGCGACAGTCTGGACAAACCGGGCCTGGTGATTGGGCCGTGACCCGCGCTCCGCATGAATGACTATCCTGCCAACGCGCAATTGCGCCGAAAACCGGTTTCCACTTTTCGGATTGTGCTCAATACGTGACGCACAATTGAACCGAAAACCGGTTTCCACTTTTCGGATTGTGCTTTAACTTGCCACATCATGTCGATGATCACGCCGCAGATCCTGCTGAAGGCCTATGCTTCGGGCATCTTTCCGATGGCCGAGAGCCGGGATGACACTTCGCTCTATTGGATCGAGCCGGAGTTTCGCGGGATCATTCCGCTTGACGCCTTCCATATTCCGCGCACGCTGCGCAAGACCTGCCGGCAGATGCCGTTCGAGGTGCGGGTGGATACGGCGTTTTCGCAGGTGATCGATCTGTGTGCCGCACCATCCGAGCGGCGCGAGAGTACCTGGATCAACGATCAGATCCGGCGGCTGTACAAGCAACTGTTCAGGATGAAGTGCTGCCACAGCGTCGAGTGCTGGCAGGACGGCAAACTGGTTGGCGGACTTTACGGGGTGCGCATCGGTTCGGCGTTCTTCGGCGAGAGCATGTTCTCGCGCCGGCGCGACGCCAGCAAGGTGGCGCTGGTGCACCTGGTGGCGCGGCTCAATGTCGGCGGCTTCACGTTGCTCGATGCCCAATTCATCAACGATCACCTGGCGCAGTTCGGCGCCGTCGAGGTGAACAGGGCCGATTATCACGAGCTGCTGGAGGTTGCCATCGATCGCGAAGCCGACTTCACTGCCTTTACCAGTGACGACGATGCCGAGACCGTCCTGGCCGCAGCGCAGCAGCAACGGTCAAGCGCTGGCTGACGGCGTTTCGGCAAACCGCCCGGCGATACTCGGCGCAAGCGGCGCGAACCGTTCCTCAAGAAAACTGAAAAAGGCCCGCACGAGAGGTTTCTTTTGCTGGCTGCGGGTCGAGACTGCCCAGAGTTCGGACCGCAGGTGAGCGCCGACGGCGGGAATGCGACGTACCTCCGGCATGGCCGCGGCGACATAGCTCGGCATCAGGCCGAGGCCGATGTTGTTGCGGATGGCGTCGCAGGCGACGATCAGCGAACTGGCGCGGAACACAACCCGGCGGTCCAGTTCATGCTCGCGCAGAAAGCGGGCAAGGCCCGTGGTCACCAGGGTTTCGTCATATCCGACCCAGTCATGATCCGCCAGCCGCAACGGTGAAGCGGTCAGCACCGGGTGATCACGGTGGGCATAGACGGACAGGTCCATGTCCGCCAGCTTGACGCCGAACAGCGATTGCTCAGCCCGGCGCGCGGAACGGATCGCGACGTCGACGTCCTGATGCAGCAGGTTGACCAGCTCGTTGGTCACAAGCATTTCGATATCGACATCCGGATAGAGCTTGCGGAAGTCGGCCAGTATTGGTGCCAGAAGATAGGTGTAGACCGTGTCGGATGAGGTCAGCCGCAAGTTGCCCGCCACCGGCGGCATGCCCAGGCCCAACTGTGCGTTGAGACCGTCAACATCAGCAGCCACCTTGCGCGCCGTATCGATGACAACCTCACCGGCATTGGTCGGCAGATAGCCGGTGGCGGACTTCTCGAACAGTTCGGTGCCCAGGCGCTTTTCAAACTGGGCGACCTTTCGGTAGACCGTCGGGTGGCTGGAGCCGAGGATGCGCGCGGCAGCGGACAGGGATCCGCCGTCGGCAACCGCCAGAACGGTCTTCAGGTCGTCCCAATTCCAGTTTCGCGTTAGTTGTTCATTTTCGAACATTATGGCTCATTAAAATGTGAACATCTAAACATTGTCAACAGGCTCAACTGTGAACATCTTGTTGCTGGAGATGCAATTCAAAATCTCGAGCGATCTCGCAGTCGTGAACGGACGTGAGCATCTGGCGGATGGCATTGGATGTCGCTGACCTGCGGCATTGACAGGGAGCTTGTAAGTCTTTGAGTAGTCACTACACCGGCACGGCGAAGGCGTTTCACTGGCTCACCGCCCTGGCTGTCATCGGGCTGTTGGCGCTTGGCCACTTCATGACATCCCTCGATCTGTCGCCACTGAAGTTGCAGCTTTATTCCTGGCACAAATGGGTCGGCATCACCGTGTTCGTCTTGACGGCGCTGCGGCTGGTGTGGCGGCTCACGCACCACCCGCCACCACTGCCGCCGGCCATGGCCCCTCACCTGAAGCTGGCTGCGCATGCCGGGCACTGGGGGCTGTACGGCCTGCTGTTCGCCATGCCGCTGGTGGGCTGGCTCTACTCGTCCGCCGCCGGCTTTCCGGTCGTGCTGTTCGGTGTCCTGCCGCTGCCCGACATGGTTGCCGCCAGCAAGCCTCTGGCCGACACCCTGGGCTATATGCACTGGATCGGTGGCTGGGCCATGCTGTTCCTGCTGCTCGGCCATGCCGGTGCAGCCATCTGGCATCATACCGTCAAGCACGACGATACGCTGACGCGCATGCTGCCAAGGCGCTCAGGCGTCGCAGCGGTCGCGGGAGGGCTGTTCATTTTCGTTGCAGCCGTGCCGGAACCAGCGCATGCCAATGGCTGGACTGTCGACCCGCAGACCAGCACTTTTGGTTTTACCGCCAGGCAGGTCAATGTTCCGATCACCGGTTCATTCAAGGACTTCAAGACGGAGATCGCCTTTGACGAAGCCGAACCGGAGGCCGCAACGGTCAGTGTCATCATCGAGGCCGCCAGCATCGCCACCGGCAACGCCCAGGCTGACCAGCTCTTGCCAGGGCCGGAATGGTTCGATGCTGCCGCGCATCCTCAGGCGGTTTTCACGGCAAACGCCTTCAAGCCCGGCGCGGACAATACCTACACGCTGGCCGGCGAGTTGACCCTGAAGGGTACCACCCTGCCGGTACCGGTGACCGCGACGATCACCGTCAGCGATGCGGATGGCAACCCGGCCATGCTCACAGCGGTCGCTCAGGGCAGCGCCACGGTCAGCCGCACCGCCTTCAAGATCGGCGAAGGTCAGTGGGCCGACACCAACACCATCGCCGACGAGGTCGAGATTACCTTCACCTTCAAGGCCACCCGGGCCAAATGATCCACCCCCAACCAAGGAGAGCATCCATGAACATCCTCACCAAGACCGCATTTGCCGCATCGATGATTGCCGGTCTGGTAGCCGCCGACCAGGCCATTGCCGCCGAGTACACGCTTGATACGCCGGGCATGCACGCTGCGGTGAACTTTCGCGCCAATCATCTCGGCTACAGCTTCGTCACCGGCCGGTTCGACAAGTTCTCGGGCAGCTTCAGCTTCGACAAGGACAAGCCCACCGAAGCCAAGGTGATGATCGAGATCGATGCCGGCTCAATCAACACCAACCACGCCAAGAGAGACGAGCATCTGCGCTCGGAAGACTTCTTCGACACGGCAAATCATGCCACGGCGAAGTTCGAGAGCACGGCCGTCGAGGTCACCGGCGACAACACCGCCAAGATCACCGGCAACCTGACGATCCGCGGTGTCACCAAGCCGGTCACTCTCGATGCCACCTACATCGGCGAAGGTAAGGATCCCTGGGGCGGCTACCGGGCCGGCTTCAGCGCCACCGCGGAAATCACCCCGGCTGATTTCGGCATGCCGCATGGCGTTGCGAAGGGTCCGGTGCAGTTGATGATCGAAGCAGAAGGAACCCGGAACTGACGCCAGCAGCGGTGGCATCCGGCCTGCCTGTCCATCCCATCGTCAGTTCTTAACGACGATGCGGCCTGGACGGAAAAGCCAGATCCAACCCGCTTCGGTATGTTGTGTGCGGCATGGACGTTCGACCCTCCGGCTGCCGGAGCCGGATCAGTGATCACCATGGTTCCGGCGGCCAAAACGTCAATGGAATGCCGCGACACAACAATGACGTTCCGGTCCGCAGCGGCCGCCAGCGAAGCCCCCGTCTGGCGGCCGCGCTACGTATGGTCCTGAGAGGCAGGAAAGTGTGAGGTCACACCAGCCGTATTGGCATCCGGCATCTCTGACTGTTGTACCGCGCTGACATAACAACGGTTTTCCGTCAGCGCATGAGCCAGGCTGAGCAGCCCTGCCTATCAATCCTGGGCCGGCTGATCGCTTTCTTCGCCCGCCGGGGCGTCTTCCTCGATCACAGGCTCGGGTTCCGGCTTGCGGTTCGGGTCGCGGCAGCCGGTCAGCCAGACGTCGTAGACCGGGTGCTCGACGGCGTTTAGCCCCGGGCTCTCGGCCAGCATCCAGCCGGTGAAGATGCGGCGCAATTTGCCGTTCAGCAGGTTTTCGTCGACTTCGATGAACGCCGTCGTCTTGGGCTCCTCGGTGACCGGACGTGTATTACAGACCCGCGGGCGCACGTTCAGGGCACCGAACCGCTTGGTCTCGTCTATGGCGATCTCGAAGGTGATGATCTGGCCGGTGATCTTGTCGAGACCGGCGAAGATGGCGATCGGGTTTTTGATCGCCTCAGCCCAGGCCGGCGCGGCCACCATGAGCAGGGCGGTGCAGACAATCGCCACCTTGATCCGCCGCCTCATGATGTCAGCTCCGCAGCAAAGCGCAGACGGACATAGTCCGCCGTCCAGTTGCCGTCGGCATCGCAAAGCGATGGTTCGAGCAACGCGCAGACCTCGTCCAGCACAGCGTCGGCCTCATCGCCGTACTGGGCAAAAAACGGGTTGCGGAATACTCTCAGCCATTCCTTCATGCCGGTCGGCAGCGGCGTGGGGCGCGGAAACAGGCCGATGCGGCGGACTGCAAACCCGTGCGCTTCCAGCATGCGCTGGTAGACGGCGGGCGCGGGAAAGAACCATGGTCCGGCCAGCGAGGGCTCGCCGCCGCGTCGCGCCGCTGTTGCCCGCATCGCCGTGACGATGGCGGCGACATTGCCATGGCCGCCGAACTCGCCGACGAAGCGCCCCCCTGCCCTGAGCGACCGGACCACGCCGGTCAGAACCTTGTCCGGTTCGGTCATCCAGTGCAGCGCGGCGTTGGAGAACACGGCATCGAACTCGTTCTCGAATTCCAGCGCCTGGCCGTCCATCTTGCGCACATCGAGACGGCGCGCGGCAGCACTTGCCAGAAAGTCGTCGCTCATGTCGACGCCGATCACCTCGGCACCGTCGGCCACCAGGCGTTCAGTGAGCGCTCCGTCGCCGCATCCAAGATCGAGGATGCGCTCGCCGGCGCGTGGCGCCAGCAACTCATAGACCGCGCCGCCCAGGTCCGAGACGAAGCGGGCGTGCCTGTTGTAGCTGTCAGACGACCAGGTCTGCCGGCGCGCCGCATTGCTGGTCATGGTTATTTGTTCTTCTTGTCGGAGAACATGAACTCGTTGATCAGGCCCCACAGGTCGATGGCGCTCTGGGTGTAGCTCATGGCGTCGCCGTCTTTCAGCTTTTCCTCGCTGCCGCCGGGCTCGATGGAGATGTATTTGCCGCCGAGCAGACCTTCAGCCGTCACTTTGGCAGTCGAGTCGTCGGGCAGCGAGACGGTCTTGTCGATCGACATGACGATTTTGGCCTGGAACGTCTGCGGGTCGAGTTCCTGCTTAACCACGGAGCCGATCTTGATGCCGGCCAGGCGGATGTCGGACCCGATGTTGATGCCTTCGATATTCTCGAACTCGGCGCTCAGTGCATAACCACCCGATCCCTTGCCAGCGCCGGACGTGGTGTAGGCGAACACAAAGAAGATCGCGGCAATGCCGATCACCGCGGCTCCAACAAGCGTCTCCACCAGCGAATTCTTCATCTCCGTCGGTCTCCTGATCCTAGGGCCTGTGGACACTCAGGGTTACAGTGCTGGCGAGGCCCATTTCGCCCGTGGCTAGCTTTGAACGGCGCCGATGGGTCGCCCCCTTCAAGCCGGTCAAAGTGACGTCCACGGGCGAAATGGGCCTCGTCCGTCCCGGATTTGACAGGATTGGCCCATCTTCAGGGCCGTTCGTCGTCGAATATGCCAGCATGTCCTTCCTCCAAACACCCCTGAACCTGAACCAATCCTGTCAAACCAGCGCTTTAACCCTGAATGTCCACAGGCCCTAAGGCCTGACCGCTACTTCGGCTGCCAGGCCTGATAGTCAGGGGCTGCGGCCGGTTTGACGCCGGGGTTGGCGATGCTGCCGGCCGGGCGGTAGGCGCCGGCCGTGCCGGTCGGGTTGGCGCGGTGCGGCTTCTGCCAGTCGCGCGGCGTATAATCCGTCTCGGTCGGCGGTGTGTCGACGGTATGGTGCATCCAGCCGTGCCAACCGGTCGGGATGGCGGAGGCTTCTGCCAGACCGTTATAGATCACCCAGCGGTGCTCGGGGATCGATTCCGGCACCCTCGACGGTGCGCGGTAGTATTTGTTGCCAAACTCGTCCTCGCCGACGAACTCGCCCTTGCGGGCAGTGAACCAGCGCAGACCGAGGGTCTGCCCGTTCCACCAGGTAAAGAACTGCTTCAGGAAATCCAGCACGCCAAAACGCCCCTTTGCCACCAGCATTGAGTCCGCCGGACTATGGCGCAATTCGGGGCTGAAAGTCCAGTCTGGAAAACGGGCGCGGCGACAGGGTGTTCAAAGAAACATTGTCATGCAATGACGGGCCGCTCCATAAACCGACTGGATGGTGCCAAGGCGGCGCTTGAACCACTTCTTCAAGTTCGAGACACGGCGCAGCAGTTGGACATGGAGCAGGCCGAACACGCTCAATGCGTACACCCGGGTGCGGATGTCCAGATGAACGTCGCACCACTGCAGCTTGTATGGCTCGTCGCCGAGCGAAAAGTCGAAATACTTCACGCCGCTGTCGGCGCAATCCTGCATCATGCGTGTCAGAAGCAACAGGCCCGGCGAACAGTTCTCGTGGGCATGCGGTGCATAGGCGGTCTGATAGAGCAGGAACCGGCCCGCCCCGGCGAAACCGAACGCGCTGGCCACGGCAGTTCCGTTCAGTTGCAGCTCGTAGCCGACCAGGGTCTCGCTGCTTGCCGGCTGGCGGACCAGGCCGGCAAAGTGCTCGTCCACGCCGGATCTGGCCAACTGGTTGCGGGCGACACGACCGGCCAGCTGCTGGCATTTCCAGTCGATGGTGCGGCGAATGATGGCAAGAAGCGCGTCCTCATCGCAGGTCTTGACCAATTCGACCTTTCCGAGCGCCTCCAACTTGCGATACTTTTGCGCAATGCGCCGGCGGGTCGATTTCCCTCTCCGGCGGCTGAAATACTCTTGCCAGTTCCCGTCGAGCAGCGCGGCGTGCGCCTTGCTGCTGGCAGGCTGCGATGAAGTCGAAACGAACGGGTTGTCAAGGCCGCCGAGCATGACCGGCTGCTTTGCCAGGCTGGCGTAGAGAGCACCGCGCCGGCGGCCCATTGCGGCGGCTGCCTTCATGATCCGACGAGCATCGGCACGGGTCAGCCGTTCCAGAAGAGCAGGCGAAATCAGCGGGGCGCAGTAGTCGGCCAGATCGTCGCCCAGCCAGACCAATGCCTTGCCGCCGGCCAGGCGCTGGATGGCAAACGGCATGATCAGCTGCAGGTCGTCATTGCGGTCGTAGCCGCACACGATCATCGGTCGGGCGTCCGCACGGCGTCCGAGGCTTTCCGCCCATGCCCGGCACCAGGCATACTTCTGAAACGGCGTTCCGAGGGCATCCGCCTCAAGCGCGAGCCAATCGGTCTCGATTGCGGAGAGGTCCTCTACAGCCGCAAGTCGCAAGTGTTCGCCGCACTCAAGGTTTCCCAGGCGCACCGCCTCGCAGTGGGTGGTCTGCGTGGATTTGAAATTTTGCCGCATGTTCATTCTCTTGCCTCCAGCGAACGTCTGCGTTCGAACCGTTTGGCCCCCGGTTCTGCAGTCATCGCCGCAATGCTGCTCCAGCCGGCTGGCGGGTTGCGTAGATCGCCAGCGTGTAAAGGAAAATGACGGCCGCATAGACCGACTCACGGACTTCCGAGATGTAGAACTTGACCGGCTCGCCGTGCATTGTGGTGAACACCAATGAAACCGCAATCAGGCTCCAGGCAACCGCAAGCACGTTCAGCGGCGGACCGGCCACGTAGCCCAGGCGCTGCAGTTGGATGCGCAGCCGGGGGATCAGATAAGCAAGCGGCAGCACCAGGAAATAGATGAAGAACGCGGCACGAAAGATGTTCTGCGAATTCATCAGACCTTCCAGCGACAGGCTGAAGCTGCGGTCAGCCGAGAGCAGGCGGCCGGTGTCGAAAAGCGACAGATTGTGCAGATTGAACTCACCCTGCCCGTTCATGCTTTCTACCGCGGGCACCGAGTAGTCGAACACGCGCTGGAACCAGCTCGTCTCCTCGCCGAGAAAGACGAAGCACAAGAATGCCCACAGCACGGCCATGAAACGGTTGCGGCCTTGAGAGACGGTCCACAGACACATGCCAAGCCCTGCTGCGTAAAACAGGGCCTGCAAGTACTCCAGCGGACCGTCTTCGAGCGCTATGCGCCCGCCCAGTTCAGGCCCGGACAGTATGACACTGGCCAGCAGCAGCAGGGTTGCGGCGGCAAATCCTGCAACCGGCAGTGGCTTTGCGCTTGGATATGTCTGCATGCTGAGGCCTCGATACGTAACACTTCGTTCAGGTTGGCAGGTGTGAAGCAAGCACCGTGCCAACTGCCGGGTTCACCATAAATGCCCCGGCTAACCCGGGTGGCGCTCAACATTCATTCGAGCCGGAAACCATGTGGCGTGCCGGATTGGCATGCAGCTTGCTGCTGGGATCAGCGAGGAGCAATCGCGACCGGCACGGCGTCACATCGGAACAAATCCGGGCGTCTGCCTTGACCGTTCGTGCCCTGAAGAAACAAAGGAGCGGCCCAATGAACATATCCCTGATTGAGCAAACCATCAGCGCACGGACCGAGTTCGGCCGTCTGGCCGCCGGCGGCCTGGCGATGGTCTTTTGCTACATCGCCCTGTCGATTGTCGCCACGCCGACCGGGGAGCTCGACTTCAACTTCCAGGAAGGTGGAACGGTAACCGCGTTGTCGGCGCTGTTCCTGTCCATGGCCTCGGCGATGGGTTTCATCACCTACTACATCGGTTTTCAGACCGGCGATGCGAAACGTTACATGTTTCTGCTGTTCGCCGGCGCTCTCGCGTTTCTGGCGATCGACGAGCAGATCCAGCTGCACGAGGCAATCGATCACTTCATCCTGACGCCGCAACTGGGAGAAAGTCCCGCGTCTCGCAACTGGAACGATCTGATCGTGATCGGCTACGGTGTCGGCGGACTGGCGGTTCTTTGGGCGTTCCGTGATGCGATTCTGTCATCGCGGCGGTTCGCGCTGCTGCTGGCAACGGCGTTTGCGATGTATGCATTCCACACTGCGATCGACTCGATCGTCATCCAGCAGACCGCATGGAAAGTGGTGCCGGAAGAATCGTTCAAGGTGTTGTGCGGCTACTTCCTGTTCCTGGCCATGGCATCCGGCCTGACCGACGCTCTGGACCGCCTGTTTGCGCGACGCAGGCGCTGATCCTACTCCAGCACCGTCTCCACCACGGTGTTGACGGAGTTGGCGATGAAGCAGCGTTCGTGGGCCTCGTGGTGCATGGTCTTTTCCTGTTCGCGGCTCGGGGCTTGGCCGGCATGTTTCACCTTTGGGTGTAACCAGACCCGCGTGATGGCGTACTTTTCCTTGCCAATCCGCTCCATCTTGCCCTCGGCCGCGTCGTGGTAGTCATCGACGATGAAGCCATTCTTGCAGGCGATGTCGACGTAGAACAGCATGTGGCAGCTCGATAGCGCGGCCACGAAGGCTTCCTCAGGATCCACATTGGCCGGTTCCGACATCGGCTCAGGCACGATGTGCGGCGACGGCGAAGCCTGCACCACCGGTCCGCCGTCGAACGTCCAGGTATGGCGGCGGGAGTACTTGTTGTCGGTAAACACCTGTCCGTTTCGCGCCCAGTGAATGGTTGCACCATATGTCGCCATGCCGACCTCCTGGTTTGTCTTTGTGAACCGCAAACGCTAGCACTTCAACTGACGCAGTCCCAACAAAACACGCCACATGATGGCCATGCGACAGGCGCATGGAGGCTTGCGTACGCTGTCCTAGCAACTTCTTCCTACGTCAAAAACGACATCTCGGATGTCGGGGACAAGCCAGACCCGTTGCCTGTTCGGGTTCACCCTGAGAGGGCAGTGCCGCGCCTTCGAGCCTGACCGAAACGTCCTGAGGTGGTTTGAATTTGCATAAATTGTTCAGATTGAAGGGTTGTTCCGCAGCCAAGGGTGGTGCCCTTGGCAAGGAAGAACCGGTGGAAAGTGGGCCATTTATGCAAGACCCGCCAGGGCAGACCATGTTTTGGCGCTTTTTGCCGAAGCACAAAGCCAAAGGGGACCTGACGTATGACTCTGAATTTCAACAAGAATCACTCGAAGTATGGTCCGTCAAACCACCTCAGGACGTTTCGGTCAGGCTCTTAGCCAAGACGCGCTGACATGGGATCGTGTGATGACTGACCTGGCAAAATCAGGACCGCAAGCCGCCGGCCGGACGGACAACGGCCCGCTGGGCGTCTTCTATCTGTGCGCCGGGCTGTTCATCTTTTCGTTCCAGGACGTCATCATCAAGGAACTGAGCGACAAATATCCGGTACACCAGCTGGTGTTCATCCGCGGCATGGTCGCCGCACCGCTGCTGTTTGCGCTGGTGCATTTCGATTCCGGCTTCGCCTCGCTCAAGACCGACAGATACGGCCAGCACGCGCTGCGCATCATTCTGATGTTCTGTTCCTACCTGTCGTTCTATCTGGCTATTGCCGCCATTCCGCTGACTACGGCGGTGTCGCTTTACTTCACCGCACCGCTGATGATTACCGCGCTTGCCGTGCCGATGTTGGGGGAGAAGATCGGCATCCGGCGCTTTTGCGGTGTGCTGGCGGGCTTCGGCGGCGTGCTTATCATGCTGCGCCCAGGCGCTGCGGTGTTCGACCCTGCCGCCCTGCTGCCGATCGTCTCGGCGTTCACCTACGCTGCATCGCAAATGTTCAGCCGCAAGCTCGGCAGTACGGATTCGGCATCCATGATGGCCTTCTATATCGCCATCGGCTTTACCTATATCGGCGGTATCATGGGATTGGGCATTCACCTGGCCGGCATCGAGCCGGCGGCCCATCCCAGCCTCAACTTCCTGCTGATGCCCTGGAAGATGCCGAGCGGGCTGGAGTTCGCCATGATCGCCACCATCGGCGTCATCTCGGCCATGGGCTTTTTTCTGTTGTCGCAGGCCTACCGGATCGGCGCGGCCAACACCGTGGCGCCGTTCGAATACACCGCTATGCTGTGGGCGGTGGTGCTGAGTTATCTGGTCTGGGGCACGACGCCGGATGCCCTCACCGTTGTCGGTGCCCTGATCATCGTCGCCGCCGGTGTCTATGTTCTCAGACGCGAGAGCGTGCGCGTCAAGAAGCCTCTGGCCGCCAAGGGGCCATACAGAAGCCGGTGAGGCGCAACGGGTCCGAGCGGGCATCAACCGATTCGTCCGGTCCGTGCATGGCAATGGGACCCCGCGACTCGATCCGGCCGCCATGGCGCCCGCCAAGCCAGCCGGCGGAATTTTTTTGCACAGGAAATCGTATCGCCGGGTGAGCGGCGCATCGATTGTGATTGTCCCTCCCCGCAGTCTTGTTCATAACCCTGACAGCCGGCCAGCGATGCAAAGTGCCGTCAGTCAAGGGGGAATCCTTGTTTTGCACCGGCGAATCGTCGGACAGATGATGTTGTCCACAAATTGTCAACCACCGACACACAATATGTTGTGTTTAGGTTTTGTTAACACACTAGTTGTTGACGCGTGCCCGGGGATTGAACTACATTGTGGGCATGGTTGAGGGGCGATGGCGCCTGGGAGTACAGGCGTCGCGGCACCGGTCCTGAGGGCCGATCCACATATACCAAACAAGTGACTGGACGCGCCAAGTAAGCGGTCCGGCATGGGAAGGTTCTGTCAAACGCATAAGGCCAGCGGCCCATGCGGGCGACTTAGTTGTGCGGGCCGCCTGTGGATCGGGCGGCGGGAGTTTGAGGCAACCGGTCCGTCCAGGGCCAAACGGAAACAATCAGCGCCGGAGCGAGTTCGCCGCCGGCGCACCACAGGTAAGGGGACTACGTCCATGCGCATAGAGCGCCGCTACACCGAGGCCGGCAAAGGCCCATACAACGGCATTGAATTCCGCACCGCGACCAGCGAGATCAAGAACCCGGATGGTTCGGTGGTGTTCCGTCTGGAGAACATCAAGGTTCCGGCGGCATGGTCCCAGGTGGCGAGCGACATCCTGGCGCAGAAGTACTTCCGCAAGGCCGGTGTGCCGGCGCGTTTGAAGCGGGTGGAAGAGAATTCCGTACCGTCCTGGCTGTGGCGTTCGGTGCCCGATGAGGATGCCTTGGCTGAGCTGCCTGAAGCGGAGCGATATACGTCTGAAACCGAGGCCTCTCAGGTCTTCAACCGGCTGGCCGGCACATGGACTTATTGGGGCTGGAAGGGCGGCTATTTCGACAGCGAGGAGGACGCCCGCGCCTTCTATGACGAGTTGTGCCACATGCTGTGCACCCAGCGCTGCGCGCCCAATTCGCCGCAGTGGTTCAACACCGGCCTGCACTGGGCCTATGGCATCGACGGCCCCGGCCAGGGTCACTACTATGTCGACCACGAGACCGGCCGGCTGACCAAGTCGAAGTCGGCGTATGAGCATCCCCAGCCGCATGCCTGTTTCATCCAGTCGGTGGCCGACGATCTGGTCAACGACAACGGCATCATGGACCTGTGGGTGCGCGAAGCCAGGCTGTTCAAGTACGGCTCGGGCACCGGCTCGAACTTCTCCTATATCCGCGGCGAGAACGAGCCGCTGTCGGGCGGCGGCAAATCCTCCGGCCTGATGTCGTTCCTCAAGATCGGCGACCGGGCGGCCGGCGCCATCAAGTCCGGCGGCACCACCCGGCGCGCCGCCAAGATGGTGGTCGTCGATATCGATCATCCCGACATCGAGGCCTATATCGACTGGAAGGTGAAGGAAGAGCAGAAGGTTGCTGCACTGGTGACCGGCTCCAAGATCGTCAAGCAGGAGCTCAAATCCGTCCTTAAGGCCTGCGTCAACTGCGAAGGCCCGGGTGATGACTGCTTCGATCCGTCCAAGAACCCGGCGCTGAAGCGCGCCATCCGCGTTGCCCGCCGCCAGCAGGTGTCCGACAACCTGATCAAGCGCGTGATCGAGTTCGCCCGCCAGGGTTTCAAGGACATCGCTTTCGACACCTACGACACCGACTGGGACGGCGAGGCCTACCGCACGGTGTCGGGCCAGAACTCCAACAATTCCGTTCGCGTCAACGACGAGTTTCTGCGCGCCGTTGAGAGCGGCAGCGACTTCGACCTCAAGTGGCGTCAGGCCACCGGCACGGCCAAGACCGTCAAGGCGCGCGCCCTGTGGGACCGCATCGGCGAGGCCGCCTGGGCCTGCGCCGATCCGGGCATCCAGTATCACACCACCATCAACGACTGGCACACCTGCCCGGCGGCCGGCGAGATCCGCGCGTCGAACCCGTGCTCGGAGTACATGTTCCTCGACGACACGGCGTGCAATCTGGCCTCGCTGAACCTGTTGCAGTTCCGCGACAAGCAGACCGGCGAATTCGACACCGCCACCTTCGAGCATTCGGTACGCCTGTGGACCGTGGTGCTGGAAATCGCCGTGCTGATGGCACAGTTCCCGTCCAAGCAGATCGCCAAGCTGTCCTATGACTACCGCACGCTTGGCCTCGGCTTTGCCAATGTCGGCGGCCTGCTGATGACCTCGGGCATTCCTTACGACTCAGACGAAGGCCGCGCCATTTGCGGCGCCATCACCGCGGTGATGACCGGTGTCGCCTATGCCACCTCGGCGGAAATGGCCGGCGAGCTTGGTCCCTTCCCCGGCTTCAAGCCGAACCGCGAGCACATGCTGCGGGTGATGCGCAACCATGCCCGGGCGGCCCGCGGCGAGCATGCCGGCTACGAGGCGCTCAACACCGCGCCCGTCGCCCTCGACCATGCCAACTGCCCCGGCGACCTGGCCGAGCGCGCCGTTGCCGCGTGGGAGAATGCCGTCACGCTTGGCGAACAGCACGGCTACCGCAACGCCCAGGCCACGGTGATCGCGCCGACCGGCACCATCGGCCTGGTCATGGACTGCGACACCACCGGCATCGAGCCGGACTTCGCTCTGGTCAAGTTCAAGAAGCTGGCCGGCGGCGGCTACTTCAAGATCATCAACCGGGCCGTGCCGCAGGCCCTGCGCCAGCTCGGCTACAGCGCAGAGCAGATCGAGGAGATCGTCAAGTATGCCGTCGGCCACGGCTCGCTGTCCGGCGCGCCGGGCGTCAGCCACGATGCGCTCAAGGCCAAGGGCTTCACCAGCCGCGAGCTGCAGTCTGTCGAGGACGGCCTGGCGTCGGCCTTCGACATCAAGTTCGTGTTCAACCGGTTCACGCTGGGCGACGACTTCTGCAAGGACGTGCTGAAGCTCACCGACGAGCAGCTTGACGATTTCTCGTTCGACCTTTTGGCCCATCTCGGCTTTGCCAAGAAGGACGTCGAGGCAGCCAACGTCCATGTGTGCGGGGCGATGACCCTGGAAGGCGCACCGCACCTGAAGCCCGAGCACTTGGCCGTCTTCGACTGCGCCAACCCGTGCGGCCGGCTCGGCAGGCGCTATCTCAGCGTGGAAAGCCACATCCGCATGATGGCGGCGGCCCAGCCGTTCATCTCCGGCGCCATCTCCAAGACCGTCAACATGCCGAACGAGGCAACGGTCGAGGACTGCCAGGCGGCCTACGAACTGTCCTGGAAGCTGGCGCTCAAGGCCAATGCGCTGTACCGCGACGGCTCCAAGCTGTCGCAGCCGCTCAATGCCGCGCTGATCGAGGATGAGGAGGACGAGGCCGACGACACGCTCGACGAGATCGCCGCCACCCAGCCGAAGGTGCAGCAGGTCGAAAAGATCGTCGAGAAGATCGTCGAGGTCGCCACCCGCGAGCGCGAAAAGCTGCCGCTGCGCCGCAAGGGTTACACCCAGAAGGCTATCGTCGGCGGCCACAAGCTGTATCTGCGCACCGGCGAATACGACGATGGCCAGCTCGGCGAGATCTTCATCGACATGCATAAGGAAGGTGCTGCCTTCCGCGCCATGATGAACAACTTCGCCATCGCCATCTCGCTCGGCCTGCAGTACGGCGTGCCGCTCGAGGAGTACGTTGAAGCCTTCACCTTCACGCGCTTCGAGCCGGCCGGCATGGTGCAGGGCAATGACACGATCAAGAACGCCACGTCGATCCTCGACTACGTGTTCCGTGAACTGGCCGTGTCCTACCTGGGCCGCAACGATCTGGCCCATGTCGACCCGGCCGATATCGGCTTCGATGCCCTCGGCAAGGGGGTCAGCGAAGGCAAGCCGGAAGGTGAAACGGCTGAAGACGAAGCGGCCCCTGCCTCACCGCCCGGCGTGTCGGCCAAGCGTGTCCTGTCATCCGGCTTCGTGCGTCGTCAGGTGCCGGAAAACGTCCTCGTCATGCCCAGCCTGCCCGGCGGCTCGGGTCCTGTGGCCAAGATGCAGAACCTGGTCAGCGAGGCGATGACCATCACCACCGAAACGGTCTCCACCGCCACGCCGACAGGCTTTTCCGAAGCCACGGCAACCGCCCTGGTCATGGACGTCGAAGCCACGGTCGCACCAGCCCCGGCAACCGGCGCGGCCAGCGCGACCCCCGACACCCGCCGCCTCGAGGCCCGCATGAAAGGCTACGAAGGCGAGTGCTGCTCCGAGTGCGGCAACTACACCATGGTGCGCAACGGGACGTGCTTGAAGTGCGACACGTGCGGGTCGACGAGCGGGTGCTCGTAGGCTGAGTGCGCCAGAGGGGAAGTGAAGCCGGGGCCTGCGAAGGCCCCGGTTTTTCTTGGTGGTGATGGTACATGGCCCGGAAATGCCAACAATCAGGACATTTCGTTCACCCTTTGAGCGTTACCCAACTCCCATTTGTCATCACCCGGCTCGACCGGGTGATCCAGTAACCACCGCTTTTCGAGGGTGCGGCACGGCTTTGCCACAACCAGCACGCCACCACGTACTGGATTGCCCGATCAAGCCTGTGCGCGCGAAGGCGGGTATCGGGTAATGACAACGAGGCAAGGCGCAACACATCCGCCAGCACTCCCGCGCCGCCACCCACCCTGTCATCACCCGGCTTGACCGGGTGATCCAGTATCCGCCACCATTCGAGCATACAGTACGGCTGTGTCACAATCGCCCCGCCACGGCGTACTGGATTGCCCGATCAAGTCGGGCAATGACAACTTTGGGATGTGGGGCGTGCCCGGGCATCAAATGTTTTGCGGAAGCAAGATACTCCATACCCTGTCATCACCCGGCTCGACCGGGTGATCCAGTAACCACCGGCATCCGAGGGTGTGGCATGGCTGTTCCACATCAGCTATGCCACGGCGTACTGGATTGCCCGATCAAGCCTGTGCCCGCGAAGGCGGGTATCGGGCAATGACAACAAGGGCAGGCGCTCTGGAGCATCCGCATCATTTCCCGCAAGCCGCCACCCACCCTGTCATCACCCGGCTTGACCGGGTGATCCAGTAACCACTGCCGTTCGAGGACGCGGCGCGGCTCTGCCACAACCGGCACAGCACAGCGTGCTGGATTGCCCGATCAAGCCTGTGCCCGCGAAGGCGGGTATCGGGCAATGACAACAAGGGGGCACTCTGGCGTATTCGCTGACACTCCTGCCAGTGCCTGTCCCACTATCATCACCCGGCTTGACCGCACCACCTTGTCTCCCCCATCGTTGCGGGTATGGCGCGTAACCACAACTACTTCGTCTACATCCTCGCCAGCCGGATCGGCGGCACGCTCTACATCGGTGTCACGAACGACCTGATCCGCCGTGTCAGCGAACACCGGCTATCCACCGTTCCCGGCTTCACCAAGCAACACAGCGTCGAGCGTCTGGTTTGGTATGAGCAACACACTGATATCTCCGAAGCGATCCGGCGCGAGAAGCGGTTGAAGAAATGGAACCGCGCATGGAAAGTCGCGCTGATTGAAGACAGCAATCCGAACTGGATTGATCTGTTTCCCGCAATCGCAAGCCCTGGGAATACTGGATTGCCCGATAAAGTCGGGCAATGACAACAAGGGGAGATGCCCCGCCGCCGGCGTTAACATTGTGTTAACGGCTCACGCGGCAAACCTGCTCTGCCCCATGGGCATTTCATGTTGCAGCGCAAAATGTCGCGTTGCCAGATCGTTCGCCGTCAGGGTAGATTCGGTTCGATTCACCGAACGACCGATACTCAAAGGAGCTGATTTTGTCAGAGCACAATTCATTGGGCCACCGCATTGCCGAGGCCCGCGCAACGAAGAGGCTGAGCCTGGAGCAGATGGCGCAGAAGGCCGGCATCACCGCTGAAACGCTTGGCGACTGGGAGGCCGGCGCCGCTGAACCGCGGCCCAACAAGATGCAGATGCTGGCCGGCGTGCTGGGCGTGTCGATGTCGTGGCTGCTGACCGGCGAGGGCGAGCACGGCCCGCATGACGATGCCCACGCCCGCCTTGAGCGCCTGGAGCAGAAGGTCGAGCGCATGGCCCAACTACAGGCGGAACTGACCCGCCTTAGCGCCGAGATCGCCGAAGACGTCTCCAGCATGCGCGCGCAAGAGCCCGGTCACGCGGATCTGGCTGCCTGACGAGATTTCAGCGGGCCGGCTCATGGTCCCGGTGGCGGACGATTTCACCGAAGAGCTGCAAGGCACGGACGCACCGTGTGTATCTGCCTGTCCCCCGGTCTGTACCGCTTGAGATCAACATGGCGGCCGCCCTGTCTGCATGCCCACAGGTGCGTTGCCGCGCTGCGCAGATGCACAAAATCCATGCGGCAGACATAAGATTGACATGAAAACTTGCTACACGGAGAAGATGCACCGGAAGCGTGTTTCTCTTTTTTGGTGAACTCGCGCCACAGAGGCGTTGCGAGATCGCCTGAAGGAGTTCCGCTCTCCGGTGGTGAGCGTGTTCGAGTTATGCGGCACATTTATCTCGAAGGACGAATGCTATGGCCAAGCAATCAACCCCGACGCCCACACCGGGTGACGATACAGGGCATCCCAGTGTGAAGCTCGATGCGGCGGAATGCATGGAGGTGCTGGGCAGCTGGCACCTGTCGATGATGAGCTTCTGCATGAAGCGGGCGCAGGCCTACTGGGCCCTGCCCGGCATTGCACCGGAGCTCTTGACCGCCAACGATTGGATGGCGGCGCACGAGCGGTTCCTGAAAACCACGGTGACCGACTATGCCGAACAGGCGGATACCCTGCGCCGGTTGATGCCGCGCGACCCGACCGGCGCCGATGGCGACAGCCAGCCCGGCTATGAACAGGGCCTGCTCAAGGCCCAGGCCGACGCCGCGCAGATCATCGACCAGGCCAAACGCCAGGCCGAACGCATCGTCGCGGACGCCGAAAAGCGGGCGCAGGCGGCATCAGGGGACCAGGGCAAGGCCGGCGGGCGGCAGGCCTTGAAGAAATCCGCTTAGCGTCAGGCCAGGAAAGCCGGAAGCACGGCGCCGTTGCTATTGCGGTACCGGAGGCGTGGTGCCGTCGTCGGGCTTGCACCGGACGCGGAACTTGGTTGCACCGGCCTGAGGACCGCTGGAGGGCGCGGAACTGGCGGCGATTTCCATAACGATCGCTATCGCCACTTCGCCATTGTCGTCCGGCTGCGCAGGCTCTGCGGTGATCTCCAGTTCACCCTGCCGAATGCCCTGCAAGACAAAATCGATCAGAAGCGCGGAGAAGTCCGGCGTCATGATCTTGCGGAAAGCGCGGGAGGTTTCCGGCGGGATGTCGAATACGCTGTCGATAAAGCCCGGCAGGTCCTGCCGTGCCTTTTCTGTCGCGCTCTTCAACAGCGTCTCATTGCCGGCCAGATAGTGTACGAACTTCGACGCCGAAGGGCCTGTCAGTTTGCCTTGGGCTGGTATTTTCATGAACTCACCTTTCGCGGTTGTGGATTTCATCAATTTTTCTTACGTAACGTAATGTCGATATGATCCGCGATCTGTGGGTTTTGCTACACCGCAGAGGGAAATCCGGTGAGAGCGAGATGCTTTTTCATAATATTTATTTATGCATTCTGGAAAATTTGCGATTGGACGTAATGCATTAACAGTTCGATAATTCACTCACATCGTGGGTTGTCTGTAGGCGTTGAGCCTGGGGCTTCAGCGTGGTGTTGGCTGTGGTCGCAGGATTAGACCTGTCCGCGATC
The DNA here is from genome assembly GCA_965216335.1 of Aestuariivirgaceae bacterium. Taxonomy (GTDB): domain Bacteria; phylum Pseudomonadota; class Alphaproteobacteria; order Rhizobiales; family Aestuariivirgaceae; genus JAHEJE01. Next base: position 88,988 of record OZ244154.1, on the reverse strand, counting down.
GAACATGTTCAAGCTATGGGAGGATGTCATGAAAAGATTTCTTTTATCGGCCGGGATGGCCGCAATGCTGGCTGTGTCGGGCTTTGCCGCTCCGGCCTCTGCCGAAGACAAGACCATTTATCTGGGCGGATATGGCGGCTCGTTTGAAAAGCTGCTGAAGGAGAAAATTCTGCCGCCGTTCGAGGCCGAGACCGGCGCCAAGATCGTCTACGTGCCGGGCAACTCGACTGACACGCTGGCCAAGCTGCAAGCCCAGAAGGACAACCAGGAACTCGACGTGGTGTTCCTCGATGACGGGCCGATGTATCAGGCCGTCTCGTTCGGTTTCTGCGACACGGTCAAGGATGCGGACATCTTCAACGACATCTACGACATCGCCAAGATGGGCACCGACAAGGCGGTCGGCGCCGGTTTCGTGGTCACCGGCATCGCCTACAACAAGGAGATGTTCGAAAAGAACGGCTGGGATGCCCCGTCGTCCTGGAACGATCTCGCCGATCCCAAATACAAGGGCAAGCTGGTCGTGCCGCCGATCAACAACACCTACGGTCTGCACGGCCTGGTCATGACCGCGCGCATGAACGGCGGATCGGAGACCGACATCGACAAGGGTTTTGAAGCCTTCGCCGAGAAGGTCGCGCCCAACGTTCTGGTGTTCGAGCCGTCATCCGGCAAGATGTCCGAACTGTTCCAGAACGGTGAAATCGCCTTGTCCGTGTGGGGTTCGGGCCGCCTGAAATCGCTCGCCGACACCGGCTTTCCCGGTGGCTTCGTCTATCCCAAGGAAGGCGGCGTGGCGCTAATGGTCGCGACCTGCCCGGTCGTGAATTCCGATGTTCCGGACCTGGCGCAAAAGCTGGTGCAGCATTTCCTGAAACCGGAGTACCAGGTGCTGCTGGCTGAAACCGTCGGCTTCGGCCCGACCAACATGAAGGCCGAACTGCCGGCCGAGTTGGGCGACAAGCTGCCCTATGGCCCGGAAAAGATCAACGCGCTTAACGCCGTTGACTGGAACGTGATCAATCCCAAGCGCGGCGAATGGACCAAGATGTGGTCGCGCAAGATTGAGAACTAGTCACAAGCGAGCCGTCCGGGTGTGCCATGCGCGCCCGGATGGTTGAGGCCTCTGCAGCGAGCGTGACTGCAACCAAAACACCTCGTCATTGCCGGGCTTGTCCCGGCAGTCCAGGGCCGCGAGACTTGCGGTTGCGGCCCTGGATCGCCGAGACAAGCCTGGTGATGACGGAAACGGGCTGGCAGGGCAAGCTATCGACACAGCAAATGGCTGCCTAATCTATAGGTTGATTGTGCATCATGGCTTTTCTGGACCTGGACAACATTTCCAAGCACTTCGGTGATTTCGTCGCCGTCGAAGACATGTCGCTGGCCATCGAAAAGGGCGAGTTTGTGTCCCTGCTCGGCCCGTCCGGCTGCGGCAAGACGACGACACTGCAGATGATCGCCGGACTGCATGAACCGACCGGCGGACGCATTTCGCTCAACGGCGAGGACATCACCAACAAGCCGGTCAACCAGCGCGGCCTCGGCATCGTGTTCCAGAGCTATGCCCTGTTCCCGCATATGACGGTGGCCGAGAACGTCAGCTTCGGCCTTGAGATGCGCGGCATCGATGCCGCCGAACGGGCCAGGAAGGTGGCGGTGGCACTGGATCAGGTCAAACTGACCGAGTTTTCGCATCGCTATCCGCGCGAGTTGTCCGGCGGTCAGCGCCAGCGTGTCGCGCTGGCGCGCGCCCTGGTCATCGAGCCGCCGGTGCTGCTGCTTGACGAGCCGTTGTCCAATCTCGATGCCAAGCTGCGCGAGGAAATGCAGATCGAGCTGCGCCTGCTGCAGCAATCGATCGGCGTCACCACCATCCTGGTCACCCACGACCAGTCGGAAGCCCTGTCGATGAGCGACCGCATCGTGGTGATGAACAAGGGCAAGGTGGTGCAGATCGATACGCCTGTCGGCATGTATGACGCGCCCGTCGATGCCTTCGTGTCGGACTTCGTCGGCAAGACCAACCTTTTGCAGGGCACAGTCGCCAAGACCGGGCGCGGCACGGTAACGGTCGATATCAACGGTGTCCCGATTGTCGCAAAGGCCAGCGGCCTGAACGACGGTGCGCCGGTGTTTGTCTCGCTCAGACCGGAAAAGGTCAGCATCGGCACCAGCCGGGCAAAATCCGCCGTCAAGGGCGAGATCGAAGCCGCCATCTTCCACGGCGACCAGTGGCTCTACAAGGTGTCCTCGCCGCTCGGCGACCTCATCCTTACCGAGGCCAACACCGGTGCCAAGCCGCGCCAGCGCCGCGACAAGGTCTCGCTGTCCTGGGCCGATGATGCGATTCGCGTGCTGGTGCCGGGAGACGCCGCATGAGCGCCGCGACAGCAGCACCCGACCGCCGGCCCTACTGGTTGTCGGCGCCGGGCCTCATCCTGTTCATCAGCATGCTCGGCACGCCATTGCTGATGACGCTGATCCTCAGTTTCTACGGCTTCGATTTCACCAAGGGCATCCAGCCCGGCTTCACGCTCGCCAATTACGTCGAAGTTCTGAGCGACAGCTACTTCCACAAGATCTTCCTGCGCACATTCCTGGTCTCGCTGGCCGTCACGGTGATCTGCATTCTGCTCGGCGCGCCGGAGGCCTACATACTGTCGCGCATGCGCAATCCGTGGAAATCGCTGTTCCTGATCGTCATCCTCGGGCCGCTGCTGATTTCGGTCATCGTACGCACCCTCGGCTGGGCGCTGCTGATCGGCGGTAAGGGCATGGTCTCGGAGTTCCTGCAGTTCGTCGGCATCACTGACCAACCGTTCAGCCTGATGTTCACCCAGACCGGCATGATCATCGCTCTGGTACACGTGCTGGTGCCGTTCATGGTGCTCTCGGTGTGGGCCTCGATCCAGCGCATCGACCCGCAGGCCGAAGACGCCGCCTTGACGCTCGGCGCCAGCAAGATGACGGTACTGCGCCGCATCGTGCTGCCGCAGATCATGCCCGGCGTCCTGTCCGGCAGCCTGATCGTCTTCGCCCTCACCGCCAGCGCCTTCGCCACCCCGTCGATCATCGGCGGCCGCCGGCTCAAGGTCGTTGCGACGACGGCCTACGATGAGTATCTCAATACGCTCAACTGGCCGCTCGGCGCGGCGATCGCACTGTTGCTGCTGGTTGCCAACGTGGCGATCATCATGAGCTACAACCGCTTCATCGAGAAGCGCTATGCCAAGATTTTCGAATAGGGGACGCGAGAAATGAAAAAGAACGGCCCCATCGAACTGATTTTCCACACCCTGTTCATCCTGTTCCTTATCGCGCCCCTGGCCGCCGTCGTGCTGGTGTCGTTCACCGACAAGGGCTATCTGTCGATCCCGACCAACGGACCGTCGCTCAGATGGTTCTACACCATCTTCGAATATCCCGGCTTCATCGATGCCTTCTGGATGAGCCTGTATCTCGGGCTCGCCTCGGCGACCATTGCCATTGCCGTGGCCATTCCGGCGGCCATCGCCATCGGCCGCTTCCGCTTTATCGGGCGCGATGCCATCACCGGCTTTTTCATGTCGCCGCTGATGATCCCGGCGGTCGTGATGGGCGTGTCGTTTCTGCGCTTTTTCAACCAGATCGGCCTGTCCGGCACCTTCATCGGCATCACCATGGCCCACACCATTCTGATCATGCCCTATGCGCTGCGTCTGGTGCTTGCCTCGATCACCGGCCTGCCGCGCGATGCCGAACAGGCCGCCGAGACCCTTGGCGCCTCGCGCTGGACCGTGTTCCGCCGCATCACCCTGCCGCTCATCCTGCCCGGCATCGCCGGCGGCTGGCTTCTCGCCTTCATCACCAGCTTCGATGAGGTGACCATGAGCATCTTCGTTGCCTCGCCGGAAACCATGACGCTGCCGGTCCGGATGTATCACCATATCGCCCAGACCATCGACCCGCTGATCGCCGCCATTTCCACGGTGCTGATCGTCGTCACCGTCGTGCTGATGCTGGCGCTCGACCGGTTCTACGGCCTCGACCGCATCCTGGTCGGCAAAGGCTGAATGCATGGATACCCAGGTTGCCGTCATCGGTGGTGGACTTGTCGGCATGGCTGTCGCCCTGGGACTGCAGCAACTCGGCCGCCGAGTCACCGTGTTCGATGAGGGCGACCGGGCATTTCGCGCCTCGCGCGGCAATTTCGGTCTGGTCTGGGTCCAGGGCAAGGGGGCAAAGCTCACCGATTATGCCCGCTGGACACGGGCATCGGCCGACCTGTGGCCGGCCTTTGCCGAGGAGTTGCGCGACGCGGCTGGCGTTGATCTTGAACTCAGTCAGCAGGGCGGCATCGACATCTTCTTGAGCGAGACCGAAGCCGAGGCCGGCGTTGAAACGCTCAATGGTCTGAAAGCGGCCTTGGGGGGCGATTATCCGTTTGAGTATCTCGGCCACAATGCGCTCAAGAAACTGGTGCCGGAGATCGGGCCCGACGTGGTCGGCGCGACCTATTCGCCGATGGACGGGCATGTCAATCCGCTGTACCTGCTGCGCGGGCTTTATGCCGCGTTCCAGCGGGCCGGCGGGCAGGTAGACAACGGCGGCGGCGTGACCGGCGTCGAGCCACTCAACAACGGCTTCCGCATCGTTGCCGGCAATCGGGAAATGCGCACCGAGAAGGTGGTGCTGTGCGCCGGACTGGGCAACGCCAAACTTGCGCCGATGGTCGGGTTGAGCGCACCCGTCGAGCCGGTGCGCGGCCAGGTGCTGATTTGCGAGCGCGTGAAGCCGTTCCTCAAATACCCGTCGGTGCAGATCCGCCAGGTCGGCGAAGGCACCGTGCAGATCGGCGATTCCAAGGAGCACGCCGGCTTCAATGACGCGTCGACACCGGATGTAATCTCGCGCATCGCCCACCGGGCGGTCAGGACATACCCGCTGCTGGAACATGTGCGCATGGTGCGTTCGTGGGGTTCGCTGCGGGTGATGAGCCCGGACGGCCATCCGATCTACGACCGGTCCACCGCATGTCCCGGTGCATCGCTGGTCACTTGTCATTCCGGGGTGACACTGGCGGCAGCGCATACCAAGCTTCTGGCGAAATGGATCGCCGACGATCAACAAACCGATTATGTGGAGAGTTTCAGTGCCAAGCGTTTCAACGTTCGCCAGGTTGCCTGACGGCCCTTCTGAGAACATCACGTTCCAGTTCAACGGCGAACCGGTCACGGCGCGCGCCGGCGACACGGTTGCCGCGGCTCTGGTGGCGGCCGGCCATACGATCACCCGCACAACACCGGTCAGCGGTGCCGGCCGGGGACCTTATTGCATGATGGGCGCGTGCTTCGAATGCCTGGTCGAGATCGACGGCGTTGCCAACCGCCAGGGCTGCATGGTCGAAGTCCAAAACGGCATGCAGGTTTCGGCGATGACGGGGGCACGCAGAATTGCCAAGGCATCGCATGGCTGAACACGTACAACTGGCCGTCATCGGCGCCGGCCCGGCCGGAATGGCCGCGGCGGTGGAAGCTGCTCAATCCGGTGTCCGGACGGTTCTCATCGATGAACAGCCGCACCCGGGTGGTCAGATCTACCGGGCCATCACCTCACCCGCACGGCCGGGCAAGGTCGTCCTTGGCGAGGACTATCAGCGCGGTGCCGGTCTGGCCGCCGCGCTTGCCGCTTCGACAGTGGATCACTGGACCGGCGCGACGGTATGGCAGGTGACACCGGAGCGGGATATCTACCTGACCAGAGATAGCGTCTCGCGCCGGATTGCGGCGGATGCCATCATTGTCGCGACCGGCGCTACGGAGCGGCCGATGCCGTTTCCCGGCTGGACCCTGCCGGGCGTGATGACGGCGGGGGCCGGGCAAATCCTGCTGAAATCTGCCGGTCTGGTGCCGCAGGGCGGCGTCGTGCTGGCGGGCAGCGGGCCGCTGCTGTTCCTGATCGCCGCGCAGTATCTGCGCGCCGGCGGCACCATCGAAGCGATCGTCGAGACGACGCCGCGCAGCAACTTCCGCACCGCGTTACGACATCTGCCGGGTGCGCTGAAGGCGCCGCACTATCTCCGCAAGGGCCTCGGCCTGCTGGCCGAGATCCGCAGGCACAAGGTGCCGCACTTCAGGGCTGCGTCGAACCTTGAGGCGATAGGAGACGGTACGCTGGAGGCGTTGCGCTTCACACGCGCCGGCACGCAGCAGGAGATCGCCTGCAAGACCCTGATGCTGCACATCGGCGTGGTGCCGAATGTGCAAATCACCCGCTCGCTCAACCTGCCGCACGTCTGGGACGCCCGGCAGCGCTGCTGGCACCCGCGCCACGACGCAAACGGCGCAACGGAGATCGACGGCATCTACGTCGCCGGCGATGGCCGCGGCATCGGCGGGGCCATTGCGGCAGAGATCGAAGGCCGCATTGCCGGGCTTGCCGCCGCCCGGGCACTGGGCACCGCGGACAGCAAGGCGAATGAAGCCCGCAGTGCCGCCGAGCGTGCGAAGCTTGCCAGGGAACTGGCCGCCCGGCCGTTCCTCGATGCGCTCTATGCGCCATCGCCGGAATTTCTCACGCCGCCGGACAAGACGGTCGTCTGCCGCTGCGAGGAGGTCACCGCGGGACAAATCAGGAGCTATATCGGCCTCGGCTGCGTCGGCCCGAACCAGACGAAATCCTTCGGCCGCTCCGGCATGGGGCCGTGCCAGGGCCGCATGTGCGGCCTCACCGTGTCGGAGATCATCGCCCGCGAAACCGAAATGCCGATGACCGATGTCGGCTACTACCGCGTCCGCCCGCCGATCAAGCCGGTCACGCTCGGCGAGCTGGCGGCATTGCATGAGGACGAGTTCGAAGGCGACATCGGACGTCTTGAAAATGCGTCCTGACGCCATCATCGTCGGCGGCGGACTGCATGGCCTGTCGGCTGCATTGCATCTGTGCCGCGCCGGGCTGAAGCCGCTGGTGCTGGAAAAGGACTATCCGGGACGTCATGCATCCGGCGTCAATGCCGGCGGTGTACGCCGTCTTGGCCGCCATTTCGCCGAGGTACCGTTGTCCGTCGACGCCCTGGAGCTGTGGAACGCGATGCCGGACCTGGTCGATGACGACTGCGGCTTTGCGCCCTGCGGCCAGATGATGATCGCCGAGACCGACAAGGAACTGGCCGGTCTGAAATCCCGTGTCCGCGATCTCGGCAAACTGGGCTTCGGCCATGAGAAGATCGTCGACGCCCACGAGCTGCGCGATCTGGTCCCTGCCCTTTCCGCCCATTGCGTCGGCGGTACCTGGTGTGCAGGCGACGGCGCGGCAAATCCCTACCGGACGGTCAGCGCCTTTCATCGCAAGGTGCTGGCACTCGGCGGCAGTGTCGAGACTGAAGCGACCGTAACCGCAATTCGGCGGTCAGAAGGTTATTGGCGGATCAAGTCGACACGCGGTCGGCACGAAGCCCCGGTCCTCATCAACACTGCAGGCGCATGGGGTGGCGAGGTGGCGCACATGCTCGGTGACTTCGCGCCGGTGCAGCCCGAAGCACCGATGCTGATGATCACCGAACGCGTCGAACCGTTTCTAAAGCCGGTGCTCGGCTCGGCAGGACGCGTGCTGTCGTTCAAGCAGTTCGACAACGGCACGGTGCTGATCGGCGGCGGCCACCGTGGCCGGGCCAGACCCGATACCAATGCGACAACGCTTGATTTCTCCGGCCTGCGGACCAGCGCCCAAACCGTCAACGCGTTGTTCCCGCAATTGGCGGGCATTCGGATTGTGCGCACCTGGGCGGGAATCGAAGGGGTCATGCCGGACGCCATTCCGGTCATCGGTCCAAGTGCTGCGGAGGAAAATGCCTTCCACGCGTTCGGGTTCTCCGCGCACGGCTTTCAGCTGGGCCCGATTGTCGGCAAGCTGATCGCCGAACTGGTCGTCACCGGCTCTTGCAGCCTGCCCATCGACGCATTCCGCATCAACAGGTTCAACGATCCGGCCAGCGGCCTGCCTTGACGGCTCCCGCGGCAGGCGGGCATTGTCATCCCATAACACTTGTTTATGGAGGCCCGCTTGGGACGCCGGATCAATCATCGCCAGCTGGAAGCCTTCCAGGCGGTCGTGGAAACCGGCACGGTCACGGCGGCCGCCGAACGGCTTTATGTGACGCAGCCCGCGGTCACCCGCCTGATCCGCGATCTGGAGCACTTCATCGGGTTTGATCTGTTCGAACGCCGGGCCGGCCGGCTGCTGCCGACCGTCGAAGCGCAAATCCTGCATGAAGAGGTGCAGCGCTCCTTCCTTGGCCTTGACCGCATCATCCAAACGGCTCAGGACATTCACACACTCAATGCGGGCAGCCTCAAGATCGCCGCCATGCCGGCAGTCGCTCTGGGTTTTCTGCCGCGCGTGATCGGCAAGTTCAATCAACAGCACCCCAACGTCGGCGTCTCCCTGCAAATTCGCAGTTCGGCCAAGGTCGCCGAATGGATCGCCACCCAGCAACTCGATCTTGGCATAGCAGCGGTCGACAACATTCTGCCCGGCATCGAGGAAGAATTGCTGGTTGAGGCGCCATTTGTCGCCGCCGTTCCCGACGGGCATCGTCTGGCCGGCAAGTCCCGCCTGTCGCCTGATGATTTCTCAGGAGAGAGCTTCATTTCACAAGGCGATGAAATGAATGCCCGGGCACGCATCGACGCCGTGTTCTCCGACGCCAAGGTCAAGCGGCGCATGTCGATCGACACGCAGCTCTCGCTGGCGATCTGCAACATGGTCGCTGCCGGCATCGGCGTGTCGCTGGTCGATCCGATCACTGCCTGGGAATTCTCAGGACGTGGAGTGGCAGCCCGGCCGTTCAGTCCGGGGATCGGCTTCCGCTACAGCCTGCTGTTTCCCGCCAACCGACCAAAATCCATTCTAATCAAACCGTTCCTGGCAGTTCTCAAGGCAGAATTGCAGGAGAACGCGCTGGTTTCGCAGTATCTTGGGTCGGCATCCTAGGGTCAGGACGCCCAAGGGCGCGGCAACACTTTGTTTACAAACCGGGCGCACACTGGGCTGCATCGTCTGTCAATCCGGGGTAACCAGCGATGGCTGAGGAAACGAAGAAACTGGCGCGCGACATTCGCGTGCAGATCTACAGCAAGCCGGTTACGGTGCGAAACGGCAGCGGGGCCTACGTGTCGTCGGTGCAGATCGCCGGCGGAAACCGGCCCACGGCCAAGGCTGCCGCCAAGAAACCGGCGGCGCGCAAAGCGGCCAAGCGCAAGACCGTCGCGAGAAAGAAGTAAATTGCACCACTGGGCATCTGCCGGTTTGTATTCGCTCGTGCAAACGCCTAGATTTGGGACATGGATGACCCCCTGCTCGTAACCGGCATAACCGGTACCGTGATAGCGGCTGTGTGCTGTTTCACGCCGCTGTTGGCATGGGCCATGGCATTTGGCGGGTTCACCGCCTTCATTGGCTGGATCGACTATGTTGCTTTGCCGGCGCTCGGCATTTTCGTGGCGATCACGCTGATCGCCTTGATGCGGCGGCGATACGGCAAGCCGGCCGGGGACTGACCCCCGGGAAGACGCCCGCCACTGCCCGGCCCGACGGTTTTGCCGGCGTCTTGCCTCCTGTCCCTTGACGTTCCTGCGCGCTCCCTGCATCGTCATCCATGTCGGTTACGGGTGCCGCGATGCCGATAACCGGCAGCGGAGCAACCTAATACTAAAGTAACATCGTTTTCGGTCGGGGAGATGTGGCGGACGGTAAAGGGTGCAGAAGCAGCGCCTGCAATCATCACACTCTCTCCAAACCGGGGGCTGTTTGGGAAAAAAGGGGAGGATTGTTGAATGGTGTTCAGCTCAATCCAAAAATTCTGCCGGCTGGCAGCGGCTCTGGCACTTGCGGGAGGGATCATGTCCAGCCCCGGCGTGCTGGCGCAGGAAACGACGACGACAGAAACGGCCGCGCCGGCCATGATGGAGAAAAAGGAGATCACCTTCACATCGTGGGTCGGGCCGTATATGCGCTCCCAGATGCTTGGATTCGTCCGGCCGTATGAAGCGTCTACCGGCACGAAAGTACATGTCGACCGATATCCGGGCGGCATTGACGAGATCCGCGATCAGGTGGAATCGGCCAATGTGACCTGGGATGTCGTTGATCTGACCCAGGCCGACTCGCTGCGCGCCTGCAACGAAGGCCTGCTCGAGGACCTGAGCGGTGTTGAGCTTCCGGCCGGAGCGGACGGAACAGCCGCCAAGGATGATTTTGTCGAGGGTGCGTTGAACAAGTGCGGCGTCGGGGTGATCGTGTGGGCCACCGCATTTGCCTACGACAAGGACATTGCGGCAAGCGCTGGCGCAGCGCCGTCGACCATCGCCGACTTTTTCGACACCGACAAGTTCCCCGGACGCCGGGCGATCCGCAATGATCCGTCGGTAATCATGGAATGGGCGCTAATCGCCGATGGCGTGGCACCGGCGGATGTCTATGCGACGCTGGAGACGCCTGAAGGCGTGGCCCGGGCGCTGGAGCGCATGTCGTCGATCAAGGCCGGGCTTCGCTTCTGGACCAAGGGTTCCGAGCCGATCCGTCTGCTCAACGACCACGAAGTGGCGATGAGCATGATCTGGGCGACGACGGGTGCCACGGCAGCCAAGAAGGACGGCGCCAGGTTCGACATGGTGTGGGACGGCCGGGTGATCGAGCTCGACCTGTTCGGCATCCCGAAAGGCAGTCAGAACAAGGATGCGGCCATCGACTTCATCCGCTTCGCCAGCAGTTCGGAATCTCTTGCCAACATGGTCAAGCACCTGCCGAACGGTCCGACGCGCAAGTCGTCGCTGGCGCTGTTGCCTGAAGACATCCTGTCACAGTTGCCCAACGGGCCGGCATATGAAGACAAGGCGCACATCCTGTCAGATGCCGCGTGGTGGTCGAAGAATTACGCCCGCCTCAAGGAAGCCTATGACGCCTGGCTGCACGAGGTAACGCAAAAAGGCGCCGCCGGCACCGTTCGGTGATCAAGAACACAATATCTGGGGAGTTATTTTATGACTGATGTTTCGGGACATATCCCGCCGGAAGACCTGGTCGACAAGACAGGCCTATTCGCGGGCATGAACAAATTCATGGGCATCGCCTCGATGGTCATGATCATCGCCTTCGTCGGCTTTACGATCTCCGACGTGGAGTACTCTGGCAAAGTGTTCTCAGCCGGCAAGGACTTCATCATCGGCTCATTGGACTGGTTCTATGTGCTGGTGGTCAATCTGGTGCTGTTATTCGTTTTCTGGCTGATGATCAGCCGCTTCGGGCACGTCAAGCTCGGGCATGACGACACCGAACCGGACTTTTCCACCTTTTCGTGGATCTGCATGCTGTTCAGCGCCGGTCTCGGGTCCGGCCTGATCTACTGGGGCGTTGCCGAGCCGATGTATCACATCGCCGACAATCCCTATCTGGTGCGTGAAGGCGTAAAGCCCGGTTCGGTGGAAGCCGCGACCATGGCGGTGCGCATCACCAACTTCCACTGGGGTCTGCACGGCTGGGCGCTGTACGTTCTGGTCGGCCTCAGCCTGGCCTATTTCGCCTACCGCAAGGACCTGCCGCTGACGCTGCGCTCGGCGTTCTATCCGATCCTCAAGGACAAGATTTACGGGCCTTGGGGTCATCTGATCGACCTGATCGGCGTGTTCGGCACGATCTTCGGCCTGGCCACATCGCTGGGTCTCGGCGTAACGCCGATTGCCGCGGGCCTTGAGAACCTCGGCTGGATGAAGAACACGACCACCAACCAGCTCATCCTAGTTGCGCTGATCACCATCGCGGGCACCGCTTCGGCGGCCTCCGGTGTCGGCAAGGGCGTGCGCATTCTGTCGGAACTCAACGTGCAGGTCAGCCTTGCCCTGCTGGTGGCCTTCCTGATCCTCGGGCCGACGGCGTTCGCCATCGGCATGACGATTACGGCAGCCGGCGACTATCTGTGGAACGTCATCCCGATGGGCTTCTGGATCGACAGCGAGCCGGAGCGCCAGTGGCAGAGCTGGTGGACCATCTTCTACTGGGGCTGGTGGATTGCCTGGTGCCCGTTCGTCGGGCTGTTCATCGCCCGCGTGTCCAAGGGCCGCACCATCAAGCAGTTTTGCTACTGCGTGCTGCTGGTGCCGGTTTCGGTGGTCATGCTGTGGATGGGCATCTTCGGTGCCTCGGCAGCCGGTGTCGACCTGTTCTACAACGCAGGCGTTCAGGAAGCCGTGGCCAACGACTACGCCTCCGGCGTGTTCAAGACCGTTGCCGGCTTCGGTTACAGCTGGCTGGTGGTGCCGATCACCATCGTGATCACCATTCTGTTGATCTCGTGGTTCGTCACCTCGTCGGACTCCGGTACGCTGGTCATGTGCACCATGCTGTCGATGGGCGACGAGCATCCGCCGGTCAAGTTCCGCATCTTCTGGGGTCTGACCGCCGGTGTCGTCGCTGGTGTGCTGATGCTGGCAGGCGGCCTGAGCGCCCTGCAAACCGCGTCCATCGTCGCCGGTCTGCCGATCGCCATCCTGCTGCTGCTGATGGGCTACGGCATCGTCAAATCGCTGCACGAAGACCACCCGCTGCCGGACGTCGAAGACCGCCGCGAACTGGAGTTCCTCAACCGGTAGCGCGGCTACAGCGATATGTAAACACGAAGGGCCGGAGCATTCTCCGGCCCTTTCTATGTTGAAACAGTTGTGCGCTGTTCCCCTTCCCCCGGAAAGCAGGGCTATTGCATACGCCAGTGATGATATCCAAGTGGCAGCACAAACTTGCCTTCCTCGGGCTTGACCCGAGGATCCAGGATACCACTTGCGCCGAAATTCGTTGCTCTCTGGATCCTCGGGTCAAGCCCGAGGAAGGCAAAATGCAAAGTTCAAATCCATATGCGATAGCCCTCCCCCTTTCTGGGGGAGGGAATGAGGACTTGATCGGCGATCCGGCTCTGCGTCCGCAAATCACCCCTTCGCCCGCTCCTGTGCATCAACCACGGCCAGCGCCGTCATATTGACCACGCCGCGCGACGTGGTGGCCGGGGTCAGGATGTGGGCCGGTTTGGCGGGGCCGAGCAGCATCGGGCCGACGGGGATCGACTTGGTCAGTTCCTTGACCAGCTGCATGGAAATATTGGCGGCGTCGAGCGTCGGGAAAATCAGTACGTTGGCCTGACCTTTCAGGATCGACAGCGGGAAGACGCGTTCGCGCAGGCCCGGGTTGAGCGCCATGGCGCCATTCATTTCGCCTTCGACCTCCAGGTCCGGCCAGTCGCGGTGCAGAATGGCCAGTGCCTCGCGCATCATGGCCGCCGTGGTGCCGGGCTGCGAACCGAAGCTGGAATGCGACAGCAGGGCCAGCTTGGGGGTGATGCCGAAACGGGTGACATGCATAGCTGTGTGCTTGGCCAGTTCGGCCACGTCCTCGGCGCTGGGGTGTGAGGTGACGTAGGTATCGGCGAAGAAGAAGGCGCCGGCCTCGCTGATCAGCAGGCTGACGGTGGAGAAGTCGCGCATGCCCTCGTGCAGCCCGATGACGTCGCGGATGTGGCCGAGGTTGCGCTTGAAGCGCCCGCCGAGGCCGCACAGCATGGCATCGGCATCGCCGCGCTCCACCGCCAGCGCGGCAATAACCGTCGCCTCCGTGCGCACGACCGATAGGGCGGCGTCTGCCGTAACACCACGCCGCCAGGTGCGTTCCAGGTAGGTTTCCACGTAATCCTTGTAGCGGCTGTCGCTTTGCGGGTTGACGACCTCGAAGTCCCTGTCGGGCTCGATGTCCAGCCCGAAGCGCTCGATGCGCTTGGCGATCACGTCGGGCCGGCCGATCAGGATCGGGATGGCCTGTCCCTCGGTCAGCGCCACCTGGGCGGCGCGCAGTACACGCTCGTCCTCGCCCTCGGCGAAGATCACCCGCTTGGGATCCCTTTGGGCCGCCTCGACGACCGGCTTCATAATAAAGCCGGAGCGGAACACGAACTGGTTGAGCTGTTCGCGGTAGGCATCCATGTCGACGATCGGTTTGGTGGCGATGCCGGTCGCCATGGCCGCTTCGGCAACCGCCGGGGCGATGCGCAGGATGAGGCGCTGGTCGAACGGCGTCGGAATGAGATTGTCGGCGCCGAACGTGCCCAACTCGCCGCCATAGGCCTTGCTGGCAACGTCCGATGTCGCGTCGTGGGCAAGTTGGGCGATGGCCCTGACTGCCGCCTGCTTCATTTCCTCGTTGATCGCCGTGGCGCCGACATCGAGGGCGCCGCGGAAGATGTAGGGAAAGCACAGGACATTGTTGACCTGGTTGGGGTAGTCGGAACGGCCGGTGCAGATCATCGCATCGGGCTTGGCTTCGCGGGCCTTCTCGGGCTTGATCTCGGGCATCGGGTTGGCCAGCGCCATGATCAGCGGCTTGTCGGCCATGCGGGCGACCATGCTCTTTTTCAGCACACCGCCGGCGGACAGGCCGAGAAAGATGTCTGCGCCCTCGATGATGTCGCCGAGGGTGCGGGCATCGGTCTTTTGCGCATAGATCGACATCCACTTGTTCATGCCCTTCTCGCGGCCCTCGTAGACCACGCCGTCGACATCGCTGATCCAGATGTTCTCACGCGGCAAACCGAGCGATACCAACAAACCGAGACAGGCCAGCGCCGCCGCTCCGGCGCCCGAAGCCACCAGCTTGACGTCCTTGAGGTCCTTGCCGGCCAGTCCCATGGCGTTGAGCACCGCGGCTGAGACGATGATCGCCGTGCCGTGCTGGTCGTCATGGAAGACCGGGATGTTCATCTCCTTCTTCAGGCGGGCCTCGATCTCGAAGCATTCCGGTGCCTTGATATCCTCCAGATTGATGCCGCCGAAGGTCGGTTCCAGGGCCCGCACGACGGTGCACACGTGGTCGACTTCCGTCGCATCGACCTCGATGTCGAACACATCGACGCCGGCGAACTTCTTGAACAGAACAGCCTTGCCCTCCATCACCGGCTTTGAGGCCAGCGGACCGATGTTGCCGAGGCCGAGCACGGCGGTACCGTTGGACACAACCGCGACAAGGTTCGAGCGGGCAGTGTAGTCGGCTGCCGTACCCGGTTTCTCGGCGATCTCGTCGCAGGCCGCCGCCACGCCGGGCGAATAGGCCAGCGCCAGGTCGCGCTGGTTCGACAGCGGCTTGGTGGCGGAGATCTCGAGCTTGCCGGGTTTCGGGAATTGGTGGAAGTGCAGCGCGTTCTCGCGCAATTCATCGCTAATTTTGCTGGCCATTTGTGGTTCCAATTGTTTTTGAACGCTCTAAACTTAGCAGCGACACCTCATTCGCGCGATAGGGCAAATCCAATCCGGGAGATCATCATGCCGCGACTGCACCAGACCGCCAGTTCGTTCATTTGCCTGTTGGCGCTCATTGCCTTTCTGGTCCTGCCGGCGCGTGCCGCCGACGAACCGGCGGTCGTCAAGGCGCTGTACGACACCTTTGCCGAGGTCGCCGGTGAGCGCCCCAGCCATGAAAGCCTCGAGATGGCTTCCGACGGCACGATCACCATCACCGGACTGAACGTCGTCATGTCGGCGCATCAGGAAGACGGGATCGATGTGCGCCAGGAGATGCGCACGGCAAGCACCGTGCTGCGCGATATCAAGGAACTGTCGCCCGGCCTGTACGAGATCGGCGCGGCGAGTTTTTCCGATAGTGTGCTCACGATGGGAACGCCGGTCGAGACATTCGTCACGGTCGATTTTCCGACATTCGACGCTGTCGGCTGGGTAGTGCGCGGGCCGGAACTGATCAAGACCGGGCTCGACCGCTTGATGGCGGGCCAATTCATCGCCCGCGACATGAAAATGCCGGTCATGACCGTAAAGGCGCAGGGGTTTGCGGTCGATATCAAAGACGCCCATTACAAATGGCAGGGCGATCCGGCCACCGGCCTCGGCACCTGGGCGTTCACGATCGCCAGCGTGAAGGTGCCGGAAGAATTGCTTGGCATGGCCACCGGCCCGTTCTCGCCCAAGGCGCTGGGCTACGACACTGTCGACATGTCGATGACCGGCGTATCCTCGATGGGGTTGACGGACGAGCTGGTCGATGCCGATGCGGATGTAACAATAGCACTCACCGAAATGGGTGCGCTGACGATTGCCTTCAAGGTCGGGAAAATCCCGCCGAGCCTGTTCGATGCATTGCAGGCGGCACAGAAATCTCCGGAAAATGTCGACGTGAACGCACTGATGGGGCAGACCCAGTCCATCACCATCGGCGGCTTTAAATTGCGCTATGACGATGCTTCCCTGGTCGACAGGCTGCTCGACCAGCTGGCCAAGACGGAAGGCAAGACGCGCGAGGCGCTGATCGGCGAAGCGGTTCAGACCGGCGAGTTCGCGCTCTTGGGCTTCAATTCTCCGGAGTTCACCGCCCAGGCCAAAGCGGCCGTGCAGGCATTCCTGGAAAACCCCGGTTGGCTGCAGATCGAAGCCGCCCCGGACGCACCAGTCAGCATCACCCAGTTCCTGCAAATGATGGGCTCTCCCGCCGAAGCCCTGAAACTGCTCAAGGTGAACGTCACATCGGGACCACCGGCGGCTGAGTAGTTCGACCGCGCGGCAACCGGTGAAATGTGATCCCCTCTCCTAGAAAAGGGGAGGGTTAGGGTGGGGATTGATGGCAGTACAGCTGATCGACGCGCTATTCAAGTTGAACCGACTTCAACCCCCATCCCAACCTTTCCCCTTTCTGGGGGAAGGAGGCGATTGGCAAGGGCGTCGGACGGCTCACTCCTTCGGCAAATTCAACCGCAGATGCAGGTCGCGGAGCTGCTGGTTGGAAACCTCGCCCGGGGCGCCCATGAGGAGGTCTTCGGCCTGCTGGTTCATCGGGAACAGGGTGACCTCGCGCAGGTTCTTTTCATCGCACAGCAGCATGACGATGCGGTCGATGCCGGCGGCCATGCCGCCGTGCGGCGGGGCGCCGTACTGGAAGGCGCGGTACATGCCACCGAATTTCTCTTCCAGCACGCTTTCGTCGTAGCCGGCAATGGCGAAGGCCTTTTTCATGATTCCCGGCAAGTGGTTACGGATGGCGCCTGAGCCGATTTCGTAGCCGTTGCACACGACATCGTACTGATAGGCCTTGAGGCTCAGGGGGTCGTCGCCCTCCAGAGCCTCCTGCCCGCCCTGCGGCATGGAAAACGGGTTGTGCGAGAAATCGACCTTCTTGTTGTCCTCGTCCCATTCGTACATCGGGAAGTCGACGATCCAGCAAAGGGCGAAGCTGTTCTGATCGGTCAACTCCAGTTCGTTCCCTACCCGATCACGGGCGTCGGCGGCAAAGCTGGCGAATCTTTCCGGCCGTCCGGCGACGAAGAAGGCCGCGTCGCCGGCATCAAGTCCGAGCTGGGTGCGGATCGCCTCGGTGCGTTCCGGGCCGATGTTCTTGGCCACCGGACCGGCGCCCTCGCCCTCGCGGTACATGATGTAGCCGAGTCCCGGCTGGCCTTCGCCCTGGGCCCATGAATTCATCCGGTCACAGAAGGCGCGGCTGCCGCCTTTTGGCGCGGGGATGGCCCAGATCTCGACTTTGGGGTCTTTCTCGATCATGCCGGCGAACACCTTGAAGCCGGAGCCGGCGAAGTGTTCGGTGACGTTCTGCATCTCTACGGGGTTGCGCAGGTCGGGCTTGTCGGTGCCGTATTTGCGCATCGCCTCGTGGTAGGGAATGCGCGGGAAGGCACCTGTCACCGCCCTGCCCTCGGCGAACTCCTCGAAGATGCCGCGCATCACCGGTTCCATGGCCTCGAACACGTCATCCTGGGTGACGAAGCTCATTTCGACGTCGAGCTGGTAGAACTCGCCGGGCAGACGGTCAGCGCGCGGGTCTTCGTCGCGAAAGCATGAGGCGATCTGGAAGTAGCGGTCAAAGCCCGACATCATGATCAGTTGCTTGAACTGCTGCGGGGCCTGAGGAAGGGCGTAGAACTTGCCCGGATGGACCCGCGACGGCACCAGATAGTCGCGCGCGCCCTCCGGCGACGAAGCGGTCAGGATCGGCGTCTGGAACTCGAAGAAGCCGGTATCCTTCATGCGCTTGCGGATCGAATCGATGATCGCGCCGCGCTTCATGATGTTGGTGTGGATGCGCTCGCGCCGGAGATCGAGGAAGCGGTAGCGCAGGCGGGTATCTTCCGGGTAATCCTGCTCGCCGAACACCGGCAGCGGCAACTCGGCGGCTTCCGACAGCACTTCGATGCTGTTCGCGAAAATCTCGACTTCGCCGGTCGGCAGGTCCGGGTTGACGGTTCCTTCCGGCCGGGCACGCACGCGGCCGTCGATGCGGATCACCCATTCGGCGCGCAGGGTTTCAGCCGCGGCAAAGGCCGGCGAGTCCGGGTCGGCGACGACCTGGGTCATGCCGTAGTGATCGCGCAGGTCGATGAACAGCACGCCACCGTGGTCGCGCACCCGGTGCACCCAGCCCGACAGGCGGATGTCTTGATCGATGTTGGCGGCGCGCAGCTGGCCGCAGGTATGGCTTCGGTAGGCGTGCATGGTGGTCCGTCAAATCAGGAAGAATTGGCCGCGCGGACAAGCGCATGCGGCGGCGGTTTTGTCAAGTGCCGCGCGCCTGGATTGCACCCGGCACATGGCAGCCCTCCGGTATCGGCATTTGTGCGGCGGGCAGCGCGGGCATATCATTCAGTGCCATGTGTCTCGACACGTGAGCCATTTCCCATGATCAAACTCGGGCCACTGATGCCCCTGCTCATCGCTGCCGGCATTCTGCTGGCCGGCAATGGACTGCAAGGTACCCTGACGACGTTGCGGGCGGCTGAGGAAGGTTTCGATGCCACCTTCATCGGCCTGATGGGCACGGCCTATTTCGGCGGTTTCCTGATTTCCTGCGTCGCCAGCCCGCGCCTGCTGAAAGCCGTGGGGCACATCCGGGTGTTCGCCTCGCTGGCCGCCATCGCCTCTGCGGCCTCGCTACTGCTGGTGCTGATGATCGATCCGGTGGCCTGGATCGTGCTGCGGTTCATCATGGGTTTCAGTTTCAGCGGGCTGATGATGGCCGTGGAGAGCTGGCTTAACGCCTCAGCGCGCAACGAAGACCGGGCGAGGCTGCTGTCGATTTACCGGGTGATCGACCTGGGCGCGGTCACCGGGTCGCAGTTCATGCTGCCGGCGTTCGGGGTCGGCGGGTTCGCCATCTTCGCGGTCACGGCGATCATGATCTCCATGTCGCTGGTGCCGGTGTCGCTGGCCGACCGGTCCAACCCCAAGCCGCCGGAAGAGTTCAAGTTCGACTTGAAAACGGTGTGGGCGATCTCGCCGCTGGCCTGCCTGGGCTGCGTCACCATCGGCATGACCAACAGCGCGTTTCGCACCATTGGGCCGCTGTTTGCCACCGATGCGGGGCTCGACACCGCAGGTGTGGCCGTGTTCATGAGTTCCGGCATTATCGGCGGCGCGGTGCTGCAATACCCGTTGGGGTGGATGTCGGACCGGCTCGACCGGCGCTGGGTGTTCATCGCCGCAACGCTGGGGGCGGCGCTGGCCGGGTTCTTCCTGTCGAACTTCGCCGGCAACAGTCCGGCGATGCTCAATGCCGGCATCTTCGCCTTCGGGGCGTTCTCGCTGCCGCTCTATTCGCTGTCGGCGGCGCATGCCAACGACCGGGCCGGGTCCGGGCAGTATGTGCTGGTGGCGGCCGGCATCACCTTCTTCTATTCGATCGGCGCTGCCGCCGGTCCGTTCATCGTCACCTGGGTGATGAAATGGCTCGGCACCTCGGCGTTCTTCACCTACACCAGCGTCATCCATCTGCTGTTGATCATCATCACCCTGTGGCGCATGCGGGCGCGGGCCCAGCCGCAACAGCATGGCAGCCGCTTCACGGCCCTGTTGCGGACCTCGCCCGCCCTGTTCAAGCTGGCCCGGCGAAACGGACGGAAACGCTGAATTGTGTTGCAATCAACTGCGTCCCGGTTGCAATTCATGAGAGACTCGGGTTCCTTGGGCATACATGAGAATCATCAAGACCACCCATGACCTGGCCGGGCTGTGCGAACGGCTTTCCGGAGAACCGTTCGTTACGGTCGACACAGAGTTCATGCGCGAACGCACCTACTGGCCGCGTTTGTGCCTTATCCAGATCGCCGGCAAGGAAGACGAAGCGATCATCGATCCGCAGGAGCCGGGGATCGATCTGGCGCCGTTTTTCGAACTGATGGCCAACAAGAATGTGCTGAAGGTGTTCCATGCCGCGCGGCAGGATGTGGAGATCATGCACTATCTCGCCGGTGTCATCCCCGAACCGCTGTTTGACACCCAGGTGGCGGCCATGGTGTGCGGCTTCGGTGACCAGATCGGCTATGAGGCGATCGTGCGTAAGCTGGCGCGGGCCCAGGTCGACAAGTCGTCGCGGTTCACCGATTGGAGCCGCCGGCCGCTCAGCGACAAGCAGCTCGCCTATGCGCTGAGCGACGTCACCCACCTGCGCACGGTATACGGCAAGCTGAAGGCCGAACTCGACAAGTCGGGCCGCGAGCCCTGGCTGACCGAAGAGATGGCCGTGCTCACCTCGCCGGCCACCTATATCAACGAGCCGGAAGATGCCTGGCGGCGCATCAAGTTCCGGCCGCGGCGCAGAAACCAGGTTGGCATCCTGATGGACGTGGCGGCGTGGCGCGAACGGCAGGCCCAGAAGAAGGACATCCCGCGCAACCGGGTCATCAAGGACGACGCGATCACCGAACTGGCGATCCAGCAGCCACGCAGCCGCGACGACCTGAAACGGCTCAGGGCGTTGCCGAAGGGCTATGCCGCCTCGCAGATCGGCGACGACTTGCTGGCCGCCGTCAAGCATGGCCTGGCTCGCGATGCGGACACGTTGCCGGCCATCGACAATGGGTTCACGCCTGTACCCGAAGGCACTTCGGCGATTGCCGAAATCCTCAAGCTGGCGCTCAAGATCGTCAGCGAGCGCGAGGGCATCGCCCCCAAGCTGATCGCCAGCAGCGCCGATATCGACAAGATCGCAGCCGGTGAATTCGACGGTGTGCGGGCGATGCGCGGCTGGCGGCGCGAGGTGTTCGGAGATGTCGCCCTCGACATCCGCGACGGCAAACTGGCACTCGGCCTGCGCAATGGCGCAACCGCGATCTTCCCGGTGCCGGGCGGCGACATGACATTGAAAGCCGCCGAATAGGACCGACTCTAACTCGCGACATCTACCCGCCAGCTGAAGCCGAGCAGGTCGGCCAGCTCGGCGCAGCGTTTGTCGACCGCTTCGCCGGCGAGGCTTTTCAGCTTCTTCGGCAGGGATACCACGACGGTACTGTACTCGATCTTCAGCCCGATGCGGGTCAGCAGGCCGGGCATGGCGGCGGACAGCACGTAGGCCAGACGCAAACATCCGGCCAAAACGCGGGCCCGCTCGTGCATACCCGGCGCAAGCAGGCTCACCAGTTCCTTGCCCGCCCTGGCCGAAGTGCCTTCGTAGCGGAAGTAGACGCACATTGCCAGGAACACCCGAGAGGGATGATCGACACCGACGAACGTGGCCTGGGAAATGATGTTGTAGGACCGGTCACCGCGGTAGTCCGGCGGCGTGCGCCAGCCGATGTCGGCCAGCATGCAGGCGGCGTGGCGCAGATGGCGCTGGGTCGGTGTCTCGCTGAGCACCGGATGGGTATAGAACCGGTCGGTCCAATCGCACAGTTCCAGTTCATGGGCCGGGGTGCGCGAGTGGCGCCGCGCGAAGTCCCAGCAGGCCGATATTAGCGGATCGCGGCTGCGTTTGCCTTTGCTGAGTTTGGAATAGAGCAGGCCCTCGCGCGCTCCCCAGGCGGAAAAGAATACTGTTTCCGGCCGGCCGATCTGCAACACGCGGTCGAGGACAAGTGCAGCCATTGGCAAGGTTTGGGCGCGGCTGCGCGAAATGAGCTCTTCGGACTTCAACTCGTTCACCGTCATGCCGGCAACGCACCCGGCCAGCTGACGAGCCGGTTCGCGGTCAATGGCATAGTGGTGCACGGTGTGGATCGGGTAGTCCTGCTGCGACATATGCAGCCGGGCAAGGTTTCGCCAGGCCCCGCCAACGGCATAGAGCGCACGGCCGGCCAGGGCATCGATGACACCGCACGAGCGCAGGCGAGCGTCGATGATGTCACGGGCCTCCTGCTGGTCGCCGCCGGTCTGATCGATCAGTCTGAGCGGCCCGAGCGGCAGCGTTACGCCGTCGCGTATGTCGCCGTCCCGCACGGCGACCAGTTCAAGGCTGCCACCACCGAGATCGGCGGCGAGGCCATCAGCACCGGGAAATCCGCCGATCACCCCAAGTGCGGCGAGCCGGGCTTCCTGCTTGCCGGTCAGCACGCTGATCGGATGACCGAGCGCTGCCTCGGCATCGGCGATGAATGCCTTTCCGTTCGATGCCTCACGGGCCGCGGCGGTGGCAAAGGCAAAGATCTTGTCGGCTGAAATCGCCCGCGACAGTGTGCGAAAGCGCGCCAGTGCGGCGAGTGCCCGGTCGACCGATTCCTGTTGCAGTTCGCCGGTCGTGGCCAGCCCGCGTCCGAGCCCGCACAGTACCTTCTCGTTGAACACCGGAACCGGCGCCCGGCGCAGGCCATCATACATCACCAGGCGAACCGAGTTCGATCCGATGTCGACGACCCCGAGGGGTCTGAATTTCGGCGGGCGTTCGCGGTAACGCCGGCTGGCCTTCACTTACTCTTCTTTCGCGGCCGGAGCGGTATCGGCCCGCCCTCCAGTTCAGGCACATCGGTGTCCTGCAACGCACTGCCACGGCCAGACAACGAGGGGTTGTTCATGAAGTAGGCATGAGCGTTGAATGCCTCTTCATCGGGCCCTGGAACGACGCGGGTCGAACGGCCATCGGCGTGGAGCTGCCAGCTCTGCTGGTTGTCGCGCAGGTTGGCGACCATAATCTGGTCGAGGATCTGCTCATGCACGGTCGGGTTCTCGATCGGCACAAGCGTCTCGACCCGGCGGTGCAGATTGCGCGGCATCAGGTCGGCCGATGAGATGTAGACCCTGGCTCCGGTGCTCGGCAGGCCGTGGCCGTTGCCGAAGCAGTAAATACGCGAATGCTCCAGGAAACGCCCGACAATGCTCTTCACGCGGATGTGGTCGGACAGGCCCGGCACACCCGGACGCAGGCAGCAGATGCCGCGAACGACGAGATCGACCTGCACTCCGGCACCGCTGGCCCGGTAAAGACCGTCGATTATGTCGGGATCGACAACGGAGTTGGCCTTGAACCAGATGTTCGCCGGTTTGCCGGCCTTGGCGAACTCGATCTCCTCGTCGATGCAGTCGAGCAGTTGGCGCTTCAGGTTGAGCGGCGAAATGGACAGCCGCTCCAGGTCCTCCGGCTTGGCGTAACCGGAGACGAAGTTGAATATCCGGGCCGCGTCGTGGCACAGGGCCGGCTCGCAGGTGAAGTAGGACAGGTCCGTGTAGATCTTGGCAGTCACCGGGTGATAGTTGCCGGTGCCGTAGTGCACGTAGCTGCGCAGCGAACTGCCCTCGCGGCGCACCACCATGGAGATCTTGGCGTGGGTCTTGAGCTCCATGAAGCCGAACACCACCTGCACGCCGGCGCGCTCGAGATCGCGGGCCCACTGGATGTTGGCGGCCTCGTCGAAACGGGCCTTCAGTTCGACCAGCGCCATCACGCTCTTGCCGGCTTCGGCGGCCTTGGCCAGCGCGGCAATGATCGGGCTCTGCTTGGAGGTGCGGTAGAGCGTCTGCTTGATCGCCACCACATCGGGGTCCTCGGCAGCCTGGCGCACGAACTGCACCACCACGTCGAACGATTCATACGGATGGTGAACGACGATGTCCTTCTGCCGGATGGCGGCAAAGCAGTCGCCGCCGAGATCGCGGATGCGCTCGGGGAAGCGGGCGTTGTACGGCGGGAACTTGAGGTCGGGCCGTTCGTCGATAATCAGCTGGGAAGTGTCGGCATAACCGACCAGGCCGCCGCACATGACGATCACATCATCGCTGACATTGAGTTCCGAGGTCAGGAAGTCGCGCAGCGACTGCGGGCATTCAGCATCGACCTCCATGCGGATCACCTGGCCGCGGCGGCGGCGTTTCAGTGCGGTCTCGAACAGCCGCACCAGATCCTCGGCCTCTTCCTCGATCTCGATGTCGCTGTCGCGGATGATGCGGAACACGCCCTGGCCGATCGGCTTGTAGCCGGGGAACAGGCGCGAGACGAAAAGCGACATCATGTGTTCGATGGCGATGAAGCGCGCCGAGCGCGAGTTGGCATCATGCGGCAGGCGGATAAAGCGCTCCATCTGCTGCGGGATCGGCAACAGGGCGTTCATCATCTGGCCGTCGACACGCCGCACCAGTTGCAGCGCGATGGTAAAGCCAAGGTTGGGGATGAACGGGAACGGGTGGGCCGGGTCAATGGCAATCGGCGTCACCACAGGCAGGATCTGTTCCAGGAAACGCTCGTCGAGCCAGGCGCGCTCGGCCTTGGTGATGCTCAGGTCATCGACGATCTCGATGCCGTTCTCGGCCATCTCCTGCTTGAGGGCCAGCCAGCGGTGGTCCTGTTCTTCCATCAGCTCACCGGCCAGCACATGGATGCGCTCGAGCTGCTCGCCCGCGGTCAGGCCGTCTTGCGACACCTCGGTGATGCCCTGGTCGACCTGGCCGACAAGGCCGGCGGCGCGCACCATGAAGAATTCGTCGAGGTTGCTGCCGGAGATCGACAGAAAGCGAACGCGCTCAAGCAGCGGGTGGTTCGCATTGCGCGCCTCTTCCAGCACGCGAAGATTGAACCCGAGCCATGAGAGTTCGCGGTTGATGAACCGCGCCGGACTGTCCATGTCGGCGGCGGTAACGGGAATGTCGGGATGCTCAATTGGCGCGCAGGCGTCGGCCAGATCGGCGGCGATGGCCTTCGTGTCGTGTCGGACTACCATTTTGTACTTCTGCCCTAACTGTATATTCACCTCGCTTCCGTTCCCATGTGCCATAAGACGACCATTCGCCTGAATTAGCAAGTCAAACAGTGCGCTTAGAGCCGGTTATGGTTACGATTCACGACTTTGCGGACATTACCCGGGCAACGAGCCCGCGGGTCACTCTGGCTTTTTCTGCCAGGGCCCTGCGGTCGACCCGTTCGACGAGCTCGCGGGCGGCGGAAAACGAACGCTCCATGCGCTTGAGCATATAGCTGACAGCGGCCTCATCAATCCTGATCTGGCGGTCGGCGAACTGCTTGACCAGAACCGCGCGCAGCAAATCATCGTCGGGCGCATCGAGCCGGGCAACACCGGCGGCGCGCAGGCGTGATGCCAGGTCGGGCAGCGTGACGTTCCAGTGCGCCGGATCGCTGCAACTGGTGATCAGGATGGTGCGTTCGTGCTCACGGGCCAGGTTGATGGCATGGAACAGAGCCTGTTCGTCCATGGACGGCGACGGCGCGTCCTCGATCAGCATTGCCTGCTCGCCCACCAGACGCCCGGCCGCGGCGAGATCGAGCCCACGCGCTGCGACCTCGAAGGCGCCCGACAGGTATTGCCAGACCTTGCCCAGATGGGTCTTGCCGCTGGCCGGCGGACCGACGATGGCCAGCACCGGGTTGGCCCAGTGGGGCCAGTTCTCAACCGCGGCGACGGCGGCGGCATTGGCCGGGGTGACCATGAAATCCTCCAGCCCGAGTGCGGTACGCACCGGCAGGTCAAAGGTGAGCTGGCGCGCGGCGGCACCGGACGGCGGGTCCGGCGGCGGGGCCGTCATGCCTTGCGGGCCTTCTTGGCCGGGGCGCGTTTCCTCGGCGGTGCAGCGGCGGTCGCTGTCTTCACGCCCTTGTAGAGCGGGCTGGCCAGGTACTGCGACAAGGCAAAACGCACCAGCACGCCGGCAGCCGCGGCCAAAGGCACGGCGAGCAGCAGGCCGACGAAGCCAAACAGGTAACCGAAGGCGAACAGGGCAAACATCAGCCAGACCGGATGCAGGCCGATGCTGCCGCCGACCAGCTTGGGCGACAGGAAGTTGCCTTCCAGGAACTGCCCGGCGGCGAAGATACCGGCGACCATCAGCACCGCCACCCAGTCGGGCCAGAACTGGACCAGGGCCATGCCGATCGACAGCACGCCGCCAATGATCGACCCGACATAGGGAATGAAACTGAGGAGACCGGCGGTCAGCCCGATCAGCAGTCCGAAGTTGAGACCGACGAGGATCAGGCCGACGGCATAGAATATGCCCAGCACCATGCACACCGTGCCCTGGCCGCGAATGAAGCCGGCCATGGCGGCATCCACGTCGCGGGCGATCTGGCGGATGGTTTCGACATGGTCGCGCGGCAGCCAGCTGTCGATCCTGGCGACCAGGCGGTCCCAGTCGTTGAGCATGTAGAACACGACGATCGGCGTGACGACGATCAGTGAGATCATGTTGACCAGGGCCAGTCCGCCGGAGACCAGGGAGCCGAGAATGGACGCGATCCAGCCGGCCACCTTGGCGGCGATTTCCGGGGCGCCGTCCGGCACCTTCAGGTTGGCCCGGTCCAATGCCTGCTTCAGCCAGTCCGGCGCCAATTCATCGAACAGGCCGACCAGTGTTGCCGCATAGCCCGGCAGTCTGTCGGCGAACTTGCCGATCTGGTCGCCAAGCAGGGGCACCAGCAGCAGGATCAGCATGGCGAAGATCAGCACGCAGACCGCTAGGATGATCGACGTGGCGGCCAGGCGCGGCAGCCCCCAGCGCTCCATCATGTCGGCGACCGGATCAAGGAAGTAGGCCAGCACCATGCCGGCAATGAACGGCAGCATGATGTCGCCAAGCAGCCACAGCAGGGCAATCGCCGCTGCCAGGGCGACGAACCAGAATCCGAGCTGCTTTTGCAGTGTCATGCGTCCTTGCCTTCCAGTGCCGCGCTATCGTCCCTGCCGTTGCCGTTGGTCATGTGGCGGGTCCAGTCGCGCAGATAGATGGCGCCGGAACCGACCGTCAGAATGCCGACCGCGACCGCGCCCCACATGATAACCGTATAGCCACCGCCACCAAACGCCAACAAGGCCAGGGCAGCCACGGCCAAAATTATCTGACCGGCCGTATTGGCCTTGGAGACGAACACCGGCTTGATATCCATCGGCCGGTCCATGAACCAGGCGAGCAGCAGACCGCCAATGATCAGGATGTCGCGGCTGACGACCAGGATGACGAGCCAGGGCGGAAACACCTCGAGAATGCCGAGCGACACATAAATCGACACCAGCATGACCTTGTCGGCCAGCGGATCGAGATAGGCGCCGAGCGTCGTCGACATGCCGAAACGCTTGGCGATGAAACCGTCGGCGGCATCACTGACCCCGGCGGCGATCAGCAACAGCAGCGCCAACTTCATCTGTCCGGTGATCATCAGCCAGACGATCACCGGCACCGCCAAAATCCGAGAGATGGTGAGAAAGTTGGGTAGGTTCATGTCAACGCCGGCGGACCTGCCTTTCGCTACATTTCGCCGCTCAATAGGGCTGCAACACCCAGGTGCCGCCGACAAGCACCAGGTTCAATCTGTTTTGCGACAGGGCCGCTTGGAGATTCTCAAAGCCATGCGCGTAGGTCAGCCGCACCAGTGCCGAATTGCTCGACAGGCTCGACACATCGACGCCGTTCACGCCCGGGGTGCGGGCAAGCTGGGCCCGCAGCTGGTTCCACTCCTGCAAGGTGGCAAACGGCACGGCGATGTTCACCGCCTGCAGGTCGCTGGAGGCAATGCTCGGCGCGGTCTGCGACTTGGTCCACTTGAAGATCATCACCGTGTGGAAGCGCCGGGCGGCCTGTGCGGCGGCGGCCGCTATGCCACCTTCGGTTGCCACATAGGTCTTTTCGAAGCTGATCCGGCCGACCGGCGAATCACCATTCATCGCCGCCTTCACCGAATTGTCGCTGACCGCCTCTGCATAAGCCACCAGCGCCGCCTCGGCGCCATAGCGCAGGCCGATCGCTTCCAGCTTTTGCGTGGAGCCGGACGTGATGTCTTCAAGCGTCAGCGTTTGCGTGTCGGTCAAGTCGCCAAGCGGAATGTTGAGCGGCACCAGGGCGTTCTCGGCGTTCAAGTCGAGCCAGGCCTGGCGCCACGGATTGTCCTCCCACAGCTGCAGCGTTCCGTCCGCGGTCTTCCACACCGGGATGACCACAACGGCCGGCGACTGTTCCTCGACATAGGTGATGCCGGCCTTGGACAAGGCGCGGCGGACCCGCTTGGGCAGGAACTTGATGGTCAGTTTGCCGATGTAGCGGCCAGGTCCGGTGCGTTCTTCCTCGACAGACAGGCTGGCCATCATGCGGCCGATCTGGCTCGGTTTGAAGCCTTTGGCCTTGGCTGCGGCGCCAGGCCCGCCAAGCCGGGTCAGCAGCTCGGTGAAAGCCTTGACCTGGGCTTCGGAAATCGCCTTGAGCTTGGCTTTGGCGGCATCGGCCTCCTTGGCGTCGACCTCGACGCCGGTCACGGTATAAAGCGAAGTGGCAAGCGCCCGCGGCACCGGCAGCGCGCTGATGCAGATCAGCAGCACCAGCACACCGGCCAGCGTACAAACTCTGCGGGCCATGCCCGCTATGGAAAATCCGTCAGTCAAATCCACCCCCGGGGCCGGTTTTTCCTTGCGCTCGGCGGTTGCCGTCATAAAACAGGCCATACGTCGTTCATCATGACCTTATCTACAGCGGATTCCATGCCACAACAAGACAAGCCCAACCGGCTCGACTACAAGCAGGCCGGTGTTGACATAGCAGCCGGAAACGCCCTCGTCGAGGCCATCAAGCCGCTGGCCCGGTCGACGGCGCGGGCCGGCAGCAAGACATCGCTGGGCGGTTTCGGCGGGGTGTTCGACCTCAAGGCGTGCGGCTTTGCAGATCCGGTGCTGGTGGCCGCCAACGACGGGGTGGGAACTAAGCTGCGCGTGGCGCTGGAAAGCGGCAGGCATGACACGGTGGGCATCGATCTGGTCGCCATGTGCGTCAACGACCTGGTCGTTCAGGGCGCCGAACCGCTGTTCTTTCTCGATTACTTCGCCACCGGCAAACTTGAGGTCGAGGCGGCGACAGCGGTCATTTCGGGCATCGCCGAAGGCTGCCGGCAGGCCGGCTGCGCGCTGATCGGCGGCGAGACGGCGGAGATGCCCGGCATGTACCATGGCGGCGACTACGATCTGGCCGGCTTTGCCGTCGGCGCCGTGGAGCGGCGAAGGATACTGCCCCGCAAGACCATTGCGCCCGGCGACGTGATCGTCGGCCTGGCCTCTTCAGGTCCGCACTCCAACGGCTATTCGCTGATCCGCAAGCTGGTCGAGGCCGAAGGCCTGTCGTACAGGCAAGAGGCACCGTTTGCGCCAGGCCGGACGCTTGGCGAAGCACTGCTGACACCGACGCGCATCTATGTCCGCGCCCTGCTCAGCGCGCTGAAGGCCGTAAAGGGCATCAAGGGCTTTGCCCACATCACCGGCGGCGGGTTTGTCGAAAACATCCCGCGCGTGCTGCCGGATGGATGCTCGGCTCGCATCGACCTTGATGCACTCGCGCCGCAGCCGGTGTTCGGCTGGCTGGCGCGGGCCGGCGGCATCGACGAGCGCGAGATGCTGACGACGTTCAACTGCGGCACCGGCATGATCGCTATCGTATCGGCCCGTCACGCCGATGCCCTGATGCTCAACCTGGCCGAGGCCGGCGAGCAGGTGACACGGCTCGGCGAGGTGACAGGTCGGGCGCCCGAGGCCGAACCGGTGACGTTTTCGGGTTGCCTGACCGTCCCGGACGCCTGAGCCATGCGCAAGCGCACTGCAGTGCTGATTTCCGGCCGCGGCTCCAACATGGAGTCGCTGATCGCCGCCGCCGAGGCACCGGACTACCCCGCCGAGATCGCCCTGGTCATTTCGAACCGTCCGGATGCCAAAGGCCTGGAGACAGCGCGCCGGCACGGCATCGCCAGCAAAGCGATCGACCACAAGGCATTTCCCGATCGCGGGACCTTCGAGGCAGAAGTTCATGCAGCACTTGAAGACCACGCCATCGACCTCGTCGCGCTGGCCGGGTTCATGCGCATTCTGACCGCCGGGCTGACGGCGAAATGGAGCGGGCGGATGCTCAACATCCACCCTTCCCTTCTACCGCTCTATCCTGGCCTCGACACCCACCAGCGGGCGCTCGACGACGGGGTCAAGGTGCACGGCTGCACGGTGCATCATGTGGTGCCGGAACTGGATGCCGGGCCGATTATCGCCCAGGCCGCCGTGCCGGTGATGCCCGGCGACGATGTCGGCACGCTCGCGGCGCGCGTCTTGACCGCAGAGCATCAACTCTATCCGCAGGCGCTGGCAAGCGTCGCTTCGGGCCGGTCGGTCATTGAAGACGGCTGTGCCGATCAGGTGCTGATCTCGCCGCGCTTGCGCTCCAGGTAGGCGCGCTGCTCCTCGGCGGCGACTTTCCACCAGGCATCGAGCAACTGGGCCCGGCGCGCCGGCATGCGGTCATCGAGCACCTCGGCGTCACGGATCCGGTCGGTGCGGAAGTGACGGAAGTCGTCGCGCAGCTCGCAATGGGCAATCAGCATGCGCTTGTGATCCATGTAGCCCAGGGCCACCGGCCACACGACACGCTGCGTCTCGCAACCGGCCTGGTCGACATAGTCGAGCTTGAGCTTCATCTGCTCGCGCAGGGCGCGCCGCAGGATGCTTGAATCTACGGCTTCGGGCGGTGACTCCTGATAGTCCGGCGCTATCAGCGGCGCATCGAGCAGGATCGGTCGCAGGGTCTTCGGCAACACCGCGCCGATCTTGGCCACGGCATCGCAAGCCGCCGCGGCCAGTTCGCTGTCGCCCTGCACCTGCACCAGCCGGGCACCGAGGATCACTGCCTCCAGTTCATCGGCGGTGAACATCAGCGGCGGCAGGTCGAAGCCGTCGCCGAGCACGTACCCTACCCCCGCCTCGCCGCGCACCGGCACGCCGTTGGCCATCAGCGATGCCACATCGCGGTAAACGGTGCGCTGGGTCACTTCCAGCTCATCGGCAATACGGCCCGCCGTCACCGGCGCACGCTCGCGGCGCAGGATCTGGATAATCTGCATCAGTCGGTCAGCTCGTCTCATGGCGCCACGTGATACACCATGCCTACTGACACCATCATGTCAGGTGCCTGTAGACGCGCGCGGGCGGGAGATTTGCTGACAGGTGTACGGGGGTGGGTGGACAGCGTGTGTCCTTTGCCATTGTAATTCTCGGATCCTATTTTCGGTAGGTCCGACCGGGCGGCAGGTAGTCAACGGCGGGGCGGCGGTCGTCGCGGAAGCGCCTGGTGCGCAGGCCGCTGGCAACGGCCTGCAGCCAGTCGCCGGAGCGGATGAAGGTCGAGCCGTCGGTCGGCCAGACATACAGATAGACCCAGGCTTCCACCTTCGGTTCGATCAGCCGGATGCGGCGGCGGACATAGCGGCAGGCATCCGGATTGGCGGGATTGTAATCTTCATAGATGTCGAAAACCCGGAAGTCGAACTGCCATGGCATCTCGAACAGTTCGCCGGCCACCCGGCCGCCGCCGAACTTGATCACCGGATAAACGCCCATCTGATAGAGCCTGCCGGGCAGAATGCACGGACCGACATCCCGGGCCGCGGCAAAGGCCGGTGTCTCACGGCGCGCGGCGGCCGAGCGGAATGTTCCATAGGTCGCAAAGTAGTTGGGCATGGGGGCGCCCGGTTAGCACCGGCCACAGCCGCACGCAAGCCCATTCGAGCCTATCCGGTAAAGATAACGGAGATGGGAGGATCAGTGCCCGGCGAGCACCATCACAGGCACCGCGGTGGCAAACACCAGGCTGAGAGCGATCAGCATCATGATGCGCTTGCGCTGGCGGGCAACGGTGCTGTTTTCGAGGCGGTCAGAGATTTCCAACATGGTCCTGTCTTCAATCGGCCCTTGTGCGCAAAGCAGTGGGGTAAGCGTGGAACTTGGCCCTTTATGGCACGGCGCCGATGACTGAGGACTGAAGTGGGCGTTCATCTCTGGTTCATCTCTCCGATTCGAGACGCAATCTTGTTGTTATGTTTGACCAGCCTGCCTTCAGAAACATCGTGCAATGATTCTCAGATACAGGAAACGATTCTTTTCAACGGCTTGCCCTCAGCACTTTCCAAACCGAGTCAAGGAATGATGACCCTGCCATCCATTGATCTCGATCAAAGCAATTTGTGAGGAATGTGGCACAACGTCTCAAGATAACCTGGCCAAGGGGATCAGCAGCATGTTTATGAGCCGTGAAAGCGACCATATGAATCACAAGCACCGCAAGACTCTGCACGCCCTGTTCGCTCACCCGGTGAGCGCAAATATCAAAACCAAGGCTGTCGAGGCGGTGTTGAAGGAACTGGGTGCTGAGATCGATCAGAGGCATGGCGGCCGCCTCGGCGTTCGCATCAAGAAGCACTTCGCCGAGTTCTCGCACCCGAGCCACTCACTGGGCCCCGGGCAGGTCCAGCAGATGCGCAGGTTCCTGACCAAGGCCGGCGTCGACCCGGACCGGGACTATCCGCTGTAAAAGAGTTTAGGCTTGTCGGTTCAGCCCGCCTTCACCCACACCTTGGTGTCGTGAAACACCCCTCCACCGACCGGTGCCGGCTGGTCGGCGGCGGTTAGGGTGTTGATGCCCCTGCCGTCCTCGAAGGCGGCGTTCGGGAAGATGCCTTCTGAGATGACGACGCCGCGCTTGAGACCGTCGAAGGTTTCGACGTGCAGGCGCACCTCGCCGCGCGGTGAGCCCATTCGGACTTTCTGGCCGTCGCTCAGGCCGAAATCGGCCATGTCGTCCGGGTGCATCAGTACCGTGGGTCGGCCTTCGCGTTTCATGCTGGTCGGGGTCTCGTTGAAGCTGGAATTGAGGAAGGTGCGGGCCGGGCTGGTGGCGAGGCGGAAGGGGTAGGTCTCATCCGCCTGTTCAATCACCTGCCAATGATCCGGCATCGCCGGCATACCGTCGACGGGACCGAACAGGCCGGTGTCGGGCCGGAACTTGGTGGCATGCCAATCCGGCTTGAAGCGGTATCTCCCATCCTTGTGGCCGAAGCCGTTCACGTAGTGCGAGGTGTCGAAGTCCGGCTGGCAATCGACCCAGTGACGCTCCTCCAGTTCCGCCAGACCCGGCTTGCCGGAGTGGGTCAGCGTCCAGTCGATCAGCTCGCGCACGCTCATATCGAAGCCGGGGTGTTCGGCACCGAGCCGTTCCGCCAGGCCGCACATCACCTGGTGGTTGGAACGGCAGGCGCCGGGTGCTTCGATTTGTTTGGCACCGAACATGGCGTATTGATGGCCGCCCCCCTGGTAAAGATCGTCGTGCTCCAGGAACATGGTGGCCGGCAGCACGAGGTCGGCCATCTGCGCGGTCTCGGTCAGGAATTGTTCGTGCACACAGACGAACAGGTCATCGCGCGCGAAACCTTGCTTCACCCGGTTCTGGTCCGGTGCGACGGACACCGGGTTGGTGTTCTGCAGGATCATCGCGGTGACCGGCGGACCGTCGCCGATGTCTGCCGTGTCGCCGGTCAACACCGCGCCGATGCGCGACTGGTCGAGCCAGCGGACGTTCGGATCCTTGACGTCAAGCCCCTCGATCATCGTCTTGTTCCAGCGGTACATTCCGGAGTTGGAATGAAAGGCCCCTGCCCCCTCGCGCGGCCACAGGCCGGCGACGGTGGCGATCGAGGTGACGGCGTGCATCGCCACCGCTCCGTTGCGCTGACGGGTAAAGCCGTAGCCCATGCGGATATAGGTACGCCGCGTGTTGCCGATCATCTGGGCGAAGGCCTCGATTTCCTCAACCGTCAGGCCGGTGATGCCGGCGGCCCAATCGGGCGTACGCGTCTTCAGGTGCGCTTCGAATTCGTCCGGGCAGTCGGCAAACTTGGTCATGTACGCCCGGTCGGCCAATCCGTCGCGGAACAGCACATGCATCACCGCGCAGGCGAGTGCGGCGTCGGTTCCCGGCTTGAGGATGAGCCCGACGTCGGCCTGTTTCATCGTGCCGGTTCGGTAGACATCCACCACGGCGATCCTGGCACCGCGTTGCTTCCTGGCCTTCATGGCGTGGGTCATCACGTTGATCTGGGTGTTGACCGGGTTGGTGCCCCAGATCACCACAAGGTCCGACTTGGCCATTTCGCGCGGGTCGGGGCCGTACAGCCTGCCGGTGCCGGCGATGTAGCCGGGCCAGGCGAGCGTCACGCAGAACGTGTCGTACATGCGCGAGTACTTCTTGGCGTGGGTCAGGCGGTGGATGCCATCGCGCATCACCAGCCCCATGGTGCCGGCATAGTAGTACGGCCAGACGGTTTCCGCTCCATAACGCGCCTCGGCCTTCAGGAACGCCTCTGCGACCTCATCCAGCGCATCGTCGAATGCGATTTCCTGCCAGTCGCCTCCGCCCTTTTCGCCTTTGCGTTTCAACGCTCTGATCAACCGGTCCGGGTGGTGAATGCGCTCGGCGTACCGCGCCACCTTCTCGCATATTACACCCGCCGTGTAGGTCTGGTCCCTGGCGCCGCGCAGCCGCCCTATGGTGCTGGCATCCAGCACCTCGACCTCCAGCGCGCAGGCCGACGGGCAGTCATGCGGGCAGACGGAGTATCCGGTCTTGATGTCTGTCAGCCTGTTCACGGCAATGGCGCTCCGCGTTTGAACGGAGCGCCACACTAGAGCACTTTTCGATCATATGGAATCGCTTGACCGGGCTTCCGGGCAATGCGGCCCGGCAAAAAAGGGTCCCGGCTCTCGCTTAGGCTCGGCCATTCTGACAAAGTGAGGGAACTCTGCCGGGCTGATCTCGCGATTGCCGGGACAACGCCAAGGCCGGCAAGGCTCAACTGGCCCAATGGCCGCCGGTGAGGGTATTCGACAAAACCGTCAGGCTGCGGCCGCAGCTGGCCTTGTAAGCGTGCCGGGCGGGGATCGAGAGCGCCCGGGCGTCACGCGCCAGCCGCTCGGCGCGGCGGGCGTTCAACACCGCCGCGGGGTCGGCATTCGCACCTGCGGCGTCGGCGACGTCGCCGCGCGTCAGGCCGATATCGCGCAGCAGGTGCGGGTTGAGATCGAGCATCGCCTCGACCTCGCGGCGGTTTTTCTGGCGCTTCAGATACGCGGCCACGGGCGACAGCACCGTCTTCAGAACCGCCGTCAGGGCGTTGGCCTGCGCTGCCGTGGAGTTCGCTGTGCGTGTCGTATGCATGGTGTCATCTCCTGTCTTCGGTTGGGCTCTCAGCTTTGCGATCCGGCTCGTGTCTGCTGTCCAAATCGCCATGCCCGCACAATGCCGCACCCCTCCTGCCAGCTTTGTGTCAGGAGGTCTGACAGGCTCCTGACAACGCTGTGTCAGGAGTGTTAGTTTGGGCCGGCCACCCTGCCCTTTCGCCCGTGATAAAGTCACCCGATGAGACGAGCCGACAGACTTTTCGAGATCATCCAGATCATGCGCCGCCGCCGCCTGACGCGGGCAGCCGACCTCGCCGAAGAGCTGGAGGTGTCCGAACGCACGGTCTATCGCGACATCCGCGACCTGATGACCTCCGGGGTGCCGATCGACGGCGAAGCGGGTGTCGGCTATGTGCTGCGCGAGGGCTACGACCTGCCGCCGCTGATGTTCAAGGAATCGGAGATCGAGGCGTTGGTGCTGGGCGCCCATATTGTGCAGAGCTGGGCCGATCCGGCGCTGGCGACGGCAGCATCGGACATCATCGCCAAGGTGCAGCAGGTGTTGCCCGATCACCTGCGCCGCTACATGGCCGACACCGCGCTGTTGGCGCCGGAGCACACCTACATCGAACCGATCACCTTCGAGCTTGCCGATCTGCGCACCGCGGTGCGCGACAAGCGCAAGGTGCACTTTTCCTATGCCGATGCCGCCGGCAGCACCTCCGCGCGCACCATACGGCCGCTGTCCCTGGCATTCTTCGGCCCGGTGTGGCTCACGGCGGCATGGTGCGAGTTGCGCAACGACTTCCGCGCCTTCCGGCTTGACCGCATCAAGGACTTCACGGTGCTCGACGACACCTTCACCGACGAACCGGGCAAGACCCTGCACGAATTCCTGAAGCGCGACCGCACCTGGCAGCGCGGTCCGGCCCATGAGGGTTAAAACTAGACCCTAATACGCGTTTTCGCTCTTGAGCAGCGCAAACGGGGTTTTGAGGATGATCTCAAGATCGAATGCCAGCGACCAGCGGTCGATGTATTCCAGGTCGAATTTGACCCGGTTCTCGATCTTTTCACGCGTGTCGGTCTCGCCGCGCCAACCGTTGATCTGCGCCCAGCCGGTGATGCCGGGCTTGACCTTGTGGCGGGCGAAGTAGCCGTCGACAACCTGCTCGTAGAGCTCCTCGGCCGCCTTGGCCTGGGTGGCATGGGGGCGCGGACCGACAAGCGAGAGCTGGCCGGTCACAACGTTGAACAGCTGCGGCAGCTCGTCGATCGAGGTCTTGCGGATAAACCGGCCCACCGGTGTCACGCGCGGATCGTCCTTGGTGACCAGCTTGGAGGCGGTGGCATCGCAGCCCTCCACATACATCGAGCGGAACTTGAACACCTCGACCATCTCATTGTTGAAGCCATAGCGCTTCTGACGAAAGATCACCGGGCCCTTGCTTGTCCACTTGATGGCAATGGCGGTGGCCAACATGACAGGTGACAGGAGCACGATGAACAGCGCCGCCAGGCCGACATCCATGGTCGTCTTCAGAACCGATCCCCAGCCGGACAGTGGCCGGTCGAAAACCGACAACAGCGGCAAGTCGCCCAGATAGGTGTAGGACTGTGCCGACAGCTTCAGCCGGGAGGCCTGACCGGAGATGCGAATGTCCACCGGCAGTACCCACAACCGCTTGAGCATCTGCAGCAGCCGGGCTTCGGCAGACAGTGGAATGGCGACAATGATCAGATCGACGCGGTCCTTGCGGGCGAATTCTGCCAGCTCGCCGATCTTGCCGAGTTTTCTGTACTTACGCACCGATTCAGGGCTGCGGTCATCGAAGCGGTCGTCGAAGATGCCGACGATTTCAACCTCGCCGGCCATGGACGACTCCAGGGCGGATATCGCCTGTTCGGCCGCCGCACCGCCGCCGACGATGGCGATGCGCTGACGAAAGGCGCCGTTTCTGGCCAAGGGCCGGATCCACAGTCCGGACAGAGATCGGGTCAGGCCGAAATGCAGCAGCGTCAGGGCCGCCCAACCGGCCAGCCATTCAACGTCGACGGGGAGACCGAGGAAACCGGAAACCAAAAAGCTAACACCGCCGCACAGCATGGCCACGGCAATCGAGCGCACGATACCGGAACCGGTACGGCTCAATGTGCGGATCTCGTAGGCCCCTGCCCAGCGCATCGCCAGCAGGCAGCAAAGCGTGCCGGCCAGCGCAAAAAATACCGTGAGAATGTAGCCGACTTCGGTGGGCGGCGGGCCGAACAGCATGTACAGGACGAGCACACCGCAGAACAGCACGATGAAGTCGGACGCCTTCAGCAGCCGTTGCAGGACTTCCGGATCTATGTATCTTCGGTGCAATGCCGATGATGTGTCGGTCAACTCGCGCCTCCAAGATGCACCTGCAACCTTGTTCACGGCTGCCTCAGCGCACTTCCCATTCGGAGCGCACGATACAGCGGAAACGTTAAAACCCGGTGAAACGACCGAGCCGGCCGCACCGGCGGACGGCAAATTCAATTGGCGGCCCAAGGAAATTTCGCTATAGCAGCCGTACGGTGGGCCTGTAGCTCAACTGGTTAGAGCCGACGGCTCATAACCGTCTGGTTGCAGGTTCGAGTCCTGCCGGGCCCACCACTTTCCAAGTGTCCCGCTGAAATTTTGTAAGATCTTGATTTCAAACCAGGTACTTTCTGCCGATGAAACACTGTGGCCGAATTCTTGACCCGGTATCCCAATCGTTGGAAGCGTGGAAACCTGAAACAACATCGAGTACGAGGCCGGCTGACGTGGTCAAAACGTCTGGCGATTGACAGTGGTGGGGGATGACGAAAACTTCTGCCTGTTCAGTTGATGGTTTGGACAGACCCGAAGCGAGGGAGCATTGCCGCCTAAATCAATCCTTCGCTTGAGGGTTGTCTTTGGCAAGTGCGAGACCTTCAGGCGATGCCAAGGTAGCTTTCCTGGACCTCCGGGTTGGTCGCCACGTCCTTGGCCGGGCCTTCGACGACGATGCGGCCGGTTTCCATGACATAGGCGCGCTGGGCCAGCGACAGGGCCAGGCGGGCGTTCTGTTCGACCAGCACGATGGTCCGGCCCATGGCGTGGATCTCGCGGATGATCTTGGCGATCTCCTGGCACATCAGCGGTGACAGTCCCAGCGAAGGTTCATCCATCAGCACCAGCTTGGGCGCCGACATGATCGCGCGGCCCATGGCGACCATCTGCTGCTGGCCGCCGCTCAGCGAACCGGCCATCTGCTCGCGGCGCTCGCGCAACACGGGAAAGTGCTCCAGCACCATTTCCATGTCGCGGCGAATGCCGTCGGCATCGCTGCGCTGGAAAGCGCCGAGTTCGAGGTTGTCATAGACCGACATATGCGGAAACAGGCGCCGCCCCTCGGGTACGTGGGCAATGCCGATCCCGTTGATGCGCTCCGGCGCCAGGCCGGCAATGGACTTGCCATCAAAAGTGATACTGCCGCCGGCCGGCTTTTCGAGACCGGAAATGGTTCGCAACAGCGTCGTCTTGCCGGCCCCGTTGGTACCGATCAGCGTGACGATTTCGCCGTCCTCGACGTTGAGCGAAATCTCGCGGACCGCAGTGAT
Source organism: Aestuariivirgaceae bacterium (assembly GCA_965216335.1). Lineage (GTDB taxonomy): Bacteria > Pseudomonadota > Alphaproteobacteria > Rhizobiales > Aestuariivirgaceae > JAHEJE01. Next base: position 50,176 of record OZ244154.1, on the reverse strand, counting down.
CTGGCCGTATCGGACGGTGAGCTCTTCAATCTTAAGCAACGGTGTCCTCCGATCCCAGATAGGCTTCGATGACGCGAGGATCACTGGCGATTTCCTTGGGCGTGCCTTCGGCCAGCTTCTTGCCGAAATCGAGCACCGTGACCTGCTCGCACAGCCCCATGACGGTGCGCATGTCATGCTCCACGAGGATGATCGTGATGCCGCGTTCATCGCGCAGCCGGCGGATCAGCCTGGTCATTGCTTCGGTTTCAACGGGGTTCATGCCGGCGACCGGCTCATCGAGCATCAGCAGCACCGGTTCGGTGGCCAGTGCCGCCGCGACGTTCAGGGCGCGCTGATGGCCGTACGGCAGATTGGCCGCCTCCATGTCGGCGAATTCATCCAGCCCGATGAATTTCAGGATATCCATGGAGATGCGTTCGTTTTCAACTTCCAGCGCCCGCCCGGAGCCCATGATGGCCTGCAAAAGGCCTTCCCGGGCATGCAGGTGGCGAGCGACCATGACGTTGCGCAGCACCGAGAAATCGCCGAACAGCGCCGGGCGCTGGAACGTGCGGACCACGCCGAGGGCCGCGACCTCGGCCGCATCACGTCCGGAGATGTCCTGATCGCGAAACAGGACCCGGCCGGCGGTCGGCTTCAGCGCGCCGGATATCAGGTTGAACGATGTCGTCTTGCCGGCGCCGTTCGGCCCGATCAGTCCACGGATTTCGCCTTCGGGCACCTCCATGGTGAGCTTGTCGACGGCCGCAACGCCGCCAAAGTGCTTGCTGACCTGTTCGGTGCGCAATATTGCCGTCATTGCACCACCTCCGGTACCTTTCCGGCACTCTTGCGGTTGGTCCAGCTCTTCGGCAGCAGCGATTCAAGCCCGCCCGGCAGGAAGATCAGGAAGAAGATCAGGATGCCGCCGAACAGCAGTGGCCGCCACTCCAGCAGAGGTCGGCTGGTCTCGAAGATAATCGTCATCACGATCACCCCGAGGAACGGTCCCCAGAACGTCTTGGTGCCGCCGACCACCACCCAGATGACCAGATAGACCATGGTGTTGATGTCGAAGTTCTTCGGGTCGATCGCGCCCAGCCGGTGGGCCAGCAGAGCCCCGGCGATACCGGCGAAGAAGCCGCCGGTGATGAACGCCATCGAGCGGTAGTGATTGACCTTGACGCCGATCGACCGGGCCAGGTCCTCATCCATGTAGATCGCCTTCATGACGTCGCCGATGAGGGCGGACCGGTCGATGCGGTACAGCACCCAGAGGCAGATCGAAACGATGATCAGCGTCAGATAGTAGTACGGGGTGGCGAAGAAGAAATCGATGTTGCCCAGTTCAGGTGTCGGGATGTTGATCATCCCGCGCGGACCGCCGAACGGGGTGTGGAACTTGACCCAGATCAGCCGGACGAATTCGCCGAAGGCGAAAGACGCGATGAAGAATCCGAACCCCTTGGTGCGCAGTAGCGGATAGACCAGCCCGGCGGCGATCACCGCCGAGGCGACGCCGGCGAGCGGCAACCCGAGCCAGAACGGCCAGCCCAGCAGCTTGGCCGCCAGAGCCGTTGCGTAGGCTCCGACGCCCATCAGGACCACGTGGCCGAGCGACCAGTCGCCGGTGGTGGTCAGCAAACGATAGCTGGAGGCCAGCAGCAGGTTGATGAGGAACAGGATCAGGATTTCCAGGTGGTATTCGCTGGCGATGTAGGGCGCCGCCAGGGCCAGGCCGGCAGCGGCAAGAAGCAGGACGATGCGCATTGGCTACAGCGCTCCTACTGCTTGACGCGGCCAAGCAGGCCGGCCGGTTTGATGACAAGCACCAGTGCCATGAAGGCGACCCCGACCATGGTCGAAACGACCGCATCGAACAGGGTTGTGGTGAAGGTATGAATGAAGCCGAGCAGGAACGCCGCAAGCACGGCGCCTTCGATGCTCGCCATGCCGCCGACGATGACCACGACAAATGCGGTGACGATGATGCCGTGCCCCATATAAGGCGTCACCGCCAGGATCGGTGCCATCAGGGCGCCGGACACGCCGGCGAAGCCACCGGCGATCAGCATCGACAGAGAGGCCATCTTGTTGTTGCCGATGCCGTTGATCGCCGCTGCCTCGGGGTCCTGGGCGCAGGCCCTGAGACCCTTGCCCCACTTGGTTCGTTGCAGGAACAGCCACAGCCCGCCCATCATCACCGCCGCTGCCGGCAGGATGATCAGCCGCTGCCAGCCGAGCCTCACCGGCCCGACCTCGGCAATGTGCATGTAGGGTGTCGGGATGGAGCGCATCAGGCCGACGCCCCACATCTGGCCGACCAGCACCTGCAGTATGAGCGCCAGCCCGGCCGTGGCCATGAACCCGGCAAGCACGTTGTCGCGGGTGTTTCGAAAGATGAACCTTTCGGTTACGACACCGAGCAATGCGATGATCGGAAAGGCCGCCAAGACGGCGATCGGAAACGGCACGCCTGCCAGGGCATACAGCACATAGACGACATAAGCGCCGCCCATGAAGAATTCGCCGTGGGCGAAATTGGCCATCTGCATGACCCCGAAGGCCAGTGCCAAACCGACTGCGACCGTGGCATATATCGACCCGAGCACCACGGAGTTGGCGACGGTTTGTAGGAACGTTGGCAAGTCCATGCTGCGATCCGTTGAGAGGTCGTGACGTCACATGCGCAGGCTGATGGTACCGTGCGACGGACGGTTGGCAAAGCCCCCCGCGCAGAAAGCCAGGTGCTTTCTCGCGAGGGGTTGAGAGGCGTGAGCGTCAGGCGCGCTGATCCCACATCTGGCCCTTGTCGCGGACCACCTTGATGATGGCGTCCTTGCGCGGCTGGAACCAGTTTTCGAAGCTGATGTGCGCCTGGATGCGTTTTGTGCCGCCGCGGACCTCGTTGATCGGGATCGGCGGCGACAGCATGTTGTCAATGCCCCACATGTCCTTACCCGACATGACGCCCGGCCCGATGATGGACGGGATCTGGCTTTCCTTGCGCAGCGCCTCAAGAACCGCATCGGGATCGAACGTACCCGCGAGCTGAGCGCCCTGTGCCCACACGCGCAAAAGGATGACGTGATCCCAATCGATGCCGGTGATGTTGCGCTTGACGTCCTCAGGTGCACCGGGACCGTAGCGCTTCAGCCATTCGCGATAGAAGTCCGCCTGGAAACTCGGCTCGCCCCACCAGGGATCGTCGAACAGCGGGAAGCTGTCGACGGCACCTTCCAGGTACTCCGCCGGCACTTTCTGCAGGATCGATTCAGTGTCAAGATAGTTGGCTGAGATCTTGCCCTTGAAGCCCTGCAGATGCAGCTGTTCGATGATCAGGGCAACGAATGTCGGATAGGACAGATTGAGGCTGACGACATCCGGCTTCGTCGCCAGCATGGCGGTGACGATCGGGGCGAAATCGGCAGTTTCGATCGCATAGTGCTTGTCGTAGACAATGTCCCAGCCATCGGCGATTGCCGAACCCACTTCCCATGCCTGACAGGTCTGACCGATGGTGTCGTCCTGCGAACACACCGCCCAGCGTTTCAGATCCGGATTGGTCATCTTGTGATAGAACGGCCGCATCATATCGATGCGCGGCGTGACGTCGCCGCCGGCAATCAGGTATGGCCGGTCGGGCTTGATGTCCGTCGAAATGAGGCTGCCGTAGATCACCTTTGTCTTGGTGAGATAAGGATGGGTCGCATCGGCCGGATTTCCGCCGATCGCCGAAATGAACTTGACCTTCTTCTGCAGCACCAGTTCCTTGGCGCCCTGCAGCGCCTTCGAGCCGACCGCCTCGTCGTCGAAGGCATGCATCTCCAGCTTGTGACGCTTGCCGCCAACAAGCAGCCCGCCTTGCGCGTTCACTTCATCGATGAACATCTGGTTGCCGGTCAGGCCAGGCAATCCCCAACCCGCATCCGGTCCCGACAGGGCGGCCAGAAAACCGACATTGATGGTCTCGCCCTCCGGTTCGCTGCCAGTGGGCTTGTTGAGCCAGCTGGCCTCCGCCCGCCCGATCATGGCCATCATTGCTGCCCCGGCTACAGGCAACGCGGCACCCAACTTCAACACATCACGGCGTTCCATAGTTTCCTCCTCTGTTGCTGCCTTACTGATTTGCCGTTTCAGCCAAATTCCTTGAAATGGTCTGTTATTGGTTCTTATTGGTATAATCCGGTCTACGGACTGGCCAAGCAATCCCGTCATTAGGGGGAGCATTTCCCCATTTGTAGGGAGGATTTGGATTTGCCGGCAACGCGGCAACAGCCTCGCGTTAGCTGAGCAAGCGTTTTGGGCCAGAATGGGCAAGCCAATTCGAAATCACGGGCCTTGCGGCCACGGCATGTGAGTTGAACCATGCTCGTTACAATTGCCGCCAATCAACCGCGGAGTTTCCGCAAAAGAAGAAGGGCGCTCACTTTCTGCCGAAGCATCCAGATTGCGCCCCACTCCATAGGAAACAGTTGAATGATACTCATTTGCCGTGCAGCATTGATACGTCTCTGATTGGCTAACAGTTCGATCATTGGGGGGAAGACTACTACCTAGGGCCAGGACTCATTAATGAACATCATTCTGCGTGGCGGATTTGCTTGCTGAGCAGACAGACAGGCGCCGGAAACCTGCCTGGTTTGCAAGCCTGTCTAACGCACTCAGCGGGCAAATCCGCCGCGCCCGCAGGGTTTGCCAAGGAGGGCCGGCCTGCAGGCAAACAATGCTCGATAAGGCATAAAGCCTGATCTTGCGCTTGTTTTCCAGCATTCGAGCCCTCCTTGGCAAACAGAATGGTGTTAATTAATGGGTCCTGGCCCTAGGGTCAGTCGGAATGAAGGAGAGGCAGGCCAACTTGGGCACAAACGGCGGCCCGACGATAACGGGGCAACCGGCTGCTGCGTCGGACCGGACAGTCCCGATCAACAGGAGTTGAAGGTACATGAGTTCCGGCACGGCTGAGAACCCGTTCGAGATCGTAGCCAACTACACCTATGATTGGGAAACCTGGTTTTCACCGCAGGGAAAGGTGCAGTGGATCAACCCGGCCGTAGAACGCATGACCGGCTATTCCATTGAGGATTGTCTTGCCATGAAAGACTATCCGGCCGGCCTGATACATCCGCAGGACAGACAGCGCATTCAGGAACTTCTGAGAATTGCCCGAACCGGCACAAGCGGCAATGACGTCGAGTTCAGACTGAAGACCAAAGACGGACGCACCGGATGGGCGGCGGTATCATGGCAGCCGATGCGCGACCGCGACGGTCGCTCGCTTGGTTTTCGCACAAGCATGCGAGACATTTCCGAGCGCAAGGAGGTTGAAGCAACGCTGCGCGTGGCGATGGCCGCGGCTGAGCGGGCCAACGCGTCCAAGACCCGCTTTCTGGCCGCTGTCAGCCATGATTTGCGCCAACCGCTACAGGCGATCTCCATGTTCATTGCAGCCTTGCAGGCTGGCCGGGTTACTGCAACTCAAGCCGAAGTTCTCACCGACGTTCAATATTGTCTGGACAGCGGCAATGAGCTTCTTGATGGTCTGCTGGACGTGTCCCGGCTTGATGCAGGTGCCATTACACCGGAGTTTTCCAATGTCTGCGTAGGCGACATCCTGGAAGCGATTGAAGCCAGCATGACCGTCAGCGCGGCGGAAAACGGCAACAAGATTGCTGTCGTCCAAACATCCCGTTTCGTGCGAACCGATCCGGCCATGCTTCAGCGCATACTGCAAAACCTTGTCTCAAACGCGATCCGCTACACACATGAAGGCCGCATTCTGATTGGCTGCAGGGCACGCGGGAACAGGCTGAGCATTGAGGTCTGGGATACCGGTATCGGTATTGATGCGGACCAGTTCGAGCAGATCTTCGAGGAGTTTTACCAGATCGGCAATCCTCAACGTGACCGGCGCAGGGGCATTGGGCTTGGGCTTGCCATCGTCCAGCGGCTTGCCGATCTCCTGCAGGCCGAATTGACTGTGAGGTCGCAGCCGGGCTTGGGATCGGTGTTTGCAGTCAGCCTGGAAATCAGCCGCGAAATCTGCGCGCCGCATATTCGGCCGCAACTGATGTCCGACATGCCATTGGAGGGCCACTGCCTACTAATCGTGGACGACGAACCCATGCAGTTGCGGTCTTTGCGCTATATGCTTGAATCGTATGGGGCCGAGGTGCTGGATGCAGCAAGCGCGGCCGAGGCCATCAAACTCGTCCGCGATGCGCCCGAAGCCGCCGATCTGGCAATCGTGGACTATCGATTGGCTGACAACATGAACGGCCTCGATGTCGTGGAGGCAATGAGGAAGTACACCGGCCGGGTCAAACCGGCGATTATCCTGACCGGTGACACCGCGCCGGGCCAAATCACCGAAGTCAAGGCCAGCGGACTGAGCGTGCTGCACAAGCCGATCAAGGCCGAGGCGCTCATACAGTCCATCGTCAAACTGCTATGAATTGCGTACCTTGGTGGCGCGCGGCCAACCCAGGTCGTTGGCAACCAACGCGGCCTGGGTTCTGTTGTGGACGGCGAGCTTCTTCAAGATGACCTTGACGTGCGCCTTCACCGTGCTTTCCAGCAGGCCCAGGCGACGGGCCACCTCCTTGTTCGACTGACCCTCCATCATCAGGGCCAGGGTATCGCATTGTCTCTTGGTCAGCTTACGCAGCGGATTGTCCGCCGGCAGGTCGGCAAGTTGATGGCTTAGCTCCTGGTCCTCGACATTCTTGATCTGTTGTATTGCCTGTGACGGGATGAACACCTCTCCAAGCATGACCAGACGGATCGCGTTCTCGACCACCAGTTCGTCCGCCGTCTTGGGGATATAGGCGCGCGCACCCAGTGCGATGCAATCCAGGATTTCATTCGGTTCGGTGTGCGCCGACAGGATGACAACCGGAATTGCGGGCTGATGGTCGACAAACCGGCGAACACCATGCAGACCGTTCATGCCCGGCATTCCCAGATCGAGCAGTACAAGGGCGATGTCGGGCTGGTCTTCAAGAATGCCGTAAGCGGTTCCGGCATCACCTGCGCCGACCAGTTCGGCATCCGGAAACAACGCCTGGAAAAGCAGCCTGAAGCCGCGGCGAAACAGCAGATGGTCATCTGCAATCAGCACCTTTGCACCAGCCAGAACGGCCGGGCCCTTTCCATGTATCGCCCGAGTTGCAGTCGGCAATTGATGTTACTCCAGTTGCCACTGCACAAATACTACTCAAGCCCACTCCGATTTCCAAACCAATATGCCTGCCAGAACAGTACACCCCCAAGCCCCGCTCCAAGTGCCTGCCATCCAATGCCCCGATCATGAGTAGCTGTGAATGAAACAGATCAGTCTTGCCAGAGCCCGAAAAGTTCCTTAGCTGTCCGCATTCACCGTTGGCTGGATTTTGAGTCCGTGATCAGGCTGTAAGACGCTGGCTCCCGGTGGAGAGCAAGATTGAAGATGTTGTCTTGGATCTCCTTGCAGCGGTCGAGATCGCAGGTGTGGATGATGACTTCGTCATCCAACGTCCGGCATTGGGCGACGATTTCTCCGGTGGGCGCGATGATGCAGGTTCCGCCTATCAGGTCACACCCTTCTTCCTTACCTGCCTTTGCGACGCCGACAACCCAGGTGCCGTTCTGATAGGCACCCGCCTGCATCACCAGCTGGTTGTGAAAGTCCTGAAGATGATCATGTTGCGGGGCTGGCGGATAGTGAACCGGCGTGTTGTAGCCGAGCATGACGAGTTCCACTTGCTGCAGTCCCATGACCCGGAATGTTTCCGGCCAGCGTCGGTCATTGCAGATACACATGCCCAGCCGTCCGCCGAACGCCGGAAAGATCGGGAACCCGAGATTGCCCGCCTCGAAGTAGCGCTTCTCCAGGTGCTGGAACGGACGCCAGGGTTCGTTCTCCGCGTGACCCGGCAAATGCACCTTGCGGTACTTCCCGACGATTTCGCCACGCCGGTCCACCAGTATGGATGTGTTGAAGTGATGGCGGGTGCCCTTGGTTTCATCCAGCTCGGCATAGCCGAGATAAAACCCGATACCGAGTTCACGAGCCAGATCGAAAAGCGGTTGTGTGTCCTCGTTCGGCATCGTCCGTTCGAAAAATGAATCGACCTCCTGCTGGTCGTCCATGAACCATCGCGGAAAGAACGTCGTCAGAGCCAGTTCGGGATAGACGACGATGTCTGCACCGCGGCCGCTGGCCTCGCGCATCATGGCACTCATCCGCCGCACAGCCGATGAGCGCGTCTCGCTCCGGCCAATCGGGCCCATCTGGGCTGCGGCCACTGAAACCAATCTCGGCATGGAACCCTCCCCTATTCAGCGCTGGCCAGCATCACCTGCAAGAGCACGTCGGCACCGGCCTGGATGTGCTCGGGTGATGTGAACTCCTCGATGTTGTGGCTGATGCCGTCGCGGGATGGCACGAAGATCATGGCAGTCGGACAATTTGGGGCAAACATCTGAGCATCATGACCAGCCCCTGACGGCATCCGGCGTACCGTATGGCCGAGCTCATGAGCAGTGTTCTCAACGAGTGAAACCTTGTCAGCGTCAAACTCGACAGGTGCAAAGCGTGCCAGCGTTCGGGTCTGTATGTCCACGCCTTCGTTCTCTGCTGCGGCCTGCGCAAACGCCGACATTCGGGCCTCTGCCCGCTGGAGAACTTCATCATCCGTGTTGCGCAAATCAACCGTTACGCGTGCCTGTTTGGCAATCACGTTGACCAGATTAGGGGTCAGTTCATTGACGCCGACGGTAGCGACCTGATCCCCGCCAAAATCGTTGGCAATGGCGCGGGCTTCCGCTGCTATCGCCGCGGCGACATAACCTGCATCGTGCCGCAGCCGCATTGGCGTGGTGCCGGCATGATTTGAGACGCCGGTGATGCTGTATTCCGTCCAGGAGATGCCTTGCACACCGGTTACCGCACCGATTGTGAACTGTTCTTCTTCCAGCACAGGCCCCTGTTCGACATGCAGTTCAAAGTAGCAGTGGGCGCGAAACCGGCCAACCGGCACGGCGCCAGCATAGCCGATACGGTTCAGGTTTGCTTCGACATTTGAGCCATCAATGCCTGGCGATGCCAGCATTTCGGCCAAATCGAGGCTTCCCTGATGCACACCGCTGCCCATCATGTCCGGTGCGAACCGTGCGCCCTCCTCGTTGGTAAAGGCACCAATCGCGATCGGGCGCCGCGTCTCGACACCCGCATCGTTGAGAACCGCGGCGACTTCCAGACTCGCCAGCACAACCAGCGCACCGTCGTAAAGACCACCGGTCGCAACAGTGTCAATGTGCGAACCAGCCATCACCGGCGGGCCGCCCTCCCGGCCGGACCGGACAGCGACGATATTGCCGATCTGATCAACCGAGACTTCAAGCCCCAGATCCTTCATCCAGCTCACGACGAGGTCGCGCCCCTGCCGGTCCTCATCGCTCAAAGCCAGCCGGCACACACCACCACCTTCCAGGGCGCCAATCCTGCCGAGCTCCCCGATCCGCCCCATCAACCTGTTGATGTCGATCCTGAGATTGTCGTTGGTCATCAGGGCTCTCCTTGTGATTGCAATTCTTCGGCTTGGCGTCCGACAATCTGCGAGTATGTATTTGGATCGGTCGCGCCCTCGGTGCCGAACACGACAACACGCGCGCTCTCCCCCAACTCCAGTGTTCGGCGCATGTCTTCGTTGGCTGCCGCCGTCAGCAGCCCGGCAAGGCCGGCAACACCGGACTCTCCGGCAACCACAACCGGATCGCCCTGGCGCGGCCTGGCCAGTAGCCGCATGCAGTGTGCCGCGGCTTCGTCCTGGATCGTCATCATCGCATCAGCACCGTCTTTGAGGATGGGCCAGGCAACGCGTGAAACCTCTCCGCACGCCAGGCCACCCATCAGCGAGTCCAGATCGCCCTTTATCGCGGTCGGCTGGCCGGCTTTGAGGCTGGCAAACCAGCAGGCCGAACTCTCGGGTTCGACGAGTATGGTCTTTGGCTTGCTTGCTCCGTAGGCCTGCCAGAACTGACCACAGGTGGCGGCTGCCATTCCGCCGACCCCGGCCTGCAGGAAAATGTGGCTCGGCGGCTCACCCGCCGGCAGTTGGTCGATGGTTTCGGCGGCCATCACAGCGTATCCCTGCATGACATCGCGCGGCGCCTGTGCCGATACATCGTCCGACGTATCCGGAATGACGAACCAGCCTTGGCGCGCGGCGGTCACTTGCGCCGTTCGTACGGCGTCGTCATAGGTACCCGGGTTTCTGCGCACGTCGGCACCGAAAGCGGCGATAGCCTTTTCGCGGCCTGCGCTGACGGCTTCATTGATGAAGATGACGCAATTGCACCCGAACATGCGTGCGCCCCACGCCACGGACCTGCCGTGATTGCCGTCGGTTGCCGCCGTGACGGTGAACTTCGCGGCATGTTCACGAAACCGGCCTGCAACAAGGTCCGAGGCCGTGACTGTCTCGATATCGGCATCGGCCGCGCGGGGCAATTCGCGCATCAGCATGCGGGCAACAGCAAAGGCGCCGCCCAACGGTTTGAAACTCCGCAAGCCAAAGCGATGGCCTTCGTCCTTGTAGAACAGCTTGCCGAGCCCGGCAGCAGTCGCAATGCCGGGCAACTCGACAAGCGGTGTCGGCTTGTAACCCGGCCACGTGGTGATCACAGACCTTGCGGTTGCCAGGCCCTCCTGGTTCAGCACATCCGCCTGTGCGGTTCCGTACGCCGCATCGCCCAGGGCCGTCGGGTTGAGCGCAAGAGCAGCCGGCAGCTCAGAAAACATCTTCATCATGGATTGTTGTGTCGCGGTTGAACCTGGAAGGCTGGCCGGCACCGGCCAGCCTTCCTTGTCTCTTGCAAAATCGCGCTACTGGGCCTTCTTGATGGCGTCCAACATTGCGTTCAGCATGTCGGTGCCCTCTGCGCCGAGCTTGTCTTCGATAAGCTTGCGCACGGCAGGCTGCGCGGCTTCGGCGAACTTGGCCAGTTCCGCCGGCGGAACTGCATTGACTTGCATCTTCTCGGCCAGCTTGGGCAGGCCACGTTCTGAAGCCTCGATCACGCGTGAAACACCGCGGCCGGCTTCAGTGGCGACTTCCGACGCCCAGTCGATAATGGCACGGTGTTCATCCGACAGGCCATCGTAAAACGCCTTGTTGATCGTCCAGATGTACGGGGTGATCACGTGGTTGGTAATCGACAGGTACTTCTGGACCTCATCGAACTTGGCAAACGCGATGATCGGAATTGGGTTCATCTGGCCATCGGCAACACCGGTTTGCAGTGCCGTGTAGACTTCGGCCCACGGCAAAGGTGTCGGCTTGCCGCCCAGCGACCCGACCATTGTCTGGTGGGTCGGCAGTGTCATGGTCCGGATGCGCAGGCCATCCATGTCCTTTACCGATGCGATCGGTCGCTTGGAGTTGGTGAACGCGAAAAAGCCCCCGGAATCAATCAGGCCGAGAACCTTCAGGCCCGTCTTGCTCTCCAGGTCACCGGAGAACTTCTTGCCGAACTCGCTGCGATGATCGATGACGCGATTGGCGACAGCAATGTTCGGGAAGGCAAACGGGATATCGAAAACGCCGACCAGTGGATAGTGCTGGGCGATACCGCCGGCCGAAGAGATCGCCGACTCGACGATACCGTCACGCACCTGCTGGATGACCTCGTTGTCCTTGCCCAACTGCCCGTTCGGGAACAGCTTGATCTCAATCGCCCCGCCGCTGGCCGTCTCAACCAGCGACTTGAAAATCGTCGTCATGGCGCCGGAGTGGCTCTGGAACGCATCGGCCGGGTTTAGGTGACCGACCCGAATGGTGACATCGGCGGCAAGGGCCGAAGCCGACAACACACAGCTGAGCGCCAATCCTGCCGCGGCGTGTTTGATCTTTCGCAAGTAACTCATACTCAATCCTCCTTTGTTGCAGCTCGATCGAACTGGTTGATTAGGCTCCGGGACCACAAGCGGTACGCACTCAAAGGCCCAACAGCCGGGGAACGGCCAAGGTCATGTCTTCCCAATATGCAATGAGCACCAGCACCGCCATCTCGGCCAATAGGAACGGCCAAAGCGACTTGGTGATGTTTTCAATCTTTTCTCGTGTGACCGAGGCCAGAACAAACAGGCAGGCACCGACCGGCGGCGTCATCAGCGAAATGTTCAGGGCCAGAATGATGACAATGCCGGCGTGTACCGGGTTCATGCCGATGCTGGCGGTCAATGGCGCCAGAACCGGTGCAAGGATGATCAGCGTTGCGTTGATATCCATGAACAAACCGATGAACAGCAGCAGCACGATGATCATGCCGATGACGACCTTCGGATCGCTGGACACGGACAGGATGCCGCTGGCGATGGCCTGAGGAATCTGGTTGAAGGTCATCCACCAGCCCAGGATCGAGGCGGACGCGATGATCAGGAAGATGATGCCCGTAATGCGCGTTGTACGCACCAGCATCTCGTACAGGTCCTGAAAGGTCAGCCCGCGATAGACCAAACCGCCGACGATCAGGGCGTAGAAGACAGCGATCGAGGCGGCCTCCGTCGGAGTGGCGATACCGGCAAGGATCGAACCGAGAATGAACACCGGCAGCACCAGGGCCAGAAAACTCTTCCTGAACGCCACAAGAATAGCGATCAGGCTCGGGCGCTCAGCCGACTTCGGCAGATTGAGCCGCTTGCCCAGAGCCGCGATGACCGCCATGCAGATTGCGCAGATCAGCAGTCCCGGCACAATGCCGGCGGCAAACAGTCCGGCGATGGAGACCCCCATGATCGAGCCGTAGATGACCATGAGCGTGGACGGGGGAATGGTCGGGCCGATGATCGACCCGGCGGCTGTCACCGCGCATGCGAATGGCTTCGAATAGCCCTGTTTCACCATCGCCGGTACCAGGGTGTTGCCGAAGGCGGCAGCATCCGCGGTGGCAGCGCCGGTGATCCCGGCGAACATGACCGATGCGACCATGTTGGAGTGCGCCATACCGCCCCGCAGCCACCCGACCAGCGTTTCGGCGAAATGAACCAGGTGTGTGGTGATGCCCGAGCGGTTCATGATCTCGCCGGCCAGAATGAAGAACGGCATGGCCAGGAAGGGAAACAGGTCGAGCCCGGCAAACATTCTGTCAGGCACCATGGTGAGAAATCGCCCGCCGCCCATGTCCAGAACCCCGATGAGCCCGGCAATGCCGAGCACATAGCCGACCGGCATGCCAAGCAACAGCAGGACGAAGAACGTTGTTGCCACATAGATCATGATCAGACCTCTGTCCCGCCTGCAGTTTCCGGGTCGCCGACGGCAAAGAAGTCATGCAGTGCAACAAGGAACAGCTGGATGCAGGCAAGAGCGCCAGCCAGGGGAACGCCCATGAAGGGATAGGCTTTGGGTATGCCGTCGATCATCGTAAAACGGCTGAACCCGCGCTCGACGAGGCCGATGCCGTAGAAACAGATAATGGCAAAGAACACAAAGGCTGCGATATCGAATGCAACCAGGAGCCACCTTTGCAACTTGACCGGGAACCGTTCGAAGACAACCAGCACCCCGATGTGCTCGCGATGGCTAATCCCGCTGGACACTGCAATCAGTGCCATCCAGATCATCAGATAGCGGGCCAGCTCTTCCGTAAATGTCAGCTGAAACGGAATGACATATCGGGCCAGGACACCCAGCCAGACATCAAGCACCAGAAGCACCAGCAAAATGACACAGAAGCGCTCGACATACCAGTTGAGCCGCCGACTCAATTGAATGGCTTTATCACCAATCTCGGTCATAGCCTCCCCGCACCGACGCTCGGACGCCGGATGTTATGTATTGTTAACGACAGATTGAAACTTACGTTTCGATATGTCAAGCTATCTGAAATTTAGTTTTTAGAATTTGCTGCGGGGGTCGCCCTTGAAGAGTGGATTGAAACGAGATCGCAGTTCGGACATTGGCCTGATCGAAGAGCGCATCCGCGCCGGCTACGCCGACCTCCCGCCCAGCGAACGGCGCATTGCCGACCTAATCCTGGACTTTCCCGGAGACATGGCAGCCTACTCAGCCACCGAAATTGCCGCCCTTGCCGACAGTTCCAAGGCTGCGGTCACGCGTCTGACCCGGCGGCTCGGGTATTCAAGCTTCGACGAGGCGCGCCGTTCTGCGCGTGCCTCGCGCGATTGGGGGTCGCCTCTCTATCTGATCAGTCACGAAAGCCGGCAATCCGCGCCGACCGATTCCGGTTTGAAGGAACACCTGGAGGCCGACTTCGCCAACATGATCGCAACTTTTGACGCTCTGGACGGAACGGAGATCGATGAAATCGTCGAAGCGATCGCCAAGGCCCGCCGGGTCTGGCTGATCGGATACCGCAACAGCGCCTTTCTGGCGTCCTATGCCCGATCACAAATCATTCAGGTGCGCGACAACATTGCCGTGCTGCCGTCTGCGGGCGAAACCCTCGCTGAGTACCTGGCAAGCATGTCGCCGGAGGATGTGATCGTCGCGATCGGTTTCAGGCGGCGTGTAGCGCCATTGCACCGCTTCATGGCAACCGCTGCGGAGCTCGGAGTACCGATAGTCTATCTGACCGATCCTACCGCGCGCGAAAGCGTATCCCTGGCGCGCTGGACATTGATGATCCGGGTTGCCGGGGTCGATGTCTTTGACAGTTACTCCGCCGCTCTGAGCCTGATCCACTACATCTGCACGGCAGTCATCACAAAGCTGGATGCAAGCGGCCGCAAGCGTCTCAAGGCAATTGAGGCACTTCACGACCAGGTCCTCGACTTCGGCTAAGACGTCCTTGCAAGACCCATAGACGGACGGTCGTTGAGTTTCACTCATACGCCGACGGAAAACCGATGTAACATCAGCGTGGTGCAACCGTCAGAAGGTCAAACGCCACAGTACACGAAACGATCTCGTCATGCCCGTGACTAGAGCATTTTTCGATCATATGGGATCACTTGATGGAGCCAAGTTCGCTCATATGGCAGGCGCGGTGCGCGGGCGCGATGCGGTGCATCGGGCAAGCGCCGGAACGCACCAGATGGGCGAATTTGGCACACCGAAGGCCGGATTTCCGCGCCCGCAGCCTGTCCCCGCGAAGGCGGGGATCACCATGCTCCGCTTGCGGTCAACCAGACCGCGGCGCGAACCATGTCTAGCCAGCAGACGCGGAAATCCGGTCAAGCGATTCCATATGATCGAAAAATGCTCTAGACCCTTTGTGTCGTGTACTGTGGTTTAGCGTGGGAGTTCATCTCTAACCTCCTGATATTCATTAGGAATTGGTTGCAACTGATGGGTCCCGACCCTAGGCCCGCGCCGACCAGATTGGAGTCCTGTCATGTCATCTTCCGCTGATACCCCGCCGATGCAGTCTGAGGGTGAAATCAACACGTCCGCGCGGCGGGTTGCCTGGGTCGAACGGACCCATGATGCCGAGACCGAGGCGCTGCTGGCGGCCGATGCCCGGTGTTTCCTGCATCAGTCGGTGTCGAGCCCGTGCATGTCGGTGATCGCCAAGGCGGAAGGCGCCTACATCGAGGATGTGCAGGGCCGGCGCTATCTCGATTTCCACGGCAACAACGTGCATCACATCGGCTATGGCCACCCGCGCCTGAAGGCGGCGATCGCGCGGCAGATGGACGACCTGCCGTTTGCGCCGCGCCGGTTCGCCTGCGGGCCGGCGACCGAACTGGCCGAGAAGCTGGCGGCGATCTCGCCAGGCAACCTGTCCAAGGCGCTGTTCACCACCGGAGGTTCGGACGCGGTCGAGGTGGCGCTAAAGGTGGCGCGGGCGGCGACCGGCCGCCACAAGACGGTGTCGTTCTGGGATGCCTTTCACGGGGCCGGGTTCGGTGCGGCATCGGTCGGCGGCGAGCAGTTGTTCCGCTCGCACATCATCGGGCCGCTGCTGACGGGCACAGAACATGTCGCGCCGTTCGCCTGCTACCGCTGTCCCTATGGTTACGACGACAGGGACGGCCAGCCGCAGCTCGAGCTGTGCAAGATGACCTGCGCCAGTTTCGTGCGCTACGTGCTGGAAAAGGAAGGCGACGTCGCCGCCGTCATCGCCGAGCCGGCGCGCGCGGTGCCCTACATTCCGCCGCCCGGGTTCTGGGCCGAGGTGCGCAAGGCCTGCAACGACCACGGCGCGCTGCTGATCTTCGATGAAATTCCCACCGGGCTGGGCAAGACCGGGCGGATGTTTGCCTGCGACCACGATGACGTCGTGCCCGATATCATGGTGATGGGCAAGGCGCTGGGCGGCGGCATCATGCCGGTTGCCGCGGTGCTGGCGCGGCCCGAACTGGATGTCGCCGGCGACTTCGCCTTCGGCCACTACACCCATGAAAAGAACCCGGTGTCGGCGCGCGCTGCGCTGACCACGGTCGAGATCATCGAGGACGAGGGGCTGGTGGACAATGCCGCCACCGTCGGGGCCCACGCGCTGGCCCGCCTCAGCGACTTCAAGCACACCTGCGCGGCGGTCGGCGATGTGCGCGGCCGCGGCTTTCTGCTCGGGCTGGAACTGGTCGAGGATCGCGACGCCAAGACCCCGGCCAACGACCTGGCCGAGGAAGTCTTCTACCGCTGCCTCGACAAGGGCCTGTCGGCGAAGATCACCATGGGCAACACACTGACCCTGACCCCGCCGCTGATCCTGACGCGCGCGCAGATGGACTGGGCGCTGGACGTGGTCGAAGCCAGTGTGACCGAGGCATGTGCCTCGGCGGGGTGATTGAACTCAAAATGGAACCGGCCGCCTGGGGGTACAGGCGGCCGGGCATTGGCAAAACTGCCGCTCAACCGGGCAGGTCAGACGATGATGATGTCGTCGACAAGGTCATTGGGGTTGGCAATGTTCCTGACCGTCAACTCATGGGTGCCGAAGTCGAGCACCGTGTTGCCGTTGACCACGGTTGAGAACATGTTGACGACCTGCTGGGCACTCAAACCACCGCCCCACAGGTTGTCATTAAGCACCAGGACATCCTGATCGTCCGCAAAGTCGTTGACGGTATCGCGGCCGTAACCGTTGGCGAACACGAAGCTGTCGGCATTTGCGCCACCGATGAGGATGTCGTTGCCGGCACCACCGTCAAGCGTGTCGAGACCACTTTGACCCTGCAGATTGTCGGCGCCCGTGTTGCCGACCAGGAGGTCGCTGTTCAGGCCACCGGCCAAAGTGTCGTTTCCAACGCCGCCACGCAGCGTGTCGATACCGTTGCCGGCCTGCAGCAGGTCGTTGCCGGCACCGCCTAACAGGCTGTCATTGCCGGTCACGCCACGCACGGTGTCGTTTCCGTTACCACCGGTCACGAAATCATCCAGCGCTCCGCCATCGACGAAGTCGTCGCCGTCGCCACCATTGACCGTGTCGTTGAAGAAGCTGCCGAGCAGGCTGTCGTTGCCGGCACCGCCGTTGATGGTGTCTTCGCCGGTCTGGCCATTGACGGTATCATCGCCGATACCGCCGGATGCGACGTCGTCACCATAACCGGCCAGCACCAGGTCATTGCCGGCGCCGCCATTTACGGTGTCATTGCCATCGGCGCCTCGCACAGTATCGTTACCCAGATTGCCACGCAGGTCGTTGGCGCCGGCGTTGCCGGTGATGCGTTCGCTGCCGTTGCTGCCGAACACATTCTCGAAGCTGGTGACCAATTCGAACGAACCGCCTCCCGGCGCCAGGATGCGGCCGACCGACAGGTTGACGATCGTTCCCTGACCGAAACTGATCGTGTTGAAACTGATCGTGTCATTGCCCGACCCGCCGTTGAAGGTATCACCGCCGATGCCGGTATTGTTGATCTGCAGAAAATCGTTGCCGGAGCCAAGATCGAAGAAATCCAGGCCGCCGTTGACGTTTTCGTTCACCGTATCGTTGCCCGCATTGGCGAAGATCGTGAAGTTACCAACGCGATCGTTGATCGTGTTGCCGCCCGATCCGTCTCGATAAACCTCGATGCCTGACAGGGTTGGTGTCCCGGTATCGTTGCTTGAGAAGATCTGGCCGGTGGCAAAATCGAACGTATCGCCTGAGATCGTCACGTTCGAATGGTCGAGTGTGTCGGTACCCGAACCACCGGCAACATTGTCGAAGAACTCACCGTTGAGGACCACAATCAGATCGTTGCCGGACTCGCCATCCACAGTGTCAGTGGAAAAGCCGCCCAGAATGGTGTCATTGCCGGCGCCGCCGAAAATCGTATCGACGCCTCCGCGCCCGAACAGTCTGTCATTACCGCCCTGGCCCAGAATTGTGTTGGCGTCTGCATCACCATTGACAGTAGACGAGCTTGTCCGGGCGGTGATCACTTCGGTGTCGACAAAATTGCGCAAACCCTGATCGTAGTCGACGGCGTTGATCGTCGCGGGACGCGGGTCCCAGATCGAGGTGAATACGTTATTGTTTTCCGACCAGGTGAACAGTATCCGGCCGTCAGACGTTACACCGACATTCGGGGATGTCGGATTGCCAGTGGTATCAACCGTGAAGGTCGTGCCATCGTTGGTGCCGTTGGCGTTGAAACGCCGGGCAAGTGTAGCAAGACTGGTGTCATCGTCCCAGATAACGACGAAGTCGCCTTCCGGCAACGCGGCGATCTCCGGCTCGTTCTGGTTGTTTGCGCCGGACGCTACCAGGAAGATCCCTGTCTGGGGGTTGGCATTGACGTCGTAAACCCGCGCTTTGATGTCGCTTGCTTCGGTCCAGGTCACGACAAACCCGCCGTTGGCCAGGCTTGCGACCTGTGGGTCGCTCGAGGCCGCGGCCGTGACGGAGACGTTGTGCTGGAGGATGCCGGCGGAGCTCGCAATATAAGCTTCAATGCTGGTTATTGCGCCATCGGTTTCTTGGTACACTGTAACAAGCTCACCGTTGGTCAGGATGGCTGAATCACCGTTGCCATCGAAATCGGCGCTATTCTGCGCTGCATTGAATTCGGCTGTGTCGATCGTGCCCGCCGCGCTGACAAGCACGCCGCGAATGTCGGTATCGGCCCCGACGTCGTCGGTGAATGTTACATAGGACCTGTTCGTTGCCTGGCTGACGGCGACCTGCGGGTTGGCCAAAAAGTCGGCGGCTACGTTTTCATCGGCAATCTGCAGGCTGTCAATCTGTGTTCCGGCGGCGTTGAACCGTTCCCACATGACGGTGGAACGGGTGGTCACATCGAGATCATTGTCCACATAAACCAGGATGAAACCGCCATCATTGGTCGCGGCGACATCGAAATCCGTCTCGTCGTCGACAGCTCTGTTGATGTTGATGCGGAAGGAATCTTCCACGAGATTACCTTCGGCATCGAATATCTTGCCAACGATGTCTGCGCCGCGTTGTGTGGCGACGCCTGTCGTTCCAGCCTCGACCCAGGCAACCAGGATGTTGCCGTTCGACAGACCGATCACCTGCGGATCACTGGTGCCTGGAATATCCGCTGTTCCTGTGTTGACTTGGAATTCATTGAGCCATTCTGTGGGGGTAGCCATATCTCTTCTCTCCCTTGGGGGTTGTGTTCAGTGTTCGAGATCGTTTTGCTGATCGCGCAAATTGCCCCCGCCGGCACCAGCATTAGGCAACACTGCAGCCGGCTGTCAGATCAACTCGTGACTGACTTCGAACGTCTTCAAAAATCTGTAGCTTGGGATTTTCGCCTGATTACAGACTCAGGAATATTTCATCCATTTGGCATCTCCTCATACGGTTCCATCCGCTACCCGCCTACGCTTCGGGCAGCATCACTTGTCCCCTAAAAGTCACACCCCTAACCGCATCCGCGACGGATGATCTCAACCCTTGGACGTCAGATTAGCCTCATTTTGACTGATACTGTGTGACGAGGATCACAGGCACGGTCGGTTTCTCAAGTTTTTCAAAGATGGCTCAGAGTGCGTTGACACTAAGTGTAGCCGTGCAGGCAAGTCCGCTGGCATAGGGTTTCCCGCGTCGCTCAACACGAAGACCGGTCAAACAAGCCGATAGGATGAGATTCGTTTTGAAAGCTGGTGACCCCGGCAGGATTCGAACCTGCGACCATCGGCTTAGAAGGCCGGTGCTCTATCCAGCTGAGCTACGGGGCCGGATGTTGCTGATGACGCACTGTCGCGCCGGGCGCGCCGGGTGCGCTTGCCCGCGTCAGTGGGTCCAGTTCTCGTGGCGGCCCCACTTGAAGTTGTCGGCATAGGCCTTGCGCTTGGGGGCCGGTCTCTTGGGTTCGAACACGGTATAGGCGATGCCGTTGCGTTCGGCGTAGGCCTTGGCCTCCTCGAGTGTGGCGAACTTCAGCTTGAGCTGCTGTTTCATGTCGCCTGAGGAGGTCCAGCCCATCAGCGGGTCACGCTGGCGCGGCGCCTCGGCTTCGTGCTCGAGCAGCCAGTATTTGGTCTTGCCCTTGCCGGACTGCATGGCGTTGCGGGCGGGCTGATAGATCCGTGCCGGCATTGTCCCCTTGCCTCTCGTTGTCTCCGTGCCGATGGTACCGGATTTGCGGCGAAACCGCCAGCAGGCATTCACAGACCGTTTGAAACTCCCCG
This sequence comes from Aestuariivirgaceae bacterium, assembly GCA_965216335.1. GTDB lineage: Bacteria > Pseudomonadota > Alphaproteobacteria > Rhizobiales > Aestuariivirgaceae > JAHEJE01. The sequence goes on along the minus strand of OZ244154.1, from coordinate 29,660 downwards.
AGGGGAAGTTTTGACTGCTGTACCGTCCCGCTCCCCCGCCTGAACCACCCACAAAGGTACCCTGATCGGGTGGTTCGGGCGGGGGAGCGGGACGGTACAGCAGATTCTAACGGACATTCAATGGTCGGGGCGGCAAGATTCGAACTTGCGACCCTCTGGTCCCAAACCAGATGCGCTACCAGGCTGCGCTACGCCCCGATGCTTGAAAGCCATCAGGCTTCTGACACTTTCCCCGCTGCCGGTCAAGCGCCGATCGGCCAGATGCGGCGGACCGGCGCCGGTCGCGCACGGATCAATCCGCGACGCCGGAAAACATCCGGTGGCGCACCCGGTCGCCGGGTTTGAGGGCAATGCGTCTGGCGGTGCCGGCGGCGACCTCCAGCACCGCGGCGACCAGGCCGTTGGACGAGATCGTATCAAGCGATTGCGGCACCGTGTTCTCGGCAATGCTCTCCACCATGCCATTGCGCTTGATGAATATCATGTCGAGCGAAATGAAGGTGTTGCGCATCCACATGGTTGCCACCCTGTCCTCGCCCCAGTCGAACAGCATCGCCCGGTCCGGCGGCAGGGTCTGGCGGAACATCAGGCCGCGCTCGCGTTCAGCCGGCGTATCGGCAATCTCGGTCTTGAAGCTGTGGCGCCCGGTGGCGGTTTCGATCTCGACGATCTCGTAGCCTGTGGCACCTGCGGCGTACGCCGTGTCCAGCGTCATGGCGGCGGCGCACAGCCACGCCGTTGCCGCCAATACACATGACAAGAGCCGCGTCACAGGCGCGGCTGTACAGCAGGTTACGCTGCCCAGGTTAATTGGTATGCTTGATCCCGTCATCGAGCGACAGGCGCACTTCGGCGGCCATCAGTCCCTTCGGGCCGTCGCCGAAGCGAACGTAGATCCACTGCTCGGGCTGCAGTTCGCCGATCGCCGTCTTGCGCAGGGTTTCCATGTGCACGAAGATGTCCGGCTTGCCTTCGCCTTCGGTGGCAAAGCCGAACCCGCGGGCCCGGTTGAACCACTTCACCTGACAGCGCACCCAGTCGCTCTTGGGCTCGACGGTGACATGGGTGCGCGCGGTGCGCTCGACCGGATGGATGGCGGTCGAGGTATCAACGTCCAGCACCTTCAGACACTGAAACCCCTTGGAACGCTCAACAACCTCGCAAACGACCCGGGTGCCTTCCAGCGGCGCCTCGTAGCCATCGCGCTTCAGGCAGCTCAGATGCAGCAGCACGTCCGGCATCCCGTTGTCCGGAATGATGAATCCATAGCCGCGCGTGACGTCGAACCATTTCACAAAGCCGGCGATCTGATAGATCTTCACATCAGCGGCCGGCCCGCCTTCATTTGTCGCCTCTTCCCGTTCCGGACGAACGGGATCACTCCCCGCCATGACATACACCCAACTTAAAGTTGCACCCCGGTGCCGCATCTTGCACCGACCCCAGCAACGGCTCTCACCGATGCGGCTAGTTTGCGCAATGTGTTAACTTTTGTACAGCCCCGCATGGGCAGGTTTGCGAAAAAACTGAGCCTTGGTGCAACAAAACCACGGCCATTGTCCGCGGATTTTCTGAATGCATTGCGGCAACCCATTGTGAGGACTGGAATTTGTTTGAATCGGGCGATTCGGCTAGAGGAATCGGACCATTGCTCACAATACGGAATTTGCCGGCATGACGGTGCACGCCCGGCGGCAAATCGTCACCTTTATCGACAGCCACACCTTCGGCCAGGCCTTGATTCGACGCTTCGGGTCACTCAAACACCTGCAGAACCGTGCCGATGTCATCATTGATGACCAAGTGGGCCAGGCCGTCGAGATCCGTTGCTTCTGCGTTGATGATCACCAGCCGGGCACCGTTCTTGTGCGCCAGTATGGGGAAACCAGCGGCCGGATAGACCACCAGCGACGAACCGATGGCGAGGAACAGATCACAGTCCAGACTTGCAGCCTCGGCACGCCGCATCTCCGCTTCCGGCATGGACTGGCCGAAGGAAATCGTCGCCGTCTTGATGATGCCGCCGCAGGCGACACAAGCCGGCGCGTCGCCAATACGGTCCAGTTCGGCCTCGACCCAATCGAGCTCGTGACGCCGGCCGCAGTCCAGGCATTTCGCGTAGGTGCCGTTGCCGTGCAACTCGATCACCCTGTGGGCGTCGACACCGGCGGCCTGGTGCAGTCCGTCGATGTTCTGGGTGATGATGTGCGACACCTTGCCGGCAGCTGCCAGGGCCGCAAGGGCGCGGTGGCCGCGGCCCGGCTTGACGTCGCCGACCTCGCGGCGGATCTGCAGAAAGCGCCACAGGCCTTCGCGGCGCGCTTCCGGCGAAGCCATGAAAGTCTGGAAATCGAGCGGCTTGAAGCGCGACCAGATCCCGCCCGGCGAGCGGAAGTCGGGAATGCCGCATTCGGTGCTGATGCCGGCACCGGTGAAGGCGACGACGCGCTCGGCCTCGCCAACCAGCTTCACCAGGTCTTGTACGGCGTCGCTCATGGGTGCACGTTAGAAAAAGACATATCAAATGACAACGGGAGCTACGTCGTGAAATATCTCCACACCATGGTCCGCGTGAAGGATGTCGAGCAGTCGCTGAAGTTCTACTGCGATGCGCTGGGTCTTGAGGAAACCAGCCGCAAAGACGTTCCGCAGGGTCGGTTCACGCTGATCTTTCTGGCGGCGCCGGAAACGCCCGATGCCGAAATCGAGCTGACCCACAACTGGGACCCGGAAGACTATGACGAAGGCCGCAATTTCGGCCATCTGGCGTTTGCCGTCGATGACATCTATGCGTCGTGCGAGAAGCTGCAGGCGCATGGCGTGACGATCAACCGGCCACCGCGAGACGGGCGCATGGCGTTCGTTCGGTCGCCGGACAATATCTCGATTGAGTTGTTACAGAAGGGTGAGGCTAAGCCGATTGTCGAGCCTTGGGCCTCAATGGAAAACACCGGTCACTGGTAGCCGGTCAAACGGCGATGGTATCCAGCATACGCAGTATCTGGGCGGCGCCGGGGCTAATCGACTCGGCCTGTTCGTCATTGCCATTGGCAGGCTTGCAGCTCGGCCGGCGGTATTGATCTTCGTTGTTTTCCAGCTCGCGTTTCTGCTGGCGTTCCATCGTGTCGCGGGACATGGGTCTTTCCAAACATTGTGATACGCACAAAACCCGGGAAGAATACCGCAGAGGCTCTAAATTGCCGTGAACCCGGTGGCGCAAATCCCCGCCACCGGCGCAATATTTGAGTAACCCATTTCGCTGGGGCCGGGACCGCTACCGGGTGCGATAGATCGTGCAGCGCACGTCTTCGAAATGGTCCTCGTTGATCCGCACGATAAGGATCTCGCGGCCATTGGCGTCCTTGTTTCGCTTGTAGGCGCCTGCGGCAATTCCCGTTTCTTCACTCCAGACGCGCAAGTTGAACGTCTTGCTGTCGGTCAGAACCCGCGTTGCGAAGTCCAGGCAGGCGTTGGCATGGCCGCGTTCAGCCCGCGTCAGCAGTGCGGCATTGCGCCCGCTCCGGCGCTTGGGGCTGACCCCGCGCGGCAGGTTGAGCCGGATGTGCAGGTTGTTGCGGTTGGCGAATTCGGAAACGGACTTGTCGAACCGCAACCGGCCGATGCCGGAGATGATGATGCGCTGCTGCTCGGCGCTGTCGCCGTAACCACTGTCGGCGTCGGTCATCGCCGAACTCAGGGCGGTTATGGTCTCGAAATCGATTCTGACGTTTTCGAAGGCCTGTGCCTGGCCGGCGCAGGCCAGAAATGCACTTGCGCCAATGATTGCTGCAATCTTCGTCATGTTTGCCCCCTGTTAGATGCTTAAACAACGCTACAAACACATTGATAGCCAAGCAGCAGCAAGTTGCAACTTACTTCGTTGCGGGGCAAATTTGCGGATGTCTGAAAATCTGGCGCGCCCTAGGGGAATCGAACCCCTCTTTCCAGCGTGAAAGGCTGGCGTCCTAACCGATAGACGAAGGGCGCATTGATGATCCGCCGATGGTACGGCGTTGGATCAGGCCGCGGTTTCTATAGGGTGGTTTGCGTTTGCGCGCAAGCGGCCAGTTGAGGGTTTTCACACCCGGGCCGCATCGTCGATGAACAGTTGCGGTTCGCGCTTGCCGCCCCAGTCGTTGATTGCCAGGCGCCCGGCGATGTGCAGGGGCTGGGCGCGCTCTGAGAGCAGCGTCTCGCCGAGGTCGGTGTGCAGGGCGCGAAAGGCGATGGCCTTGAGCCGTTTGCCGTCCGGCGCCTGCAGGGTGCAGCGCACGTGATCGGCGCCGGCGCTGTCGGCGTAGGCGACGCGATGGGCCGGCAGGGCAAACACTGGCGCCGGGTTGCCGCTGCCATAGGGGCCGGCGCGCTCCAGCATGGTGATCAGATCGAGGGTCGCGCCACCGGCCGACAGGGCACCGTCGATCTTGAGGGCCGGATCGGCGGTGGCGGTCGCCACTTCGGCGGCGAAATGCTCCTCCAGGAACACCCGCAGGTCGCCGAGCCGTTTGGAATCGATGGTCAGTCCGGCGGCCATCGGGTGGCCGCCGCCCTTGACGAGGATGCCCTGCTCCACCGCCCGGGCAACGGCGTGGCCGAGATCGGCGCCCGGGATCGAGCGGCCGGACCCCGAAGCATGCGGTTTTTCCTTATCGATACCAATGGCAAAGGCCGGGCGGTTGAACTTCTCCTTCAGACGCGAGGCGATCAGGCCGAGCACGCCGGCGTGCCAGCCCTCGCCGGCAACGACGATGGCCGGGGTGGCCGCATGGCCGGCGCCGGCCTCTTCGGCCTGGCGCACGGCCCGGTCGAGGATAGCCAGCTCGATTTCCTGGCGCTCACGGTTCAAACGCTCCAGTTTCTGGGCGATCTCGGCGGCGCGGCCACGGTCGGTGCAGGTCAGCAGCTCAAAGCCGAGCATGGCGCTGCCGATGCGGCCGGCGGCGTTCAGCCTCGGCCCGAGCACGAACCCCAGGGCGTGGGCATCCGGCCGCCGGTTGAGCCGTGCCGCATCGCCGAGCGCCACCAGACCGGCATGGCGGCGATGGCCCATGACCTTAAGGCCCTGCTGCACATAGGCCCGGTTGAGGCCGGTGAGCGGCACGACATCGCACACCGTGCCGAGCGCCACCAGGTCGAGCCAGCCCAGAAGATCGGGCGCCGGGCGCTCATCGCCCCACCAGCCGGCCTCACGCAACACGCTGTTGGTCACGCCGACCAGCAGCATGGCGACCCCGGCGGCGCACAGGTTGCCGAGCCCGGACAGGTCGTCCTGGCGGTTGGGATTGATCACCGCCAGGGCCTGCGGCAGTTCCTCTCCGACCTGGTGATGGTCGACCACCACCGTGTCCATGCCGAGCGCCACGGCGCGGGCCAGCGGGTCGTGGGCCATCACCCCGCAGTCAAGCGTGATCAGCAGGCTGCAGCCCTGCCCTCTTAGCGCCTCGACGGCCTCGACGCTCGGACCGTAACCTTCCGATACCCGATGGGGAATGTGAACGTGCGGCTCAATGCCTGCGGCGCGCAGGAACAGCATCATCAGGGCGCAGGAACTCATGCCGTCAACGTCATAATCGCCGATAATGCCGACGGTCTCGCCGTCCATTGCCGCCGCGGCCACCCGCTGCGCCCCCGCCTGCAAATCGCGCACAGCTTCAGGCCGCGGCATCAGGGCCCGCAGGGTCGGATTGAGATAGGTGCCGGCGTCGTCCAGCCCGACGCCGCGCGCCGCCAGAACGCGGGCGAGGATTTCCGGCAGGCCGTGGCGTTCGGCAATGGCCAGCGCGGTGCGGCTGTCGGTCAGGCGCGGCGCCCAGCGCCGGGCGTTCAGCGATCGTTCGACGTCAAGGAAGCTGGCTACGGCCTGGCTCATACCGATGGTTTCAGCATTTAGAGCCTTTTTTGACAATACCGAGCCATTTGACCGGCTTTTCGCGTTTGCTGGCAAGGCAGGCGGCGCGCCGTGGTCTGGTTGACCACAAGTGCCGCCTAACGCTGTCCAGCGAGCGCGAAAAGCCGGCCTTTGGTGGGACAAATTCGCCCATCCGGTGCGCCATGCCGCTTGCCCGATGCACCACATCGCGCGGCGCGACATGGCTTGCCGGACTGAACGAATTTGACCCATCAAATGGCTCGGTATTGTCAAAAAAGGCTCTAACTTTTCCGACTTTTGTACCGTGTTGATTTGACAACGGTTTTCCTTGGGTCGAAGAGTCAAACCTGCGGGCCATCGGCATCACTACCGTTTCATGCGGCAGCGGTTCTTGATCCAGCGCACGGTGCCGGTGGCCGAACGCATCACCACAGTCTCTGTCGTCACGCTCTGGCTGCCGAAACGAACGCCCTGCAGCATCGAACCGTCGGTCACGCCGCTGGCGGCGAAGATCACATCGCCGGATGCCATTTCGGCCATGTCGTATTTCTTGTTCGGGTCATCGATGCCCATCTTGGCGGCGCGGGCGATCTCATCGGGTTTCTTGAGAACCAGGCGGCCCTGCATCTGGCCGCCGATGCAGCGCAAAGCGGCCGCGGCCAACACGCCTTCCGGCGCCCCGCCGGTGCCGATGTAGATGTCGATGCCGGTTTCCTCGGAATTGGCCGTGTGGATAACGCCGGCAACGTCGCCGTCGCTGATCAGGCGGATGGCGGCGCCGGCCTCGCGCAGGCTGGCGATGATCTCGGCATGGCGCGGCCGGTCGAGCACGCAGGCGGTGATCTCTGACACCGGCACACCCTTGGCCTCGGCCAGGGCACGGACATTGTCGGCGGGTGAATTGTCGAGATCGACGATGCCTTTGGGATAGCCGCTGCCGATGGCGATCTTTTCCATGTAGCAGTCGGGCGAATGCAACAGGCTGCCGCCCTCGGCCATGGCGATCACGGCAAGTGCGTTGGGCATCGCCTTGGCGGTCAGGGTGGTGCCTTCCAGCGGATCGAGCGCAATGTCGATCTTGTCGCCGTTGCCGGTGCCGACGGCCTCGCCGATGTAGAGCATCGGGGCTTCGTCGCGCTCGCCTTCGCCGATCACCACCTTGCCGTCCATCTCGATCTGGTTGAGGGCCGTGCGCATGGCGTCCACGGCCACCTGGTCGGCCTGCTTTTCATCGCCGCGCCCGCGAAGCCGGGCTGCCGCGATGGCTGCCGCTTCGGTGACACGGACGATTTCGATGGTCAGCATTCTGTTGAGCATTTCCGCCTCTCCTGATTCGCCTCTTTGTCGATGCCGTTGCTTCTATCCTACCGTGTCCGGCGCTTAAAGCCGCTCGATGCGGATCATCCGCGGTTTTGATGCCGCATGGTCTTCGGCCTCGATGGTCTCGACGGCGGCACGCATGGCGCTTTCCGTGGTGTCGTGGGTGATGACGATAAAAGGTGCGGTTTCGCGGGCCGCCCGTCCGCTGCCGGTACGCACCTTGGGTCCGCGCTGGACAATGCTTTCAATCGAGATCCCGGCATTGCTGAGGATGGTGCACACGGCGGCCACCTCGCCGGGGCGTTCATAGAGGTCCATGGCCACATAGTACCCGCCTTCATGGGCACGCATGCGGGCGCGCGTGTAGGGCTTCAGCTGCGATGCCGGCACACCGAATGGCGGCAGCACGGCGCCGCGGGCGATGTCGCAGATGTCGCCGACCACGCTGGACGCCGTCGGGTGGGCGCCGGCCCCCCTGCCCTCTAACATCAGGTCGTCGGCATGATCGGCCCGTACACACACGGCATTGAACACGCCGTCGACGTCGGCAATCTGAGACTCCTTGGGCACAAGCGTCGGATGAACCCGTTGCTCGATGCCGTCGCCGGTGCGCGCGGCCACACCGAGCAGCTTGATCTTGTAGCCAAGGTCCCTGGCGTTCTTGATGTCGGCCAGCGTCAAATGTTCGATTCCCTCGACGAATACCGATTCAAAGCTCATTTCCGTCCCGAAGGCCAGCGAGGTCAGGCAGGCGATCTTGTGGGCGGCGTCGAAGCCGCCGATGTCGAAGCTCGGGTCGGCTTCGGCATAGCCCAGTTCCTGGGCTTCCTTCAGCACATCGGCGAAATCGCGCTCTTCATGCTCCATCTTGGTCAGGATGTAGTTGCAGGTTCCGTTCAGGATGCCGAACACGCGCTGGATCTCGTTGCCGGCCAGGCCCTCACGCACGGCCTTGACGATCGGAATGCCGCCGGCTACCGCCGCTTCGTAGTTCAGCGCCACGCCGGCGTCCTCGGCCAGGCGGGCCAGTTCGGTACCATGGTGGGCAAGCAGCGCCTTGTTGGCGGTCACCACATGTTTGCCGGCCTTGAGCGCCGCCTCGACCGAAGCGCGGGCCGGGCCGTCCTCGCCGCCGATCAGTTCCACAAACACATCGACGTCATCGCTGACGGCCAGTGCCGCGGGATCGTCGAACCACCGGAAGGCGCTCATGTCGTGTTCGCCGCGCGTTTTCTTGTTGGTGCGCGCGTTGACACCGCTTACCGTCAGGCCGCGCCCGCAGCGTGCGGCGATCAATTCGGATTGCTTGGTCACCAGGTCGAGAACACCGGTTCCGACGGTGCCCAGACCGGCTATGCCGAGGCGCAGAGGATTGTGCATTGAGGACCAGCCAAAGGTTCAGTGGAGGGCGGCGAAGCGCCCCGCGTCCTTATGCAGGTATTGCATGCGATTTTCAAGAATCTGTCACCTTTTGCGGGTACCTAAAGTGTCCTTCGAAATTTGACTATTGACCATTCCGGCAGTTAGCCTTTGGAAATCCGCGTTTTCCGACCCATTCTGGGGGCCGGACATCGCTTCAAACTGGTGGATTCTTTCATGAACAAACCGCAGCAACCCAAGCCGTCGGACATCAGCATCCCCGATGCCACGACCTTCCTGGACAACATGACCAAGGTCATGGAGCGCATGGCGGTCATCGCCCAGGACATCGCCGACAGCCAGCGCGGCAAGAATGGGCCGGGGCTGGGCATGAAAACCGTCGAAGCGATGTCCAAGACCTTCAGCCAGGTTGCCCAGGAGTATGTCAGCAACCCGGAAAAAGCCGTGCAGAGCCAATTGGAGCTGTGGCAGTCGCACGCCCAGCTTTGGCAGAACACCTGGCAGCGGTTCCTCGGTGAGGACGTCCAGCCGGTGGTCACGCCCGACCCCGGCGACAAGCGCTTCAAGGACGAGGACTGGGAGAAGTCGCAGGTCTTCGACTTTCTGAAGCAATCCTACCTGATCACCGCCAAGTGGGCGCACGATCTGGCCGAGCAGACCGAACAGGTCGACGAGCGTACCCGGCACAAGGCGACGTTCTATGTCGATCAGCTCGCCAACGCGCTGTCGCCATCGAATTTTGCCCTGACCAACCCGGAAGTGCTGCGCCTGACGCTGGAGACCAACGGCCGCAACCTGGTGGAAGGCCTGGAGAAACTGGCCGAAGACATCCGCACCGGCAAGGGCGAGCTGCGCATCCGGCAGACCGACCTGGAGGCTTTCGAGGTCGGCAGGGACCTGGCCACGACGCCGGGCAAGGTGGTGTTCCAGAACGAACTGATGCAGCTCATCCAGTATTCGCCGACCACCGAGACCGTCTACAAGCGGCCGCTGCTGATCGTGCCGCCGTGGATCAACAAGTTCTACATCCTCGACCTGAACGAAAAGAAGTCGTTCATCCGCTGGGCGGTGGCGCAGGGGTTGACCGTGTTCGTCATCTCGTGGGTCAATCCGGACGAGCAACTGGCCGAAAAGAGCTTTGCCGACTACATGCGGCTCGGTGTTCTGACCGCGCTCGATGCCGTCAAGGCGGCGACCGGGCAAAAGAAGGTCAACGCCATCGGCTACTGCATTGGCGGCACGCTGCTGGCCTCCACGCTGGCCTACATGGCGGCGCACAAGGACAAGCGCATCAAGTCGGCAACCTTCTTTACCACCCAGGTGGATTTCAAACAGGCCGGCGACCTCCTGGTGTTCGTCGACGAAGAACAGGTGGCCGGCGTCGAGCAGGAAATGGCCGGGCGCGGCTACCTGGACGGCAAGAAGATGGCCATGGCCTTCAACATGCTGCGGTCCAACGACCTGATCTGGTCCTACGTGGTCAACAACTACCTGAAGGGCAAGGACCCGATGCCGTTCGACCTGCTGTTCTGGAACAGCGATTCAACGCGCATGCCGGCGGCGACGCATTCCTACTACCTGCGTGAATGCTACCTGAACAACACCCTCAGCCAGGGTCGCATGGAACTGTACGGCACCCGGCTCGACCTGAAGGACATCACGATCCCGGTCTACAATCTGGCGGCGCGCGAGGACCATATCGCGCCGCTGCCGTCGGTGTTCAGGATCGGCGATTTCCTCGGTGGCGACACCGAGCTGGTGGTTGCCGGGTCCGGCCATATCGCCGGGGTCATCAATCCGCCGGCAGCCGGCAAGTATCAGTACTGGCTCAATCACGATGGTGCCGACACTCTCGGCGAATGGCTCGATGGGGCCGAAGAGCACCCCGGCTCCTGGTGGCCGCACTGGCTCGAGTGGGTCGCCAGTATGTCTGGCAAACAAGTGCCGGCCCGCATCCCCGGCGACGGCGATCTCGACATCATCGAAGACGCCCCCGGCAGTTATGTGAAAGTGCGCGGGGACTAGGGCTTGTGGGGATTCATCTTGAGTTTATGACGGCAGCACAGGCATAGATCATCGATGTGTAGTGTGTGTCCGTTTTTTCAGACCTCATAGCGATGCCCTTGAATTCCTTGAGTTTGCAGAAGAAGTTTTCGATCAGGTGGCGCCACTTGTAGATTTCCAGATCGATCTGCAATGGGTGCTTTCGCTGCGGCCGTTGCGAGATGCAGATCACCGCTCCGCGCTCATCCAGCTCTTCAATGATCCAATTGCTGTCGAAGGCCTTGTCTGCCAACACAGCATCAAAGTTAAGGCCGTGAATGAGCGGTGCAACACCGATGGTATCATATCGGTTTCCTGGCAGCAGACCGAAGCGCACGAGATTACCCAAAGCATCTGTCAAGGCGAGGATCTTTGTCGTCCAGCCACCTTTCGATTTGCCTATCGCCTGGCTTTGAGTCCCCCTTTAGCGCCATGTCCATGACGATGAACCGGGACTATCGTTGCATCGATCATGACATATTCCATGTCGGGGTCGTCTGAGACCGCCTCGAATATGCGTTCAAAGACGCCGGCTGCAGACCAGTCGCGAAACCGGCGAAATACCGTACTCCAGTTACCAAAGGCTTCTGGCAAGTCACGCCACGGGCTGCTTGTACGCGCCTTCCACAGCACCGCTTCGAGAAAAAGACGGTTGTTGGTCCCGCTGCGCCCAGGGTCAGACTTCTTGCCCAAGCAGTGCGGCTCGATCTTGGCCCATTGAGTGTCAGTCAATACTGTCCGGATCATCAAAACCTCCTCAAAAGGAAGTCTGAATCACAAATCAACTGATTTGGGAATCCTGATTCCCCACAGACCCTAGTAGACTGAATCAATTAGATTGATGGATAGAGTTTCACAAGCTTTGTTCTTGCATCGTCGTTGGTGAATTGCCAGTTGGCGATTTTGCGTTGGTTGTTGCGCTGGGTTTGCCATGCGGCGACCCTGTCTTTGAGTTTCTCCTTGCTCTCGACCCGCTCCCCCAGACATTGACGGGCGAGTACGGATAGCTCGGCCTCTGCCATATTGAGCCAGGAGCCATGTTTCGGGGTGAAGTGCCATTCGAAGCGTTCGGCCAATCGCCTTGCTTCGGCTGGTGGGAAAGTCGCATACAGTGACGCTGGGCTATGGGTGTTGAGGTTGTCCTGAACCAGAACAATCTTCTCGGCATCGGCAAAGCACTGATCGCTGAGATCAGCCAGGAAATGAGCGTAGTCTGTTTTTGCGCGATGGCTCGTGACCTTGATATGACGCAGCCCTTCAAGAGGAGCGAAGGCCATGAACAGGTTTGCTGTTCCAGCCCGTTTGTATTCATAGTCATGGCGTGCGGTGCGCCCGGGCGCCATGGGGATTGGTAGGCGGGTTGCACCGACAAGCTGTTTGGCTGCTTCATCAAGGCAAACCAACGGCCTGTTTGGATCGTGGGCACGCGTATAGACCGACAAAACGTCTTCCATGGCCGCAACAAAGGCTGCATTCTGTTTGGGAGGGATTACCCAGTATTGGCTGCGGTGAGGCTTAAGTTCGTTTTTTTAAGCGTGCGCCCAACAGTGTTGAAGTGAACGCTGTCGACAATGTTCAGCTCAACGACCTTCTCGGCAAGCAAGCGGATTGTCCAGCGCGCATATCCTTCAGGTGGCTCGCTGCAAGCCAGGGCGATCAGCTTGGCTTCAGCCTCCCCATCGAAGATTGGCTTGATCGACTGGTGCATGCGCGGGGCACGCGCAAACACTGCCTCAAGGCCATCCATGACGAATGTCGCGCGCGTGCGGGCCACAGTTGAAGGCGACGCCTCCAACGCCCGGCAAATCTTCCGATCAGTCCAGCCTTCACCGAATTCGCCTTTATCGGCTTTCAGCAATATCCGCGCCTTCAGATTGCTCTTGGCCTTCAGAGTGCCCTTGCTGATCTTCGCCAATAGATCATTGCGCTCGTCCAACGTGAGCTCAACAACGTACCTCTTGTTCGCCATGTGCAAACCTCCGCATCCGAATCAGACACAGAGAATCAAATCCACACCCGCATCGCAACATATCAATCTAAGTGATGCAAAATACTAGAGCCTTTTTTGACACTACCGAGCCATTTGATGGGTCAAATTCGTTCAGTCCGGCAAGCCATGGCGCGCAGCGCGATGCGGTGTATCGGGCAAGCGGCATGGCGCACCGGATGGGCGAATTTGGCCCACCGAAGGCCGGATTTCCGCGCCCGCTGGACTGCGTTATCCTTCGCTTATGGCCAACCAGGCCATGGCGCAAAGCATGCCTAGCCAGCAGACGCAGAAACCCGGTCAAGCGATTCCATATGATCGGAAAGTGCTCTAGTACCGGCGGTACTGGCGTTACATTTACTGACCGTTGTACCGGGCTGATATGACAACGGTTTTCCGTTGGCCTATGAGCCAGGCTCAATGGCCGTGCGGTTGATACCCCGCTGGGGCCAGGGACGTGATCCGGCTACGGCTTGATGTAGGTATAGCCCTGCTGCTGCAAATGACTCAGCTCAGCAACGCCTGACGGCACGATGTCGTCCTCAAACACCTCGAACAGATCGTCCTCATAGCTGATCTTGCGGCCCTTCAGCGTATTGCTGCAGACGTGGAACGAGGCGTTCTGTGTCTTGAGATTGGTCACGGCCGACTGCAGCTTCTGATTATCCTTGGCGCTCTTGAGAAGTGCGACGCCATTGCCGTGCAGCACAACCTTGATTTCCATGTTTTCCGCACCGACCGCGTTGATATGGTTCTGGATGTTGCGCAGCGCACCGCGGTAGCGCTTGTCGTCGGGACCGCCGCCATAGTTGATGTGATAGACCACTTTCTGCTTGCCATAGCGCTCGCCGGCCATGGCGCCTTGCGGCGCAAGCAGCATGGCCGTCACCATGGCGGCGGCAGCAATCAAAGATGCAAAATACTTCATCGGTTCCTCCCTTGCTCAGCGGTTTGTTGTCCGGCCGCAGACTGCGGCGATATTTTTTAGTTCATCGTTAGTGTTGTTGTGACGCCATTGTGATCCCTTTCTCGGGTCTGCGCAAGCCACTGCACCGTTCCATGCCGGGCTCGCGGCCTTCGCGGGCGACCGTCCCGGCATTACTCGAGCCGGTCCGGCAACCCTCTTGGGTTGTTCCACCATCTGTTCGGATTGTCGCTGCCGGGGTTGTAGTGCGCCCGGCTTGCCCAATCCTCGCGAACGAAGATCACCGGTTCTTCGTAGTGATGAACCTCCAGAACGGCGTCCATTACTCTCTCAAGATCAGCCAGATCCCGGTCGATGGAGATTTTCAGTTCCACCATCGGGTAGGTTTCCGTCACCCCGGCTTCGAAACCCGCAACATGCGTCGTTGTCGTGGAGTTTTTCTCCGGCTGCGCCGTCTCCTTGCCGGGCGCCGAGATGCTGGCGTTGCGCCGGTAGCGTCCAAAGCTGAGCGGGTGAACCGCCATCACGGCGTCGAGAATGCGGTCGGTGTCCTCCGGCAAAGTCTGGATTTCAAGCGTCCAGACCGGCACCAGCCGGCCTGAACGCGCCTTGTAGTCTGTCAGGCCCTTCATGCCGCGGTCAGCCCACCGCCTTGCCGTGCAGGGTGCCGGCGTCGGGGCGGTTCCAGTAGCGGTTGGGGTTGTTCTTGTCGTCGAGCAGTTTCGATCTGCTGCCCCATTCCTCGCTCACGCGGATCGTCGGTTCCTCGTTCACGTGCACGGAAAAGATCACCTCGAATGCCTTGCTGAGCAATGCCGGATCGGGGGGCAGCGAAAAGATGATCTGCTGGGCCGGCGTTTCCTGAATCGTGCCTTCGGCACCGGCGTGCGAACCCTCCAGAGCCCGGAAGCGCTGGGTGCAGTTCTCGCGCACGAACAGCACGTTGTCATAAGGGCCCTGGGTCAGCGGCAGTTCGCGGCCAAGCGCCTCCATCACGACCGGCACGCCGCCGGAAGGCGTGTCGACGGTCACCACCCATTCGCGCTCGAGAACGGCCGGGGCCATGTCATAATTGTCGAGTTGGTGTGTCATGTCTCGTTCTCCTTTGCTCTGGCTATTTGAATTCCGCCACCATAAAATTCCCAAAGCACCGGCAGAAGCGATAAAACCGAAATGCGGTATTTGGTTTCCAAATGACTGAAATTCTGCGCCACTTGCCGCCGCTGGCCGCGCTGCGCGCCTTCGATGCCGCCTACCGGCTGGGGAGTTTTACCCGGGCGGCAGAAGAGCTGGCACTTTCTCAGGCCAGCATCAGCCGGCGCATCAGAGAACTGGAACATGATCTGCGCGTACCGCTGTTCGAACGGCGCAGGTATGACGTCGTTCCGACGGAGAACGGTGATATCCTGGCGGCAACGACGCGCGTTGCGCTGCGGGAACTGGCCGCCACGGCCGAGCGGTTGCGTGCCCGCGGCGACGGCAAGGAGCGTCTCGCGGTGTTTTCCGATATCAGTCTGGGGAATGTTCTGGTCGCGCCTTGCGTCGGCGAGTTCCAGCGCCTCAACCCGAACCTCAGCCTGCACATTCTGTCCTCCTCCGAGCCGGTCGAAAGCATCCGTGACGAGTTCGATATCGCCTTGCAGTATGGCAGGTGGGCCGAAGACCGCTTCGATATCCAGCCAATAGCAGACGAGGTCATCTTTCCCGTGTGCGCCCCCGAGGTCCTCACCCGCCTGCCGTCACCGGCCACACCGGTCGACATTGCCTCGCAACCCCTGCTTCATCTGGTGGATGTGGGCCGCAAGTGGCCGGACTGGCGGAGCTTCCTTGCCTTCTTTCGCCTCAAGGAGCCGAGGCCGATCGAGGGCCTCACATTCAATTCCTATCAAATCTGCCTGGACGTCGCCGAACGGGGCGAAGGCATCGCCCTTGGCTGGGGGCGGACTGTGGCGGACCGCATAGCCAGCCGCCGCCTGGTGCGCATCCCCGGCCTGACGATGCGGCTCGCCGGCATGGTCAACATCTACAAGCGCAAGGGCTCCAGGCCAAACCCGGTAGCGGAACGGTTCGTCGACCTGCTGCGCTCGAAGATCACCGACGTTGAGTAGTCCGTGCAGTGTCGGCATTCACCCTTTCTGACTGTCGTACCATGCTGATATGACAGCGGTTTTCCGTCAGCATCTGGGTCAGGCTCGATGAGAGGTACAACATCTTCAACATCAGCAAACTGCCGGCACGGCGCTGTGGCCCCGGCAAAAAGATGTCTCCCAACCGGATAGAAATCCGATTGGGAGAGAATGCGGCTCAGCTACGATCTGCAACCGGCCGCCATAGCCGCGCTGTCGTCACATGCCCCACAAGTCACCGGCACCGATGTCGAGCACGTTGTCGTCCAGGCTACCGAAGTCCTGATCGTCCGTGTCGCGCACCTCGGCATAGGCGCGTTCGACCTTTTCCAGGGTCTTGGACGTGGTGTAGTCGCTGGCGATGTCTTCAAAGCCGATCCTGCAGTCATCAGTCATTGTTCGTCTCCTTTAAAAGGCAAGTCATTGCGAAGCGTCCCGACATAGCGTCTGACGTTTGAAAGGGAGACTAGACACAAACACTTGAACTGCTTGTGAACTGCGGGTTCATCTGAGGTTCAGGGAGTACGGGCCGCCCCACACGTGGCGGCTCCTGCAAGCGGCATCATGCCTGCCAGGCGTCCGGCACCTTGCCGCCGAAGCGTTGCCGGCAGAATGCGTACTGCGGCGCCAACAGGGTGCAAAGGCGTTCACGCACACTGTCCGGCAGATCGGCCTTCAGCTCGGTCTCGTTCACAGTTTCGGCGGTGTCCTGTCGGACAAACGCCGCACCGGCAAAGGCGCAGAGTTCGCTCAGCGCGGTTTCGCAAAACAGGTCCTCGTAAAACAGGAACAGCACGTCCCGGTCCGCAAACACCGTGTCCAGGGCCTCGATCGTCTGCCGGTAATCCGCCCAGCCGATAAACTCCGGATCCTCGACCAAGCCGGACCAGGTTTTCAGGATATCCCGGCCTGGCTCGTTCTGTGCCCGGTAGCGCAGGTGGGACCAAAGCCGGTCTACCGGATCGCGCATGATAAACAGGATCTTCAGCGATACCTCCTGGGCGGCGAAAAACGCCTTCATGTACTGAAAACCGCACTGGCCTATGGCCGAGTAGGCCGGCGTAATCTCACACAGCGTCTTGGTTTCAGGCGTACACATCCTGGCAAAATGATCAAAGTATGCGTTGTCGTCATAGATCATCCTGACCCGGTCAAGACTGGCCTGAAATGACGGGCGGGCGCGCAGATTGTCGACGACATCGCCATCCTGCTTGAAATGGAATGCCAGCCGCTTCATCGCAAACACATTCATCCGGTCAGCTGCAGGGTGGAAATTCAGGTTGAAGAAATGTAATTCCTTGAGCGGCGAGGCAGCGACCGTCGGCAACAATTTCAGGTAGGAATAGACCCAACTCGTCGCACATTTGTTGGCGCCAACACCGATCAGAAATGTCTTGCCATCCAGTTCGCGATACCTGCGAAGTTTCGGAGGTGTTTTCGTCATCGATAGGTCCCAGCCCAGAAGCATACTCCGTCCAGCATCGAATGCGGATCAAAAAACGACGCCCTCCGGCCGGCCGCTCAACCCGCCGGCCTGCCCTCTTTTGCCGGGGCCGGGGCAACGGCCGTCAGAACAGATGCCGCGGCACAGTACACCACGCAGCCCATGGCGATGGTAGCGAATGTGGTGCCGGCGTCGAGCAACCAGCCGAACACCGCCGGGGCAACGCCGGTGGAAAACACCATTGCGGCCTGGCCGAGGGCGCGAATGGCGCCAAGGTGGGAAAGGCCGTAGAGTTCGGCCCATAATGTGCCGAGCAGAATGTGGATGAAGCCGGCGCTCAGCCCCATGAAAACCATGAACAGCGGGATCGTCCAGGGCCCGGTGCCGGCCCACAGCACCGCACACGACAGCGCCAGCGGCGACAGCGCAAACTTGAGCAGCCGGCGGGCGGAGAAGCGGTCGATCAGCGGACCGCTCACCATCACGGCGCTGAACGAGGCAAGCGCGAACACCAGGTAGCTGCCGGCCCATACGGTCATGTCCCAGCCCTTGGCCTCGACCAGCGCCACCTGATGGAAGATCAGCCCGGTGAACACGAATGACGGGGCGAGCATGGCCGGGACGCGAAACCACAGGCTCGGCTCGCGCAGCACTTCGCCGACCGTGTGGTCGTGGCCGGTGGCGATGCGTGCACCGCCCTGGCCCGCTTCGCCGAGCGGCGCGCCGTGGCCGGTGCCGATCAGCCAGCGCACCGCTGGCAGGGTCACAAACAGCACCGCTGCCGAGATCAGCCAGACGCTGCGCCAGTCGATGATCGCGATCAGCGCCACGATGATGAGCGGGAACAGCGCTTCACCGGCCGTGTTGCCGAGCGACACCAGCGACACCGCCCTGCCCCGTTCGGCGGCGAACCGCCTGGCGACCGCTGTCACGCCGGTGTGCGACGCCAACCCCTGGCCGAACTGACGCAGGCCGAAGATCACAGCCACCAGCATCGCCGTGCCGGCCAGCAGTCCCATGGCGATGCACACCGCGGCCAGCCCACCGAGCACCAGCGCGGCCATGTCGCGCAGCCTCAGCCGGTCGACCAGCCGGCCGGACCAGACCAGCACCGCGGCGCTGAGCAGCGTGCCGGCGGAGTAGATGGTTCCGAACTCGCCATCGCTGAGGGCGAACTCGGCCTTGATCTCGCCGCCGAACAGGGAAATGAAAAAAGTCTGGCCGAAGCTCGACAGAAAGCACATGGCAAAGCCGAACAGCAGTTCGCGCCAGTGGGTGCGCACAAACTTCAATGAAAACATGCCTGCCCGCCCTGCCGGGTGCCGCGCACTGGCGTCAGCGCCCGTCTCCCCATAAACTGCCCGCCAGCACCTTTCCACGCCACACGGATTCGCGCCATGCCCTTGTTCTTTGCCCTCATCGCCCTTGTCGCTGCCGTCCTCACTACGCTGCCCGGCACGGCAGATGCGCAGGACGGCCGATATGGCGACTGGACGGTCGCCTGCGCCGAGGCGCTGTGTACGGCCAGTGCGGCGGCAGGGCAAGCCGGCGTTCACATCTCACGGTCCTACAGCGCCCAACAGCGCGACAACGAGGAAGACGGCTGGTGGGCGGTGTCGTTCGACGCACCTGGCAGCCCGGGCAAGGCCAAGATCGCCCTGAAGCCCGGCGGCGGCGCACCGCTTTTCCTGGACGAGAACTACGGCCTGCGGCGTTTCGGTACGGATTCAGCACCCTATCTGGCCGACGAAGCCGCGCTGATGACGGTTGTCCGCGACCTTGCGGCGGTCACCCGCCTGTTGATCAGCTTCAACGAGCGCTACGAGATCGACACCAAGGACCCGGACGTCAGTTGGCACGAACTGCCGGTGGCCGGCCTGAAACAGGCGTTGGATGCGATCGATGCCAAGCAGAAGCCTGCCAGGGCGCCCCGCCTTGCCGACATGCCAGCCTGGCTGAAGCCGACCAATCCGCCCGGTGAGGCGCCGGAGCTGCCGATCGAGGTCAAGCGGGCCCACTTTCATTCCGGCGGCTGCCATCCGGTGCGCGCCGACAACCCGCAAGACGTGGTTGCCTTCGAAAGCCACCGGCTGAGCGATACTGAGACGCTCTACCTCATCGCCTGCAACCTGTACGCCTACAACTCGGATGCCCGCGCCTACATCGCCGAGGTGTCGGAGGGCAAGGTCGTGCGTATCGAGACCGTTGCCGTGCCGGTGAACAACGAGACCGGGCGCGGCGCCAGCACCTATATTGCCATGGGCACATTCGACCCGGCGACCGGGCGGTTGTTCAGTTACCACAAGGGCCGCGGCCTGGGCGACTGCGGCGGCAGCGAGACCTGGCGTCACAACGGCTACCAGGGCTTTATCCTGGTCGAAGCCCGCTTCAAGGAATGCGGCGATAGCGCCGACATTGATCCGAACAGCGAGATACCGGAATGGCCCGTGGTCTACCGGCTGGGGCTGGAAGACGTATCGGTGTTGAACTCCGCAGCAGGAAAGTGAGTTTGCCCACTGCCGTCCAATTCGGCACTGACTGTCGGCACATCGCCCCTTCCCCCAGAAAGGGGGAAGGCTGGGATGGGGGTTGATGGCGGTGCAAAAACACCATGGACATAATATGTTGCACCGCAATCAATCCCCACCCTAACCCTCCCCTTTTCTAGGGGAGGGAAGTTTTGTCGGCACAGGCTCAACCCCATGGCCCAGGGTTTGGAAGCTCGCCGACTCCCTGTCACAGGTGGATTTCGGCAAATTCTCTGGCTGTTGAACCAGTGAGCACCGGAGCACATCGAATCTTGCTATTGCCAGTCAGATTGTTCTTGCGCACGGCGGCTATGCCTCGCCTTCGGGGATGCTTGGCAATGGCACGCCAGCCCTACCCCCGTGGCCTTTCATTCTCCGGATCAAATGCCGGCTGTGGGATGATCCGGGCCGCCTTGCGCTCCGAATAGATCTCCACCGCCAGTTCCTGGCCTTCCGTCGCCAGCGCCGGGTCGATGTAGCCGAAGGCCAGCGACTTGCCGACGCTGTGGCCGTAGCCGCCCGACGTGGTGAGGCCGACAACCTTGTCACCGGAGAAAATCGGCTCGTTGCCGCGGCAGTCGCTGTCGGTTGCATCCACCTCCATGTAGACCAGCTTGATGCGCGGACCCTCCTGCTTGGACTTCAGCGTTCCGGTCTTGCCGATGAAGTCCTTGTCCAGGTTGACGAAGCGCTCCATGTCGCCCTCGATCATGGTGACCTCGAAGGTCAGTTCCGAGCCGAAGCCGCGATAGGCCTTCTCCATGCGCAGCGAGTTCATGGCGTAGGTGCCGAACAGTTTCAGCCCGTGCGGCTCGCCCGCCGCCATCAGCGCATCGAACACGGCGGGCATTTGCGCCATGGGCACGTGCAGCTCCCAGCCCAGCTCGCCAACATAGTTCATGCGCAGCAGGCGCACGCCGTCGACCCCAGCGACCGTCGCCTCCTTGGCGGTCAGCCAGCGGAAAGCGGCATTCGACAGGTCCTCGCCGGTGCATGCCGACAAGACATCGCGCGCCCGCGGACCGGCCAGCACCAGGGTGCCGTAACCGTCGGTCACGTCGGTGATGGTGACGTCCTCGCCCGCCGCAACGCGGTTGCGCAGCGCATCCATGTCGGCCAGTTGCGCCGTTGCCGCCGACAGCACGTAGAACAGGTCTTCGGCCAGCCGGGTGACGGTGATTTCCGCCTCGATGAAACCGCCCTCGGTCAAGAGGTGGCCGAGGATGACGCCGCCGTCCTTCTTCGGGATGCGGTTGGCGCACACCCGGTCGAGGAAGGCCAGGGCGTCCGGTCCCGACGCCTCGAACTTCGAGAAGGTCGACAGGTCCATCAGCCCGACGCGCTCGCGCACCGCCTGGCATTCCGCCTTCACCGGCTCGAACCAGTTCGAGCGGCGGAAGTGGAAGTCCTCGCCCTTGGCCGTCTCGTCGAACCAGCGCGCCCGCTCCCAGCCGAACACCTGCTGGAACTGGGCCCCCGCGGCGGCCAGCCGGTCGTGGCACGACGAGGTGCGGATCGGCCGGCAGTCGGTGTGCTGCTCGCCGGGCCGGTAGCAGTAGTACATGTGCTGATAGTCGACCACCGCCATGGTGCGGGCATAGTCGCCGTCTGCCCAGGTGTCGTAGCGGCGCGGGTCGAGTTCGGCCATGTTGATTTCCGCCTGGCCGTGCACCATCCACTGGGCCAGGTACTTGCCCGAGCCGCCGCCCTGGCCGATGCCGATCGAGGCGCCACAGGCCATCCAGTAGCCGTGCGGACCGTGCGCCGGGCCAAGCAGGGAGGCCGCGTCCGGCGTATGGGTGATCGCGCCGGGGATAATCGACTTCACGCCCGCTTCGGCAAACAGCGGTATGCGCTCGGTGGCCTTTTCCAGCCACGGCAGCAGCCGGTCGAGTTCAGGCGGCAACAGCTCGCTTTCGAAATCCCAGGACGGCGGCTTGCCGTCCCAGCAGATATGCGCCCCGTCGGTCTCATAGGGTCCGACCAGCACGCCATGGGTTTCCTCGCGCAGGTAGCAGTGCGAATAGGGATCGCGCACCACCGGCAGTTCCTTTTCCATGTCGATGAGCTGCTGCAGCGGGTCGGTGATGATGTAGTGGTGCAGCACGTTGGCCATCGGCGTGATGTGGCCGCTCCACGACGCCACCACGTCGGAATAGGACCCGGCGGCGTTGACCACATGCTCGCAGGTGATGTCGCCCTTGTCGGTGAACACCTTCCACTGGCCGTCGGGTTGGCGCTTGATGTCGTTGACCTGGCAGCGCCGGTAGATGGTTGCGCCGTTCTGGCGCGCGCCGGCGGCCATAGCGTTGGTCACGTCGGCGGGCGCGACATGGCCGTCGTTGATGGTCAGATAGCCGAGCTTGACGCCGAAGGTTTCCAGATAAGGATGATGCTCCTTGATCTCGTCCGGCCCGATCAGGTGCGCCTCGTAGCCGATCAGCTTGGACATGCCGTGGACATACTTGAACCAGTCGACCTCGTCGTCGGAGATCGCCAGCCGGATGCCGCCGCAGCCGTGCCACGACACCGCCTCGCCGGTCAGTTCCTCCAGCTTGGGATACAACTCCAGGCCATACTGGTTGATGCGCCCCATGTTGATCGAGCCGACGAAGCTCGGGCACTGGCCGGCCGCATGCCATGTCGAACCGGAGGTCAGCTCGCCCTTTTCGAGCAACACGACGTCTTTCCAGCCCTCAAGGGCCAGGTGGTAGAGCAGGCTCACGCCCATCACGCCACCGCCAACAATCACCACCCGCGCATGCGATTTCATCGTGCTCACTCCCAGGCCAAATCACGTCGCGACAGTAGAGCCATTTTCACCAGTCGCCGTAAAGCCCGAAAACGCCCGGCCCGAGCAAATTGCGACACTGTAGCCACGATTGCGGCCCGCGCGGTGAACTGGGAACAACGACAGGTGAGAAGAACTTGCGCAACGCCCCCCGCGACCCGGCACGGACCAGTTCCCTCCCCCTTGTGGGGAGGGCTAGGGTGGGGCGAGGCGGTTCAGCTCAACACCGCCCGTATGCTTTGGCACCGCCGCACCCCACCCGGCCAGCGCATATGCGCTGTCCACCCTCCCCACAAGGGGGAGGGTTTGCTCCTTCTCCCGTTGGCGGGGTAAGAGGCGATCAGCAATCGCTCCAGTGGAGCGATTGCAGGCTCGAACGGTGGCCGCGCCAGCGGCCGGATGAGGGGGAGGCGGCACAAGCCGCCCGGAGTGCGGAGCCACCGCGACAGTACCAACGCACCCGCACCGCACCCATCGCCACTCGCCCCAGCCAACACGCACTGCCACGCTCCCTGCCTTGTCATCACCCGGCTCGACCGGGTGATCCAGTATCCACCAAGCCCAAGCCCGTGGCACAGCCTGTGAAACCCTACCAGCCCCAGCGGATACTGGATGCCCCGGTCAAGCCGGGCCATGACAACTTTGGGGAACTGACAACCCAACCCGAGGTACGTCACCCCGGCGAAGGCCGGGGTCCAGATGTGAGGTTCTGCTCGCCCTCATCCGCCCACCTTAATTCCGGCCTGCGCCGGAATGACGGATGGTCGGCTAGGTTTCTACCCCTCCATCATCCTTCGGGGGCTTCTCCCGCTTGGCCTTTTCAAGGCTCTTGGCCGGAGGGCTCTTTGCCAGGCTGTAGAAAGCGCGAAGGTAGACCGCCAGTCCGGCTACCGGATGCAAAAGCATGGCTGCCAAGGCCGCTGCAGGGGATGCCTTCCAGCCTGTCTCTACAATTTGTCCTGTTCCCTTTTTCAGTCCCTTCCTGGCTTCAGCCCAGTTTTCAGCCCCAACCTCAGCCATTTCCCTCGACACACGGCTGAACACACGTGCGACGAAATTGCGATGGTCCAGGGTCTGTATGGCGACAATCCTGGCCTGGCGGGCGCGCGCCTCGGCTTCTTCTTCATCGCTGGTGGCGGTTTCCATGTCCTCGGTTGCCTTGGCAACATCAGCATCCAAAGCGTTAAGCGCATCCGAAGCGGATTGATCGACGAGGTCGGAGCCGGATGCCCCGGCGCGGATTTCACTGAGGTGGGCCTGAACCGCCCCGATGTCCTGGGTTTGCACCTCGACCGTGATGGCATTTGCCATGATGGACTGGACGATGGCGAACACGGACAACAGGTCGTTCACGCTGGCGGCCGCGTCGTACAACTCCGCAATGGCATCGGGATACAATTCGGCGCGGCCCTCATCGGTGTCGTAAGCACGGGTGTCGGCGTCCAGACTGCGCTGACGCATCAGCAGGATCGCCGGATTGACATCATCCAAGGTGTCTCCCAACGCTTCGAGAATGTTGGCAACCGACTGCTTGACCCTTGGAGCAGCGTTGGTGTTCTGCAGCCGCTCTTCAAGCGCCTGCGCCTTGCGCTTCACCTCATCGTAGAGGGCCACTGCAAATGCAGGATCAGCCGGCAGATCGCTCTGCGGCGTCGCGACGATCTTTCCGCCGGACTCGTGAAAGGCAAACGCTGACGGACGCTGCGCAAAGACCTCGCCGTCACCGTCCCCACCTTCCAACTCCGCAAGCCGCTGCTTGATGTGGGCGTTGACGGCGGCAGGGCCTTTGGACCACAGGTCGTCTTCGATGTCGACGAAGATTTGCTCGTATTCGACCGGGCCGCGATTGCCGGTGAGGCGGCGTTCGTACCAGTCGATCCAGACGTTCCAATCGTCCTCGGGCGGCAGGTTTTCTTTGAGGCGCCGCCACAATATCGGCATGATGTCTGGAATGCTATCAATCCAAATCGCCTCGTGAGATAGCCGACGAGCTGGATGCGAAACCCTTCCAACAACCTCAACGTCCTCTGACAAGGCAAAGGTGGAGCCGTCAGTTGCGGTGGCGGCAATTGCGGCGGTGTCAACTGCGACGGTGGCAAAGAAACCAGCACTGTCAGCAACGACGCGGGCCGCAGAGGCGGCGGCACTGGCAACGCGGTTGCCAGAATAGACAATAGCCCTGTCAGTCGCGTGGACAGGATGCCCCCCAGCAGAGGCGGCATCACCGGCAACATTGGCGGCATTGCTCGCTTTTCTTCCTAGCTGTCCACTATGTGGCCAGGCCCCAGCAAACCATGCAACGGCGTCGGCGCGAAAGATGGGTAAAGCAAATCGAGCGGCAAAGTCATCAGGGTACTGCCTCAACGTTGTGACGATCGCAGGCAACACCCTCAGCGCCGCCCTCGCCGCGATGATCACACAGACGTCTTTTGGCTGGGTCTTCATCCAGTCTTCAAGCTGTTGTCTGTCTTTGATCTCCATGCGCCGTGCCGGTTGCTGGTATTCGTGCTGTGAATACTCTGCGGCCCTCAAGGTGGGATTGCAACCTGCGTGCCGCAGCGCACCACAGGTTTCGTTATCGCCGGGCGAGAGGCGGTGGCGTCCCCTCCCCCTTGTGGGGAGGGTCAGGGTGGGGTGCAGGCGTACAGCGGCGCGGCGCCGGTGTGTATCGATGCACCGCCCACCCCCTCACCCTCCCATCGCTGACGCGATGGGCCCCTCCCTCTCCCGCCAGGGGAGAGGGGTATTACCCTTCTCCCCTGGCGGGAGAAGGTGGCCGCGTCAGCGGCCGGATGAGGGGGTGGCGGCGTCAGCCGCCCGGGGTGCCGGGGGTGCCGCAGATTCCAATTGACTCAGTGCGCGAATTGCATTGCACAATTCTCTGCGTACCCCACTTGCAAGCGGAACCTGCGCCGATGACCACCCCCTCCCCCGACCAGCTTGTGCTCGATGGCGGCTGGGCCGATCTGTCGAAGACCCGCCCCGTTCCCGAGATCGACTTCGCGGCGCTCGACGCCTACCGCAAGGCCCGCCTGCGCGCCGCGATGGCGCGGGCCGATGTGGCGGTGCTGATGCTGCACAACCCCTTGAGCCTGCGCTATGCGGCGGAGTACCAGACCTACCAGCTGTTCCAGGCCCACGTCCCCTCGACCTACATGTTCCTCGCCCAGGACGGGCCGACGGTTATGTTCAACGGCTACGGCGTGCCGCCGGGCGCGGATGAGACCCGCGAGGGCCAGCCGTTCTCGTTCTTCGATGCCGGCACCGAGCTGCCGGAATACACCCGGCGGCTGGCCGACGACATGGTCAACTACCTGGCCGAAATCGGCTCGGACAGCCGGCGCGTGGCGGCTGAATACATCAACCCGAGCCTCACCCAGGCGCTGCTGCAGCGCGGGCTGGAGGTGATCGACGGCACGCCGATCGCCGAGGAGGCCCGGATCATCAAGTCGCCGGAGGAAGTCGAATGCATCCGCTGGGCGGTGGCCGTCGCCGAGCACGGCATCGCCAAGATGCGCGAGGCGCTCCGGCCCGGCATCACCGAGCTGCAGCTGTGGGGCCTGCTCAACTATGCCAATCTGGCCAATAACGGCGCCTGGCACGACGGGCGCATGCTGGCGTCGGGCCCGCGCACCAACCCGTGGCTGCAGGAGGCCTCGCCGCGGGTCATCGAGAGCGGCGATCTGGTTGCTTTCGACACCGACATGGTCGGCCCGTTCGGCTATTTCGCCGACATCTCGCGCACCTTCCACTGCGGCCCGGCGCGCCCGACGAAACGCCAGAAACAGCTCTACCGCTACGCCCTCGACGAGATCGAGCACAACCTTGCCCTGGTGCGCCCCGGTATCACCCTGAGCGCGTTCCAGGCCGCCGCCTGGCCGGTGCCCGAGGAGTTCCAGCTCCAGGCCTATCCGTGCGTCGTCCACGCCGTCGGCATGTGCGACGAGGTCCCGCGCATCAACTACGCCCACCGCGGCCCGGTCGCCTATGACGGGGTGATCGAACCCGGCATGGTCCTATGCATAGAAAGCTACATCGGCGCCGTGGGTGAGTGCGATGGGGTGAAGCTGGAGCAACAGGTGCTGGTCACCGAGGATGGGTATGAGGCGCTGTCGGGGTATCCGTGGGAGGAAGAGCTGCTAGAGTAGACATTCCTCGCCGTTAACCTCCCTGAACCCCAAATGAACGCCCGCTTCCGGTTGCGTTCAGGTTGGTCCGTGTAGGTTGCCGCCATCGAACACACCAGGTGGAGCTGGTGGTGTCGGGTTTCAGAGGTTTTGAGGAGGACCTTTCAATGTTCAAGTCTACGATGATCGCCGCTGCCGCCGTTGCAGCATCCGTTTTCGCCTTCCAGCCGGGCGAGGCCAAGGCCGGGTCGAACGTCCAGTTTCACATCGGTGTCGGTGTGCCCTACCATGGCTACAGCTACGGCTACGCCGCCCCGGCGCCCTATTACGATCAGCGCACGCATTACCGTCACTATGCTCCCGCGCCGCGGCCCTATTACCGCCGGATGAGCTGCAACGACATCCGCTACATGCTGCGTGACCGCGGCTTCCATCACATCGCGATCGCCGACTGCCGTGGCCGCCGTTACGGCTTCAAGGCCAGCCGCCACGGCAAGCGCTACTACATCAGCGTCAGCGCCCGCACCGGCCGCGTCCTCGGCAAATTCCGCATCTAACGCCGGTGACGCAGACGTTCGTATTGCCGACGTGCGTCTCGCGGTGATGTGGCTGCGGTTTTCCACACAGGCAGAAACAGCAAACCCCGGTCGCCCATGGCGCCGGGGTTCTTCTTATTGACGACCAGCAGCCGCTGCGAAGACTCCCGATTTCGTCATTTCCGGAACGGGCACTGTCATGACCGGCCTAGAGCATCGGGCGATATTACCGAATCTGTGTCATCCCGGAATGGCCGCTCGGCCATATCCGGGATCTCTGAGCCTTGCCGAGCTGTTTAGAGTTCCGGAACTCGCTCTGCTCGGCCAGGATGACAAGTCAATGCCATGGAGGTGGTGCGAACACATCGCCCGGCGCACTAAGTTCGTGATGAGTATAAAAGGCCCTTCAAAATCAAAAATCTGCGCGAGAGTTTTGATTGTCTGACTTGGAATCAGCAAGGCTCGAATCTTTCCCTCCCCTAGAAAAGGGGAGGGCTAGGGTGGGGATTGATGGCGGTGCAAAAGATTGAAATCGTTGCCGAATTGCACCGCCATCAACCCCCATCCCCACCTTCCCCCTTTCTGGGGGAAGGGGTAATCACCGCTAAACCGGGCATCTGTGGAACGAGCGCGGTGATGACCGGTTCCAGAGATGCCCGGGCAACCGGCACCCACCCAAGAGGAAAACCGCAGTCATCTCAACACGGTACACACATCAGCAAACGAACGCATGTACCGCAGGTACTAGCCGACGATTTCGTTGGGGGTGAAGCATTGGGCGATTTCCTTGGCGGCGTTTTCGGGGGAGTCGGAGCCGTGCACGGAGTTGGCCTCCAGGCTTTCGGCGAACTCGGCGCGGATGGTGCCGGCGGCGGCATCGGCCGGGTTGGTGGCGCCCATCGCCTCGCGGTTGCGGGCCACGGCATTGTCGCCTTCCAGCACCTGCAGGACGATCGGGCCGGAGGTCATGAAGTCGACCAGTTCGCCGAAGAACGGGCGTTCGGCGTGCACGGCATAGAACTGCTCGGCATCGGCCTTCGACCACCTGACGCGCTTTTGCGCCACGACACGAAGCCCTGCCTCCTCCAGCTTGGCGATCACCTTGCCGGTGATATTGCGGCGGGTGGCATCGGGCTTGATGATCGAAAGGGTGCGCTCGGTCATGGCGGGTCGGTCCTTGTCGGTTGTGGTGAAAAGCAAATCAGATGCCGCGCCTTATAGCGGCGGGGCAGCAGGGCTTCAAGCGATAGCTGACGGAAAACAAACCCCGGCTCACCGTTGAGGCTGCCCGGATTGGCGTCCCGATGAATGTGACAAGCCGTTCAAAAACAACGCCAAAACAACTTCTTGCACATGCCGGGCATGAACTCGGTCTTGCCCGAAATGTTCCCTCCCTCAGAAAGGGGGAGGGTTAGGGAGGGGGTTGATGGCCGCACAACACATTGATTTCACTGTGCATTGCACCGCCATCAACCCCCATCCCAACCTTCCCCCTTTCTGGGGGAAGGAGGCTTTTTCGCTAAACCGGACAGCAGTGACGCAAGGCTGGGCCTGTGCTGGCGCGCTACTGGCGCCCGGCCAGCAGCGGGGTGATGCGGCGGACCGAGACGCGGCGGTTTTCTTCCTCAGCCTCGGGCGTCGGGATTTTCAGGTACTGCTCGCCGTAGCCGATCGTTTCCAGGTTGCGCTGGTCGATGACGAAGTAGTCGAGCAGCGCCCGGCGCACGGCCTCGGCGCGTTCGCGCGACAGCCGCAGGTTGTACTCCGGCGAGCCGACGGCATCCGTGTGCCCCTCGATCAGGAACACCTCTCCGGGGTTTTTGGCGACGATGCGTTCGATGACCGCGCCGAGGCGTTCGAGCTGGTCGATCTCTTCCTCGCGCACGAAGCTCTCGTTGAAGCCGAAGTTGATGCTGTCGACGTCGATCGCCGGCATGGCATGGCGCAGGTCGGGCTGGCGGCGGTACTCGTCGAACGAGTAACGCCGGTCGATGCGATAGCGCGGCGGGGCGACCAGCTGGCGCTCGATCAGTTCATCGTCGACCTCGGCAAAGGCGATGTCGTCACGCGGGGCATAGGCGCTCGGCGGGGCGATGACGATGTTGATCTCGTTGTTGCGCAGCCAGCGGCTGAGATCGCCACGGCGCCGGTCGCGGCGATGCCGCAAACGGCTGCGCAGTTCGCGCCGGTCGCTCTCCAACAGGTCGAGCAGCCGGGTGCGCTCGCGGTATGTCAGGTCGTCACGGGCCAGAAGATCGCGCGTCTTGTGGACACGGGCCGACAGCCGCGCGGTGCGCAGGGCGTGTGACGGGCGCACGTCGCCACTCAGCAGCCGGCCCTCGAACTGGCGCTGGTCCCGCTGCCGGAACCCGTCCTGGCCGGTGCGCCGGGCTTCCAGGCGCTGGCGCAGCTCTCTGCGGTCAGCCCGCAGACGCTCGCGAAGGCGGGTTGAATGGCGTTGCTCGAACCGGCCGCTGCGCAGCAGCGTGCGGTTGCGCTGAACCCGGTTGCGCAGTTCGTCGGTGCTCAGATCATCGGAACTGCGGCGGTCGGCAAGAACGCCTTCGGCGGTCTGGATGTCCTG